>CAWJVG010000016.1:0-341660 GCA_963846195.1 uncultured Verrucomicrobiae bacterium
CGTACCTAGCCTAAGACCCCGAGCACTTTGTTTTGCTCTTGGTCGATAAGCGCGCCGGTCATCGGAATCGAAACGTCGCTGAGTAAGAACAACGTCAGGCGGGCGACGTCTTCCGGCTGAATAAGGCGGCCCCATGGCATCCGCGACTCGGCTTCGGCCAGCCATGACTCGCCTTTTCCCAGCTTGACGGCCTGCATCTCCCGCTCCCCAGGAGTGTCCGTCCAGCCAAGGTTGATGCCGCTAACGCGGATCCGATCCTTTCTATGCGAAAAAGCGGCGTTCTTTGTCAGAAGGGACATCGCAGCCTTCGTAGCACCATAGACGGCCAGATCCATCGAGGCTCCGTGGGCGTGCATCGACAGGATATTCACGATCGAGCCGGGGGCCTTCCGTTCCTTCAGATGGCGTATCAAACCCTGCATCAGAAACATCGGTGCGCGCGTATTTACGGCGAACAGAAGGTCAAACAAAGCAGTATCTGCATCAGCAATAGAACCCCGGTCGCTGAGCGCTGCGGCGTTAACGAGCCCATCCAGCCTGCCAAACTTATCGATTGCTGCTGAGATAATCCTCGCGGGCGCGTCCTGCTCGTCGAGATTAGCGGCAACGAAGGCCGCCTTCGCTCCCAGTTGCAATATTTCGGAGACGACTTCGACGCCGCGCTGTTTGTCACGACCGGTGACAACGATTGCTGCCGCGCCCGAGCGAACGGCTTCAAGCGCAACTGCTCGCCCCACGCCCTGGGTCGCCCCCGTGACGAGCAGGACTTTGTCATCAACACGAACGTCCATTTTAGCTTTGAGCCGGAAGCAAAACCGCTTTCACGATTTCGCCGGAATGCATGGCTTCAAATGCGTCGTGCCACTGAGCCAAAGGCGAAATGCGACTGAACTCCGGATCGATATCTAATTGACCCGAGGAAAGCAAACGGATGACCCGTTCCCAGATAGGCCAGTTATGCGAAAAGCTGCCCTGCAACGTCACTGCTTTCAGAACTAACGGATCTAGCGAAAAATTGAACGGTTGCGGTCCCCAACCGACTTTGCTGATCTGGCCGGCAGGCCGGACGATATCGATCGCGAGCTTCAGCGTGGCGGAAACACCAGCGGCATCGATCACTACATCAAAACCGTACCCATCGCGCTGCGATCGGGTCCACGCGACGATGTCTTCACCCTGAGCGCCGAGGGTCGCGGACGCCCCGATCTGCTCGGCAACCTGCAATCGACGCGTGTCCGCGGCGGTGCCGATGACAACTACCTCACCGGCACCGGCAAGCTTTGCCATCGCAGTACAGAGCAGACCGATCGGCCCAGGCCCAATGACCGCTACCGCGTCGCCCGGGAGAATCCGGGCATTGCCGCACGTGGCGTTGTAAGCAACACAGCAGGGCTCTGTCAGGGCCGCGACTTCAAAGGGCAGCGTGGAGGGAATGTGATGCAGGAGGCGCTCAGGCACTTTCGTGTAGTGAGTCATCGCGCCGTCAACGCCGAACCCAAACCCGCGCCGGCCAGGATCCAGATTATAAAGACCGCTGTGGACGAAAGACGAATTTTCGTCGATGACGGCCGCGGTTTCGCTGACAACTCGATCTCCTTCCTTAAAACCGCGAACGTTCTTGCCGACTTGAGCGATCACCCCGGCGAACTCGTGACCCAATATGACCGGATAATTTATTTTCCCGCTATGCTGCTCGTAGGCCAGGTGAATATCGGTGCCGCACACGCCGACAGCTTGAACGGCTAACAAGACGTCCTGATCACCGATTTCCGGAACCGGCACTTCGCGGATCTCCACACTATTAGGTTCCGACGCATAGTTAACAACCGCGGGCATGTTCTTATTCATGAATGTGGCGTACAAGACACTAAGTTTTTGTTTCCGCCACACGCTCAAACTTGAACATCCCGCCTAAAGCTCGGGCGTCTTGTTCTCGGTCGCCCAGGAGCTTTGAGCGCGTGGTCTCCCCGGCCAAGATAAAGGTGGTGGTCGCTGATAGCAATTACCACAGTCTCGCCGATGTGTTTGCGCTCCAGCCGAAAGGTTTACCGGTGGTGCTTGCCGATTTTTGGAACGGATGCAGATGTCGCCGCCCATCGAAAAAACCGGACTCCAATCGTCAAATCCGTTGCAAAATTGGTTACTGCCAACGGCATTAATGCGAGTATGCTTGCCTTATGCCTGTGAACGCGTTGCGCATCGCCTTCAGCACCTTGGCGTTCCCGGACGCAACCCTGGCAGAGGCTACTGCGCTTGGTCGTTCATGGGGCTATGCCGGCGTCGAGCTACGGCTCATCGACGGGCAATTGATTGACTCTTCGATGTCCGCTGCGGAACGCGTACGGGTGAAGCAGACGACCGCCGCCGCTCGCTTGCCGATTGTGGCCGTCGACAGCTCAATCCTTCTCACAGCCGACAACGCTGACCCCGAACTATGCCGGTTCCTCGAACTCGCCAACGACTGGGAATCGCCGCTCATTCGCGTCTACGGCGGTCCGTTGGCCGAAGAACCAGGTGCACGCCGGACACAGATCGAGGCGGCGGCAGGGGCCCTCCAGCGTGTGGTCCCGCTCGCCGAACGGCTCGGTGTCGCCGTCGCCATCGAGACCCACGACTCCTTCTCGGCCTCTTCGGTGGTTGCGGAGGTGCTGGCAATGGTGGACTCCAGGTGGGTCGGTGCCTTGTGGGACACCCATCACCCTCACCGGATGGGAGAACGTCCAGCCGAGGTCTATAAGCACCTCGGTCCTCGGGTCCTGCACGTGCAAGTCAAGGATGCCCGACGCTCAGTGGGACACAAAGGTGGCTGGCAACTCGTGCCGCTGGGCGAGGGAGAGGTACCGGTCAGGGAGATAGTCGGATTGCTGGCTGCCGGTGGTTACGGGGGGTGTATCTCGGTCGAATGGGAAAAGTACTGGCACCCCGAGATCGAAGAGCCCGAGGTCGCGCTACCCCAGCACCTGAAGGTGCTAGAGGAATGGTCACTGGACTTCGCTCGCGAAGGAGGCATTCGATAGCACCCGATAGAAATCCAAGCGTCGAATTTCATTTGAAGCACCGGGCTTCAGGAAAGAGCAATTCCTAGTGCCGCGAAGCCGTTTTGTTTGAGCGGCCTGGCATCCAGAGAGTTCGGGTCGTCGATGAGTCCGACTTCATCGCCGGGTTTGAAGAGACGGGACCGACCTCCTTCGAAACATCTATTCGCTCGCCGTAGGCGCTCGAGCTCAAGAGGGTCTCACAAACATTCAGATTTGACCCCACCCGCTGATCCCAATACCGCTCGCTATCAGGTTCATAATTAATATGCTGGATATTGTGATTATGGTACATTTAGGCTTTCCCGGTAGTGCCTTGGGAACTGCCCTTGAGTTTTATGTCCTTAACAAAAAAGTTCGTTCTTACCTTCTTATTGGTGACCTTGATTCCGATTGGAGTGATTGTTTTGGTTTCGCGCCAGACTCTCGTTGAACAGGCTGAACAGCAGATCGGCACACGGCTGGAGGACAGCGCGGTACAGGTTGGAAAGAGTATGGACGAGTTCATGTTCAACTCTATCCGTAATATCCAAACGATGGCGGCGAACCCTGATATGGGTTCGGGAAACCTGGATGTTGCCAACGGCGATCTGGCCCGCTTAACCTATTCATTTTCCTTCTTCGACCAAGTCATGCTGGTAAATTCCCAGGGCGTGACTATCGCGTCCTCCGATAGCACGACCCTTGGCCGATCGCTCTTTACGGATTTCGCCCACATCCGAAATGACTTTGAGATGGCCTTTCGGGCCGGCCCCGGTTCCGCGTATGTTTCCCTGACTGATGCTTTGGAACCCTTGGACCACACCGCGACCGAAGCGCGCCGGAACAACAGGTTTCTCAGTATTCAGATACTGGTGCCGGTCCAGGACAGCGAGGGCCGCCCCGTGGGGGTACTTGTCGGCAATGTGCTGACGCGCCAGCTGCTTTGGCTCTTGCAAGATCTGAAACGGCAAGCTCCAGGAGACGAGCCTCCTTGCTTGCTGGACAAGGCGGGGCTGGTATTGATGAGTACTGATCCGAATGCTCGCCTGCTCTCGGCTCATGCTGATGTGACAAGCGGATCGTTGAGAGATGCGTTGGGCAGCGTCAATCACGGACACCTGGTATACACAGACTCCCGCGGACACAAGCTGATGGCAGGTTACACCGGACTCGCGACTTATGGCGACAACGAGGCTGGCGGCTGGCGGCTGGTCAGCTTGGCCTCTTACCAGACGATCATGAAACCGGCGGACGAGTCATTTAACCGGATGATGTTCATCCTCCTGGCGACCCTTTTGGCGGCGGGCGTCTTTGGCGTCTTGGTCTCGCGCCGACAGGTTAAGCCTTTGCTAAGATTGACCGAGGGAGCAAAGACGATTGCTGCTGGGAATTACGAGACCCGGGTGGTTGCCAGTACTCACGATGAAATCGGCGTTCTGGCCGATACCTTTAATCAAATGGCCGAAGCGATGGAAAGGAGAGCCTCCGAACGCGCCCAAGCTCAAGAGGCGCTCTCCCGCGCCAACAACGAGCTGGAGCAGCGCGTAGGAGAACGCACCGCGCAGCTGGTCGCCGAAATCAGCGAACGCAAAGGTGCGGAGCAGGCCGCGCGCGAGAGCGAGGCACAGCTAAACGCCTACTTCGACGCATCGCCTGTTGGGATGGTATTAGTGGACCGGCAACTTCGGTATTTGAAAGCCAACCAGCGGCTGGCGGACATGACTAAGGTGTCGATCGAGGGACGTCTTGGCAAAACCGTCCGCGAAATTTTGCCGTCTTTGGCCGACATCCTCGAGCCGCTCTATCAGGAGGTGTTCGCGACCGGCAAGCCCATATTAAACTTCGAAATGAGGGGGGAACTAGGCGATAGTCCAGACGAGTCACGGGACTACCAGATTTCTTTTTTTCCTCTCATGGGAGAGGACGCCAAGCCTAAGGCTGTGGGGGCGGTTTCGCTCGATATTACCGAGCAGAAACGCGCCGAGGCGGAGACCAATTACGCCAAGATGGCCGCTGAAGAAGCTAGCCGCGCCAAGAGTGAATTCCTGGCGAACATGAGTCACGAGATCCGCACGCCCATGAATGGCGTGATTGGAATGGCCGAGCTCCTGTTGGAAACCGAGCTTACGGCTGAACAACACGATTTCGCCCTCACGATTCGTTCCAGCGGCGACGCGTTGCTGGTGGTGATTAACGACATCCTGGATTTCTCGAAGATGGAAGCAGGTAAATTAACTGTCGAAGAACTTGACTTCAATTTGCACAGCATGTTTGAGGGGACCCTTGAGCTACTGGCCTCACGTTGCCAGGAGAAAGAGATCGAGCTAGCCGGCCTTATAGAGTCCTCCGTCCCAACGCAGCTCTGCGGCGACGCTGGGCGAATCCGCCAAGTGCTGACTAACCTCGTGGGGAACGCGATTAAATTTACTGATGTTGGTGAAGTGACCGTACGCGTCTCTTGTGACATGGAAGAAGAGCAGGAATGCGAGCTGCGGTTTAGAATCAACGATACCGGCATGGGAATCTCTCCAGAGATCCAGGAAAAACTTTTTCAGGCATTTACCCAAGCCGACAGCTCGACGACGCGAAAATTCGGCGGTACCGGTCTGGGATTAGCCATTTCCAGGCAGTTAGTCGAAAAAATGGGCGGCAAGATCGGCGTGGAAAGCGCTATCGGGAAGGGCTCAACCTTCTGGTTTACAGTGCGGCTACGAAAATCATCGTCACTTCGATCTACCTCGGACAGCAATCAGCGGCTGGTTAATATTCGAGTGCTCGTCGTCGATGATAACGCCGTCAGCGGCCAGTTTATCCATGAACAGATCGTCGCCTGGAAGATGCGCAACGGCGTCGCCACTACCGGAGCCGAGGCGCTGAGCCACCTGCACAGAGCTGCGAAGGAAGGGGACCCTTACTCACTGGGCATAATCGATCAACAGATGCCGGACATGAACGGCATGTCGCTGGCCCGGGAAATCAAGGCCGACTCGACAATCTCCGACATCCGGCTCATTTTGCTCGCTAGTTTCGGCAAGCGGGTCAGTTCGGAAGAATTG
Organism: uncultured Verrucomicrobiae bacterium; assembly: GCA_963846195.1. Taxonomy (GTDB): domain Bacteria; phylum Verrucomicrobiota; class Verrucomicrobiia; order Chthoniobacterales; family JAFAMB01; genus JAFAMB01. The sequence goes on from CAWJVG010000016.1 coordinate 6,074, forward strand.
CACGCTTCTGGGTTTACGGGCTGTTGCTTTAAACCGGTGCGGCAATCGACCTTGTTCGATTGTCTGGCAAATGCCATGGGCGAAGCTTCGGCCGCATTGCCACTCTCGGCTGCTGAACAACGGAAGCCCTCTTCACTCATCCCGCAGCGGCAGAAGGGTCGCGTACTCATTGCTGAAGATAATGCGGTGAACCAACTGGTCGCCTTAGGGCAGTTAAAACAGCTTGGCTATACCGCAGACACGGCGTCCAACGGTCGGGCGGCCCTGGAGGCGTTAGAGCACACTCACTACGACATCATTCTGATGGACTGCCAAATGCCCGAAATAGATGGTTACGAAGCAACTCGCCGTATCCGCGCCCGCAACGGCTGCTTACCACAACCCTACATTATCGCCATGACCGCTCATGCCATGACCGGCGACAGTGAGAAGTGCCTGGCGGCAGGTATGAACGACTACGTTAGCAAGCCGGTAGTCTTGGGGGCGCTTGCGGCCGCTCTTGCCCGAGGGTCAGCAGTGAAAACGATCCTGCTTGGCAACGAGATGATCGGCGCCGGTTCAGGTGATGTGCAACCTGAGAGTGAAGATGCGCTCTCCAAAGAGACGCTGGAGAGTCTGAAGGAACTCGGCCTGGACATGGAGGCGTCATTTTTCCCTAAATTGCTCGAGACGTTTGAGCGCGACGCGGGCGAGCACATTGCCGTCCTGCGCTCGGTCATCGTAGCCCGTGAGACTGGACGGATTCGTAGAGAAGCGCACGCGTTGAAGGGAGCGAGCCTTTCCATCGGCGCGCGAGGGATGGCACGTATCTGCCAGCGGCTGGAGAACCTCGGGACCACGCAAAGCACGGAGAGCACATTGGAGGAGCTCGCGCAGCTGGACCGTGAATTCGTTCTGGTGAGAAGCGAAATCGAAAAAGAGATCAAAGCCTTCAAGTTAAGCTGTTGAAGCTGGATCTTGTACTCCTGACGGCTGGGAGATGGGAAAACTGCCGCCCTTTTCGTTTCATGCCAGACTGTGCAGACCGCTCATTGGAAAGCGGAACGTTGGAAGGTTTGACGGCGAGAGGATAATCTCGGCCAGTGTCCAAACGTCCCCGTATCCTATTGTGGTCGTTGATAACCTGCAATCTCGCCATGATGATGCTGGCTATCGCGATTAATCTCCTGCCGGTTTTTCTCACCGCCATCGCGATCGATTTGGGCAAGGGGGCGCCTCTGTCGGCCGAACAACTGGGTCGCATCGGAGCCGTCACTTTCACCGGTCTGGTTGGCGGTATCCTCGTAACCGGACCGCTTGCGGATCGTTGGGGCGCGAGGATTTTCGCGGTGGGCGGCAATGTCTTGATCGCGCTCGGCTTGCTGGCGCTGCGCTGGACGACAGACTATCCGATGCTGCTCGGTGCTGCCTTTATTGGTGGAGTCGGGGCCGGCATCCTGGATATGATTTTGAGCCCCATTGTGTCATCTCTGACGCGCGGGCAATCGCAAACTGCTGCTTTAAACATGCTGCACTCCTTTTATTGCATCGGAGCGATCATGACTATCCTGGCCGGTGCGCTCGCACTGCGCTTTCATTTGAGCTGGCGCACACTGGCATTGGGTTTATCGCCCATGCCGATGATGGTGGGTCTTGCGTTGTGTTTGCTTCCCACGCCGTCACTTATTGAGCCTGGAGGAATCCGAATTTCCACCCGTGACCTGCTGAGACAGCGATTCTTTCTCCTGGCGATGGTGGCGATTTTCCTGGGTGGAGCAACAGAGCTTGGAATGGCATACTGGCTGCCTGCCTACGCGGAAAAGTCGTTAGGCTATGCGCCTTGGACGGCTGCGCTGGCGTTTCTCGGTTTCTCTGTCGCGATGACAGTGGGGCGATTGGGCACCATGTTTTTACCAAAAACTCTGGGCGCCATCCCGTTGATGCTTGTCTGTTGTGTTGCCAGCGCGGTGCTCTTCCCGGTCGCTTCTTTCGCTCCCAATCGCGGGCTTGCGATTGCCGCCTGCATTCTGGTGGGACTGACTGGGTCCTGTCTCTGGCCGACTACGCTCGCTGTTGCGGCTGATCACTACCCGCGCGGCGGAGCGACGATGTTTGCTTTGCTGGGGGCGCTCGGAAACTTTGGCGGCATTTTCATGCCGTGGTTAGTCGGGTTGGTGGCGGACTATTGGGGATTACGATGGGGTCTTGCCAGCGGGGCTCTTTGTCCCCTCGCCATGCTTCTGACTCTGCAGTGGATGCGCCTGGACCGGAAGTCAAGCTGACCCTGCCCCAGGGGTCAGGCGTATCGGGCATGGCCGCAAAGTTGCGCGAGTTGCAGGTTCGCCCGATAGTGCGAGGTGCAATCGATCAAGGATATTTTAAGCATGATTGAGAATGTGCTTGGTGCTGGCAAGGTTCTCGTATCCGCTCGCAATGCATCGCGCATTCTCTTGGTTTTTGGCCTAGAAGCATTTATAGCGACCGGTCTGATGGCACAATCGACCGTTCACCTGAATTCCTCTTCGCACTACACGGTGTACAATCCGCCGCTGGGTGTCACCGGGCTACCAACGGGTCCTAGCCGGATTCCCTATCCGCTGACCTCAACGCCGGCAAACGACGCATTTGTGCGAAATAAGGCATGGGAAGCCTACAACGCAAATTTGCACCAGATTCCGACCACTACGAATCCAAATCGTTTGGCGGCACGAGAGAATCTGCTGGACCAAGATCGGTTCATCCAGAGACCAAACTCTGTCCAGCGGTACAATTTCCAGTTCAGCGACAACGAAATCCGCTCAGTACAAGCCGCTCTGCGGCGCATGGGAATGTATTCCGGCCAGGTTGACGGAATCCTCGGACCTGATACGCAGCGCGCGATCGAAGAGTACCAGGTCAGAACCAAGCGGCCGGTCACGGGGCAGCCGGATCAATCGCTCAACGCGGCACTTGGGATATTCTAGGCCGGTTGCGTGAGTTCGTAAATTTCACGCGCCTTTTCAGCGTCGCGCTGAATCTGAGCTTGCAAATCGGCGACCCTCGAAAACTTTTGTTCGGGTCGAAGGTACGCTAGAAAAGCAACCTCGACGTCTTCCCCATAGATCTGCTGATCGAAATCGAAAAGGTGTAGTTCGAGCAATCTCTCGCCACTCTCATTTTCGATCGTGGGGCGAATGCCGATGTTGACGACACCGCCATACTCGTTTTCTTGAAACCAGGCTTTCGCAGCGTAGACACCATTCGGCGGGAAAAGTTCGTTGTGCGCTCGAAGGTTCGCGGTTGGAAAGCCCAAACGGCGACCTAACTGCCGGCCTTCGGTGACGGTGCCTAGAATGGTAAAAGCGCGCCCTAGCAAGGTCGCGGCAGACTGCAGATCGCCGCATTCAACTGCGGAGCGGATCAGAGTGCTGCTGACCACACGTTCGCCGACCAGAACTGGAGGGACGCTGGCAACGCAAAATCCAAGTTTCGGTGCCAGTTCTTCGAGCAACTGGATCGTTCCGGAGCGATTCGCTCCGAACGTCCACTCCTGACCTACGCAGATCTGCTTAAGATGATGCGCAGGGCGTGCGAGCTTCCCAACAAAAACCTCCGGTGGTGTCCTCGAAAATTCTGGAGTGAATTCCAGGAGCAGCACCGCGTCCACACCCAGCTTCTCGATCAATTTTATTTTGTGCCGCGTAGAGGTCAGAAGTCTGGGGGCGCTTTCCGGCCGCAGCACCCGGATCGGATGTGGATCAAAAGTCACAACTACGGCGTTACCGTTGGTTTCGCGCGAACTCAGCAGGGCACGCCCGATGACAGCCTGATGGCCAAGGTGGAGCCCATCGAAGACGCCGATTGCGAGGTGCGTTGATCCGTGGAGGGATTCTAACTCGTCGATGGCCCGCAAAATTTTCATGGGCAAAAGTTCTTGAAAATCAAAAACGGTCGCAAATCAAGTCAAGTCCTGGTTCGACTTTCCGCAGGTCAATCGGCAGGTCACGCGCCCCTCATCCTGGAAATATCGGGCAACGAAATGATTTGGTTTGCGATGCTCTCTTTTGAGCTGGTCTTCAACCCTTGAATTGTCAGCGCTCCTTCAACGGCAAATCGCCCGGACTTCGTTCGGCGCAGCGCCCCAAGATGAGCCCCGCATCCCAGTTCCTTGCCGATTTCGTGGGCGTAGGTGCGCACATAGAACCCTTTGCTGCAGATGACCCGGAAATCGATCTCTTCCGGGCGAATTTCCCGAATTTCATGCGCATAAACGTGCACGAACCGAGGTTCTCGATCCACGACCTTCCCTTCGCGGGCGAGTTTGTAAAGGGGAACGCCATCCTTCTTGATAGCGGAGACCATCGGCGGAGTCTGGTAAAAATCACCGTGGAACTTGGCAAAGGCAGCAACAACCGCCGCTTGATCGAGGACACCGACCTCGTGGGATTCGAGAATTGTACCATCCCGATCCTGGGTATCGGTCACTTCGCCCAGCTTCATTGTTCCGACGTACTCTTTGTCTTCGCTCATCAGAAGATCCTGGATCTTGGTGCCGCGTCCGACAACGACCAGCAGCAGACCGGTCGCAAAGGGATCGAGTGTCCCGCAATGGCCAACCTTTTGCGTCTCCAGCCGGTTTCGGACAATCGCCACCACGTCGTGGCTTGTCATTCCCGATTCCTTGTCGATCAGCAAAACACCGTCATAAGGACTTGGTGATTTCATGGAACACCCGCTTAAGAACCTTGCTGCGCACGTCTTCTAAATTCCCTCGGATTCGAGCGCCCGCGGCGCGTGGATGGCCGCCTCCGCCGAATTCGCCGGAAATCTTGTTCACGTCTATGCTGTCGTCTTTGGACCTCATGCTGAGCCTGATTTTGCCCTCCGGCAGTTCCTCAAAAAACAGCGCCACCACAACGGGTTTGACGGCGCGGATCGAATCAATCAGGCCGTCGATATCGTCGGGTTGAATTCCCAGGCGCTGTTTTGTTTCGTTGGTGAGAGCCATGCTCGCGATCTGATCCTCCGCGTCGAACCTGGCTTGAGATAAGATTTCGCCGAGAAGCAGGACTCTACGCTTGGGATAACTTTCGTACAGGTTGCTGGCAATGGCCGCGGCGTTCGTCCCGCTCTTTATCAGTTCGGCTACAATTTCGAATGTGCGAGCCGTTGTGTTGGAATAGCGAAACGAGCCCGTATCGGTCGAGATGGCGGCGTACAGCGCATCGGCCGCTGCGGGCGTGACCGGTAAGTTTTCGGCGCGAAGAAATTCGTAAATAATCTGGCCGGTTGCGGGTGCAATCGGATCAATGTAAACGAGGTCGCCATACCCGGGATTGCTGGCGTGATGATCGACGTTGATCCAACGGCTGGCGTGCCGAATTGCGTGGACGGCCGTCCCTAAACGTTGCTGGCTGGCGGTATCCAAGGCGATTGCGAGATCAAACTCCTCGGGTTCGCTGGGCGGTCGATGAATGAGATCCGATTCTTTAAGGAATCGAAAGCTCTCAGGTAAACCGTCCTCGTTCCACGCCGAAACTTCTTTCCCCAAATGCAGCAGACTCAAGGCAAGCGCGAGTTGGGAACCGATCGCATCGCAATCCGGTCGTACGTGGCTGAGGATCGCGATCCGGTTTGCTTGATTGATTGCGCCGGCGATTTCGTGAAACGAGGCCTTCATCGATCGTCGCGTGGCTTCTCCAGATCCTGCATAATCTCCAGCACGCGACTGCCGCGCTCGATCGAATCATCGAGCTTGAAATTGAGATGCGGCGTGTATTTCAGCACAACCCGTTTCGCAAGCTCCCGCTGCAGCATGCCGCGATGTTCTTCCAGTTCCGAGATGACCCGATCCTTTTGATCCGCTTTCCCGATCACGCTGACAAAAACATAACATTGTCGAAGATCCGCCGCGATGTTGACCGCATGGAGTGTTACCAGGGTCTGAGGACTAAAATTGATTTCGCGTGAGATGATTTCGCTCAACTCCCTTTTGATGACTTCGTTAACCCGTTCAAGCCGATGTTTCATAACAACCTCGAAGTGTAATTGGCGCACCCTGAGCCGCAGCCAGCCCTCTTATTCGTGTCGGCAATCAACTTGGGCAACCGCGTTACAGTGGCCGCACCAAAACTGTCAAATCACAACTGTTGCGGCACTTTCTCGAGATTGTAACACTCAATGATGTCGCCAACTTCGTATTCGGTAAAGTCGCCGAGTTTGATACCGCATTCGACACCGGCTCGCACTTCTTTGACATCGTCCTGGAACCGGCGGAGAGTCGCGATCCCTCCATCATAAATCGGTTGACGGCGACGCAAAATCCTGGCTCGGCCTGTTCGCACAATTCGGCCGTCCGTCACGAAACAACCGGCGACAGTTCCCTTGGAAAGCTCGAAAACCTGCCGCACTTCTGCGTGGCCGACAACGCTTTCGCGAACTTCCGGATCAAGCATTCCGACCATTGCTTCTTTCACCTGGTCGATGAGTTCGTAAATGATGCTGTACAACTTGATCTGGACGCCTTCACGTTTCGCCGCGGAGGCCGCCTGATTCTCTACCTTGACGTTAAAGCCCACGATTACCGCGTTTGAGGCGGTCGCCAGCAATACGTCTGACTCGGTGATCGGTCCGACGCCGATGTGGATTAATTCGAGATCAATTTTCTTGCTCTCTATCTGGTTCAGCGATGCGGCCAAGGCCTCTGCAGAGCCCTGCACATCGCACTTCAGAATGAGGAGCAACGACTTTCGGCCGTCACCCATGCTGTCGAACAAGCTTTCGAGCGTGGCCCTTTGCGGCATTGCCAGCTTCTGATTTCGCAAATCCACCAGGCGTTCTTCGCTGAGTGTTCTGACCGATTTTTCCGACTCCATCGCGGTCAACTCATCTCCGGCATTTGGCAGCCCGGTGAATCCGAGGACTTTGACCGGGGTTGCGGGTCCTGCCTCCTTCACATTCTCTCCGACGTCGTCGATGAGAGACTTTACCTTGCCCCAAAAACTCCCGCAGATGAACGGTTGCCCAACTTTCAGCGTTCCCATCTGCACGATGACAGTAGCGGTAGGGCCGCGCCCGGCTTCAATCTGGGCTTCGATCACCGTCGCCCGAGCGGGTGCGGTCGGGCTGGCTTTTAATTCCATGATCTCTGACTGGAGCAGTATCATCTCGAGGAGTTGCTCGATCCCGGTTCCTTTGGTGGCGGACACCGCCACACAAATTGTCTCACCGCCCCAGTCTTCCGGCGTCAAACCTTTTTCCTGAAGCTGGGTCTTGACTCGGTCGACGTTCGCCGACGGCAGGTCGACCTTGTTGATTGCGACAATCATCGGAACTTTTGCCGCCCGCGCATGGTTAATGGCTTCGTTGGTTTGGGGCATAATCCCGTCATCTGCCGCAACGACCAGGACAACCACGTCGGTGACCTTAGCACCGCGTGCACGCATCGCGGTAAATGCTTCGTGTCCCGGAGTGTCAATAAATGTGATACTCTGCCCTTTGTAGACGACGCTGTAGGCGCCGATATGCTGGGTGATTCCGCCCGCCTCCCCGGCTGCCACGCGGCTCTTGCGAATCGAATCCATGAGAGAAGTTTTTCCGTGATCCACGTGTCCCATAAACGTGACAATCGGGGCGCGCGGCTTAAGTTCTTCCTTCGTCTGGTGGACCGGTGGTGGCGGTTCCGCGACGATGACCGGACGGGTATGGACCCCTCCGCCTTTCTCCCGCTTTTCGACTTCGAAAGTATAACCGTGCTTCTTACAGATCGCCGCTGCCACATCCGGCTCGATCGTATGGTTGATCGCGGCAAAAATGTTCATGTCCATCAGATCGTGAATGAGCTGAAATGGCTTCAAACCAATCTGCTGGGCGAGTTCACGGACGATAATTGGAGGTTTGATGTGAACGACTTTCTCGTCGCTCGGAGGCGCGGAAGGTTCAGCGGCCGCCGGAACCGGAACCACTTCCGGTAGAATCGGTTGGCTCGGTTGAACGACAGGCTCCGGCGCCTTCGTCAGGACCGGCGGCCGGATCTTCGAAATCGGAGGAAGCACCGACTTGATCTTGGGTTCGGTATTCGGCGACTCTGAGCGTTTCGAGCGGGTGTCGTCGATCAGTGAAACGGATTCAGCCTTGGAAGCCGGCGGTTCTGTCGCGGGCTCGACCGCCGCGGCTGACACCGGGGCAGTGGCGGGCTGTTTCGCTTTGCTGATCGGGGGAACACCCGTCCTTAACGCCCCTCTCGCTTCGGTCGGCGATTTCTTTCGGCTGGGAGAGATTAGATCGGTAGCTGGCTGCGGCGGTGGCGGAGGCGTAGCGACCTTCTCGGCTGGCAGATCAGCCTTGGGCTTCGCTTTCTGGGACGGCTCTTTTTTGCTGCTCGCGCGTGTGGCCATGAATCTGTCTCTCTAAAATTCTCATTGCTCCACCTAGTTCAGATGGAAGCCATTTTTTTCTCGTACTCTTTGCGCGCCGCGTCGTGAATCTCGCGAGCTCGTTCAACATCCACTTCGAGGATGCCTGCGATGTCCTCGGGATCCACTTCCAGCAGTCCTTCGATACTGTTGACTCCGGCGCGGGCAAGGGACCGAGCTGTCACTTCGTCGATCTTCAAGGTTTTCGCAAGTGTCGTAATCGCCTGCGCAATTTTTTGTTCGAAAGCCTGTGTCGCTGATTCGTCTTTGGCAATGTTGATCTCCCAACCTGTCAGGCGTGCAGTCAGCCGCGCATTCTGCCCGCGACGACCAATCGCCAGGGAAAGTTGGTCCTCTTCCACCGTGATATTAATCGCGTGACGATCCGGGTCCAGCGAGAGCGATTTGATCTTCGCAGGCTTGAGCGCTTCCATCACGAATTCTCGTGGATCCTGGCTCCAACGGATGATGTCCACTTTCTCCTGGTTCAACTCCCGGACAATATTCTTGACCCGTGATCCGCGCATCCCAACACAGGCACCGACCGGGTCCACTTTCTCGTCCGAGGACCAGACCGCAATTTTGGTACGATAGCCTGCTTCGCGAGCGATGGCCTTGATGTCCACCGTGCGGTCCGCAATTTCGCTGACTTCGACCTCGAACAATCGTCTCACAAAATTCGGATGGCTCCGCGAAATGATAATCTCCGGACCTCGGTTAGAGTTCTCTACGGCTACCACATACGCGCGAATGCGGTCACCAATATTGTAGTCCTCTGTCGCCACCCGCTCCCGCGCGGGCATAATTGCTTCGAACTTGCCCAGGTCCACAACCACGTCCGACCGTTCAAAACGGCGCACTGTTCCTCCCACGATTTCCCCGGCCCGGTCCTTGAACTCGTCATAAATCATTTCCTTCTCAGCCTGGCGAATCCGCTGCAAAATCGCTTGCCGCGCAGTCTGTGCGGCGATTCGCCCGAATCCCTCCGGCGTGACCTCTACCTCCAGGAGATCGCCTGTATTTGCATCCGGCTTGATTTTACGCGCTCGACTGAGAAGTATTTCGTCGTGAATATTGCGTACTTCTCCAACGACAAAAAGATTGGCATGCGCAGTGATCTCGCCGCTCTTCGGGTCAATAGTAACCCGCAAATCCCGAGCTGGCCCCACGCTCTTCTTGGCAGCCGTGAGCAAAGCGCTAGAGACCGCGTCGAGCAATACCTCGCGCTTGATGCCCTTTTCGCGCTCCATGTAGTCCAATACCGCTAAAAGATCACTGTTCATAAAAACAATAACGGACCGATCCGGCCGGCTAGCCGCTAGAATCGGTGGATCCCGGCGGATTCGACCAGTTTCGGTCTGGTCGTCGAATCTAAGACTGAAAAAAAGGGCCGTCAAGGCATCGGTAGAGCTGCCCTCTCTCTGGATTTGGCAAGGGACCGGTCAGGACGCCAGCAGACCTTCAAGGTCTGAGTTCTCCGATCAATGGAATCGGAGGAACTCGCAACCCTGCGGACGGGGCAATGTTATACTATAGAGCGCCTCTCATGATTCGAGTCGTCACCTTCGATGCCGCGGGCACTTTGATCCGGTTGCTCCATCCTCCCGGCACAACCTATGCCGAGACGGCGGGACTATTCGGCTATCACTTCGACCCTGTTCGCGTGGAGGATGCGTTTCGGATGACTTGGAAGACCTTTGCTCCACCCCCGGAATCCACGGAACCTCGGCCGGATGACGATCGAGATTGGTGGCGGGAGCTGGTTGCGAGGACATTGGAGGTAGCGGGATATCGAATCACCCCGTTCAACGAATACTTTGCCACGGTTTATGAGACTTTTGCGCGTCCGGGTGTCTGGGAACTCTTCCCAGACGTTCAGCCCATCTTGACAGAGCTCAGCCGCTTGGGGATACGCCTCGGGGTTATCTCGAATTTCGATCGCCGCCTTTATGACATTCTGGCGCATTTGGGCGTCCGTGACGCATTCGACCACGTGGTTATTTCCAGCGAAATCGGGGTCCGGAAACCGACGGCTCGTATCTTCCGGGTAGCGGCCCGGCGGTTTAATGTCGAATTGAACGAGATGTTGCATGTGGGCGACGAGCGTGACACTGACTTCATGGGAGCGCGAGCAGCGGGTCTGGATGCCCTGTTCGTGGACCACGAGAACGAAAATCTCTCGAGCATCCTCTCTCGCCTGACCTAAACTGAAATTCCAAGTCTTAAACCACAGATTACACAGATTCGAGGAGGGGGTCCGTTACAGTTCTTGCCACGGTCGCAGCCAAACTCCCTGGGTTGGTCATCTATGTAATGTGTGGTTTATTCTTCCCCGTCTCTTGCGCTTTAGGAAAAAACCGCATTGCATCCAGATCGACCACCCAGCGATAATGGGCACCTATGAGACGCAGACAATGGTCCGGGTTCCTGGTTTTCTGTGCCGCTGCGGTAGCACTGCTTTTGGCTTCGTGCGCCGGGAATCAAATGGTTGCCCAGCCTGCGACGCACAAAATGGTAGGGACGAATTCGGTTGGCTATTGAAGGCGTTTCGGCGGGATTTCCTGGTGCAGCTCGATTGCTCTAAGTCTACAGAAACCTATGTTTGTCACTAAACCACGTTTGTTCCTCAAGTACGTTTTCGATCACCGGTTTGCCGTACCTTCTTTTAACGTCAGCAACCTTGAAATGGCGCGCGCGGTCGTCGAAGCCGCCCTGCTGGAAGATGCACCGGTCATGATCCAGACCGACTTTATCAACTTCAATTATGGAGGAATGGATGAGCTCTATGCTCTCGTCCGGGCTCTTGCAGAACCTGCGAACGTGCCGGTCTTGCTTCATCAGGATCATCCCGGCGAAGATCGCAACATCATCCGGAGTCTGCGCCGCGGTTACTATTCGGTAATGTATGACGGCGGGCACCTGCCGCTGGCTGAGAACATACGCGAAACAGCGCGTTTTGCTGAAATTGTCCATGCCGCCGGCGCCAACCTGGAATCTGAAATAGGACTATTCGGGGGCGAATATCAGGGTGGCCAACCGGTCCGTTGCGGTGCGGCCGAAGCGGTGGAGATGGTGAAGAGCGGCGCCGATACGCTCGCCGTATCGGTTGGTTCGGAGCATGGGCAAAACTCGCGACTCGATCTTCAATTGCTTACCGAAATAGCCGAGAGCACTGGCATCCCGCTGGTGTTGCATGGAGGCAGCGGCATTCATCCGGAGGATACAGAAGCGGCGACCAATCTGAACGTGTACAAAATCAACATTGGCGCGGCCTTGATCAATGGCTTCGTTGCCGGCTGGGCGGAAGGCGCTGAACTACCTCCCGACCATGAGCCCCCACACCAGCGGATCCTGAGGCATGTCATTGCGAAACTGCGCGACATAGCGCGCGGCCGCATTTCGCTCTTCGGTGCGTCCGGTCACGGGAAAAAACTGCTAGCCGAGTTGGACAGCGCGCGAACAGATCTGGTGGAGGGCGTTCACCGCTAGCTTCTATGATTTCGGTCGCCGGTACTTTGGTGGCGGATTTGATCATACGGCCGATTCGTGTCTGGCCAGGCAAAAGCCAAAACGCGCATGTCGATCATATCGAGGTCCTTCCCGGTGGAGCAGTCGCCAATACCGGCATGGCATTGGCGCGTCTCGGAGTGCCGGTATCAGCCTGCGCTGCCGTAGGAGAGGACAACATTGGAAAGGTCGTCAAGGATTCGGTGGGCCGTTGGGCCACTCGAGACGCCGTCGCTGTGATCCGCTCAAGACGCACGACCGCCAGCGTCGTCGCCGTCTCTGAAGATGGGGATCGTTGTTTTCTGAGTGCCGCCGGCGCCTGTGACCAGTTTACTCTGACGCCGGAGCAAGTGGAGAACGAAATTGCGTTAGGATCCCGTGCACTCCATATCGGCTACGCCATGATCTTGCCGAGTCTCGATGGAGAGCCCTTAAAGAAGGTGATGCGCCGTGCGAGCCAACTCGGAGCGCTCACTTCACTCGATGTCACTTACTTTGATGGGCGACCATGGCCCGATCTTCTGGACCTCATGCCGGAGATCGATCTGTTTTGTCCCAGTCTGCTCGAAGCATGCGCCATAACTGGGAAGAGCGCCGCGACGGAAGCAGCCAGCGCGCTCGTTGAAGCGGGTGTTCGGAAATTCGTGGCTGTTACCGAGGGTGCACGGGGAGCGGTGATCAACGTCGTGGGCCAAGGGGAGGAGTTTATCCCGGCGTACCCGGTCGATGCCGTGGATACCACAGGAGCTGGAGATGCTTTTGTCGCCGGAATCCTGGCGGCTTGGTACCGAGGCCTACCCTGGTCGACCGCTGCCCAGCTTGGGGCGTTTGTCGCCTCGGCCGCCGTCACCGGTGCTACTCGTTATGAGAATTTGCGGAACCTCGACGAATATATTGCCGAGCTCGCGCGCAAGCAGAGTCTCCTGAGCGGATCGGTCAGCGTCGCAAAGGGGTAGTGACTAACAATTCTGTTCGGGATCAACGCGTCGACATGGAGCTGCCCGTCATCTTCCTGACACTGACACTGGCACCGAACTATCCGATAGCACTGAGGATAGCCTCCAGCCTCTCCTGCGGGAATCGCCCTTCAGAAAACGCGCACACTTTGTAAACCGGCATATCGTCCAGGAACGCTTTAACTGCCAGGTCGGACTTTTTTTGAGTGATCAGTTCCTCGGCTGTCAGATTCGAATTTTCCTGGCGCTGTTCGCGAGGATTCCCCAGGCCGAAGGCTTCCACTAACTCGTTGTAAAATGCTTTGCCTTTGGGATGGTCCGCGAACTCTTTCAGTAACGAGTTCCGATTGAGCCGCGGAATCGGCGCTTCGGTGACCGCCACCTCGATCGTTTGTTTCAAGGCCAAATTCCGAGAAGATCCGCCCACAAGAATGTCAAACTTGCCAGCGTTCACGGCCCAGTCATGAATGGAAACATCGTAGAAAGCAAAATCGCGTTTATTTAGCTCGAAGCTCACGATTTTTTCTTCTCCCGGTTGCAGAGCCACCTTGGCAAACGCTTTCAGCTCCTTTTGAGGGCGCACCAGCTTGGTGCGTTGTTCATGAACGTAAAGTTGTACGATCTCTTGGCCGGCTACTCGACCAGTGTTCTTAACTTTGACTTCTACGCCCGCTCGATCCGTGTCGTTGATCCCGGTAGCGCTCACCCGAAGATCCGAGTAGGAAAATGCCGTATAACTCAGACCGAATCCGAACGGGAACAAAGGATCGATCTTCCTGGTGTCGTAATAGCGGTAGCCGATGAAAATGGCCTCACCATAATTCGCTGCTTTAGTGAGGCCCGGAAAATCCGGAAAGGCCGGGGTATCTTCGAGTCGCGCTGGAAAGGTTTCTGATAACTTTCCAGAAGGATTGATTTTCCCAGTCAACGCGTCAGCGATGGCGCCGCCCCCTGCCTGGCCGCCTAGCCACGCTTCGACAATCGCCTTGACCTTATCGACCCATGGCATGGTAATCGCAGCGCCGTTCATCAGGACAACGATCACGTTTGGTTGCACGCTGCTGACTGCGTCAATTAATTGGTTATGTCCGGCCGGCAGGTCCAGCGAGGAGCGATCAAAGCCTTCACTCTCAAAGCTGTCCGGAAGACCAGCGAAGAGGATCGCAACTTGCGCCTCTTTGGCCTGCTCCACGGCCCGGGCGATCAGATCATCGGTCGTGGCCCCCTCGTCGGTGTAACCGGCCGCGTAAAGAATTTTGACACCTTGATCCGCTACCTTCACGAATTCGTCGTAGGCCGTGGAAACTCTGGTCGGGTTGACTTGCGAACTGCCGGCCCCTTGGTATCGGGGCAATTTAGCGAACGCACCTATTAAGGCGATCGTTCTTGTCTTAGCAAAATCGATTGGCAACAGATCTTCCGCGTTCTTCAGCAGGACGAGGCTTTCACCGGCTGCCCTCCTGGCCAGCGCATCATGTTCGCTTACGTCGAAAACAATGCCCGGCTGATGACGGTCGCTCGCCTCCAGAATAACTGCCAATAACTCTTCCACGATTCCGTCGAGCACGGCCGACGCGAGATTCCCTTTTCGGACCTCTTCGATAATTTTGTTGCGGTTGTAGTCACCGCTGCCGGGCATTTCGAGGTTCAAACCGGCGGCGACACCTTTCACGCGATCGTCTACCGCGCCCCAGTCGGAAACCACGAAACCGTCGAACCCCCACCGCGTTCTCAGGATTTCGCGCAGCAAGAGGCCGTTTTCCGTGGCCGGGACACCATTCACCAGGTTGTACGCGGCCATCACCGACCATGGATGCGCCTCTTTTATGGCGATTTCGAAAGCCGGAAGGTAGACTTCATGTAAGGTACGTTCATCCAGATTGGAACTCGCGGCCATGCGCTCGAATTCCTGGTTATTGGCGGCGTAGTGCTTTAAGGAAGTGCCGACCCCTTGGCTCTGGACACCGCGGATATAGGCGGCCGCCATTTTACCCGCCAGCAGAGGATCTTCGGAGAAATACTCGAAGTTACGTCCGCCCAAAGGCGAGCGTTTCATATTGACTCCGGGCCCCAGGAGGATCTGAACGTCACTGGCCTGGCTTTCCAGAGCCAGGGCCACACCGACGCGCTGAACCAGTTCCGTGTTCCAGGAAGAGGCCAACGCTGAGGCCGTCGGAAAGCAGGTGGCCGGCACGCTGGTCGAAAGGCCGCCCCCCTCGACTTTCCGAAGGCCATGTGGACCGTCGGTCATGGTTATCGAGGGAATCTCCAATCGCTCGAGGGCATGTGTCTTCCACCAGCCATCGCCAGATAAGAACAATGCCTTTTCCTCGAGCGACATCTTGGCCACCAGGCTTCCGGCCCGGGAACGGTAATCCGTAAAAACTTCTGACGATGCGCTCCGTTCAGAGGTCATATAAGTTTAATATTTTAACCGGCTTACCCTTTAACCGCGCCTGAAGTGAGGCCGGCGATGATGTACTTCTGCGCCATGAGGTAAAAGATGACCGCCGGCGCCAGCGTCAGGCTCACGAAGGCTAACACTTTGCCCCAATCCGTTCCGTATTGACCCTGGTACTGCATGATACCCAGGGGCCAGGGATAAAGTGCTTGGTCGTTGATCATGACAAGGGGCAGCAAATATTCGTTCCAGCTTCCGACCAGGGCCAGTACCCCAACGGTGGCCAGGATAGGCAGTGACAATGGCATCGTGATCCGCCAGAACATGCCCGTATAACTGCAGCCATCGACGAAGGCTGCCTCAAACAACTCCTTGGGCAATTCCGAAAAAAATCCCTGCAGCAAGACGACCGCAAAACCCAGGTTGAAAGCGACCTGCGGCAGTATCACCCCCCAGTACGAATCCAGTAGCCCCAGATCGCGGACCCGGATAAAGACCGGCAGCACCGCCGTGGCGAACGGAAAGGTGAGTCCCAACGCCAGGTAGTTAGCGAGCCACCGCTTGCCCGCAAAGTGAATATGGGCCAGGACAAAGGACGCCATCGAGCTGACTAACAAAGTCAAGAAGACACTGACGAAGGCGATGAAGGCCGAGTTCCCCAGCATCTGCCAGAAGCGAGCCCCAGTGGCGATCGATACGTAATTGTCGGTCAGCCATTGCCGAGGCAGTCCGAAGGCGTTAGTGCGCAGGTCGCCCGGAGATTTGAAGCCCCCGATGAACGTAGCCCACAATGGCAAGAGGCAGAGCCCGGAAGCCACCAGCAGTACCAACCAGCGATAGTACACAAAGAGACCGGAACGATACGATGGCATAGCCTTATCGCCCCTCCTTCGGGCGCATGAAAAGCCTTTTGTAGATCACCATCACCAGCACGCAGATCACGAACAGGGTGACCCCGATAGCACTCCCAAAACCCACGCGCATTCGTTTGATGCCGAAGTTGTAAAGGTAAGACACTGCCGAATGGGTTGAATTGGATGGTCCTCCATCGGTCAACGCAACAATGATGGCGAAGCTCTGCAACGAGCCGAGGATGCTGAAGAACAGCGACAGCACCACTACCGGACGCATGAGGGGCAGAATGACTCTCGATGTAGTCTGCCAACGGGTGGCCCCGTCGATGGTGGCCGCTTCGAGCACTTCGTTGTTGATCCCTTGTCTCCCGGCGACGAAAAGCGCCATGTGGAACCCAAAGTACTTCCAAACTATCACCAGCAGCAGTGCCGCAGTGGCCCAACCCGGGGTGGCCAGAACCTCGGGCGCCTCCTGTCCGAACCAGCGGTAGACCACGGCCACCACTCCGTAGTTACCGTCGAACATGTAACGCCAGATTAAACCCGCCACGATCTCTCCCAGGATGTAGGGCAAAAAGAAGATCGCCCGGAAAACAATGCTGGAGCGGCTCTTGTCCGAAATCAACAGCGCCAGCGCCAGCGCCATCGGCACCTGGATGAAGGCTGAGACCAAGACGATCAGAAGGTTGTTGAACAACGAGCGGTGAAAGACAGGGTCGGCCCAAACCCGCATGAAATTCTCCAGGCCAGTCCATTTGGACGGGGCGCCATACCCGTTCCAATTAAAAAAACTGTAATAAGCAGCTTCGACCACCGGCCAGGTGACAAAGAGGGTAAATACCAAAAGGGCCGGCGGCAAAAAGAGCAGGCAAGCCCTCATCTGACTTGAGCGAGCGAAGTCCCGCACGTGTCGCCAATTGTTCGATCGGGCTCCGATCCGCTGCTCGACTTGGCGTCCTTCGCTGAGGCTGGGGGTAGTCTGCTGGACTTGGGAAGTGATGGTCGCGGCTGGAGGGCGTTTCGGGCCGGCAGGCGCTGGATCGCGGGAAGAAGCCATGGGTTGTCTGTCCTGGGGTTGGGGAAGTTTAGGCTCTCAAAAACCTACCTCTTTTCTTCGGTTTTGAGGATAAAATTCCTGTACCATTCATAGGAATCTTTAGGGATTCGCCGCAGGGTGCCAAAATCCACCTTAACCAGGCCGAAGGTCGGCCGGTAGCCGCAAGCCCACTCGAAATTGTCCATGAGTGACCAGACGAAGTACCCGCGGACGTCGACGCCCTGCGTTTGAGCTTCGCGCATCGCATGGATGTACCGGTCAAGAAATTCAATGCGCCGGGCGTCATGAACCTTTCCATCCTTAGACGCGATGTCGTCGAAGTAGGCGCCGTTTTCGGTAATGTAAATCGGCGGGCATGGATACGTGTTGTGGAGCCAAAGCAGTGAGTCGCGAAACTCTCGTGGGTTGATCTCCCAGTCAAAACTGGTCCGGGACACCTCCGGCGGCGGGGAAACCGCCTGAAAACCTAAAAGGGCTCCTGAGTCGGCCTGGATGTAGGCGCGGGAATAATGGTTAATACCAAGAAAATCAATCGGCTGACGGATTGTTTGCAAATCGCCGGAATGCACGAACGGTTCCAACTCGGGAAGAATCTGTGCGGGGTAAAAGCCCGACAAAAGCGGCCCCAGAAAACAACTATTCCAGAGATCGCTGTGTCGTTCCACCATCGCGGCAGATGCCTCTGAGCCATCGGCTGGTAAGCCCCGCTGCACGTTCAGCGAGGTTCCGACGCACAACGTGGAATCGATAGAACGGAGCGCTTTCAGCGCCGCGCCCTGGGCCAGATTCAGGTGATGAGTCACGGCCCGAAAAGCCTGCAGATCGGCCAAACCTGGCGCATGCTCGCCCAGAGCATGTCCAAGGCGGGCGTAGACCGACGGCTCGTTCAATACGATCCAGTGTTTCACCCGGTCTCCCAAACGTTCCGCGGTCACCGCAGCATAGTCGCTAAGCCAGCCAGCAACATCGCGGTTGGCGAAACCTCCTCGGTCCTGCAGGGCTTGGGGCAAGTCCCAGTGAAAGAGGGTTGCAAACGGCTTCACTCCCGCAGACAACAGCTCATCGACCAAACGGTCGTAAAAGTCGAATCCGGCGGCATTCACCTGGCCCTTGCCTTCGGGCTGGACCCGCGACCAGGAAATCGAGAATCGGTACGCCCGGACGCCCACGTCGCGCATGAGCGCCACGTCTTCCCGATAGCGGTGATAATGGTCGCAGGCCGTGTCACCTGTTTCGCCGCGCTCGACCTTTCCGGGCGTGTGGGCAAAAATATCCCAAATCGAGGGAGTGCGTCCGCCTTCTGCGGTTGCACCCTCGATCTGATAACTGGCCGTCGCCGTTCCCCAAAGGAACGGTTCTGCAGGGGGATTGGACATGGCAGAATATGGCAGAAAGTTGGCCGCTTGCGAGTCCTCCAAACCGCGGGCATTCTCCCTCTTCGCTTCGCGCATCCAGCCAGAATACGCAGCAGCGCCACTACACCAGTCACTGACTTGGTGCACCAGATGCGTCCTTACGAAGCCGCTAATTCGTGGCATGGTGTTCCCATGAAACGAGTGGATTGGCTTGGAAAGCTCTGTTTGGGTTCCTGCAGAAACGCGCAGCAAGGGGATGACTTCAATCGTTTGACGATCAATGCGCCGGTGCTTGGTAGCAAAGGGTTAAGTTCACGCGCTACGATGGCCGTAGCAACCGGAGTCAGTTCGACGGGCGCCGCAGCTCTGGGCGCATTGTCAATCGGGGCTTTGGCCATAGGCTTCTTAGTAATTGGGCGCCTCATTATCCGGGAATTGCTGATCAAGCGAGTTCATCTGCGCTATCTCAAGATCGATCAACTTGAGGTAGAAGACCTGCGGGTGAGCAAGCTAACGGTGCTGGAGAACCAGCGCCCGGCCGCCGGTCCAGACAAGCCACCCGCGAGCTAGTGCCCCAAGTCTGAGGCTCATATAGCAGCGTCGGGAGCGCCGTCGAATGACTGGCAAGGCGATAGGCTACCTCTCTCCATTTCTATGAGCAGGGCTCAAAAATAATAATAATCCGGGTCGGGATCAAAATTCCCGTTGCGGAAGTCCAACGTATCGTCGTCAACTTGCTCGCGCTGGTCGTAATCTCTTGATGTTGCTTGCAGACGATCCTGGGGTTTTCCCGAGAATCCGACCGTTTTGACTTGGTTTTCGGCACATCCGAGTACGAACAAAGATGTGATGAGCAAAAAGCAATAGGCTCGACGCATACGAAGCTATTTCCGCTATTCGAAAGTGCTTCGCACGCGAAAAGGTTTTTACCGCAACGATTTATCAAACGAGGGTGCCCGGATTAAAGAAATGCGTCGATTGACCGTTTTAGACAAGAAACCTTTGCGAGATGACCTGATGCTCCGCAATAGATGAGAAGGATCGACATCTTTGTCTCTTCCCCCGAGGACGTGCGGAAAGAGCGTAGCCTGGTGGAGCGAACGATTCGCGCGATTGCCGGCGAGTTTGGAGTGCCGATTACCGTCTCTTACTCTAATTGGCTGAGGCAGCACAGTCCGCTCGATCAAATCGCAACCCACGGCGCGAATGGTTCCGAAGATGACAGAACATGGTTATGCCCCTGTTTCTGGGAGTATCGGGATTCCGAGCTGGATCAGGAGTACCGCGAACAGATTCCTAACACCGGCTCCTATGATCTAGTTATCTCCATACTCTGGTCTCGACTCGGAACTAGAGTATCTCCGGCCTTCGTGATGCCGGATGGGACTCAGCCAAAAACCGTAAACGAATACGAGATAGGGTGGGTCCTGGATCAGTTGAATCGCACGCCCGGTTTTCCCGAACTGCGGGTTTACCGCAATCGAGCTGCGCCGGCCGCCCCGGCCCTGCCGAAACCACAGAGGGAAGCGTTCTTTCGCGAGTTGGATGCCGTCCAGGAGTTCTTTGCCGCTTGGGAAAACAAGAAAGCGTTTGCCGAAGCCTGCAGCAGCTACTCGGACCTTGAAGAATTTGAAAGCCTGTTCCGCACCCATTTCCGCGACTTTCTGGGCAGGCAACTGGAGAAGGAAATTGTGCCGCGCGAGCGGTCGGCGAGAGGGCGCTTTTGGAAAGCTGCACCTTTTAGAGGCTTACAATACTTCGATTTAGAGCATGCAACTATCTTCCACGGCAGAACCAAAGCCGTAGGGGAACTGCTCGACGCTCTCGCCAAACAAGCGAACTCCAAAACCTCCTTCCTCCTGCTTTTGGGGGCCAGCGGCTCAGGCAAAAGTTCCCTGATTCGTGCGGGTGTTCTACCAATGCTGACGGAGGCCGGCACGATGGCGGGCGAGGGGCCGTGGCGTTATGCTGTCACTCGCCCAGGCGCAGGCGGGGATCCGTTTGAATCACTCGCCGCAGCCCTGCTTGCTGGCAGCGCTTTGCCTGAACTGCAAGGATCCAAACCACGCGATGGCTGGCGCCCGCTTGCCGCCGCCTTGAAAGCAGATCCAGAGAAGGCTGCGTTCCAGATCGGGGAACTGGTCGATCGAATTAGTGCTCAAGAGTTGGATCATCTCCTGAACCGCAAAGAGGATGAGGCGCTGGTGCCCGGAAGAATAGAGAGTACCGAACTTGTGCGTCACAGGAAATTACGGCGCGGCAAGCCCAAGGCACGACTCGCGCTATTTATCGACCAGCTGGAAGATCTGTTTGCCGGTACCTTTTCTCTCGAACTTCAGCATGCCTATTTTGCTGCGATCGCCGCGTTGGCGCGATCTCAAAGGATTTATGTCATCGCGGCGCTCGGGAGCGATTATTACGCGACTTACCAGCAATTCCCCGAGTTGGTCGCTCTAAGCAAGCCGAGCGGACGATTCGATCTCCAGCCGCCGACCCGTGCAGAGCTAGGCAAAATGATCCGTGCGCCCGCCGAAGCATCCGGTTTGAAGTTCGAGCGGCTGGCGAGAACCGGCCAGGCATTGGACGACGCACTCATCGACGCGGCGCTCGCCTCCGCCGACCAGCTCCCGCTGCTTGAGCACCTTCTTTCCTTGTTGTACAGCAAACAAGCCGGGCGCGCAGATGGCTTACTTCGGTGGTCTGACTACACGGAGCTAGGGGAACTCGACGGTGCTCTTGCCCGTCACGCCGAAGAAGTCTTTAGGAAACTGAGCAGCGATGCCTGGCATGCCTTCGATTTTGTCATGCGGCGACTCGCTCCCGTCGAGCTTGACGCAATAACATCCGGCCGCATTGCGTTATACCGGGATCTGGTTTCCTCCCCGGAACTGGAGAGTCGGTTGCGGGGAGGCGCCAAAGAGCTTGTGGACAGCATGGTCCGAGAAGGCCTTTTTTCCATGGAAACGAACTATCGGCAGCAGATCGTTATTAGCGTCGCTCATCCGGCGCTTTTCCGAAAATGGCCACGGTTTCGAGAATGGTTGACCGAGGATCAAGAATTTCTGCGAATGCGCGATCGCGTGGAGGGTTGCCTCAAGTTATGGCTAAAGCGAGGCTGCCAGACGCATGACCTCCTGAGTCCCGGCGCCACCCTTACCGACGGGGAAACTCTATTGAACCACTTTCACTCTTCCCTCTCGAAGGACCAGATCGAATACATTCAGAAGAGCCTTAAGGACCAAAAACGAAGCCGCCGAATAGGCTATTTGCTTTGGCTGCTCATGTTCGTCGCCCTGGCTTCGCTGGCGGCCGTCGTCGGAATTCGGTGGTTCAATCGCGAAAGCAGGCGAGCGAGCATGCAGGAGTTTGGCAGACTTGAACGGAAGCTCTCCGAACTTGCGAGTGCCGACCGTAGCGGAAATTCTGCGGAGCTTAAAGAAGCCGAAGAGAAAGCCAGAATCTCCCAACACGATGCTGAGCTTTCGTCTGTGCAGAGGAGCGCAATTCAGGAACAGCTGAAAAAGGCTCAGGAACTGACGAAAGAAAACGCCGACGCTGCCTTGGTACAGCGTACTGCGCTGGAAAATGAGCTCAAGCAAGCCCAGGACAAACTCCAGCAGGCGGAGAAGAATGCAAACCTGGCTTCAGTTCAGAGCGTCGCCTTGGAAACTCAACTCAAACAGGCGCAGGACAAGCTCCAGCAGGCGCAACAGAATGCGGACTCGGCTTCAGCCCAGCGCGTTGCCTTGGAGAGTCAACTCAAACAGGCGCAGGACAAGCTCCAGCAGGCGCAACAGAATGCGGACTCGGCATCAGCTCAGCGCGTTGCCTTGGAGAGTCAACTCAAACAGGCGCAGGACAAGCTCCAGCAGGCGCAACAGAATGCGGACTCGGCATCAGCTCAGCGCGTTGCCTTGGAGAGTCAACTCAAACAGGCGCAGGACAGGCTCCAGCAGTCCCAGCAAAGCGCGGACCTGACCTCAGCCCAGCGCGTCGCCCTGGAAACTGAGCTAGGGCGGGCGCAGGAAAAACTCCAGCAGGCCCAGCAGAACGGCGGTCCAGGGACAAACCAGGTCGCCGCCCTGGAAATTCAACTCCATCAGGCTCAGGATAAGCTCCAGCAGGCGCAGCAGAATGCGGATGCCGCCTCAAGTCAGCGGGCTGCTTTTGAAACGCGGCTCAAGCAAGCTCAGGATAAACTCCAGCAGGCGCAGCAGAATGCGGATGCCGCCTCAAGTCAGCGGGCTGCTTTTGAAACGCAACTCCAGCAAACCCAGGATAAGCTCCAGCAGGCGCAGCAGAATGCGGATGTCGCTTCAAGTCAGCGGGCTGCTTTTGAAACGCAGCTCAGGCAAGCCGAGGATAAGCTCCAGCAGGCGCAGCAGAATGCGGATGCCGCCTCAAGTCAGCGGGATGCTTTTGAAACGCAGCTCAAGCAAACCCAGGATAAGCTCCAGCAGGCGCAGCAGAATGCGGATGTCGCTTCAAGTCAGCGGGCTGCTTTTGAAACGCAGCTCAGGCAAGCCGAGGATAAGCTCCAGCAGGCGCAGCAGAATGCGGATGCCGCCTCAAGTCAGCGGGCTGCTTTTGAAACGCAGCTCAAGCAAACCCAGGATAAGCTCCAGCAGGCGCAGCAGAATGCGGATCTTGCCTCGAGCCAACGAGCCTCCTTGGAGGCCCGGCTAAAAGAGGTTGAGGAAAATCTGCAACTCGCCCAGAAACGGGCGGAACTCGCGATAGCGGAGCGCGCCGCGTTGCAAAATCAATTGAAAGAGGCGGAAGAAAAAGCTCAACTGGCACAAAAGATCTCGGATCTTGTTGCCGCTCAGGCTCGTCCTGACGAGAATGGCACGCCGAAAGGAGGACCGGCAAAGAGGAGTGAGGATTCCGCAAACCAAATGAGAGCAGGTCGGGCATTGCCGCTGGATGCGGGCCAAAACCCTGAACTTGGAACTTCCACTCGGCAGTTAATTCAGCCAGTTCAATCCCCCAAACACTAGTGTCCTGTCCGCGAAATAGCAGGACTTCTTATGAAACCGAGAATTTCTCAATTTTGGATCTGCGCGTCCGTCGCGGTGTTGCTGCTCGATCCGGTCGGAAACGCTTTGGGAGGAGATATTCTTTATGAGGACGACTTTACCAATTTAGACCCAAGTTGGGGCACACCCGGTGATATTCTGAGTGTCAAGGACGGTAAATTAGTTCTCAAACCGGCGCCCAACACAACTCAAAGTGTTTTGAATCAGGCCAATGTTTTTGATGACGCCGACATCGAGGTGGAGGTCACATTATCTTCGGGCGACCCGGTCGTAGCTGGTGGATTGATTTTTTGGGCAAAGGACTACAGCAATTTCTACTGTTTATGCGTCGACGCGGACGGCTCCTTCAAAATCAGCCACTTCGTGACCGACCGCTGGCTCACTCCCGTAGGATGGACGGAAAGCGACGCGGTCAACAAGGGACTAGGCCAAGTCAACAAACTGCGAGTCGTGACCAAAGGCCGTCAGGCGACCGCGTTTATTAACGATAAACAGGTCATCGTTATTAATGGACAGCCTCCCCAGGGAGGGGGCTGCGTCGGAATCTCTGGTGGTTCAGCCCAGGATTCGCAGAACACCTGGCAGTTTGCGAGTTTGCGGGTGATTGCCGCTGCCGCGGCCGCTGCTTCCTCCTCACCGGTTCCGCCTTCTTCGCATCCAGCTCGGCAGGTCTTATTACGGCTCCATGGGTCAAACACGATTGGAAATGAGCTGGCACCTGCGCTCTGCGAAGATTTCCTGAAATACCAGGGCGCCACGTCAGTTCAGCGAAAACCTGGTTTGAAGGAAGACGAAGTGGACATCGAAGCGACCCTCCCGAGCGAATCCGCCGAACCGGTTACCATCGAGATCCAGTCTCACGGCTCAAGCACGGCTTTTGAGGACCTTGCGAGTGGTCGCTGCGACATCGGCATGTCTTCCCGCCAGATCAAGCCGGACGAAGCTCAACAGTGCTCCGCGGCCGGTCTCGGCGATCTTTCTTCGACGACTGGCGAAAACGTGCTTGGCATGGATGGCATCGCTGTTTTTGTCAGCAAGAGCAACACCACGAACGTCCTGACGAAGGATCAACTGGCAGACATCTTTAGCGGAAGAATCACCGATTGGGCTCAAGTGGGCGGTCCTGCCGGTCCGATTTATCTCTATGCGCCCGACCAAAAATCAGGCACATTCGACACCTTCAAGTCTCTCGTACTTGGTTCCAGGTCTATCTCTGCCAGAACCTCGCGTTTTGAGAATAGCGCGAGACTTTCCGACGCGGTGGCGGCAGATGGTAACGGGATTGGCTTTGCCGGGAGTGCATTTGCGCGCAACAGCAAGGTATTAGCCATTTCAGACGGTTCGGACAAACCCCAGCTGCCTGGCATATTTGCTATCTCGGCCGGAAACTATCCGTTCTCGCGTCGTTTGTATCTCTATGCGCCTGCGGACACGCAAAACAAATGGACGCATAAGTTTATCGAATTCGCGCGCCCGAAACTGGAGGTCTTTTCCTGGTGGACCTCCGGCAGCGAAGCGGCGGCCCTCGGTGCCTTGTTTGATAATTATAAGAAACAATACCCCGGGGTTGGTGTCATTAATGCGACAGTTGCCGGCGGAAGTGGTTCGGGAGCGCGACCGGTCCTCCAAACTCGGTTGGCCGTCAATAATCCGCCGGACACATGGCAAAGTCATCCTGGCTGGGAACTACTTGGTCAATACGTTGGGCCCGGCTATTGCGAGCCGATAACCGAATTGTATCAAAGCGCCGGATGGGAAAAGGCGTTCCCGAAAGCTCTTGTGAACTTGGTGTCTCGAGAAGGAAACGCGTATGCTGTTTTAACCGGCGTTCATCATGGGAACGTCCTCTGGTACAACAAAAAACTCCTGGATCAGAATGATATCAAGGTTGGCGACAATATCACCTTTGACGAATTCTTTGCGATCTGTGACAAGCTGAAAACGGCTGGTATTACGGCGATCGGTGTCGGCGACTCAGGCATCTGGGCTTCCTCTCAGCTCTTCGAGAACACCTTGCTTGGCGTGATTGGTGCACAGGGGTGGATCGACCTCTTCAGCGGCAAAATGAGATGGGATGATCCCAAGGTGAAACAGGCGATGAGTTATTTCGCCAAGATGCAGGATTACATCAACCCTGATCACGCCAACCTGACTTGGGATCAGGCCGTCAGGGAGTTGATGGACAGCAAAGTTGCCTTTAATTCGATGGGAGATTGGGCGGATGGCGAGTTTATCAAAGCGCACTTGAAAGAGAATGTCGATTTTGGTTGGGTCAATCATCCGGGCACCGGCGGTTCTTTCCTGATTGTCGCAGACGGCTTTACCCTTGCGAAAGGAGCGCCGCACAAAGAGTCCGCCATCGCCTGGTTGAAAAGCATCGGAAGCAAGGAAGCTCAGGAGGCGTTCAATCCCTTGAAGGGTTCGATTCCGGCGAGAACCGACGTGGACAAGTCGAAATTCGACGGTTACCACCAATGGTCGATGGGGGAATTTGCCAAAGATAAACTTCTGCCGAGTTGTGTTCATGGCGAAGCTGCTCCGGACGCTTTCCAAAAAGGCCTGAATAACGCGGTAGCGGCCTTCGTCCTGGATCGAAATGTCGAAAACTTTGCGACCGCTCTGGTACAGGAATCGAACAAGGTCGGCCCAAATACCATGGGGCGGCTGGAGTTTGCGAGCCAAACAATTGAATTGGTAAGCCCCGCTATCCCTCCGGATGCGCCGCCAGGCTATGCCGACGATGTCAACGGTGCTGCCAAGCTGAATATCATTTTTCACTTTCGCCCAGGTAACACTCAATTGGACAATAAAGCGCTAGCGGACTTGGCGCGCCTGGTCGACCTGCTTAAAAATCCGACCTATCAAGGGCGACATATTCTTCTTTTCGGTTTTTCCGATAACTACGGCGGAACTCGGACGAATCTCCGGATTTCGAAACTGCGCGCCCAGGCGGTCGCCCAACAGTTGCAGGGTCGTGGGATGACTTCATCGCTGGTGACCGGATATGGAAAGGCGTTGCCGATCGCTTCCAACGAGACCGTAGATGGGCGTGAGCAGAACCGCAGAGTCGAAGTCTGGCTGCGAGCGGAGCGGTGAGGCAGCGGGCAGGGTCAGTTGTTAGTTGTTAGTTGTTAGTTGATAACTGGCTGCCCTGATCGGGTGCCGTGAATTGCCGGCAACCGCATGGGGTCAAATCTCAATGTTCGATTCTGCTGAAAAACCAAGATTTCAGAAAGTTATGATCAGCAAGAGGGAGGTCAGGCTGGTAGAATTTCGATTCAACTTAGATGAGTCTACCGCAGTTCGATGTGCAGGGATCATTGTTCGAAAGCCTTGGGGCGATCGCGCCGGAGTTGTTCAGCGACAATGATAAATACAAGCGCTTCGCCCAGAAGGTCTGGCCAGTGCTGGCCCAGAGCCGGGAACAGTTCAAGAAGCGGATGCAGCAACGTAATGCTATCGAAGGCACGATCAGCGAACTGGCTCGCGCTCACGGCTTACGCCGCAGCCGTTAGCGTGGCTTCGCTAAAGTGGAACTGCAAAATCTCTTTATCGGCACTGCCTCCAACATTAAGCGATGGTTGCGGATCGTGGCGGAGACCAAAATTGACCCTAAAATCGACCTCCTATTCTTCAAAAACCTCCTCCAAAGGGTCCAAGGTGTTTGTGGGCCACTCCGGCTGAGCTCAATTTTTTTCTCCTGCCCGATTCGCGGAGTAACCTTTCTCACTCCAGCTTAGCGGCAGTTGCCGGTGTTCTTCAGCAGAATCCAAGGTTGAGATTTGACCCTAGGCGGTTCGCCCCTGATAAACTGACTTGTCTCCCTCTGATCTCTCGGCTTTTTATTTCCGGTTCGAGCGGAGAAAAAGAATGACCAAACTCATCAGGAGTCCCGTCACCACTGCTGCGATGAGTGTATTGATCGCCTGCTCGTGCAGGTAGACCGCAATCTCGGATTGCATGCTCTTTGCTCTAGATGCGACGTCGCTTAACGCCTCTTCCGTCGCGTCCTGCGCGTCGTGGATCGTTTTTCGTGCTGCGCGACTGACTTCTTCTGCGGTGGCGGTTGCTCGCGCTTTTACGCTTTCAATTGCAGCGACGACGTGATCCTTGGCGTCGTCGGTTACTTGGTGAAGATTATTTGTCTTGTGCATATCTTGCCCTAACTCTCGCCCGGGCCGACGCGTTTCTCCAATACCCAAGTCGATGAATCCCCGTTGCTTTCGTATATGGCACAAATGCGCAGCTGGCCTTGACTCGAGATCGGAACGGCGGTAGCCCAACCGGATTGGATGTAAGTGAAGCGTCCAGCTTCACTTCTTGAAAGCCGAACTTTCGATCCGGTCCTCAACTGGCTTTTGCGTTCCATCGCTCAGCCGCCTGCGCTGCCAACTGCCTTCGCCCTACGCAATATGCCAGCTCACCAAGGTCGCGACGGCAGGGCCGCTATTAATTTCCGGACTAACGATTAGCTGGAGCATCCGAACCGAGTTTAAGTCCACTTCGTAATCCTCAATCTGAATGATTGATCCTGTGGGACTGAAATTCCACTGCTGTTGTATCAACGGCTTGAGCGCGGAAGTGCTACCCGTTGACCAGTGCAGTGTGAACTGTTGAGTACGTTCGCTGTCGGGCTCCAGGAAGCAGAGTCGTATCCGTTGGATCCGCTGCGGTTCGTTAAAGACGAGGCGGATGGCCTGCTCGCCCACCTCGACGGCACGCCAACCTTGACCGTCTTCTTCAAATGCCGATTCGATCGGATACCGCGAATCTTCGGAAGTCGCTTCAAACCGGGCCAATGCCTTGACATCAAGCCATGGTGATTCTTCGTTTTTAATCTGCAGGTCAGAGTCAGTTATTATTTTTCTCATCAGTTTAGAATCCGTCAAAGCATGCCACATCCTATTTACCCCGGATCCGAATCCCGTATCCGACATCCTCTCGAAAAATGGAGGCAACCGAGTTAGAAGTGCGGTTTGGAAAGATGCCATTTCGGTAGGCGAGACTGGTTGCGCCCGACCGATGGCAGCAAGTTGAATTTCTTCAAGCAGGATTCTCGCCCAATTCCCTTCACTTCTCCTATATATTTTCATTAGTGGCGGTGATTGCTTTTCGGTATGTCAATGCGGTTCGTGCAAGCATGGATTATTCTGGAAAAGCAAAGTAAAGAAGAAATGCATGACCTATTCGACGTCCCTTGAACAGTCCCTCACCTGGACCGGTATCGCCTTTTGCATTACTCAATCCGCCGTTTTTTCAGGGCTCAATCTGGCAATTTTTAGCGTCAGCAAACTTCGTTTAGAAGTAGAGGCTGCGAGCGGAAATCTGGATGCGAGCAAGGTACTCGGTTTGCGTAAGGACTCCAACCTTACATTGTCCACCATCGTTTGGGGCAATGTGATAACGAACGTACTTCTTACGCTGCTGTCGGATTCCGTCCTGACCGGGATTGGGGCATTTGTCTTTTCGACCTTCGCCATCACGCTCTTTGGTGATATCGTTCCGCAAGCCTATTTTTCGCGCAATGCCTTGCAGATGGCTGCGAGGCTTCGACCTCTGCTAGGTCTTTATAAGATCGCGCTGTTTCCGGTCGCGAAGCCTACCGCGGCGCTGCTCAATTGGTGGCTAGGGCCCGAAGGAATTACACTGCTTCGAGAGAGAGATTTTCGAGCGCTTCTCACCAGGCACGGTGGAACGGAAGGGGCCGAGATCGGCAAATTGGAGGCTCTCGGCGCCCTGAACTTTCTCGACCTTGACGACATCCCGGTGTTGGAAGAAGGGGAATTGATCCATCCCCTGAGCATCGTCACTCTTCCGAGCGCCAGCCAACGTCCGGTACTCCCGATGTTCGAACGGTCACCGATGGACCCTTTTTTGCGGACGTTGGATGCCTCCAGAAAAAAATGGGTTATCATCGTCGATGATTCCGGCCATCCAGGTTGGGTATTAGACGTCGATCATTTTCTACGCGACGCGCTTTTCAGTGAAGCGCCGCTGAATATGGAGCTTTATTGGCATCGCCCTGTCATCGTAACTGAAATGAATACGCGGATGGGCGATGTCATGGGACGCATGAAGGTCAAACCCATCCATCCTGAAGATGACGTCATCGACAACGATCTGATTCTAATATGGGGAAACCAGAAGCGGATCATCACCGGCTCTGATATTCTGGGGCGTCTCTTGCGCGGAATCTCGGTGAGCGAGGGAAAGCCGAATTGATTAAGAACTCAGGAGCCAGAAGTCAGAACACCAGACCAAGCGAAATTTTGGGCTTGCTGCAGTCCACGGGCAGGCGGCGCTGCTGCTGCGCTACGACATGCCGACCTACTATGTTTGGTTGTTCTTTCAATCTGACTATGCGCCTCTATACTCCTAAGTCCAACATGAGGCGTAGGGTGGCCATAATTGGAAGTGGTCCTGGTGGTTTAGTGGCAGCAAGATACCTCAAACATCACGGGTTCGAGCCGGTGGTCTTTGAGCAGGAACACGAGATCGGCGGGCAGTGGAACGTTCGCTCTCCTCACAGTGGCGTTTGGCCTTCGATGGTGACCAACACAAGCCGGTGGCTAACCTGCTTCAGCGATCTCGCTTTAGAACCGGAGGCTGCAATATTTCCATCCAACTGCGAGATCCTTGCCTATTTGAAGCGTTATGCTCGCAGATTCGACGTCCTTTCTGACGTTCGCTTTGGCACCCGCGTCGAGTTAATCGAGCGCAACCCTCAAGGTGTTGGATGGCTAGTGCGATCCAACGGCGCAGAAGAGAAGAACGAAATTTTTTTGCATGTCGTTGTCGCCTCCGGCCGCTTCAACAAACCCTTTATTCCGCCGCTGCCTGGGCTCGATTCGTTTTGCGGTCAACATGGGGTGCTCCATAGCTTCGTATATAAGAATCCGGAAAGCTTCCGCGGCAAACGCGTGCTCGTAATTGGTTGCGCCATTAGCGCACTCGAAATCGCAAGTGACCTTGCAATGCTTGGCGCCTTGCGCGTCGTATCAACGTATCGCCGCCAACGCTACGTCATGCAAAAGCTTGTAGCCGGAGTACCAAGCGACGTACTAGTGAATACTCGCTTTGCTGCGCTTAGCGCCGAGGGGACTCCTCGGGAACTCTTCTGCGAAAAAATGCAGGAGTACATCCTCCGGGTGTTTGGCAATCCGAAGCAGTTTGGCGCGTTCAAACCGGCCGGTGATTTTTTAACCGTTGGCCGGGCACTGAGCCAGCATTTCCTGCCGCTGGTTGCTGAAGGGCGGATTGCCGTTAAGCCGTGGATCAGGGAGGTCCAGGGCCGGAGAGTTCGGTTCGGTGACGAAACCTGGGAAGAGTTTGATGCGATCATCTTAGGTACTGGTTTTGAGTTGAGTATCCCATTTTTGAGCCCTGCAATCTCCGACATCCTCGATCTGGACGCTCTGCATGCCGACCTGTACAAATTCACATTTCATCCGGACTTACCCGGCCTTGCTTTCCTTGGTCTTTGGGAACAAATCGGACCTTATTATCCTCCACTGGAACTACAGGCTCGGTGGATCACTTACGTCTGGAGCGGAATACGGCCGCTTCCCACCCGGAGTCAGATGACCGCCGGAATTGCAACATACCGATACGCGCGAGGAAAATCGCAACTGCAGGCGATGCCTCGCATGGCGCTTCTGTTCGCGCGGGAAGCGGGTGTCGAACCCGATCTAAAGGCGTGGCCGCAGCTGGCTCGAGCGCTATTGTTTGGTCCGCTTTCAGCGATTTCATTCCGCTTGAGCGGCCCTGACCACCTCCACGACATTGAAGCGCGAATCGCAGCCGAAGCGCGAGCGGCGGGGACGGCTGTGAGTTCCACGTTTTCAAGTGAACAGGTGGCGCAACTCCAAGATTTAGCCGCCGCTCGCAAAGACGCGGAATTTGCAGAATTTGTCAGCCGCATCACGAAGCTTTAGCTAGGTCCGAGGCGAGCAATTCGTTCTCTCTCGGAGGCCATCTAACTGACAGTTCACGGCTCCAGCGCTTGCTCTCCTGTCGAATTGAAGTCCACAAGCGCTGAGTTCCAATTGCCTGGATCGGATCAAATACACTTTTCCGAACCAATTGACTAAAACCGGCCGCGACGTGGTGTGGGGTTGGTCTAACGCATACTGCTGAACTCCTGCAACTCCTGACTCCTTGGTTCCCGCGTCCTCACTAATTCTCCAGGAGAGTAGCGACATCCTCTAGTTGGACATACTCTCCGATCGACCGCCCGATCCGGCTTTCCCTGACAGTCGATCGCTCACCACCCGGGTCACCCAATGCCGAGACGACGAGTCGCGCCTCCGAGAAATCCTCACTAGTCGTGAACCAACTCGTCGTCACCAAAACCTGAATACCGGCGCGATCGGCCGACAAAAGACCGTTTCGGGAGTCTTCGATCGCTACGCAATTTCCTGGAAGGATGCCCAATTTTTCAGATGCCAGCAGGTAGATATCCGGTGCGGGCTTTTTTGCGGCGACTACATCACCGGCCAGCACCGTGAACCGTTTTGCGGTGGAATCGCCTACGACATGGGTTAATACGGCATCTACGGATGGTTTAGCGGACGTCGAGGCCACCGCCAACTTCCAACCGTCAGCGAGGGCGGCTTCGGCAATTCTCTTAATTCCCGATCGTGCCGGGATCGTCCCCGAAGCTACAATCTGCTGATAAATGGCCGTCTTCTCTTTGTGCCATCTCGCAATGAGAGCTTTTCGATCTTCCCCGCTCTCCGGAACGGCGAAAACCTCCTGAAACGCGGGTTCCAGAAACAAGCTGGTCATCCGTTCTTTGCCACCGCCGATTTTAAGCTTTTCCGCGTATTGTTCCGGCGACCAATGCCATCGAACACCGAGCTTCTTCCACATTTCATTAAACGCCACGAGATGTCCGTGGAGTTCGGTGTCCGCCAGGACACCGTCACAGTCGAAAATCAGCCCTCGGTCCATAGACCCTCACGCTTTCCCGGCGCTCCCAAATGTCTCCATGAACCCCTTTGCCATCTTCATCAGATCCGCATGAACAGCCTTCTGGAGCTTCATGGGGTCGTATTCTTTGGGTTTCGCCTCCAGATAGCTCTTGAAGCTCTCCGCGAATGTTATTTTCAACATTGTCGAGATGTTTACCTTAGCGCAACCGGCGGCGATAAGTCTTTTGAAAGTGCCGCTTGAAAGGCCTGTCCCGCCGTGGAGAACGATTGGTGTCGGGCGCCGGGCAACGATGGCTTGGACCCGTTCGAAATTGATTCGTGGCTCGGTTTTATACAAGCCGTGGGCGGTGCCAATCGCCGGCGCAAAACAGTCAATGCCCGTTGCTTCGATGAACTCGACACACCGTTCCACCGGCACCAATTCACCTTCGACCTCGCTGCCAATCTCGTCCTCAATTCCGCGCACGGCTTCGAGCTCACCTTCAACGCCGGCGTCATGCTTTTTGGCAAAGGCAACGACTTCTTTGCAAAGTCGGAGGTTATCCTGGTAACTCAAGCTCGAAGCATCGAACAGAGCCGAATTCCATCCCGCGTCCAGGCACGTTTTGATCATTTCGACGTCTGGGCAATGATCCAGATGTAACGTAGCCGGAATCGGTCGGTGGGAAGCCATTTCTGTGAACATCTGCTGCAGCAGTTTGGCTCCCCACATTTTCACCGTCTTGACCGAGACTTGGATAATGACGGGGGATTTGGTTTCCACTGCGGCATCCAGGACCGCGGCCATCGTGAGATCGTTCACGATATTGAAGGCCCCTACGCCATATCTGGCTTCAAAGGCTGGCTGCAAGATTTCTCTGAGTGGTACCGCGGGCATAGGAAATTGGTCTCAAAAGACCCGCCAAGCGATTTCGGCAGGCGCGTCGAGCAGTCGGGTGAGCTCGTCGTCCAGCCGGATCAGGGTCAGGGAAAAACCTGCCATCTCGAGCGAGGTACAGTACGCTCCGACATAGTTGCGTACGACCTTGAGTCCCGCATCCTTGCAGCGCAAGGCCGCCTGGCGATAGAGGACGTAAAGCTCACTGGGAGGGGTGCCGCCAAGGCCATTGATCATCAGCCCCACGTTATCGCCACTATTGAAAGGCAGGTCTTTGGAGACGGCGTCGAATAGTTCGTCTACCACAGCATCCGCACTTGGAAGCTTGTCGCGGCGCCGTCCTTTCTCGCCGTGGATTCCGACGCCCATCTCCATTTCACCGTCGGCCAGCTCGAAGATTGACTTGTCTTTTCCGGGCGGTCGACAACCGGAAATAGCGACCCCCATGGTGCGCACGACACTCACGACTTTGTCACCGAGCGTCATGAGATCTTCCAGACTGGCGCCTGTCGCAGCGGCAGCGCCGCACGCCTTGATCACAAAAAAATTTCCGGCAACACCGCGACGGCCGATGGTGTAGGCACTGTTCATCACTGCCACGTCGTCGTTAACCAATACCAATCCGATCTTGATGCCCTCGGCTTCTGCCAGTTCCCGCGCCATGTCCCACGCGGCGCGATCGCCCGTGTAATTGTTGACGAGGTGTAAGACCCCTTTTTTGGAATTCATTAACTTCGTGCATTCAAGGACATAGTCCATTGGAGGCGCGGCGAACACGTTCCCGGGACAAGCCGCATCCAGCATTCCTGGCCCGACGGCCATCACATGTGCCGGTTCATGCCCGCTGCCGGAACCTTGAATGATCGAGACGAAGTTGTCATTGGGTCGATCGGCGCGGTAGATGATGTTATACCGCGGTATATACTTGAGCTTGTCCGGGTTTGCGAGCGCGATGCCTTCCAGCATCTCAGCGACGAAGCGGTCAGGTGAATTAAAGAATTTATTCATAGTGTGGGGGGAATTGGTTTGCTAGCTTATTTGGACCGGTGGGAGGGGAAAATCTTGGAATTGCCATCAACACGGCAAGGCCGCTCAGGCGATGTTTATGCTGCGATTTGCTCAAAGTCATCGGCGACTGCCGTTAGCATCATCGCCACCGCGACGATTCCGGGATCGAGCGTGCCGATCGTGCGGTCGCCGGCGTACGATTGACGGCCGCGCTTCGCCGGCCATTCCCGAGTTCCTTCGACTGCAGCGGTCGCGACCGCGGATGCAGCTTGAAAGACCGACTTAAAATCGCATTGGCCCTCTCGGCAGAGTTCTTCAAATTTGTCCAATGCTGGGACGATCGCATCGAGCAGCGTCTTGTCGCCCACCTGCGCGCCGCCCCGAGCCATCATCCCTTGGACGGCGGCTCGACCCATTTGGATGACGTCAGCCGCGGTGAGTTCGGTTTTCCCTTTCGCTTTCAAACCGGCTTTTAGAAATGCCGTACCCCAAATAGGTCCAGATGTGCCGCCGGCATGCGAGGCGAACACGGTGCCGACCTTGATCAGGAAAGTTCCTATATCGGCCCGATCCATCGACGGCAGTTCGCTCAGCACGGCTCGAAAACCGTCCCAAATCGATTTTCCGAAGTCCGCGTCACCCATTTCGCCGTCCAGGTCACAAAAGTATTTCTCGTTTTCGCGCGAGATGCGGGCCACCGTCTGCACCGCGCGTTCCACCTGAAGGAGATTCAAGGTGTTCATTTTGGGTTCGAATGAATTGTAGAAGGATATACTCTTCGGTTCAGCAGACCCAATGTTATCTCGGTCAAACTGTTGACCGGTTGCCGACCGCCACGGCTGAAGGTGAGGCGCATAAGTTAGACGGCTTGCGCAGGGTGTTCCCCTCGACCCAGGAACCTTCAACCATGAGCAGGTATGGTCGGACCGGGATTCCGCGTTCGTTGCGATGAAGCATGTCAACAAGTAGATCGATTGCCATCACTCCGATCTGTAAAGAGTTTTTCTTCATTCCTGACAGGAATCGACTCTTTTCGTCCAGCGTATGGTAAGCGACGCCGACGTCCTCCGGAATGCTGTAACCAGCACGCCTGAGGCTCCTGTGAACTTCCGGAAGTCTCGTGACAATCGCATCCGGTCGATAGTGCTCAACCCATGATAAGAATGCCTTGGGATTCCACTGCTCAAGGACCAACGGCGGTATTTGATGTTGCGGCCGCAGACGAGTCTGTTCCACGAGATAGGCGGCCAACCAATTGTTGTCGACTCGTTTGTCATGTTCACGCAGATTCACTAACCCGACTCGTTGATAGAACCGCTGTTCCAGTTCGGCAAATAGCGTGCCCATGGTCCGGTATTCATGGTTTGAAACGAGGTGCAAACGCGGTTTCACGAGAGTGTATCCAAACGTCACCGCGGAGAGATTGTCCCATTCCAGGTCTATCTTGCTCAGCTGTTCCTGGGGCGGGAGCAGCACGCCTTGAATCCCCCGGGTCCAGAGAATGCTGCTCATCCGCGCACCGGTCATTCCTGGTTCAGAGAGCCAGAAAGTTTCGAGGCGGTAACCGCGCTCTGTTGCACGCTGCGATGCACCCTCAAAATAGTCCCGCGTACAGGCCGACATTTTCCAACCGTTTCGTGTGCGGTGGTTCGTGATCCAGGCGATCACAGTCTGTTCCTTCGGCAGCCGTTTCATCAACCGGTATGCACAAAGCGCACTGAGCATGGCGTCCGGTCGGTAACCAAGTCCTTTTGCGGCTTCGCGGATGATCTCCTTCGTGGAAACCGGAATGCGGGGGTGATCTCGCAACGCCAGAGAAACCGTCGAGTAGTGAAACCCGGTGTTGCGAGCTATGTCACGAATCGTGGGGCGAGTTTGCATAGCCGCCATAAGCGAGCAGGGGGGGCACTAAAGTGCAGTTGATCCTCGGCAGAAGCAACTCTTATCTGCCAGCTTGGGCGGAAGGAGTTCAGGCTCAAGAACGGCTTCGCAAGTCAAGGGTATTAGCTGAAATTTTGGATCCAGCCTCGCTCGCGTATTCTCCAACTCCTGCAACTCCTGACTTCTGCTTAAAGAATCCTCCACTAAAACTTGTCCGGCGTCTGGAGCAATTTCTGCACTTCCGGGCTCTTATAATTTTCCGGAGTAATCAGGACGGGTGGCAGTTCAATCTTCCTTTTGTCAATCGCGACATTTTTGCGCGCCTTATCGATATAACCCACTCCCTCATATCCCATCTGATACGGATCTTGCGCAATAATACATTGAATCACTCCGCTCTCAAACAGAGGCAGAATCTCCGGACTTGGATCAAAGGTGACTACCATTAACTTTTTCTCGAGGCCTTTTGCTTTGATCGCCTGGCAAATACCGACCGCAGTGGGTGCACAGGCCGAGAAAAAACCCGCGATATCCGGGTTTCCAGTCAGTAGATCCCCGGCGATATTCATCGACGTCGCGGCATCCGCGTTCGTCCACTGAGTCGGAAGGACTTTCATGTTTGGAAACTTGGCGATCGCATCGTCGAAGCCGGTACTTCTTTTTGAACTAACGGACCCGGCCTGAATTCCGAGATTGGCGACCAATCCCTTCTCTCCTAACAGTTTGGCCATCTGCAATCCGGCTTTAAATCCGCCGTCGTAATTGTCGGTGGTGACACTGGCCTTCGGCAGATCACTGTCAATTCCAGAATCCACCATCACGACCGGAACACCGTTTTGCAAAGCTTCTTCGACCGGCGGGATGAGCCCCTTGGAATCAAGAGCCGCAAGAAGAATACCCGCCGGTTTCGTCTTGGAAATATTGCGCACCAAATCTACCTGGCTAGCGATCTCTGTTTCTGTCGCCGGACCCTGATAATCGATGGTATAGCCGAGCTCCTTGGCTCGATCTTTTGCGCCCTTGACCAGGAATAGATAGAAGGTTGCTGACGTCGATTTGGGGATAAAAACAATGGTCCCCTGGGCCTTTGCTTGGCCGAATTGGCAGACAGTGCAACTCAGGAGGAAAACTACGGGCAATGCAACAGACAAAAAGAGGCGAATTAGTTTTTTCATGCGAGAACGTTCTTTGGGGGAAACTGGGGATCAGACAACTCGTCTGGGATCGTATATTTTCCCGTTCTGAGTTCAACACAAAAGGGGGCGAAAATCACATACGGGTCTGGGCTCTTGTGATTTCAGGACTAGAGCTGCCGTTTCATTTGGTCCACCGCAACCGCCGCAATGATAACGCCGCCGTTCACGACGTACTGCCAGAACGCGTTCACCCCCAAAATATTAAGACCGTTTCGGATAGTCGTCTCGATGATCGCCCCGATCAGCGTCGCGACAACATTCCCTTCTCCCCCAAATAAGCTGGTGCCGCCGATCACCACCGCGCCGATCGCCAAAAGTTCATATCCACTGCCACCGGCCGGTTGAATCGTCGCCAAACGGGCAGCTTCGATGATGGACGCCACACCGCATAACAATCCGCCGCCGGTATAAATGCATAAGGTCACCAGTCTTAAATTGATCCCCGACAAAACGGACGCCTCTGCATTGCTCCCGATCGCATAGGCAAACCGTCCAAACCGGGTGTAATGGGCGACGAAGAAAACGATAGCAAACACTAACAAGAGAATAATCGTGGGGACTGGAATAACATTAAAGACCTTTCCCTGGCCAATCCACAGATAGTTTGGATTAAGACCAAAGATCGGGATGCCCCTTGAAAGGATCAAAGCGAAACCTCTCGCGATCCCCAGCGTCCCCAGCGTCGCGATAAATGGCGGTACCCGTAGACGGGTTATAAACAAACCGTTCAGAAACCCCAGGATCCCTCCAAAGAAGATCGTGGTGAGCAGTGCGGCCGGCAAATTAGCACTCTTTTGCAATACTAACCCTCCAAGCACTCCGGAGCAGGCAAAGATCGAGCCCACCGATAAGTCTATGCCGCCAGAGATGATGATTAAAGTCTCGCCCGCGGCAATGATGCCTATCACCGCGGTTTGCAGAGTTATTTCCGATATGTTGCCAATCGTAAAAAAATAGGGAGACAGCAGTGATAGGACAAACCACATCACCATTAAAATCAATAACATGGAGATCGCCTGGTTACTAAATACAGCGCGAATCTGTTTTGCGACCATCCCGTCCACCTTTTCTGCGTGCATTGCTGCTCTCGGAGTCTATGCCACCTGGTTGATCAAGCGCATGCTGTGCTGAATAATCTCCTGCTTATTGGTTTCCTGGGCGCGAAGTTCGGCAACGATACTGCGTTCGCACATCACCAGGACGCGGTCGGCGACTTCCAATATTTCATTAATGTCACTGGAAATAAAGACCACCGCTTTCTGCGGCTTCTCAATAAAGTGATGCACGAGTTCATAGATTTCTTTCCGCGCTCCAATGTCAATGCCCATTGTCGGTTCATCGAGAATGAGGACTTTACAATTCGCCTCGAGCCATTTTCCGAAGACTACTTTTTGTTTGTTGCCGCCACTCAAATATTTGACGTGCTGCGAAGCGTTTCTCGCCCTGATTTGAACCGATTTGATCGTTTCCTTGACCAGCCTTGATTCGGACACTCGATCAAGGAATACCCGTTTGAGCTTCGCCAGGAACGCCAGGGTCAGATTCTCCCGCACCCCCATGTTCAGGCACAATCCTTTCGCATCCCGATCTTCCGGCAGATAGCCAATCCCTGATTTCACCGCACGTCGCGGGCTGCTGATCTTAACTTCCTTTCCCTGCAGATACATCCTGCCCGTCTCAATTCTGTCCGCGCCGAACATCACCCGGGCCAATTCCGTTTTTCCTGCACCGACGAGTCCGGTGATCCCCAAGATCTCGTGTTCTCGGAGCACTAGATTTAACGGGCGCACAAAGTGTTGGTTCATGACATCTTCCAGCGCGAAGACGATATCGTTTTGAACGTTACTTTTTGTTTTTTGCTCGATCGGCATTTCTCGGCCGATCATCAGCCTGATAATCTCTCTCAACTCCGCTTCCCGAAGATTGAGAGTCGCAATATTATTGCCATCACGAAGAATCGTTACCCGGTCTCCAACCTGCTTGATTTCCTCCAGCTTATGAGAGACGAAGATGATGCCAATCCCTTGTGCTTTCAGTTGCCCGATCATCTCGAAAAGCACTTCGGTCTCCGTCTTACTCAGCGCTGCGGTGGGTTCATCCATAATGATGATCTCGGCACGCTTCGATAAGGCAATTGCGATCTCGAGCATTTGTTTTTTGGCAACACTGAGATCCTT
This sequence comes from uncultured Verrucomicrobiae bacterium, assembly GCA_963846195.1. Taxonomy (GTDB): domain Bacteria; phylum Verrucomicrobiota; class Verrucomicrobiia; order Chthoniobacterales; family JAFAMB01; genus JAFAMB01. The sequence continues at coordinate 45,687 of CAWJVG010000016.1, forward strand.
AACTTTGGCTTTTGCGTCTATCGGGAAATTGATTTTCTGTAGAACTGTCTCAGCCTGACTGTAGAGGATCGGCCAGTTTATCAGGATCCCTCTCTCTGCGGTGAATCTTCTAATTGCTAAGTTCTCCGCGACGCTTAAGTGAGGAATCAGATGAAAGTTCTGGTAGATTGTGACTATGCCCAGATCTTCTGCTCTTTTTGGGCCAAAGCTCGAATGGATCTCTCCACCTTTAAATATTATTTTGCCGGAATCTAACTTGTTAGCTCCAGACAGAATTTTGATGAGCGTTGACTTTCCTGCGCCGTTTTCTCCCAGGAGCGCATGGACCTCTCCTTTCCGGAGATCAAAGTTGACTTTTTCGAGGACTTTGACCCCGTAAAATGACTTGCTGATCTCTTGCAGTTCTAAAAGAGATTCCAATTTGCTGCTAAGGTGTGTTCGGAGCGAACAATGAGGGTAATTTCTCCGCTAGATCTGCGCCAATGCGCTCAGCGATTCTAAGCGGCTCATTTTCCTGCGGCGAAAGCGATCCGGACCGCTGGCGGACAAACTGGTTGAGAAAGAAATCGCGCCATGGCTTGGACAAACCGACTCGACGCGGAATTCCGGCCAGCCAGATCTCGATACCGGAGCGCACCGAACTCGGAAAAAGAATTGCTACCTCGAACCGACCACGGATTTTACGAGCAACCGCGAACACGCTGCTCTTGAGCTTTATTTGCAAAAGTTCATCGACTTCCGGAACGTTGCGCCAGCAATCGGCGAGTTTATCGATGACCAGGACGGACAGGCATAAGTCAGGGCGCCCCCGCTTGATGCGTCGTGCCGCTTCTACGCTCCAGGCTGCCTCAGCCGGCGATCTGCTCGACAGGATCAGCACGCGGAAGGGCTTGAGTCCGTTCGCCTGAGTCGGCACGTACACACCCCGATGATAATGGCGAAGCAAAAATTGCGGGTTGGGCGTCTTCCATCGGTTGTGTACCCAGAACCAATCGCTCGGATTTTTGCGAATCTTGTTTTCGAGACTGAGATTGATGCGCGAGGTGATTTCAGCAGTGGATGCTCCGTGGCTAGGGATGAAATCGTCTACCTCGACGCGCCAACGCGCAATTCCTGAGGTGACAATGCTGACCGGCATCAACGCTGCGCCCGTCTTTTTTGCCAGAACTGCCGGAAACGGAGTCGTTGACGCCAAGCGACCGAAAAACGGAGTCCAGACGCCCTTGTCACCGGCATGTTGGTCGATCAAAACACCCAGCATCCCTCGATTTCGTAAGATCGTTACGCCCCGGTGCAGACCCTCGGTCCGATCGATCGTCAATACGCCCGAACTTTCCCGCGATTGCTGGACATGCCGGTCCAGAAATTCGTTGCTGAGCTTCTGATAAATGACTGCCCAGAGCGGGTGCTGCAACCATAAAGGTGCCAGAATGAACAGTTCCCAGTTCCCGACGTGATTAATCACCCAGATCACGCTGCTGGCATCTTTGATCCTTGAGGCCGCGGCGAGCAGCGGAGAAATGTCGATGTAGGAGGTTGCTTCGCGCGGTTTTTGGGTGAGAACCACTGAGCAGAGAAGATTAGCTGTCAGTGTCTGAAAATGGTCCCGGGCATTTTTTCGCACTTCTTTCTTCGTCCATTCGGGAAAGGCCATTCCAAGGTTAACCGATGCAAGTTTGCGATATTTCCCAAGAGTCAGATAGCCCAACCTCCCGAGTACTTGCCCGAGCCTGAAGGTCCAGCGGAGCGGAAGTTGCAAAAGGACCCAGGCAATCAACCTGTAACCAAGATAGACTAAATAATCGGCTGGACGGGAGAATTTCGATCGGGATTTGGCCACTTAAAATCCCAATAAACCTCGGAACCGAAGGTATACAAGACATTCCCACAGTCTAGTATTATACGTAGCGGAACGGATCGATGCTTTGGGAAGGGTCCAGGCCCTCAACAACATGCTTGGCCATCGGAAATCGATAACCAGCCTATCGCCAGTGTAAAACCATTCGTAACTTCGCAAACGAATCATCAAAACCGGGAGAAACGCAATGGAAATCAGTCGACGAAATTTTCTGAAGAAAACCTCGAGTTCGCTCGCTTTAGGTGCTGCTGCCGGTCAGGGGATCTTTCGGCCGATCGCGGCAGCCGCTGAAGCGGCGGCCCAACGGTCCGAGCAAAGGCGGCCACCGGAAACGCGCAATGGCGATATGCTCTATCGCACACTCGGACGTACCGAAGAGAAAATCTCGATCATTGGGTTGGGCGGATACCATATTGGGAAACCACAGCTTTCGGACGCGGACAGCATCAAAATCGTTCGCAGCGCGATCGACCGGGGAATTACCTTTATGGATAACTGCTGGGACTACAACAACGGCGTCAGCGAAGCTCGGATGGGAAAAGCCTTGCAAGAGGGCTATCGCGAAAAAGTATTTCTGATGACGAAAATCGATGGTCGCACGAGGCAAGAAGCTGGGCGGCAGATCGACGAATCACTGCAAAGACTCCAAACCGACTACATCGACCTGCTTCAACACCACGAAGTGATTCGTCCCGACGATCCTGACCGCATTTTTGGTGAGAATGGATCTCAAGAAGCGATGTTGGACGCTCGAAAGGCGGGCAAGATCCGATACATCGGTTTTACCGGGCACAAGATCCGTTCATTCACCTCCGAATGCTGGAAATCGCGGCGCAAAATCACTTTCATTTCGACGCTGTCCAGATGCCGCTCAATGTCATGGACGCGCACTTCCGCAGCTTCGAGGATCAAGTGTTACCCGTTCTGCTGAAGGCCGAGATCGGCGTGGAAGCGATGAAAACATTCGGTGACGATTTTATTTTACGCAGCAAAACGGTACAGCCAATCGAGGCACTGCATTACTCCATGACCCTGCCAACCTCGGTGGTGATTACTGGGATCGACAACCTGGAGATTCTCGATCAGGCGATCGAAGCTGCTCGCAGCTTCAAGCCGATGGCGAAAGAGGCAATTGCTGCTCTCCTCGGCCGAACACGTGAGGCGGCCGCGAACGGTCAGTTTGAACGTTATAAGATCAGCCAGCACTTCGACGGGACGGCCAAGAACCCGCGATGGCTCGGATAACCGAATCCTATCTTAAACTCTCCGGCAAAGCGTCGATTATATTTTCGCCTGTCGGGAGGTCATCGATCACTGCCAACGTCACCCGGCAAAACCTGTGAACGTCGTCGATATTGACGAGGCCGATGGCGTGCTTTCCAAATTCATCAAACGAAAGATCGCAGAGGTTTACTCCGTTCAAACTCAGGCTGAACTTCTTCTCCGCCACCACCTCTGACCGGTGTTGAATGATTTCCATGATGTCTATTTCTACTCAAGTTAAGGTTTAACATTGAGAGTCAGTGAGAGACACCTCTACCAGGTGAGATTTCTCTTGCTGATTTCTCTCAGCATCCTGGATTGGCTGTTCCCAAGCGGAACGCCTTCCAGGATGCCGAGAGAATTTCGTGAGAAACCATTGGTCCGGTCGGACTGAGATTTCAGTTTCTAAGACAGCTAGATCTGTGCCAAGCCGAGGACGGTTTGGCGTATAAGCCTCGAATAGCGCAGTGCCAGACGACGCGCCCCGCTTTGGCAAGCGCCCTGAAAGGGCGCGAGACCGCGCGTGACGGGGAAACGGAATTGATGTCTTTGCCCCGAAGGAGCTGCATGACTCAGCCCGGGGTTTCAACCCCACAAGCGCTAACTTATGCGAGGCGCTTCGATGGGTGAATGGCTTTTGTCCCGGACAGGCTGATAGTAGCCAGGCACGAAGTGCCTGGAGTCACGAGGAAAATAGCCTCGTCCCAGCGGGACGATTGAACTGATCTCGGCTTAGTGAGAGGAACTTCAGCAAAACATGTTTTAGCATGCGAAATGCCAGAAAATAATCCGGCCGTGGCCAACACCTTTTGCTCTCTCCTGGGACTGACAATGACTTCGACCGTCCCTCCGGGACGGGGGGCCCCTCTGCATCGCTACCCAGGCACTTCGTGCCTGGCTACTATCATGCTGTCCCTCCGGGACAAAATACATTCGCCTAAGTTAGCGCTTGTGGGGTTTAAATCTCGGGAAACGCATGAAACGGCGTCGCGCCCTGAAAGGGCGCGAGGGAACCGCCCTCAATCTCACAAAGATTGCCCCTAAAAGAACCTCCGTGCTTATCTAACAGCGTTCGAAATTCATCTTGAATTTATTTCTCCGATGATGCTTAAGCCTGGGGCTTTGGGTTTTCCCGGCCCTGCGGGCCGTAGCCGGGAATGACTTTGAAGATACAAATCTCGAAGATTTGTGGACACAGGCTAGTATGCCCCCCGTAAGCAGTGAAAGATTTCAGGTCGATTCAACCCATCGTCTATTGTTTGGGACTTGCCGGGGTCGCGCTGTTTATTGTTCTCCTTGTGCGCGAGGGCGCCGCACAAGTTGGCTCCGCGATCGCCCGCGCCGGTTGGGGCCTGCTCGCCTTAACGCTTTATCATTTTGTACAGACCCTCAGCGATTCGGTTGGCTGGTTAGTCCTGATCCCGAAGAATAATAGGGTGCGATTAATTCGCAGTTTTTTTATGCATTGGGTGGGTGAGTCAATCAACAATCTTCTGCCCACTGCCCGCGTGGGCGGAGATATTGTCGTTGCGCGCATGGCCGCGATGTGGGGAATGCCATTGAAGACCGCAATCGCCGCGATCATCGTGGATGTGACGATCGGCATCGTCGCCCGGGTGTTGTTTCTTATAACGGCCGGGATCCTGCTCGTCGCCGCGACGGGGCGAACGGATCTCGTCCGCCCAGTGCTTGTCGCCGTGCTGACTTGCGTCTTGGCGGTCACCGGATTCTACGCGGTGCAGCGTGCGGGCATTTTCAAATGGAGCACGATGTTGGCGTCTCGCCTTGCCAAATCACCACAGTGGGAATCGCTTATCCAAGGCGGAGAGGCACTGGACCGGACAATCCGGGTTCTCTATACGAGACGGTCCGGAGTAGTCGGGTGTTGCTTTTATTGGATCTTGTCTTGGATCATCGCATCCGGCGAGATTTGGATCGGGCTTTGGATACTTGGGCTGCGACCAAGCTTCACGACTGCCATTATCCTGGAAAGCACCTCGCTTTTTGTTCGAGGTGCGGCGTTTCTCGTACCTGGGGCCGTAGGCGTGCAGGAAGGAGGCTATATCCTCCTGGGAAATTTGCTCGGCATTCCCGGCGACATGGCGTTGGCCCTGGCACTGCTTCGACGCGTACGGGAACTAGCGTTGGGGATACCAGGGGTGATCGCCTGGCAGATCGTGGAGGCTGGTCGGCTTCGGCGCACGCTGTAGTGTCGGTGTCAGTGTCAGTGTCAGCGGGGAGAAACTTATTGGGCCGATGCTCAGAAGTGGGCGAGAAGGAAATTCTCCTTTGGTAAATTTGCTTCCTTGTGCTCAATGCTCTTTGTTCCCTTTGGGGTTCGTGAAAAGTTCTGCCTTCTACTGACACCGACACTGACACTGTCTTAGATGGGTAGGCACAAACTGTGGAACATAGTCTTGTGACTGTTGCAGATGAGGCGCAGGACAACAGGTGCAACACCGCAAGAAAGTGCAGCAAGCGACTCCTGAGTTATTTAATACCTTCAATAGGAACGCGTTATAATCAAGAGCGGGGCGTGGCACGGCGGAAGCTCAGATTTATTGACATGTATCCAACGAAATCGCAACTCAGCACGGCGACATTGGGGGCGCTATGTTTACGCTTTATCGCCGAGCCGCTCATCGCCGCCACTTTATCCTTCGCAGTGTTCTCTTCCGCATGCGCGGGCGAACCAGAGGCGAACGGGCTCCAAAATGTCCCTTCTCTGCCGGCAGTCCTGGCGCCAACCCTTGGAACCGATACACCGCTTCTGGCTCAGGCTGAGGCTGCTGGGGGGAAGAAAGGGGCTAAGCACCCGAAACTGAACGTTGACGAGAAGGGAGTTATCCTTAAGGGCTATGACGCTGTGGCCTATTTCAAGCAAGGGCAAGCCATCAAGGGGGATCCGAAGTATTCCAGCATTTACGAAGGTGCGACTTATTATTTTGCATCAGCCGCCGACAAAGCAGATTTTGATAAGAGCCCGGCCAAATATAAGCCGCAGTACGGAGGATACTGCGCGAATGCCATGACGAAAGGCAAGCTGAACGATATCGACCCGAATGCCTTCTTCATTTATAGAGGTAAACTCTACGTTTGTACCGGTGCGACACAGTTGAATACCTTCAAGGCCAAACCCGACACCAATATTAAAAAGGCGGACAAGAAATGGGAATACTACCAACCACCGGAAATTCCTGGCTTTCTTGGCGGGTCTATCAGCCCGGTCCAGCGATGGTTGTCTTAGCGGTCGCCTGCTTGCGACGTTTTTACGTCCCAGAGGGGCTAAAGGTCTTAGCCCCGAGTGTGGGATAAACGCGTCGACCGAATCGAATGAATGCAAGCCCGACACGCCTGTGCTACAGGACGCCACATTCCCTTTTCGCTGTGTTTTCATCACCGGAACTGCCGAGGCTTTCCCGGATCGCGGCAGTGATCTCAAACGAACGTACCCGGGCGGCATGGTCGTGGAAATGTCCCGTGACTAGCAGTTCGTCGGGTTTGGTTTCTTCGAGAATAGCCCGGAGTTTTCGTTCCACCGTCTCAGCGGAGCCGACGGCGGAATAGGCCAGCGCCTCTTCGATCTGTGCGATCTCGAAATCGGCAGCATATTTCGTGATGTCATCGATGGGCGCGGGTACAGGGCCCGGTCTTCCGCGTCGAAGATTGACAAAGGCCTGCTGCACCGAACTGAATTGTCGGCGTGCTTCCTCATCGTTTTCGGCGGCGAATACATTGACGCCGATCATGGTGTACGGTTGCTCAAGCTGCCGGGAGGGCTGAAACTTGCGCCGATAGACCTCCAGCGCCTGCATCAAAGCGGCGGGGGCAAAATGCGAAGCAAAGGCGAATGGGAGTCCAAGCAAGGCGGCCAATTGTGCGCTAAAGAGACTCGAACCGAGTAGCCATATCGGCACCTGCGTTCCGGCGCCAGGGACGGCCTGGATCTTCTGTCCCGGTTGGAAAGGTTCCAGGTAAGCCTGGAGTTCCTGCACGTCTTCCGGAAAATGATCCGCGCCGGCGAAAGGATCGCGGCGTAAAGCTTGCGCAGTAAGCATATCGGTACCCGGCGCACGACCCAGACCTAGATCGATGCGGTCGGGATAGAGTGAAGCCAGAGTCCCGAATTGCTCGGCGATGACAAGGGGAGAATGATTGGGTAGCATCACACCACCGGACCCGACGCGAATCGTTTTCGTTCCGCCCGCAATGTAGCCGATTACTACGGCTGTCGCGGCACTCGCGATGCCCGTCATGTTGTGGTGCTCGGCCAGCCAGTAGCGACGATAACCCCAATGTTCGGCATGCAGCGCTAAATCCAGGGAATGGTGTAAGGCATCGGTAGGCGTTGCGCCTTGTGCGATCGGGGAAAGGTCTAGGATCGAGAAGGGAATCATAAGTGCCATTGAGATTAGTCCCACTGAACTATAGCGGCCAGTGGAGGTTGCCGATATGATCTTCCGGTGATCCGCGATCTATTGGCAAGTCAGGAGCGGCCCACGGGCTAGCGCGTGTGAAGATTTGAGAAGAAACTTTTGCGCGGCGGCCGACTTCAAGTATCAGAGAGGTTGCAGGAGGCGGAACTCAGGAGTCAGAAGTTGCAGGAGTTACAGAATACGCGAGCAAGGTCTTTATCCGAAAATCCAGGACCAACATCTCGCTGGGAAATCTTCGCCAAGCTCCCAGATTCTCTAGCTCCTGAACTCCTGCAACTCCTGACTCCTGAATTCCGAAATGTGCTCGGAGGCCAGGCCCAAGTTTCAGAGGAGAAGATCCCGAGTCTCCGGGTGCAGAGTTCAGACGGATTGCCGCAAAAGCCAATGTCGAGGGACATCGTCTTCCGGGTGTCTCGAAGAAATCGGTCCACTACCGGCAAAATACCGGCGGGAAGTCTGTGCTTCGCTGCGGCCAGTTTTCTATGCTCTTTGCTTTCCGGCTGCGCGCACCTGGTAAAAATCTCTTACGCCACGGCCGCCGTCATTCATCCGGCATTTGATCAACCGATCGTTAATTGGCAAGGCGACCGCGCGAAGATCGCTCTGAGCCCTTATTTGCGAGGCGAATCGCTCAAATACTTAGCGCATCCTGAAAACGTGTTCCTGGCCAACTCGCTGCGGCAACGGGGTCTTCGCCACGAATACAAAATCATCGGCCAGGGCACGCCGATCGTAGTCTACTCAAGGAATCCGCATAGTACTCCGAAAGAAAAACATTACCCGTCCTCCGGGATTGTTCTTGGTTTAACCGCGGTAAAAGAGGATCGCCCTGGACAGTTGCCACTCCTGAAAGTGTACGATGCTTTCGACCCTATCGTCGTGAGGTCGATCTATGGCAAGCATCCGATAGCAGCCAATTACACCGCCGGCTTGGCCGTTCTCTACTCGCACGCCCGAAAAGTGGCCGGCAGCGCTGCCAGTTCATTCCTGCGACCCGATCATCCCAGGTTTGCTACCGGCATCTATATGATTCATCCTTATGACCCAGGCAAGATTCCGATCCTGTTCATTCACGGGCTGATCGCTTCTCCAATCTCCTGGCAAAACCTGACAAACGATCTTTGCTCGGACCCGGCGATTCTCGAGCGCTACCAACCATGGTTCTTTCTCTATCCGACTGGGCAACCGGTGTTAGAGAGCGCTGAGCAGCTTCGCAACGATCTTCAAGCGACGCAAAGATTGTTCGACCCGAAGGGCGCCGCTGTTGCATCCCGCCACGTCGTCGTCGTCGCACACAGCATGGGAGGTCTGCTGGCCCACACGTTGGTCTCCGACAGCGGCGATGCACTCTGGAACGGGTTTGCCAATAAGCCATTCAACCGTTTGTCCCTCTCGGCCGACTTGAAGGATATTATTTCAGGATATTTCTTTTTCCGCCACCAGCCTTGCGTTGATCGAGTCGTTTTTCTCGCCGTGCCTCATCGCGGCAGCCGGTTGGCCGCTGGCATCGTAGGCAGCATTGGTAACCGCATAATCCGGCACTCCAAAACTGTTGCTCAGGCGCTCCATGAGTTTAACGCAGAGAATCCCGGAGTCTTGAATCGCTACTTCGCAAGCGTGAGCGTTCGGGGTGGTCCCACCAGTTTGTTCTCACTCGCTCCAAACCCGCTCCTGGACAGTTTGGCCGGCTTGCCGATTTTGGTGCCTTTCCACAGCATCATCGGTGACCGGGGACTAGGCGGCGGAACCCAAAGTTCCGACGGTGTTGTTTCTTATGGGAGTTCGCATCTCGCCGAAGCGGAGTCCGAGAAGATCGTGCCGGCCGGCCACAATGTCTTCTCCAATGAAGCGGCCGTCCTTGAGATTAAGCGGATTCTGGAAGAGAACCTTGTGACGGCCGGCAGAGCGCGCCGGACATTACATGCTTCCGACGCTCGCCGGTAACATCGTCGTCGGCGTCTCGGAGGTCTCATCTCTGGCGCACTCTCAGTTCGTTGCCAGCGCGGTGCCGGGAGGTCTACGTCGAAAATCTCACAACCCCGGCACCTTCGCTTTGTGGTATTTTCGGGCTAGATGAAAGAACTAAGCTCTCCTTTGCCGTGCAGCGTCGCCTTTGAGATCAACAGCGGTGTAATTCCAGAGGCAACGGCTCATTACCAGAAGCGCCTTTCGGACCTGCGAGGACTCTTTCTGGATCCCGAGGCATTGGAACTGCGCATTCAGAAAGAAAACGACCCCGTTTGCTACGAGAATTATGCGTTTAACCAGAGCCAGGCCGAGGGCGACATCTTTTTCGGCACGACCATCATCTACCCAGGCAAGGTCGGCTCGGAGTACCACCTCACGCGCGGCCATTACCACCGCAAACGCAATCACGCGGAAACCTACCAGGCCCTCTCAGGGCGTGGGCTCGTCTTGTTCGAGCAGGAGGATGGAACGACATCCACCGCGGAGCTCGCGCCAGGCAAAGTAACCTACGTCGCTCCGTTTTGGGCGCACCGCTCCATCAATACCTCCAACGTGCCCTTGGTTTTTCTTTGGACTTGCTCAGTGGACGCCGGCCACGACTACGAAGCACTGGCTGGACGCGGGATGCGACAAGTCGTGGTGGAGCGCAACGGCGTACCGAGCGTCGAAGGACGCTGACACCGCGACAAAACAATTGCACCCTGCCGCGAACAGCCATAGGAAAGCGTCATGGACGACAAGAAGGTTACTGACCATATCGATCAGCTTGCGCGAGAGGAGCACGAACTCTTCGAGCGGGAGTCGCGCGGTACCGCGACGGATGCTGATCGCGAGCGACTCCAGCGGCTCCAGACTATGCTGGACCAGTGCTGGGACCTGCTCCGCCAAAGGCAGGCTCGGCGGGCAGCGGGACTTGATCCCGAACAAGCGCGGCTTCGAGACGAGAAGACCGTAGAGGGCTACACGGGTTGAGCCGCGCCAGTTCTGTCGTTACGATGCTTGGAGATTCGTTCGAGCAGCGCGAAGAGGTCGAGCCCTTTCAGTGGTTTGGAAAGATACTCGTCCATGCCGGCGGGGAGACAGCGCTCGCGGTCACCGGCCATCTGGGTCGGGGCCAGCTGTTTTTGCGGCTGCTCGCTCGACCAGTACGACTCACAACCGCCGTCAGAGCTGCCTGGTCGGGCGTACCAAGAAAAAATACGCGGACGCTCGAATTTTAGTTGTGACACTGGCAATTCGAATAAATACTTGGGGAGGCAATGGAGTTTGCCTCCCCGGAAATTGGGGAAACCGCCTGACCGTTATTCAGGGCTAATGACTCCTGTTGGCGCACTTGATGCGTGGACAGGAGTTTTATTATGCTCAGTGACATCTGGTTCGGCGTGGGGCCTGTAATCAGTAGCAACGCTGGCCTTCGAGTTCATGGGATTTATGGAAGCTTTTTCACAAGGATGAAAATCGTATCGGAGGAGAGTTCGTGGATTTTCCGGTTCGCATCCTACATCGTTTCTGTCACGCCAATCTTTGTCGTTCTGTTAATTCCGGTTTTGACAAGCTACCCGTTGTTCTTTGCTTTCATGGGCGACATGCTAGGCGGCGGCTTTGCACTGTCGCTCGGTGGCTTCTTCGCAGCGCTGGCAGCGGTGGACACGGGCAACCCGTATGGCCACTGATAAAAAAAAAGTTGCGGCTGGCAACCGAAAAAACTAAGTCATTTTGTTTTGATGAGAAGGTATTTATTGGTGGCGACCGGTGGAGGGATTGGGTGTCTGATGCGCTATGCGATCGTACAATGGATGTCTTCAATGCCGGTCTGGACACCACTCTCAATTCTAATCGTTAATGTAAGCGGTTGCTTTGTTATTTCTTTTTTGAATTTTGTCTCAGATCCGTCCGGGGACATTTACCTGGGTCCGCGCAGCCGACTGTTTCTAATGGTCGGAATTTGTGGCGGCTACACCACCTTCAGTTCGTTCAGCCTGATCTCATATAACGCAGCCCGCCACGGCGCCCTCTGGGATCTTTGGCTAAATATTGCGCTATCGCACATGCTATGTCTTTTCAGTATTTGGGTAGGCGCCATTGTTGCCGCGCCATTTCCTCGTGCGTCCCGCGCTTTATTAAGCACGCTACGCAGCTAAATCGTGGTCGGAGTATGGGATTGGCTATATTGCTCGTATTTTTGGGTGGAGCTATAGGAAGCATGTGGCGCTATTGGTGGTCGGGCCTCGTCGCTCAGCGCTTTGGTGAAACATTTCCCTTTGGAACATTGGTGGTAAATTTGGTGGGTTCGACAATTGTCGGCGTCTGTTCTGGTCTTCTGACGCACATTGCAAATAGCAGTATCGCAAGTGCGCTCCAGCAATTGCTGGTGGTCGGGATTTGCGGTGGGTTGACGACGTTCTCGTCTTTCAGCTTGCAAACGTATAACTTAATCATCGACGGCAGGTGGCTGTCGGCCTTGTCTAATATTGTCTTTTCGACCGGGCTTTCTTTTGGGTGTGTCGCACTGGGTTGGCAACTCACACAAGGGATTAGTTTTTGATTTTTAAATCCGATTGTATGGAACTTCCCAAAGAAGCGTTACTTTTGAGGATATTTCTTGGAGAGGCGGACGAGTTGGAGGGAGAGCCGGTGTTCCAGAAGATCGTGCTCAAAGCTCGCGAAATGAATCTGGCCGGCGCCACCGTACTGCGTGGACCTCTGGGTTTTGGAAGATCGAGCCATCTTCATGCCAGCTCCGCTTTTCGCATTTCCAAAGATTTGCCGATCGTCATTGAGATCGTGGATACGGAGCAGAAAATTCAGGAGTTCCTTGTCGCCGTGGAAGGTGTCGTGGGCGCCGGGCTGATCACCTTGGAAAAGGTACAAGCCATATTCTACAAGGCGAAACCGTCGATCGACAAAAGGACCACTTCGGGATAAACACGTAAACACGTTGCCATGGAGTGATTCCTCCGAGGCGGGCTATCAGCAATGACCCCGGGCCAAGGGAGGGCGAAGTGGCGCCTGAGCTTAATTAAGATCGAGGACGAGGACGAGTTCGAGGACGATTACGATGGGCCGCTACCAAGACTAACGATGATAAGCCGTCTGAACCAGAGTTGTCCTCGCCTCCCTTAATCGTCCTCGTCCTCGAACTCGTCCTCGAAGTCTTTAGGGTTTTGGGAGGTGCTATTTCGGGAACAGGACACCATGGCTAATGGCTATATCGGTAAACCTGTGCCCGTTCCATGGTGATGAGCCCGCTTCCCATCATTTTTTCCAATTCAGGCAAGAAGGCTACGATTTTCGGGGTCTCGTCCACGATCTCCACGACGATCGGCAAATCAAAGGAGAGCCGCAAGATATGTGCAGTATGGAGGTGAGTCGACCGGCCGTAGCCCATCGGGCCCCGCAGCACCGTGGCGCCGGCCAGATGCAGTTCGCGCGCTCTCAGCACGATAGCTCGGTAAAGCGGGCGATGCATGTATTCATCGGCTTCCCCAAGGAATATCCGGAGAAGTGAACACTCTTCTGGCAAATCCCTGGTCTTCGGGGTGGGAGACGACTCTCCGGATGAGCGATTTTTGGTTGGCCGGGCCATAACGCTAGTTGTCTTTCACGTCCTCTCAAATATTCTGCAATACAAATCTTCGCCATAACTAGTTTCCAATGGTTCACCTTCGATTAGTCTGAACGTGCGCCCTCCTAACTCTGTCATGGAGGATATGTACTCTGACGCGATTCAGTACATGGCGAGCGAATGATGGAATGAGGTCGGATCGGGCTAAGAACGCGATTTTCGACGGCTGGCCTTTGAAGTTTCGGCCCGTTGATTCGGTGGTTTATGCGAGTGATAAATCACTTCCGCGCGTTCGAGCGTAGCGAGACCGCTGTCGATCATGACATCAATGACTGGTAAAAAAGCCTCGATTTTTTCGCGGCTGTCGACCAACTCGACAACAATAGGGAGGTCGGTCGAAATCTTAAATCTCTTCGCCGCATGAAGTCGGCTGGATTTTCCAAAGCCCATGGGACCCCGGAGAACCGTTGCGCCAGCCAAATGCATCTCGCGAGCTTTCAGCACAATCGCCTCGTAGAGAGGCAGACGGTGATAGCGATGATTCTCTCCGATGAAAATGCGAAGGAGGACGGCTTCTCGTGGAATTTCCATAGTCGTGAAGATAGGCAGGGAGTCACTTTCTCGCCTCCGGTGAGCGGACATTCCAAAGATTTCCAGCAGACTCCGTTGCCTTGCGAACCGTATAAGCGAGGGTCGCGATAAATGAAAGCAAAAGTCGCCAAAGACGACGAGAACCGGCGCGGCCCGGAATCTTGGCGAATCCTTTGGTTGCGTGGCCGGTGTGCCGCCGGCGTTATTTTGGACTAACTGGCGTTTCGGACGTTAAGAACCTTTGGGTGCATCTCAACGAGACGCAAATTGTTCTGATTCGGTACGGCCCCCCGGGCGGGAGCGCAAATCGCAGCAATCTTCGCGCACTTTCGTCCCCCATCTCAACCCGGTTGCATTTCCAGACCTGTAAAAGATCTCAGATCTTCCGTGTTGACGTCGGAGACAGCCCAGAATTCGAATCCATCACGTTCCCAATGCGAAACATTGTAACCGTCCTTCGTGAAGCTCTCCGCAGGGGTGCTGCGACCGGATTCTGAAGGCCAGATAAATAAATTAATAATGTGTCGATTGCGCTGGTAGACCAGCGCCGCTACCTCCCGGCCATCAAAATAATCCAGCCGGCCTCCAATCAATCGGAATCCGTGCTCGGCGAAATCGTGAACGGGGGGGAGAATTTAAGCTTTCCGTCGAACCAGGGTTTGACCGTGTGCTGATCGGTCGAAGTGACATCGAGCAAGTGAGTGGCAAGCATGGAGCGAACGTGACTGGCGATCACGCCTTGTGCGAGAGCTTTGCCGCGCGAGCGATCAAACGTTCCCCCTTGATTCAGGAAAACCAGGCCGATCATCGCGACGAGTGCCGCCGCCAAGGCCAATGGAATAGAGAACCATGATACAACAAACCTGCTACCGGACCGCTGCTTGACATTCGATCTAGAGGGGGGAAGAACAGATTGAATCTTCCCAAGAAGCGTTTCCGGATCCTCAAATCGTACTTGTGGATTGGTAAGCAAATCCCTCAGGGTCTTTCGGCTCTCGAGCAATTGCTGGCATCTTGAGCAGTCACGCAGGTGTTGCTTGACGAGGATCGTCGTGGCGACGTCCAGCTCATTATCGACGTACGCGTCGATATAGTTTTCACATTCCTGGCAATTCATAGTTGATCGCACTGTTTTCGATCTGCCAACATAAGAGAGAGCTGGTGGCGGCCGCGCGCAAGGCGTGACATCACCGTACCAATTGGAACTCCACTCACCTCAGAGATCTCTTTGTAAGATAATCCCTCTAACTCCCGGAGAACCACCGCTTCGCGAAAATCGACCGGTAACGCTGCGATCGCCTCTCGCACCGCTTCAACCGTCGCTTTTTTGGAAAGGCTCACCGAAGGCACGGGAGACGGATCTTCGATTTCTTCGGCTTCCGAGTCCAGTGCCTCCCGCTTCTGTTTGATGTCCCGAGCTCCCAATGCGGTGTAGCAGGTGTTCCGCACGATCCTGAGGAACCAGGAACGACAGTTTGCGCCTTCGCGGTAACTCGCGAAAAAGCGAAATGCCCTCAGATATGACTCCTGAACCATATCTTCAGCATCTTCTTGGTTTTTCATCAGCCAGCGCGCCAGGTTGTATGCATCGTTCATCAGCGGCAGCAGCAGGCATTCAAAACGGGCGCGATTTAGCTCGTCATTCATGGCCGGCGACTACCGTACAACAAAACCTACCGGCATTCGATGACGTTTATTGCGCCAGGAGACGGAATTCAGGAGTCAGCAGCGGGGAATCAGAATTCAGGAGTTGCAGGAGTTCAGGAGTGATGGAGTGAACCAGCTCGCGGCCGAATTCGGATCTGGTTGGAGCGGGCTCCCGGGTGGTGAACAATTGCTTCAGGTGCCACTGGTGTATCCCAGCACTGCGGAAGTCATTCAGGAATGCGCTAAAGGTCTGCGGACAAGTGATGTTGTGCTTCCGCCAATCCGGGTGTAGTCGATTGAAGAGCACGGGAGGAAGCTTCCTTTAGCAAGGAGCGCCATGCAAAGCCCCGTCAAGAATGTAGATCGCGCCTTTTTAAGAACGCAATCTTGTCAGGCTCCGCAAGCGCCTCACCCCGTTGTGAAGTTTCAGCAAATCCTTATTCCCCTAGATCTGAAAAATGATTACAGCGTGAGCATTCACCATGCAATCTGCCTGGCCAAGACCTTTCGATCGACCGTGAACTTGCTACACCTGTATGAGGAGCCCTACGTGTTGAATCATAGCCCTCGTAGCCGGAATTGCGATGTATTCAAACTGCAGCGCCAGAGAGTATTTGTGGAATTCTATAACCTGTTGGAGAAGACGCGCAATGTATATTCGGACTCGAAAGGCTTTTTCGAGTACGGTAATCCCGATCACGACATCTGCAAGATAGCTCGGCAGTTGGAAGCGGACCTCTTGATTTTGTGTACGCATAACGGCAGATGGATCCAACATCGGGTCTTCGGAAGCCACGCGGAACGCATTTTGGAGAGTGCTCCATGCCCAGTTTTGATCGTGTGTGAGAAAGAGCTTAGTTCACTGCTTGAAAAGCCGCGGATTGTGGAAAAATGAAAAAGATAGAGGCCGTTATTCTTCCGTCGAAGCTGGATGCCGTCAGGGCGGAACTGGAACGGCGCGGCATTCATGCAGCGCTCACCCTGACTGAGGTGCGGCAACCGGATGGCGACAAGTTATCGCTCCCGGCTGCGAATGAGGCGAGCAGGCCGTTGGAAGTCCGGATAAAGGTGGAGTTAATGGTCGGGAATCGCCAAGCCCAGAAGGTAATGGACATTATTATGCAGTACGCCCAGGTCACTACTAAAAAGGCCGCCGGTCATGTCGCGTTGTTGAGAGTCACGGAAGCTCTGCAATTGGTTCCGCCGCATTTGATAAAGTGAAGAGCATTGAGGTGATGTTCTGCAGGTACAGCCAATCCGTGTTTAGAAAAGGACAGCCCAGGCGGAGCCATCGAACTCATAAGAGACTAGTCTGGTGAAGAAACGAAGGAGTCAGGCAATGATTGAAACTACCGAAATAGATGAGCCGCAAGAAATTGCACGTCCGACAAATGTCATTCATGATCACCATTTGTGGAACCTCCATGAAATTGTCGTGCCTACTGATCTGACAGTGGAGAACCGAAAAGCGGTGACTTACGCGATTATATTAGCTCGCCCTTGCAATGCCCATGTGACTCTGTTGCACGTTTATAAAGAGCCATACAGCTTGGAGTATTTAAGGGGTCCATGGGTGAGCAAGGCAAGAGACTTGCAGCGGCGATGTGCGCAGAATGCGCTTGAGCTCCTTGGAAAAGAGGCGAAAGAAGAATATGCGAATTGCAGTACGGAGTTTCGTGAAGGGTCCCTTTGTGAAAAGGTTGCGGATACGGTCAAGGATCTGCAAGCTGATCTGATGATTGTTGGCTCTCGGGCAAACAAATGGTTTCGGCGTTGTGCGTACGGCAGCGATGCAGATGCGATTGTCCGAGTATCGCCGTGCCCGGTCTTAATCATACATTAACCTTAACTTCAAGATCAGTTTAGGATTTCGAATGAATTCTCTCCGGGGAGCTGAGGCTATGCTTCGATCGAAGCAATAGCCCGACGCTTTAGGAAAGAGGAATGCTGGTTAACCCTTTTGCCACGGAGGGGCTGCATAACTCGGGGTTACTGGCTATCCGCATTCCCGGCGACCTCTTCTTGTTTGTTGACAGTCGGCTCGATTTAAGCCGCTGAAATAGCTGCAAGATTACTTCTTTGGGATTTCGACGTGCCTGCTGGCATTCTGACGCGATTGTAGGCATTCTAGACTTCTAGACGGTGGGGTGATCCTATTGAACCATTTCCCTCGGCTGGGCAGACAAACTAGTTAAAGCCTGTTGCGAAATGTCCCGGAGGGACGGTGCGATCGTAGCCTGGCACGAAGTGCCTTTGGAGTTTGGACATTTGCCGAAAGCTTTGATGTGGGTAGAGTCGTGTCTTTGGCCCAACGGGCCAGGAAAGCTTAGCCCAGGGTTTTACCCTGGGAAACGTATTCTAACATGAGGAGCCCTGAAGGGGCATCGGCATTTCCAGACGTGGTTCCTAGGCGCCTCGTCAGCGGGCGCCCCTTCAGGGCGTCAGCCAAAGAAACCTAAAACCCAGGGTAAACCCTGGGCTAAGCTTTCCTGGCCCGTTGGGCCACAGGAACAACGCTCAAAACCTAACAAAGTGAGCTCTCTTGGTCGCCCCGCGCGTCTTAGCTCTGAAACGTCCAAACTCCAATGGCACGAAGTGCCTAGCGCCACCCCAAAAGAGCGGTCCCGTAGGGTACGGTGTGATTCGCGCAGGTGTGCGCACCGATTCGATGCTTGGAGGGACGAGATTTTGAGTATTCAGCCTTCCTTAAGAAACACGGCGCACATTTCGACGAGAAATACCTCTGGGGTTAGCTACGCCCGATCATACCGTACCCTACGGGACGGTTCTTTCGAGGGACGCTTTCCCAGGCACTTCGTGCCAGGCTACGATCGGTGTTGTCCCCTTCGGGACGCGCTTCCGGTAAGGCGTTTTCTTTGGTAGGGAAATTCCCTAGCACGATCATCGAAGCGACTAAAACTGTCTGGGCTTTCACCCAATTGCGGATTTCCGGCCGGCGACGTTAATATGCGCTACAGCCGGAGCAAGATATGGTTACCGCAATTCTCTCACCAACCAGTGAAATCGCCAGAGCAGATACACCTACCGACAAGCGCCGCCTAAATCGCCTCGCCGCGGTTGTGCAGCGGTTGTCGCGTTCAGAAACGTTTAAGGATTATGAGCGGGCGTTCGGTGATGCCACCGGGTTACCACTCGCGCTGCGACCACTGGAAACCTGGAATCTGTCTATGGCCGGCAAACCGCGCGAAAACCGATTTTGCGCTTTAATGGCTCGGTGCAACCGTTCGTGTGCGGCTTGTTTGCAGATTCAAGAGAGAATCGCTGAACAGAGCACCTCCGGACCCACGACCATAACCTGTTTTGCAGGTTTAACAGATACGGCTGTTCCATTGCATGCAGGAGAAGAGGTGATCGGCTATTTGCAGACGGGGCAGGTGTCGTTGAAGAATCCCAGCGCGGCCCAGTTCGAGAAAATCACAAAACAGCTCATGGAATGGGGGGCGAATCTCGATCTCCAGGAAGTGAAGGAGGCGTATTTCCAAACCAAGGTGCTGAGTTCCAGTCAGTACAACGGGATGATTAAACTGTTAGAGATTTTTGCCAAGCATCTCTCGATGGTTTCGAACGAAATTACGGTTCAGGAGAACGAAGCGGAACCTCCACTGGTGCGAAGGGCACGAGCGTATATTGTTGGCCACCAGACCGATCCGATCGATCTGGACAACGTGGCGAAGGCGATGCACGTGAGTACGTTCTACTTTTGCAAATTATTCAAAAAGGCAACCGGCCTGACATTTACGGAATATCTCGGGCGCGTCCGGATCGAGAAGGCAAAAACCTTGTTGCTCAATCCGCACCTGCGGATCAGCGAAATCGCGTATGACGTCGGTTTCCAATCGTTGACCCATTTCAATCGCGTATTTCGGCAGGTGACCGGACGATCTCCGACCGCCTTCCGCGTTTCGAAGTCTTCGGACCGCGGGATTAGGAAGAGCGGCTCGGACAGCGGCAGTCGCAAGAGCTAGTGCACCAGTCACTGACTTGGTGGCAGTCGCTTGCGCCCAATCGGCGGGCCAGGTCGCACCAACCTTGGGAGAGCAGGCTCCTGTCGCCAGTGGTTGGCTAAAGCAAGGACGGAAAAATGCCCGCCCCTGTTAAGTATGAGTATTTCACTTGGATGACTTCGGCCGATATTTGCGAGCGCAGGCAGTACTCCCGGAAAATGACCGTCCAGCGCGGCCGCTTTCGATCACCATCTCCCGCGAGGCAGGCGCCGGCGGGATTACGCTTTGCGGATTTGGCGGCACGGCGATTGACGGCCGCTGAAGACTCCCCAGCCTGGAGTCCTTGGGCTGTCTTTGGCGCCAACCTGGCCAGGCAGGTTTTAGGGGACCGCCAACTCCCGCCAAATCTTGAGCGGTTCATGGCCGAGGACGCTCGGCTCCCGATCGCGGCAATCGTGGAAGAAGTTCTGAGACTTCGACTCGAGCAAGCAACTCTCGAATGGCGCAAAGTAGCGCAGGCTCTCAGCCTGTCGCTTTAGCTAAGCATAGCCCAAGCTTAAGACCCAGCCGCGCAAATGGCGGCGAAATGTCCAAACTCCAGGGCAACGCGGGGCGCTTTGCTTCCCTCTGCGCAATTCGAGGCTCAGGTAAAGAAAAGACTCGCTTTGCCAAATGTCCAAACGTTGACGACGACGGCCCTGAAAGGCAACAGAGAATGCCTGAGCAAGCGCCGAACGGCCAACCGGCGAGTCGGATTGGTCAATCTGTGTGTAGGATCTGGCGTTCTGCCGATTTAAGATATCATCGGCAAAAGAGGAGAACCTATATACAAACTCGGATATAGAAAATTCATGGTGGGCCTCAGTGGGCAGGGACGATAATTTCTGGACAAATGAAGAAGATTGAAGCTGTCATTGTTCCTTCGAACTTAGATGCTGTTCGAAAGGAACTGGAACGACGCGGGATCCGCTGTGGATTGACAGTGGTTGAAGTTCAGCACTGTGACAGCGAAAAAAGGTTCCTGCGGGCTGAGAACGCAAGTTCCGAGACATTGCAGGACCGAATTAAGCTCGAGTTGATTGTTGAGGATTCTGAGGCCGAAAAGGCCGTGAATGTCATTCTCCGACATGCACAACCCGAACCCGATGAAGAAGGCGGCCAAATCGCGGTACTGGAGGTAAGTGAAATTCAGCGAATCGGGACGGGGTAGGCGTTTAACGTTTGGCGTTCGGTTAGTGCGCGTAAGCAAACCGTCCCGGATTGCTCCAATCTCAAAAAGGGAGCGTAATGAGTAAGACAACCAGTCGCAGAGCCGTTTCTGCCAGTTCGGTATTGGTCGACCGCAGACCAATCCTGAAGGCGATGTTGAATCCGAAGACAGTGGCTTTGATCGCTGCGACAGGGATTCCAGACACCGTTGCTCGTATTTTGATGGAGAACCTTCACTCATTCGCCGGCGTCGTCTACCCTATTAACCCGAAGCAGAGCAGCATGCTCGGAGTGAAAGCTTTCCCGAACATTAAGGCGGCGCCCACACCGGTGGATCTCGCAGTGATCGCGACTCCCGCGGTCACAGTTCCGCAAGCCGTTAAGGAATGTGAAGAGGCGGGGGTCAAAGGAGCTGTTATCCTGTCGGCCGGGTTTAGAGAGTATGGCGAAGAGGGCAGAAAACTGGAAGGAGCGATCCTAGCATCTCGCGGGAAGATGCGTTTGATCGGACCGAACAGTCTTGGGGTGATGAATCCAGAGATGGGGTTAAACGCGACGTTCTCAAAGAACATGGCGTTGCCGGGTAATGTAGCGTTTGTTAGTCAGAGTGGTGCGCTCTGCACGTCAGTTCTGGACTGGAGCCTTCGCGAGAAAGTGGGATTCAGCGCTTTGGTATCGACGGGTTCGATGATCGATGTCGATTGGGGAGACTTGATCTTTTACTTGGGTGACGATCTAAGCACTCGTAACATTCTCATTTACATGGAGTCGATCGGAAATGCGCGGGCGTTCCTTTCTGCGGCAAGGGAAGTCGCTCTGCGGAAGCCGATTATTGTCATGAAGGTTGGACGTACGGAAGCCGCTGCCAAAGCAGTGGCGTCTCATACCGGAACGCTGACCGGGAACGACGATGTGCTGGAGGCAGCGTTTCGTCGGGTTGGAGTTCTGCGATGCGACACCATCGAGGACCTGTTTGACATGGCGGAAGTGTTGGGCAAGCAGCCTCGACCGAGGGGGTCCCGCCTGGCTGTCATTACGAATGCCGGGGCGCCGGGCGTGCTGGCAGTAGATCGGTTGATTGCAGAGGGAGGCAAAATCGCCCAACTCTCCGAACAGAGCTTTCAGAAGCTGAACGACGTTCTTCCTGGACATTGGAGCAGAAACAACCCTGTCGACCTGCTCGGAGATGCGACTGCCGACCAATTTATAAAAGCGGTGGAGATCGTTAGTGCGGATGCGAACACCGATGGCATCCTGGTAATCGTGACGCCACAGGCGATGACAGATCCCACGGCCATCGCGAAAGGACTGGAACCATTAAAGAAGATACCTGGCAAACCGATTCTCGCCGCCTGGATGGGAGCAAGTTTAGCGACAGCGGGTGAAGCAATTCTGAAGACGTTCGGAATACCGACCTTCCAATATCCTGAAACCGCTGTTCACGCCTTTTGTTATATGTGTCGGTATAACGATAACTTGAGCGCCCTCTATGAAACTCCGGCGCTGGCGCTGGAAGACGGGTGCGACTATGGGCGCGCGGAAGCAATTATCCGTGGCGCCCTGAAAAGGAATCGTACCCTGCTGACTGAACTTGAATCAAAGCAGGTCCTCGATGCGTATGCCATACCGACTGTGGAAACGCATCTTGCGACCAGTGAAGACCAGGCCGTAAAAGTGGCTGCGAAGCTGGGCGGAACGGTGGTATTAAAAGTTTATTCCGAAACGGTTACTCACAAAACTGCCGTCGGCGGCGTAAGGCTGGATCTCCGCTCCGAAAACGATATTCGTCAGGCATATCGCGAGATCGAAGGTTCGCTCAATAAGTGCCCAAGGGCGTTTTTGGGTGTCACCGTCGAACCGATGGTTCCTTCGGACGGCTACGAGCTCATGCTCGGCAGTAGCGTTGATCCGCAGTTTGGCCCGGTGCTTTTTTTCGGATCGGGAGGGCGATTTGTCGAAGTAACAAGAGATTACGCGCTCGGTCTGCCGCCGCTCAACGCCACCTTGGCGCGTCGAGTCATGGAGCAGACACGCGTCTATACCGCGCTCAAAGGTGTGCGCGTGGACCTGGCGCAGCTTGAAGCAATCCTGGTCCGTTTCAGCCTGCTCGTTGCCCAGCAACGGAGTATCAAGGAAATTGATGTCAATCCATTGCTGGTCTCGACAAGCCGGATGCTCGCTCTGGATGCCAGGATCGTTCTGCATGAACTGACCGTGCGGGAAGATGATTTGCCCAGACTAGCGATCAGGCCTTACCCGGAGCAATATGTCACTCCCTGGAAACTGCGAAGTGGTATTCCGATAGTGATTCGCCCGATCCGACCGGAAGACGAACCGCTGATGGTTGGTTTTCACAGCACGTTGTCTGAGGAGAGCGTGCATCTTCGGTATTTTGGCTTGCTGACCGTCGAACAACGGACCGCTCATGCGCGGTTAACACGGATTTGTTTTAACGACTATGAACGAGAAATAGCGATCGTCGCGATTCGCCGATCTCCAGAATCGAAAGAAGAGGAGATCATCGGAATTGGCCGATTGATGAAAGTCCATGGGGTGAATGCAGCCGAATTTGCCATTGTCGTGAGCGACGAATGCCAAGGGCAGGGGCTTGGAACGCGATTGCTGAGCTTGCTCGTGGAGATCGGACGAAAAGAAGGCCTGGAGCGTATCTTTGGGCACATTCTGCCTGAGAACTATGGCATGCAGCGAGTCTCGAAGAACCTCGGCTTCACGGTCAACTACGACAAGTTCGAAGAAGTTATGAAAGCGGAGATCAAGTTGTAAAGAAGGACTGCGAAGAGGACAACTTGGTTTTCCGGAGGCCCCCAAGGCCAATATAGGGCAACCCTTCACCAATAGACGCGGAGTCGGCAGTTCCAAAGGAAGGTAAGTTCGCGCTACGATATGAACGAAATCGACGAACCTGCCGTGATTCGTAACCTGTTGTGGAAGCGGCAAGTTTAAACAAAAAGATATGTTTCAATGGATGGAGATTCTGGCACAGGGTCCAGTCGCGAAGGCGGTCTTGGCTCTCAGTATTGTCGCGGCGGCCGGGCTTGCACTCGGAAGTCTGGGGATTCGCGGGATTCGACTGGGCGCGGCCGGCGTCCTATTCGCAGGCATTTTCTTTGGGCAACTTGGCATGCAGATTGACGAAGGGATCCTAGAGTTCGTTCGAGACTTTGGCCTCTTGCTTTTTGTCTATACGGTTGGGCTCCAGGTAGGGCCCGGTTTTATTTCTTCGGTCAAACAGAGAGGTCTGGAGCTCAATGCACTCGGTGTTGGTGTAGTCGTCCTGGGTGGGCTGATGGTGGCCGGGTTTCGATTTCTCTTTCACTTTTCAATTCCAGTGATCGGGGGGTTGTTCGCGGGTGCGACGACCAATACGCCCAGTCTTGCCGCCGCACAGGCTGCGCTCCAGAGCCTAAACCCAAAGCCGGTTTCGGGCGACTTTCTTGGCATGGCCTACGCTATCGCCTATCCGTTCGGCATCGTCGGCATTATCCTGACCATGCTGTTGGTCCGCAGAGTCTTTTCCATCGATGTGGATGCTGAGGCAAGAAGTGCAGAGCTTTCCACCGGGACAAGTGAGCGAGCTCCGGATTTCATCGATTTGGAAGTTACTAATCCAAACGTGGATGGTCTCGCTTTGCGAGAGCTGCCTTTTGCCGCAGAAGCCGGCGTGGTCTTTTCGCGATT
The DNA here is from genome assembly GCA_963846195.1 of uncultured Verrucomicrobiae bacterium. GTDB lineage: Bacteria > Verrucomicrobiota > Verrucomicrobiia > Chthoniobacterales > JAFAMB01 > JAFAMB01. The sequence continues at coordinate 69,888 of CAWJVG010000016.1, forward strand.
ACTCCGGAACGGCAAAGTCACTGTACCCGAAGATGATTCTCTGATCCAGATTGGCGACGGACTTCGATTGGTAGGTCCGAGAGCAAAGCTTCTGGAATTCGAACCGGTTATCGGCCAGAAATACTCGATCGATATTAAGAGTGTACCGAGCGAGCTCACGACTGAGCATCTTTACGTTACCAAGCGCCAGGTATTAGGGAAGAGTCTGGGCGACCTCAACTTCGAACGCACATACGGCGCGGTGGTGACACGCGTCACGCGGGCGGATGTAGAGTTCGCCGCCAGTGATCAGGTGCGGCTGCAATTCGGAGACTTTCTTTTCGTGGTGGGATCCAAGGATGGGGTGACCCAATTAGGCGAACTCGTGGGCAACACACCGAAAACCTTGGATCACCCTCACGTACTGCCAGTGTTTGTTGGAATCTTGCTTGGAGTGGTTCTGGGCAGTTTGCCAATTGTGTTGCCCGGGATGCCCGCCCCGGTGAGGTTAGGCCTGGCTGGAGGACCTCTGATCGTCGCGTTGGTCTTGAGTCAGGTCGGAAGAATCGGTCCACTCATTTGGTATCTTTCACCCGCTGCAAACTTGGTGCTGAGAGAAATGGGGATTGTCTTGTTTCTCGCGTGCGTGGGGTTGAAGTCCGGTCGCGGATTTCTGCAAGTCCTTATTTCGGGCAGCGGTCTTTATTGGATGGCGGCCGGAGTGCTCCTGACGTTTGTGCCGCTGGCAATTGTGGGCATGCTGGCCAGAAAGGTCTTCAAACTCGACTATCCAACAATTTGCGGAGTCCTGGCCGGGAGCATGACCGACCCACCGGCGCTAGCCTTCGCGACCGGCATCACGAAATCTGATCAACCGCTCGTCGCTTATGCCGCGGTTTACCCTTTGGTGATGATCCTCCGCGTTTTCATTGTGCAGGTCTTAGTCTTAACCCTGCCAATGTAGTCAAAAGGAAGGTTGAGCGATATGGATGAAAGATGGCCTATGCCAATCGCTGATTTCTCTATTCTATCCATCGTCCTCGTCCTCGGACCGTCACTCGCGAAAGCAACAAACCTGAGGCTATCTACCTAAGCTAAGTTAACTAGCCGTGATTCTCGCGTTGTTATCTTCGACCAGCGAGCTACTTGAGGCGCTTTGGACTAGAATTTCGAGGACGAGTTCGAGTTCGAGTTCGATTACGATTGGGGGCATGAGAGGTTAAAGCTCAATCGCGAAAAGACCCGGATAGTGAATCTACGCCGGAACCAAGAGCGATTAGAGTTCCTTGGCTATCAGATCGGCCTGGCCCCCGGTGCGTGCAGATCGAAGCCGCCATTACTGGCGCATGGAGCCCAGCCACAAAGCGATGGAACGCGAAGTGAACAGAATCTGGGAGATGACGTCGCGCCAACAAGGATGGAAACCGCTCCCAGAGCTCATCGGCGAGCTGAATCGACACCTCAAGGGATGGACGAATTATTATCGGCTTGGCCAACCTCGGCAAGTCTTCCAGCGGCTCAATCGCTACGTACGGCAACGGCTCTATCAGCGCCTGCGCCGCAGTAGCCAACGCCCGTGGAAACCGGCCCCGGGGCAAACCGCCTATGGGTACTTCCAAGAGTTGGGATTGATTAACCTGTGAACGCTGCGTGCAACAAGCCCGCGCGAAAGCCGGATGCGGGAAATCCGCCCGTCCGGTTTGACGAGGGAGAGGGATCACTTCTGGACCCTCTCTACTCTACAACTCGTCCTCGTCCTCGGAGCGTCACTCGAGAAGCAACCGAGCTGAGGCTATCTACCCTAAGGTGACTTAGCTAGCCGTGATTTCGGCGTTGTTATCTTCGAGCAGCGAGTTTCTTGAGGTACTTTGGCACTTAGAACTTCGAGGACGAGTTCGAGTTCGAGGTCGATTACGATTGGGGGGCATGAGAGCCATCCGTTCGAAAGCGGATTTCATTGCTGAACATGGTCACGATGCGGCCTATGCCAATCGTTGATTTCTCTATTCTATCCATCGTAATCGTCCTCGAACTCGTCCTCGTCCTCAGAGCGTCACTCGAGAAAGCAAAGCTGAGGCTATCTACCTAAGCTAGCTTAAATAGCCGTGATTTTCGGCGTTGTTTTATCTTCGACCAGCGAGCTACTTGAGGTACTTGGAACTAGATTTCGAGTTCGAGTTCGATTACGATTGGGGGGCGGAGAACAGGTGAGCCTTGGGGCATCTCTGTCGGCAGGTTCTAATTGGACATGGGCGTTTACGGCGTTTCCAGTCTTGTGCCTTTCACCTCATCGTTGTCGCTGTCCAGCACCTTCCAGTTTGTATCCAAAAAGTCCACCTGGCACTCGTGGGCCGTGAACTCGTTCCCTGAGTCGGACAAAATCATGGTGCTATGGACTCGCAGATATCCGTTCACATCACCTTCCTTCAACAGCACCGCGTAAAACGTCAGTTTGAACTTGGGCATTGAACATCCGCGAAGGCTGGCCGGTGGTCTCAAGGACAGATCTCCAAATGTCACCTTCCGGGTCGATTTTTCGCCGGCCTCCGATGACAATGTTAAACGGAATATGAACAAAAGTATCGTGCCAACGGCCGACCAGAATGTTTGTCTTTCCGGCCATTGCGGCGTGCACGGCGCTTTGCGCTAGGATCGAACAATAGACGTTGTCTTGGGGAGCGGCAGGGACGCTTCGAATCGCGTAACTCGGATCGATATATTTGAGCGTGATTGGAATTTGACTCGCCTGGAAATAGAGATTGATTTCGTTTTGCAACAGCAGACCGATGTCGCTCAGGCGGCGATTCCCTGAGGCGTCGGTCTCAGGGGTACCCATCGCCAGAAGATGCTGTCCTGCTCCCTCTGCCACAACAATTACCGCGTGTCTCCGGTGCGCGATCCTTTGTCGAAGGGCTTCGAGAAATCCGCGGGGCCCATGCAACTCGAATGGCACCTCCGGGACGAGACAGAAGTTTACGTGTTGGCTGGCCAATGCGGCATAACAGGCGATGTATCCGGATTCGCGCCCCATGAGCTTAACCAAGCCGATCCCGTTGATGACGCAGCTAGCCTCAACATGCGCGCAGGAGACCGCTTTCACGGCCTCTGCGAAGGCAGTTTCAAAACCGAAGCTCTTGTCCAGGTACGGGATATCATTATCAATGGTTTTGGGTATTCCGACGACGCTTTTGCGGAGTCCGCGGCGACGGACCTCCTCGACCAGGGCAGCGGCACCTTTGACAGACCCATCTCCGCCGATGACGAACAGGAGGTCGACACCGAGTTGCTCCAGGCCGTCTACCATTTCGGTAAGATTTTGAGGACCGCGCGAAGTTCCGAGCATCGTGCCGCCGAAAGCCTGAATCGTAGAGACTGCTTCCGGTCTGAGTTGCAATGGCTTATGACCATGCCTGAGCACCAGCCCTTCGAAGCCGTAGCGGATCCCGAGAATATTGGTCACGCGGTATCCATGCCAAAGTTCCATGACGATCCCGCGAATGACGTCGTTCAGACCCGGACACAAACCACCACAAGTTACGATCGCAGCAGTTGCCTCTGAGGAATTAAAATAGATGCGCTCTCGCGGTCCAGCGATTTCAAAAGTCAAGGACGGCGCATGAGAGCCGTTGTTGACAATCCCGCGGCCCATGTGGTCGTCGCAAACAATTTGATCAGAGTCGGTTTTGAATTTTGCTCCATTCGGGCCCATGTGAGACAGGGACGAAAGAAAGCAGCAATCGCCGAGAGATTCGATAGTCGCAGTCATTTATATTAGCCCTCCAGCCGGTAGTAAAACTCCCATAGGCTACCTAATCCGCGAGGCCATCGCTCATCAAGGGTTGGCCCATTCACAACGCCTGTTGTCTCTTTTTCAATTATAATCGCCTTTAATCCTTGTTCGGCGGCCAGAAGCACGGCCTCGCTTCCTCCGGACCCCGAGCCGACGACCGCGACATCATATTTTTTACTCATCGCGCTTCGATTCTGGAGCTTGCTACCCTATCGAACGACGAGGATGGGACAAGGAGCATGCTGCAGGATGTTTTCAGCGTCGCTACCGAACAACAAGTGCTTCCAACCAGTGTAGCCATGCGTCGATAAAACCAGAAGATCAGCAGAAATCTGTATGCTCTCCCAATTATCGACAACGAGAGAGGATTTGCTCCACGCGGATTGGTGTAGACGTTCCCTCTTTTGGTCGATCCTAAGAGAGAATCCCGCGAGTTCTTCCGAGAGGACCGAGAACGCGAGTGGCGACGAACACGATTCGGAGGGGCAGGACACTAGCATTAGCGTGTGGCGCGCAAAAGAGTCACTCTACGGGCGTCGTGTAGAATTCCAGGAGTTGCAACCGCGTCGCTTGCAAGCGTTCCAGAACGACCTGGCCAACGCGGGTGGTCAGTTCATAGCCGAAATCGTGATTTTGTTCGGCATACTTGCGCAGTCCGTGTACGCCAAACGCGATCATTTCGGTCAGGTCGACAGAGCGTGCGCTGAAATGCCAGCGGTAGGGCGGGAACAACCACGACCAGCCGAGCGCTTCACCGGGCCCAAGCGTTTCGATCGTAATTGCGCCTTTTCCGGGTACGAAGGTCTCTAGAGCGACATGGCCTGAACAAATCAGATAAAAATGCTCGGCTTCGACGCCCGTACGGAAAATCGGTTTCTCGACACCGAACTTCACGAAGGCAGCGCATTCATTGAGAACGTGAAAGTAGCGTGGATTTATCCCCCGCCAAAAGGGATGTGATCGAATAATATGATCAAGCGTCTGCATCGAGTCTTCTCCTCGCATGCCTTGGGCGCCGAAGGACGCACCTAAAAATGCTCGGGTATTTGCTTATTGCACTTTCACCGTGAATGCGCTTCTCGAGAATTGGCGAAGACTGTCCATCGGTTGCGTCAAGTGCACCAAGTCAGTGACTGGTGCACTGGTAACCTGTCCACGAAATCGAATCGTCAAAAGAGAGGTCGCCGTGCTAAATTCTCTCAGGATGCCATGATGACGACTGACTCCTGCCCAGGCGATTCTCGCGGACGCTGTTCAAAACCGGAGATCTCAGAATGACACAGGATAAAATTGACCCTCAAAGTGGGAGTATGTCGGTTCAAAGCAGAGATCCCCTCGAACCGGATAACGGCTCGGAGCCAAATTTTCACGGAATAACTCTGCCGATCCTCTTGTTCGGTAGCGATCTGCGATTGCGCCGGTTTACCAAGCGGGCCGCGGTGGAGCTTCAGCTGAGGGGAAGCGACATCGGTTCGCAAATTTCCATTCTCAATCCGAAGATTCCGGCCCTGAACAAATTCGCCGCGCAAGTCCTGCAAACGGGCAGAATGCTGGAAACAGAGATTCAATGCCAGGATGGTCACTGGTATTTAGTACGGATAGAACCTCTTTTAACTGCGGCCGGACTATCGGACGGCGTAGTGATTGTGCTCATCGACATCGATCGAAGCAAGCGCACCGAGAGAGAGCTGGGAAGGCTGAACGAAACGCTCCGAGCGCTTTTCCAGTCTGCTCCAGATGCGGTCGTGACCGTCGACCCACAAGGTTCCATCATGCGCGTCAATAGCCAAACGGAGTCGATGTTTGGATATACCAGCATGGAATTGTGCGGTCAGCGAATCGAGATTTTGATGCCGGCGCGTTTCAAGGCTCAGCATGAACATCACCGGACACATTATACGGCCAAACCGCGGCTGCGGATGATGGGGGCCGGTCTCGATTTGTACGGCAGACGCAAGAATGGCACGGAGTTCCCCGTGGACATCATGCTCAGCCCGATCGAGACGCCGGAGGGTCCGGGTGTAATCGCGACGATCCGCGATATCACAGAACGGGTACAAGCCGAGGAGGCGCTGCGGAAATCGCACGAGGAACAGGCGCTGTTGGCCGAGCGTACGGCGGCCGTTGCCGCGCTCCAGACGCGCTCACGGCAGCACAAGGCCATTTCAGAATTAAGTCAGCATGCGTTAGAGGGACTCGATCTCAGAACACTGCTGGATGATGCGGTATCGCTTGTGCCGCGAATACTCGGAGTAGAGTTTTGTAAAATGCTGGAACTTTCGCCGGATCGAGAATCATTGCTCTTGCGAGCTGGTGCTGGCTGGAAGGCGGGTTATGTGGGAAAGGTGGTGCTGGCTGCCGGACCAAATTCACAAGCAGGTTTTGCGTTACTTTCCAGGTCAACGGTGATCGTCGAAGATCTTCAGACCGAGAAGCGTTTCCGCGGGCCGCCGCTACTCCTGGAACATGGAGTCGTCAGCGGCATAAGTGTGATCATTCACGGGCGCGCCAAGCCTTACGGAGTGCTCGGCGCTCATACGAAGCGTCCGCGCAAATTCACGGGTGACGACATCCATTTCCTGCAGTCGGTGGCGAACGTTCTGGCGGCAGCGATTGAGCGCAGAGGATTGGAAGAAGAATTACTGAGCATTAGTAGTCGCGAGCAAAGCCGGATTGGCCAGGATTTGCATGATGGGCTCTGCCAGCAACTTGCTGGAATAGAGTTCAGAAATTCGGTGCTGGTGCAGCAGCTTAAAAGTAGCCCTTCCGTCCAGGCTGAGGCGGCGGCACTCGGAGAGTTAATCCGCGAGGTAACGCGTGAAGCGCGAACGCTCGCGCGCGGTTTGTCGCCGGTGCACCTGGAAGCCAATGGCTTGATGTCCGCTCTTGAAACGTTAACCGCGAACACCGCAAAGCTCTTTAATATCTCCTGTGACTTTACTTGTCGTAAACCGGTGTTGATGAGTAATAACATGGTTGCGACCCATCTGTATCGTATCGCGCAGGAAGCGATTGGCAACGCGATCAAGCATGGACAAGCCAAATCGGTGACGGTGTCCCTCTACGAGTCAGGTGGTGAAGTGAACTTGACCATCTCCGACAGCGGCCACGGCTTCAAACTTGAGAAGGGGACCACGGATGGTATGGGCTTACGGATTATGGAATATCGCTCGGAGTTGATCGGGGCCACGCTGCGGATCAAGTCGACCAGCGGCAAAGGCACAACGATCGCGTGTAAACTCAAATTGAACCGATGAAACGGGGCGAACCAACTATCAGGCGTGTGCGCGTAATGATCGTGGACGATCATCCGATGACGCGCGCCGGGCTAGCACACATGATCAATCACCAGCCCGACATGATCGTGAGTGGCGAAGCTGAGAGCGCCGCCCAGGCGCTCGTCAAACTGGAGGCGAACGAGCCCGACCTGATGCTGGTGGATATTACGCTGCCGGGAAAAAGCGGGCTGGAGCTGATCAAGGACATCAAAGCAATGCATCCCGGCCTCCCTTTGCTCGTTGTTTCCATGCACGACGAATCACTGTACGCCGATCGAGTTCTGCGGGCCGGCGCTCGCGGTTATATCTCAAAACATGAGGGTGGCGAAAAACTGATGCGCGCGATCCGTCATGTTTTGAGCGGAAAAATCTACGTGAGTGAAACCATGTCCGCACATATTCTGGAAATTTTCTCGGGGGGGCAGACGACGCCGCACCGTTCTTCGATTGAGAGTTTAAGTGATCGCGAATTCGAAGTGTTCGAACTAATGGGGCAAGGACTCGCCGCGCGTCAGATTGCCGATCGGCTCCATCTGAGCGCAAAGACGGTGGATGCGCACCGTGCGAACATCAAGGCTAAACTGAAAATGAAGACGAGTGCCGAGCTGATATCGTTTGCTGCACGCTGGATAGCAGATCAAGCAGGCACCAAGAATACGTGATGCTCAACGCGCCTTCCGCAAAATGGCGAGAAGCGCTTGTGACGCGCTCGGCTGAATCAACGGCATTTGAAGAAGTTGGTCGATAGTGAGTCCTGATTTCATCGCAATCGTCGCAATATTGACAATCACCGGGGCGTGATCACCTACTGCCAGGCAGCCCAGTAAACCGCGCGAGCGAGAGTCGATGATCACTTTTACAAACGTAAGCTCCGGATCGACAACTGTGCGCTCAATATCAGACATCAGCCGAATCGTGTCAGATACCACGCGATACTCGAGGCCTTGGGCTTTCGCTTTCTCCTCAGTAAGGCCCACGGCAGCAATGGAGGGTTCGCAATGAATACATCGCGGGATCCACGTTTGATCGAATCGGTCTTCGCGCCCCAGGATAGAGTTAATCGCGACGCTGGCTTGAGAAAACGCGGTGCTGTCCAGCAGGTTGATTCCATTCACGTCGCCCACAGCATAAAGGCCGGATCGCGAAAGGCGCATCCTGTCATCCACTTTGAGAAACGAAGTGTCGTCTATTCCGAGGGCGCCAAGGCCAAGGCCCTCCAGATTCGGTCGTCTGCCGGTTGCTATCAGAGCAAGATCGGCCTCGATCGTCACATAGCCAGGCACTGGAACCCGGATACCTTCCTCATATTCTTCGATTTGGTGGAGCGCAACATTGCGCTCCAGTTGAATGGTGACTCCACGCATTTCCAGCACTTGAGCGACTCGATCGCCCGCTTCGCGTTCCCACCCCGGCAAAATCCGGTTCTCTTTCTCGATCAGCGTCACGGCACAGCCCAACGTACAGTAGATCGACGCGAACTCGCATCCTATGTAGCCTGCGCCCACAATGGCTAAATGCCCTGGCGACGATTGAATGCGCAGTAATCCATCACTGTCCACCAACCTGGGTCCCGACCTGCTCGAGAAGGCTGGCCGAGAGCCAGTGGCAACAATCGCATTGTCGGCTACGATTGTTTTAATCGCGCCGCTCGCGTCAGCGACTTCGAGGGTCCGCTGATCCAGGAAATGGCCCTGCCCGCAGTACAGATCGACGCCTAATTGGTCCAGTTCTGTACGAAAATCGTCTTGCAATCGCGAACTCACGTTCGACTGCGTCATCGTCCAATCGCGCAAAGTCTCCGCCACCAGATCGACCTTGTTACCGAACCGCCCGCTGCGCCAGCGATCACGATATTGACGAGCAGAGGCTTGCAAGGCCAGGACAGCATAACACCCGCTGTGGAAACAGGTACCGCCGATCCGATCCCTCTCGATCAATGCGGTATGCAAACCGTTCTGAGCCCCCAGGCGCGTCGCCTCGCGTCCGCCAGAACCCGATCCAACAATTGCTAGTTGATAATGGTCGCTCATGGAACCAGCCGCTGAAATATGGCACGCCGATTTTCGCTTTGGAAGCCAAACGTAGACAGGAGCGCTGGGGTGCTGGAGTTCTGGGGTGCTGGGGTGCTGGAGTGCTGGGTATTGGAGTATTGGAGTGCTGGAGTGCTGGAGTATTGGAGTGCTGGAGTATTGGATTACTGGGGTGCTGGAGGTTCATCAATCGCAATCGAGCTCGTCCTCGACTCCAGCGGTTTGAGGAGCTGTTGGGCCTCCGGCTGCTATGCACCGGCTACTTTCCTGCTTGAATCGCTCTGCCTCCCTTTTTCGTGATAAACCAACACAGGGCAGGGAGCTCGGTGCATGATTTTAGGTGCTTTGTCCAAATTGAGCAGGCTTCCCAAAAAGGTCGGGTGATGACTGGCGGTTACGATCAAGTCCGCGCGAATATCGCGAGCCAAGTTAGTAATTTGTTCGACCGGATTTCCCACCAGGAAAGCGGACTTGCAGACCAAGCCGGGTGTTTTCACTTTCAGGGCGAGCTCGTCGAGCATTTTTTGCAATCGGTCACGCTCATCTTCAAGCACTGTATACGTCGTTTCGCTTGCGTATTCACACAAGGGTACCGGCTCATAGACGTGAACGACCGTCAGGGATGCGCCAAAACATCGGGCTAATCCTGCCGCATACGACGCCGTTGCTTCGGAATGAGCTGATAGATCAACGGCGACCAGTACTTTTTCTATTGATACTGACACTTTTGTGAGTGATTTAGCCTCGAAGGTTTGCATACTAACATCTCCAATCTTTTCACATATTAATAACTCATCCGTACGACAGCCACTTACCATCCTTTGCGGAGATCGCTCCTAAAGTTGTACTCCGAAATCCCTTTTAGCGTTTGCCGAGGACTCCCCAATCAAAGACTAGCAGTAGGCCGTAGTTCTCCTCTTCCGGGAGGGCGATCGTTTCCGGGCGACAGGCTGTCGGCGATATACTGGTTACGCCGAGCAAATCGAGAACGTTAAATTGCTGTAGATAGTCGCTATTGTGACACAATGACGGTAGTTTCAGATTCATATTTAACCTCCATGGAAAAACTAACGATACTTCCGAGGAATGCCATATCCGCCTTTGCCAATCATTGCCCATAAATTGTCCTGCTGTACCCAGGCATTTCCGGCGCCCGGGAGATACACAGGCGAACGCCAGGCAAGACGCCTATGATACTTCGGACCGACTGTCGTGCCGGCCGATTAGGGAGGCATGACGCCGAGCGGATTGTATCATGGGCGTCCCGCCATGGCGTCCCGCTTGTGTTCTTCCACTCGGAATTGTTCTTGCAAACAAGTATTGAATGGATTGCAGGAGCTGCCCGGGCGAGACTGGAGAGATGCGAGTTTTCAACACCCCAAGTTCGCGCGTTCCGGAGGTTCAGTTCCTGTCCAACGGTCGGTATCATCTGGCGATCAGCAATGCCGGGGGTAGCTACAGCCGTTGGCGCGATTTGGCGGTAACTCGCTGGCGTGAGGATGGCACGCGCGATTCCTGGGGAACCTTCATTTATGTCCGCGATACTGCGACAGGAGAATTCTGGTCCGTAGCTTATCAGCCCACGTTGCGCCCGGCTGAGCAGTACGAAGTTACTTTTGCGGGGTCGCGCGTCGAGTATCGCCGGCGCCAAGGCGACCTCGAGGTCCACACGGAGATCTGGGTCTCGGCGGAAGACGACGTGGAAATGCGGCGTGTGACCCTTACGAACTATTCTAATGTAGAGCGATCAGTCGAATTAACGAGTTACGCCGAAGTTGTTCTCGCGGTTCCTGGGGCTGATGCTGCCCACCCAGTCTTTAGCAATCTCTTCGTCCAAACGGAGTTCGTGCGGGCAAATTCTGCTATTCTATGCACGCGGCGGCCGCGCTCAGAAGGCGAAATGCGACCGTGGCTTTGGCATTCGATCGCGGGTGAAGAAGGTGTCGGGAATAGAATCTCAGGTGAAACGGACCGAGCGAGATTTGTCGGGCGAGGCCGCACGCCGATCAGCCCGGCGGCAATGCAGGATGCTTCGCCTCTTTCTGAAACGGCGGGTTCCGTTCTCGATCCGATCGTTTCGCTCCGGCGAACGTTCAGACTGAATCCCAAGCAAACGGTCCGGGTCGATTTCCTGCTGGGTGTGACGGAAAGCAGGGAGTCCGCGCTGGAACTCCTTGAGAAATATCAAGATCCCCTCGCGATCGACGGTTCCTTTGATCTCGCCCGGACCGATATGGCTCTGGGTGCGCTTGGCTTGACCGACTCAGACGCCCAGATTTACATGCGTCTGGGGGGCGCTTTGATTTACGCCGATCCCTCCAGACGCGCTGCCTTGAGCGTGTTGCTGGCGAACCGGGGCGGCCAACCTGGACTTTGGAAGTATGGCATCTCCGGCGATATCCCGATCGTCCTCTTGCATCTCACCGGCCTTGCCAACATCCAGCTCGCGATGCAAATCATCCAGGCGCATTCCTACTGGCGGATTAAGGCGCTGCCGGCAGACCTGATCATTCTAATCGAAAAGGTTGCGCATTCTTCGCAACCTCTACGGGATCAGATTATCGGCTTGATTCCGCCCGAGCGTAAACCGGAGGTGCTGGATAAACCAGGCGGCATCTTTATCCGACACCTGGACGAACTTTCCCGTGAAGATTTTGTCCTCCTCCAATCTGCAGCGCGCATCGTCCTGACCGATCAAAACGGAGGGTTAGCGGAACAACTGGATTTCAACGAAAGATCCGATTTGTCGGTCCCAGCGTTCACGCCAAGCCAACCCGTTTTGCCCGATTCGCCCCGGACCCTCTCTTCGCGCGAACTTATTTTTCATAATGGGCTCGGCGGTTTTACTCCCGACGGTTATGAGTACGTCGTAACTTTGCAACCGGGGCAAGCAACCCCTGTCCCCTGGGTCAATGTGATCGCGAACCCGACCTTCGGGACAGTCGTTTCAGAGAGCGGCTCCGGCTACACCTGGGCAGAGAATTCGCACGAGTTTCGTCTGACGCCCTGGAACAACGATCCGGTTACGGACGCCACTGGAGAAGCCTTTTACCTCCGCGACGAGCAGAGCGGAAACTTTTGGTCGCCAACCTCCTTGCCAGCACCCGGAGCGACGCCCTATGTCATCCGACATGGCTTCGGCTATAGCGTGTTTGAACACGCCGAGCATGGCATCATTTCCGAGTTGACCGTCTATGTAGACATGGATGCGCCGGTAAAATTCTCGGTCTTGAAACTGCGGAATGTCTCGGGTCGTCCGCGCCGCATATCCGTTACGGGCTTCTGGGAATGGGTTCTGGGCGACCAGCGCCAGAAAAACTTGCTCCATCTGCAAACCAAAGTCGATGACCAGACCGGTGCGTTACTGGTGCGCAATTATTACAACACCGATTTTTCCGAAAAGGTCGCCTTTGTCGATGTTGCCGATCCGGCACGAACCTTAACGGGAGATCGGAAAGAATTTCTAGGCCGGAATGGAAGTCTGTCGAATCCTGCGGCCCTGAACCGGGAGCGGCTCTCGGGTGCGACGGGGGTTGGATTGGATTCTTGCGGGGCCCTGCAAGTGACACTTGATTTGCCGGAAGGAGAGGAACGTGAGGCCCGGTTTTGCCTGGGAGCCGGTCGCGACCTGGCGCACGCAGTAAGCCTGATTGAACGCTATCGTCAGCCGGGAGTCGCCCGAGCCGCCCTCGAGGGCGCCAGGCAATATTGGAAGCAAACGCTTGGCGCGGTCCGGGTGGAAACTCCCGACGCTTCGGTAAACCTGATGGGCAACGGCTGGCTGTTGTATCAAATCTTGAGCTGTCGGTTTTGGGGACGCACCGGTTTCTATCAATCAGGTGGGGCATTCGGATTTCGCGATCAATTGCAAGACTCCATGGCGCTCGTTTACGCCGAACCTACCTTGACTCGAGAGCATCTTCTGCGCGCGGCGGCCCATCAATTCCGGGAGGGCGATGTAGAGCATTGGTGGCACCCTCCGACCGATCGCGGAGTGCGGACCCATACTTCCGACGATTATTTGTGGCTCCCTTATGTCACCTGCCACTATGTCTCAATTGTCGGAGACTCGGCCATTCTCGATGAGAAGGTACATTTTCTGGAAGGTCGACCTATCAAACCGGAGGAAGAATCCTACTATGACTTGCCGGGTCGCTCCGAGGTGTCAGCCACATTGTACGAACATTGCGTGCGCGCCATCGAACATGGGCTGAGATTCGGCTCCCACGGCCTGCCGCTGATCGGAAGCTGCGACTGGAATGACGGAATGAATCTGGTAGGAAAAGAAGGACGAGGCGAAAGTGTCTGGCTGGCTTTCTTCTTTTACGACGTGCTGATGCGATTTGGCGAATTGGCCCGGAAGCGCGGAGAAATCGTCTTTGCCGACCGTTGCTTTGCGCAGGCGCGGCAGCTCCAGGAAAACGTCGAGCAACACGGGTGGGATGGACAATGGTACCGCCGCGCCTATTTCGATAGTGGCGAACCGCTCGGCTCTCAAAGCAATCTGGAATGCCAGATCGATTCCCTGCCTCAGAGCTGGTCGGTCTTGAGCGGCGCGGGCAATCCAGATCGCTCACGCCAGGCAATGCAGGCCGTAGAGGAGCGTCTTGTCCGTTCCGAGGCGAAGCTGATTCAATTGTTGGACCCACCGTTTGATCGTTCCGTGCCCAATCCGGGGTACATCCAGGGCTATGTTCCAGGTATTCGGGAGAACGGTGGCCAATACACCCACGCCGCGGTCTGGGTCGTGATGGCTCGTGCGCTTCTGGGGGATCATGATCGGGCTTGGGAACTGTTTGCGTTGATCGATCCCATCAATCATGGGTCTACCCCGGCTCAAATCAGCACCTATAAAGTAGAACCTTACGTCCTTGCTGCTGATGTTTACGCAGTCGCTCCGCATACAGGTCGAGGAGGCTGGACTTGGTACACCGGGTCAGCCGGTTGGATGTATCGCCTGTTGATAGAAACGCTCTTGGGGTTGACGTTGGAGGGAAATCGAATGCGGTTAGCACCCCGTTTTCCGAAACGCTGGCCAATCTGTAAGATTCATTACCGCTATCGCCAAACGCCTTATAGCATCACCATCTCCAGATTGACTCACGGCTCATCTGGCTTCGGTCAAACTTTCCTCGACGGAAAGGAGCTGACCGACAGTATAATCCCCTTGGTAGACGATCACCGCGAGCATAGCGTCGAAATGCGACTGCCGGATACGCCACCGGTACTCGGGTCTTGATCGGGTTCGGATGCCGGATCTTCCTTTGATGTTCTCAGCAGAGACTAAGCTTAGCTAGATGCTGTTGCGAAATGTCTGCAAGCACGTCCCGTGGGGACAACACCGATCGTAGCCTGGCACGAAGTGCCTGAGAAAGCGTCCCTCGAAAGAACCGTCCCGTAGGGTGCGGTATGATCGGGCGTAGCTAATCCCAGAGGTATTTCTCGTCGAAATGTGCGCCGTGTTTCTTAAGGAAGGCAAAATACTCTTCTTGAAAGGTTCGTGTCCGATGATGTTCGAGCTGCTGCTCGAGGTAATGGACCGTGCCTGCGAGATACCAACGCTGAATGCGCCATAGCCCGGTTGCCAAGCAAAGTTTCGGAGGTTTGGAAAGGTTTGATGAATCCAAGCCGATGATCCCGCCTTTATCAATGAACGACCTTCGCAACGGCCAATCTCGTAGGCAGGGTTACAAGGAGATGGACATGGTCTGAGACCTCTTCAGCCTATCCAGCCCAATCGAGCCCACCCAGCGAGACGCCCAGAACTCCTGCAACTCCTGTAACTCCTGACTCCTGAGTTCCCCCTAACTCTTTAAGCTTCAACATAAAGTTTTTCAGTTTTCGTATTCGAAATTTCGTCACTCCAAGCATCGAATCGGTACGCACACCTGCGCGAATCACACCGTACCCTACGGGACGGCTCTTTTGGGGTGGCGCTGTCCGAGGCACTTCGTGCCAGGCTACGATCGCACCGTCCCTCCGGGACATTTGAGCTAGTGAGATTCTCGGGCTCTAGTGTCCTGTCCCCAAAATACCTCGTATTTCAGGGACAGGACACTAGCACCATTCCGCCAAGAAAGACTCCGCCAGAATCGGCAAATCGTCGCTGTAGCCTCCCTCCAGAATCGCAGCGGATGCCAGTCCGGTTTCCTTCAGCCGCCGGCCGAAGCTTGCGAAATGTTGGTGCTCCAAAGTCATCTCCGTAAGCGGATCTCCAATGAAGGCATCAAAGCCGGCCGAAACCAATAAGATGTCCGGGCTGAATTCGAGTAGACAATCGAGCGCCCGGTAGACGGCTGATGCATGCTTTTCGGCATCGGTTCGCGGCAGGATTGGCCAATTGAAGGAATTGCCGCGTGAAACGCCGCCAGTACCCGGATAGCCGGGATATTGGTGAACCGACGCAAACCGGATCCGATTGTTGCCAGAAACAATCGCTTCAGTGCCGTTGCCGTGGTGCGCGTCGAAGTCCCAGATCGCGACTCGTTCGCAACCCATCGCCAGCGCATACTGGGCGGCGATCGCGATGGAGTTCAAATAGCAGAACCCCATCGCCTGTGTTGGAGTCGCGTGATGCCCGGGCGGACGCATCAGAGAAAATCCTTTTCTACCGCTGAGCGCCAGATCTACCGAACCGATCGCTGCTCCAGCAGCGCGTCGGGCATGTTCTTCAATTCCCGGGTAATAAGGAGTATCAGCATCAAAATCCACGGGTTTCCGAAGACGCTCCAAAAGTTTTGGGTGATGCGCCCGCGAAACTTCGTCTTCGACGGCCCTACGTGGTTTCGTCCAGAGCCAGTCGGGGTGCTTGTCCAGAAGGTACGCCTCTGTATTGGTCAACCGTTCAGGCCGTTCCGGATGATGGGGGTGGCCATATTCAGTCGCGGCTCGGTCGAAAATGACAGTGATCATACTTAGCAAGCCCGGCATGCGCTTCCGATTGTCTCGTAGCATAGGCTTCCAGCCTGTGTCGAGGCTCAGTCACTCGCGCCTAGCTTGGCGCTTATGGGCTTAAACCTCGGCTTCTATGCTCTGGCGCCCCTTCTGGTCCCTTAAGCCTGTCCGCTCCAAATCTCAAAGATTTGGAAGTGGATGCAGGCTTTGGCGATCACCAGGATTACACTTTGGGTCCGGCGGCCCTCACAGCTTCGCTCACACCGCTCGCGTAGAGTGCAAAATTCTTGACGAACAAGCCGGCCAGCTTTTGGGCAGTCGCGCGATAGGCCGCAGCGTCGTGCCAGGCCTCATTTGGAATTAGTATCTCGTTGGGTACATTTGGACATTGTGCAACCACTTCGAATCCAAATGTCGGATCTGTCTTTGTCACCGCCGAAGCGAGTGCTCCCGAATGAATGGCATCGATGATCGAACGCGTATATTTGAGTTTCATACGTGAGCCGTGACCATAACTGCCCCCTGACCAGCCGGTGTTGACAAGCCAGACATTGACATTGTGCTGCTTCATTTTTGACGCGAGCAATTCAGCATACTTGGCTGGATGCCAAACCAGGAACGGTGCACCAAAACAAGCAGAGAACGTAGCTTGCGGTTCCGTGACACCCACTTCGGTTCCTGCCACCTTTGCTGTGTAACCTGAGATAAAATGATACATTGCCTGATCAGGCGTTAGTTTAGAAATCGGCGGCAGGACGCCAAACGCGTCACACGTCAGGAAAATGATGTCCGTTGGATGTCCAGCGACACAGGGTACTTTTGCGTTCTTTATAAATCCAATCGGGTAGGCGCCGCGGGTATTTTGCGTGATACTCGTATCAGAGAAGTTCACTTCGTTGCCTTCGTCATCGAATACCACATTCTCCAGAAGCGCTCCGAAATGGAGTGCTCCGAAAATGTCCGGTTCGGATTCTTCTGAAAGATCGATGGCTTTCGCGTAACACCCACCTTCGATGTTAAAAATACCGTGATCGCTCCAGACGTGTTCGTCATCACCGATAAGCCGCCGCTTCGGATCCGCCGAAAGCGTTGTCTTACCGGTACCGGATAAACCGAAGAGAATCGAAGAGCGATCTGTCGAGGGATCGGCGGTGGCTGAGCAGTGCATTGAGAGCAGGCCCCGCCTTGGCATTAGATAATTCATGATCGTAAAGACCCCTTTTTTCATTTCGCCGGCGTACTCTGTTCCCAGAATCACCATTTCGCGGCTTTCAAAGGAGACATCAATGGAAGTGGTGGAACTCATGCCGACCGTCAGGCGGTTTGCTGGAAATGCGCCCGCATTGTAAATGACATAATCCGGTTCACCATAGCTCTCCAATTCATCTTTAGTGGGTCGAATCAACATCGTGTGCATAAAGAGCGCGTGGTACGGGCGGGAGCAGATAATGCGGATCTTCAATCGATAGTCAGGATCCCATCCGGCGTACCCATCGACGACATAAATGCGCTCTCTTGTATTAAGGTAATCTTTGGCGCGTTCTCGATTGATTTTAAAATACAGCTCTTCCATGGGAAAGTTGACGGGTCCCCACCAAACCTCGTCGGCGCAACTTGGAGTGTTAACGACGCGCTTGTCTTTTGGTGAGCGTCCGGTCTTGGCCCCGGAATAAGCGATTAGAGCGCCGGCGCTTGAAATAGAGGTACCTGGTTCGTAGTGAATAGCTTCTTCGTAAAGTTTGGCCGGCGAGGCGTTGCGGAAGATGTTTCGAACGGTAATCCCGTACTTTGTTAAATCGAATTTATCCATATGAGGTTGTTATCAGATGAGTTTCGAAAAGCTTACGGATTCCCTGGTCCGATACCTTTCATTGTTGAACGAGTAGTGTAAAAACGAATTAAGAGCCAAACGTCG
The DNA here is from genome assembly GCA_963846195.1 of uncultured Verrucomicrobiae bacterium. Taxonomy (GTDB): domain Bacteria; phylum Verrucomicrobiota; class Verrucomicrobiia; order Chthoniobacterales; family JAFAMB01; genus JAFAMB01. The sequence continues at coordinate 87,774 of CAWJVG010000016.1, forward strand.
GTTGCTGTTTCCAACGCGCAGGTTGATCTAACTAACTTTTTCAGACCAGAGCCGCGTGTTCAAAACGTTGACGCAGAATTTGGACCAGAACTTCCGTGGCGCTCGGATGCACGGGCGAGAGTCTGGCGATCGCACGAGCAGACTGTCCGGTTGCAATCGCCGTGGAAACGAGGTTGATGACCTCAGCGGCGCGCGACCCGATCGCTATACAGCCCAAGAAACGTTCAGATTCTGCGTGTATCAAGCATTTGATTGACATGTGTTCGCGCTCAACGGTCGTGAAATCGTCATCGGTAAAAAGCGGGCCCCTCCAGGAAAGCGCCTCGAACGGTAATCCCGCGTCTTTTGCTTCTTCCTCTGTCCAGCCGATACTCGCAATCGGTGGGTCGGTGTGGAGAAATTGAGAGAACCACCGTTTATCGAACCGAGTCGGACTCCCGAGGATGTTCTCTACTGCTATGTCCGCTTGGGCGACCGCAACGCTGTCGAGTAAACCGATGCCGTTGATGTCGCCCACCGCATAGATGGATTCAACCGGCGTTTGCATACATTCATTGACAGGAATCCAGGAGCCACTGGTCAATCCGACGGTCTCCAGCCCTAGTTCATCGCTGTTCGGCTTCCTGCCAGTTGCGACGAGTGTGAGATCAGGCCGGATGACAGCCCCATTGTTTAACGTATACTTGGGCGCGTTCGCGAAGATTGGCGGAGGCAGGTCGATTGGCTCATTGACGAGAACATCGACGCCGGCGGCTAAAAGCACCTTTCGAAATTCCTGTCCTGCGATGGGATCCAAGTTCGGCAACAAACGCGGTTGCGCTTCGGCGATCGTTACCCGACTGCCGAGATCTCGATAAATAGCGGCGAGCTCGCAACCGACGTACCCACCGCCGATGACGAACAAGTGCTCGGCGGCGGTGGCTTGCCAGAGAAAATGGTCGCTGTTCAAAATTCCGAACTCGGGCTGACTCGAAAAGTTCGGACGTGAACCGGTGGCCAGAATGATGTGCTTGGCCGTGATCCGCAGATCGAGGCCTCTCGGGGGATCGATGACGGCGATCTCATTGGGCCCATGAAGTCGTGCGCGGCCAAACTTGAGATGCACCTTCTCCCGATCGATCGCCTCTTTGAATTCCTTGGACAATCGACCGCTGTTTCGACGTTGCGCGGTCAGCCAGCTTGTCCAGTCGGTCTCGATCAGATCCAAGCTGGTGCCGACTTTTGCAGCGTTTCCCGTTCGCTTAAAGTAGCTTGCACACGCCCTCAAAGCTCGGACCGCGTAGCTGCCTGCATGAAATGTTGTGCTGCCCAGCGTCCGTTCTTCGACAAGGAGCGTACGCAAGCCGGCCTTCGCCGCCCTGAGGCAAGCTTCCTGGCCGGCAGAACCAGAGCCAATCACAACCACTTGATATTGATGGTTCATAACCAAATTATTGGAATCATTGAACCCGATGATGGTTCACTTCCCCAAGTTGACGCTAGCGCCGGCAAAGTGGATGCACTCACCGCACCTTGTTAATCTTGATCCGCTTATTGCACTGCCCGTAGGGCGAGGCTCCCAGTAGGAAAGGGTTTGGGGTCCTCCAATCGTAATCGAACTCGTCCTCGAACTCGAACTCGACCTCGGAGCGAAAAGATGGATTGAAAGTGGCTAAGACCGAACGCTAGGGACTTGGGCAACGGCTCGAAGCCCGTGGCAAAGAACTGCTAGAGAGAAGACGCCAAAACGGACTGGGACAAATCGGGACGAGGACGAGGACGATTACGATTCCAAAGAATGAGGTCGTCCAATTCAATCTGAGGGGCCTGCCTCGGCGCGGACGGACCCCACCCCCAAACGTCGCTTGGCACGTACGGCGTGATTAACTCATCGAGCTTATCCGAACCGCCCCGAGATATAGTCTTCCGTTTCTTTTTGACGCGGATTACCGAAGATTTTTTCCGTTCGATCGATCTCGATCAATTTGCCAAGATAAAAGAAAGCTGTAAAATCGGCACAGCGCGTTGCCTGCTGCATATTGTGCGTCACGATGACGATTGTATAGCGCTCTTTCAGCAAGTCGATCAGCTCTTCGACTTTTGCCGTAGCAATTGGATCAAGCGCAGAACAAGGCTCATCCATCAAGATAATCTCAGGTTTCGCGGCGATGGCGCGGGCGATACATAGACGCTGTTGTTGGCCGCCGGACAGGCCAAGGGCGCTCTTGTGCAGTCGATCCTTGACTTCGTCCCAAAGCGCTGCACGTGAAAGACTGGCCTCGACGGTCTCCTCGATTGTGTGCTTGTCTCTGACGCCCGTAATTCGAAGGCCGTAGGCTATGTTCTCATAGATCGACTTCGGAAAAGGATTTGATTTTTGGAATACCATTCCTACTCGCTTTCGCAGCTCGGTGACATCCACGTCCGACGCATTGATGTCTACGCCGTCGATCCGAATCTTCCCCGCGGTAATTTTTGCCTGATCGATCAGGTCGTTCATCCGATTGAAGCAACGCAAGAGCGTCGATTTTCCGCAGCCGGAAGGTCCGATAAAGGCGGTTACCTTTTTTTCAGGGATCTGGAGATTAATGCCATATAATGCCCGGGCGGCGCGGTAGGAGAAATCGACTTGGTCCACGTCCACAATCGTCCGTGCGGCGTTGGCGGATGTTGACGACGTTCCGGGAGCGTCAGAACGCTCTTTGCCAGGATTCTTTATCGTGATGTTTCGGGCAATATTGGTTTCTTCCATAGAACCAATCGGATTGTACCACTGGTACAGACTTCCCACCGAAATGCAACGAGGGTCATCCTTTCAAGCATGACAAGAGAACACGGGGTCAAGGATATTGCTAGAAAGCAAATGTCACAATTCGGAAACAATACGATGATTGCGTTTCACGGGAGCGACGTTATTATCCGAAGATTGTATGGCTCTCGGTGGCAAGCATTCTTTACCGGGCTTCGAGCGGTCGCTGGAGGGGCTTCGGGCAGATATTCTTTTGATGGCGACACTGGTGCGCCGCAGCGTAAACAATACCAGGACCGGATTCGTTCAGCGAGACGAAGACAATTGCTCGGCGGTTATTGCCGATGATGAAGAGGTCGATCTCCTGGAGAAACAGGTGGATCGGCTCGGAACAGACGTCCTGATGCGCTTTCAGCCGCTGGCTACGGATTTCCGCACCGTGCTCGCCACCATTAAATTGGCATCGCACCTGGAAAATATCTCTGATCAGTCCGTCATTATCGCCCGTCGCACCCGGGCGTTGCTTCAGGAGAACGCTCTCAACACGGACGATGGATTGATTCCCATCTTCGAGCTGACCGATCAGTATCTCTCGGAATCTTTGGATGCTTTCTCCGCGTTTGATCACATCCGAGCGCAGATGATTGGCAGCCAGTTGGAGCCGCTCGCTGAAAGCGCTCGAGAATTAATGGAACGACTCAGTGACGCTGTGGGGAAAAATCCGGAACGATCCTCGCTTTACGTGAACTTTATCATCATGGCGCGGAGTCTGGAGCAGATCATTTATCTGATCGAGAGCATCACGGAGGATATCATTTACGTCGCCGAGGCTAAAGATATCCGGCACGCCAAAAACCGCCTGGTTGTTGAACAAGAGCAGTAGGATCGCCCCTCGGCGATGAGTCACACTGCGGTCACTGTACCGAAACCGCAGCTTGTGGACTTCGCTTTTGCGCTTCTGTGCGTCGTGACAGCTGAAACATCCATTTGGTCCTCACTGCGTAACCCGACCTACCTTCGTGTGTGGTCGGCTTTAGTCGTGTCGGGTTGCTGCGTTTCTGCGCATGAAATGGCGGCGACCTGGGCGATGAATTCTCTAGGAGCACCGGCCCTTTGGCTCTCGTTGATGTCCTCCGCCGGGACACTCCCTTTTTTCCTCTTTACGCTGCCTGCCGGCGCCTCGGCTGACATGGCCGATCGTCGCCGGTTACTGCGAATTTGCAACTTTTGGCTGGCGGCAAGCGCTGGTCTGCTAGCCGTCTGTTCATTTTTCGGTAGATTGACTCCAGGAATCATCCTCGTCGGCATCTTTCTGCTTGGAACCGGTTTTGCCTTCCAGGCTCCGGTCGCTTCGGCCTCGATTCCCGAGATCGTCGGTCTGCAACAGCTTCCCTCCGCCATCGCGCTCGGCGGAATTCAGATGAACCTGGCGGGTATTATTGGTCCGGCGATTGGCGGTTTCCTGGTGCCTCTCGTTGGTGTGAGCAGCGTGTTTGCCATGAACGCGCTGGCATTTGTGCTTGTGCTGTTTGCGGTAATGACGTGGAAGCGCAAAAGCAAAGTCCTCGACATACCGCTGGAAGGGTTCTTCGATTCGCTGGCCGGCGCCGTTCGGTACATGCGATATGCACCTGGCGTTCAAGTCGTTCTCGCGCGAAATTTCATTTTCGGTGTGTTAATCGGAGCGACTCCGGCGTTGCTACCGGTAGTCGGCCTAAAGGCTCTTCACCTTGACCCGCTCAAGCTCGGTTTCATCTTTACCTGTATGGGATTTGGATCGTTGACCGGCGCAGTTTTCATACTCGAGCCCGCGAGGAAGAGACTTACTCCGAACCAGATGACCGTGCTGAGCGGTATTGTCTTGGCGGCAAGTTACGCGTTGATGGCGATCGTACGCCAACCCCAGGCTTTTTTTGGCGTGTCTGCCTTGGCCGGGGCTGCCTGGACAGTTTCTGCCTCGGAGCTTTGGGTAGCCGGCCAACGGGTCATTCCGAATTGGATCCGAGGCCGCATGAATGCCACGCACATGATGGTGTCGCAGGGGGGCATGGCATTGGCTGGATTGTTGTGGGGAGGATTGGCGACCGCATTTGGTTTAAGCTGGGCTTTGTTCCTGGCCAGTGCCTTGGGAATCGTCAGCGCACTCGCCGCGAAACGATTGTCGATCGATTTCTCGAAAGGTATCAACCTGGAGTCTGATCCACTGGGGATAGACCCTCCCAATCTCTATATGCCGGAGCCGGACGACGGTCCGATCACCACGGCGATGGAAATCGAGGTAGCGCCGCAAAACCAAGTCCGATTCTTCCGACTGGTCAAAGAACTCAGGCTGGTCTTTCTCCGGAATGGCGCATTTAGCGCTCGAGTTGATCAGGATATGGATAACCCAAACCGATTCCGTTTACAGGCCATGTACAGTTCATGGGCGGCGGTCGAGCGGCTCGATCGGCGAATCACGCGAGACGAACACACCCTCTGGTCCGAGATTTGGACCTTGCACACCGGACCGGATTTGCCTCGGCCCAAGCGCCATCTCGGCATCCAGCACTGGATCCCAGAAGAGGCGGCGATCTCGCGACTGAAACCGGTGCCGAAACGGAGCGGACCAGAACAATAGCCCGATCAAGCGAAGTCAGGGTGTCAAGGCGCCCGCCTGCGACGCGCAGCCAATGCCCGGAAACCGCTTTGATCTCGGCGCTAACCGCTCGGTGCTGCGTCCTTGAGATATTGCGAGTAAGGACGGAGATCCACAGAGAAGTCTGATAGGACCAATTGATGTTGCTCGTGCGCTTGAGCGGATTGGGGACTACGCCGAATGGCACGAAGATAAGGACTGTTTGGGATGGTTCTTCGTCCCGCAGGCACACGCTTACCTGACCGGAACTTTGAGAGCTTTTCCGTTAGCCAATCCGCGAGCAAATCGGTTTTTTCATACATCGCGGACCAGGAAATCCATCATCGCAAGATGACTTTTCAAGATGAGTTTCGAGCGCTGCCAAACAGGCACGAACGAGCGGTATATGTGGGATTGATCCAGGCAGATCTTATGCCCCTTCAGGGCGCTCCGCTAAATTGAATGCTTCCCAGGGTTGAAACCCTGGGCTGAATCCTTGTGGGGTCTCAGATAGGGTGACACTTTGTCTCAGCATTGGGTGACACTCGACGCAGCTTTGGGTTCGATTATTCGGAGGATTTTGCAGGACTGGTTCGCGCCGTTTTCCGCCTTGAGACCGTAGGTCGAAAGGGGGAAAATGGCGCGTCGGGCAGGTGACCTAACAGGATATTGCCGAGGTATATTTCATGGATCGTATCATTCGACCTCCTCAGCCCAAGTCTCTGGCTTTTAAAGGCTTCTCCGATGAAGCGGCGATTATTCAACCACTGGATATCTCCTTTGGAGTTGACTTCCCTGACTTCGAACTCACTTCCGTATTCAATCGCCCTTGGAGGATGGTATCTGAGTTCCGAAGTGACGTACATTTCAGCCGGAGTTTTCATATCTAACGCTTCGTGAGGTCGCTCCTCATTGAAGCTTCTGATCCAATTCCTGGTCCTGCGCTGTTGTGCTTTGAGGTTGACTGCTGCGGGATTGGCGATCTCCATTTTTAAGGTCAAATGCATGCGTTCGTGCGCTCCATTCTGGTAAGGTTTGCCCGGATCAATGAAGTCTACTTGGATACCTAGCAGACGCCACCACACGCTCAACTGAGTCAATCCCAACACCCAACCACCCCCAAATGGTTTGCCGTTGTCGACCCGGATCGCTCGAGGCAGCCCATATTCCTTAAAGGTTCTCTCAAAGCTCTTCCAGACAGCCGCTAGGGCCATCGAGGCTAAATCCTCGCAGCAGATAATGTATCGGCTATAAAGATCACTTATCGTCAAGGGGTAGCACTTGTGACCATCGCCAGTGTAAAACCAGCCCTTAAAGTCTACGCCCCAAACATCGTTACACCATACAGGGGCCAAGCGTGTGGTATCCGGATGCTCCGGGCCAACCTTTTGCCGAGTCCAGCGTTGTGCCGTGACCAATCCAGCCTGCTTCAAGATTCGACTTATCGTCGCTCGCGAGGGAATCTGTTCCCCACAAAACATTCGCCTCAAGCGCGCAAATAGTTTTTTCGATCCCCAGCTGGGATGCTTTTTTTCTGTTCCAAAATCCGAAGCTTCCATTGGGCACTCGCCACATTGACCGAGTTTTGCCGTGGACCGCGGCGCCTGTCTCCTAGTGACTTACTTCCTTCTTCACCAGATCGTTTGAGCCACTTGTAGCCCGTCTTGCGACTAATCCGGTGTTGCTGGCATAGTTCTTTAAATGGCTTCTCTTGGCGAAGCGCTTCTCGCACAAAGTCTTCTCGCTGTTGATCTGGGGGCGTTTCTATTTTCCACGGCATCCCTTTAGTCTCTCTCCACCTTCTAAACTGTCACCTTTATTCTGACGCACCCCAGGCCAAATCTCACCCTGGGGTGTCACCCAAATACTGAGGCAAAAGTGTTACCTTTACGGTGAGATCGGACATCCTGTAGCCCCTCCGGGGCAATAGAACGCCCTAAATTCTGCTTATCTTCGCGCCATTGGGGACTACGCCGCGTATATCGCCGAAGACTCTTTCTGGCGCGATCAAGCCGTTGACATTCATCACCTGGGCTCAAAGAAAGCTCCAGAGTAAGCGTCGCGGAATAGAGGGAATTGCCACTGTCAGTGCTAGTGTCACTAAAGACGTGCGGGAGAGTCACGAGAGTAATTGTTCGTCCCACTTTTCGACCAGCGGCGAAACTTCTCCATTGATCAGACCTGCAAATGCCAACAACGTTTTGCGAGCGTCTCCCACTGGATGATAGAATGCATCCCAGTTTTCACTGTCTTCTCCATCGTGATTCGGGACTACGTGCTCGAAATGCCAAGCTTCTTTGAGTTCGGTATATGCGCTCGCCGCCCGGCGTTCGATGTTCTCGAGATCCTTAAGGGACAGGATATTTTTTTGGCGCAGCGTCCGGCGCAATAATTTCCGCCGCATCACATCGGCCAGGAAATCCGCGAGGGACAGACTGCGCTCCTTCGATCGCAGAAACAGGATTTCATCGCGTGAAAGAGGTGAGAGAAAAATGCTGAGCACCATGAGCTTTGAAGCGAATGCTTCCAGCAGTTTCCGACCAATGAACGGATTCCCTTCGAAGAATAAATCCCCGGTGCCCAGCGTTCGCTCGGTTTTCGTCAAATCGACTGCCTGCAGATCTCCGCGCACATCCAAGACAATGAAATTCTCTTTGCCCCGCAGCCCCTCAATCTCTTCGCGAGAGCGAAAATAGTAATCTTTACCATCGATTTCCCCGGGTCGCGGTGACCGGCAGTTATACAGCACAAGCTTCTGCAGCTTCGCTGCCTCCTCCGGATAAAAGTTGTTGAACGCATTGTGCAAAGGCCCTTTGCCAACGCAGGAGGGACCGGAGAGTATGATGAATCGTCCGATACTGAGAAGAGAGCTCAAATATTCCGTAACTCAAGCACCGGCTGCGCCGTCAGCTCGATCATCCAGACGGATGGTGACTTCACTAGGGACCTCGATTGATCTACTGAAGATGGTAAGACGTCCCATGCGTCGGTTTTTGTAGGTGATAATCATTCTCAGTTTGGAAAAAGCGTGATCCGGAGATAGCGCAGCGCGATTTATCGGAATAGTATACCGGGAATTTTGCGCACGCATTGACAACAAGTTTAGTCTGGGGCTCCGAGGAGCAATCAGGAGATCGACAGACTGTTTAAACCTATGCCAAATTCACTTGAATCAATTTCTAAGACCGATCCGTTCGCCGCTGCGATCGCACTGCAGGAGGAGCACGCGCGGACCTACTCCGAATTAGCGGAGCGGATTCGCTCGGACAGCCCCGAAGCCGCTTCCTTTTTGTTAATCCTGCGCCAGCGCCAGCAATCTGAACTTCGCAAGCTGATGTGCGTTTATGGCTTTTCGTCGGGCAAAGGAGCGTCAGCCACGCCGCATTCGCCCACCAGGATCGCTGGAGAGGATCAAGGAACCGCGATAGGTCCGATGGAAAGGTCAAGACTTGACATTGAGTTCAAGCGTAAAATTTTCGTTCTCCAGGTTGTCCAACCAGGTCTTGCCGGTTTAATGGATGGTTCCGTGTCCACGTTGGCCCCAGTTTTTGCGGCAGCGTTTGCCACGCACAGTTCTCGGACGGCTTTCCTCGTAGGGATGGCGGCGTCGCTTGGCGCCGGAATCAGTATGGGATTTGCCGAGGCACTTTCGGATGATGGAGTGATTAGCGGCAGAGGTCGCCCCTGGATGCGCGGCGGGGTCTGTGGTTTGATGACGACTTTAGGGGGCATCGGCCATACTTTGCCCTTTCTCTTGCCGGATTTTTTTATTGCTCTTTGGGTCGCTGTCGCCGTGGTTGCAGTTGAGTTAGGCGCGATAGCCTGGATCAGGAAGCGTTATATGGATACTCCGCTGCTGCAGGCGATTTTTCAGGTGGTGCTAGGTGGCGTTCTCGTATTCATAGCGGGGATTCTAATCGGGAATCTTTGATCGGCTTGCGTTGCCAATCGTAAGTACTAGTGCAACCAAGTTGCTATACGAGCCTCAGACTTGGTGCACTAGGAGGAGGACGTTAGCTAAGACGTCAATTTCGTTAGGTACGCGCCCCCGGAAGGGTTGGTGAGCTTAGCCCCGGTTTTAACCCAAATTCGAAGACGAGAACGAGTTCGACGACGATTACGATTGCAGAACGATTGCACTTGAAAACAGTTCGTAGTGTGCCACTCTGTTCTACCGGGCTTGCGCCGTCCGCGTTAGTGGGAAATTGCGCAGCGGACAAAGGATACAGATGCGTCCGCGATACTTGCAGGTTGGTTTGTTAGTCGCGATTATTGCCGTTAGCAGTGCGGCCAGAGGCGATCGGCTTTTCGTGGCAAATGAGAGCGGCGGATCACGCTTGCCGAATGAATCACGAGGAAATATATCGACCTATCTAATAGGCGAAGACGGCGTTCTGACACCAGTTCCTGAATCCCCTGTTGCCGCAGGTACAAAACCGGTTTCCGTTGCCGTCGATCCCAGCGGTCGCTTCGCCTACGTTGCGAACTGTGGCGGGAGCAACAACGTCTCTGCGTACCGCATCGCAGCGAGCGGTGCGCTGTCCCCTCTTCCCGGGTCGCCCTATCCCGCCGGAAATTTGCCGTGGTCTGTAGCGGTCGATCCCACCGGTCGGTACACATACGTGGTGAACGAGGGAGCAAAAAATGTATTCGCCTTCAAGATCGGAGCGGATGGTTCCCTCACGAAGGTTCCCAATTCACCCTTTCCTGTCGAGTTGGATCCGCGCTGCATTGTTGTGGAAGAGTCGGGAAGATTCGCCTACGTCGTTAACGCCGCGAGCAACAGCATCTCCGCTTTTGCGATTGATGCCGGGGGTGGTCTGGCACAGATCCCCGGGAAGCCGGTTCGCACTGGGGTTTTCCCACGATCGATCGCCACAGTGCCGCATTCGCGCTTTCTTTATGTTGCAAATGAAGTCAGCAACGATGTCTCCGGATACAAAATTGGCGTGAATGGAAGGTTGACTTCTCTTCCTGGTTCTCCGTATCGCGCCGGGATCGCGCCGTATTACATTGCGGCGTCCGGGACTCCCGAGATCGTTTGCGTCACCAATGAGGGGAGCGGTGATATTTCCGTCTATAGCATCAATTCGGACGGCAGTTTGAGGCCTTTGGCAGATTCCCCTCTTAAGACTGGCAGCGATCCGACTGGAGTTACAGTTGATGGCAATTTCATCTACGTTGCGAATCGAGTCAGTAACAATATCTCGGCGTTTCGCCTGAGCCCAGATTTAGCAATCCAGCCGCTACCAGGTTCGCCGTTCGCAGGGGAGCTCGGTCCCTTCGGACTCGCCTGTGCACCTGACCCTCACTAAAGATCCTCGCGACCTAATGGAAGGCCCGTATTGACGATCTGCTATTAAGAGTAGTGCGATCGCTAGGCAAATGAGGATCGCGGTTCGCCAAGGTCCGTAGCGCGACAATTGGGCAGGATTTGGCGAAATTTATCAGAGCCCCCGACAGCAATCGCCGGGTCATGGTTACCAATCCCGGTGTAGCTGAAATGGCTCGACAGGCCATAGATTAGCTTTGTAATGAAGCCTCAGCACCCCAAAAATAAAAACAGTCCAGCCCGCTTGTACAAGGTAACAAATAAAGGAGTTCTGAACTGGCCACTGCTCCCTGGCATTTTGCTGGCCGATTTTGGGCTTTTCCTGATCGGCTTGGCGGGTTGGGACGCTCTGAGGGCCAGAACGCAAATTCTCGTCTATTCAGTCGGTGCCATGCTCTGTTTTGTCGGCTTGGCTCTAATCTGGATAGGTACGGCAAAACTGGCGGACGCGGCGCAGGAGTCGCCGGTAAGATCTGACGGTAAGCCGCTAGGTTCGAATCAGGTTCTCCATCTGACGGCGTAGCGCACCCTTAGCCTCCTGAGAATTGGCGTATCCGGAAATCACTATCTCCAGGGTCTGTTCACCGAGATTGCGCTCCCCCGAGAAGCACCGACTCAAGTCCGGGGAGGCGGTCGTCCCAATTATCGCGAAGTGATCGAGCGAGCGCTGGCCGAACGGGGCCAAAAATTTCAACGTACGACCATGGTATTGGGCAACACCGAGGCGATCAAGCGCGCGGTAGCGGCTGGTCTGGGAGTCGCGATCGTTTCGCATTTGACCATTCAATCGGAGGTGGCTTCGGGCCAATTGGCAATTCTGCCCCTCCGCGGTTTTCATTTAACCAGGCCGTTGCACCGGCTCTGCTGGCGCGACCGAGCGCGAGATCCTGCCACCCTCGCGTTTCTTGCACTGTTGGATCAGCATCACCCCGTCGGAGGTTGCCTCGGAGGAGCGTCGCCCAAAGTACCGAAACCAACCAAAACGGTGATCGACCGGATGGTCGAACCTTCGGTCAGCCCTTCACTGCGCCCGCGAGCAGTCCAGCGATGAAATAGCGCTGAACGAAAACGTAAAGGAGGATGAGCGGGAGCGCTATGATGACGAGAATAGCAAAAAGAGCCCCTGGATTAGCCATGTACATTCCCGAGTATTGCATGGGAACGAGAGTGACCGTTTTGTGCTCGCTGTCAGTCATCACCACCAGCGCCAGAAAAAACTCGTTCCAGGTAACGATGAACTGCCAGATCGCAACAAAAATCAAAGCCGGCTTTACCAGGGGCAGCGCAACATGAAAGTACATCTGCAGGGTGGTGCAGCCGTCGATCATGGCCGCCTCAAACAGGTCGCGTGGCGAATCGTCCATGAAGGCTTTTATAATAACGATCGCGTAAGGAATCCCGAGCGCCGCATAGGGTAAAATCAGCCCCTGATACGAGTTAATCCAACCGAACGAATTCAGCATGATAGCCAACGGCAGGACGATCGAGGCAACTGGCACCATGAGCGTGGTGAGAAGGATGGTATACAGCAGAATCGTCTTTTTAAGTCGCAGAACGGATGCTGCGTACGCGAATGTAGAACCGGCCACCAATACGGCCAGGACGGTTCCGATAGTGATTACCAGGCTATTCCAGAAGAACTTTAAAAGCGGGTTGTCGTGCAGAACGGTCGCAAAATTATCGAAAGTGATTGGCACCACGAAGAGACTTGGATCAAAAGACTTATCCGGGGGTCGGAGCGACACGCTTACCATGTAAACTTCCGGTATCATCCAGAGTGCGAGCAAAACGAGCAGGATGATCTTTGCGTAGAATCCAAACGAAGGCCTTCGCAGGACGATCCATCTGGTTTGCGTCATCATGTAGCCGATCTCCTCATTTGCGGGCGGAGACGGGAACCAAGCACTGCGATTTGCAGCACCGAGAGCGCGAGCGCGATGAAAAGCACGAGAACGGATAGGGCGGAGCTATAGCCGGAATCGCCGATAACAAATCCTTGCTTGAAGATATAGGTTCCAAAGATTTCGCTCGCATGATCGGGCCCGCCACCGGTCATCAAGTGCACGATCGGAAATGTCTGAAGCGTTCCGATCACGCCGAGCAGAAGGAGCGACCGGGTGACTGGCGAAAGCAACGGGACGACTATTCGGACCACGAGATTCCAGCCATGTGCCCCGTCGATTAACGCCGCATCGAACAATTCGCCTGGAATGTTATTGATTCCCGCGATGTACATGATCATGGAAAAACCGGTCCATTGCCAGATGTTGACCAGGATCAGGGCGAAAATGGCGATCATCGGTTCGCCCAGAGGAGCAATGGTGAGTCGCACTCCAATATACTTCAAGTACTCCTGGACGATACCGTAGTACGGGGCATACATCTGGGCCCAGACGATGCTGACAACCGATACGCTGGTCACGACCGGCAGGAAAAACATCACTCGGAAAAAGGTTCTGGATCTCGAGGTGTGTCGCTCGATCAAGTAGGCGATCGATCCGCCTAGGACCATTTGAACGGGGATCGTGATGGCTCCCCAGTAGAACATGTTGAGAAGCACGCGCCAGAACACCGGGTCCGAAAACGCTCGGATATACTGATCGAACCCGGTGAAGCCTTTTCCGTTCGCTCCACGGAAGCTCTCGCCCACAACCCATAGGATTGGGTAGGCGACCAGTCCAACGAACATCACTGTCGCCGGCAGAACATACAGATACGGGAACCGATCGACCAACGATCCGTTTCTGGCTGGCGGTATTTCCCTTTTTGCGTCGGGGGCTCTGTTCATGGACAGATGGACATAAACGCCTCTCGCGGACCTCTCTCCAGGGGGAGCGGCAGCCGGACGGGATTTGTCGTCAGTGCTTGCCGAGAGTTTTATCCGTGGTCGCTTGCACTCTTTTTAAACCATCTTCCGGAGTGACTGAGCGCGCCGCTACTCCTCCAAGGACGCTGTCTAGTTCTTCTGAAACTTGCGGGCTAAGAAACCGCTGATTTTCCGCGTGCGGTAGATCTGCCATGAATCGGCCGTACATCTCTTTAATGTTTGGGGTTACGTCTCCTTGCGGTTCAAAGTCGCTCGTGGCGGGCAAATCGTTCAGATCGTTCAAGGCCTGCTGGAGTCCGTCACCTCGTACCAGAGAAGCGAGAAATTTCCATGCCTCCGGGTTCTTTTCTCCGTTCTTGCTCATGCCATAGCCAATGTCAATTCCTCCGACCGGCGGACTCGATTTCCCGTTCTCTTCGAGCGCGGGAAAATAGAAGAAATCGAAGCCACTCATATTCTGGACGTATTGAGAGAGAGGAGGCGGAAACTTGCTCTCCTGCATCCACCAGGAACCGAGCGCCATCATGCCAACCCGACCCTGCGCAAACAGTTGGGCTCCCGTCGGGTACGCATGCGCCCCGAGAGCGCCTTGCTGAAATACGCCATCCTGAAAAAGATTCGCCCAGGCCTGCATCGCTTTTACGAGCGGCGGCGATGTCCAGGGCGACTTTCCGTTTTGCGCCTCGTCGACGAGGCCTGGAGCTAGTTGATTCGCGAGCATCAAAAAGACATTCTCATTTTGCCAGCCGTCCGCGGCGCCCTGATAGAGCGGAATATATCCGGCCCCGGTGAGCTTCTTAGAGGCCGCGACAAGGTCTTGGTAGGTCTTCGGTACCTCGAGGTTCAACTTCTTAAAGATCTCCTTGTTGTACCAGATCACCAGGATCTGTGACTCCTGCGGCAGAATATAAAAATTTGTGTCACCGGTCGGGTTCCCCATCGCCATCTGTTTAAGATTCACCGGAAAGATCTTCGATTGCCACTCTGTGCCCCATTCCTTCTCCGCATGTGAATTTAAAGCGGCCAACTGTTCGCGGTACTGCTGGGTCAAAGATCCTGGTTGAAGGCCGATGATGTCCGGCAAGCTATTGGAAGCTGCGGCTGCCTTCAACGCGGTGATGTATTCCGGAGAATAGTTATAATAAGTGTATTTAACTTCTAGTCCGGGATTTTTCTCCTCAAATGCTTTGATCGATTTTGCCATTGTGCTGGAAATGAACCAGGACCAGACAGTAATCTGCTTCTTCGCTTGGTCTTCGGCGCTGCCTGCGGAAGGGAAGAGCTGAGTTGTTAGCAGGAACGCCAGGATTATTCGCTTGTTCATAGAGAACTTAGTCGACGGTATTAGCGCCGGAAAGCATGTCGGTTTGGCGCAATCTTACAACTGCGGTTTTGCCATGGTTGCTATCCAACGGCTGATTGGGGGTGCTTCGAAATTCCGGAAGCGTCCAAACGCTCCGGACGATTTCTGGAGTCTAAAAAGAAAGACTTGGAAAGTCTAGATCTTTCTTACAGTTTTCTTTACTAGGACATGTCCTCGAAGAAGTTTTGCTTTCTTCTTGCACTCGCGGTCTTTGGGACAAAAGCAGGATGACAGGTGCTGGCCGGGCCTTGTCCAGTGCTGAGCATCCCCGTTTCAGGGGTCCGGCATCTGATCCGCGAGCATTATCTCGATGCCAAAACGCCGAATGAGTTTTTGAGCCTCGCGTGAAAGACCGCTGTCGGTGATCAACACGTCGATCTCGCCCAAGGGAGCAATTTTGGCGAAGGCGGAGTTGCCCCACTTGCTGGAATCCGCAAGCAGAATTGCCCGTCTCGCAGAACGGATCATGGCAGCCTTAACACGTGCGATGTCAAAAGAGTCGTCCGTCAGACCGTGCTCCGCATCGAATGCCTGCGTGCTCAGGAACAGCTTGTCGACAATCAGATTTTCGAGATCTCTTTCGGCCAGTGCGCCTACCGTGCTGATCGTTTCACGACTGAGGGAACCTCCCGCAATGATCACATTTACCTTTTCCAGCGCACCCACCCGCGCAGCCACATTCAACGCCGTAGTGACGACGGTGCAGGGCTTCCCGGAAGGGAGGCTGTGAGCCATCTCCATTACGGTCGAACCTGCATCCATAATGATCGTCTCGCGATCATTGACCAGCGCGCTGGCGACGCGACCGATGTGGCGCTTTTGCTCACGGTTCTGGACGGCTCGCTTTTCGAATGCCACGGCGAGAATCGTTGATGTATGGGCGATCGCACCACCTCTGTCACGAATCAACGCGCCTTCGGCTGCCATGGTGTCCAGATCGCTGCGAATAGTCACCACCGTGACCCGGAAAAGCTTGCTGAGTTCGTTCACGGTCACTCGGCCTTGTTGAGCCAGAATCTCTCGGATGCGTCTCCGGCGTTCGCCGGTCAACGGTATCGGTTCAGGATCCGCATCGATTGATTCACGAGAAGCCATGAAAAATTGACTGACCGGATTTAAGGAAGATCGTGGCTGAAAAACATTATTGGGCTCCAATCCCTGTCAGGTTTTCCAGGATTTTTTGCCGGAAAACGCCAAGCTTAAGTTTTGCAAGAAAAGAAAACAATAACAATATATAATCTTGCTTAATCTTTCTTTTACCTTGAGATTGTGATTTCCCCCATCCATGAATATCGGCAAAAGAGTTCGATTAAACCGTATCTTTTCGCATTCGAGCGGGCGGTTGTGTTCGGTGGCAATCGATCATTTTATTGGCTACGGGAAATTGACCTCCGGCGATGGCTTGGCGAGCCTGCCGAACGCTCTGAAAAAGATCGTAGCCGGGATGCCTGGAGCTGTCACGATGTCCAAAGGAACCGCCATGAACTGCTGGGAGCCGTACGCCGGGCAGGTGCCGCTCATTTTGCAGGCGGGCTGTTTCACGCCAGACGATCGTGTCATCGAGATAATGACGGATCCCGAAGAATGCGTGCGGCTCGGTGCCGACGCGATCGCCATTGCGATCGGAATTTTCGGTCCCAACGAAGGGAAATTTCTAAAGATGTTGGGATCTGGAGTGACGGCGGCTGCGAAGTATGACTTGCCGGTGATTGCTCATATTTATCCCCGCGATTTCACGCAAGGCGCACAGATAGTGCATGATCCTGAAAGTATCATGTGGGCGACGCGGATAGGAATTGAGTGCGGCGTGGATGTTATCAAAGTTGGCTATACCGGGGATGTCGCTTCATTTCGCCAGATCGTCGAGAGTTCGCCGGTGCCGGTGATCGCCGCCGGGGGGCCAAAAGCGAAAAACTTACGGGAGGCCCTGGACGCCATGGCAGCGGTTGTCGAAGCCGGCGGCCGTGGCGCAACCATTGGACGGAATGTCTGGGGGGTCGAGCCCGCCACTGCCGCCTTAAAAGCGTTTAAGGCCGTCATCCTCGATGGCACCACTTCCGAAATAGCGTTGGCGGTTAACGGCCTCACTGGCTCAGAGTAGACGTCCCTAACGACACTTGGTCCACGCCGGCCATGGTTCCCAGATTTTTTCCTTCTCACGATTACTGACTAACAAAGGCTGACTCATGCAATATTCCTCTCTAACTTCGCTGAATGACAGAGTCGCGGTTGTCACTGGCGGCGCTCGCGGCATTGGTTTTGAAACCACAAAGGCTTTGCTCGAAAACGGCGCCAAGGTTGTCATTGTCGACATCGATTTGGAGAACGGTCATGCGACGTCGGAAAAGCTTGGCGTCGAGTTTATTCCCGGAGACGTCACCGATTCGAAGTTCGTTGTCAAGGTCGCGGCGGACGTGAAGGGGCGTTACGGACGGATCGACATTGCCTTCAATAACGCCGGGATTGCGCACAGTGTCCCGGGCGAAGATTCGTCGGACGAGGAATGGCACAGGATCATGAACACGAATTTGCATGCGGTTTATTATGGGTGCCGGGAATTCGGGAAAGTGATGTTGGCACAGCGAAAGGGAAGCATCATCAATACGGCTTCTATGTCGGGGCTGATTTCAAATACGCCGCAGCCGCAAGCTGCATACAACGCTTCCAAAGCGGCCGTGATCATGTTGACGAAATCGCTTGCGGGCGAATGGGCAGACCGTGGGGTCCGGGTCAATTGTATCTCGCCTGGATACGTGAATACGCCAATGACTCAGGGCGGAATGGCGAACCAGGACTGGTACGATCGCTGGATGGAGTTTACTCCGGTGCGACGGGTGGGCGAGCCGCAGGAGATTGCGCCTGCGGTGCTCTTTCTTGCCTCGGACGCGAGTAGCTTTTTCACCGGAAGCAATCTGGTGGTGGATGGCGGATACACTTGTTGGTGATTCCGAATCAGTTTGAGAACATGGCCGGAAGCCCCTGGTAGTCTAAACCCCAGACCCAGATAAAAACTGGGCCGAGCTCTCTTCGAAGAACAGCCTCAAGAACTTTATCGCATTTCAGCGGAGAAAAGTCCTTAAATGACCGAGACGCGAAATGAAAATAGCACGTCTCCTTTGCATTGCTCTTCTTGCCATCCTTGTTGCCACCGGAGCTTCGTCTTGTTGCTCGTTGAAGCGCTATTTGGCTTCTATCGGACCTGATTCAGGAATTCAGGGTTCAACCGCGGCAGTGCACGTGACGCTGATTTTACGAAACGTTGCGACTTCTGACCCTACAGAGTGGAAAATCGCGTCCGACCAAATGTGTGCCCAATCCAGCGGCATAATAGGACAAGATACCTCGGGTTTTGAGAGGACCTGGGATGTGGGCGGCCCCGTGCAGCACATCCGGTTTTGGTGGGAGACCTTAAATGGGCAGGCCGACGCCACACTTCTTGTCAACAATGTCGTAGTATTCCAAGGGCTCTGCGCTCACTTGGGTTACGGCAGAGTCCGAATGATTGAAACCTGCGATTATCCTCGCGTCTACAGAACTTTCGGTACGGGACCCTATCTTCGGGAACCACTGGATCGCAACCAGACTGACATTGTCTTCGCCACTTCGGAACTTTCCTGGCGCTTCGGAGTTGAATGACTTGGTCATAGTTGGTTCTCTTTCACTCAAACGAGTGACGCCTGGGCTTATTCTCGGGCGGTCGGCGAACTGAGTACCTCCAACGCGCACAGGCTGGCCGCAGTGCGGGTTTCGACGCCAAGTCTTTCAAAAATTTCGAGAACATGCTTTTTCACAGTCGATTCGCTGTTGCCAAGAATAGTCGCGATCTCGCCGTTGGTCTTGCCCTGAGCCAGCCACAGCAGTGTCTCCGCCACACGCGGGGTTCTCTCCAACCTGAGAATAGTCGTCAGATTACGGCGCATCTCTGAATCGTCCTCGATCACCAAAATCTTTTTCATGGTTTCATCTTATTTCTGCTTTCGCCGACAGATCGTTCGGCGCGCGTACGATCCTTTGCGACGTTGAACAATCCTTTATGGACTCGCTCCATCTTCCGCAATTGAGAACTCTGGGGCGTCAGGACGTTTGGCCACTGTTGCCATGATCCTTTCGAGGTGAAGAAAATCATCCTTTGGTTCTATATCAACGAGCTGGATCCGCGTTTAATTTGGGCGAAATGAAAGCGGATAGAAAAAGAGCCAAACTATCACGATTGGTGGAAGCTGCTTTAGACGCGGCGCTTGTGATTGCCATCGGATACGCTCTGGTTCTGATTGCGCGAGCTCAGCTACTCTTTTGAGGCTAATGTTTGGCTACTCAGCGCCGTAATACAGTAATTATGGTAAATCATGCAGCCCAGTGCCGAGAAGCCGACGAATTGTTGCGGCGTAAGCTGCAAGGAACGCTGACGCGCGAGGAGATCGATGCGGCGTTCCGTGAGCGCCACAGGATCAAATACGTGCTCGCAGAAGCTTTGGCTTCTCGCTTCTCGCGACCGCGCCCGACAGATTGATATCCGCGAACGGTTGCCTACCGGATCGCCTTCGTCCGGACTCTTTGATCGAGTCCCCAAGGGCAGCTGCGCTTCGCGCTCATCGGGACCGAGTTTGGGCTTGATGCAAGGTTGGTCGAACTCTATCAGTCATTCGGCATTGTTGAAACGAAGTCTAACCCCCGATTTTCCAACGCAAATGACCAACGACGAACTTCGCGAACTCAACCAAAAACGAAAGATCCATCAAATCGCATGGGTAACGCGAGATTTGGAAAAAAGCATGAAAGCATGGGTCGACAACCTGAAGGTTGGCCCCTGGACGGTGCTCACTTTCACAGAGAAGACTCTGAAATATTTGGACATCAATGGCAATCGCGTTAATGAACCCTTCAAGTTTTTGATTGGTATAAGCTGGATCGGAGAAATTCAACTCGAATTGATTCAGCCTGTTTATGGTCCGATGATCTACGAGGCCTTTATTCAGAAACATGGTGAAGGTCTACATCACTTTAAGGAGCGCGTCAGTCAGGGTGACATCGATGAGGTACTTAAGGAGTACAAGGAAAAAGGCATTGAGGTGACGCAAACGGGACAGTTCAAAGAGGATTTCCACTATTATCTCAACACGGAACCGAAGCTGGATTTTGTCTTGGAACTTGGAAACTGCCCTCTGCTGAATCTGCCGAAGGACGAGTTCCCAATTTATCCGTCGGAGAAAGATTAACCAGGCGGGCAGGGGAGCGGCATCTCCAGGCTTGTTTGCCGGCGGCGACCTGAAGAGCGGCCCGTCGATCCTTACGGCTTAACCGCGCAGAAGCATACGCTACAAGTAAACGTGAAACTGACAGTTACGGTGGAAGCGGACCCGCTGCCGGAAAGAGCCCGGTTAATCAGCGATCCGCTCATCGATTTTAATGAGTCGCAGGCCGGCGATAGAGCGGTCAAAAACTACGCTCTGTTTGCGAAAGACGCCTCAGGGACCGTCTTGGGGGGATTGCTTGGGTCGACACATTGGAATCACTTTTTTGTCAGCGCTCTGTTTGTTCGCGAGAGATTTCGCAAGGTCGGAATTGGCCGGGAATTGATGCAGCGAGCGGAAGCGCAGGCGCTCTCACATGGTTGCGACGCGATCTTCCTGGATACATTCGATTTCCAGGCGCGCGGGTTCTACGAGAAGTTGGGTTTTGTCGTTTTCGGGGTCCTGGAGAATTATCCGCCTGGGCACAAAAGATTTTACATGGTCAAACAGCTTGCGCAGGTTGGAACTAGGTGATCAAAGGGGGGTAACTTGCCTTCGGAGGCTTGCTGTGACCCGGTCGCAGCAGGCGGATGCTTCTCACGAAACAAGGACCAGAAGTAACGCTAGCGCCAGGCTCACCGCTGCAGCTAAAATAACTGTCAGGTTGAATCGCCTCATTCGTCTTTCATAAAGCTCCACGAGATGGCTGGTGGGAATATGCATGACCCATTCTAAAACTCCTGCGCTCCGGCGGCTATTACCCGTTCGGGTGTCTCCTCCCTAACTGGCTTCGGGCGCGCGTGCGCGCCGAGGCTCCTTCGCTCCGTCCGACGTGGGTGTTATATCCTCCCTGGCCCAGGCGGAACTTCTACTCCAGTAATACTCTGTTATGTGAGAATTACCGAGATCGGGGGCAAAAATTTGGCGAAAAATCTTTCGATGATACCACTGTGTTGGTGCTCCGGGGTTGATCAAGAGATGCTTCTGTCGCGCTCCTGAAACCGAGGAATAAAAAGCCGATTTCTTTCGATCATCGAAGCACCAAACCGCTTGATAGGCTCTTCTGCTCGGCATCCTGGTTGATTCCTGCGAGTCCAAACTGGTTCTGTGACACTCATTCCCGTCGACGCCAAAAAATCTGAGCGTTGATACGAGGTCATTTCCGAGTCCACAACGGCCGCCAAAACCGAACAGCGGGTATTCTCCCTCCTCGCGCCGCGCACCCAGCCAATATTCGCAGCAGCGCCGCTATACGAGCCTCAGACTTGGTTGCATTAGTTGCTTCTTAAGGGGTCAACATCTACCGGATTTGAATTGGGCCCATGGCTTCCTGCGGGTGACCCGATCGCCTTCTTCACCGCGTTAGACATTGCCTCCCGCGAAAAGGGCTTTTGGAGGAAAACAAATACGTTAAACTTCTCCGCTCTCGATGCAACGGAACTTGTGTCACAACCCGAGACAAGAATAATCGGAGCCTCACTCCCCTTCGATCGAATCCGCTCCGCGACATCGAATCCCGAACCGTCCATCAACTTGTAGTCCATCACATAAGCATCAAAATGCTTTTTTTCGATGGCTTCGAGAGCATCAGCGACAGAATGGCTGATATGGACCTTATAATGTTCTTCGGAAAGGCTCCGTTGAATGATTCGACAGAACGCGGCGTCGTCATCTATCACTAAGACGTTATTGGCACTGGGCTTATGCGACCGAATCGGCTCTACCGGTAAAGGAGTGGAAGCGAATTTTTTCCGGAGATACGTAAAAAAACGCTTCATTGCTCACATTACCATAAATGTCGTAATGAGGACATTTCAATCGGTAAGCGGTCAATCAATTCGTGTTTCTGAGGTCTCTACGCGTCTGCCCGGCTTCGTTAAGCCGATGCCAGCAAAGCTCGCAGGCTCCGAGCCGACAGACAATTGGATCTACGAAAATTGTCTTCTACGCGTTCGATCTTCTGCGACTCAACGGCAAAGATTCGACGCGTACTGTTGACACCGGAGAGGACTGAGACTAGTCCAGCTAGTGGTTTATTGGACCGACATACTGGCCTGCGGTTATCTCGGCCTTGAGCTTTTCCTTTTAGCTACTCGCCGGGGAAAGGTAGAGGTCAAGTCCGCTGACCGCGGAACCATTTACGCTGTTTGGGCTCTGATCACCAGCGGTTGCTTCTCCGGGTTTTTACTGGCTCGGCACGTCACGGTTCTCAATTGGCCCGTGAAGTCGCCGATTGTCTGCCTGGCTGTCTTACTCGTGGTCAGTGGTATAGCCCTCCGCATCTGGGCCATCCGGCATCTAGGAAGATTCTTCACGGTTGATGTTGGTATTCAACAGGGACACCAAATAGTCGAGGACGGTCCTTATCGATTTGTGCGCCACCCTTCGTATTCGGGCTCACTGCTGGCGTTGGTCGGGGTTGGTTTTCTCACTTTCAACTGGCTTGGACTCTTCCTCATCATCACCTGCACATTGCTGGCATACGCCTTGCGCATTCCGGTTGAAGAAAAGGCTATGCTCGCACAATTCGGAGCACAGTACGCCGAGTACGCTGCCCGCACAAAGCGGCTGATTCCATGGATCTATTGAGAGGCTGCGCAGGAGTCAGGGCGGAACCATCAGGGTCACGCTTTCAAGGGGCTGGTTTCCCAGTAGACACCGTAAGAGTGTTGTTTTGCCGGGTACAGATCTGGTAGAGTGCTGTTCCCCATGCTGAGCGAAGGTGACTCTCAAACGCCCAGGGGGAGCTATCAGGTCAATCTCGATAAGCGGGTGCGAGGAAATTAATTGCGGACGCGTATAGTCACTGCTTGTTTTATCTCTGAGTCTTCCATAGTTTTCGAGGCTGCACTCATAGAACGGGAAGTTGATTTTTACAAACAGCTTCCCCAATGTTTAGTTTATCATATACCCTATTTGGGCGGTGACGTTGATTGCATTTCCCCCGTTTTTAGCATACGGGAAGTTAAGCTGCAATGAACCGTCGATTTTAGTATGTTGGTTCTTGTCTACTTCCACGACGGCAATAGTCCAAGGCTCAGTCATATTGGTTGATAATAATGTTTGCAGAGAGGCCAGTTCTAAGACAAAATCTGCCGGGTTGGTTAGGGCAGAGGTACTACCGACCAATACAGTAGCATTTGCGGGCGGCGATTGATTTTTGACAACCAAGCCAGGGTAGATTACTAGGTAACTTTGAAGCCCACTAATATTAGCCCGTTGTATCGTCAGCCGTGGATAATCACCCATAAAAGAAAAAACTGGGTCTATGTTCCCTTGGTGCTGATTGCCGCCGCCGCTATTAAAAATGAGTGGGGAAGTATCAACGTGTACGTACTGCGTACCGCTTAAGGTATAAGCCATACCCAAGGCGTCTAAAAACGTGGCGCTTGCCGCATCACCGCTTACTGCACTCATTGTCAGGCCAAGTGCTGCCATCAGAATTGTTTTATTTATAGTCACACCGAAAAAGCCCGCTGGTTAGCGGGCTGGTTTGTATGGGAAAAAAGGAGGTTAGCCACCGTTCTCAAAAAGAGGAGCATTCATTAAACGGTCGGTTTGATCTTTATTCATGGAACCGAAGATTTCAATCATAGGATTTTTCTTAAGATCCGTAGGGTTTTCGATTATATCATAATCAGAAGGACGA
The DNA here is from genome assembly GCA_963846195.1 of uncultured Verrucomicrobiae bacterium. Lineage (GTDB taxonomy): Bacteria > Verrucomicrobiota > Verrucomicrobiia > Chthoniobacterales > JAFAMB01 > JAFAMB01. The sequence continues at coordinate 111,518 of CAWJVG010000016.1, forward strand.
TAACCCAACTCCTTTAAACAAGCTCGTATAGTTGCGGTTCGGGCCTCAATTAGAACTTTCAGTTGCGCTTCTTCTACGGCTTTATTTTGTTCATCCGATGCTTGTTGTGCTATCAATCTTTCTAAATAAGCGTCATGTGCATTTTGATTTATTTCTTCACCCTTCTTACTTGCGGCCTCTTCCGCGATTTTAACGAACCGATCTACCTCCTCTTGAGAATGGTAACCTCTCTTGTTTGCTTGCTTAACCTCTCTACGGTAAGAATCTTCTTGGACTTTATCGCTACGCTCTGGTTCCCGTGATTCCACTGCCAACCTTTGGCCATAATTCTCAGCGTCAGCTTCTAAACCTGAAGGAACTCCCCTATTATCGGCAAACGCCCGTATCACACTCATTGTCAGGCCAAGTGCCGCCAGTAAAATTATTTTATTTAGTTTCACACCGAAAAAGCCCGCTCGGTAGCGGGCTGGTTCGGAGCGGGTGCTTTTAAAGGCAAAAAGTTACCATTCAGCGACAACGGCAGGAGTTGGGTTATTCGCCGGGGTAGTTGTATCGGTTGCATAAGCAACGCCTTGGGCTGGAACCGTACCAGTATAAGTAAAGGGCAATCCATCTTCGGCTTGCACCGGAGCAGCCGCGAAGTAGCCTGCCGTTACTAAATCAGTAATAGCAACCGGATCACCCACGTTTAAGCTGGGATTGCTCATATTTTGGTATCCGCGAACTGCTTTTTGGATCGTAGACTCCGCTACAATGTCTACCGCTTTATTAGCACCTGCTTGCCAAGCAGAAATCCCGATAAACAGAACACCTACGAGGAGAAGAAGAACGGCAACAACAACTGATAGTTCTACCAGTGTCGTACCGCTTTGCTGGTTACGCCGAATTAGAGTTACATTTTGGTTTATTTTCATATTGTCGTTTCTTTTTCTTTCTTGTGTTTCAGATACTTGGGCGCTCATCACTTCCCCGGGTGCGTAAGGTGCCAAGTTTTTCAACGCCGAAATTGGTTACCTCCTCCATTACCCGCTTCTAGTAGCTGAGGGCTCGTTTACCAGGACACACATTACCCACGTGAGTTTCTGGCGCCTTCAGCTTCAGGGCGAACTGTTTATGTGTTCCCAGAGTTCAAATTCTGGACTAAGTGTTATTGCCCCTTCGGCTTCGGGGCAGTCCGCCCGCTTACAAACCAAGCTAACTGTCGACTCTCATCCGTCGTTGGGTTGGAAGGTGCTACAGCGGCGTAAATAAGTTCGAACTCGGAGTAGCTGAGAACGCGTTTGCCGGATCGTGCCAGTTTGTTGTTGACCTTGGTAAGCAGGTTTTCCAAACCGTGGATTCTTTGATTGCTCATTCTTTTGGGTGTCGCTGATGCGCGGTTTTCTATTTACTGACCCTGTGAGCCGCACAGGAAGATTTCCCGATTTAGTACCCGAGAACGCATAGACTATTTAGTCCAATGCAGCCGGCCCGTTACGGGGGACGGCTTTAAGTTTGCCAAATATTCCAATGGCCTGGTGTGCTGTATCTGCAGTTCATGCAACTCAGCCTTTATTTTATTAGCTCTGATAGTTTGCTGAAGAAGCTCTTGCTTCAACTGGTGATCACCCTTGTTGTCCAGTAAATCTTCCGGGGTAACCCTGCGCGTTCTTAAAGACGCTATTAGCCTCTCACAACTAGTATTAACTTCGTTACCTTGGGCACCGACATCCAGCATAAGGCGGATAAACTTTTTTTCCTGTTCGCTGTACTCTAGGTTGTTATTACAATGCATCTTAGCCTTTCGCGCCCATTCATTTGCTGCCAAATTCTTTAATCAATCGCTCAGGTTGCGCCGCGATTGTTGGCGGCGGAACTCATCTTCGCTGAATCTCCCGAAACCCGGATCGTGGCATTCTTCAACGCTGGACCCATGTTGGAGTGAATTTCCTTCCAGTAGGAGTGCTGCTTCGACACGCTGACCCGGAAGAGTAGTCCAGGTTTTCGTCACACTATATGGAATGAAATGAGCATAAAAAGGGGCGGTTATATGCATTTTAATATCGGGCCGCGCGCAGAGTCTTGCCGAGGTGCCAAAGTTCCGGAATCGGGATTCGTCTGCTCGTTGACGTATCGCATTCCTAGATGGTTTTCGATTATCGCTGCGGTCGCGGTCATCTGTAGCGTTACCGTGTAACAATGATGGACGCTCAAAACCGCATTCTGCAATTCTGGTTCATCTTCGAGAGCGCGAACCTTGATCCCGAGTTTGCCCGCCTCGATATTGATATGACGGCCATGACTGAGAGTCTTTTTATGGGAACCTAAAGCTTTCACGACCACGGCGGCCATGGATGGCGGATCAGCCTCGTTAGAAAACATGTTTGTTTCCAACCAGGAGCCGACCAAGGTCTCAGAAAGTTGAATCGCTTTTTCGCAAGCCCCAATTAGAGTCGGCGTATATCTTTGGATCGATCGGCCCCAGATTCGAATAGAGACCCATCCAGATCTCTTTTGTTGAAAGAGCAATCATCGTTCCCGCCGACATTGCCAACTGCGGGACGATTGCTCTGATGTCGTTTTTAAAAACTTTGCGGAGATAAAATACGATTTGTTCGGTCGCATTGATTTCACCGCCAGGTGTATGCAAAATCAAATCCAGGCCTTTCGACTTGTCGAGCTTGTTGACCGCCGTCATCAACCCGGGCATCACTGCATCCGAAATCGAGAAAAACGGGTTACCGGGCCCGGTTTTTGCAGCCAGCCAGAGTAAAGGGAGATGACGTTGCGCCCGGTTAGTTGGAAAAGCTTCTCTAGATATCTCTGTCGAACCCCATCGAAGTCCTTATTGGGCCCCGGGCTGCTATCGACTATCTCTTTGCACCCGGCCCCCTGGTACTCAAGGCCGCCCCCCGAACGGGTCGCCCGGGCCAAGGGTGTAACGATTTGTTACCCTTTATCCCAAAAGCGAAAGCGAGGGGGGTTCGCCTTAAAAGTGGCAAAACTTTGGCAAGTAATTCGGCTTTTCAGCCTTTTTTAGCCGGGGGTCTTCTAGCCGCAAGTAGCTGTCTTTTAGGTACTTGCACCCGGCAGGGCTCGAACCTGCAACCCTGTGATCCGAAGTCACATACTCTATCCAATTGAGCTACGGGTGCGTGATTGGAAGGATTACACGATCGAGGAGAAGCGCAAGTCTCGGGAAACGGATCGGCGTATCGGCGGCTCGGGCGTACGCCCGGATAAAAGAGGCGCGGAAAAAATGATGAACAGCGCCCTCCTTTTCTCGGCGCCCTTGGTGGGCAAATAAACGCCGGTTCGCCGTCACGCCGATACGCTTTCTTTTTAGTCTTCCCATGATATAGTCCGCTCCGATTTCGTTTTACTCCGTATGCCTTACCAGAAGTTTCTTGTTGTCGTTGGGATTGTTTGGGTCACGACATGCCTTCACGCGCAGCAGCCAGTCGGGCCCGTTTCATCTGTACCGCAGCCGCAAACTACGCCGTTTATCGCCGATCCGACCCAGGCGGAAGTGCCGCGTGCCAGGGCAGTGCCAACCGCCAAGCCAGACCTGAGTTTTCCGACCAGTCCAATGGCGCCACCGCCGGTACAGCAAAGGGCGGTCGCACCCCCGGACGAACCGGGTGTGGCGCGCGCCGAGCCGGTCTCCGAGAGAGAAGTGATCACCCGCCTGCAGATCTTTTTGGATCAACGATCGTTTGGACCGGGCAAAATTGATGGGAGATGGGGCGAATTTGTGGCAAAAGCGTTGCAGCGGTATCAGCGTGCAAACGGTTTGCAGCCGACCGGGCAGATCGATGCAGATCTGCAAAAAGAGCTGCAACATATCTTCCCGATCTATACCACCTATGTCTTGACCGAGGATGATTTCAATCGGGTCGGCAACATTCCGTACAAACCGAAAGACGAAGCCAAGGTGAAAGCGATGCTTTACCGGTCCATGACCGAGTTTATCGCGGAACGTTATCATTCCGGGGAAAATTTTATTACGAAGCTGAACAGCGATCTGAAAATGGACGCTCTCAAGCCGGGGGACACGATCCGCGTGCCGAATGTTCCTCCCTTCCAGATTGAATCGTTAAAGGAAGTTGGAAGCCTTCCGAATAAACCGGAATTTGTAAAACGCGTGCTCAGGGTCGACACCCGCTACCGGATGCTCGACATCATGGATGGCGACAGGCTAGTCGGATCGTATCCGATCACGCCCGGTTCCAAGAAGTTGCCGGCGCCAATCGGAACCTGGAAGATTGTGGGGATCGCGACCATGCCCTGGTTCCGTTGGGACGAAGCGATGTTAAATCACGGGGAACGCAGCGAAAATTTCTATAATATTCCGCCGGGACCGAGGAACCCGGTGGGGATTGCTTGGATCGGGTTGAGCAAACGGGGAATTGGGATTCATGGGACTAATAGTCCGGATACTATCGGACGCTCTGGGAGTCATGGGTGTATCCGGTTGGCAAACTGGGATGCTGCCCGAGTGATTAATCAGGTGACAGAAGGGATGATGGTACAAATCTTCTAAGCGGATGCTTAGAAGATTAGCGTCCCGCGTTTGCCGTTGGGCGGCCCACGAAACGAAGCCCGGTCAAGTTTAAGCCGATCGCCAATCAAATCTCCAGCAATGCCGACTGACGCTGACGCTGACACTGGCAACTGGCCTCCCTGCGCGTTGTTGGTGATCGATAATGAGCCGATTCGCAGACGATTAGAATTGGAACTGCAGGTGGTTCGGGAGGCGATCGAAGGGTGCGAAGCGGAGATTACGCGGCAGGAGACGCTTGATTTGCCGGCGTTCAGACAGTGGATGGCCGTCCAATGTTCGGATCTGTTGAATGAGCGGCGATTGATCGAAGAAAAAATCTGGGGGCTGCGCGCTCGTTTAGCGGCGATCCATGGGTTGACTCAACACGGGATCCGGAATGTGGCGGCGGCATTTTTCTGGTTTCGCGAGATTGAGCTGGATCGAACAGCGATACCTCCGTACGTGCGACGTGCCTGGGAAGAAGTGACCGTTGGACCTGTGGGAATACGGCGGGAGTCTGGCGTTGAGTCTGGGCGATTTGATGAGGGATCGGACAACGATGAAGATGACGTTTCTGGGGAGCGGCACGGCGGAACAGGCGACATGTTCGATGAGAGATCCTCTGATCTGGTGGAGTTTGCTCCCGGCGAACGAGAAGCGCTTGCCCGGCACAAAAGTTTGTACAGGAAGATCGCGTTGTTGCTGCATCCGGATTTGGCGGGCCTGCTTACCAGACAGGAATTGGAGCTTTGGTACCAGGCACATCGGGCCTACGTGGAGAAAGATGTGGTCACGTTGGAGATTATCCTGGCCAGGTGCGATCGGGTGGGAACGAATAGTCTGACTTTGTCGGAGCTTCGCGCATCCGTCGAACAAGGCACCTCGAGGTTGGCAACGCTCAAGGCGTCCATCGCCGGTCTGGCGGGATTGCCAAGCTGGCGATTTCTCTTGTTGAAGTCGTCCGAGGTCAACGTTCGATTGCGGGATGTTCGACGTGAAATGGAGGGCATGAATCGCGGGTTGTTCCGTGAAGCGGTGACGATGGAGAGTGAACTCGCGAGGTTTGAAGAGCGCGCGGTACGATGGGTAGAGCGGAGAAAAGGGACGGAGAAACAGTTGGCGTTGGGAATTTGAAGCTGCAGAGCGGTGGCCTTCCCACCATGAGCCTCCTTAAAACGAAGCGGCCATGCAAGCCCCTGGGATTCAGTCATCTGTGTTATCTGTCGTTTATCCCTTACCTTTGGCTTCTGAGTTTAGAGACCGGTTTTCGTGGCAAGAAAATCTTGCAGATCGGGTGGCATGCGAGCCTCGAAAGAGAAAGAGGTGCCCTCGAATTCGAATGAGAGAGCGGACGCGTGCAGAGCCTGGCGAGGGAGGAGCAACTTCGTTTGCAGCGCCGCCGTCCAGTCGGATTCGATGAATTCCAGGTAACAATTTTCGTCGGGACCATAGATTTTGTCGCCGACAATGGGGTATCCGACATAGGCCAGATGGACGCGGATCTGGTGGGTTCTGCCCGTTTTGGGTTCGGCTTCGACCAGGGCGAATGATCGGTCGCGCAGAGTGAAACGGGTCAAAACACGAAAGTGGGTGAGAGCCGGGGAACCGTCGGGATGGACGGCTTGTTTTAGATAGATCTTCGAAGGCCGAACGAGTGCCTGACGCAATAAAGGCTGGTCGACGTCAAACGCCTGGTCTGCAGGCCATCCGAAAACGATTGCGGTGTAGATTTTTCGAATGCGATGCTGAGCGATCATCAGGCCAAGCTGCCTCGCTGCGTCACTGGTTTTCGCGACGAGAACCAGGCCGCTGGTTTCACGGTCGAGGCGGTTGATGAACGAGATCGTGGCGCCGTTCACGATTTCAAAGGCCAGGCAACGTTTCAATTCGTCCCAAAGGGTATCGGGTCTTCCGGGGCCGGTCGGGTGAATCAAAAGATTTGCTGGTTTGTCAATCACTAGAAAGCGCTGATCTTCGTATAGAATGCATGAGCCGATCCCGCACCCTGGCAAAAACGATGGAACCGCAGAATTCACCGGTTCGAATGACTCTTTGTTGTCATGATTGAGCTAAAGAACGTTACCCGGCGATATCAGCAAGGCGAGAACACAGTTTTGGCTTTGGACAATTTGAGTTTGCGGATCGAGTCGAAGGAGTTTGTGGCGGTGACGGGGGAATCAGGGTCGGGGAAAAGCACTTTTTTGCATCTGATCGGTGGACTGGATAAACCGGACACTGGCGAGGTCGTCGTGAACGGCCTGGCGCTTCAGACTGCTTCAGACAAGGAACTGACCGAATATCGTGCCCACGATTTAGGAATTGTTTTTCAGTTCTTTAACCTGCTGCCGACACTGAATGTGCTGGAGAACGTCTCTCTGCCACTGGAATTTCAAGGGGTCAAACATCGTGAAGCCGCGGCGCGCGCCTGCGAGATGCTCAAGCTGGTTGGAATGGAGAAACGCGAGCAGCATTTTGTGCATCAACTCAGCGGCGGTGAGATGCAACGCACAGCGATCGCGCGCGCCCTGGTCCATCGCCCGAAGGTGTTGCTGGCCGATGAACCGACCGGAAACCTCGATGCCGCGAATGCCGAAAACGTGCTCGAGATTTTTCGACGCATTGCCGATGAGCGGCTAACCACCCTGGTGGTGGTGACCCACAGCATCGAAGTGGCCGAAACGGCGGAACGACGAATTCATTTGAGAAATGGAAAAATCGCTGAGTTGATTCCGGGAACGTAGGGAGGGCGTTCACCGCTCGCTATCAGCGTTCAACGTTCAACGTTCAACGTTCAGCGTTCGCCGGCGCAGTGGCGCAGTCAGGACATCGATAAATACACGACAGTTCTTAGTTCAGGAATTGGTGCTGTCATCGCTAAATCGGTGAGCACTGCGCCCAGCGAACGCTGAACCGCTGAACGCTGAACGCTGAACGTTGCACGTCGACCGTTCGTGTGTTAACACGGTACCCCTTCCATTATGGCTTTTTTTTACCAGCAAACGTTGGCGAAGAGCGCGAGTCTCACGGGGACATCCTTGCACACGGGGTCGCAGGTGAGCTTGCGATTGAGCCCGGCGCCGATCGATCACGGAATCAAATTCAAACGCATCGATTTGCCTGACGAGCCGACGATCGACGCGAAGGTCGACCATGTGAAATTCGTCGAACGGGCGACCACCATTGCCGAAGGCAACGTAAAAGTGCACACGGTTGAGCATGTGCTCTCGGCGCTCTGTGGCATGGGAGTGGATAACGCGCTGGTGGAGATGGACTCCAATGAGCCGCCGATCGGTGACGGAAGCGCCTTTCCCTTTGTGGAGCTGATCAATAAATGCAGGATCGAGCAACAAAAGGCGGTGCGCAAAACGATGGAGGTTCGCGAACCGCTTTACATCGAGACGAAGACGGGTTCAATCCTGACGATTGTGCCGGATCGCACTTTTCGAATTTCCTGTACCCAGGTCGGGCCGGAAGGGCGCTTTACCCAATACTATTCCACGGAAATCACGCCGGAGATTTATGAGAAAGAAATTGCCCGGGCGCGTACCTTTGTTTTCTACGAGGATGTCATGCCGTTGCTCGACAAAGGCCTCATCCGCGGGGGGAGCCTTGAGAACGCGATTGTGGTTCGCGGCGAATCGGTGATGGGGAAAGAGCCGCTGCGATATCGTGACGAGTTCGTTCGGCACAAAATTCTCGATATCGTGGGTGACCTCTTCCTGGCAGGGTGCAGGTTTTTGGGTCACGTCATCGCGGTGAAACCTGGGCACGCGGCCAACGCGGAAATGACCAAAGCTTTGGCCAAAAGGTTTGCGCACATGCTCTCGATGGCGCCCGCGCAGGTGATTCCGATCGGCACCGGTGTCATGGACACGAAGGATATCATGGCGGTCCTCCCGCACCGATATCCCTTTCTGATGGTAGACCGGATCCTGTCTTTTGACGGAAACAACAAGTGTGTCGGAGCGAAACAGGTCACGATCAATGAACCGTACTTTCAGGGTCATTTTCCGGGTCATCCGGTAATGCCGGGCGTCCTGCAGGTCGAGTCGATGGCTCAAGTGGCCAGTATATTGCTTCGGAAACAATTTACGGACGTGAGCGGGATCGGGTATTTTTTAAGCGCGGACGACGTCAAATTCCGAAGGCCAGTGGTTCCTGGCGACATGCTGATCGTCGAGGCCGAACTTCTGCGAGCGAAAGGGAATATAGGCAAGGCCAGTTGCCGATGTTTAGTCAATGGGGAAGTGACTTCCGAAGGGACGTTGATGTTTGCGTTTGTGGCGGCATGAGCATTCATTCCACCGCAGTTGTGGACCCGGAAGCCGAGATTGGTCCGGATGTGGTCATCGGTCCCTATTGTGTCATCGGACGCGACGTTTCAATCGGTGCGGGCTGCTGGCTGCAGAACCAGGTCACAATTTGCGGCCCGGTGAAGATTGGAAGCGGGAACCGGTTTCATTCTTTCTGTTCGATTGGTCAACAGACCCAGGATTTGAAATATGCCGGCGAACCGACTTATCTTGAGATCGGTGAGGACAATTGTTTCCGGGAATTCGTGACGGTGAATCGTGCGACGGCGATTGGATCGGTTACGCGGGTCGGTCATCGCGGTAATTTTCTGGCCTACAGTCATATTGCTCACGATTGCGTAGTAGAAGATGACGTGATTTTTTCGAACAATGGGACACTGGCTGGTCACGTTCTCGTGCAGGCCTATGCGGTCATCGGTGGGCTAACCGCGATTCATCAGTATTGTCGGATCGGGCGACACGCGATTACCGGAGGATGCTCGAAAATTGTTCAGGACGTGCCACCTTTCCTGATTGCAGATGGCAATCCGGCGGAGGTGCGAGGGGTTAACGTTATCGGACTGGAACGACGAGGGGTTCCGGCGGAAACGATCCGGGCGCTGAAGGAATCGTATCGGATTTTGTATCGAGCCAAACTGAATACGAAACAGGCGGTGGAAGAATTGCAGAAGAGCTTCGGGGATGTCGCAGAGGTCCGGGAATTGATCGAGTTTATCGAGAAAAGCGAGAGAGGAATCATTCGATAGCGGCAATCGTTCACCGTCCGCCGGCGCAGTGGCGCAGTCACGACATAGGTAACACTTTTGAAGCGGCGCCTGACACGAACCGCTTGGTTACACAGGAGCGAGTCGTACGAATGCGCCCTGCGCCCACTATGTCCTGACTGCGCCCCCCGAACAGTGAACGTTGAACGGTGAACGTTTGAACGCCTACAGCGTTGGCCGATAAATCAAATCGACAATGTTGCGCACGTACTGTTCGTCGGTCATGCCTTCGAGAGCTTCTTCTGGGAACGAGACAAGGGAGCGGAGTCGGTGCGCGATTTGGCGGTAGAGTTCGAGTCGCGAGGAAGGATCGAGTTCAGAACGGCGGGCGACAGCTTCGAGAGCAATGCGCGCTTCGCCGGGCGAAATAGATTTTCGGAGCCGGGCGGCGAGATGCGCATGGCTTCGCAGGGAGTTATACGTCCCGCTGAATAGCAGTTCCAGGTCGGGTATTTTCTCAGGAGCTGCGTAGATCACGACAGTGTTTGCCGCAATATCCCCCAGGCGTTGATACTTTGGGGAAATCGCGCAACAGATCCCGCCCACTGCGTAGAAAGCCGGTAACAGATCCACGACGCGCAAAAGGTTCCTGATCACGATTTGCGCTGGGCGGAGCCGAAAGCCTTCGGCGTCGACCACGCGAATTTTGAGTGCGCGTTTTCCAAGGGTTTGACCGCGCCAGATCGATTCGAGAAAGATCGAATATCCGATGGTCACCACGAAATAGCAGATAGTTCGGGCGGCGAGCGCAAAGTCAGGGTTCACGATCGCGGCGAGCAATATTACTTGGGAAAGGATGCCGGAAACGAGAGTGATTCCGGCCAGGTCGATAGAAGATGCCAGGACTCGAGTCACCGGGCCCGCAAGATGCTGGGTGAAACTGATGCCTTCCGGAGTCCGAATGACTAGCGTGTTCGTGCGCATCCAGCTGGAAGATTACGCGATTGGAACCTTGAAGGAAATAAGAATACAAAATGAAGAGTTATGAGTGCTGAAACACTCTTATTCCGGACGAACGACATGAATCTTACTGACATTCGAATTCGTGTTGCGGGCAATGAGCCCCGGCTTGCCGCGGCGCTGGCTGACGTGCTCATCGACTGCGTCGAGGGCGGTGCGTCGGTCAGCTTCATGCAGCCGCTGCCGCGTCACAAGGCGCTTGCTTTCTGGCAGGGGGTACTGGAAAGCGCGTTGCGCGGCGAGCGCATTGTGCTAGTAGCCAAAGAGCTAGATTCCGACAACATCGTGGGCACGGTACAGGTGGTCCTCGCTATGCCCGATAACCAGCCACACCGTGCCGATGTTGCCAAAATGCTGGTGCACCGCCGCGCGCGCCGCCGCGGCCTGGGTGCGGCGCTGATGAAGGCCGCCGAAGCCACAGCGCGGGAAGCCGGCAAGACGTTGCTGGTGTTGGATGCCGTTACCGGCGGTGACGGAGCGCGCCTGTACGCTCGTCTGGGCTGGCAGCGTTGCGGCGAGATCCCTGGCTACGCGCTCTGGCCGCAGGGCGGACTATGCAGCACCACCTACTTCTACAAAGCGTTAGATTGATAAATCCCGTGACGGCACTCGGGCTGGTGTGAGCGGTAAGAGGGCGCGCCCATCAAGAGACGAGCATACTCCTTCTAGACAGGAAGGGAGTTGGACTGGGCCTTCGCTTTTCATTTGTCCAGGCGGACGGTTGGAGCTTTGTTGGGGATTTGCGGAGGCAAACCGGGGACACTTTGCCTACCGTGGAAGAGGAACATCAGGAGGGCTAACAATTCGATCAGGCCGAAGATGATTTTGAATTGGTAAGGCAAAACGGGTTCGTGGTACTGGGAGAAAAATGCTTCGACCAGGCCGGCCCAGATCAGGAGGAGAGCGGCGCCGGAGATGAGAGTGACGAGGGCGCCCATGACGGAACGGAGGCGCTGGCGGATGTTCTCCCTGGAGTTCCAACCGATCAACGCCTGACCCAGGAGAAGACCGGCCTGACCGGCAATCAAAATCGCCGGGATTTCAATGACGCCGTGCGGCAACAGCCATCCCATGAGAAACACGGATTGACCGGCTCGCACGTAATCGATAATGACGGCGCCGAGAACCACGCCGTTATAAAATAAGAGGATGGTGGTCCCGATTCCCCAAGTGACACCGAGCGCGAGGGCCAGGGTCGAGACCTTCGTGTTGTTGGTAATCAGTGTCGCCGAGAACCGGCCTTTCGAAGTCGCCAGCGTCGGGTTGGTTGCCCTTTCCTCTTCTTTCACTCGCTCGGCGGGGTTCTGCAGCAGATGGGGAAAGGGCGCGATCGCCGCCTTGGCATCAGGATCGAAAGCGACCGCTGCGCCACCGAACAAGGCGCCGAAGATGGTGAGTAGAAGCGCTGCCCAGAAAAACCGGATATGCTCTCGGAACGTTTGTGGAAAAATGCAGAACAGCCAACGGCGCGGAGATAATTTGTCGGTCCTGGACCGTTCGGTCTGCAGTTCGGCGTAGGCTCGGGTAAGCAATGACTCAAGCGAATGAACCAAATTGGGCTCCGCCGCGAACGTGGAGATTTTGATAAGTCCGGCGCCGGTGCGTTCGTACAGATAGTGGAGCCGTTGAACTTCTTCGAGTGTTAAACGCAGGAGTGTTTCGTTTTCGAGCCGGGACAGCATTTGATCGAGTTCTTCCCAGGTCGATCGCTCGCGCTCGATAAATTGTTTCAAATCGACGATCATAACATTTGTCGTCGTTTCAGATCCATATAGTAGCTAACAAGCTTGAGTGCGAGTTGCTGATTCGCTACCACGTGGAATTGGACTCCTTTGCGGGCGAGGACCCGTTGAAGATCTTGCAGTTTCGCCCAGCTCAGGTGGCCGGCTAGTTTACGATAGAGTTCATCGGGATCTGCAATTGTCTCTTCGCTGAACAACGGCTGGACGGCGAGGGGAGCAATCATCACCGCGAGGATCAGATGCTGCCTGGATAACAGCTCGACGGCACTAACAAAGTCCTCCGCTGCGACCGGATCATCGAGCGAGGTCAAGAACACAAACAGCGAACGCCTTTTGACGCGCTGCTTCAAGGTTGCCGCGATCTCGGTGAAGTCGGGCGATACGGTTTGTGGCAGGAGTGAGACTGCCAGGTCGCGACAAACGTTAAAGTGAGCCGGCCCAGCACGGGCTTTCACCAGGTGGTTCACCTTGTCCGAAAACGAGATGAGTCCGAACCGGTCACCCTGCCGTTCGGCCGCGACGCAAAAGAGGAGAGCCGCGGAGATCGCGCGGTCGAGATGAGTGGTTGTCTTGCGGAAATGTTGAATTCCCGAGATTTCGGGGAGCTGACGCGCGCTTAGACGGGAGGTATCAAGCGCGAGATAGATTTCTTTAGATCGCTCCAACTGGAAGACTTTGGTTACCGGAAAACGCCGTTTCGCGGTCGCTTTCCAGTTGATCTCGTCGAAACTGTCCCCTCTTTCGTACTCCCGCAATTTCTCAAATTCGCGACCTTTGCCGATCTGTGGCTGAGCGTGTATACCGATCGCACCTCGATTCAGAAAGTGCGCGATCTGTTTGCCTTCGAGCTTCAGGTTCGGGTAGATGCGGACTTCGCACCGAACAGTTCGCTGGGCACGATGGATCCAGAATCCAAGCGGGGAAGCCCAGTCAAAATAGAGGTTACGAATGTGGAACGTGCCGCGCGATGTTCCGATGAACGGGATCCGGATGACTGCTTCGGAGGAGGTCCTGGATAATGGGAATGTGATCTGTTCTTGGTCCGGATCCAATTCTTCCGGGAACCTGACGGCCAGCCTCACGGAATCGTTGTGACGAATAGAAAACTGCGCCCGGATTTCAAGTTCGACCCGCTCATCTCGGATCCCACGCAGATCTTCGGGAAGCGAAAATTGCAGGCTTCGATACCGACCTAGGCCGAGGGAAAGGTCACACAGCGCAGCGATCAGCGCGAAGCCAATCAGCAAGGACGCGATGGGCGCAAATTCGCGGCTCAAGCCTGCGGCAGTGGCGAGCGGTACCGCCACCACGAAGATCAGAAGAATCAGACGCAATCGAGGCGCGATCATCTTGGGACCGGAATTTTCTCCAGGATTTGGCGCACGATGGTCACGATTTCCGTTCCCTCGATTTCGAATTCCGGACGCAACACCACGCGGTGTTCGAGGATCGGCTGGACCAGTACGCGCACATCGTCTGGCGTCACGTAATCCCGGCCGTTCAATGCGGCATGGGCACGGCTGGCAAGAAGAAGCGCTTGAGTGGCCCGCGGACCAGCTCCGACAAGGACACTGTCATGTTTTCGTGTCTCGCGGATGATATCCACCAGATAGGTCAACAATTCCGGTTTCACGAGAACCTGTTTCAGTGCTGCGCGCAGGCGAGGCAGATTTGTCTCACTCACGACCGTTTCGACGCTGCCTCGGTTGAGCACTGACTCGGGAGCATCATCGGCTAGCATGCGTTCCGCCAAGTCGAGTTCTTCGTCCCGATTCGGGACATCCATCCGTATCTTGAGCATGAACCGGTCCTTTTGCGCTTCGGGCAATGCGTAGGTGCCCTCATACTCAATCGGATTTTGTGTCGCGAACACCGTAAAATTTGGGGATAGATCGTAGGTGGTGCGATCGACGGTGACCTGGCGTTCTTGCATCGCCTGGAGCAGCGCAGACTGGGTTTTGCTCGGAGCGCGATTAATTTCATCCGCGATCAGGAAAGTCGTAAAGACCGGTCCAGGCACGAAATTAAATTCATTTTTCTGGAGATCGAAAATACTGGTCCCGATGATGTCGGACGGCATCAGATCGGGAGTAAACTGAATGCGGTTAAATTGCGTTCCCAAGGTATGTGCCAGTGTCTTGACCAACAGAGTTTTCGCGACCCCGGGAACGCCCTCCACGAGCGCATGTTGGTTGGTCAAAATCGCGATTAAAGAGAGGTCAACTGGAAGGGCCTGGCCGATCACTACTTTGGCTACCTGAGCGCGAGTTCGGGTCAAAATCTCGTTTAGCTCATCCAGCGCTTGATTCATAACTTTTCGTTCGGACTAAAACGCCGAATTTGAAACCGCAGCCCCGAAAGCCTTCGGGGTGGAATTTCACAGATTTTGCAAATTAGACTTTGCATGAAGTTCGCGGGTTAACTGGTTGTATCTCTCGACGATCGGCTTTCCTTCGCCGGACTCGGAGCGGAATTCTTTCAGAAATGCAAGCTGCGTCGGTGTCGGCCGAGCGGTCTGAAGCCAGGTAGTGACACAGACGCTCAGCAGATCTTTCTGAGCAACCGATCGTTGCAAGAGGTTGAGAAAGGCTTGCTGTGAGCTACAGCCCGAAACGGTTAACCCAGTTTGACCACTCTTGGTTCTTGGAATCGGCGTGTACTGACATTTCCAGATAAAAAGCAATAGAACAGCGCCGATGCTGATCAAGGTCCCCTGCAAACCGTAGCGCTGCGCCAGACTCATAATTCCAGGTTGCTCGCTAAGCCCCAGATGGGTTTCATCAAACAGAACGCCATGCCGATGATCAATCAACCAAAGCAGAAAACCTGTATTTCGATTCGTCACGAGCGCCTCATTGCTCACCGGATAGGAATCGGCCAACAGGACTAGCGACCCCTGGGCGATCGCTCGTTCGACGATGACATTCTTGCCGTCCTGGACGGCAATAACCTTCCAGTTCGGTATCAATCGATCGAACGAATTGTGACCGAGCCAGCGTGGGATTGTGCCGAACAAAGTCGAGACAGCCGCCGTCGTGTGTATGGCGGTGAACGGAGCTATCTCGATGCCCCAACGTCGGATCAAACTTCGCCAAAGTAGAACGGAGTTGTCGTCTGCTTTCTCCCCGTTTATGCCTGGAGTAGGTGTGATTTTGATTGGCCGGCTTTTTTCCGGACGCAGAGCGACAATCAACCGGCCGCCGGTTGCCAGCCAATGATCTAGAAACTGACAATCATCGTCTGAAACGATCTCTTGATCCGCGCTGACACCGGCGACGACGAGAACCTGATTTTCGCCGGACGGGAGAATTTTGGACGACTGTAGTCGACGGCTGACGCGAATCAGGTCGGTTGCCTGGAGGCTCTCGAAGAACGCTTTCAATCCTTTTGGATCCGCTCGATAGGTGGAATACTCGGGGAAACTGTCACCGGTCTCCAGGCGTATTCTGAACGTTTGCAATCCGAAGTATACCAGTGCCCAAAAACCACCGATCACAACGACCCATGCGACCACCCCGATAATTTTATGCGGCCGCATGTTTAATTCTTTCGTAGATTCTGTTGTAGGTTTCCAGGTCTTCTCTTGTCACGGTGCCCGCGCCGTACCAGGAACGTTCGAACCCGAGCCGGCTTTCTGCAAAGAGCTGAGACAGTTCGGAGAGATGTTTTGCCTTTCTTCCGAGTTCTTTTTCATAGTCGGTGTTCGATTTCCAGCGCTCCACAGTGATAAAACGGTGGGAAGCGAGATTCGAAAGGATTGCCAGGAAGAGGGCGCGTTGTGCCTGATGAAATTCGCCTGCGACCATCTTCTCGCGCGCCAGCGCGTACCATTCATTGTCCGGAAGTTGATCGGCTTCGATTTCTTCGTTGGAAAGGTCCGGCCTTTGCAAGGGGACGATCGACGAAGCAAGCTTTGACGGCTTCATTTTCACAATCCGGATCAAGAAAAGAATCAAGGTTCCGGCAAACGCCGCCCAGAGCAGGTAACTAAGCGCATTCAACAATCCGGACCAACGTGACGCCTCGGGTTGAGCAACGGGAGCTTTGAGGTCAAAAGGCCGGAGCAACGATTTCACAAGGTCGCGCACCCACCTGCCTAAAGAAACGAGCATCTGGCGGATCGATGTCATCCATTGTTCGACCATCGATGTTTTTCTTGGGTCGCGCGAGGCTCCGTCCTGACTCTCCTTTTCGCGCCAATTGTATTCCGGGTTTTCAAGGATCCGCTCGATTTGCCGATCCAACGCCGGTTGAGTAAGACGCTGGTCGAGAGGGTCGCTTTGGGACGCACCCGTTTGGACGGAGTTGGCTGCGGCACTAAGGGGAATTAAAATGAGAAGCGCACCACAAAGTAAGCCAACGCTGTAAGTCAATCGTCTCCGGTCCGCAGGCTTTTGAAAGAGCAAAGCGGTAACTCTTAAGGGCGTGAGATACCCCAATTGGTGGACGCTTAAAGCGGCTCGCTGCGGTTGGACGGCAAGGAGCGATACTTGTTGGTTTTGGACAACGGCCAGTCTCCTAAGCAAATCCGCGCCAGTTGTGAGGGACTCCCCGTCGCAAAAGCGGATCACCTCGATCGCTTTGGCCAGGAGATCAATCACGAAATAGGTGATGGCGGCGATGGCGATCAAGAGGACTGGAGAGAACGCCCATGTGTAGCTGCGTGTCATAAAGCTCTCAATCCCGAGCAAAATTTTCAAAAGAAACGGGATCGAAAAAACGACCGCGTACAGATCAAAAAAAACGATCAGAGCCAAAAGAGACAAGAGACCGTACACCGCGTAGCTTTGTTTTGGCCAGAGCCGTGCGAGTTCCCAACTTTTTCGGACATCCTCGCGTCCCTCGCCACCCAGGATCGTCAGGTTCTGGAAAAACGCGGAGACGTAGGTGACAGGAAAAATAAGGAGCCAGGCGAGCGGTTTGATGAAAAAACCAAATGGCTGGAGTGCGATTTGCTTGCTCCAGATTGCGAGCATCGTGGCTGGTCTCCACCATCTGGTTGCGTTGCCGACGTAGACCCGAACGAGTTCCCGACAGCAGAACGCTTGGAGGCCTTTCATCCAACCGTAAGTCAAAGCCATCGCAATTGCGGACGCGGCGCAATTGTTCCTGGCGCTGCGATCGTAGCTCATCTCCGCACAGAAACTAAAGAACGCTAGCAGGAAGGGGACGGTTCCTGCGCAATAAAGTGCATACACCAGCACTGGAGATGTGCGGAGGAGTTGAATGGCTTCTTCAATCAGGAGCAGGGGTGTGCGGTCGGAGCGCATAGCGTTCAACGTTCAGCGTTCGGCGTTCGGCGTTCGGCGTTCACTGGCGCCTGGGTGACATGGTCGTGGCATTCCTATATCTGCGGTTCGCTTCTGCGCTGAAGTCAAGCAACTCAATCAAGCGCGCCCCCAAAATTGGTACCGATGTCCCAGACTGCGCCGTTGAACGCCGAACGCCGAACGCCAACGCTGAACATCGAACGCCAAACGTTGAACGCAAAAACGTCGAACCCGAACGCTGAACGCTGAACGCTGAACGTTGAACGTTGAACGCCGAACGCTGAACGCTGAACGCTGAACGCTGAACGCCGAACGCCGAACACCGAACACTAAACGCCTTATCCATGGAGGTTTGCCGGAATCAGAATGAGGAGTTGGCCGATCAGGTAGAAAAAAAACCAGGCGACCGACAAGCCAATGATCGTGCCAATCGCCGCCTTGAGCCATCCCGCGGCTCGGTAGGCGGTTTCGATCGGGGCGGTTTGCCGCTGAAGGCAGCTCGAGCATAGGAATTTTCCTTCATGTTCCGTGATGCATTCCCTGCAGAAATAGTGAGCGCATGCCGGACAGCGGGCGACCGCTCCTCGATCGCCATGGATCAAACATCGCTGAAAAGTAAGGTCCATAGAGAGATTTCGATGAAAAAGTGAGGCGTAGAAGTGATAAGCCGTGGTTTCAAGTCTGGGATCAGGGTGGATTTGAATGAGGTTGGTCGGCTGATTGTGCGTTGCGAATCAGTGGCTCGATGATTCCCATTCCTTTGTGAAAATCGCGAATTCTTTCCAAGGGTGCGATCCGGAGGTTCTGCACCGCCGTTCGAAAGCGAACGATACATGTCGGGCCTTGGATCATGTTATGAACAAAAGCAAATCCGAACAGCGCAGTGAAGAATGTGCCCGCCGCCACGGCCACAGGATTGTGCACAAAGAAAGAGAGCGCAGCGACCAAGGCGAGGGAACCCCAGGCCACTCCGAAAACGATCCATCGCGGGCTTTGGGTCGCGGTGATTACTTCAATATCGCGGAAATAGAATCGCTTGTAGCGTTCGACCAATATCAATTGTTCGATCAGAAGGATGTGATCTGTCCCCAAATAGAGCTTTGTCTTCAAGCCCGGAATGAATGTCATTAGCAGGCCGCCATTGGAGATTTTGATATAGGACATAGAATGTCGGATTGCGAGCAGTTACCTCTGACGGGCCGCAATGTAGTAGATCACGAATGCCCAGAATGCGATGAGCAGAAGGGATAACAGGATCGCTAGTATGAAACGGAAACGGGATCGGGGTATCAGGTTCCACTGCTTTGACCAGTAGTAGAACGATAAAAACAGTGAGACCGGTGCGGAGAGAATCGTCAGGAACCAGAAGAAAAGCGTGATGACCGGTGCGGTTACCAGGAAAAGTGCGACGTTGTCGAAGAGAGCGGCATAGTGCACCAGCCCGGTTTCGTCTCTTCGTTTTCTCAATTGAGAGAGGCACTCTGCGCAGAGTTGTCTGCTGCCAACCTTGATCGCGCAGATTTCGCAGAGAAATCGACCGCAATTGTCGCATGGATCCATGGCACGATAACGCGCATGAAAGTAGCAAACAGTCTCTTGCGCCTGTGCAAGATAGATCCCGGGACGAGCAGAAAGATTTTTATGGAACTCCGGGAAAATGTAGGCCTCAACCTGTGAGCGGCAAGCCGGGCATTGGCCAGGTTGCCCTGCCACAAACAGACCAATTGGCAGAGATTCGCTGCAGCGAGGACAGGTTAGATCAGCGGGCATTACCCTACAATGCCGGGTTAGCCACAGGTTGCAGCGGGCGTTGAACCACAGATTGCACAGATTTCACGGATTTGAGGAGAAGGGCACAGGAGTCCATTTTGCCATCTGCGCTTCCTGAGCGAATTACTACTGGTTCCCGCCAAACCCGTCCAAGACAAATCAGCGGAATCTGTGGTTTGTTTTTCTCTCGTGCCATTGTTTTAGGGTTGTTCCTCATCGTGAAACGGAGGTCGCTGGCAGGTCGCGTTTGATCACTCGTGTGTCCGCAATGTAATCGTGAAGTGCGCGTCGTTGTGGATCGAATCCAACCATGATGTAGCCGATGTACATAGTTAGATCGCTGAGCATTTTACCAAAAAACCGAATGGCCGATCTGCCATAGGTGAGTCGGGAAAAATCAGAGCGGACGACCCGCATGCGGAGCAGAAGCTTTCCGGGGGTGCCGCCGAAACGTCCGACAAAAAAAACTTCGTAAGCGAAAGCCAGGATCAGACCGACCAGGACGAATGCCGCCTGGATCGTCAGAAATTGGCCTAAGTTGGCAGGATTTTCGAATCGCTCCATGCCGGCCCGGGGGTTTGTGATTGGATAAGACTGGAAGATGATAACCTGGTTGATTACCGACAAAGGAAATGTAACGGCCATCAGGATCAACCCATCCAACATCCTGGCGCAAAACCGGATCCAAAACCCGCAGTAGTTCACCGCCTCTTCGCTTGCTAATCCCTCGTTAACTTTTTGGAAATAGGCGACTTTGCATCCTGGGCAAATATACAAGTCCCGGTAATGAAGAGCCGGCTCCTTGTCGACGTTCCGGTGACACTCGTGGCATTGGACGAACGGGCGCCTGAATATTTCTCCAAACGGCTTCCATGCGGCCATACCCTGCCGCCAAACGGGCGTGGTCCACTCGATGGCCCCGGACACCCCGAGAGTTTCCAGTGCCGCTTCCTCGACTGGACCTTGGCGTCGTCCATTTACCCCGTAGTACCAGCTCATAGATTGCAGGGAAATGCTCGCGGAAAGATGCGGAGGAATCAATAGCCCGAAAATATTAAAACCCAAAGCGGTTTTGATTGGGCTGGAGAACAAAGCGGGACAGTGCTTACTAGTGTACTGTCCCCGAATGGCACTAAGTTAAGAAATCTTTGGGACGATTTTGTTGCCCCGAAGCCGAAGGGGCTGGAGAACTCAGCGCAAGGTTTGAACCCGGGAAGGTAAGGCGGGACGCCTTACTTACGCGGTCGTGGGTAAGGCGTCTCGCCTTACCCCATGGCCTGAATAGCTCCCGAAACAAATGCTTTTTCAGGAACGGGACACGAGGTTTCCCAGGGTGCGAATCGCTTGTTCGACGCGAGCCGACCACGGAAATCCGCAACTTATGCGCATGCAGTTACGGAAATTTTTTCCGTTTGCCGAGAATATGCAACCGGGGGCGATTGCGATCCGGTATTGGCTGAGGGCACGGGCGGCGAGTGCCGTGGTATCGAATTTTGAATCGAGCTCGATCCATAAAACAAATCCGCCTTGCGGTCGGGAAATCCGGAGCGCGGCCGGAAAGTATTGGGAAACGGCGCTGCTGAAGAGTTGCAGTTGGTTGGCGAAAAACGCTCGGATTTTACGGAGATGTGCGTCGTAGGAGCCGTGCTCCAAAAATTCGGCAATTGCCAACTGGGTTATCGTCGGGCAGGCTAGTGTTTGGTTAGTTTTGAGTTGCGCAATCCGATCGCGAAAACGGCCGGGCGCTATCCAGCCTACTCTCAATCCAGGCGCCAGCGTTTTCGATATCGAACTGCACAACAGGACGAGTCCTTCGGTGTCGAAAGCCTTTGCGGTAACCGGTCGGCGAACGTCGGGAGGACAAAGGTCGCCATACAGATCGTCCTCGATGAGCGGGACTTGATACTTTGCGAGAATTGAGACCAGCTTTTTCTTCTTTTCGACTGACATGCTGCACCCGAGAGGGTTGGAATAGTTTGTTACCAGCAGGCACGCGCCAATCTTCGGGATCGAGTGGATGGCGTGTTCAATATCGTCGGGAGAAACGCCGGTTCGCGGATCCGTTGGGAGTTCAATGACGCGCAACCCGAGATTTTCGATTGTCTCCAGGATTCCGTAATAGGTCGGTGATTCGACGAGTACCGCGGAGTTGGGCGCGCAGACAGTCCTCAGTGCCAGGGAAATCGCTTCGGCCGCTCCGTTGGTGACGATGAAGTCCTCCGGTTTCATAAGGCATCCCCAGTCGCTTGATCGTCTCGCTAGTTGCTTGCGCAGTTTTTGGTGGCCGGCCGCTTCCGCGTAACCGACCATTTCTGCCGTCGCCGATCGAGTGATCGCGGAGATCATGCGCCCGAGCTTAGCGGTGGGGAGAATTTCCGGAGACGGAACTGCGGTGCTCAGAGGAATGACATCTTTCGAATTGCCGACAGAGAATGCCTGGTAACGCAGCTTGCTGACTTCCACGGGCGAAGATTCCAATCGGAGCGGCTGAGGCAGCGGTTCTGGTAGTTGGTTCCTGAACTTGATGTAAAATCCGCTTCTGGGTCTGGCTTCGACAAGGCCTCGGTTCTCGAGCACTCGAAGAGTGTGCAGGACGGTCTCCATGCTCAGCCGGTGATCTTCGCAAAGGGATCGAACGGATGGCAACCGATCTCCAGGACGGAAGACGTTTGCCAGGACTTGGGTTTCGAGGGAATTGGCGAGCGCCATGTAAGCGTGCGGGACGGGGAGCGTATCGGCGTGGGGAGAGCGTTTGGGTGTGTTGGGGTTTGTTGGTGGCATAACTCTGATTTGAATGGACGGTGCTGTTTAATCGAAGGGAGTGCAATCTGTTCTGGTCGATTTTTTCACGAACTGTATCTGTTCTGGTAGGTAATTTTCGTGGACGCTGCTCGGGTGAAAACATTGTCGATAGCTCCGGATGGTGCTGCGTTTGTCGAGAGCCGAACTCCGGAATGGCGAAGCTGGTTCTTTACGGCGCTCGGGGTGTTCTGTTTCAGTTTCACTTTTCCGATGACGCGACTCAGTCTGCGCGCTTTTGATCCGATCTTTGTTGCGCTCGTTCGCGGGGCGGGAGCAGGCATGGCGGCGCTTGTTTACCTGGTGCTGAGCAGGAGCAGGATTCCGGAACGCTCGCAATTGCTGCGTCTGGGTTGTGCGGCGATCGGGATGGTGGTGCTTTTTCCAATCTTAGTCTCAATGGCACTGAAGTTTGTTCCCGCTACCCATGCGTCGGTGCTCGGGTCGATATTACCGCTGGTCACCGCGGTGTTTGGGGTCATTCGCGGGCATGAACGAGTTTCACGCAGGTTTTGGTTCTTTGCGTTTCTGGGGTCAGTTTTGATCGGCCTGTTTTCGGCGTATCGGTCAGGTTTTCACTCGATCGAACAGGCGGATATCTTGTTAGTCGCGGCGTTTATTGCCTGTTCTTATGGTTACGCCGAAGGGGGTCTGCTCGCTCGTGAAATGGGTGGATGGCTGGTGATCTGTTGGGCGCTGGTGACGGTGCTCCCGCTCGAGTTATTCGGGCTGTTCGCTTATTTTTCAGGTACCGGTCTTCGAATCGGGTCAGCACCCATAGAGGCATGGGCGGGGTTAGCGTACCTCACTGCGGTCAGCCAATTCATAGGGTTTTTCTTTTATTACAAGGGTCTCGCACTCGGAGGAATTGCGAAGATGAGCCAGGTGCAATTGCTCTTGCCGTTCCTGGCAATCTTCGCCGCGCACTGGATGCTGGGCGAAAAAATCGAGGGCTCCGTCATTGTTGGGACGGTCGTGATTACAGCGATCGTGGTGGCCGGAAGAAACGCTCCGGCGAATCGGCGAACGCTGAACGGTGAACGCTGAACGTGAACGCTGAACGGTGAACGGTGAACGGTGAACGGTGAACGGTGAACGCTAATATTGTACCCTTTGTTAACCATCTCAGGGAGCCTGATACCGGGTTGCCCTATTCTCCGAGAAGGTTCGATATGCGTTCCCGGGTTGAAGTGGTCGTCGAACTGATGCTAGTTGGGGCAGGCATCGCCGGTATTATAGCAGGCGTGATTGCAGCGTAGCTCGGAAGTCGTCAGTCAGGAGTGGCTAATGAGTTGCTTGCTCATCCCAATCGTCCTCGTCCTTCGTCCTCGGTCATGGATGATGGTTAGCTAGAGCGGTTTGCGTGGAGAAAAAACGCGGGAAAGCGGGAAGCAACCGGTGCTCTGCTCGTGCCGAAGAAATCGAGGACGAAGGACGACGACGAGGACGATTAGGATGAGCGGGAAGGGGGGCATGTGGAGCGGCGGACGATGAGCTCCGGGGCAAATACCAAGGTTTGGGCGGGTTTACCGCCTCGTAGGCGGGCGAGAAGAAGGTCCATGGTGGATTTGCCCATTTTCTCAACTGGCTGAGCGATCACGGTCAGAGGAGGGTCCATATAACGGGCCCAAAACGAATCGTCGAAACTCACGATCGATATCTCGTTGGGAACGGCAAAACCTTTTTGGCGGACAAAAGCAATGACGCCGGCCGCCATTTCCATGTTGGCCACAAAAAGGGCGGTCGGAGGATGACGCAACGAAAACAGCTTTTTCGCACATCGATAGCCCGACTCCTGGAGAAAATTTCCGAATTGCACATACTCCTTTTTAATTCGAATGTCGTGACTGCGAAGCGTATCTACGAATCCAGCAAGGCGTCCTCGCGCGTTGGAAAGGTGCTGCGGCCCAGCAATGGCGGAAATTTCCAGATGGCCGAGCTCAATGAGATGATGGGTGGCCAGTTCGGCACCTCGCCGGTTGTCGACGACCACGGTATCGACATTCATCAAGCCCGACTCACGGTCAAGGTCCACCAGAATGGTGCCGCTTTGTTGGAACGCACGCAGGAGATCCAGGTTCGCTCCGGTCGAGCAATTGATTATCCCGGAGACTTTCCGGTCGAGCAGAAGACGGAGAGCGGCTTCCTCTTTGGCGCTATCTTCGTCCGCATTGCAGATCAGGAGAGTGTAACCGTTAGCCCTGGCTTCGTCTTCGATCGCCTTGACGAGAGCGGCACAAAAAAAATTCCGGATATCGGAAATAATGATGCCAATGGTTCTGGTCTGCTGGGTGCGAAGGGAACGCCTCGTTCCATTGGGCGCGTAGCCGTGGCGATGGACGACGGCCAGGATACGTTGACGAGTGAGAGGAGCAACATCTTCCGGTCGGCTGAGGGCTCTTGAAATTGTGGCGATGCTGAGATTCAGCTCCTTGGCAAGATCGTGGAGAGTCATAGCGAGGAAAAGTTTGACTGAGGATAAAACGGGAGGCTTGACAACGGTTTAGTGCGAATTATAACTCGATGTAAAGTTTTACATTTTAGCCTCCCAACAGCAAGTCGTGGCGATCCTGGAAGGATACTCTGGATCGGCGGAATAACTTGGTTTTCGCCGGATTCATGTTTCTTCTATGTTGGTTCATCGCCCCGGATCCTATGGTCGCCCCCACTGAACTGACTGAAGCACCGAATCACTTGGCTCTGCAAATGCGGGGAATATCCAAGAGTTTCGGGCCAACGACCGTTCTGCGAAAAGTCGATTTCGCTCTGCGCGCCGGCGAAATCCATGCCCTTATGGGTGAAAACGGAGCGGGCAAATCGACTCTGATGAAGATTGCGGCCGGATTGATCGACCAGTTTGACGGGGAAATTTACGTGGCCGGCAAGCAGTATCGAATGGCCTCTCCGCGCGATGCGACCAGGGCAGGAATCGCGATGATTCAGCAGGAACTCAGCCTGGTGCCTGAACTTGCAGTCGATGAGAACATCTTTCTTGGACAGGAAAAAGTTCGCTCTTTGTTTGTGGTGGACAGAGAGCAACAGGTCCGGATGGCGCGCGAGGTTTTGCGACCCTTGGATTTTCATGGTCGAATCGATCAGCCAATCGCCAAACTGCGGGTAGGCGAACAGCAATTGGTCGAGATAGCCAAAGCGCTTGTGGCAAAGGCTCGGATCCTGATCATGGATGAGCCGACGTCGGCTTTGTCCATCAACGAGACAGAGCGCCTTTTTCAGGTGATTCGAACCTTGGCGAAGGAGGGGGTCGCGATCGTGTACATCTCGCATCGGATGGAGGAGGTCGTGGCGTTGGCCGATACGGTGACCGTATTGCGGGACGGTCAGTTGATTGGAAGCATGCCCCAGGAAAAAGCGAACCGGCGCGAAATCATTCGGATGATGGTCGGTCGCGAACTTCAGGAAGTCTTTGCGAGCGGCAAATCAGAAACTGCCAAGCGGAAGCCGGTGCTCGAGGTGCGCAATCTCCGGTTGGAAAATCCTGCACCGACGCTTGCGAGATCGACGCTGGTCCAGAATGTGAGCTTCTCCGTCGGCACGGGGGAGGTTTTTGGGATTGCGGGATTGCTTGGTGCCGGTCGGACCGAGACCCTGGAGGTTTTGTTTGGGTTGCACCCGGGAACCTCAGGAGGGGAAGTCCGGATCGAAGGCGAAAAGATCCGGCTTTTGAACCCGGTAGATGCGAAAGCCGCGGGGATTGCGCTTGTGACGGAGGACCGCAAGCGAGACGGCCTGGTGCTTGGCGCCGGAATAGACAGGAACGCGGAGCTGGCAGTCTTGCGAACGATTGCGGCATTTGGTTTGGTATCGACGAAGGAGGAGTTGGAACTTGCCGATCGAACCATTCGAGACCTCGGCATCCAGGCCAGCGGGCCGCGCCAGCTTGCGGGGACGTTGAGCGGCGGTAACCAGCAGAAGCTCGTGATCGGGAAATGGTTACTGACCAAACCTCGGGTATTGCTGCTGGACGAACCGACGCGCGGAATCGACGTGGGCGCCAAGGCGGAGATTTATCGTCTAATTGGGGCGCTGGCCGCGCAAGGCCTGGCGATTGTGTTGGTATCCTCCGAACTCCCGGAATTAACTCTGCTCAGCGATCGGATCCTCGTGTTGTGCGAGGGTCGTCCAACGGCATTGCTGAATCGGGAACATTTTTCGCACGAAACGATATTGGAATATGCGTCGCCGGGCGGATCGGTTCAGCCCGCGTTCCGCGAGATAGAGGTAACCCGGTGAAACGTGTTCTTTCTTCGGTTTGGGAATTTTTGCTGCAGACCAAATTATTCTGGGGTCTGGCGGTTCTCTACCTGGTGGGGATTTTTTCGTCACCGATCAATCGCAAAGGAATAAACATCTTCTTGAGCCCGGGGAACCAGTCGGACGTACTTCGTCAGGTCTCGAACAATGGAATAATCGCGGTCGGGATGACTCTGGTGATCCTGACCGGCGGAATCGATCTATCCGTAGGCTCGATGATGGCATTGGGATCGGTTGTCTGCGCGATGCTGTTAACTCAGCAGGGGTGGACGAATGCGTCGTATCTGGCGATTCCGGTTCTGGCGCTCGTAACCTTTTTTCTAAGCGCCTATCTCGTGCCGTTAATCGCAATCAATGCAACGAGGGGTTCGGCAAGGCCTGTGGAAAAGGCGAACGCTTCGGTCCGTTGGTCCGGGGTCATCCTGGGCGCCATTCTAGCGATCCTGTCGGTCTGGTGGACGGTCAGCCAGTTAGGCACCAAGTTCGGTGTACCTGGGGTGTTAGTCGCCGTTCCCGCGGTCGGCCTCGTTTTTGGAGCGCTCAATGGGCTGTTTATCACGAAGGGTAAAATGCAGCCGTTCATTGTGACGCTTGCGATGATGGTCGCGATACTAGGGATAGCGCGTCTGTTAGGCGGATCGAACATGGCAGTTCATCCGGTGTACACTGGAACGAATGCGACGGAGGATTTTGATATTCTTCGGGCATTGGTATTCCAAGTTGTACCCGTTCCAGGAATCTTCTTTATTTTTGCAGTGCTAGTCTTTGGATTTGTTTTGAAAGTTAGCACCTTTGGCCGGTACATCTATGCGATTGGTGGCAATGAACAAGCGGCGCGGCTCGCCGGCGTCCGGGTGGACCAGTTGAAGATTGCCGTGTATGCCATTTCTGGCATGCTCGCATCCACCGCGGGTGTTCTGTACACCGCACAATACCGGCAAGGCAAGCCGGATGCAGGCGCGGGTGCGGAACTGGATGCCATCGCGGCGGTCGTCATCGGCGGTACCAACCTGATGGGAGGCAGAGGATCCATGATTGGGACGCTGGTGGGAGTATTAATCTTCGGATTCCTGGGTAACATCCTGCAGTTGCGGAATATTGACAGCAACACGCAATTGGTTCTAAAGGGTGCGATCATCCTGGCGGCGGTGTTGCTGCAAGAGGGACAGCTTGGTGTGAGATGGAAACAGATTCGCGGCTATTTCAAAGTGAACGATCCCGGCCGGGAGATAGACGCGAAGACCCGCCAGGTTGAAGAGGCGAGGAAATAGGAAGAGAGTTGTGTAGTCAGGAGTCAGGAGTCAGGAGTCAGGAGTCAGGAGTCAGGAGTCAGGAGTCAGGAGTCAGGAGTCAGGAGTCAGGAGTCAGGAGTCAGGAACTATTATAGCTAAGTAAAACGTTGGTAGAGAAGATAGCAATAACAAGCAAAGGTAAAATCCCCCTATGGACAGAAGAAAGTTTATTAAAGCAACAGTTGTCGCAGCAGCGGCATCGACGGTGTTTAAGCCGTTTTATATTCGTGCCGAGGCGAAGAAGTATCGATTTGGTTTTTCACAAGTAACGACCGTTGAACCGTGGCGTGTGCAGTTTAACAAAGATATGATCAAAGAAGCCGGTAAACATCCGGAACTTGAACTGATCATTACCGATGGGCAAGACAAGACAGAAAAGCAGGTCGCCGACGTGGAAAATCTGATTCAACAAGGCGTTGACGTCCTGTTGGTGAGTCCCAAGGAATCGGCGGGACTAACCGGTGTCGTGCTGAAAGCGATCGACGCCAAGATCCCGGTCATCATTCTGGACCGGAATGTCGAGACCGACAAGTACGTCCAGTTTATCGGAGGCGACAATGTCCTGATTGGGCGCGAAGCTGGGAAATATGCCGTGGAATTGTTGGGCGGCGCCGGGAGCGCGAAGGGTAATTTGGTCGAGTTGTGGGGTGGAATGGGAACGCAACCGGCTCACGATCGTCACGATGGTTTCATGGAGAACGTCGGCAAAGAACCAGGTATCAAATCGTTGTTGCAACCGATGGATTGCGATTGGAAACAACAAAAGGCCTACGAAGTGATGTCAACGGCATTGAAATCGTTTGATCACATTGATCTGGTCTACGGTCACAATGATCCTGAGGCTTATGGCGCCTATCTGGCGGCCAAAGATGCCGGGCGTGAGAAGGAGATGAAAATTCTCGGGATCGACGCGTTGCCTGACGAAGGTGTCACCTGGGTTTCAAAAGGGCAACTCACGGCGACCTTTCTGTACGCAACGCCCGGGGCAGAGGGTGTCCGGCAAGGGCTGAAGATCGTGAATGGCGAAAAGGTTGAGAAGAAAATCACCTTGCCGACCTTGAGAATCGATAAGACGAACGCCGAGCAGATTCTGAAAGAGAACGGGCTGGGGTAAGAAGAAGGAATTGCAGGAGTTCAGTAAGTAAAGCGTCCCGCTTTACTCGTTGTATCGTTGAAGGGGGGCAAAGCGTGACGCTGCTTACAAAGAGCGCAAAGCGGGGACGCTTTGCTTACGAAGGGAGGCAATGGGTTCTCGCGTTTGGCGGGATCATGTTGCCTCTTTCTTCTGCAACTCCTGATCTCCTGCAACTCCTGAGCTCCCATCTTGTCGAGCTCCTGGCTCTGTTAATGTCAGGGAGCGGGAGGGTTCCAGCCGATTTTCGAGTGCGGCGGCGACTTTGGCAGCGAGACCTGCGCTGGCGCAATCAAATTTAAAGATAAAACGGCGATTCTTTCCGAGGCTGTAAAATTTCAACTCTTCGAAGAGCAATCGGCGCTCCAGCGAGAATTTGAACTGTTCAATCTCCAGCATCTTTGAGGCGCTGCCAAACATGGTCCTGGTGATGAACCAGACCTTGGAAGGCTCGTTGTGGCTGGCCACCAGGTAACCGAACCGGTCGGGTTCCAAATATCTTCCTTTGCCTGAAACGCAGGGCACGGCCCAGGCGACGGTGGACGCATTGCCAGTCAGGCGCCGAAATAAAGCGTCATATCGCGACGGCAGCTTGGCCGGGAGTTGGTCGCTGTTCGCGGCACCGGATATTTGGTTGAGTTTCCGGGAGATAAACCAAAGGTGCATTGAAATCGATCGCCAGATTTTCGGAAGGAAGTAGAACGTGAAGGCAAACAGAAGGCAAAGGAACAGGAAGACGGCGACCGGATAATTCCACAAGAGGGCTACGGCGCCGATGACCAGGACGTTTTCACCGGTGCTTACGCCAATATTGGAGAAGGGCTCAGGCGAAGTGTTGACAACCAGTCGAGTGCTAGCCTTCAGACTGTGCGAGGCGAAGCTCATCGCGCCTCCGAGGAGGGCGACAATCACTTCGAAAGTCGGAGTGGTGTGCCCCAGGGCTCTGGTCGCGAGAAACGCACCGCCGATCGGACGAATTACTGTATGCACGGCATCCCAAACCGAATCCACCCAGGGGATTTTGTCTGCGAAAAATTCGAGAGCGAAGAGAAGCCCGGAAACGATGAGAATACCGGGATCACCGAGAACAGAGAGTTTTTCAAACTGGGGCGCGAGATGGACCCAACCCATATGAATGGCGAGCCCGGTCGAAAAGACCGTCAGATACAAACTGTAGCCGGTAAGAGCAGCGAGCCCCAGCGCAACCGACAGAGTCTGGAGGACTTCCATAGGTTTGAATGAATAGACCTCCGAGTGCAATGAAGCAACCAAAGATACCGGGAGCCAAACCCTGGATGCTTGCAAAGGTACTATAAATTTAGTAACTATCGTGAACGTCGGAAGAATTGAGTATACTCCTCGATTGGGAATGCGAATGTCATGCCAACGCCTCGCTCGGAACGTGATTAAGCTGGATTTGCGGGTCAGTATGGATCCAAATCGGCGTTTTCAGCGCATCCCTATCCAGAACCGGCTAACCTGCGGCGCCATGGCCACTTTATGCGAGAAGGTCCACCGGGTTCTGCACCACGTGACGCTGGGTAAAACCTGATGTACGTGCTTGTTCGCATCCTGATTCGGTGAAAGGATTGGCGTTCAGGTTCTAACGGAAATTCTGCAGAATGGAAGATTACCTTCTCGAAGGATTTGCTCGATACCTTGAACCGCAGGTAGCGCTTGTCCGCGACGGAGCGAACCACGTTTTCCCGTCGATCACGATTTCACGGCAAATGGGCGCCGGAGGAATCGAGATCGCTGCGCTCCTTGCGGATCGGCTGACGGACAGGTCCCAACGTCCGTGGACAGTCTTTGATCGAAATCTGGCCGAGCTTGTTTGGAAAAATCAAAATCTGCCAGATCCGGTGGAGCGATTTCTCCGGGAAGAGGTGCCCCAGGCTATCCACGATGCTGTTCAAGAACTATTGGGTGTCCGGACGACGGGAGCGCACTTAGTAGAGCATACCACGGTCACCGTTCTGAGGCTCGCACGCCTCGGGAACGCGATCTTTATCGGGAGAGGTGCCAATATCATCACGGCAAGTCAAAAATCTGTGTTACACGTCCGCTTGATGGCACCTTTTTCGAAACGAGTGAGACAAATCGAAGAACATCATTGCCTGGGGACGCAAGAAGCCGTCGAATTGGTCTCGGCGACGGATGATATGCGGCGTCGTTACATCAAACACTATTTCAGAGCCGAGATCGACGATCCAATCAACTATCACTTTACAATCAACACTGGCTTGGTTGGGTATGACCAAGCAGCGCGCATGATCGCGGACGCTACGATGAACCTTCAAGAGCGAACCTAGAGTGGCGGACTTTTTTACAAAATAAATTTCCGCAGGTTCTGGCGGTGGGATAGTCCCACA
The DNA here is from genome assembly GCA_963846195.1 of uncultured Verrucomicrobiae bacterium. Classification (GTDB taxonomy): domain Bacteria; phylum Verrucomicrobiota; class Verrucomicrobiia; order Chthoniobacterales; family JAFAMB01; genus JAFAMB01. The sequence continues at coordinate 142,726 of CAWJVG010000016.1, forward strand.
GCAAAGGGTCGCCGAGCCTATTCAGAGTTTGATCCAAGCAGCCACAACCGCACGCCGTTTTTCTCTGCGTCCGACTTATGTCCAAGAAGGTCTTCGGAAGGCTTCGGGATCGCATGGCAGGTCAGTCGCATGACATCTTCCCCCTCCGACCTTGGATGACCTGTCATCGCAATCGGCAGCAGTTCTGCGGCGAGACGTTGCGCTTCCTGGCGTAACTCGTCTTCGTCATCGGGATTCGTGGCCATCTTCTTTGCCACATCGACCGGTACTTCAGCTAAGAAAAGAATTCTTCTGCCGGTAATGGATCCAGAGTGCTTGAGATGCGGTTCAAGGGCGACATGGAAATAAAGCGTTTCATCCATGTGCCATCCGCGCGATTCTTTACATTCCATGCGTGCACCACTTTCTACGTCTGACTACGCCGGAGATGGTGCCCGTCAAAGGTTCAGGTACGGAGATGCATCCGAGGTGAAGGGAGACCGCTCGCGACACTCGTGCCTATCGTCCTCTAAGTCGAGGTTTTTCGCAAACTTGCGACCAACCCTTGAGAATCGCGGGTGACCCCGTGATCCGTCACTTTTCAGGCTTCATCAATTGTTGATACACAAGCTCGAACGCTTCGGGGCCGACACTTATCTGTCCGCGGAATGGATAGTCCATAGCGGCTAGCAGGAAAATCATAAGGCCGAGGAAGCCGGAGAACATTATCGTCATCCACATGTGCATCAGGTGGCTCCTCATGTCGAAGAACCATGTCAGCGCGATGTTGAGGAAAGCTCCAACCAAAACGACGCACCACATAACCGCAGGTAGACCTGCAACCACGCTGTTCAATCGGATTCGCCGCAATTCCACGATCCGGTCAAACTCTCGATAGGCTTCGGCGTGCAACGTTTTCTGGCCCTCGGTGATCGGCTCAAAACTGGCCAGATGTTCCTGCAGGGCCTTCAGGTCGGCGGCGGTGTTCGTCGGAATGATCCCTCGTCGCTGTAACGGCCATGCGACATCAATCACTTGGTGTGCGTATTCGCGTAGATCTGTCTGAAGTTCTGTGCGCTTCGGCTCGGGAAGACTGCTCACGTCCCTGTAAAGGGATGCCAGAGTGGAAGCTTCCTCGCCGACCTTGGCATCTACGCTGGTGTATGCCTCCCATGTCCCGATGGCGAGCAAGCCCAACGTAATCCCGTAAAACAGGCAAATCGCGCCAAGGTAAAAGCCAACGATCTCATTGTGCGAATGTTGTTCGCCATGGACTTGCCGCACCCATTTCCGTGTTGCGTAAAAGCCAACCAAACCGACTGCCACTACAACCACGATTGACAAGAGCCCAAAGAGCCAGGTTGGCAGGTCGTATACCCAGAACAGATTCATGGCAGTGTGACCTTCTACTCGCTATATGATTGATCGGGAACCGGCGAGAGTTTTTCGCTTAAGCGGCCGGCCTCCGTGAAGATTCTCGCCGTCCATGGGTCATAAGTAAGCAGGCGGTCAGGTTGCGAAGATTTCAGGACTTTGACCGGGTGTTTTCACGTCGTCTGTGCTCCAAGCGGTGCGGCGGCGCTGCAACAAACTTGGGGTCACTGGGGGGCAGTCGCGACGGCTGACCTCCTTCGCCCACTGACTAAACGCTAAGTCAGAAACGTTCGAGGAAAAAAAAGCACGCCAGGCCAAATGTCACTACGCCCGCAAAGAAAACAAACGCCAGGGCTATCTCGGTCAACCCTGCCTTAGCTCTCTCGATCGGGAGCAAATCGGGCCAGCCACAATTCATCTTTTCCGAGGCCTCAACCAAAACGTCACGACTATCGAGCGGCGGTGGCGAGTTGCACCCTGCCGACGGCTTCCTCTTGGCCTCATCGATTGCTACAACACCGACCAGAGCCCGACCTGATCGGAGGGAGTTCAGCTCCTCATTGACTGGTAGATGAACTATTGGCTTCCGCGACGATCGCTTCGAAGTGGACAATTGTTTTTTAAATTCTAAGTAGTTCGAGACGCTATGCGTAGGCTCCATTTTGTTGCTCCCAGTTAGTCCTCCGAACATTCACCGCCCTAGCTCTATTCTGGAATAGACGCCAAGATTTTTGGAAACAGGCCAATTATTGCGTCAACTGTCGTATTTGTTGTCCCAGTTGCCGACCGCGTTCGGAAAGACGTCATCCTGATCGCCGGCTCACCGATCGAGCATAGTCGCAAGGCAAGATCCGGTTCGGACAACGATTCCGACAGCCGGTACAGAAACGATCGACCTCTCAAATTCTGGTGTTTGGTACCTCATTAACAAAAAACGAATCCTTCAAACGGATATGCTATGACTCTGCAGTTCCAAAGAGCTAGTGCCACTCCTTGCCAGAATGCCCAAGAACGGAATTGGATCCTGGTAAGAGATGGTGATTGTCCTCCAAAACGATTCCGGCTACCCATCGTGCCCGCCGATATCCAATCAGAACATCCGATTACTCCTCAAAGGTGCCTGAGACCATAGTCTTTCCAGAAAGAATTGTTTATGAAACTAGTTAAAGGTTCAGTTGCCGGTCTGGTGTTGGCCGGCATTCTAGCGATAGTGCCTGCGGCTGCATTTGCTCATGGGGGTGGAGGTGGCGGGGGCGGCGGTCATGGTGGGGGAGGCGGTGGTCACGGATTTGGCGGTGGTGGGCACACATTCAACGGTGGTGGGCACGCATTTAACGGTGGGGGGCGCGCATTTGGCGGATTCACAGGCCATGGGTTTAGTCCGGGATTCAGCGGTATGCGGGGATTTCATTCTGCTCGCGGAGATGATGGCCGTTTCCGGGATCGCGACTTTCAGCACCATGGAGATTCCCGAGATAACGACGAACGCCATCATCGCCATTTCTTCAACGATTTTGATTTCGCTCCGTTCGGTTTTCCTTATTGGTGGTACCCTGACTACGGATACGTCGACTACGGATATTCTGACGAGGATGCGTATAACGATTCCGCATCGGCTTACGATAACCAGTATTGGCAAGATCTGGCGATGAAAGTAGAATCGGCGCTCTCCCGGCGGGGCTACTACGATGGCCCGATTGATGGAGTGATCGGCCCGGACGGTATGCGCGCAATTCGAGCGTTCCAAGAGGCGCAGGGGTTGCCTGCCACCGGACGGATTGACCCCGACGTCTTAAAAGCTTTGAAGCTACCTCTTCCACAAGTCTCCTTACAAACGAACTAAGGGAGACCCAAGCCGAGTTCGCGCAAACGCGAACCCGGCTTAGCGACGGTGGAATTATCTCGAATGTTTTCGCCCGTTACGAACGTGGCATTCTGGAGATAGAGCACCGCGTCGACGATGTCAGAAATTTCACCCATCCGAGCGAGAGGATGAAACTTCGCCAGCGCCGCATGATTGTCCTTGGCGTGCATCGGCGTGTTGATGTTGCTGGGCGACACCCGTGTTGAACCGGATGTTGTTCGCCGCGTACTCCAGTGCCAACGCCTTACTCACAGCCGGCATCGGCGATTTCGAAAGCACGGCCAGAAGAGCAGGCACGCTGCCGCTTGGCTGATCCGCCAGGACTGCAGAAATGTTTACTACATGTCCCGAATTTTGCTTCTTCGTCCGTTCCGAAGTCGGCAAGACGCTTGCTCTTTGGGGCGTCCCATCTGCGGGATTACAATGACTTCCCTCTTCACCAAGCAGTTTTAACTATGGGGGTAAAGGTACCGCTAAATAATTGTTTTCCGATGCGCCGACAGCTGTCACTGAAACCTGCCTGTCACAATATCCAAAACGTGCTGAAATTCACTACGATATTGTACGGAGAACTCAATCAACGGTTTTCCGCTGATGCTGGTTGGTTACATGCGCGTCTCGTCCGAATCGGAATTGAGCGGCATGGAGTCTAGTTGACAGCCCGGCGCAGCGGGCCAGAGTCTTGGGCTGTCAGCGCATTGGCGGCGGAGTGATTCCAAGCAATCCGACAACAAGGATTACGACAGTACCCAATCCAATTTCCCGAAGGACATTCCGAAGCAGTAAATGGACGGCTGTCTTTTGTTCAAGGTTAACCGCCGAGAGCTCAACCGCTATCCTTGGTTTCAGCAAGAAAAGATTCCAAGCACCGAACCCGACCATCGCGAAAAAGAGAACTAGCTTAAAAACGAGTATCTGGCCATAGGCACTTGTCAGGATTGCTCGAAAACTTCCCACCATGAAAACGGCATTTAAGAGGCCGGTCAATGCCATACCGGCCACCGCAATCAGGCTACTTGCTGAGAATCGGCGAACAACTGGCGCCGCCAGTCCGATTGCCTCGATTGGGCTTGGTTTTAACAGCAGAAAAAGGAAGGCGGCGAGAGGCACCAGCGCTCCTGGCCAGAACGCTGAGGTAAGAAGATGGAGTGCATCGCCTGAAAGGTGGACAATTTCGAACGGGCCCGAACTTGCAGCGGCGTGGCCAGCCCATGCCAGAGAGACAAGCTCTATTACTGAAAGCCACACGAGGGTTGTCTGTAAAAAGCTTCGTCTCCCTGATGTCCGCGCCACCACCCATAGGGTGATCCAAATGACCAAGCTAACAATCACCCGGAACAACCATATATGACCAAATTGGGTCCCGGTCAGAACGGTCAACCAGTCACCGCTCTGTAAACATTCAATTAAGTCGTCTCCGGTCATTGTTGAAGCGACCAACCAACTCCAGCCGAACCACGACATGAGTGCCACGAGAAGCGTCCATGATGCGATCCGGCAGGTCAGTTGGTGGATCCTACGGAGCAGGTTAGCAATATCTGGCGAGGGTTTCCTTGCAGCGGGAACGACAATCACCGCCTCGAACAAGAACAGGCCAGCCAACAGCATCGAAGCCGACAGATGCAACCAACGGAAGAGTATCAATGTAAGCGGCATAGGAGTACGTCGGCGTGCAGCCGTCGGTACTACACCTTGGGCGTAGTCGCCTCAGAGTAATTCAAACGCGAAGTTTCCAGTTGTGACATGAGTGTCGACTGAGACGGCGCGCCAGAATACTTTGTATTTGCCCGGCTTCAGCTCGGGAAGCGAAACAGTCAGTAAGGCCGTATTCGACGGATCTATCTTCACGTCACGCTTATCGACCTCCAGTCCGGAGATATTGAATACCTGAATCTTACTCAGGGCGGGTTCCAACTTCTCGGTGAACCAGATCTTCACTTGTATGGGCGCGCCGTGGATCTGGCTTCCCACCGCAGGCTCCGTGTGATCGACAAATGCATGTGCCCAGCTTCCCTGGATGAGGAGCAGCAGCATACTCGCAGTCAATAGCAATTTTGTTTCGCCTTTCATCAGTTTATTTACCAAATAGAGGTTTGCCAAAAATCTTGGGTAGAAGATCATCCAGATAAAAGTGAACCTGGGCGATTACTCCTACGTTGTGACCGCTATGATTGTTGACCGGTATCATTGCTTCGATTCCTACCTGGAAGTATTGGCCGGACCAGATAACCCCGGGATTGATGGTGCCGGTAGTTAGTTTGTCTACCCCTCGATTCAATGGCGTCGACATGGCGAACTCAACAAGCGGGATCAGCCGGTTGAAAGGCGCCTTCAGGCCGATGTCTTTGACGTGTTCCTGCAGATAAATCAAGCTGTACTCGAGTGCTAAACCCCATTCCAGCGTGTCGGGGTGGGGATCGCTTTGGGTACCCGAGCTCGTCGGAATACCTAATCCGAGTGTTCCGGTGATTGCGAATGGTTTAAGGGGAGGGACACCATCGGGCAGATCTCCGAAACCTTTTCCAAAGTAAAAAGTAGGGGTAAAGGTGCTAAAGGAATCATTGCCGAGCGATTTACGGCCGCTCCCGCCGATATCCCACGTTAGGCCAATCGAAGCGATCGCCTCGTGTTTGTCGCTCACAAAAAATTCATAGAGAACGTTGAGCGCAGCGTTGTCGAACCCGGTCTGGGCGCTCTGGTTGGCCACTTTCTGGACGCTGTATCCGTCGCCGATGGTCAGTGCGGTTCGCGGCAACACCAGCAGAGAAATGTCCGTCGAGGTGTCAAAAACCTTTACCGGAGGTTGCCCGGGCTGACGTATTTCACTGAAGGTTGGCAATGAGAGTTCACTCGCGGCAAATGGATCGTCGGTGGTGAGTGTTGCCGGAAAGAAACGATCTCCGGCAAAACCGTGAGAAAACGCGGATAAAGGCGCCGCGACCAAGGTGATAATGGAGACGGAAAATAAAACCGCTCCTCTAAAAGCAGAAGGATTCTTCATAGGCAGTTTAAAACTTTCTGGATGTGAGGAATCGGCAATGCGACTGCGCGATTCCCGGTTCGGGTGCAACGGCTTTCCAAGCGCACCGTGAACGCGCGATTGGAATTGGGATTGAACTAGCCCTTAGGACACCCGAGGAGGAGGAACCAATGGGCTGCTGTCACAGCCGGACAGTGAAGCGATCTTGGTCCTTAAACGCCAAGAGTAGCGGGGAGGCTGCAGCCTCCAACGCTGAGCGGGGGCGACCAAGTATATCTTGGCAGCGGCAAGCTGCGAGTTTTGCTTCTTTTCAGTCTGCTTGTTCTTGGCAATGCTGAGACAAAGGTCGCAAGGATGCTTTCCATCGAAGGTTTTGGTGATCCCGACTTCCACGCCTTCGGATTCGGAGTACTTGACCAACATTCCAACCCACGCCGTAGCTTGCAAAACCGCCCAGTGCCCTCCTACTAGCTGGAAGACGGCCATTACACACAAGAAGGCTGCAAACCTGGACTTCATCGGGCTCTGATGACCAACGCTCCATGGTACACGTTCCGTGGTGTTTTACCAGAAACTCCGCCATCCGCTATCGGCCAAATGGCGTAAAAATAATACACCAGACAATTTGCAAACTTTTGGGGCATCCAGAAACAGCCGGCGGCGAGGATCAGCAAGCCGATCGCGATCAGCCAACTGGCATCGATGCCGCGACCCAGCAAAGCGCCAACCACAATCAGCGCCAGAATGGTAAAAGCGGAAGAGCTGCGACGCAGTGAAGCTTATCTAGCCGAGGCGCAAAAGTTGAGTTGCACCGGCAGCTTTGGCTGGAGTGTCGCCACTGACGAACACTTTTGGTCCGACGAAACCTGCCGCATCTTCGAGTACGAGGTTTCCAGCCAAGTCTCTCACCGACCTTTCAAACGTCCTCGGTGACCGGTGCAATTGCAGCAGGTCATGCTCAACCTGATTTTGAACGCCATCGATGCGATGGCGACGGTTCAAAGCCGGTCTCGTGACCTCGTCATCCGCACGCAAAACAGCGGTGAGCTGAATGTAGTGGTGACGGTCCGTGACTCCGGGATCGGGCTCGATCCCACAACCCGGGAACAAATCTTCAATGCATTCCACACGACGAAGCCGAGTGGGCTCGGGATGGGGCTTTCAATCAGCCGCTCCACTGTGGAGAATCACTGCGGGCGGCTTTGGGTGGCGGCGCATGAAGGTCCCGGGGCCAGCTTTTCCTTCACGCTTCCATCGCACCCATCCCAAAGCGGACCGGATGTTTATCCATGAACGAACTAGCTGGGGTGATGCACTGCGCCGGATCAAGGTTTCTCAGCTCAAATACTAGCAAGCGGTCGCAGTTCGCCGAGCATGGTCGGGATGAGTTCCGAAACGGTTGGGTGAATGTGCACTGCCCTCTGCATCACGGTGTAAGGCGCCTTGGCATACATTAAATCAAGGATCGAGTGAACGACCTCATCGCCACCGGTCCCCAAAACGGCCGCGCCCAAGATTTGCTTCGAATCCGCGTCTATCACTATTTTCATGAAACCTTGAGTCTCGCCTTTTTCGATCGCACGATTCACTTTCGTCATCGGCCGTTTTCCGACTAATGCTGGCCTCCCCGCGCTCAGGACCTCCGTCTCGCTCATCCCCACTCTCCCCAACGGCGGATCGATATAAAGAGCATAGGCAGGGATCCGGTCGCTCACCCGCCGGGGATCCTTGTCGAGCATATTCGCGGCGACGATTTCATAGTCATTGTAGGCCGTATGGGTAAAGGCGCCCTTCCCGTTGCAGTCTCCCATGGCCCAGATGCCCGGCACGTTCGTCCGCAGCTGATCATCGACCTCGATGTAACCATGCTGATCGACAGAAACGCCGGCCTTGTCGAGCCCGAGATCATCGGTATTGGGGCGACGTCCTACTGCGAGCAAGAGATGGGACCCGCTAACCTCGGGACTGCCGTTTGTGCAATCGAGAGTCACTACCAGTTCGTCGCCCTCTTTCCTTACGGTCACGCATTTTGCATTAAGGCGCAGGTTGACGCCTTCGCGCTCCAGTATCTCTCTCACTGCGGTCGAGACATCTTCGTCTTCGCGATGAATCAAGCGCGACTTCATTTCGACGATTGTGACTTCACTGCCAAAACGCCGATACATCTGGCCGAATTCAAGGCCTATGTAGCTGCCACCTATGACCACCAAATGCCGAGGGACAAAGTCAACATCCATCATCGAGCTATTGTTAAGGTATTTGACCTCATCAAGCCCGGGCATTGGAGGCGTTTGAGCACGCCCCCCAACATTAATGAATATGTGCGGCGCCGTTAGCAGCGTTGTTCCTATGCTCATCTCGGTGGGAGATGTGAAACGGGCGTGGCCTTGGTAAACCGTACAGTTCTGCAACTGCTTTAGCCACGACTCGACACCTTTTTGCGATTGACCGGACACGGTGTCTTTCCTGGCCTTCACTTTCTTCATGTCCACGTCCACCGGGCCATTGATCACTACACCAAAGTCGGCAGCCCGACGCGCCAAATGGGCCGCGTAGGCACTTGCTACCATGGTTTTAGTGGGTGTGCATCCCGTATTAACACAGGTGCCGCCGAACAGTTTGCGCTCAACGATCGCAACTTTCATCCCGGCCTCACTCAAACGCCCCGCCAGAGACGGTCCGGCTTGTCCCGTTCCGACTATGATCGCGTCATATGCATTCGACATAAACAGGTCCTTTCCGATATTGCTGCCCAGACAAATTCGCTCGTTTTCCGCAAGCATTTCGTCGTCGTGCTCGCTCTTGATCGAGGTGCCCACGAGAGCAAAATAACAGAAACGATTTGGAAGCCACGCGCTTTCTTAAGCAGGATCGAGTCCTGCTGGATACGCCACAACCATCAGATAGCCCACAACCATTATCGAGGACGAGACCGACAAGAAGGAATGACTAGGCTCCGGGCTGATTTTATCTCTGGCATGCCCCCTTTTTTCTCCTAAAGTCTTTGTCGTGCCTAGCCTCCCAGTAGCTGCGAGCAGAACATTCCAGAATCAACTAAGCAAAGGGTCGGACGACCTGGACGCGGCCTATCGTCGTGTTCGGGAGCTGAGCGAAAGCCTTTGCGAAACCCTTCAGCCTGAGGATTGCGTCATTCAGACTGTTCCCGAGGTGAGTCCGACGAAATGGCATCTCGCGCACACCAGTTGGTTTTTTGAGACCTTCATCCTTAAAGAAGCTCTGCCGGATTACACGATGATCAACCCGCAGTACGCTTATTTGTTCAATTCCTACTACAATGCCGCTGGCAAGATGCACTGCCGGCCAAAGCGGGGCCTTATTTCCCGCCCCACTTTAAGCGAGACTTTAGAATACAGACATGAAGTAGATGCGCTGATGGAGCGCATTTTGCAAGACGACAATCTCCTCAAGCAGTTCACCCCCACTATTGTCCTGGGCATCAATCACGAACAGCAACATCAGGAGCTGATGTTGACCGACATAAAACACGTGTTCTCCGAAAACCCTTTGCGCCCCATCTTTCGCGAGCGCGCCGAAACAGCGGGCTCCACAGTTCCTCCGATAGGGTGGGCGCCATTCCCGGCGGGTGTTTATCAGATCGGGCACGCTGGCTCCGGATTTTTTTACGACAACGAGGAGCCGCGGCACCGGCAGTTTGTTGAGGATTTCCATCTCGCTTCTCGCCTCGTTACGAACGGAGAATACATTGAATTTATCGAAGACGGCGGTTATCACCGGCCAGAATTTTGGTTGTCACTCGGGTGGTACACAGTTGGTGAACAGCGCTGGGAAGCGCCACTCTATTGGGAAGGCGGTGACGGGAATTGGTCGGTTTTCACTCTCAACGGCCTACGCGAATTAGACAAGAATGAACCGGTTTGCCATGTGAGCTATTTCGAGGCCGACGCGTTCGCGCGGTGGGCCGGGGCACGTTTGCCAACCGAGTTCGAATGGGAGGTCGCGGCGGCGGGTTTGCCGTACGCAGGAAACTTCGTGGATAAGGAAAGTTTCCATCCCGGGCCGCTGGACGATATAGCCGGCGTCCAGACCCCTGCGCAAATGTTTGGCGATGTTTGGGAATGGACCAGTAGTTCCTATTCGCCGTACCCAGGGTACGCACCGGCGGCCGGCGCGCTCGGCGAATACAACGGCAAATTCATGTGCAATCAGTACGTCCTGCGCGGCGGCTCCTGTGCCACCTCGCAGTCACACATACGCAAAACGTATCGCAATTTTTTTCCGCCAAACGCACGCTGGCAGTTCATGGGAATCCGCCTGGCTAAAGGGGTGGCGTAACTCGGTCCGTTGTGCCCGCGTCAAGAATTCTTTGAGCGATGAAAGTCCGCAGCGACGCACACCCTGCCCTGCATGACTTGGAACCTTCAGTTGGCGTGTTTCTCGCCGAGCTTTTACGCGGCCTCTCGCAACGCCCAAAGTCTATCGCGGCGAAATTTTTCTATGACGAGATGGGCTGTCAGCTTTTCGATGAGATTTGCTCTCTCGACGAATATTATCTTACGCGCACCGAGATGCACATCTTGCGGGAAAAAGCCGCCGTGATATGCGCCTTATTCGGCCCGGAGTGTCGCTTGGTGGAGTTTGGCAGTGGCAGCAACGCTAAGACACGGATTTTGCTAGATCACCTGCACGCACCGGCCGCCTACGTGCCTGTGGATATTGCGTCGGAACAATTATTACAATGCTCGGCCAGACTTGCCCGCGTCTATCCGGAACTCTGCATCACACCAGTATGCGCCGACTTTACGACGGCATTTACGTTGCCGGAAATTCCCTGCCCGGTGCGACGGACGGTTGCTTTTTTTCCAGGTTCAACGATTGGCAACCTCGAGCCAGCTGAAGCCGAGAATTTTTTCCGCAAGATTTCGCTCCTCTGCGGCGCGGACGGCGGACTCTTAATTGGAGTGGACTTAAAAAAAGACCGGTTCACTCTTGAGCGCGCCTACAATGACGCGCGTGGTGTCACCGCCAGATTTAATCTCAACCTGCTCGCCCGGATCAATCGCCAATTCGGTGCCGGGATTCGGCAGGACAAGTTCCAGCATCATGCGTTTTACAACGAAGAATTTGGCCGGATCGAGATGCACTTGGTGAGCTTGGTCGAGCAGACCATCCAACTAAACGGGGCTACCTTTTCCTTGCAGGAGGGAGAACACATCATCACAGAACACTCGTACAAATACAGCGTGGATGAGTTTGCCGAACTCGCTAGACGATCGGGATGGGCGGTCCAAGGGCTCTGGACCGACGCCGCTAACCTGTTCAGCGTGCATTATCTCGCGGTGGTATGATTGAACTCGAATCCGTCAGCAAGAAGTTTGGCGCAACGATCGCCCTTCACGAAACGGATTTGTGCATTGAAGCGGGAAAAACTACCGTGCTCATCGGGGCCAGCGGCTGTGGTAAGTCAACGATTTTGAGGCTAATCATTGGCTTGCTCGAGCCGACGACTGGCACAGTCAGAATCGAGGGTCAAATCGTCTCGGCGAGCAGCGTTCTGGCCCTGCGGCGGCGGATCGGCTACGTGATTCAGGAAGGTGGCCTGTTCGCTCATTTGACTGCCGCACAGAATGTGCTTCTGATGGCGAAGCATTTGAACCAGCCGCCAGGAGAAATGCAGTCCCGACTTCGCGAGCTGTGCGAGCTAACTCATTTGCCCGAAAATGCACTTACTCGCTATCCTGTCGAGCTCTCCGGTGGGCAACGGCAGCGCGTGAGCCTCATGCGGGCGCTGATGCTGCAGCCGAAGGTTCTGCTGCTCGACGAACCGCTTGGCGCACTTGATCCAATGGTCCGAGCAAGCCTCCAGGAAGAGCTGAAGGAAATTTTTCAGCGCCTGCAACAGACGACCGTGTTGGTCACGCACGACATGGCAGAGGCCGGCTTTTTTGCGAACCTCATTGTGTTGCTGAACGAAGGCCGGGTTGTCCAATCCGGAACGCTCGACGACCTGCGTAACAGGCCGGCCTCGACATTCGTCCGTGACTTTCTGCACGCGCAGCGCGGACTTGCAGCGATATGAAATCGGCAGCCATCCTTTTCGCGATTTTCGCCTTCTGTTCGGTAGCGCAGCCGCAACAAATTGTGGTCGGCTCAAAGAGATTCACCGAGTCCTACGTGTTGGGCGAGATTGCCAGGATCGCTTTGCAAAAAACCGGTCTCACGGTCGAACACAAGCAGGGAATGGGCGGCACGATCATTTTGTGGCAAGCATTGCGCGGCGGCGATATTCAGCTCTATCCCGAGTACACCGGCACCATTACCGATGAGATTTTAAAATCAAAGCAACCGTTGAGCACAGATGGAATGCGCGCGCTGCTTCGCCAGGAGGGTGTTGGCATGACCGGGGAGCTTGGTTTCAACAACACGTACGCGCTAGTTATGCGGCGCGATCGTGCTGCCAAACTCGGTATCCGCAAGATCAGCGATCTGCGGAACCACCCTGACCTGAACATTGGGTTGACACTCGAATTCCTTGGCCGTCGGGATGGCTGGACGCCGCTCAGTACACGTTACGGCTTACAAATGCAAAACGTGCGTGGGATCGATCACGCCCTTGGCTACGCCGCGCTAGCGAATGGCTCGATTGACCTCAAAGACGCCTACTCGACGGACGCCAAGATCGAGGAAAACAACCTCGTCGTGCTCGATGATGATCTTCATTTTTTTCCGCAGTACAAGGCGGTGTTTCTTTACCGGCTCGATATGGACAGTCGCGCCGTGGCCGCATTGGAAAAACTCGCGGGCACGATCGATGAAGCGCGCATGAGGCACTTAAACTCTGAAGCTGAGCGGACAAAAGATTACACTTTGGCCGCGGCGCTTTACTTTGGCCAAAAGTACGTCTCCCCTTCCAATAACCTCATCGGAAAAATCGGGCGCTGGACCTTGCGACACCTGGAATTGGTTGGGGCCTCGCTTTTCCTGGGAATTATTGTCGGAATACCGCTTGGTATTCGGGCGAGTCGCCCCGGACCGGTCAGCAACTTCATTCTCGCCACCACCAGCGTGATCCAAACTATCCCGTCTCTCGCTTTACTCGCGTTGCTTGTGCCACTCCCCTTCTTCGGGATCAGCCCGGTAACGGCGATTTTCGCTCTGTTTTTATACAGCCTGCTGCCGATCGTTCGGAATACCGCCACCGGTCTGCAGGAGATCCCAACGGCGGTCCGTGAGTCGGCGGCGGCGCTGGGATTGGAGCCACAGGCACAACTTTGGAAAGTTTTCTTTCCACTTGCCTCACGCACGATTCTGGCAGGGGTAAAAACCAGCGCGATCATTGATGTGGGTACCGCCACGCTGGCCGCACTCATCGGGGTCGGTGGATTGGGAGAACCAATTATTAGCGGGCTCAATCTGAATGACTACAACACGATTTTGCAGGGGGCAATTCCCGCTGCCTTGCTCGCATTGCTGGTGCAGTTCTTTTTCGACGGACTGGACCGCGTCTTCGTCCCGAAAGGTTTGCGGCTCAAACAATGAAAACACGTTGACAAAGCGTTGGGAGGGTAATTGGCAGCACGGCTTGTGTCTATCAACATCGGTTTGCCACGCGATATCAGTTGGCGTGGCAAAACCGTCCACACGGGCATCTGGAAGAGTCCGGTGCTGGGGCGCGTCACCGTCCGAAAACTTAATATCGATGGGGATGGCCAAGGAGACTTGGGTGGCCATGGAGGCGTGAACCGCGCTGTCATGGTTTACCAGCTGGATTCCTACCGATACTGGGAGCGCGAACTCAGCCGCAATAATTTTTCGTACGGACAATTTGGGGAAAACTTCACCGTCGATGGCTTGCCTGACGCCGAAGTGTCGATTGGCGACCGCTACCGGATCGGCACTGCTTTATTCGAGGCATCACAGCCGCGGGTCACGTGCTATCGCCTCGGTATCCGCATGGACGAACCGCAAATGGCAGCCCTGGTGGTCGCGCATCACCGACCCGGTTTCTACTTTCGGGTACTGGAAGAGGGTCAAGTCGGTGCCGGCGACGAAATTGTGAAGGTCGCAGACGGCCCGGAGCACATGAGCGTCGCCGAGATGGACGCGTTGCTTTATCTCCCCGAGCATCCCCCCGAGCAACTACAGCGCGCGCTGCGCATTCCGGCATTGAGCGAGGGATGGCGGGGTTCGTTTCTGGCGATTCTGCAAACCAAGACGAGCGAAAGCCCAGAGGCAGGGAACCCAGGACTCGCATCGCCGAGCGGTCCGCCGCCTGCCTGGCCGGGATTCCGACCGCTGAGAGTGTCACGTATCGAGCGGGAAAGCGCCAGTGTGGTCTCACTGATGCTGAAGCCTGCGGATAGCCGTCCACTCGTTGCTGCTTTGCCCGGCCAGTTCGTTATCCTGCGCCTACAACCGAAGCCCAACGGCCCAGTTCTGTTGCGCAACTACTCGCTTTCAGATTTGCCCAGTGCGGACCACTACCGGGTGAGTATCAAGCTGGAGGTGAACGGCGCCGCCAGTACCTACTTGCACAATCAAGTTAGGGTGGGTGATTTGCTCGATTTGGCGGCGCCGAGGGGGAATTTCACGCTGAAACCGGGCGAGAACCAAGTGGTGTTACTCAGCGCGGGTGTTGGAGCAACTCCGGTGCTCGCGATGCTGCATTCGCTAGCTGCCGAAATTTCGCCCCGCGAAGTCTGGTGGCTGTTCGGAGCTCGTAACGGCGAGGACCACCCGTTTGGGGAGGAGTCACGCAACCTAGTCAAAGCACTACCGCGCGGCAAAAGCTTCATTGCTTACAGCCGCCCGGATTCCCGAGATCGTCCGGGCGTGGATTTCGATGCTTCAGGACGTATCACAGTCGAAGTGCTCGAAAAACTCGGTGTGCCGCGCGATGCCGATTTCTATCTGTGCGGGCCTGCTCCGTTCCTGCGGGATTTGAGTAACGGACTGATGGCTTGGGGTGTTTCAGACCACCGGGTGCACACGGAGATTTTCGGCCCAGGAAAACCGATGACCCCCGGGGTCGTCGATCCGTCGCATGCAGCTCCGCACCCGCCGGAGGGGCCTGTGGGCCTGGGCCCACGAGTGTCGTTTGTGCGCAGCGGCCTCAATGTGTGCTGGAACGCTAAGTTTTCGAGCTTTCTCGATTTCGCGGAAGCCTGTGACGTGCCGGTGCGCTGGGCATGTCGTACGGGGGTCTGCCACACTTGCGAAAGCGGCCTAATCTGGGGCAGTGTCAACTACCAACGCGAACCACTCGAGCCGCCCGCCCAGGGCAATCTGCTAATCTGTTGCTCCCAACCCAAGGGCGACGTCGTAATCGACTTGTAACCCGGGAAATTGGAAATCCGACGTCCCGAATCCTAGCTAAAGCCTCTCGCGAAATGTCCCGGAGGGACAGTGCGATCGTAGCACGAAGTGCCTTTGGAGTTTGGACATTTGCCGAAAGCTTGGATGTGGGTAGAGTCGTGTCTTTGGCCCAACGGGCCAGGAAAGCTTAGCCCAGGGTTTACCCTGGGAAACGCATTCTAACATGAGGAGCCCTGAAGGGGCATCGGCATTTCCAGACGTGGTTCCTAGGCGCCTCGTCAGCGGGCACCGCTTCAGGGCGTCAGCCAAAAAACCTAAAACCCAGGGTAAACCCTGGGCTAAGCTTTCCTGGCCCGTTGGGCCACGGGAACAACGCTCAAAACCTAACAAAGTGAACCTCTCTTGATCGCCCCGCGCGTCTTAGCTCTTTCTCGGGCGGATTGAGATAGAGCCCGACGATGTCACGGACCTTTTCGACAAACCATCGGATCGGTACTGAGTTTGAAACTCTTGACCAAATGGGGCTTTAAGCCAAAAGCCTGCCAGATGCGTCGGACCGAATGTTGAGAAATGCCGGCTTCCTTGGCCATGAGCCAACTGCTCCAGTGAGTCCGAGCCGGAGGCGTTGTCTCCAAGGTTTTGGTGACCACTTCCTCCACCTTCTGATCTGATATCTCGCGCGGCGCTCCGCTGCGCGGGGCGTCGACTAGTCCAGCCATCCTTTCAGCGGCAAAACGTCGACGCCACTTGCCAACAGTGTTCATAGAAACCCCGAGTCCTTGGGCCACGGCTTGGTTGGTTTTACCTTGCGCACAGTTTAGGACAATGTTGGCGCGCAGCGCCATGCCCTGCGCTGATTTGGGTCGCCGCCCAATGAGATGCAATTTTTCAAATTCCTCTTGGCTTAGATCGATTTTGCTGACCGGACGTCCCATTGACATCCGTTCTTTCTATTTAATCCTCGACGACATTGCAATATTTATACAACTAACTTATCATTCAATACACTAGCTAGTCGTGTTCGCCCAAGGTTTGGACATACGTTTTGCCGTAAGGATAAAAGAGTTCCTTTCGGCCTTGTTGCCACGCCGCTCTAAGTTCGGGCGTTGTAATGTCCCAGTCCGGCCGGCATTTCTTGGTAACGGCTCGTAAATCCTGGCGGAGATCTTCCATCGTCGGCCGACCGAAGAACCAGTAGCCATTGTAGACCTTATAAATCACAAGACCGGGCTCGAGGACAATCACGTGGGGGATCATCGGATTGTGGAGAGGATCTGTGTACTCGGCGATGTCGAGGTCCTTTTGCACATGGCGCCCCGGGTCAGAAAGGAAAGGCCAGTGGGCACCGACTCCGGTGCGATATTCATTCGTCTCGGTGATATTGTCGGTGCTAATCGTGACCAGCCGGCAATAGCCAACCTCTAACTCACGATGGAGTTCGACAAGCCCTTCAGCCTGCCGACGGTCCTTGGGGCAGAAAGCTCCGCGGCTGAGGATGAGAACCATTGGGTGTTGTCCTTGCAGTTCGGAGAGCTTCCGACGTTTCGCGGCGTGATCAGGAAGCTCATAGTTGGGAAAGATTGCCCCGGGAACAATGTCAGATCGCATATACAGCCACCTTTCTTGTTAGAACATGACCACTCTTCGCTTTTCTGTAAGAACCTACGAGGGCTTGTCTCTCTTAAATTCTGGATCGAGGAAAAAGTAGATTCCGATAGTGCGGCGTCACGCGATCTGCTGAACCCATTGGCTCCGCCAGGGGGGCGCGTCGAAGGGATTCGCGAAATACTGTGTCTCGTGCACTACCTTTCCGTTGCGGAACTCCATAATACTCACGGTGTATGCTGGTCGCCCCTGGTACGTGATGGTGTATTCCGTGATCCAGAGATCACCGTTTCCGAGAATTCGCTTGACGTTGAAGCCTGACGGCTTACCGGGGTGGTGACTTCGCAAGGCTTGCAAATTGCTTCGCCCGAGGATTCGCTCGCCTGACTGGGGATAATCACAAATGGAATCATCATCGTAAATATCGTGTTCCGCGTTTGCATCGCCGGCTGCCGACGCTTGCCAGTGCGTATTCAGGGCTTCACGTATTTGTTCCTCTTGCATGGTTTGCTCCAGGTGCTGCTTGTCTCTCATGTTCACTTTCCCCTTGGAATAAACCCAGGCACGCCAGTCTCCACGACTGCATTAAATCTTTGCCGCGTCTTGATTCCCTCACTAATCTCTTTTATTGCGTCTTCAGGAAGCGTGGAGATATCGAAGTTCTCCTTGATGCGGCTGGGGGTTTTGGATGTGGTAAGGAGGGCCGTGCCGCGTTGCACCGCCCATGCGAGCAGTACTTGGGCAGGGGTCTTGTTGACTCTCTTGGCGATGGAAGTAATCACAGGATCATCTATCAACTTAGGTTCTGTACTATGACCCAACGCCGCAAAAGCTTGGAGCACGATACCATTCTTGTTGCAAAACTCGAGTAACTCCCACTCTGGGAGATAGGGATGGGATTCTACATGAACAACGGCAGGCTTTATCCTCGCGGATGCAAAAATATCTTTCACCTTTTCCACATTTACGTCCGACAATCCGATGGCCTTACATCTGCCCTCGTCGACAAGACTCTCCAAAGCTCCCCATGTGTCCAGCAACGTCACCCCATTATCGTAAATCACTTCGCCGCTCTCGTCCCTCGGATCTTGCTCGTCTCCAGGTTGAAAGGCAAAGGGGGTGTGGATTAAATAGAGGTCGATGTAGTCGAGTTGAAGTCGCTTTAGACTCGCCTCGAAAGCGGGTTTGACACGTTCAGGACGGTGGTTGCTGTTCCAGAGTTTCGTGGCAATAAACACCTCTTCTCGCTTAATCTTCCCCTCCTTGAACACCTCCTGCATGGCTTCGCCTACCGCTTCTTCATTTCGGTATCGTTCTGCGGAATCGAATTGCCGAAATCCTGCTTCGAGCGCGGCCGTAGTCGCCTTTTTGGTGTCGATGGGGTCGGGAATCAGCGTGCCAAAGCCGAGTGCGGGAATCACACCGGATCCATTCGTGAGGGGTATCTTCGTATAGCGAAGGTTATCGCGTTGTGCGGTTGTTTCCATATGTGCCAGCCTACTCCGGAATCCTCGCATTTTCTATCCGCGCGCCGTGCGAAATTGCCACCAAGGCGGTCTGACCGATTCGCAGCTCTGTTCGCGCCGAACTGTCGACCTGAATGCGTACGGGAAACCTCTGCGGTAACCGAACCCAATCGATACGCATAGGCGTCTTCGCTTATATCTAAGTTCGTTACCTCGCCGTTGACCGTGGCATAAATCTTCGTGTAACTAAGTTGGGGTTGAAAACTCTGTGCAAACCGAGCTTGACTAATCCATGTTGGGCACATGTCCTTGCGAACCCCGACGCTGCATACCGCTCGCCTGCTACTGCGCCCTTTCGCGGAAACCGATACGGACACCGTCTTCGCGCTGCAAAGCAGCCCACGCGTATTGCGCTACTGGGACGCGCCGCCCTGGAAGAAGCGCGCGCAAGCAGAGCGTTTTATCGGGGTTTGCATGCAGATCGAGCAGGAAGGCACCGGCGCGCGGCTGGCCATCGAGCGTGCCGGCGACGGTGTGTTCATCGGCTGGTGCTGTATGGTCAAATGGGATCCAGACTACCGCAGCGCGAGGATGGGCTACTGCCTCGATGACGCAGCATGGGGCCAAGGCTTTGCCACCGAAGCCGCAGGCGCTTTGTTGCAGTGGGCCTTCGACACGCTGGACCTGAACCGTGTTCAAGCCCAGACTGACACCCGCAACATGGCATCGAGCCGCGTACTGGAGAAGCTCCGGTTTGTCCGCGAAGGCACGCTGCGAGAAGATTGCATTGTGGATGGCGAGGTATCGGATTCCTGGGTGTATGGGCTTCTCAGGCGGGAATGGAAGCGGTAAAACTTGCGGTCTCCCTTCTCTCGACCCGTTCCGGAGGTTTCTTCACTACGTTTTGCGCAATGATTCGCGCCCTTTCCTGATTCATTTGGCAAAGGCCGTGACAAAAAACGGTTCGTCTGAATTCAGACGAACCGTTTTTGCGCAAATGAATTAGAAATGGATCTCGTAAAGTTTTGTTAACTTGTTGTTAACTCGCGAAATGAACGAGATAAATTTCCGCTTAATGTGCGGTTATTTTGAGATAAGAACGAGCTTAAGTTCGCTAAGTTTTGCCATGAACGAGCGTTACAACCGCGGCTTATGGAGAAGCCGTTGTACAGAGCTCTCTTCTGTCTCCAGTCTTTTTCATGGCTGATTTGCTCAACTATTTGTTTCTATGGCTGTCAAGAAGCGCCTGTTCGCAGATCTCCTGCGATACCATTCTAGTTTAGCAAGGATTACGGTGTGCACAGCGCGCCCGTCGGCACACCGGTCATGCTCGAGACCGTCTTTGAGATCGAATCGCCTCAGCGTGAGGCGCAAGAGAACACCCACGAGGAAATGGACTGAGACCCGCCGGCTAAAATATAATAAATAAGGAATTGGGTCTTGCCCTCAATGACCCCTCTCAAGACGTCGTGGGACCGGCTTGAGCTCTAATCCGTACTCAGCAACCAAGACCAAAACTTGTCAGTTCAACAAAGAAGCCACTAAACCTGGAGAACCTATGCATACCTATCACGCCTACGCCGCTCCTTCGGCCAAAGCACCGTTGGAACCCTTCACTTTCGATCCCGGTCCACTCGGACCCGAAGAAGTCGAAATCGAGGTCAGCCACTGCGGCCTTTGCCACTCTGATCTGTCCATGCTCGACAACGATTGGGGTATGACCAAATACCCATTCGTGCCCGGGCATGAAGTCACCGGCACGGTGTCCGCACTCGGAGAGCAAGCAAAAGGACTTAAAATCGGAGAGCACGTGGGACTCGGCTGGTGGTCGCAGAGCTGCCTCTCATGCCACGAGTGCCTATCCGGTGACCATCATCTGTGCCCTTCGGTGCAGGGCACGATTTTCGGACGCCATGGCGGTTTCGCCGACCGAGTTCGCGCCCAGTGGACATGGGTTCGGCCGATTCCCGACGAACTTGATATGGCCAAAACCGGACCTCTGCTGTGCGGTGGCATCACGGTGTTCGCGCCGCTCCTCATCAATGAGGTCCGGTCCACTGGGCGGGTTGGTATCCTTGGCATTGGCGGCTTGGGCCACATGGCCCTGCAATTCGCGAATAAATGGGGCTGTGAGGTTCACGCCTTCACCACGAGCGACAGCAAGGAAGCCGAGGCCCGCCAGCTCGGAGCGCACTTCGTCCACAATACCAGGCAAGATGGTGCTTTGAAGAAGCTCGCGAGAAGCCTCGACCTCATTATCTCCACCGTGAACATACCGCTGGACGTCTCCGGCCTTCTGGATACGCTCGCCCCCAAAGGGCGCCTCCACAACGTAGGAGCCGTTCTCAAGCCCTTGGAGGTTCCGGCCTTCAGCCTGATCCTCGGCCAGAAATCAGTATCTGGTTCGCCGGCTGGAAGCCCTGTGGCCATCGACGAAATGCTGGAATTCAGCGCGCGGCATTCCATCGCACCGATCACTGAGACATTCCCGATGTCGAAGGTCAACGAAGCGCTGGAGCACTTCCGTGCAGGCAAAGCGCACTATCGCATCGTTTTGGAGAATAGGTAAGGACGAGCTGCTCGTCCGCCACTAACAGCAAATAGCCACGGGCGAGCCTTAAACCCATCGTCATAAACCAGCAGGTACCGAAATATCTCGCACGCCGCCTCGGCGAAGCCTAGTGCACCAGTCACTGACTTGGTGCACTAGCCTGGGGTTGATTTTCCCAACTGGGCCAGGCCTGTAGCTGCAGGGTCTGGAAAAGTTTTGGAATCAATGTGTTGCTGACTAAGAACCAACGATCCTCGGAGCGAAATTATCTTCGTGCCATTGTGTCCTAGCCCGAAATAGCAGGTAGTATCGGAGAGGTGACAGGAGTCGGAACTCAGGAGTCAGGAGTTGCAGGAGTTCAGGAGCTAGCCCGCATTTCTCACGGCCCGTGAGAAATGCGCACGGAGTGCCGACATCCGTCGGGGCTAGCCGCGAAAGCTTTCGCCCCTGCAAGCTGCTTCCCAAGCAGCTTGCGACGGGTGAGCTTCTCACAAGTGGTGAAACTTGTGAGAAGTTCAGGCTAGAGAATCTGGGAGCTTGGTAAAGATTTTCCCAGGGGAGATGCTGGTCCTGGATTTTCGGATAAAGACCTTGCTCGCGTATTCTGCAACTCCTGACTCCTGAATTCCGACTCCTGAATTCCGAAATGTGCTCGGAGGCCAAGCCCAAGTTTCAGAGCATGTTCCAAATGGTGGGGTCTAAGTACGGTATGCAAAATTGCGGTTAACTGTTCGGGTGTACCGTTCGCCGAGCATTGTGAGCAACCGATGAGCGTCGCGCATTGCCTCTGGGGTCTCGCTCATACGCCGTCTTGATGGCATCTTTGAGCCAGGAGGAGATGCCTGGATCTGCGAGGATTTCTTTAAGAGTCATAATCAAGTTTATCGTTGGTTGTTAAGGCAACCCACTTTCTTGTCCGGCTTCACCTAATTGGTGCTTCTGATATTCACTTTCGGCTCTTCTACACCAGAGCAAAGCTTCTCCGCTATTATATCAAGGTATAATTCTGGTCAGGCTGTTGTCGATCTGGAATCAGAGTCTCCTGGTAAGGCCGTAGTCGCGATACGTAGCCTCAGGAGAGCCGCTTTATTTCTGTTCCTTAGGAGATCGTCCCCGCCTTGCGGCTGACGATCTTTTGCCCTGTCCCATGATTCCAAAACGAAATCGCTACTCTCCGCGTTTCCGCCCACGGTCCACGCGCACCACAACCGTGGCAATGAACAACCCAGTCAGGCGAGCAACCCGTGCTGACGATTTCTTGAACGGCCTCAACGTGAAAAACCTCGCCGCAAAAAGGGCATTTTGTGCAGCCGTTTGCATTCAGGACGTCGTTGTCGATCGCTGGTTTCGTGATCAATTTATCCTCAAATGACTCAACCGAACCACAAAGCCAAAAATATTTGAAACGCTCTGTCTAAGGATAGGACAGCGGGATGGCCTGCCGAGCATCATAAACCGGCCTGTGCGACGCCGGAATGGCCGTGGAGAAGCTGATTGAGGATTTCGACTGGCCAAAGACAGCGGGACACGCATCTGCCGAGCATGTTTACGGCGAACGCGTTTTGCTCCTCAAGTCTGGCGCAGGCTTCTGGAGCGCCGGTCATCAGGGCGGACTGGCAATCTCTATTTCCGCCCGGTGGCCGGTTATTTTAGAACGTTCAGAGAAGAAGTTTGTATTCACGGCAATTCGCGCGGCAATTGTTTGAGGAGCGGCAAGTCCGGGATAGGTACGGATTTCCCGATCTAACTTTTGGGCGTCCGGAAGATGAGTGTCATAGATAGCTTGGTAAGGGCTGTAGCCGGATGTGCACTAATCTCAAACGCGCTCGCACAAGATGAGCGACCAATTTTTCTACGTCCACTTGACGCTAAATCCAGGAAGGAGCGCACGCGCTCAGCTTCGAGAAGCCGTTGTTGAAGTTCCCAAGGATCTCGTGCAGCGCAGGCAATCCCAAGCGGCAAATAAGCGTTTGAGAGAGAGTGTGATCGCACTCGGTCTGGCGAGGAGCGCTGCTCTCGATACATTTGCGGCCGGGGCCGATCCCATTGCGGGGCCCTACGACGAAGATGCACTTTGGTATGAAGACCGACCCTCCATCATGAACGAGCGACCTCGCGATTACGAGGAAAACGGCATCATGGTGTGGAGGCTCGCTTAGCCTCAAAACGGACGGACTGCCCTCGCTTTGTCGTTCGGCGACAACCACGTCTGCCATAGTTTCAACCGGCAAGTGCGCTGCCGGGGGATTCTGCCGGTTATCGCCGGAGGCGGAAATTCGAAGTGAAGACCTAAAGTTCAGACTGGTGCAAATCGGTAAGGTGTCGCTCCAAGGAGTTAAGGCCACCGACAATTGCGCAGTAAAGCTGCTTGTCTATCTCTGCTACATAAGGCATAGCGCTGCTGATGATTTCGGCGGCGTCATGTATATGACCGATGGCGGAGATCCGAGCGGCCCGCAGCGGTGGATTATCCGCAGTTGAGAGCGATGTCTCTGTTGGATGCACGGGCTTTATTTGTTTTCGAGCACCTGGTGGACGGAAGCGTTTCATGGGGGGAAGTTTCATTTTGGCCGTAAGTTGAGGAGGTACGCGGCTGAAATTATCCCCCCCCAAACTTCTGCCACAATCGGCAAGAAGCCCTGACTGAAAAGCAAATTTGTTTCTTCTCATGGAAACCCTTGAAAATCAGGTTGATGCAAGTCCGGCAGGACAAAATGTTCTTGCATACTGCTGACCTCGTGCGGGGCGACCACAACTCGTCCATCCAGGGATGTATGCGGTATCGCGATGCTTCGCATTCTAAAACGGGCATTCAGACTGCCCGGCAAACCTCAGTTGCTTCGGCTTGGGTCCGTAGGCCAGCCGCCACATGGTCTTGTAAAGGCCCAGCTCAATCTTCGAATAGTGCCCGTTTTTGATGCGATTCTCCTCGACGCTGAGAGGCCGAAGGTCGCTCCAGTGGCAGGCCATCGCCCTGTTCTCCGCGCGCTTCAGGTTGAACGCGTTGACCGGCTAGATGTGGTCCAGATTTGGAAACCGAGAAAGGCGCGATATCGGAAGGCACGCTGGTTCGGTACAAACAGATCGTGAAAGACTTTTTGGCTTGTATCGGGTCGGTGGCCAATCTTCGCCTTGAAACATCACGACCGAGGACGTGCTCAAATATCGCAAACAACTCGAAGCTGATGGTCGGGCACCTTTGACGGTCAACCTCCTCTGGCTTTGTTCGCGTTGTGGGCGATCTACAAGCAGGCGACGCCTGCGTTGCTGATCCTGGGTGCGCTCGCCGGCGCCATGCAATTGCTGGATGCCGGAATCGGTCTGTTTGAGCATGATCTTGGGAAATGCGCCGGGCCGCTCTTTATCGCCGTCCTCCAATTCTTCGTGGTGTATCTGCTTCACAGATCCGTGCGGATCACGCCGCAAACCACGCGCGGCTAAATGCGGCGATGGAGAGAGTCTTGGCGCTCGCTGCGTCTGTCTTGGACGGTCTTCGCGCTGTTCAACGGTCTTTTGATCTGTCGCGGCCGACGTTAGCAGGATCAATTTTGGCCTTGACAGGCGTTAGAGCACGGGCGTACTCTTTGGTCATGCGGTACTCACTGGAGCACAAAGCGCAGAACCACGAGAACATTCTTTCCGTGGCCGCTCGCTCTTTCCGCGAGCACGGCGGTGACAGCAGCGGCATCGGGACGGTTATGAAGAAGGTGGGCCTGACGAAAGGGGGCTTCTACAGGCATTTTAAGAGCAAGGACGACCTGTTCGTCGAAGCGGTGGCACGGGCATTCGACGAGATGGGAAGCGGCATGCTGGAAATTGCAAAGTCCGCGCCCGAAGGTCAGGCTCTGCGGACCATCATCGAACACTATCTGAGCCCACGCCATGCGAATTCGCCAGGAATGGGTTGTGTGGTCTCCGCCCTCGGGCCAGAGTTCGCACGTAAGCCCTTGTCCGTGCGAAGACGGATTGAGGCGTCGCGAGAAGCGTATCGTGAGCGGTTACTGCCATTTGTTCCTGGTCAGACGCGAGAAGAGAAAGTGGCGAAGTTTCAGCTGTTGTTCCCCAGTATGGCTGGGGTGCTGACTGCGGTCCGGATGACCTTGTCCCCCCAAAGGCGTGAGCAGATGTTGATGGAGGCGAGGAACTTTTTCATAAAGTGTTTCGCGGAAGAGTAATTATTTTGTCCGGAAAGCGTACGGTCGTACTCTTTTCAAGAAGCAGAACGATACCAGACTGAATCGAGAGGTGAAGCGATGAAATTCATGATCCTTTTTCTCATTGCAATGCTACCAGTAGCGTCCGTAGCGCAAGCACAGTCCGCGGTCGCCCCAGGCGTGCCCGGCGTGGGTATACCCAAAACCACCGAAGTGCTGGTCATTCAGACTCCCAAGCAGGGGATAACCGCTCAACAAATCATGGCCGTCATACAGTCA
This sequence comes from uncultured Verrucomicrobiae bacterium, assembly GCA_963846195.1. GTDB lineage: Bacteria > Verrucomicrobiota > Verrucomicrobiia > Chthoniobacterales > JAFAMB01 > JAFAMB01. Next base: position 168,272 of record CAWJVG010000016.1, read on the forward strand.
GAGATTCGGGCAACTGTGAAGCTCTACCTCGACGGGAAAATCTGCCAGTGGTATTCGCGCGGCGATGGCAAAGGCGTCATCTTCCTGGTCGACGCGAAGACCCGGGACGAGGCACAAGCAATTATGGAAACGCTGCCGCTCGCGAAGGAACAGTTGATGGATCACGAGTACATTCCCGTCGGACCCTTGATGCCGCTGAGGGCATTGATGGGCGCAGGAGCGCAGCAGTGACTCTCCTCGTGATAGCGCTGCTGCAGGAAGGGAACCGCTAGAAGGAAACGATCATGATCAAGTCGAGGATCATCGTGACCGGCGCGACTGGGAAGACGGGCAGCGTCGTCGTTGCCGAAGCAGCTTTGGCGCCGGAGATCGCCGTCAGCCTGTGGAAGTCCGCAAACAAATTAATCAATCGATGCTGGCCTATGGCGAGCGCATGCTTCCCTACATTTCCGGTCGCACGGTTGAGGAAAAGCGAGCTCGCGCCTTCATTGTGTTCTCCGGAATGGCTGGCATACTCGTCGCCGCCCGAGCGATTGCGGACCCGCAGGGCCGTGAACGCATGCTGGCCGCAGCTATCAGAAGGCTGTCAAGCGACAGCAGCTTTCGCAGCACAGACGCGGTGATCGCAAAAGGATGGCATTTTTAATATTATGTACTCACTTGGTTTGTTGATAGTGGAACTGGAGACCTCTAGGAGGAGACTCCTGGAGGTTTTTGAGATACCAGATGGTAAACGAACAAATCGATCAAGAACGGAGCCAATTCCCGATGGGCCACAGTCAATCGGCCTCTTGACGCGTCTCAAAACCCCATTGGACCTTTTTGCCGCAGAGAGGCCGCCCTCGAAGCGGCTTGAAGAAGTTTGCCCCCGAAAAGGCAGGGCAAAAATTTGCTATGTAAGATTACGAGCGTAATCCTATTTGCAGACTATGCCAATTGAAGTCGTCAAAATTACGCGTGAGCCAAAAGCGCGCCACATTCACGGTCTTCCGGATTCGCGCAACGGTGCAGTACGGTGGCTGAGAGACGTGCCGGGTGTCGCTATAGCGCCTTATCGGGGTAGAACTCACGCAACCGCTTCCCCAAGTTCAAAGCGCGTGTCCCTTCTGATGATCGCTAGGCGGACTCGTGACAGCTCCTTCGCAGTCGGAATTGCAACGAGTTCAAACGCAACAACCTGACCAAACCAAATTGAATCGAGGTAAACGATGAAATTACTGTTCCCTTTACTAATGTCCGTGCTCCCGGCGGCATCTGTGGCGCAATCCCAGTTGCCCTCGACCCCAACCAAATAATTTCAATCTTCCCTTCGTTCTGAGCGTTATCGGCGCCTTCATCGCCAGCTTCGTAGTGGCCAAGCTCTACGCATGGCCAACGCTTCGTTCGTTGCCCCGATACAACGCACTACGAATCCTCGCCTCTCTGCATGCGTTTCGCTTTTTGGGGATGAACTTTATTGTGATTGGATTCGTATCTCCCGCACTCAGCTCTGCGGTCGGTAACCAAATAGCGTGGGGCGATTTCTTCGCCGCAGTCTTGGCGCTTTTTTCAATTGCGGCGCTCACGTGGCGTTGGGCGTTTGCAATTCCAATCGTCTGGATCTTGAATTTCTGGGGCACAGCCGATCTTTTGAACGCCTACTATAAAGGCGTCACTCAAGTTGCCGACGTGGGACTCTTCGGTGCCGCAATCTACATTCCAGCCCTTTTTGTCCCGATACTGCTCGCTGCCCACATGCTCGCCTTCTTGCTTCTTTTGAAGCGCGGCGACGTTGTGGAACAATACGGCAATTCACAGTCGCTCAAGGATTTGTCGCACGAGTTTCAGCACGGTCCTCATGAGACGCGTTGAGCGCAACTCGTTCACCAACGCGAGGAGATCCGACCGCAGTAGGCACTCTAAACGCAGCCTCCAAAGTTTCGTCTTGCCCGTTGAGACCTGGTCGCGCACAAGTCTTTTAGCGCCATCGCGCAGGCGAATACCACCGCAAAACGCACTACTACCACCGGCTGGCAGCAGTTAGGCGGATGAACTGTAGCCCGCTGTCACTTTTGTATCACGCACTATCCGGAAGTTGAGGTCGGCACTTCGGGTGCGGGGTTGTGCCTGGAGAGTCCGGTTATCGAAAAAGTCGATTCGCCGCGCGACAGCCTGCTGTGCGCGAACGATGCTACCAAACACAGAGGTTTTGTATAGTTGCGGCTGAAGGTAATGCAGGGAGCAGTATCTCTATAACATTAGTCCAGAGGGCCGGTTGATCTTCTCATGCCGTCCGGTGAGTCGCATCTGCCGGCAAACTCAGCGAACCATCTCGCTTCCCGCCATCTTCATAACCATCATTTTTTAAAACGTGTGCTGATGTGCACTATGCATTTTGCACGAGAAATGCGAAAGTGGATAGGAATCCCGGTCAAATGGCTTGAACTTTTTTAAGACCTATCTTTGCTCCGATTGGTGGTGGCTTGAAATCACCTTCATGTACGCGCCGGAATGCCAGGAAAAGTTTATCCGCAACTCCTGACCACTCCACAGAAGGAATACAGACGCGAAGAGCGCCCCGACCGGCCCGCGTTTTTATCTTTTTCCGTGCCCCCTCGTGAAGCCGCTTAAATAAAGGTTCCAAAGAGACTTTGAACTAAGTTGCGGCGAAACGCCATTGGAACCATTCATTGCATCAAGATCATTGGAATGACTCTTGAGTAATAAGATAACTCTTGAACCGCTTGATCGCTTCTGTAGATGTTGGCGTTGCAACTCATTCCCCCATATTATGCATTTGCCGCGCCGCCTTTCCCTTTGTTGTTTCTTCTCTATTGGCGCGCTCGGTCTGGTTCAGGCGATGCCGCCTGATTTCGGGCCGAACGTGATGATCTTTGACCCCAGCATGCCAACGAGCCAGATCCAGATGGCCGTCGACGCAATCGCCAACCAGCAGGTTTCCAACCAGTTCGGACCGCAGCGCTACGCACTGCTGTTCATGCCCGGCACATATGGAACCTCCGGCACCCCCCTTAATTTTCAGGTCGGCTACTACACCGCCGTGGCGGGCCTCGGTTTCTCCCCGAACGACGTTGTCATCAACGGGTCCATTGACGTGTACAACCAGTGCGATGCTCCCACCAGCTGCGTCGCGCTCACTAACTTCTGGCGCTCCCTGTCGAACCTGACCATCAACGTGACCAACCCCACCTTCGGCTGCCACACCGGCGAATTCTGGGCCGTGTCGCAGGCCGCGCCGATGCGTCGCGTCCACATCAACGGGCTTGCCACCCTGATGGATTATTGCACCAGCCCGTCGTTCGCCAGCGGGGGCTTCATCGCCGATTCGGAGTTTGACGGCAACACCGTGATCAACGGCTCGCAGCAGCAATGGCTGGTCAGGAACAGCAAGCTCGATGGCTGGACCAACGGCGTCTGGAACCAGGTGTTCTCCGGCGTCGTGGGCGCCCCTCCCCAGAACTTCCCCCCTAACGCCACAAATCACAATCCTTATACCACACTGGTGACCAGTCCGGTGACGCGAGAAGCGCCATACCTATACTTGGACGCTCATGGGCACTACAGGGTATTCGTACCCTCGGTGCAGCGCAACTCCATGGGCACGACTTGGGGCGGTGGGTCGGTAACAGGTTCTTCCATCTCCATCGACGATTTCTTCGTCGCTAAGCCGACGGACAGCGTGCACAAGATCAACAGCGCACTCGCCCAGGGCCAGAACCTGCTCTTCACCCCCGGCATCTACAACCTGGATCGCACGATCAAGGTCAAGCGTCCCGACACGGTTGTGCTGGGCTTGGGCTTCCCGACGCTCGTGCCGAATAACGGAGTCGTCGGCGTGTCGGTCGCCGACGTGCCCGGGGTCAAGCTTTCCGGGCTGCTGTTCGACGCCGGCCCGCTGAACTCCCCGGTACTGCTACAGGTAGGTACCTTGCACGCCCGCAAGAGCGACCCGGACGACCCGACCTTGCTGTCCGACGTGTTCTTCCGAATCGGCGGTGCGACCGCCGGCAAGGCCACGATCAGCCTTGTCGTGAACAGCGACAACGTCCTTCTGGACGACATCTGGGCCTGGCGCGCGGACCACGGCACGGGAGTAGGCTGGACGGACAACACTGCCGACACGGGCACAATCGTCAACGGCGACAACGTCACGGCATACGGCCTGTTCGTCGAGCACTACCAGAAATACGAGGTGATTTGGAATGGCGATAGGGGCACGGAAATCTTCTTCCAAAACGAGATGCCCTACGACCCGCCTAGCCAGGCGGAGTGGACGGAGGCTCCTGGTATCGACGGCTGGGCAGCCTTCAAGGTCGCCAACACCGTGACCAGCTTCAGAGGATATGGTATGGGCAGCTACAGCTTCTTCAACCAGGGCGTAAACATCTACGCCGCGAACGCGTTTGAGGTCCCCGTCACCCTCCTGCCTTCGAGCCTGAATGATCTGCTCACGATCTTTCTTAGTACGACGGGATCCGGCGGCATCCTGAACGTGATCAACGGCACAGGAGGGTCGTCGACCATCGCCAATCCGGATGTTCCGGTCACTGTCGTGAGCTATCCTTGAGGAGCTTGACGCCTCATCTGATTACAGGCCATCAAGCTCCGTTTCACCGTCCCAGTGTGGTAGATGGGCAATCCCTCATAGTCTGCAAGGTTCGGGTTCAATCTGGCAAAAAACTGGTACCCATCATGAACTCGAAAGGATCCGGCAAGCCGTTTCGGCGATTCCACGACTTCCTGCACGCGGTCGTTCAGGAATTGGACGATCGTGACTCATAACCAACGAGCGCGCCGTACACCATGTTGGCCGGCAAGCCCTGGAAAGCCCCGGCGGTGCCGTTGCCAAGTCATCAAAGCGAGGCGCGCGTAGCCAAAGACACAAACCAGCATATATTCTGTGCACAAATGAGTCTAGCCGAGATTATCGAGGAGTTGCCGAAGCTGACGCCAGAAGAACGCCGAACGATCTATCAACAGATTGAACGATTGGACGGAGAACCAAGCTTCGAACCGACTCCGGAGATGCTTGGTGCGATCGAGGAAGGCACTCGTTCTGCTCAGACGGAGCGCCTGTACACGCCGGAAGAGATTAAGGAATGGGTCCATCGATGGGCGAATTCCAGCTTCGATTAACGTCGCAGGTGGAGGATCCCATTCTGATTTTCTATCAACCAGACAATGCCGCAGGTGTGATTGTGATTAAGCGGTTCTGGCACGGCGCACGAGGAGCGCCGCCGACCTAGTTTTTGGATAAATTTGGCAGAAACGGTCGCACGCCAGCGCAGTCGCAGCGCGGCACAAAAACCCATGTGGCGGTCGCGAAGCTAAACGCCTGACGATACGGTGGGAGGGCGGCAAATAATTCTCTTATATTTCATTTGGCACCTATTCTTTCCTTCCTGGCCGGATTGGTCTGCACATAAAGGCACAATACGGTGCATGAAGGCTCACTACAGACTAAGATTTAGACAAAAATGGAGTCTAACGACTTTGCTACGTTAGGTTCATGCTAACTACAGAAATTCAGCTCCTGGTCGGCGATAGCGCTCAGCATAGGTCGGTCGAACGCGGGGATGCGCTACGCGTTCTCGAACAGTCCGGCAGTGTCCGGTATGTCGAATTACTACAGACCCAGAGGCAAAAGGTGCCGGCATTGAAAGCCGCGATCGAGGATCTGAAAGCGGGGCGACTCCAGGCCGGCTGGGAGAAGCTGGAACACTATGGAGTCATCAAAGAGGTCACCAATGACGCAGAAATGCGGGAAAGAGCGGTCGACAAGCACCTCGAGGCGCTCCGCGCCGGCAAAACATCGCTGATTATTTCCTTTCGCCATGCGGAGGCTCGCAAAGTCGCCGCGGTTGTGCGGCAGCAACTCAAGGCGGAAGGCGCGATAGGTCCGGAGGATCACGCTGTCACCGTCCTTCGCCGCATGGATCTCGGGCCCGAAGCGTGCCGGGACCCCTTACACTACGCGGCTGGCCGTGTAGTAGGATTCCACAGCCATACTGCGGGAGGGTTCCGGCCTGGCGAGAAGTGGACCGTGAGGGAAACGAATTGCGAGACCGTGACGCTGGAGCGCAATGCGGAGGTCCGGCAGTTCAGACTATCTGCTAGGGGTAAGTGGGACGTGCTCGTTTCCTCGACGATGCAGGTCAGCGTGGGAGATCAGATTCGAGTTACGGCGGGCTTCAAGGAAGGGAAAAACGTGTTCAAGAACAACGATATAGCCCAGGTGCGGGAGGTCACCGATACGGAGCTCGTTCTAGATGACAGCCGACGAATGCATCGCAATGGTGCGCGCATCGATCAAGGGATCTGCGTTACCTCTCATGCAAGCCAATGCCGTACGGTCGATCAGGTGGTTGTATTGCCGGACGGCGCCGACGCGAAAGGCTGGTACGTCAGCCTATCGCGTTCGGGACGCGATGCACGTCTTCACGCGCAACAAGGCTGCGTCGCGTCGATCGGTAATGCAGCCTGGCGAGCGCAAGTCAGTATGTGGGAGCTCGCCCAAGACGCGAAGAGGTCGAATTCTCAGTCGAGACATGCAATGATGCCCCGATCTGTGGGCGGCGCGCCAAGCGGAAATAGTTCGCGTGAACGGAATGGAACGTTAGCCCTTCTCGTCAAAGGAACGCCTATTGGAATGACATGATTATAGAATCCGGTGCAGAGGGTGGTCGCACACCTTGAGTTCATCCAATGACCCGGTCTGTCACATCCAGAAGTTGAATATAAACTCCAATCTTCACGGAAGGCACGGTTGCGGTTTATATGCATAGAAGATCGATTTAATCCGTAAATCATCACCCCCATTACGCCTTTACTTTCAAACCGGGAGATCGACACAGGTTGGAATATTCCTCTGAATTGCTCACAAAATTCTGCATCTACATATAGGTCTCATTAGCATCGATGCAATTCTGACCCCATAACTTATCGGGCCACGCCGGAGCCCAGTCCATACAGCCTCACGCAGAATGAATTCCGTATTTCTCCGAAATGGCCTCTATGCGGCTCATATCGGGCTCTGGTTGCGCCCACTCCTCTGCTACTTCGGCGAAGAATCGTTCAAATCCTGCGGGAGCGATATTGATGAACACTCGGATAGGCTGATCCGTTTTATTTTTGAAAGCGTGGACTGAGCCGCGGGGGGAGTATACGCAGTCACCCGGGAACACATCGACCCAGGTGCCGTTAATTAAAAAACTAACATGGCCTTCGACGATATAGAACCATTCATCCTCGCGTTCGTGGTAATGCGGCCCTGGGCCGCCGCCCGGCGGACTGATATTGAGAAAAGCCGTGAACTTCTCGCCGGTTTGTTTGCCGTCGAGCAGCACGACTACGGCGTGACCAAACGCGTGCAGCGTACGGCCTCCGCTGGCTCGTACTAAGAGTGAACTGCCGAGCAGTGAAATGGGCGGGTTAGTTTCGAAATTCGTCGGATTCATAGAGGGAGTGTTTGGAAGCAAGGGCACCGTACGGCCCGTTAGCGGGGCTAGCACATGCAATAATACACTCGACATAAGGTGACCTGTCGACTAAATAACTCATGCGGCCGGTCAAGCCGGACAATTTCGGTGAGCCCGGTATCTCTCCGCGTCTTAAAGACTGGCGGCGCCAAACGTTGAAGATTTGCCTTCCGAACGGTCCGAGAGTCGCCTTAATCCATTGTCTCGCAGTTGAATTCGATGATGTTGCGGTCGGGGTCGACTATATAAATTTGCGGGTAGCCTGCTAGGGACTTAGGGCGGAGCACCATCTTTTTGGAGTCGTCGTCGGGGACATCGTCACGGAAACCTTTGCCGCTGAGCCACACTATCGTATCGCGATAACTACTCTCCACGCGCAGTGCGAAATGTATGTCGTCAGCATCGACCCACTTGTCGCGACGGAGCGTCGCGTCCGAGCGAACTATGATGTGGAGTTGCTGCTGCCCATCGTCAATCTTGTACCAGATTCCCGGATAGGGGAAAGAGGGGCGGTCGATTTCCTGCATTTCCAGGACATCGGTGTAAAACTTTCGCGCCCGTTCCAAGTCGTCGACAGCAATGAGAAGATGATGGAGGTAGGCTTTGCTCATAGTCGACACATTCTAGTGGTAGATCTCGCTGAGGACGATACATTATTTCCTTTTTAAAATCACTTCGGCAGCGCTTGAGGCTTAATCAAAAAATTCAAAGTGGGTTACTCGTCGATGTTTTGATCGCTCCAAGCGACTCGAGGGAGATGTTTAAATCCGTCTTTCTCCGCGATTGCGGTATCCAGCGCTCGCTGGCGGAAGTTCGCCCAGACCGGTAAAGGCGTGCGCTTTTTTCCCGATCGTGACGTACTTTTTCGCCCAACCGTACAGCCGGAGCGCTACCTTACGGCCTGTAAAGGAGATACAAAAAAGCGTTGGATCCTTCAAAACGAAGGCGGCATTGAGACACGGTAAACTTCCCTCTGATCTGTGTGTTTTTTACCAGAATCCTTACCGCTCCCCTATCAGAAGCAGCTCGTGTGACCACGCTGCCTTTTAGTGAACCCAATGGGTGAGCACGAGTGTGTCCTGACCGATATGCAAGGCGATTCGAGGCTGAATGGTAGGCGTCCCGGCCGCTCCGCGCTCACGACGCGGGGGCGGCGTCTTTTGTTGGCAGGATTGGATAAACGGCTAGCCGCGGCCGATGAGGCACGCGCGGTGATGCCTGCGGACGTCGGTATCTTCTCAAGCACGATGGTGACCGGATTTGAGAGGAGAGAGTCAAGTCTTGTCAATGTCAATGTTCATGCGGGGCCCGTCCGCATCGGCTCGCTGTTTGGAGACAATCCCGAGACAATTCACGCCCTGCTCACCGCTTCGGAAGGGGGATTCCTGCCCATGGTCTTTGAGCCTAATATTGAAAATGCGGTCCTGACAAAATTTCTGCTCGACACTTGTCTCAATGGTACTGGGGCATTAATTGGCAGCTCATATGGCGAACTTGTAGAAGACACGCAATCTCGGTGCGTCCTGACCCGGTTGGCGGACGAGGCGATTAGAGTTCTGCGTGCTACGCGTGAGTACAAGACGTTTGACAGCGGTCTGCACTACGTCGAGAGCAGCTTGATTCCCATCGTGGTTCCCAAGGCCAGAGCGCATAGATCATCGATGCTGCAGGATATCGAGGCGGGCCGTAAGACTGAAATTGACTATCTGAATGGTGCGGTTCTGAAGATGGGTCGTTCATGCGGCATCGACACGCCGATTAACGAGACAGTCCTGTTTCTGGTTCAGGCACTGGAACGAAGGGCACGTCTCGCTTGAGGCATTTAAGCTGGGTGCCATAAAGTCAAGACGCGCATCTTACACCCAGAGCCTCGTTAATTTTACATCGGCAAGCGACGAGTCTCGGAACCTCGTATTCATCCAACCTTAGTCCCGACGCACTAACGTTGGTTTTTTGTCCAGTTGCTATCGCAACACGAGTACTGGTTCGGCCCGAGTTCACCCCCGGCAACGCCGCACCCTACAGGCGGCGGGCATACCCACCGATCAGGAGAAGTTTCATGGCTATGCCGACGCTCTTTCCGACGCCGGCCTCGACATCGATGACGTTCCTATGGTTCAGGCCGATCCCTGGGACCATGACCATGATGCGGCGCGCGTCACGCTCGATGCTGCGCCCAATGTGACCGCTATCATGTCGACGTCTGAGATGCAGGCGATCGCGGTCATCGACGAGGGCCGCCGCCGCGGTGCGCTGAAGGAAATCCGCTCCTGTCAACGACCAACCAATCCGATTTTTCGGACCGGGCATTTACCAAAGAGGTAGGCGGAATCCACGTTCGCTTGACGCACTCGCTTTTTGCCTCCGATATTCTGCCTGGGCTGCTTCGGCGCGTTTCTCTAGCGAAACCGACTTCTGCCCCTTTGCTGTGTTGATCGCGGCGCAGAACGAAGCCTCAATCTGGGTCTCCTCAGCCCCCAAAACCGCGAGAAACAGAGCGCGGAGCCGGTGCAGCTCGGCACACCACCAGCGCTCCCCTGATCTTTCGACCACTGCTTCCGCCTCGCTTATTGTCTCAAGGGCTTCAGAAGTACGATCCGCGAGGTGCAAAGCTTCAGCCTTGCCTGCTAGAAAATATGGCAGCACCACCATCGCGCCGGCTGCCCGCGTTTCCTCTATTCCGTCTTGGATCCACAAGATGCCTTGATCTGTATCACCGGAAGCGCTACGCGCCCAACCGCGGAGAATGGCTCCGATAGGCAGCCAAATTGCAAAATTTTGACGAGTTGACAGCTCAATTAAATCTAGTGCCAATCGTTCCACTTCAGCGCAATTACCCTCGAAGTGGGCGAGATGCGCGGCAAAAAATAGTGCCACAGCTAATGCAGGCATATCGTTAAGCTCTTTCGCTAGCGGGATGGCTTCCGCCATGGTCGCTTGGCAAGAGTCGGTCTCTCCGAAATGCCATTCGGTGAGGGCCTTAAAACACAGACAATTGACGGCAGGTGCGCTGACCTCTTCGACTTGACGCTGTACGCCACCTGAACGCCAAATTTGCAGACCGCGCAGTGCATATTGTCGCGAGGTCTGGAAATCGCCCAAAAAGTAGAGGGTAGATGCCAAAACTCGATAGCCTCCCATCATTAGCCGAGCGTCATTTTGCTCCCGCGCGAGAGAGTAGACTCGTTCGGCAATCTGCATCGTTGCGCTCAGTTTGTCAGTCCATAGGGAATAGCGCCACTGACTTGTCAGGGCGGAGTACAGGAGGAGAGGACGATTCAGTGAATGAGCCAAAGACTCCACGCGTTCGTAACACGCGCGGGCTTCTGGTGCTGCGAAACCTCGCGTGACTGTTAGATATAGCGCCGTCTGCATGAGAATGTAGAGGTGATCTTCCGCGGTTAGACTTTGCCCCTCGGCGCCCGTTTCTGCGGGTGAACCCCAGCGTCCGGGCTCGAAAAAGTGAGCTAAGACCGAAAGAACTGCTCCTCTGGCTCCAAGGACGTTAGCAGCGAAAGAAGCATTCCCTCGCTGAATACGCGGCATGTAAATTTCATGCAGCGCTTCACGAAATAAACCAGCACGGCAGCCACAGATCACGGCCAAGAAAAGCGGCTCCATATCCCTGAAACTATCTGGCAGCTGGGGCGCAAGCGTTCGATAATAGTTGTAGAGCCGTCTATTGCATTCCTTCCAGGCCTCGGTTTGCTGAGTCCTTAGCTGTTCGCCAAAGTATTCACGAACCAGGGGATGTGTATCCAGAGATCCAGGATTGTGGGGATCTTGCCCAGAGAGCAATCTTGCTCTTCTTAGTCGGCCAATAATCGTTCGCCATTCGATTGGGCCCAAATCAGTTAGTAACTCAGTAAGACCGGGGATGGCAGGTACTTTCCGCAGGGCCGCTAGAGCCCTTTCGTCAGCTGGTCGATCAAATAGACCCAACATGCGAAGAAGTGACAGCTCAGGGCCCTCCCCAAACCAGGTTTGGTAAGATTCCATTACCTTTCGGGCATGGACTCCCTGGCGCACGTCATGAGCAAGATGTTCAGACACTTCTTTACGGCGACAAATATCCCCGTTATAAGCATCAGTCAGATAACTACCTAGTAGCGTTAGTGCGAGACAGTGGCCAGCGAACTCTTCGCTCGCAGTTCGCAACTCCCTCTCATCCCCCCTAACGCCCAGCGCTCGGAGCAGCCTCGCACCGGCGTCGCCGGACAGCTGTTCCAGGTCGAGACGTAGGGCTGAGGCGTCCTCGTGATCTGCCAGATCTGCCACTGGCGTCCGCGTGGTAATCACGCAAAGCCCGGTATTGAAAGCAGCGAGCTCGCGTAGGAGTGCTTGAAGCGAAGGCTCACGCAATCGACCCTCTTGCGACCCAGGTGGGTTTTGGAGCGGCTCCAGGCCATCCAGAACCAATAAGGTTCGACGATCCGCGACGAGCTTCGCGAGCCTCTCTCCCTTCTCCCACGCTGTTCCGAGCCGTGGATCTGCATCTCCAAACCAAGTGAGAGCTGCGTCGAGGAATTCATCTGCGGACGAAGCGTCCCCACGGGTGCCTTGCCTGTAGAAGGACCAACCAAAAATAAGCTCTGCAGAACGATATTGGTCAGCGGCCATCCGCCGGAGCCAATGGTTAACGAGCGTGGACTTCCCCACACCAGCCCAAGCCACGATCGTCACAACATTGACCTGCGGATTTGCCCAGGAACGATCCAGGAAAGCAATATCCTCCTCTCGCCCAAAAACATTGCTTCCCGTAACGGGCAATCTGGCTATCGAGATTTTCTCCGGTGCCAAACTTGTTAGCGGCTTGCGAGTTCCGACACACGTGGCGCTGGATGGCGTCTTCCGTAAGTTCTGACGAGTAATTCTACGCCGTGCGTCGATAGCGCTTGTTATCGTCGCAACCGCCTTCAGCAGAATGGCCGGGTTCTGGAAGCGCTGCGCCGGATCTTTCTCAAGGAGCACTTCCAGCAGAACAACGACTGGCTGCGGGACTTCTTCCAGCTGTTCGAGCGGTAACGGCGCATGTTGATGCTGATGCATCACTTCACCAGGCGTGCCCCGGAATGGCAGTTTGCCAGTCACCATCTCCCAGAGCGAAACGCCAAGCGAGTAGAGGTCCGAACGGATGTCAACGGGCACTCCTGCGAACTGCTCAGGGCTGGCAAACTCGGGTGTCCCAGCAAAAGCCCCAGGTGTTGAGATCGCGGTTTGAGCACCTGGCTCATTGGCCGCCTTGGCCAGGCCGAGATCGATGATTTTCGCGATCACAACGCCTGTGTCCTCGAAGCTCACCATGATGTTAGAAGGTTTAATGTCCCGGTGAACAAGCTTCTGCTTGTGCACCGCAGCCAAACCGGAGGCGACCTGCGTGGCAATTTCCAGCGCTAGCTTAACCTCAAAGCGACCGGAGCGTCGGATGAGCGTTTCGAGCGTTTCTCCTTCTACAAATTCCATTGCGTAGAAGTAACTCCGGCCGGTTCTGCCCAGGTGGAAAACCGAGGCAACATTCGGGTGGCGAACGCTGGCCGCCGCGCGTGCTTCGCGAATAAAGCGAAGCCGCGGCGATTCATCACCGAGATATTTTTCGCTAATCACCTTTAATGTCACAGGGCATCGCAGATCGACGTCGAGTGCTTTGTAAGTGACTCCCATGGCACCGCGACCCAACTCGACTGGTCTGCCGTCTGTGTGCAACATTAGTTGATATTTCTCAAATCGGGTCCCGGCCGGCTCAGAGTTTGACCCAACCAGAGCCAATTCAGAAGTGGATTGCTCCGGTGAAACTTCCTCCGTGACTGCCGCTCGCAAGATACAAACTGGACAGATCTCCCTACTCGCGGAGACCTGCGTACCGCACACCTTGCAGGTGCACCTATCGCCTACTTTCATACCAGCCGTCCTTCGGACGCGATCAGGGCGTCGCAAAGAGCGTGGATCTCCTCATCTATCTCTCCTGGATCTGAAACCGTACGGGCGATCTCCGCGCGTAAAAGTGTCGTATACCTTTTGCGCAGGCGATGAATAAGCATCTTGACTGCGCCGGCGCTAACCCCGAGCTGATCGGCCGCTTGTTCGTACGACGGCAGTGTTGCGCTATCGATAGGCTGTACAAAGGGCTTCAGCGCTTCGAGTGTTGCCATGTTCCCATCGGCGGCATATTCCGCAGAAAGTAAACTCATCGCCTCATCCAGCAAGGTCAGCGCCCACCGGGCGTCGAATATTTTTTCTGCCGTTAGATAATCGGCTTGCTCGAGCCGATAACGGTCTTCGGTATTTTTCGCGTCTAGAGGAAAAAATTCCATCTGGCCGCCTCTCTTCAGGCAGCGCGAGCGGTCTAGCTCCTTCGAAAGGTAATTCTGGAGTGATGCGAGCAAAAACGATCGGAATTTGCCTTTAAGAGGGTCGACCTCAGCCAACGCTTTGTGATCAAGTAGGTGCAGAAAAAAGCCCTGGGTTAGATCTTGCGCGTCCTCAGGATTGTATCCTCGCCGCCGAATAAACGCATAAAGCGGATACCAGTAGAGCCCGCACAGTGCAGCGAGCGCGGCTCGTGATCCTGGGGCTTCACTCTGGGCCGAAAGCAAAACCACGCTCCACCGAGTGGGGCGAAACTCAGCCGCATCTGCCAGCGAACTATGATCGGGCTTCAACTTTGACCTTCCGCAGTCAATCAAGAGTAGCTGATGCGCCTGAAGGTTTAAATCAAACATTCAAAGCGGTTAAGAGCCATCGGCTGCGGTAACCGCAAAACTTGCTCAAACCGTTCGATATCCACAGAAACTCTGAAACGAGCGCATCGCAATCCGTTTGTAACTCAGTGAAGGCCAGCACCGCCGCCCATTGGTAGCGTTGTTCGAGCAGCCATGCCAGCTGTATCGCCAGGCTGACCTTGCACGAAATAAAACGCATGATTCGACGTCAGTTGCTCCATTTCGGCGAGGTCGTTGCCATGAATGCCTATTTGTCTCCGGACAAGATAGGTGCGCGAGATCTCGCACGATCCTTGACCTTTCGCGGTTGGAACGATCGGTCCTGCAAGCTCGCCAACGCGCTTGTCGGACTGGGGCTCGAGAAGGGAGATCGGATCGCCGTCCTTGCCTACAACTGCCTTGAATGGATGGAAATCTATGCCGCGGTCGCCAAGGCGGCGCTCGCCGTTGTGCCGATCAATTTCAGGCTGATTGACTCAGAGGTCCGGTATATCGTCGAGAACTCAGAAGCTAAAGCCATCATCGTCCAGGACGATCTTCTCGACCGTGTCGAAACAATCCGAGCCGGGCGCGTGATCGCCGAGGACAAGTACATCCATTTCGGCGGTAGAACGCCTCCGGGGTACCGAGCCTATGAGAACTTGGTCGCAGCGGGCGCGCGGTCTGAACCATCGATCGAAACTCGGCCTGACGATCCCTATGCCATTCTCTACACGTCCGGCACCACCGGCAAACCCAAGGGCGTAATCCGCGATAGCGGTGGCTTGGTCTTGCTGGCATATCTCCTCCAGGCTGACTGGGGTTTCAGTCGAAATGATTTGGGCCTTCTGGTCATGCCGATGTGCCATGCGAACTCTCTCTTTTTCGCGCACGTATTTGCCGCCTGCGGCGCAAGCACCTGCGTTTACGACAGGAAAAGTTTCGAACCTGACCATCTGCTGAGGACACTCGCCAGCGACAAATTCACCTTCACCTCACTGGTGCCAACGCACTACATCATGATGCTCGGATTGCCTGAATCCGTGAAACGCGGGCTCAATCTAGAGAGTGTGACCAAACTTCTAATCTCCTCTGCGCCGGCCCGCCAGGACACCAAGCTGGCGCTGATGGAATACTTCAGGAAGTCTCAGCTCTATGAGGCATACGGCTCGACTGAAGCTGGATGGGTGACTTTGCTGCGTCCCGAAGAGCAGCTAACCAAGCTCGGTTCCATAGGCCGGGAATGCCTCGGTACCGGGAGGATTAAGCTCCTTGATTCAGGAGGTAACGAGGTGATCGAGGGTGAAGTCGGTGAACTCTATTCGCGTACCCCATACGGGTTTCAAGGCTACTGGAAGTTGCCGGAGAAGACCGCTGAGGCATTCCGAGGGGCGTATTGCACGGTCGGCGACCTGGCCCGTCGTGACCAGGACGGCTTCTATTATCTCGTCGACCGCAAGAGTAATATGATTATCAGCGGCGGGGAGAATATCTATCCATCCGAAGTGGAGCAGGTTCTTGGCGCTCATCCCAAGATCAAGGATATGGCTGCAATCGGCGTCCCGCACGAGAAGTGGGGAGAGGCGGTTCATGCAGTAGTCGTCTTGCATCAAAGTCAGGGCGCATCGGAGTCCGAAATCCTCGATTGGTGCAAAGACAGGATCGCCGGATACAAACGACCAAAATCGGTCTCCTTCATTACTGAAGACGAAATGCCGAGGACTGCGACCGGAAAACTTCTGCACCGAGTTCTCCGAAGTAGATACGCCAATCACGAAACGCGCAGCGCCAAAGGGGACGCGCCATGACGGAGCCGGCCAAATCAAGCGACGCGCTGTCGGGCGTCGTCCTGGGAAAAGCCGCGAGCGCAGCGTTAGCGGGTGCAGGAGCGGTAGAGTCCGTGTCGTCTACGGCGGTGAAAATTGATGGCGGTGCCCTGGTCGCTC
The DNA here is from genome assembly GCA_963846195.1 of uncultured Verrucomicrobiae bacterium. Classification (GTDB taxonomy): domain Bacteria; phylum Verrucomicrobiota; class Verrucomicrobiia; order Chthoniobacterales; family JAFAMB01; genus JAFAMB01. Next base: position 184,394 of record CAWJVG010000016.1, read on the forward strand.
GCGTGCTCCAATCCCAAGGTGTGAAATATCTATTTGCGGTCAACGGCGGCCACACCTGGCCGATCCTTGCTGCGCTGCGCGAGCATGGTATTAAACTCATTCACATGCGCCACGAACAATCGTGCGCTTACGCGGCGGACGGATGGGCGCGAAGCACCGCAACGCCCGGCGTCTGCAGTGTCACCGCCGGCTGCGGACTGACTAACGCTGTAACCGGCCTCTGTGCCGCGGGCCTCGCCAGCAGCGCGGTGGTGTGCATTGCCGGACAACATCCGACGACCGAGGACGGGCTCGGCTCATTTCAAGAGGCCTACGGCGGCGAGGTGTGCCGCTCCTTCTCGAAGTTTACCAAGCGGGTACTTGACTGGTCGACGATCGAAATCGATTTGCGCCAGGCGTTTCGCGATGCGATGAGCCCGCCGCAGGGCGTCGCCCTGGTCGAAATCCCGACAAACATTCTCTACCGGGACGGACTTGAGAACCATCAACGCCGCGGCGCGAAGGTCTATGCGCCGGGCGAGCTTCGCTCGGGAGCCGACCCGCACGGCATCGAGCAGGCGATCGAGATCCTCCTTGCCGCCAAGCGCCCGTTAATCGCAGCAGGCGACGGAATCTTCTGGTCGGGTGCGGCAGCCGAGCTACGCGAATTCGTTGAGCTCACCAAGATACCGGTGTACGCCCGGCGCACCGGGCAAGGCGCCGTGGCGGAGGACCACCCGCTTGCAATCCGGGGCCCATGGAAGAAGCCGTTCACCGGGCGCGCCGATGCGGTATTGGCGATCGGCTTTCGCTTCTGGAGCGGCGAGAAGTTCGGGGAAGCGCCCACTTGGAGTGAATCCGCACGCTACATTCAGGCTGACGCTACGGCGACGCGGATCGGCCTCCACGTGCCGGCAGAGGTTGCCCTGGTCGGTGACGCGAAACTCGTTCTCCAGCAGCTTTGCGAGGCAGTGCGTGCCAGCGACTGGAAACGACCAGGCCGGTCGGACTGGCTCCAGGAGGTCTCCGACGTACGGACCAACTTTGATCGGGTAATCGTCGAACAAGAGCATAAGCACCACGACGACACACCGATACATCCAGCAAGGGTTGCGCGGGAGCTTTGTGAAGTGATCGATCCGGACGCGACGATCGTGATCGATAGCTTCACGATGAGCGGCTGGATGTCGCAATGGTTCCGCGCTCGCTTCCCCGGCCAGATTCTCGATGCGGGTCCGCTCGCACCCGTTGGTCACGGTATTGGTATGGCCATAGGTGCTCAACTTGCCCGGCCCGGAAAACAGGTCGTGCTTATAATTGGGGACGGTGGTCTCGGAGTCAGCGGCTTCGACCTCGAGACTGCGCGCCGCTACGGTTTGCCGATTGTCGCGGTTTTGTGGAACAACAGCTCCTGGGGGCCGAGCTTCGAAGAAATGCCATTTCTGAAAGGTCGGACCGACGCATTCGAAATATTGCCAAACCAGCGCTACGACCGAATGTTTGAGCTGATGGATTGTCACGGCGAGTACGTCGAGCGACCTGAGGAGTTTCGCTCCGCCCTGGAACGAGCACTGAGGGCCGGCAAGACGGCTCTCGTCAATGTCATCGGCGACCGCACGATCGGCCATCCAAGCCTTGGCGGGAACCTGCTCGGTTCCACCCGCGTATAGTGCGTCAATCGCCCCGCTAGCCAGGGTGCATTTTCAACTAGATTTCCCCGATCTAGAATTGAGTATGGACAGCATCGGACAGACTGGGAGAGCGAGGGAAAATGTGTTAGGAAAATCGCCAGAAGCACCTCTACATTTGCATAAGTCGTTGATTTCTAGGTACTGGAGCGGGCAACGAGAATCGAACTCGAATTTATGTCACCCCCTAGGTGTAAGTGCTTCATTACGAGGTAAAAGAAGGGTAACGAAAGATTACGCTTTATTACGAGTCATTCTGAGAGTATTCTTACAACCGTTGGTGGTTTGATTCTCTTTCTATGGGCTCGCTCTGGAAACATCCGCAGTCAAAGTATTGGGTCGCTTGCTTTACCGCGGCGGATGGTCGGCAACTCAAACGCAGTACCCGGGAAACCGACAAACGACGGGCAACCGTCATTTGCGACGCATGGGAGCGTGCGGAGTCCCTGGGCAAAGACGGACTCCTCACGAGCGAAGAACAACTCCGCCGCGTAATCGAGCAGAGCTTCGAGCGGCTGAACGGGAAGAAGATCCAGAACGTCACCGTTCGCCAATGGTTGGAGCGCTGGCTTAAAAACGAGGAGGGCGCTGTGGCGGGGGCGACACTCCAAAAATACAAACAGGTATTAGGCGGATTTATTCAATTTCTCGGCACCCGGGCCGAGGTCCGACTCGAGGCCGTGACTACGGACGATTTCATTCGTTATCGCGACCAATTGCTTAAACAAGGGCGCACACCACGGACGGTAAATATCACCGTGCGTAAAATTCTAACACGCCCGTTTATGGCGGCCGTCAACGAAGGGCTTCTTCAACGAAACCCGATCGCCAGCATACGTCACCTGCACGACGTTACTGTTGAGAAGGGCGTGTTCACGCCCGAACAAATCAACAAGTTACTTGGAGTTGCCGATTCTGACTGGCGTGGTCTGATCCTGGCCGGCTATTACACTGGCGCACGCCTGGGCGACCTGGCGCGTTTGACGTGGCGTTCAATCGACCAAGTTGAACGTTCGATTACGTTCACGCAAAAAAAGACCGGCGCGAAAATCAAGATCCCGATTCATTCGGAGTTTTTGGACTATCTGCTCGCTCGATCCGCGCCTGACGACGGACGGAAACCCCTCTTCCCGAAATTGTATCATCTGCGTGGCTCCGGGAAGACCGGGCTCTCGTCATCGTTTCGCCGTTTGATGGACCGAGCAGGGATTGATGGAGGTATCGCTCGACAGAAGACTGGGGCAGCCGGTCGTAACGTCAGCCTGCTCTCATTCCACTCTTTGCGACACTCCTTCACAAGTGCTCTTGCTAATGCAGGGGTTCCGGCGGACGTGCGGCAGAAGCTTACAGGCCACGCTGACGCGAAGTCGCACCAAGTCTACAGTCATCACGAATTTTCAACCGTTGCTGATGCCCTTGAGCGGATTGCGCGGTTGCCGAAAGGAGATTCGAAATGAGCCAGAATCCGTTGAGGCGGGAAGAAGTCGCACGCATCGCGATAGCGTTAAAAGCTCTGCGTGATTTCAAAGATAGGGATATCCACGAACTCGTGGATACGGCTTGCGATTTTTTACTTTTTTGTGGAGAGCGCGCTCTCATCGCAGAGGAAGATCATAAGCGTCGAAAATTTAGAGAAACGACGGATCGGAGTACAATTATCTCGGTCGTCGAAGCCGCAAAACTTATCACGGGTCAGCCCGAGTCTCGTGCTCGGCAGCTATTCGATCGGTTCCGCAAATTTCTATTGGAACCAAACAGCTTGGTTCCTGTAACGCAGCTTCCGTTTGTCTGCGGGAGTTTGAAATCCGGACTAAACAGTGGTTATCAGAAAGACTTTTGCGATCTGCTGACGGAGATTTTTCCGGCTTGGTGGAAACTCGAACAGAGTCAATTGCAGGCTAAACGCGCCTCAAAAAGATATCCGAAAAAAAGTTAAACAAAGTTCTTGCACCCCTTGTTTTCGTGCCGCAACCGTCTAACGCGTTGCCGTAGTCGCGCAATCATTTGCCGCAATCGCGCCTGCGTGTGCCGTAGTTATCTTAATCGCTGCCGTAACTGCTCTCAGCGCCGATATTCGCGTATGCCGTCCAGTTTATATTGGACGCGCCATGAGCAAAAAATCTTTAGCGTTCTTAAGAAGTACTAACAGCACTATTGATCGTCTCAGTGCCTCTGGTTGGCTGCGGATGTCAGAACTACCAATTGGCGGGACATTAGCGCGGACGCTGATCGCTGGAGGTTACTTTGATTCAATCGTCGTCGCGTCGCCTGGATCAAAGAGGGGCGTAAGGCTGGTTTCTCAAGAAAGCCTGGATCGATATTTTCGCTCGTTGCTGCCGCAACGCCAGGAGGCCGGCGCCGCCAAATGAGCACCGAGGAACATCGGAGGCAACTGGAACAGTTATTGGGGGAAGCGAGTCTTGCGGGCGATCAAGATAAGATCACCGAACTCGAAACCGACCTCAGAAATGAATTTTCATCCGATATCGGCGCGCCTTCGGACGCTGGTTGCGGACTCCTATGAACAAAAAATAAAGCGCCCGGTTCATCTTGCCAGACCGAACCGAGCGCCTAAATCAAATGAAGCTAACAACAACTCAATATACCAAAAAAGCGCGCTAAGCGCAATCGTCTCGTCGCTCATTCCAACGGCGAGTTTTCATACCGGATTGATGGCCGCTGGACGCGGAATGTTAAAGAGATGTCCTCAGCGGATTATCTCAGTCTGTTACGGCCCGATCGGGAACGTCTTGTCTTACGAGAGTTCTATACGGGCCGTTCCGTTACCGGCTCTCCGGTCATCGTCTCCCGACCGACCCGAGAGGAGGTCGCGGCCTAACAAATGACTAACCTACGCAGCGGTCGTGCCTGTGGCGGCCGCTGTTCCTTTTCGAACGCATGAACACACCGGATCCGACTGAGAACTCTGCGGCAATTTGTAAGCAGGCTGCGCGATGCCGAAGATAGCGCCAACGGCGAGGCGCGCTCGCCCGCCGACCCCTGCAGAAAGAATTTTAACTCCGTTGGGTATTCCAATGACGATATCACCAGACATAGTAAATCTCTCCGCTGCCCAGGCGTACATGTTTTATCGTGACTCTCTCGGATGGCAGGTTTATCCCGTCCATCCGCCTGGTGCAAAGTGTGATTTCCCAGGTAAACAGCCCGCAGTCAGAGCGTGGTGGGACTATGATCCGCAAGATTGTGATGTTGACGCTCGGTTCCACAACGGCCACCCGTTTAATATAGGAGTCGCACCGAAAGGCGGTCTCGTATTTATCGACTTAGATAGCAAGCCCGACCAGGGGGCGAGCGTTCAGAAGTTTCTGGCCGAACATCCCGAGCTGGAAAAGGTTCCAAGACATATCACACGCGGCGGAGCCCATTTAGTAATGATTTGTCGAGATCTTCCTGAGTGGAAAGCTGCCAAGGGCAAATCTTACCACGGGCAAGTACTGGGCCAAATCAATGAGCGTGTCTCAGCCGAAATTTATCATTGTGAACGACAGAACGTTGTCCTTCCACCATCAAAGCATACCTCCGGGTTCCTTTACGCGTGGGAGGCATTTGGTGATGTGCTTGACTGGCCGTGGGATAGGCTTCGCGAACTATTCTGTTTTGTAGAGCCAGCGTCAAGGGAGCAAAGGAAGAAGAAAGGCGCTCCGTGGCATCTGCAATTTCGCGGTGAGCTCGCCTCGTTGGATTTGATTGCCCTGCTTAAAGAGCTTGGTCTGCACGCCGAGCTCCAAGACGCCGATGATGCGCGTTACATAATCCCTTGTCCCTGGACCTCTGAGCATTCAGGTCAAGGGGAGGCCGATGCAAGGATATGGCAAGCCGAGCATCGCCGGCCTGGTTTCAAGTGTCACCACGCTCATTGTGGCGGCCGCACGATCAAAGATGTGCTTGAGTGGGCGGAAGTTAAGACTCCTGGGATTGTTGATCGGTTCTGCGCTCGACTCCGGGTATGGGAGGAAGGTCAGGTCAGCGCGACCGGGAAAGTGCGGATCTTACACGCTATCGCCCGGTTGGAGAGCGAGGTCTACACCGAAGTAGGGAAGGTTATCGGCCCAAATCATGCGTGGTTCGTTCGGGCCAACGCGGTCAACGTAATCACGCAAATTCCAAGCGGCTTTACCTATTCCGATGACCCGAACGCAGATTTTACCGTGGAGGCTCATACGATCGGCTTTAGTGAACTCGACGGCATTCAGGCGAAGGGCGCCCTGGAGAAGTATGTTGAGCCAGGAATTCTCGTTAAGGAGGCTGGGGCAAGCGATGACGATGAGCCTGAATTCCGTCCCAAGAGTTTCACAACTGATTTCTGTTCCGGGATGATTCAATCGGAGCAGCTCAAAGAGCGCCTTCCTTTCATCGCGCGGCTGCTCACCGTTCCGTTGTTGTTCCAAATCCGCGAGAAGCTCGTCTACCCAAAGACTCAATATGATCCTCGATTTGGCACTTACCTGATTCCCGGGGCTCCCGAGATCTATCCGATGAATCTCGAAAAAGCCTTGGAGATAATTAAACGCCTTCACGCGGGATTCTGTTTTACCAACGAGCAAAGCAAGACACACGCGATAGCCAGACTAATTACGCCGTTCGGACGTGCTATGATCGGCTGGACTACACGCGTCCCTTTGTGGTTTTACACGGCCAACCGACCGCGGGCCGGGAAAGACTATCTGGCAGCTATCCCCATACTGGTCTATGAGGGAGCGGCGTTCGAGGATCTGCCAATTGGTAAAGACCCGGAGGAAACCTCCAAACGCATCATGGCGGCCGCGCGGAACGGTCGCCGGTTCATGCACTTTTCGAACTGCCAGGTGTATCTACAGGATCAATATCTAATTCAGGCGATCACAAACCCGGTGATCAACGGCCGACGGTTGGGCTCCAATGATGCAACGAGCGACCTCTCAATCCCGAACGAAATGGAATTTTCAATCTCGGCGAACGTTGGTTTGACATATCGGGAGGATCTCGGGCCTCGTATGCGAAAAATCGAACTGGCATATTTTGAGGAGGATCCCAACTCGCGAACTTTCGCCGATCCATTTCTGCACCAGACGATCAAGGATAATCGGTCATTGGTCCTCTCGGCAATCTCTGCGCTTTACGATAACTGGTGCGCAAAAGGGTTTCCGCAGGGTAAAACGCGCTTCACCAGCTTTCCTAAATGGGCGGAAATTATTGGCGGCGTCATGACAGCGGCCGGTCTCGGCGATCCGTGTTTACCGTTCCAAGGAAAGTATGACGACAACGGAGGCGATAACAAAACCTCTTCGATGCTGGAATTATTTAAGGTGTGCAACCGGGCCTTCAAAGAGGAACCCATCAAAAAACCACAGTTATATCAATGCCTTCAAAACGAGGTCGCAGACAATGAGCTGCTGTCTTGGTTTGGCCACTTGGAAGAGGCCTGAGTTTATGGAAAAAGACATCGACAGAGCACAAATCCAAAAAAACCGAGCTCGACTCGGTCGGATGCTGCTTGAATTTGAGGGCCGAGTTCTTGGTGGAATCCGTTTGGAGATCGACAAATCCTCGGGCCATCCCAGCCGCTACACCTATCGCTTCACAAAAGTGAGAGACGCTTTGAATGATTCAAAAGCGGCCGAAGCGCCGAAAACCACCGAAAACCCCGAAATTGTCACCATTTGTCATGACATTAGCGCTCGATTCGGGTGCGCGAGAGAAAAACAGATTGAAGATAATGTGTGCGTTGATGATGTGGGCGCTATCCGCAGCGATGCCAAATGTCATGACAATGGTGACAGGGTGACAACTGCCGCCCGGAGCGATTTCCTGGCTCTTGACCTCGAAACGTATGCCGACATTAAGGTCAGCGGTAAGAAAAACCCCATAGTTAAGCCTTCGGGTGGCGCACTACACCCTTGCTCTGGCGAAATCAGACTTCTAACTGTGGCCGATGACGCAGGCAACCTTCGACAATACGACCTGAAGACGACGCCGACCATACCACCGGAGATCCTGGCGGCATTGAATCAGACCTCGCTCATTATTCATAACGCGAGCTTCGATTTGCTTTTCCTGGGCACCAAGCTTGGCATCAAACCTGACCGTGTTTTCTGCACATTGACCGCTGCCAGGCTCTTGTCCGGCTCGAAAACGGTTAAACACGATTTGGGAACGCTGCTGGATCATTGCCTCGGGGTGAAGCTCACTAAAGAATATGGGGCGAGCGATTGGGGTTCCATGCTCTTGCTGCCCGAACAATTCGAATACGCACGCGACGACGTTCGTTATCTGCATCGACTCAAAGATGTACTCCTAGCCGAGCTTGCCAAAGCCAACCTAACGCGAGTCTTCGAAATGGAGATGGCGCTTGTTCCTGTGGTAGTGGCAATGGAACAGCACGGATTCCCCGTCGACGCCGAGAAGTTGAAGGCATTCGGAAAATCCATGCGCGCCGAGGCTGACGCGATTGCGGCCGATTTGCGCGTCAAACTTGGTATTCCTCTCTTGAATGTGAATTCGACTCCACAGGTGATCGCGGCGTTTAAAGGGGTCGGGGTAGAAATTGAGGCCGCCAACAAGGAGATAATGACCGCGTTAAATCATCCCTTGGCCGTTTCACTACTTAAATATCGGGAGAAAGATAATCTGGCCGGTAAAGTGGTCAGTCTTTTGAAGCATGTTCGGGACGATGGTCGAATCCATGCACGGTTTAATTCGCTTGGCACTGAGACTGGTCGGTTCAGCAGTTCGAAGCCGAACCTGCAGCAAATACCAGGGATACGGCACACCCTCGAATTCCGCGCGTGCTTTATTCCCTCCGGGTCGGGCCGTAAACTGATCGTTGCCGACGCGAATCAGGTCGAACTTCGGCGAGCGGCCGCCATATCAAAAGACCTGAAGATGATTGCAGCGTTCCGAGCCAATGAAGACTTGCATCGGAAGACCGCCGCAGCGGTACTAGACAAGACAGCCGAAGAGGTAAATAGTCACGACCGTACTCTCGCAAAGAGCGTCAATTTCGGATTCATCTACGGACAGGGATCGGCAGGGTATCGACGGTACGCGAAAACTGATTACGGTTTGGATGTCGGCGAGGAACAGGCTCTCAAGCTACGCACTGCTTTCTTTAATGAGTACATCGGTTTGGCACTTTGGCATTCGGAAGCCTGGCGGAAAGCTCGTGCCGGGGAATCCGAGGCTCGGACGGTTATGGGCCGCCGCCTGGTCGCACGTAAAGATGACGAATGGTCCCGGTTCAACGTTCATACTAATTTCGTCGTGCAAGGCGACTGCGCAGAATATCAAAAGCTGTGCATGGTCAATCTTGCTCGGGCGTTGTCCTCCGACGCGCACCTGATCGCTACGGTCCATGACGAGTTAATTATCGACGTACCGGTTGAGCAGGCCGAACCCCTTTGCACCGTTATTCGAACGGTCATGGAAGACACCTGGGTCGAACTATTCGGCGGCGACATCCCGATCAAAGTAGACGCCAAGATTTGTGACAGTTGGTCGGAGAAGTAAAAAAACCTAACTGGAATAAACTTTAATCCTGTCGCAGATAAACGTCCCGTTCCTGGTCTCGAAATGGCAGCGCATCCTCAACGTCCACCAACCCGAATCGATAAAGCTCTCCCGAATCTTCGCCGTCAATCTTCGCCCGAATTCTGCCGTCACTATAGTTTCTGGACCCTGGTGGCGGCCGATGACTATGGCGAACTTTCCGCTTTATCGTTTTCGACATTTTGAAACTCCACTGTGAGAACAACATATCACAACGTTATTTGCAACGAATCTACAACCTTAACCCCCAGGCAACGCAAGTGAGAATTCCCATCATATTGGATAAAACGTTGTATACCAAGGATGTATATGATACGATTGTTTTCATGCCGACGGACCTGACCAAAAAACTCGTCGATGAACTGCGCACTTGGTACAAAGCGCACGACACGCGCCAAAAAGATTTAGCGAATGTCCTTGATCTTTCGCCTCAAAGTTTAAACGAGATACTGGCGGGGCGGAACATGCCAACCGCTCCTCAAATCTTAGCTATCCAAAGTTTTCTGAACGACAAAACTATGAACCCAGTTCGTGTTGATCCGCCAAAAATACCGCAAGCAACCAGTCGCGACGTAAGCCGCCCGCGTACACTTTCTGAGGCCGCTGCTACTATCGAAACCTTGCAGGCACAAATCGCGCAGTTGAAAGCCGGGTCGGTTCCAACGGCGAAAACCATTCCGATTATAGCGCCACCAGCGGCGAAACCGAAACTTTACTCGACCGACATCTCATTTGCGCCAGACAAGTCGGCGCCCAAAATGGAGGCGAATGTCCCGGCTATCGTTCGAAAAACGTGGCCAAAAACCGGTGTAGACACCCCCTTTAAAATTACTGAGTTTTTGAAGACGGCACCCTTCCTCGACCTCTTGGATTATCTCGCGGACCCGACCAGTTCTAAGCTTCAACGTTCTCTCGTTTACACAGCCGTGAAGGAGCGGCGCGACCTGGGCGACAACTAAATTGTGACAAGCTTTCGCTTAGGATTTTTATTCATTTCACTCCTAAGGCGAAATCCGACGGGTACGGCGGCGAAGCCCGTCGGACCTTTTTCCAAATCCCTAATCAAAATATGACTAACGAAGACTCATTGAAGATTGTCGAATCGGCTGTGACCGATTGCGAGGCCGAGCTTGCCAGGCTGGTCCAACTCACTAGGCAGATAGAGAGCAGCAAGGTGGCGATTCAAAAGCTCGGTTCTGATAATCAGGACATCCGCGATGATGTTGGTGCCGATGCCAAGAAACGAGCGGCCGCACTGACCACGAGCGAGGCCCACTTGGACCTTATGCGAGGCGACTTGCAACACATTGAGCGGCAGACCGAGACCCAAAGAAAACGAGTCGCAGAAGTAGGCAAAACTGCTCTATCGAAGATCATGCAAACTTGGTCGGCGATTCACCAGCATTGTAAGGTTGCCGCTGAAACTGAGATTCGTGCGAGCTACGATATTGGTCGGTTATTTATGGCCCCCGATCATCTTGCGAATTGTCGCCTCGATGTTTTGCTCGCCAAGCAAATGCAGGACCGGCTCTTTGGAGTCCAGTACGCCGACCCGAACGGTTTAATGCAGGAGTTACGCAGAATCCGCGAGCGCTTTCAGCAGGTGAGCGATGCTGTCGCGGACGAACCGAGTTTAATCCTTAACTTGGCAAGGTCAGAAGAACCGCCCGCAGCAGTCAAACACGAACCACAAGCCCAATTAGTCGCAGCGTAAAGGACGACTACCCATGCCAAAATCGAAGCCCAACCCGAAGACTATACCGCATCCGCACGGCGATCCGAAACCAGGAGATGCGCCGAAACCGCCGCCCTAAAGTGTCGATCACTGTAACAGCGGCTATGCCCGTTCAATCGATCGGGATGGTACAATCCTATCAGGCTGACTATCGGACGCGCCAGGATCGACTCACCAACCGCTCCAAACCCTTTTCAGGGGCTCTGGTCTGCGCTGGGGAATAAAAAAGAAATCTATTGATTTATGGATTGCCGATTACCCTGGTGTCCAGCGGCTTCCCTTTTTATAGCTTTTAAGTAAAAACGGTGAAACAGAAACGAATCACAGGGACAGAATTAGCGCGACAACTCGGGATCGCGAGAGTCACGCTTTATCGATTGCGGAAGCAATTCCCTGATCAAGCGCCGAAGACCTTCGATGACGTGGAGAAATGGCGGGCGTTCGCCTTGGCCCACTTAATCGGCTCGGATCAGATTACACGGCTTGCCCGTTAATTCGTAAGCGTCACGCCTAGCACCACTATTCGAGCTGGCGGAAATGTCGTAGGAAAATTCCATGACATTTGCTGCGGAGGAGGCTGGACAAATTTTAAGTCAGGACGCACGCGGTCGCGTGCTGGTATCGCGGGAGCGGCGCGAATCGTTGTTGGAGGAGTACGACCGGAGCGGGATGAGCGGCGTAAAGTTCGCGCAATACGTGGGGATCAAATATTCAACGCTCGCCTACTGGCTCCAAAGCCGGCGTCGTCGTCGACGGCGGGAAAAGTTGTTGCTAAAAGCCGGCGCGGACACCGGCGCCGGGAAGAGCGCTGGTGGGTGGATTGAAGCGGTGGTTGAGGAGGGTTCACTGCCTCGGGCGCCGGCCGGAGCCTTAAGGATTTACTTTGCCGGGGGCGCCTACGCTCAGATCAGCAGCGCAGGGGAAGCGGCCTTGGCTGCGGAGTTGCTTGGACGGCTGGGCGCAAAGCGATGATCAGCTTCAGCGGTAGTCTGAAGATCTTTTTGTTAGTCGACTGCTGCGATATGCGCAAGGGCTTCAACGGGCTTTACGGGCTGGTGAGCAGCGGTTTTGGAGAGGATCCTCGCAGCGGAGCGCTCTACGTCTTTTGTAACCGACGTCATACCCGGATCAAGGTGCTCTATTTTGATGGGACGGGTTTATGGGTTTTGAGCAAACGGCTGGAGCGGGGAACGTTTAGCTGGCCCAAGCCCAGCCAAGAAAGTCCGACGTTGAAATTGAGCCCTGAAGCTTTCGCGATGCTCACCGACGGAGTGGACTTGCGAGGGGCCAAATTGCGTCCCTGGTATGAACGCGAATAGAGGCAAAAACTCTATTTATTTTCGAGAAAAAAGATCGCTATTTTCGCTCAGATTTGACACTATAACTAACAGTGTCAGAGGAAGTTAGACTCCTGGAAATTATCGCGCAAAAGGATGCGCAAAACCGGCTTTTGCAGGCCGAGAATGAGCGACAGAGTCAGGAGATCAAGCTGCTGAAGGAAAAGATCGATTTACTGATCCGACGCCTTTTTGGCTCCAAGAGCGAGAAGCTCGATGCGGCTCAACTGGAATTGCTCCTGAAAGAGGATGCACTGGGAAAAGCCGACGCCTCCGCTGAAAAGGCGGAGGCTAGTCCCAGCGTCGAAGGTTTGAAGCCAGTCGCCAAACGTTCTGAGAAGAACCAGCGCAGGGAGCGCTGGCCGAAGGATCTGGCGGTCCACCAAGAAGTCATCGAGCCCGCAGAAGTCAGAGACAATCCGGAAGCCTTCCGCTGTATCGGAGAAGAAGTCACCGAGATGCTTGACTACCAGCCGGCGAAGTTTTTCCGCCGCCAGATCATTCGCCGCAAGTTCGTGCGCCGCGAACAAAGCGACCTGGCTCCGGTGATCGCTCCCTTGCCTGAGAGCCTGCAGCAACGCTGCATTGCTGCACCGGGGTTACTGGCCCAAGTAATCGTGAGTAAATACTGCGATCATTTACCACTTTTTCGCCAGGAACAGATTTACTGGAACCGGCATCAGGTCTGGTTGCCGCGCCAGAGCATGGCCCGATGGGTGCACCTAGCCAGTGAGTGGTTAAAGCCAATCTACCGGCAGATCAAAGACCAGATGATGAGAGGCTCTTACCTCCAGGTCGATGAAACGCCAATCAAATATCTCGATCCGGGAAACGGCAAAACCGGCCTGGGTTATCTGTGGGTGGCGCATCGGCCGGGTGCAGATGTGCTCTTTGAGTGGTACACGACTCGAGAGGCCAAGTGTCTGGAGAAACTTATCCCGCTGGACTTTAGCGGTACAATCCAATGTGACGGCTATAGTGCCTACGATCACTTCGCCAGGCATCGGGCGAGCGCGGGCAGGCCAGTACTGCTAGCTGGATGCTGGGCCCATGCCCGGCGTGGCTTTTACGAAGCCCTCGATCATGCACCCAAAGAAGCCGGCTGGATCCTGATCCAGATCGGTCACCTCTACGAAATCGAAAGAAGATTGCGGCGTCAACAAGCAGGCCCAGCGTTGCGAGACGCTTATCGCACCAGTCAGAGCATGCCCCTGTGCCGACGAATCCATCGGGTGCTAAAACGGTGGTACCTCACCCGGCGCTTCCTGCCAAAGAGCACGATGGGTAAAGCTGTCAGCTATGCCTTAGGCCAATGGGAATCCCTCGAGGTTTACCTCAAAGAACCCGAAATCGAGATCGACAATAATCTCGTTGAGAATGCAATCCGACCGACCGCTCTTGGAAAGAAGAACTGGTTATTTTTCGGTGATGCCGATGCCGGCGAACGCAGCGCGATCATCTACTCAATCATCGAAAGCTGCCGCCACCACGGCATCGAGCCCTACACTTATCTGCACGACGTACTGACACGCCTGCCATCCATGACCAATCGTCAGATTAAAGACGTGGTCCCAAAAGCCTGGGCAGCAGCCAGGAGAAACACTGCGCTTAGAGTAGCCTAAACATTGTAAATGTCGTAACTGAAACTTACGACGTTTACAGTCCCTTCGAGTCAACATATGACTGCATGGCGCTCGGCGTGACGCTTACGTTAATTCGGCTCGGTCGCCGTTCTTCTTAATACTACGGTGCACACCCTTTTATGCTTTGTGCACTTTTGGCATCCAGCGACACTCCCTACTCCTCTGTGAGGGCGTCAAAGGCGCGCACTCAACTCGGTCTGCCGCACTTTTAAGCAATCGAGAGCCGGGAACACGGATATCTTAATAATCTCAGCGACCTTCTCGAAGCTTTGAATATGAATATATGTTCCGAACATCGCATACGGCAAAATACTGGCTCCGGCAGGAGCATAATGGAACCCCGAAAATTCCCCGGTTTCATCAACAGTAATCGTTGAATCAAGAAATAAAGAAGATGTGTGCGTTGCATCTCCTAAATGAGCGTACAATGCGTCGTAGTAGTCACTAAGACCCGCTATCTCGGCTTGAAACTTTATCCTCAGCTCCGAAATTTTTTTGTGTTTCTGAAGAAGATGTGGCTGGTCTTTGTTAATCTGATCTTCGATCTTTACTATTGCTTCGTCGGTCTTCTCAAGCTCAGCCTTTAAACGAGCTTCACTCACATCGTTCGGTGAAGGTTTTCTTGTCCGCAGCTGAAGTTCAAGGTGCTTTTTCCGTTGCCTTTCCCCATCCAGTATAAGCCTGTTTACGGTTTTGGGATCCTTGGCGATCGCAGCGATTTTAAAATGAACTTCAAGAAGCGACCGGGTGTGTACCTGGACTTCGCTAAGAAACCCCCTTTCCGAAAGAACCACCATCGCCTGGAATTCCGTAACTGAACGGCAAAACAGCCCTGCTGTATAGAACTGCTCCCTTTCTTTTGAGTTGAATCTACCGCGGGCCAGAAACTTATGAGATTCCAGGTTTACGTCTTGCATATGGTCAAAGTAATCGGCGTATTTCGCTCGAATGATCCTCGAATGCTCGATCGCTTCCTTTCCCAAAAATCCGTTTTCTTCGAATGGCATTAATCTTCTTTCGTAGTTCTGCAAAAAAGGAGGTCGTACATAGTTCCTGGGTGATTAGCCTTCGGCGATTTGATGATGACTTCGAACCGGGTCTCAGGGTGGCCGGACCGGGTGAAATTGCACCGCGTAAATGTCAGGCTCTTTCATGATTCTGGGGGAATGGAAAGGCAGGCGCCCAACCGCCGAAACTCTCAGGTATTCCGGCCATGATGTCGACCACGAGCGAAGTTCAGCGTCGCCGAAATGCGATTGAAGCAAAAGCGAAGACTGGGTTGCAAGCCCAACGTTGATTTCGTTTAAAGCTGCGGCTCGCTCTCAATGAAGGTCGACGCAAAACCGGTGTCGCCCTAGCTTGCCGTCTCCCGAACCACTTCAGTTGCACTTTTGTCTCCGCGTAGTCCGAGAAACATCGGTTGCCGCAACCGATCATCCCAGGGTCCACTTCGTGACGCCCGATCGGGAACCGACCGAAGTAACCGCTGACGCTGTTACCAGCGCCCACCTGACGTTTTTGGTCCAAGGTCTCAGGTAGCCTCACCACGCCGTATAGACGACGGGAGAACCGGCAGCGGTACCTTATCGCCAAAATTATTTTCAAGATTAGCTACGCTTTCGCGCCTCCTTCCTGACGTTCTCTGAAGGTTCACTTTTCAGAGTCTTGGCTCACCGAAACTGCGTGAAGTTTTTGCCGCTGTCAATCTGAGAAAAGCAGAGTCGATTTCACCATGAACCGCCGCCGGCTTGTCGCCGTTCAACCCGGCACCGGGCCGAATGAATCGAACACCGCCTTCAGAGTCAAGGTCTGCCATGCTCGCGAACTTCGCCATGTAACGGCTGATCGTTGTCGGCGAGCATCCGAGTTGGCTCGCAATATTCGCGACGCTGAGTCCGCGCACCGACGTAAGTTTCAACACGATGGCGACCGCGATCCATCCCGCTCGCGCATCATCGATTGTCGTTAGAAATTCGTCCATCGCCAACAACACCTTCAGGTAAGCAATTGCAGCGTCGCGGAACGCATTCGGAGTGTCAGCTAGCGGCTCCAGAGTATCAACCGGATGATCGGAATATGATGAGACGTTCCATTCAGCCGCATCTTGGAAACCATCGGTTGCGCGGTTATTCGCAGCTGAATGAGAAATAGGGGAGTGCAAGCGCGTTACGAATAACACGACTTGTGCGGGAATGAAAACTTGGGACCCCTCAAGTCAATCATCATCAGGCCGACGGTGATGATCGGCGGCAGCGCGGCGATATCAGATATCACCGACGAAATCAGCAACGATTTCCATTGTCGTCGGCGCGATTGATATTCAATAAGTGCTCAGCTCGACGATGTGAACTGTACTCCGTACTTTTGAAACATGCCGATTATTTCCTCAACGTGAGAACCAAATCCGACATGCATGAATTGATGTTCGACAATTTCTTTATTGCCTTGTTTCACTGTGGGAGCAAAACCTAGTGGCAATGAGTTGGTCTGGGATTGCATAGCCCAAATGTGCCCTTGAGTATCGAATATTGGGCCTCCGCTCTGCCCTCTCAAGCCAGGCGTCGACGTTTCGAGAAACTTTGCCTGTTCCTTCCCATCCGGTGACTTCATGATCACTAAGCGCGTGTGAATACCGTCGTTCGGAAACCTTGGTACAGGGTAAACATCAGGTGCGAGCGTGAATTGATCAGTCGCTGGATCATATGTAGCGCCAATATTGTGAAACGGAAAACCAAGTCTGCAAAGGGATGTCCCTACGGGCATTTCCTCGGCAGGATTTTGGAACGTCGGATAATCTTCGATGGATTTGGAATCAAAGGGATCGATTTTTCCGATCGCAATGTCAGCGATCGGATTGCAATGAAATTGATTAACTTGTCCGGTAAGCCCTCCCCATATAACCGCTTGATTCGTAATCCATTTAGGGTTTCGGACAAGACGCCTGATCTGTTTTTCCTTTTCCTTGTTCCTGAGTGGTGTGGATTCAATTGCCTGCCGGTCTCTGTCGTATTGGTCTAATTCTGTGCGATGCTGTGCCGCCAAGATCATCTGTTGTACAATGTGAAAAGCCGTAAGTACCCAACCTTCTGGATTTACGACGATACAAGAGCCGCAGTTCGAAGCTACGCTACCGTCAAAAAACCGCTGAAGGACAACGACAGGCAAAGTGTATTTTTCGACTCTCTTCAAAGCGGCTGCGAACATCAATTCTCCTCGGGAAAGACAAAATTTGAACGGGTTTGCGATTAAACCCGCGTCGCTCTACCATAGAGAAGCTTTTACTTCAAGATCAGCTTGGTTTAGAAAGGCTTCGCTATGGATAATTTCTTCCCTAAGTACATCGATTTTGAGTTCGTCGGGCGTTCCGAAATCGCATTTTCGGAAAACCAGAAGCAAATTGAAGTGGCTTCGGCGAGATACGAGTACATCGCCGGCTCCGACAAAAACCTTTACATCGTTCCGTCTTCGATGTGCTGAACGGGAGCGACATCGATTGGACTTGGTGACGCCGGGCCATTTTTCCGCCGTTTTAACCAGAATCGCGTCAAAATCGAACGCGCTAGGATCGCAGACGCGGTTTCTTTGATCGGCCTTGACAATGATATTCCCGCAAATCGTCGTCGCGACCAGACGAGTGGTGGTGTCGCTAGCCCGAAAAACTCACAAAAAAGCTAGCAAAGCGGCGTCTATTTTTTGTAAGTTCTTCTTGTTCAAGGAGTTAAACTTTACAAAAAGGACGCCGCTTCGATGACAGACTGTAAAGAACAATCGTGGTTATTTCAAGACTTAGGTCGCCGAAAAGTAGAGGTGGATTTCGGGGGTGGCTACCTCTCCAGCGATGGGGGCGGGTTAATCTTGCGCGAACTGGAGCGCCACAGCGGCTTGATACGGGATTTTGCCGGCTGCTTCGTCGATTACCGTGACCAGCGTTATATCGAACATAGCGTTCAGGAACTGGTCAATCAGCGGCTTCATGGCTTGGTGCTAGGTTACGAAGATCTCAATGATCATGACCATTTGCGGCTTGATCCCATCCATGGACTGATTGCCGGCAAAAGCGATCCAATGGGCCAGGATCGGGTTTTGGAGCGCGATAAAGGCAAAGCGCTGGCGGCTCACTCCACGCTCAATCGTCTGGAGCTAAGCGCCGAGGCAATCGATGAGCGTTACCACAAGATTCAAGCCCAGCCCGACCAGATCGAAGGCTTACTCATCCAGCGCGGAGTCAAAGCCCTGCCACGCAAGAGCGCTGAGATCGTGTTGGATTTTGATGCGACCGATGATCCGCTTCATGGCAGCCAGCAAGGCGCTTATTTTCACGGCTACTATCGCCACTACTGCTACCTGCCGCTCTACTGCTTTAGCGGAAACATTCCGCTTTTTGCTAAGCTGCGCGATTGCAAGCGCGACGCCAGCGATGGCACGGTGGAGGCACTCCGGAAGATAGTGCCGGCCATTCGTCAACGTTTTGGCAAGAAAGTTCGGATCATTGTGCGCGCCGACAGCGGGTTTGCACGTGAAGCGATCATGGCCTGGTGCGAAGAAAATCAGGTGTTCTACTGTTTGGGTCTGGCACGCAACGATCGGCTCGCGGAGCTGCTGAGAACGCACTTTGAAGCTCTCAAGGCGCAGATTAAGGAGGGCAAAGAAGAAACGCCCTGTCGGAGTTTCACCCAGTTTGATTACTCGACTCTGAACAGTTGGTCCAAAGCGCGACGGGTGATTGGCAAAGCGGAGATTTTAACCCAAGGTGACAATCCGCGCTTTATTGTGACCAACCTACCCAAAGATGGGTGGACTACTCGGACCCAAGCGGCTCGATTTGAAGCAGGGGCTTTGTACGAGAAGTTTTACTGCGCACGGGGCGACATGGAAAACCGCATCAAGGAACAGCAAATGGATCTCTTCGCCGATCGCACCAGCACCCACTGGATGGCTTCCAATCAGTTGCGGCTGTGGTTCTCGACTTTTGCTCACTTGATCATGAGTACTCTGCAGGCCGAAGTTTTGAAGGGTACCGAACTTGAATCTGCTTCAATCGGCCAGATCCGTTTACGACTCTTTAAGATTGCAGCTCGGCTCAAAAGGAGCGCTCGGCGTATCCACATCGAACTCTGCACGGCCTATCCTCTCAAAGCGCTTTTCAGCTTGGTTCACCAGCGACTCAGTGCCTTGAGCAGTCCCGCTTAATTTTCAAGCCCGACCGACAAAAAAGTGTTGCTCGCAAGAGGCGAACTCAAGGCACAAGAGCTTTGTCTCTGAAGCGTGCAAAAAAATTTGGCCCAGCTCCCAAAAAATAGCAGAACTGTGAAAAATGACCTGAAAGCCACGAGATTTCGCTCTACAGACGATCGGGAGCGAAGCTCTTGTGCTCAATAACATTCCCTATGCATGTTACGATCATATTTTGTGATTTATTGGGGCTAGTCAGTCATCGAGGGGGTCGGCCCCGATCTTGCAATAAGCTCGTGGTACAAGTGTCGCCCCAGGCAAATATCATTTTATGACGCTCGATTTCCGGGGCACCGTCGTTCCGAAGGTTTGATTGACGGAATGATTCATTTGAATCCCACTTTAGTAGTTCACAGCGCCCGATCCGGGGATTTTCGAGAAGTGGGATTCATAGGACGGCCCTTGGCCAGCGTTGGAACACGAACACAATAGCAGGGACGAGATCGCCAGGAAGACTACCGCCGTAAATATTGCCATTTCTCTCATCGGGAGTCCCAGTTGAAGGATCTCCTCACAGATCGCCCGGGACATCTGTGAGCGCAACGCGAACGATGCGCTGGAATCGAGTCGTGGTGCGTTCGGAATGTCGGAGGCGGCGTCGGGGGAAACGCTTCGGAATGCGACGATTCGTCATCTTCGCTGGTTCAGGTTCGAACCCGTCAAAATCGAACGCTTCAGCATGAACGAGAAGGGCGTTCGAGACCTATCTGTTTGCGAGCAGTTTACGGATCAAAGCCTGGATCTGGTTGGCGACACGTTCTGCTTTCTCGGGCGTCTCACACTCTGAAGCATTGATGCGCTCAATATGGGCTCCCTCCCAGTAGAACATGGTGGTTCGCTCGTGAGCCTCGGCAGGCGACTCGGGATGAAACGGGGGACCGTCTATTTCAATCACGATGACTTTGCCGCTTTGGAAAATGACGAAATCAGGCTCAATTCGCCGACAATTGTCGCCGCCGCGAAGAAAGACTGGCAGAGGAGCGAAGGTTATTCCGCGAGTCTTCAGCGCCTCATACAAGTTCATTTCCGGCTTGGATCGAAAGAGCAAACCGTCCTTTTCGTAGGGAGCAATGTTGTCGGACCGTACACGTCCTTGGTTAGTAACACCTTGGCCCCTTAGCCAAGCCTTCGCTTTTGCACGCCAGTCGGGGTCGCCTACCGTTTGCGGGTAAATAACGAAGTTTTCGAGAACGACCCCTGGATCGCTTCGCATCAGTACTTCGGCCTGTGCAAGCAACTCTTTCTCAAGATCATAAATGCGATCAACTACGGAGTTAAATACCGCTTGGGGGACATTCAGCCACGCATCATAGTGCTCTAGACCAAACTCTCTGTCTTTCCACTTGCGCCGCGGAGTAGCATCTCCTTCGCTCAGTACGGCAACCGCAGCCGCATTCCCTCGATGAGCAAAGATACGAGCGAGAGTGGCGATGAACTCGTCAAAACCCACTTCAAAAAACTGCCCTGCGGTGGGTTCTTCATCCATATCTTTCATGCTTCCAAGCTTCTCGCGTAGTGCTGAGGCGAAGTCTTTCGGCGCGTCGGGGTTTACTGCCGAGCGCGTCGAGAATCTGTGTCAAAAAAGCCTGAGAAGCAATAACGAACAATTACGACTATATTCTCAGTTTATTCTTACTTTGACTCTTTTTCGGAACCTCGATCGTCTGCGGATTCGCTCTGGTGGCGGATTGAGAGCGGGCAACGAGAATCGAACTCGCATAGCCAGCTTGGAAGGCTGGAGCTTTACCATTAAGCTATGCCCGCGGGAGAGGAACGGGCTAGAATCGTGACATGGAGTTGCTGGATCGCAAGCCGTTTTTTCCGCCAGGCGACGTGACAAACAATGAAAGGGATCGAATGGGCATTGTTCTCGAAGCGTAACATTATGCATGCTATTTAGGGGACGGAATACTAAGTTCGCGTCGAGTGGACGTCGACTTTGTGGAGGCCATCGATTGTTTTATCCTTTATCTCGCTACCGAACGCGGGTTGTCGGAGAATTACCAGCTGTTGACTAGGCGTTCCCTCGAAAAATTCGCAGATTGGGCGGGGACCCTGAAACAGATCTCTGCTCCTTGTAATGTCGAGCTGGATGTACTGAGCGAATACCTCGGGACAGAGAAGGCCAGAGGTCTTGCGGCCGGTTCCATGAAACTTGTCGTCGTGGCGCTCAAGATTTTCTTCCGGTTTCTGAAGATGCGCCGGATAACCGATCATGATCCGGCAGAGCTGCTTCCGTTGCCCCGCCTGACGCGGTTTTTGCCAAAAACGCTTAACCAGGTCCAGGTGAAACATCTGCTGGAAATCGATCTCCAAAGCCGGCCGTTCCCGTTGCGGGATCAGGCGATCCTGGAACTGTTCTATGCGTCGGGTTTGCGAATCAGCGAACTGGCGGGCGCACGCCTCGAGAACCTGAATCTTCAGGAGCGAATCATTCGAGTAATAGGCAAAGGGTCAAAGATGAGGCTGGTGCCGATTGGACGGACGGCCTGTGACGCGATCAACCAGTATTTGACGCAGGAACGAATCAATTTGGTTGGTCGCAAGACCGGGAACGAAGTCTTTCTATCCAGGCATGGAAAGAAACTCACGACACAACGGATCTGGCAAATCCTAAAAGAAATTGCGGCCCGAGCGGGATTTGAAACCAATGTTTATCCGCATCTTTTGCGGCACTCTTTTGCGACACATCTTCTGGCAAATGGAGCCGATCTGCGGATCATTCAAGAATTACTCGGCCACGCGGATATCGGGACGACGCAGATCTATACGCACGTGGAGCAGAGTCAGCTGAAATCGATCCATAAGCGATTTCATCCACGTGCCTGACGTTTGGCGAGTGCAAGTGTCCCGCTTTGGTTCTTCAAATCTCGGCAAACCGGGACGGTTTACTTACCCTGGGCAAACCGGGACGGCTTGCTGACCGGGGCAGGCGGGGATGGCTGCTTGTAGCGTTTCTTTTTAGATTGAGTATTCAGCGCGGGTGGAGGTTAGCTCGGTGTTGGAATGAGCACATTACGGCTGAAGCCTTCGGAGGTTGTTGATTACGGCGTGTACGTCCTCTACCGCGCCCTGGGGTGGTTCCTTCGGTGCCTGCCGCTGCGGGGGGTGTTTTATCTGGGGCGATTGGCGGGCTGGCTCGGGTACCATTTTCTCGGTGGTTACCGTCGTCTGGCGGCGGCTAACGTCCGGATCGCTTTTCCCGATTGGTCCCGCGAAGAAGTGGAACACTGCTCCAAGCGACATTTTATGGATCTCATGGCGAATCTCCTCTGTTCCTTTGTCCTGCTGGAGAAACCCTGGGAAGAAGTCCGGAAGCATCTGGACGTGTCAGATTTCGAGCGGGCAACGGAACGAATCAACGGGGCAAAGAGCGTTCTCTGGACAATAAATCATCTTGGGAACTGGGAACTGTTTATCTTTTGTGCGGCGTTGGTTCGTCCTGGCAGGCACGCAGTAATTTACCGGGCGTTGCCGAATAGATTTATAGACGCGCATATCCGCCGGGCCCGAGGCAGGACCGGTTTGGAGTTGATCGAGCGGAAGCATGGACTTGCACAGAGCACTAGCATCCTGAAGGCGGGCGGGATGTTGGCAATCCTGGTGGACCAACATGCCGGGGATAAAGGTATTTGGATGCCGTTTTTCAATCGTCTGGCGTCCACGACTCCTTTGCCGGCGATCCTCGCGACAAAAACCGGCGCGGAACTTCTTCCGGTGGCCATCTTTACGGTTGGTCCCGGAAGATGGCGTTTAGCGGTGGGCGAGTTTGTGCCGAAGCGAGGCGCGTCGATGGAGGAGTTAACCCATCGAATCAATCGTGCAGTCGAGTCGCTGATCATCCAGCGGCCGAGCGATTGGTTCTGGCTTCATCGACGTTGGAAGACCCCTAACCCGAAATTTCTGCTTCGTGAGTACAAACGTGGCGTTTACGTGCCGAGAAACAGCGCTCCTCTGGCGCCGTTTCGTATTCTGGTGCGATCGAGCAATTGGCTGGGTGACGCAGTGATGAGTGCGCCGGCGATCCGGCGCCTTAAGCGAGGCCGGCCTGATGCCCGGCTCACGGTGCTCACCCGATCGAAACTGGCGGATTTTTGGCGGCTCATGCCTGAGGTTGACGAATTGATAACGATCGACCCGGGCGACTCTGTTTTTCGCATCGTGTCGAAGTTAAGAGGCCCCTTCGAAGTTGCCATTCTATTTCCGAATTCTGTCAGGAGCGCCCTCGAAATATGGTTAGCCGGGATTCCGCGCCGGGTCGGTTACTCGCGGCCATGGCGCGACTTTTTTCTGAATCAATTCATTCCTGAGCCGCCGTTCCCGGCACCGTTGCAACATCAGTCAGGTCTTTATCTGCGCATTATGGGCCGGATCGGGGCGAACCTCGACGAACCGCTGGAAGGGGGCAACCACCGTCCTGCTGAACCTGGGCTGGCGGGTCTTTGCCCGGGCGCCGAGTACGGTCCGGCGAAACGCTGGACGGAGTTTGGCTCGGTCGCCCGGCAGTTATCCGAACGGCACGGCTTGCACTGGCTAATCTTCGGTACAGCCAACGAGAGACTGCTTGCAGCCGAGATCGTGAAGAGTCTGGAGTCCAACGCGACGGATCTGACAGGCCGAACTTCTCTCTCGGAATTGGCGGCGCACCTTCGGCGGTGCAGGCTCTTGCTGACCAACGATACGGGGACGATGCATTTGGCAGCGTTCCTGGGGGTGCCGACCGTGGCGATCTTTGGTTCAACTGAACCGCAACTGACGGGGCCGATCGGAGAAGGGCACGTGGTGATCCGTCATCACGTGGAATGCAGTCCTTGTTTTCTGCGGGAATGCCCCCTGGATTTTCGATGCATGAAGGCGGTCACTGTCGCGGAGGCGATGACGGCGGTCGAGCGGGTGTTGGGGGGGAAGGGGCTGTCAGTGACAGTGCCAGTGTCAGGGGGGAGTTGAAACTCGAGTCAGGATTTGCATTTCAGCATTCAGAGATGGAGCTTCGAATGCCAACGCGGGACAGCCGATGAAGCGATTGCTTTTCTTGCTGACTGGCACTGACACCCATACTGATACTGAAAATTAGCGGGCCCACGAATCTGTTTACTGAATGAAATCTCCTTCAAGGTCTCGACTGGCGCTTTTTGCGACCAAGGTCACAGAGTTACTAGCCGGGATCATTGCGCATCGAACCAAAACGCTCATTGGAGCCGCACTGGCGATCGCGGCTCTTTCGATCTTCATCGTGGTCAAGCGACAGAACTTCGATTCGGAAGTCCTGGATCTATTGCCGTCGAAGTTCCAGTCGGTGGTCGGACTGAAGGAATTCAACAGCGAATTCGCCCAGGCGCGGCAACTGGTCTACGGGTTCCTGGGAGAGCAAGGTCACGGGGATGAGGTTGATGCGTTCAGAACGCATTTCGTCGAAGAACTTGGAAAGCAGCCATGGGTCCTTCGGACATTTGATCGCGTCCCTTTGGAGACGCAGGAGGGGCTCAACGAAATTCAGGGCGTCGTCCCGGCGCTTCTGCTGAATTTGCCTCGAGACGAATTTAACGATGCGATGGCGCAGCTCGAACCGGGAACTATTGATGAACGGTTGACCCACATTCGAGACACGATCACGGGAGATTCCATCCGGACGCAGCTGGAAGCTACGCTCGATCCGCTCGGCCTCTTTGCCAGGGCAATGAAGCCATTCGGTTCGAGTTCCTCTATGGACCAGGGAAGCGCCCTGGTTTCGCAGGACGGACTTTTCGAGATAGCGTTGATCATCACGAATCAGCCAGGACTGGATGCTCGGTCAAGCCAGGCAGCCATGGTTAAGGTGAACCAATTCACGGAAAAAATGTTGAGCGAATGGACTGGGTACAAACCGAAGGTCTACGTCACTGGCCGAACCGCATTTGTCGCTCAGATTTCACACAGCATGGAAGGGGATATCTCGCTCAGCGCGATTCTTTCGATCTGTATTGTGAGCGGATTGTTCTATGTGGCGTTTCGTCGGTTCCTGCCGTTGATAGGCATCGTTTTGATCCTCTGCTTGTCGGCGCTGGTTGCGCTTGCACTCGGTATGCTGATCTTCAGTGAACTTAACGTCGTGGCGATTGGGTTTTTCTCAATTCTCGCAGGCGTTGGAGTGGATTTCAGCCTTTTGCTTTTTGGTCGTTACCAACAAGCACGTCGGGCGGGCCAATCGCATGAGGATGCGGTGTTTGTTGCTGTTCGGGATATTGGTGCGGCGATTTTTTACGTGATCGTCACCACGGCAATCGGCTTCCTTGTGCTGAAGTTCAGCCAAAGCTCCGGATTCGGTCAGCTAGGGACACTCGTCGCTCTTGGCGTGGGGTTCGCCGGTTTGTTCATGGTCCTTTTCCTTTTCATGTTTTTCAGGCATGCCAAACCGCCGAAGACCACGGACTTCATTTTGATTGGCACCACCAGGTTCGTTGACTCTATGTTTCGCGAACCGCGGCCGTTGTTAGCTTTCTCTGTGGGCGTGTTGATCCTCAGCGCCCTGATCGCCGTTGCGCCATTCGTTCCGCTCAAATTCGACACTAACCCGGTTTCACTTCAACCGAAGCAGATTCCGGCGTCCGTTGCACTGCAGGTGCTTTCGACCGAGATGCGGCAGGAATCAGATCCGGTGACGATCCTGGTCGACGCGAAAGACCAGGAGGAGTTCCACGATCGGTGGGAGCGGCTCTCGCAACGGCTCGAAGAGGCACTAAAAGCCGGGCAGCTCAAATCGGTCAGTACGCCGGTGGCCTTGGCCCTTTCTCCGGCGCGGGTCACAGAAAACCGTGAAGCGTTGAAGAAATTGGACTTCGATAAAATCACGGCGGTGGTTCGGGATAGTCTAGAACGGAACGGATTTGAACTGGATTCGTTCAAGAATGTTTTTGCGGTGCTCGACGGGTTGAAGTCTGAACAGGCGGCGACCGGTTTACCGGATTGGTCCAAGCTATTCCCACCCAAGTCGAGCTGGTGGTTTCTGATCGATCGATATTTTGCGACCAATCCAAGAATTGCGGCGGGGTACGTACAGCCGAACCATCCGATCCATTCGCAATCGGAGCAGAAAAAGATCGGAGAGCTGATTCATTCCGTTGATCCTCAAGCGATGGTCACGGGTTGGTCTTACACGTTGTGGGACCTGATTCCATGGGCAAAAGGAGAACTCGTCGAGTTCACGACGATCGTCGGAGTCCTGATTCTCGCATTGCTGTGGGTCGTTTATCGGAGATTTTCACTCTGGTTGGTGCACGCCTCCGCCTTGATTCTATCGATGCTGGGGTTAGTGGCGTCACTGAAGCTGTTTCACGTCTCGATCAATTTACTCAATACCCTGGCGTTTCCCCTGGTTCTGGCGATTGGCGTCGACTACGGGATTCAGTTCCTGGTTGTCAGTCGGCGCGAAGGAGATTTGAGAGAGAACCTGGCAAACGTGCTAAAGCCACTGTCTATCTGCGGCCTTACGACGCTGTCCGGATTTGCGGTGCTGATTCCGGCGCAGAACCCGGCTTTGAGCGGCCTTGGTATCGTCTGTGCAATTGGAGTTTTCTGGTGTTTGCTGACGACGTTTTTCTACATGGTTCCGGCATTCGCTTACCTGCAGCGTCGCGGAGTTCCTGCTGAGATGGGCGACCTCAAGAGGGAATCCGTCGCGAAATAGGAGGAGATTTCGCCAAAGAGATTTTCTGAACGCCGATAGAGCCGAACAACCCCAACGATTGGGGGAGGACCGCGCTTGACAATCGCTGTGGGATCTGGGTTTAAGAGACGGCAACACTGGGCAGATGATACCGGTTTATCCTTATTTTGGTATGAGCTTTAAGTATTTGCGATCTTTTGTGGGCACTTTGTGCAGCATGCTAGTGGCCCTGTCGTTCGCGGGTTGTGTCACGACATTTGAAACCGGCAGCCAACAGACTCCCGGCGCCAACTTCGCGCGGCGGTCAACGTTTCGATTTGTGCCAGACAAAAGTCAAGCCGCCGCGGAAGCGGTGGCAAGCGGTCCGGATTGGCGCGGTTTGATTAGCCAAGACATTCTGGTTGCGATGAATGCCAAGGGTTATCGCTTTTTCCCCAATCGGCAAACCGATCTGCTGGTGGCTTTCCATATCGTGTTGGTGGAAAACGAGAGTGTGACGACCTTGGACAACTATTTGGGTTATCCACTGACGGCAGGTCAGTCCGCTCAAGCGGATCTTTCAAGATTTCAGGATCCGGATCATCCGGGAGAAGCGTCCAAAGGAACTCTGATCATCGATTTCGTCGACCCGAAGAAGAAAGTGCTCCTGTGGCGAGGTTGGGCAAAGACCAAGGTTGATCTAAAACAGTCAGGGGAGAAACTTCAGGCCCTGGCGAAAGCGGCTGTGGACCAGATCCTTGCCAAGTTCCCCTCGCGCGGATAGTGGCGCAGGCGAACCGTCCGCCGTTTGCTCCGGTTTCACAAGGGCAAAGCGAGACGCTGCTTACTTCGTTTGGGTGTTCGCAGACCGTTTCCTCAACCGTGCCGACGGTTGAATGCGGACATCGCGCGGTCGGTCTCTCTTTTGACGGCCTTCTCTTTGAGGTCGTGCCGCTTGTCGATGGTGGATTTTCCACGTCCCACGCCGATTTCGACTTTTACGCGGCTGTTCTTCCAGTAAAGTCTGAGCGCGACAAGTGTCTGGCCCTCAATCGCGCTGGCAGAAAACAATTTGGCAATCTCCGTCTTGTGCAGCAGGAGTTTGCGGCGCCGTTTTGGTTCGTGCTGGGAATGGCTCGCACGTTCGTATGGCTGAATATCTGCGTCGTAAAGGTAGGCCTCGTTGTTCTCGACACGCGCGAAGGCGTTATTGAGGTTCGCGAAGCCGGCCCGGATTGATTTGACCTCCGTGCCCTGAAGCGCGATTCCAGCTTCTATCTTTTCGAGAATTTGATAGTTATGGAACGCGCGACGATTGGAAGCGATCTCGGCGGACATAAGTCCTTCCCGCGAGTGGTTTAGATCCGCTAACCTTTGGCGGCGGGTTCGGGCTGAAACTCGAAGGTGAGTTTGCCGTCAATAATCTCTTTCAACGCGACATCGGCATTGGACATGCGCGGTCCTACTTCGACGAGGGGACGGTGACCCATGGTCAATTGCCGTACACGCTTGGACACGAGATTCACCAGCAGAGCGGTGTTGGGAATGATTTTCGATGCTTCCTCAAGAAGTTGACTGGACATAATTGGCTTACCTTGAACCGGGCAGAACGCCGATGGCACAAGGAGGAGGAAGGTGGGGAGAGAACTTGAAGTTGTCAAGTGGTTTTAGGGCGGAAGCCAAAGATGCAAGAGAGTTTGAACAGAAGCAAAGGGACAAAGGGCTGGCGATCGGTATTGAGCGGGCAACCTTGGTCTCCGGTCGTGAGCTGAACATGGATCGATGACGAAAATCACAGAAAAGGCAGAAGAAAACTTGAACAGAAGAAAGCAAAGGAAACAAAGGGTTGGCTACGGGGAATGAGCGGCAAGGTTCGGTGGAGGGTCGTGAGCTGGGCAGGTGCTCCGCGGTTTTGCAAGTTCCGGTTCCCTTTCGTTTCCTTTGCTTCCTTCTGTTCAAATTGTCTTTGCTTGCCTCTGTGACGACGTTTAAGGGTTTTGTTGGATCAGGGGTCCGCCGTGAGGAAGTCGACTTGGTCAGCCGTCAAGGTGACTTCCGACGCGCTAAGCGACTCCTCCAGATCCGCTACGGTTTTCGGTCCGACAATTGGAAAGACTGGAAAAGGTTGCCCTAACAAATAGCCGAGGGCGATCTGAGCGATGCTGTCCAATCGCCGGAAATAGCCGCTCGCTTGAGAAGTGTAAGGGAACGCGGCAAAGCCGTATCGGGCGTGCCATTCAGCAAACGACTCATCGATGTACGCCCAGGTGGGATCACCTTTGGCAGGATCCGCTTTCGCCAGGCTCCATTGATTCTGGCTTCCAATAAAACCCGTCAGACCAAGTTTTTCTGCAGCAACTCTGGCTGCTTCGGCGCGCGGTTGTGCCCAATTTGAAAAGCCTGCATATCGGATTTTTCCGGCTTTCCGAAATTCTTGAGCGTCAGAAGAATCTCTTCGACCGGGGTCCCGGGATCGTCGCGGTGAAGCCAATAGAGGTCCACTGAGTCAACACCGAGTCGCTGGAGGCTCGAATTCAGGTCTGATTCCACGTCTTTTTTGGACATGCGCGGTACGTTCATCGAAGCGAGCCTTGGATGAGCGCCCTTCGTCGACAGGATGAGACTGTCCCGGCTCTTGCGTTTGCGGAGCCATCGCCCGAGAAATTCTTCGCTGCGATGGCTTCCACCGGGAATCCATGCGGCGTAAACCTCGGCGGTATCAAGGACGTTGCCTCCCAAATCAACGTATCTATTCGTGATTGCTTCTGACACCGCATCTTCCACCACGGAACCAAATTCCGCGGTGCCAAGGCATAGCGCAGAAGCTTCCAAAGTGGTGCGGGGGATTCGACGGGTTCTCATTGGTTACTTTTTCGATGCGGTCTTTTCGTAGGCGACGGCTTGGCGGAGTCGTCCGGTTTCTTTTCGTTTTCCGGCTCTTTCTCAGCCGGGTTTGTGCCGCCTGATCCGGCTTTCTGTTTCAATTCATAAAAGACTTTCAGGTAATCGTAGGTCGGATAGAACTCTGTTCGAAACGCTCCCCAAACTCCGTGTTCGAATGCCAGGTTCACTTCGCGGAGTTTCTCGGGCGGAAAACGAAGCGTGATGATGTGTCCGATGCCCATGACGATGTTGTAGGAAAGAATCTCGACGCCCTCGGGTGGGAAGCTTTTGCGGAACCCTGTCTTTTCCAGGTGATCATTGATTTCGTCTACCGTCATCGACTGATCGTGGCGCAAGATGACCGTGAGCGTAATTTTCCCATCCGAATCCGGTTCCTGCGCGCGCAGGTTCACAGCGAAAAGCAGCAGTAAAAGCGAGAATATCCGTTTCATCGCAGACAAAGGTAACACACGAGTAAAGAGAGAAGAATGAGGGAGAGGTAGACCTTGGTAACGGGGGCGGATCGGCGCCTGGGCCCATCGGCGTGCATGTCAAGAGAAAAGATCAGGTCTGGTTTTCGTTGGTGTGTCGAATGTATTGAGCGACGAACTTTTGCCGAAATGAGGGAAATGAATCCTCATCGAGCGACGCTCGGATTCGGTGCATGAGGTTCAGGTAGAAATGGAGGTTGTGGGTCGTGATCAAACGAAGACCGAGAATTTCTTCAGCTTTGACCAGGTGGCGGATATATCCGCGCGTAAAGGTCTGGCAAGTGCTACAGGCGCATTCTTCTTCAATTGGGCGCTCGTCGAGACGATAGGGGTTGTTCTTCAGGTTGATTGTTCCGATTTCGGTGAATGCCGTGCCGTTCCGCGCGAGTCGAGTTGGGAGCACGCAGTCAAACATGTCGATTCCGCGAGCGACCATTTCCACAATCTGCGCTGGGGTCCCAAGACCCATCGCGTAACGCGGCCGCTCTGCGGGCAGAAATGGCTCGCTGAACTCGATAGCACGCATCATCTCGGACTCGGGTTCGCCGACGCTCACGCCGCCAATCGCGTATCCATCAAATTCCATTTCAACCAGAGCGCGAGCGCTCTTTTCGCGTAGATCGCGGTACGTTGCACCTTGAACGATGCCGAAGAGGAGCGGTCGTTTTTCATCGCTTCGGCCGGCAACCCAGCTGCGGCAACGTTGAGCCCAACGCAACGTGCGATCCAGACTAACCGATGCGCATTCCACTTCGCACGGATAAGGCGTGCACTCGTCGAAGGCCATTGCCACATCCGACCCAAACGTTGCCTGTATCTCCATTGCGATCTCCGGACTGAGAAAGCAGGGGGACCCGTCGATGTGGTTGTTGAAGTGGACTCCTTCCTCTTTAATACGGCGGAGTTTGGCGAGCGAGAAAACCTGGAATCCACCGCTGTCGGTCAGGATTGGACGGTTCCAGCTCATGAACCGGTGTAGCCCGCCAAAATGTTTGATCACGTCCAGCCCGGGTCTCAAGAAGAGGTGATAGGTGTTTCCGAGGATGATTTGAGCCCCGACGCGACTGAGTTCGTCCGGCGTCATCGCCTTGACGGTACCCTGCGTGCCGACCGGCATAAAGATAGGTGTTTCAACGATCCCGTGACGAGTGAATAGCCTGCCCCGGCGAGCTCGCGACAACGGATCTGTCCTGAGTAGTTCGAAAGTCATCCCGGCTGACCCTAATCCGGCTCGTCGACTATGAAAGCTGCCAGAACGAAAATCTCGCGAAAGGATCGCACGGAAAAGGCGGATCCCGTCTTTCCCAATCTTGGACTTGCCAAGCCGTTTTGACGTTCCAAGTTTCTGGGATGAGCGCAACAGCACTGGACGAAGGGAGTCAGCCTGTCGGGAAACCTGAAGAGGCCGACCCGGCCGAATTCGAAGTGGAGGAAGCGGGCGAAGAATCGTTCCCGGCGAGTGATCCGCCCGGATGGACGCGCGGCCGTGATTCGGAAGAGCAACCGGCACAGATCGAACCAGGGAAGGAATAAGGATCTTTGAGATTTCGTTTTGGTCTTATTCCGCTGCTTGGTTTTCTAGTTGTTCTCCTCGTGATGGTCGTCCTTCGTCCTGGATGATCGTTGGCCGAAGCGTTTGTAATGGAGATAAGACGCGGGAACGGAGAAAACGACCGGTGCTCTGCTCGTGCCGAAGAAATCGAGGACGAAGGACGACGACGACGACGACGAGAACCAAAGAAGAGGGCCGAAGAGGCGCTTGTTTCGCACTAACACGACACTGACACCTCATCCCGCCAAAAGGGTGAGTGCTTCTTGATATTTTTGTGCGGTTTTTTCGATGACGGCCGCGGGGAGATGAGGTGCCGGCGGGGTTTTATCCCAGTCCAACGTCTCAAGGAATTCGCGAACGAATTGTTTATCGTAGCTGAGCGGGCTGGCGCCGACCTCGTAATGATCGGCGGGCCAAAAGCGTGAGGAGTCAGGGGTCAAACACTCGTCGATTAAAAGGATTCGATTGTCGCGAAACCCAAATTCGAACTTGGTGTCTGCGATGATGATGCCACGGTTGGCAGCGTGCAAGCTGCCCTCCGCATAAAGTGCCAGACTAAGATCCCGTACAGCGGTCGCAGTCTCGCGCCCGAGGATCTCGCAGCATCGCGACCAGGAAATATTTTCATCATGGCCGGATTCTGCTTTGGTGGCCGGTGTGAAGATCGGCTCCGGCAGTCGAGCGGCTTGTTTGAGGCCCGCTGGCAAATGGATCCCGCAAACCGTTCCAGATTCCCTGTATTCCTTCCATCCCGAACCAGCAAGGTAGCCACGGACGACGCACTCGATCGGAAGTGGAATCGATTTCCAAACGTACATTGAACGGCCGCTCAGCAACTTCGCGTAAGGCGCCAGGGTTTCAGGAAATTCCCCAAAATCCGCCGTGATGAAATGATTTGGAATCCGGCAAAATTTTTGAAACCAAAATGCCGATAGCTGGGTCAGGATCTCGCCCTTCCTCGGGATTGGGTCGGGCAGAATACAATCGAACGCAGAGATGCGGTCGGTGGCGACGATGAGAAGAGTTTCCTCAAAATCGAAAACTTCGCGAACTTTTCCGCTTCGGATTTTGCGAATGCCAGGAAGGTCGACGGACATCACGCCGCTCATTGCGAAACCTTTTCCAGCAGTTCCATGACTTTGAGCTCTATTTCTGGCAGCGCGTCGATGGAGGAGCGGTAAGGGATATCGGAGACATCCCAGTAGTCAATTTGATCAGCCCATGTCGGAAATTGATTCAACATCATCTGGAGATGCTCCGAGCGATCCATGGCGATGCGATGAACCGATTGGAGGAGATCCTCTTCGGAGAGCTGGATTCGCCCCAGGCCGGTGTGGCGAAGCTCGATTTGGCGGGTACTCAGTGCCTCCGTGGTGAACGTTGACAGGTAACCTTCCGCGAGGTGAACGGCTAGTCCGCGTGAAAATGCAGTCCAACGGATTTTTCGCTGCTCGGCGTGGTGGTTGAAAACGGCTTCCGCGAAGCGGCTCCGGTAAAAATTTCCTGTACAGATGAAAAGAACCCGCCTGGGCATGCCTGCGGCTGGCGAAGTTTCAGAACTTGGTTCCACAAAAAAGAATGCGGTGGTTGGTTTAAATGCCTAGAATTTCTCTTTGATGCGTCTTCGGGACCACTCCTGCAACTCGAATTCCGGTGCAAGTTCAGAATTTCCGGTTAGCCGGAAGGAATTTGCTTATTTCGCGGAATGCCCCTTAATTCGAGGGCGAAATGAGTTTTCAGGACCTCGGGGTGCAAGAAGCGGTGGTGCATGGCGTGCAATCCCTGGGCTTCAACGAGCCAACACCAATCCAAGAGAGATGCATCCCACTGATTCTTCAGGGGAAAGATGTCGTCGGATCAGCGCAGACTGGTACCGGGAAGACGGCGGCATTTGCGCTTCCGGTATTAACACTTCTTCGGAAGCGAGGTGCGCCGCGATGCCTGGTTCTAGAGCCGACGCGTGAGCTGGCAATTCAGGTCGAGACGGCGTTTCAGTATTACGCGCGTTTCACCGAGCTGGAGATTGGCGTATTTTATGGGGGTGTTGGTTACGATCGTCAAAAGAGTCTTTTGAACTATGGAATCGACGTGATCGTTGCGACCCCAGGTCGGCTTTTGGATCTGCAGCAGCAAGGCGTGCTGAAGCTCAATTCGATTGAAATTCTCATTCTCGATGAGGTCGATCGAATGGTTGACATGGGATTTTTGCCGGACGTTCGCCGTATCGTTCAACTTTGTCCGGTATCCCGGCAGACACTGTTATTTTCGGCGACAATTCCCCCTGAGATTGAGAGTTTGTGTTCCTGGGTGTTAAAAGATCCGGAGATAGTCGAAATCGGGGAACGCCGAGCTGTTGCTGAGAACGTGACACATGCTTTTTTCCCGGTCGCTTCGGCGCAGAAATTCGATCTTCTGGTTTCGTTGCTCGAGGGGATTGAGTTTAAGAGTGTTCTTGTTTTCACCCGGACCAAACAGACCGCGGACGAAATTTTGGATCGCTTGAAGCGCTTGAATCATTCGGTCACAGTCCTTCATTCCGACCGGACGCAGAAGGATCGGATCAGCGCGCTGGAGGGGTTCAAGTCAGGCAAATATGAGGTGCTGGTGGCGACAGATATTGCAGCACGCGGACTCGATGTGGTTGGCGTCACGCATGTAATCAACTACGATATTCCGCTGCATCCAGAAGATTACGTTCATCGGATTGGGCGTACCGGCCGAGCCGAACAGGTCGGAGACGCTTTCACGTTGGTGATTGCCGAGGAATTAAAAGCAATGTTGGACATCGAAAGGTATGTCGGGCAGAAAATTCCGCGGCAGAAGCTGGACGGCTTCAAATACGTCTACACTGCTCTGTTTGAGGAGGGCAAGGGACCGGTCAAACCGGTGAAAGGGTTTCGCACCAGCAAAGGGTATTCTTTCGGGCGCTACGGGCGCTAGAAATCGGAAATCGGAAATCGGAAAATCGGAACTCAGAAGTCAGGAGTTGCAGGAGTTGCAGAATACGCGGGCAAGGTCTTTATCTAAAAATGCAGGACAAGCGCAAGCGTCCCGGGTTGTAGGTAAGGCGTGACGCCTTACCTGCTCCGGTTCGAATCGGTAAGGCGAGACGCCTTACTTACCTCGGAAATGACAAGCATCTCCAAGGGAAAATCTTCGCTCAGGCTCCTGAACTCCTGCAACTCCTGAATTCTGAATTCCGAATAGCTACCGTTTACCCAAATCCGCCAGGATCTTATCTATCGCCGAGGATATTCGGTCTGCGTGTTTCAATCTGGCCCTCCATGCTTTTGGGATGGCGGCGATTCCGAGATGTGCTCCAAGCCAGCCGCCGAGCATGGACGCTCGTCCGGCGCTGTCGCCACCGGCGCCGAGCGTGGCAAGGATCGCGCTCTCAAAATCATCCGGGTGCTTTAGCAAAGCATGAATCGAAGAGGGAAAACTCTTAGGCAAAGGGCAAGCCTGTCCAAAGGTTAAAGTCGCTTCGGTGACCTCATTCAGAGTTTCCTCCAGAGCCTCGCGCGTCTTGCGCCTGATCTCCTGACCGAATTGTGGTTCGACCGCAAGCGTTTGTTCTTCCGCGCGTAGAAGTGCGGTGTGGACATCGCGTCTTTGAAGGAGCTCCGACAACAGCAGAGCGTTGAACTTCATGTAAGCGACCGCTCGATCGTTGTTTTGGCAAACGCGTGTCGCCTGCTCGACCACCGTCACCAGCTTCGGGTCATTCCAAGATCGAACGGTCAAAGCCGCCAAACGGGAGGCGGTCGCCATTTGATCGTCGTCTGCACCCTGTTGAAAATCGAAAATATCCGCTGGCTTTGAGTTCGCGAAGGCCTGGAAGTTTGCGAGCGTCCCGGCGGTGGCCTGGTCGATGTAGCCGGTATATGCGCCTGGTCGAAAGGTTTCCACAAAGCTGCGCCCAAACGCTTTCGCGTCGAACTTGCCCTCTCTCGCGAGAGATTCGAGCAAAACCAGGGCGCCGTCGCCGTAATGGGTCTGGTCTCCAGGTTGTTTTCCAAAGTGATAATGACCTTCCGAAGGCGCTTCGAATCCGTTGATGCCCCCAGGATAAAGCTGTTGGAGTTCGTTGAGATCATAGATCCAGTGAGTTCCCAGAGCGGCAGCGTCTCCCACAAACTGACCCCAAACGGCACCGCGGAGCCGGTCGTCGAGCGTGATACTCTTGAGTGCGTCAACTTCGATCATCGGCATTCAATTGTAGCGCCTTGAGTACTGGAGTGAAACATCGTATTTGCCGCGAGTTGTCAGAGTGAATCGGTGCGGAGTAATTCATCGTTGGCTTTCGCTTGAGAGCCGGGTAACAGTGGCGGATATAGGCGGTACAATTGCTCAACTGATTCGTAGTCAATGCGCAAGGCGAAGATTTTAGGTGCGTTTATTTTTCTGTTCTGTCTCGCAATCAATCCCGGTCTTGCAGAAGCGTCCAGCACCTCAAAGCATAAGTCTTCGAGCAAACACACGACGTCGAGCAAACACACAACGTCTAAGAAGCATGGGGCCTCAACCAAGGGAAGTTCAAAGCATCATTACGCCAGGCATCACCGGGCAAACAGGTCGCAAGGGCCAACGGTTGAGCAAGTGCCTCAGGAGATTTTTCCACCCGGCCACAAGTTTACCCCCGAGGAAAAAGCAGAGGCGAGCGAGATTGGCGCGATGGTGCAGAACGGGTTGTGGAAAGAGGCGTTTAAGGCAGCGACCAAAGCTGGCAAACAGCATCCGGAGAGATGGTGGCTTCAGGCGGCTCGAGCGGCTGCGGCTTCGAATTTGAATCGGCCAAAAGATGTGATTGATGCAGTCAACGCCGCGATTCAGAGCAACGCAGGGGACGCTAATCGGCTGAATTTGGCGCAGCTCTATACGCTCAGAGCGAATGCCTACAGCAGGCTGGGTCGCAAGAGCGAAGCACTGACCGATTTCCAGAGCGCGATCAAACTATCGAAGACCGATCCGTTTTGTCGAGCTGGCGCTGCATGGCTGTATGCGACCAGTTCGGACGCCCAGCTACGCAACGGCGCAAGTGCGATTGCATTGGCGACGGAAGCGGCAAAACTCACCCAGTGGAAAGATGACACGGTGCTTGACGTGCTGGCAGCCGGGTATGCGGAGGCTGGGGACTTTAGTTCTGCGCAAAAATGGGAGGAAAAGGCAATTTTGCTCGGCTCGGAACAAGACATCCCATTTTATCAGCACAGACTCCTGAGTTATCAGTCCGGCAAAGCGTGGCGTGAAAATTCGAATTAAGCGTTCAACGTCCAACGTTTGCCGGGCGCTGAAATCGTTGTTGGTCTCCAAGGCTTTGAGAAGGAAAGGAGGGACGCCCTTACGCGTCAAACGCCAAACGTTGAACGTCTCTCCCTTATCGCCATTCGTGCTTTGGGTATTTGCGTTGTAATTCCTGTTTGATCTTCGGATAGGCTTCTTTCCAGAAGGTGGAGAGATTTTGCGTGGTTTGAATCGGGCGATGGTTGGGCGCCAGGATCTGCAGAAGAATGGGGACGCGACCTTCGCAGATCGCGAGCGACCCATCGACTCCGTACAAGTCCTGGATACGTGCGGCGAGGAGAGGTGCCTGGTTCTCAACGTATTGGAGTTTGGCCTGGCGACCGTTCGGTAATTTGTACCGCGCAGGCGCGAATTGATCGAGTGCCTGCTGCTGGAGGGTCGAAAGCCAGGATTTAACGACAGGCCATACCGCGCGGTCCTTGATCTCTTTGTAGCTTATCGCACCGTGACAGATTTGTTGCACGAGATGAAATCGGGCTTCTCCGTTAATGAGCGGTAATCCCAGTTCGGGATACCATTGGGACAAGCAGTTGAGACGTATGATCCATTGCTCGACATCATGCGACCAGTGCGTGAGCGGACACCGGGCGGCGATTACCTCCTTCGCCAGCAGTTCGGAGGCCCTTTCATCGGGAGGTGCGTCCAGCTTTATACTCTGAAGGACAAGGTCCCGAAAGAGGAGTTCCTTTTTTTCCTGGACGCGCCGCGCCGCCGGATCAAAGAAAATCTGAGCCGTCTCTCGGAAATCGTCAGGGAAAAGTTCGCGAAGCCACTCTTCACGGACGCCCGTGACCTGAGAGAGCAGAACGATCAGTTCGTCATTCCGGCCCTGGATCTCACGAATCTCACCGGCAACGAACAGCGGACTCTTTTGGACGACACTTTCTCGAGCCAGCACGCCATGTCTGCGGTGGACCAGGTCGCAGCGCAGCGTCCCGGCATCGACGCGCTTGGCTAAATGATCCGAAAATCCCACGAGCATGCATTTCCCGAGCGCTTCGGCATCGAACTCGTCGACTTTCTTCTCGATGTTTAAACCCTCGGCTCTGGCGATGTCGACGAACTGTTCGAAGACCGGGGCGATCTGCTGGGAGATGGCATAACGAATGCCAAGGCGGCGCGCCTTGTCTGCGCCATGTTGTTGAGCGTATAGCCACGCGCGAATCAAAACGAAGAAATCTGACTCTAACTCTTTGCCGAGCAACAGTTCCCGGTCATGCTCCATCTGGTTGTTCTCGCTTCGACTGAGCAGGTGCCGCTCTTGGGTAATCGCAGCGACCAGCGCGATCGTCGAAACACACCCGAGTTCGTCCGCGATCAAGAGCATACGGGAGTACCGCGGATGAACCGGAAACGAGAGCATGCGGCGGCCGAGAGGGGTGATTTTTCCAGTGCGGCGCTCTACCGCGCCGAGATCTTCCAACAACTCAATCGCACGGCGCAACGAATTCGGGTCAGGCACCTCGATCCAACCGAACCGTTCAAGATCTGTCACACCAGCCGCTTTCAGATTGAGCAGGACCTCGGTGAGATCGAGACGCTTGATTTCGGGGAGATCCAGTGAACGCCGCCCCAGTTGATCTCGCTCGGACCAGAGCCGGAGACAGCGTCCCGGAGCGGTACGCCCTGCCCGGCCTGCTCGCTGGTCGGCCGATGCCCGGCTGATTTTTTCCGTGATGAGGGTGTTGATTCCGCGGTGCGGATCGTATTTTGCGATCTTTGCGAGGCCGCTGTCGATCACCAGAGTCACGCCGTCAATGGTCAACGACGTTTCGGCCACGTTGGTTGATACCACGATCTTCCTTTCGGGATAGGTTGCGACTGCGGCATCCTGCGCTCTCGGGGAGAGGTCGCCGTGCAAGGGCAGCACGACGCCTTTGAAGTCGGAGCGTCGGAGTTCCTGGATGGTGCGCGCGATTTCAAAGGCGCCCGGCATGAATACCAGAACATCTCCTCCGTCGTTCGGGGCTTGAGCAAAAGCGTCCGCGGCGACTTCCCAAGGGGGTTCATCGATCGTTTCGCGCTTCAGGTACTCGATCTCGACTGGGAACATGCGTCCTTGCGAAGTGAGCACGCTGCAGGGACGCAGATGGGCCTCCAACAAATCGGTGTCCAGCGTGGCGGACATGACGACGATTTTCAGGTCCGAACGAACCGAAGCTTGAATTTCGAGTGCGCGAGCCAGCGCAATGTCACCGTACAAATGGCGTTCATGAAATTCGTCAAAAATGAGCACCGTTACACCGGTAAGGCGGGGATCACCGACCATTTGCCGGAGTAAAACTCCTTCGGTAACAAAACGGATCCGGGTGCTTGCAGTGGAAACATTGTCGAGGCGGATCTGGTAACCGACCTCTTCACCCAGGCGGCCGTTTCTTTCGCGGGCCACGCGCGCCGCTAACATCCGAGTCGGTAACCGGCGCGGTTGCAATACGATAATCTGACCGCTCCCCGCCAGCCCATGATCTAGCAGCATTTGCGGAATCTGCGTTGACTTGCCGGAACCCGTGGGGGCCTGGAGGATAAGGCGCGGTAGGGATTGGAGAGCTGCGATGCAACGCGGTTGGAGCTCGTAGATAGGAAGATGGGACTGCACGACCCCGGGGAATTAAGGGCGGGAAGAAAAAAATGCGAGTAGATTGTTCTTCGGAGGCCGACCGTCGACGAAGCGAGGTTCAATCTGGGGGAGGTGCGAGTCTCATCTCTGCAGTTGAAACCGCAGGCTGGATTCCGTCGTCTTCGCGGTTTTTTTCAATCGATGGTAGCGTTCCGGGAAGAATGTCGGTAGATGCACACGATTTTACGAGTTTTTAAATACATTCGGCGCTACCCGTGGTTGGCGACGGGAACGGTCGGTTTCGCGGTTCTGGCGACTTTGATGGTCATCGTGTTTCCCACGGTCACCCAGCGAGTGATCGATGATGCGATTCGTGGCAGGAGACCGGAGTTGATCCCGCCACTCGCATTGCTGGCGATCGGTGCATTTTTAGTCCAGAGCGTGTCTAATGGGGTTAGAATCGTTCTGAACAACACCTTCGAGCAGAAAGTCATTTTCGATTTTCGCAGCGACCTGTACGACCATATTCAGAAACTGCCGCTGCGCTGGTTTGATTATCGGGCCACCGGCGACATCATGACTCGGGTTCTGGAGGATGTGAATTCGGTGGAGCGTGTTCTGATCGACGGCATTGAACAGGGAACGGTTGCCATCCTCCAGGTGTTGATCGTGGCCGTGCTGCTCTTTATCCGCGAGCCGTGGCTCGCGACCTTGACGATGCTCCCAATCCCTTTTCTCTTCGCAGGTGCTTTGATCTACACCCTTTCCGCCCGATCGCGCTACCGGTTGCAACGGCAAGCGGCTTCCGCGATGAATTCACTACTCCACGACAATTTATCGGGGGTCCGCCAGATCAAGGCTTATGTGCGCGAACGCCAGGAGCATGGGAGGTTTAACAGGGCGAGCAAAAGATTGAAGGAAGCCACGCTCATCGTGATGCGAGCGTGGGCAATCTATGATCCGTCGATGGATTTTCTGACCTCCTGTGGCCTGGTGATCGTCACCTGCTTTGGCGGCATGGCGGCGCTGCAGGGCCGAATGGAGATTGGAGAACTAGTGGCGGCCCTGATCCTCGTCCGTTTCCTCTACGAGCCAATTGGGAGG
Source organism: uncultured Verrucomicrobiae bacterium (assembly GCA_963846195.1). Taxonomy (GTDB): domain Bacteria; phylum Verrucomicrobiota; class Verrucomicrobiia; order Chthoniobacterales; family JAFAMB01; genus JAFAMB01. Next base: position 225,065 of record CAWJVG010000016.1, read on the forward strand.
CTGCACCAATTGAACCAGATGCTGCAAAGCGCTCGAGCCGCGGCCGAACGAGTCTTCGAAATTCTCGACGAACCGGCCGAAACCGATCTTGTTGAAGCTGAACCATTTGATCCGGTTGGGCGCATCGAGTACCGGAACGTGTCGTTCTACTATAGCGACGACCAGCCGGTGCTAAGAGATGTTTCTTTCGTGGCTGAGCCGGGTCAGACTATTGCGCTGGTCGGTGAAACCGGGGCGGGAAAGTCGACTTTAGTCAATCTTTTGCTTCGCTTCTACGAACTGAGTCCGATGGGAGGTGATATTCTAATCGATGGCCGATCGGTTCGCAGCCTTTCCAAGCACGCGATCCGAAACGCGACAGGTTTTGTCAGTCAGGAGAGCTTTTTGTTTAACGGAACAATCCGTGAAAATCTGTTGTTCGGAAAACCCGAGGCGACCGAATCTGAAATCTGGTCGGCGCTTCGCGCGGCGAACGCGGATAAGTTTGTTTCGCGGCTACCAGCCGGTCTGGACGCTGGAGTAGGCGAGCGCGGGATACGGCAGAGCGTTGGCGAAAAGCAGCGAATATCCATTGCGCGGGCGATCTTGAAAGATCCGCCGTTGCTGATTTTGGACGAGGCGACGGCGAGCGTAGACACCGACACGGAGCGGCAGATCCAGCAGGCTCTCAATCGGCTATTGTCGGGCCGAACAAGTTTCGTCATCGCGCACCGGCTTTCCACCGTGCGGCACGCCGACCAGATCCTGGTCCTTGATCGAGGTCAAATTATCGAGCGCGGTGATCACGAGCAGCTGCTCGCGTTGGATGGCAAGTACGCAAAGCTCTGTCAGAGCGGGTTGTTTTTTGCGGATGAAAAAGGGGAACTGGAGCATTCCGATCTAAGGTAAGTGCTGGAGCGCAGAGTCTGGGCGGATGGGCGACTGCGGAAGGAGTGTCGAACACGAGGGAGATTGGCGCGGCTTGAGACGGGAGAGGATTTTCTCTTGCCTCTCGGAGGACGCAGCTTGATTAGTACGGGTTGCTTTACAGGATTGGTTACTTAACGGGCCGCACGCTCGAGCACGTCGGGAGCATCTTCTGGCTCTTTCTCAACACGCTGGAAGAAATTGCAGATAACGTTCGCCGCGGGAGGCTGCCATTTCGATGGTCCATGCTGTTTGCGCAGACCGATAGAACAGGGGTTGGCTCGATTCCTCTGGTTTTGATGGTTTCCTTTTTTCTGGGTCTGACCATGGCATTGCTGACCGGATACCAACTGCAAAAATTCGGAACCGAACGGTTGGTCCCGACGCTCATCTCCATTGCATTCACCCGTGAACTCGGGCCGTTGCTGACCGGTATCGTTTTGGCGGCCAGGATTGGTGCGGCGTACACGGCCGAACTAGGTACCATGCAAGTCTCTGAAGAAGTGGAAGCAATCGAGGCGATGGGCATTGGTCCATTGCGTTTTCTGGTGGCGCCGCGTCTGGTGGCGATTGCTTCGCTGATGCCTTGCCTTTCGGTGCTCTCTGTCGTTGCGGCGCTTATCGGTTCCGCGTTGATTTCCTGGGGAGCACTCAATATCGTTCCTGACGCTTATTTTGACGCCGTAGTGACCAGTCTGATCGTCAGCGACATTGTCATCGGGTTGTTCAAAGCCATGTTCTTCGGACTTCTGATCGGTTTAATCGCCTGTTACCAGGGTCTGACCGTGAGTGGAGGCGCTGAAGGTGTTGGGAAGGCAACGACGGACAGTGTCGTAATCTCGATCACCACCGTCATTGGGTTTGATACCCTGTTCAATGTGATGGTCACCAGGGTTACCGGATGAGCGACACGGCGCTGGTTCATCTCGAAGATATTGTGCTGCGTTTCGGGGAGAAGACTGTCCTGGATGGGATCGATCTCAAAGTCCATAGCGGAGATCGGCTTGTAATCCTCGGCCAGAGCGGCGGCGGCAAGAGTACCATGTTGCGGTTGATTCTTGGAATTTTGAAACCGACGAAGGGCGTGGTGCGATACCGGCATCTTCAAGTCCAGAAATTGAGCCGAAGTAAATTGAACCTGCTCCGGAGTCGCGTTGGGATGGTTTACCAGTATTCGGCTTTGATCAGTTCGATGACGGTGCGGGAGAATCTTGCATTGCCAGTCGAAGAGTTGCGTCGCAAACCCAGGAAAGAGATCGATGCGTTGATTGAGGAGAATCTTGAAATTGTCGGAATGAGTGGGACGGAGGATAAGGTGCCTTCGGAGCTGAGCGGCGGGATGCGGAAGCGAGTGAGCCTGGCTCGCGCGCTGATGATGCAGCCGGAACTGATCTTGTTTGACGAGCCGACGGCTGGACTTGATCCGGTCATCAGTTCCGTGATTGACGAACTGATAATCAGTTTGACCGAGAAAACCAATACAACGTCCATCATCGTCACGCACGAAATGGAAAGCGCATTTAAGGTCGCTACGCGGATGGCGATGCTTTACCAGGGAAAGATCATTGAAGACGCTTCGCCGGATCGGTTTCGCGTCTCAACAAATCCGGTCGTTCATCAGTTTGTGACCGGAACAACGGAAGGACCGATCACGGAGACAGCAGAGAATGCAGATGCTTCGAAATGAAGTTCGCACGGGCCTGATGGTCCTCTTGACGCTTGGTTTGGTGGTTACCGTCGTCTTGTACATTTCATCTCCGGGGTTATTCAGGCCGCTCAAGAGCTTTCAGGTCTATTTCGATAATGCGGCCGGCATCAAGCCTGGCGCCGCGGTTATGCTGGCTGGACGCAAAATCGGAACGGTGGCCGACATCCAATCTCCCGTTCCGCTGAATGATCGGCCGGAGCATAAGCCCAACTACGAGGCGATGGTTCGAGTTCAGGTGGCCGAAGATTCACAAATTTATAAAGAGACCACCGTCGCGATGCGGAGTTTCGGGTTGCTGGCAGAGCTGGTCATCGACTTTACCAACGGGAACGCGGACTCGGGCCTTGCGGAACCCAATGCTAAATTCGTCGGCATCCGTTCGCCCGATCTTGCGGAGATTGGACCTTTGATCATCCAAAAGCTCGATCCTGTTCTGAAACAAGCAGAGTTCACTTTTGCGGAGCTTCAGAAAACATCCCACAATCTGACTGTATTGACCGCGCAGGAATCCGTGTTCACGGGAACGCTAAAGAGTTTTGGGGTGGTCGGAGACAACCTTAAAACCATCACGGCAAAAGGTGGCGGAATTGACTCTGCCCTCGTAAGCGCTCACGAGGTGCTGGCGAACGTCAAAGATGTCACCATCCAATTGCAGAAGGACAATAATCTTCAGAAAACTCTGGTGAACTTCCAAGCCTCCTCGGCTAAACTGAAAATCATTCTTGATTCGTTGGACAGGACGATGGGTACGGTGTTGCCGCGGCTAAATGTCATTGTCAGTGATCTTAGCGAACTCACCGGGAAATTGAAGCAGCAGCCCTGGCGTGTGATCTGGCCGAGCACGATCAAATACCCGGAAAGTCAGGCTGGCGCTGAATCGCCGCATCCCCCCCGGAAGAATAAAGCGCAGAATTAAACTTCAATTCCGAATGCATCTGTGGCAGTCACCGCCAACTGCACACAAGTTGTTTCTGTAATGTGCGGTTTATCTCCGATCGTCGGCTTTCCAGGGGCAATCGACCTTACCAAAGCTCGCCTTGACGGTTGGAAGGGCATTTGAGGCCCATTTTTTCGTACGCTTTTGGCATGGCCACTCGGCCCTGCGCCGTTCGCTTGATGAAACCTTCCTGGATCAGATAGGGTTCATTAACCTCTTCAACGGTCCCGGCATCTTCTCCGACCGAAACTGCGAGGGAACTCAGCCCGACCGGGCCGCCCTGGAAACGAACGACGAGCGCTTCGAGCAGTCGCTTGTCCATTTCGTCCAGACCGTCTTGATCGATATCGAGCATTTCCAGGGCCTTGTCGGCGATGGCCTTTGTGATGAAGCCATCCGATCTGACCTGTGCATAGTCTCGGACCCAGCGCAGCAGATTGTTCGCCACGCGAGGCGTTCCACGGGCACGCGAGGCGATCTCGTTGCAGCCGTTTTGATCGACGCCGATGCCAATTAACCCTGCGCTGCGCTCGATGATATGGCTGAGGTCCTGGAGTCCGTAATAGTCAAGCCGGCTGTGCATGCCGAAGCGAGACCGAAGTGGTGCACTGATCAGACCCGACCGAGTCGTCGCCCCGATCATGGTGAATTTGGGCAAATTGATCCGCACACTTCGTGCGTTTGGGCCCTGGTCGATAATGATGTCCAGGCGAAAATCCTCCATAGCCGGGTAGAGGTATTCTTCGATGGTAGCTTGGAGCCGGTGGATCTCATCGACAAAGAGGATATCCCCGCGTTCCAGAGTTGTCAGGATACCAGCCAGGTCGCCGGCTCTTTCGATCATTGGCCCACTGGTCGTCTTGATGTTGACTTCCATGGAGTTGGCAAGGATGTAGGCGATGGTCGTCTTGCCCAATCCCGGTGGACCGCTGAGCAAAATGTGTTCGAGGACGTCGCCACGTTGTTTCGCGGCCTGTACCATTAGCTCCAACCGTTCGCGGACGCGCGATTGTCCCTGGAACTCGCTGAAAAGTGGAGGTCGCAGAGACAGATCAAAGGCGGTCTTCGGAGCTTCTACGGTTGCCTGATAAAAATTTTCCGCCACAAAGGTTTTACATTCAGATGTCCGACTCTCAAATCAACCAGATGTCGACGTGTTTAATCAATCAAATCTGTTCCGAGCGATACTGTACCTTTTATTGAGGAGAATGTGAAAATAGGTAATATAGGCATCGCCGATGAACGCGATGACGTTGGACAGCAGGGCGGTCGATAAGGTGTTGGATGGTGAACGGATTACGGCTGGGGACGCGATAGATCTCTATCGGTTGCCGCTTGGCGAGCTTGGGCAATTAGCCGACCAGCGGCGCCAGAGGGCAAAAGGTAAGGCATTTGAAGGAAGGGGTAACGAGATTGTCACCTACATCGTCGACCGCAATATCAACTACACGAACGTCTGCAATGTGTATTGCAAGTTTTGCGCGTTCTACCGAACCGAGAGGGACTCCGATCATTACGTATTGAGCCATGATGAGATCGATCAGAAGATTGATGAGCTGGTGGCCATCGGCGGCATCCAGATCCTGATGCAGGGCGGTCATCACCCCAAACTGGGCATCGATTATTATCTTAATTTGCTCAATCACATCCGGGAAAAATACCCGCAAATTAATATCCACGCATTCAGTCCGCCGGAGTTCAATCATTTTGCAGAAGTGTTTCGGATGCCGTTGCGAGAGATTATCCAGAAGTTTAAGGATGCCGGGTTGGGATCGATTCCCGGCGGAGGCGGAGAAATCCTGGTGGATCGCATCCGCAACCGGATTTCGCCTCTCAAATGCAATACCGAGCAGTGGCTGGAGGTCATGAGAATCGCACACGAACTTGGCTTGAACAGCAGTGCGACGATGATGTTCGGCCACGTTGAGGCGGTAGAAGATCGGATCGAACATCTCGAACGGCTTCGAGAAACACAGGATCAAACGGGCGGCTTCACCGCGTTTATCTGTTGGACTTTTCAGCCGGAAAACGTGGTTTTGAAGGCGACTCCAGTCGGGTCAGCCGAGTACCTGAGGATGCAGGCTTTGGCTCGCATTTACCTGGACAACATCGAGAATATCCAGAGCTCGTGGGTGACCCAGGGGCCAAAGATCGGTCAGATCGCACTGCGCTATGGGGCGAATGATTTCGGCTCCGTGATGATGGAGGAGAACGTAGTCAGCAAAGCCGGAACATCGTTCCGCATTACGCTGGACGAGATCGAAGACTTGATCGCCGAAGCAGGTTATCAGCCGTGTACTCGGAACAATTGGTATGAGTTGACCGGGAATTGAATCATTCGATCCGGCCGTAAAACTCTGCGGAGTAGTTTTTCTGTTGACGTTTGTGACGTCATCGTCATGAATTACGCCGATTCGCTCCGACCTGTTGTCGATTCCCTTACTTTATGAATTTTTCGAGTTCCCTCTGCCGAAAATGGATTTTCATAGCGATCATCGTGGCTTCGTTAACTCCGTTCGGGCTGGCTCAGCAACCGCCTCCCGGTGAGCCTGCACAACCGCCCGCCGGGCAGAATGCGCCAGCCGGCCAGGAGGCACAGCCACCGCAACCTGCGCAGCGCCAGCAGTCGCCGATCGTGCGCCAGATTGAGATCCAGTACGCCGGGCCCGCGACGCTGAGCCGTCAGAGAATCCTGTCGAACATGAAGACCACTGTCGGCCAGCCCTATTCCGAGCAGACAGTGGAGGATGATGTTCGTTCGCTCTATGCGACCGGATTGGTCACCAACGTGCGTATTTACGGTGAACCGCTTCCCGATGGGGTGAAGGTGATCGTTGTGGTCCAGACGCGCGTGACGCTCACCGAAGTGGTGATTCAGGGAAACCAGATCGTAAAAGCGAAACGGTTGCGGCGTGAGCTGAATCTGAAGACTGGAACGCCACTTGACGAGCAGGCCCTGGAAGGGGCCCGTCAAAAATTGGTCGAATTGTACCAAAAACGCGGGTATCCCGACACGGATGTTCAGTACAAGGTGGACGTCAATGAGGACCGTGGAACCGCGCGGGTCACTTTTGCCGTCAGCGAGGGCCAGAGATCGGTCGTCAAGACCATCCGGTTCGTCGGCAACAGTGTCCTGACGTCGAAAAGGCTCCGAAAGGAGATGAAGACCAAGCAGAACAACTTTCTCGGCTTCGTCACGGGAGCAGGTCGTCTGAACAATCAGCAACTCGACGGAGACGTACAGAAACTCAAAGAGCTTTACCAGGACAACGGTTACGCAGATGCCCAGATCACCGACGTGAAGATCGATCGGCTCGATAAGAAGAACGTGGTCGTCACGATCTACATCACCGAAGGTCCGCAATATCATGTCGGGACAGTGACGATCGAAGGTCTCCATATCGTGACCGAACCGAATTTTCGGAAAGTCATCAAGGTCACGGAAGGCAAGATCTTTTCGCCGCAGAAACTGCAAAAGGACATCAAAGCGGTAGAAGATGCTTATGGGGTTGCGGGATACGCGGACGCAAAGGTCAACGTACAGACTACGCCTGCGGGACCTGCGCTGGTCAATCTCAGCTACAAAGTGGACGAAGGGATCCAGTCCTTTGTTGAGCATATCAACATCAGCGGAAACAGCCGGACCAAGGACAAGGTCCTTCGCCGGGAGATTGTGCTGTCGCCTGGCGACGTCTTTGACACCGTGCGCGTTGATATCAGCAAAAAGCGTCTCGAAGGTCTGCAGTATTTCGAGCGGGTGGATACCTACGCAAGCGATACGGCGATTCCAGGGCGCAAGGACCTGAACGTCGTCGTGCAGGAGAAGCGGACTGGAAATCTGAACTTCGGCCTGGGTTTCAGTACAACGGACGGCCTCTTGGGATTCGCTGAATTGGCTCAGGGAAACTTCGATATCATGAACTGGAGGACGTTCACCGGCGCCGGACAGAAGTTCAGGGCGAGGGTTCAGCTTGGGACCCAGACGAAGAATGCATCGATTGAGCTAAGCGAACCTTATTTTCTCGATCAGCGGTTGGCGTTGGGAGGACGGTTGTTCTTTGACGAGTACAACTACTACAGCGACGTGTACGACCAGCGGGACTATGGATTTGACATATTCTTGCGTAAGCCGCTCACGAATTTTTTGTCGATGAAGTTGGATTACACGATTCAGGAGATCGACATCTACAACATCAACTCGAGCCTTATCACTCCGGAGCTTCAGGGGCTTATCAATCAAGCAGGTGCCTACAATCTCGAGAGCCGTGTGACATTGGGCTTCACGTATGATACCCGCGATAGCGCGTTTCTCACCCGCAAAGGAACTCGGATCGATTTCACGACCTATGTCTCCGGCGGGCCCCTCGGGGGCAGCGTCCAGTTATATGGGTTCGATCTGGACGCCGCCCAGTATTTCCATCTTCCGTATGACACCATCCTCCTGCTGAACGGTGAGGTTGGGACCGTCGAGAATTGGGGTGGCAGTTCGAGCACCGGTGGCATCGTCCCGATTTTTGATCGCCTTTATCTGGGTGGCGCGAGCACACTTCGCGGTTTCAGATTCCGCGATGTCGGACCTAAGGATGACCAGGGCAACGCCCTTGGTGGCAACACCCTGACGCGGTTCACTGTGGAGTACACGATTCCGATTATTGAGCGGGTTCGCGCTGCAGTTTTCTATGATGCCGGTTTTGTCAATCCTGGTTCCTGGAGTTTCAGCCCGCAAAAGGTGCCGAGCACCAAGGGAAGGTTCTCCGGAGGCTTCAACCAGGATATTGGTGTCGGAGTGCGCCTGGATTTGCCGATCGGGCCATTACGGCTTGATTATGGCTTCCCGATCGAGGAAGACAGCTTCAGCAGTAAGAGCGGGCAATTCCAGTTTAGTGTCGGGTACCAATTTTGAACGAAAGCTTTATCGCCCGGTCTCACCTCAAGTCAGGCTCCTTCGAATAGTATTGGTTTGTATTTTATGAAGAAATCCTCATCGCTAACGATAATCGGTCTCCTGGCCCTGAGTTTGGGCTTCGCGTCTCAAGCGCAGGCTCAAATGAAGGTTGGAACGATTGACATGCAAAAAGTGTTTACCGCCTACTACAAAACCCACGACGCGGAGGATAAGCTCAAGGAGGCGCAGAAGGCCTACAAAGACGAGCTGGATCAACGGATGGACGAGTACAAGAAAAATCTCGACGTCATCAATAAACTGAATGAAGAGATGAACAAGCCGGAGTTGAGCGGCGCTTCCAAGGATCAGAAGGCTCAGGAGCGCGATTCAAAGATCTCCGAGACGAAGGGCTTGGAGAAGGAAATTTCCGACTTTCGCCAGACTCGCGAAAAACAGATTCAGGATCAGCTGAAACGGATGCGTGATGGAATCGTCGAAGAGATCATGAAGGTGGTCAATGATCAGGTAAAGGCACAGAACTACGACCTCGTGTTTGACAGATCTGGTTTCAGCGCCAATAACATCGTCCCGGTCTTGCTGTATTCCCGGGACAACTATGATTTTAGCGATTCGGTCATTACCAAGCTGAATGCCAACCGTCCAGCAGCCACCCCGACCGCGAGCGTGTCGCAAAAGCCCGCCACCTCGACAAATACACCAGCGACCACTGTTCGACCGGCGGGCGATTTAGGTAAGAAGCCGCGCTAGCCAGCCCGAAATCTGCCAGGCCCAAACGCTGGCGAGATTTTCACGCCGTCGAGTCGCTTAGAAAGCGCTCGACACTTCGATCTTTGCTTCTTAGCGCAAGAACCGGTCGAGATTCTCGTCTTCCCACCGTCTTGCCCTGTAATAGCAGTGGAATTTCCGCTCTCGACGGTAGAATTCGCGGGTATGGACTCTTCTGCGTCCGTATTCGTCAATCTCCTCAGGTACGACGGCGTGAAGCATCTCGTGGTACACAACGTACTCGAGGAACCAGGTTGGAACAAAGGGCGCGTCCAGCAAAGGATGGATACGGATCATCTTGTCCTCCTCCTGTATGGTTCCAAAGACGAAGTATTCTTTTGGGGGCTGTTTCCGTTTGCGGCCCCAGGTGATCGCGTAACCTTTCAGAGTATTGCCAAAGTATTCGGCATTTAGTTTGTCGAACAACGTTTTGAGGTCGAAATATTCGCCTTCGGTGGAAACCTGGTGCCGCCGTAGGGCGGGAAGCCTTTTAAATGAGAGTTTCCTCTTTCGCTTACCCATAAGAGAAGTGCCCTTAGTTTAGAGGGTAAAAGTGCAGTCGCAACCACAAAGGGATAAGTTAGGAACAAAATTATTTGGGCGTTTTTATGACGGTTCTGGCCGAAGTTCGCAGGCCAAAAAGAGATCAGGCTGACTCGTCAACGGTCTGCAGATGGCGTTGCAGGAGTTGCAGAATACGCGAGCAAGGTCTTTATCCGCCCTCGCGTCGTAAGTAAGGCGTCCCGCCTTACTCTGGGTTTGGACATTTCAAGAATGTAAGACGCCCGACGGGCCTAAGTCGCAGGCATGACGCCGAGCCGATGGTAGCATAGGCGTCCCGCCTGTGTTCTGTTCTTGGCGCCCACCGCAATGCTGCCAAGCCCAGGGCAAAGAGGGCTGCTCTTCGTTTTTGCGGGCAAGCTTCGGTTTGCCAGCGGGATCCCATCGCGAATCAGGATCCAACGTCCTTCCGCTCTGCAGATCGAAGCCCGGCCCCCAGGGACACACAGGCGAGACGCCTATGCTACTTTGGACTGACTGCCAGACAACAGCGGTAAGGCGGGACGCCTTACTTACTCTGGAGTTCCTCATGTCAAGTGTCGGTGCTCTCGTCGACCTCAACCTCTTCCTGGGAGACAACGGGTGCGATATCCTGAAGAGTCTCGTTTTCCCGAAGATTTACCAGCTTCACACCCATGGTGTTGCGTCCGGTTTCGCGCACCTCGCTGACTCTGATTCGGACCATTTGACCCCCGGTGGTAATCAGCATCAATTCGTCAGAATCGCGGACGGTCAATGCGCCGACCACATCTCCCGTGCGTTCGCCCGTCTTCATGGTGATAATTCCTTTGCCGCCTCGGGATTGGACTCGATACTCGTCAAAATCAGTCCGCTTCCCGATCCCGTTGGATCCAGCTACGAGCAGTTGCGCGTCCGGGATGACCTTGGCAATTCCAACCACCTGGTCGCCAGTTTCGGGCCGGATTCCCCAGACGCCGACAGCATTTCGTCCCATGTCTCGAACATCGCCCTCATGGAACCGAATGCTGATGCCCTGGCGCGTGATGAGCACCACTTCGTCCATTCCATTGGTAAGGAGGGCATCGATAAGCTCATCGTCCTGCTCGATCTGAATCGCGATGATGCCTCCTTTCCGGACGTTGGCGAAGTCCGCAAGATTGGTCTTTTTCACGATCCCGGAGCGCGTGGCGAACATCACGTGGAGTTCGGGATTCCAGGTCCCTTCCTCTCCCTTGGGATTTCCTGTCTGGTCAACGGCCTCAATCCGGAGCGTCGCAGCGATCTTTTCTTCAGGGCGCAACTCCAGAAGGTTCGCGATCGAGCGACCCTTGGATGCACGGCTCATTTCAGGAATTTCGTAGACCTTTTCGACGTAGCATCGGCCTGACTGGGTGAAAAACATCAGGGAATCATGAGTGCTGGCCGTAAACAGGTGTTCGACGAAATCCCCCTGATCTCCGCTTACCTGGCCTTCCCGTGTGGTCATCCCGATCACGCCGCGACCGCCACGGCGTTGCGCCCGAAACTCGCTTTCTGCCGTCCGTTTGATATAGCCGCCGTGGGTAATCGTAATAATGCATCCCTCATTGGCGATCAGGTCTTCGAGCGCAATCTCTCCCTGGTCCGGAAGGATTGCCGTGAGCCGTTCGGATCCATATTTGTCCCGAATCCGGATCAGTTCCTCCTTGATGATCGACATCACCCGATCGGCGCGACTCAGAATGTCGAGCAGATCATCAATCTTTCGGGTGATTTCGCCGTATTCGTCGATGATTTTCTCGCGCTCTAGTCCGGTCAGTTGATAGAGGCGCAGATCGAGAATCTGATCCGCCTGATGGTCGCTGAAACTATACCGGCCATCGATTAATCGGCTTTCGCTGCGAATACGAACGCCGATTTGGGCGATCGTTTCGCGACTGAATTCGTAAGCCAAAAGCTTGACTTTGGCTTCGTCGCGGTTCGCGGAGCCGCGAATGATGTCGATAAAATCGTCCAGATTCGCCAGCGCGATAAGATAGCCTTCGAGTGTCTCAGCCCTGGCTTCGGCCTGACGGAGAAGAAAACGGGTGCGCCTGAGAACCACATCCCGGCGATGCTCGATGTAACAAAGGAGCGCTTCCTTGAGAGACAGCAGTTTAGGTCGGCCATGATCGATCGCGAGCATGTTCACGGCGAAGGAGCTTTCCATCGCTGTATGCATGTAAAGATTGTTCAGGACGACCTTGGAATTTGCGTCGCGCTTGAGTTCCAGTTCGATCCGAGTGCTCTCGTCTGACAGATCGCGCAGATCGCTGATGTCGGTGATGACTTTCTCCTGAATGAGTCCGGCAATCCGTTTGATCAACTCAGCGCGATTGACGTTGTATGGGATTTCACTAATCACGATCTGCTCGCGTCCGTTCTTTGTCTCTTCGATCGTGGCCGTCCCGCGCACCTTCAGGCTGCCTCTGCCGGTTTCAAAATACTGGCGAATGGCGCTTGTACCGTAGATGGTGCATCCGGTAGGGAAATCGGGGCCTTTAACCAATCCGAGCAATTGATCGGTTCCGATATCCGGCTGATCGATCAATGCGCAAATCCCGTCGACAATCTCAACGAGGTTGTGGGGCGGCATGTTCGTTGCCATCCCAACGGCGATACCAGTCCCGCCGTTGACGAGCAGATTGGGAAAAGCCGCCGGAAAAACGATCGGTTCGGTCGTCGTCTCGTCATAGTTTGGCACGAAGTCGACCGTGTCCTTCTCCATGTCCTCCATGAGGACCGCGCCCAAGTGGGTCAGCCGTGCTTCGGTGTACCGCATGGATGCAGGAGGATCGCCGTCCATGGAACCGAAGTTCCCTTGGCCTTCAATCAGCGTGTCTCGCATCGCCCACGGCTGTGCCATGTGCACCAGCGTGGGATAGATCGCCATGTCGCCGTGTGGATGATAGTTACCCATCGTTTCACCGACGATCTTGGCGCACTTGCTGTGTTTCCGGTTCGGCTGGAGCCCGAGACCGTTCATAGCGTAAAGAATTCGGCGTTGCGACGGTTTCAATCCGTCTCTGGCGTCCGGAAGCGCACGCGAAATGATGACCGACATCGAATAGTCGAGAAATGACTTCGACATCTCTTCGGCGACGTTTACCGGTTCGATTTTTTCGTTAGGAAGAATCGGCATGGGAAATAGGTTTGGCGTTCAACGTTCAGCGTTCAACGTTCAACGTTCATACGTTCGACGTTCGACGTTCGACGTTCGACGTTCGACGTTCGACGTTCGGCGTTCGGCGTTCGGCGGCGATGAGCGCAACGAGGGACAGCACAAACATCGTAAATCCTGGGTTCCGATGAGTTTTGAACGTTGAAACGCCAAACGTTGAACGCCGAACGTTGATCGTTGAACGTTCTCAAATGTCGAGATTGCGTACGTTGAGCGCGTTATCCTCAATAAAGGCGCGGCGTGGTTCGACGACGTCGCCCATCAAAATAGTAAACATCTTGTCGGCGGCGCTGGCGTTGTTTTCATTCAGGTCAACCCGTAAAAGTTTGCGGCGGACCGGATCCATGGTCGTAGAAAACAGCTCTTTCGCGTTCATTTCTCCGAGACCCTTGAAGCGCTTAATCTGAACTCCGCGTCGACCGATTTCCTTGATGGCGTCAAGGATCCTCGGGATCGAGAACAGCGGAGTCACGGTGGTTCGGTCTCCTTCGCCCTCGATCAGTTCAAAAAGGGGCTGATCGCTTGCCGAATAATGATCGATTGTCATGCCGCGTTTTTCGAGTTCCTGAAAAACCTTGGCAACCGAATTCGATTCGTGCAGCTCGACTCGCCGGGCTCTGCGCCGCATATATGCGGCAACTGGAGGGCTTCCATTGCCGTTTACCGAGGGAACACCGGACGCGGGTGCGCCGTCGCCGTTTTCCCCGATAGGCTCTTCTTCGTAAAGATTGAGATCGAGGTTCTGACTCGCGAAATCGCGCAGCGGCCCTTCGTCGTGGAAATATTTGACGTACTCGTTGTTTCCTTCGCGTACGATCACCAGGTATTCTGGCAGCTTCCCGGAACTTGGTTCACGATTCGACAAATACTCTTCAAATTCTCCGCCATGGCGGCGAATCGAGTCGCTCAGTTTTGACAATCTTTCGAGTAAATCGAGGACCTCGCTCAATTGATCCTTTGTGAACTCGCGACCGTCCACAAGATGTTTCAGTTGGACTTCCTCAGCCCCCAGGGAGATCAGGATCTTGTTCAATTGAGAGTCATCGTCGACATACTCCTCGCGCTTCTTGCGTTTGATCTGGTAGAGAGGCGGTTGCGCAATGTAGATGTGCCCGCGCCGCACCAACTCCGGCATCTGGCGATAAAAGAATGTCAGGAGAAGTGTCCGGATGTGTGATCCGTCCACGTCCGCATCGGTCATGATGATGATTCGGCCGTACCGCAGTTTTTCGAGATTGAAGGATCCTTCGCCGTCTCCATCTCCGATTCCGGTGCCGATCGCGGTGATCATCGTTTGGATTTCGAGATTCTGCAGCACCTTGTCGAGACGGGCTTTCTCGACATTGATCAGCTTCCCTCGGATCGGAAGAATCGCTTGAAATCGCCGGTCGCGCCCTTGCTTGGCGGACCCTCCGGCAGAATCGCCTTCGACGATGTAAAGCTCGGTCAGGTTAGCATCGCGTTCTGAACAATCCGCGAGCTTGCCTGGCAGACCGCCCCCTGTGAGGGCGGTCTTGCGCACCGCTTCCCTGGCTTTTCTTGCAGCCTCACGGGCACGGGCAGCCATCAGACATTTGTCGATGACCTTTTTAGCAACCGCCGGATTCTCTTCGCAATAACGGCTAACTCCCTCGTACGTGATCGATTGGACCACCGGCTTGATTTCGTTGTTGACCAGCTTCCCTTTGGTTTGAGAGCTGAAACGGGGATTGGTCAATTTGACGCTCAATACGCAGACGAGTCCTTCCCGCAGGTCGTCTCCAGTGAGGTCAGGGTCCTTGTCTTTCAGCAGGTTGTTGGCTTTCGCGTAGTTTTTGATCGCGTTCGTCAATCCTGCTTTGAAGCCCTCAAGGTGCATCCCGCCGTCGTTATTCGGGATTGAATTAGCAAAACACTGAATATGCTCGGAATAAGCGTCGGTGTACTGCAGAACGACATCGACGTAGCAGACCTCTGGTTTATCGTCCACCAGGAACTCCCGCATCCCGCTCACGATGATTGGTTCGGGATGGATTAACTGTTTGGTCTCGCCGAGCTGTTTGACGTACTCGCGAATTCCATCTTTATAGATGAAGACTTCTTTCCGATGAGGCTCGGTGCGCTCATCGGTCAGATGAATTTCCAGGCCGCTATTGAGGAAAGCGAGTTCGCGCAACCGGTTCGCAAGGATGTCGAACTTGAACTCGGTCGTGATCGTAAAGATCTCGGTGTCCGGCAAAAAGGTGATGAACGTCCCGGAATGCTTCTTGTTTTGGACTTCACCGATGACTTCGAGCTTACGCGTCGTTTTGCCCCGAGAAAAAGCGATCAGATAGACTTTGCCGTTTCTGGTTACCTCGGCCTTAAACCATTCGGACAACGCATTGACACACTTCGCGCCGACGCCGTGCAGGCCTCCCGAGAATTTATAGGCTCCCTGCCCGAACTTACCGCCGGCATGCAAGTTGGTGAGCACCAGCTCGATGGCGGGCATTTGAAATTTAGGATGCGTTTCGACCGGAATTCCGCGGCCGTTATCGCGCACAGAGGCCGAGCCGTCGATGTGGATGGTCACGTCGATCTTGGTGCAGAACCCTGCAAGGTGCTCGTCAATCGAATTGTCCAGAACTTCAAAGACGCAATGATGCAATCCGCGCTCATCCGGGTCGCCGATATACATCCCGGGGCGTTTCCGAACCGCTTCTAAACCTTCGAGTTTGTCAATTTGCGCAGCGCCGTAAGTCGAGATGTCAGACATATCCGAGAGACAGGCCTGTGCTAAAAAGGAGAGACCTGGTGAACGATAGGTTAAACCCTAATAATAGGCGGCCGGCGTCGTTTTGCAAGCAATGAAGAAGCACAATTCGTAGTGGAGCGGAACCATAACGTACCCAATATTTTGCGGTTTGTCGACTTCGGAATCGTTTATTGTCACAGCCTGCAAGACAGAGATTGGAAATGGCGCAACCTACGGTAATTTGTCGCCGCGATGGAAAGGATTTGATTTTGTAGTTATCGGAGGCGGCAGCGCCGGCTACTCGGCGGCGGCGGCGGCGGCGCGATCAGGGCTGAGAACGGTTTGCATCGAAGGCGGGAAAGAAGTGGGCGGACTTTGTATTCTGCGCGGTTGCATGCCGAGCAAAACCTTGATCGAATCGGCAAATCGATTTTTGACATTGCGGCGGGCAAAAGAATTCGGATTAAGTGCGGGACACCTGGCCTTCGATTCCGGCGCTATAATTCAGCGGAAGCGGGAATTGGTCTCCCAATTTGCGAAACACCGGGTGCAACAGCTGACTGAGGGCAAATTCGAGTTCGTCCGCGGTTGGGCAGAATTCGCCGATTCGCACCGCTTGAAAGTGAAATTGATGGGCGGTGGTGAAGAAAAGATTGAGGGGAAGACGTTTTTGATTTCTACCGGTTCGGTTCTCAATTTCATCAACCTGCCCGGCCTGGCTGAGACTGGATTTCTGGACAGTGACACGGCTTTGGATTGCGAGAGAGTTCCCAGGTCAGTCGTTATCTTAGGAGGGGGAGCAATTGCTCTTGAATTCGCTCATTTCTATAGCGCCCTTGGTGTCGAGGCGACAGTCCTTCAAAGGAGCAATCAAGTCATCAAGGAGGCGGATCCGGATATTGCCGAGGCGTTGGTGACAGCGCTGCAAAATCGCGGGATTCGAGTGATTTGCGGCACGAAACTGGCCCGAGTGGAACGCACAGCAGGCGGCAAAAGTGTCTGGTATGAAAGAAATGGCAAACAAGAGGTTGCCGAGGCAGAGGAGATTTTCTATGCGCTCGGACGTCGACCTGATGTCCTCGGACTCGGTCTCGAAAAAGCGGGAGTCGAAACAGACAAGCAGAACGCGGTGG
Source organism: uncultured Verrucomicrobiae bacterium (assembly GCA_963846195.1). Taxonomy (GTDB): domain Bacteria; phylum Verrucomicrobiota; class Verrucomicrobiia; order Chthoniobacterales; family JAFAMB01; genus JAFAMB01. The sequence goes on from CAWJVG010000016.1 coordinate 241,857, forward strand.
TGGTGAATGAGCGGTTGCAAACAACGCAGCCGCATATCTTTGCTGCCGGAGACGTGACCGGGCTTTACGAGATCGTGCACATTGCGATCCAGCAAGGCGACATAGCGGCTATGAACGCGAAGCGATTCCTGGAAGGCAAAAATCTAGAGGCGATCGATTACCGCCTGAAAATGTTCATCATGTTTCCCGAGCCGCAGATAGCGGTCGTCGGCATCACGGAGCGTGAGGCGGCTGAGCAAGGATTGGAGGTCCGGGTCGCGCGACACCCTTTCAGCGAGCATGGGAGGTCGATGGTTCGCGGGGAAGTCGATGGTTTCGTCAAATTGATCGTCGATGCAACAAACGGTGAGATTGTGGGAGGTGCTGTGGTTGGACCGGAAGCATCCGAGCTCATTCACGAAATCGCCGTCGCGATGCATTTTCATTCAACCGCTGCGACGCTGGCCTCGATCCCGCATTACCATCCTACCTTGAGCGAAATCTGGACCTATCCGGCGGAGGAACTTGCACAAATTGGCGCTAGTGTCCTGTCCCCGGAATTACCAGCTATTTCAGGGACAGGACACTAGAAGTCGTTGACACTGCTTTTGGCGCCCTACATAGTTGCTTTCGTGCTGAAGAAGTTTATCCCCCAAAAGCCAGGACAGACGGCACCTGCGGAAGAAGCCGGTTCTGGGGAGAGTCCGCCAACTCCACCGGCTGCTAAACCGTTAACAGTAACACAACCAATATCCGATATGGCAGATATACCACCCAATAAGAATAACCTCTCGAAGGACGTCGAAATTAAGGGCTCGATCAAGTTTGTAAATGAATTCGTCTTTGACGGAAATCTGGAAGGCGAGATTTCCTCTGTCGACGGTATTCTGACCGTGGGGGAGAATGCGGATGTCCGCGGCGAAGTGAAAAGCAAAACCGTGATCGTAAAAGGCAAGGTACACGGAAACATCACGGTACAGGAACGTTGTGAACTGCACTCTCGTTCCCAGCTAATCGGGGACCTCAAAGCGGCGCGTCTGGTGATCGAAGAAGGCGCCACCTTCGTCGGCAAGTCCGAGGTCACCCCGAATAAAAATGCCATGAAAGATTTTGGTGCCCCTGCTCCCCACAAAGAAGAGCTGCAGAAGGTCGGTGCTCCACGTTAAGGAGTTCTGAGTGGCTGCCAAAGGACGGATCGAAGTACAATGTCCTCATTGTGGTAACATTCAGTTAGAACCTGAGCTTGCGAAGTCTACCTACTGCCGAAAATGCAGCGGTTACATTCAGCTAGGTAAAGGTCGAAAATCGAGTGAACCGCAGGAGGCAGAGAAGCAACCTTCGGTCCTCCACAAGTTGGAGGGCCTTTTAGGTGTCCAGAGAACCGTTGTTGCCCGGTGCTTTGAATGCACCGGTAAGCGCGAGGTGCCTAAGAGCGCAACTTCAACGATCTGTCCCCTCTGTGGCGCGTACATCGATCTTCAGGACTACCGGATCATTGGCAATTACAGCCGCTCGATCCGGACCCGTGGGCGATTGATCATCACGAACAAAGGGGACCTGAATAGCAACCGCGCGATCTGCAATTACGCTGAAATCCAGGGAACGATGCGCGGCAATCTCATTTGCAGCGGCGAAGTTCATATTCGGCTGAAAGGTAAGCTGAGCGGCAGTATCGAAGCAAAGAGCGTCCATATCGACAAGAAATGCGAAGCAGAATTTGTGCGACCGATCCGGGCGGAACTGGTTGATATTGAGGGGATCATTTCAGCGCGGATTATTTCGACCGGCAAGGTGGTGATTCAAAAAACCGGTCGCTTGACCGGCGCGGTATTTGGCCGCGGGTTTTCGGTCGAAAACGGAGGTGAATTTTTTGGTGAGCTTTCGATCGGGAAGGTCGAGATGACACAAGGCGAATTGCTGGAACTCCCGACTCACACAGCAGACCCGAAAGGAAAGTCCGACTCGGGCGCCGATTTTAGTCTGGTGCCAGCGTAAGCGGAGACGGGGTTGGCGGCTGTAAGCAAAGCACCCCGCTTTGCGTTGGGACGTGAAACTCCGAATGTGAGCTTAGTAAGGAAAGCGTCCCGCTTTCCCAAGCTTAGTGAGCAACGTCCCGCTTTCCCAAGCCCTTTAGCTTAAAAACCGAAAGCAAAGCGGGACGCTTTACTTACTAAGCTAGGCAAAGCGGGACGCTTTACTTACTATGGCTCCGGTTTTTTGGCGACAGGCGCTGCCGCGGGATTCGGTTTCGGAGCTTCCTGGGAAAGCCTGTCCGCCAAGCGGCCTGCTCTGCGCCCCGCTTCGCCGGAGAAACTGCTTTCCGGATAACGTCGCACGACGCTCTCAAACAATTGTTGAGCTTCCTTCAAATCTCCTTTTGCGGCGACGAGTCTCGCCTGTTGGAATAGCGCCATCGGGGCCAGGTACGAACTGTTGTATTGCGTCGCTACGTCCTTGTAGGTCTCCAGAGCTTTGTCCGGTTGGTTCTCAAGCTCCGCGTTGGCAGCCAGGCCCATGTACCCGGTCACCAGCAACGGATGCTTTGGAAAATGATGAACAAAAAAATCGTACGCCGCATCCGATTCCGGATATTTGCTGTTCTCTCTCAGTTTTGATCCGATTTTGAGGTAGGAATTACCGGCCACGATTGAGTCTGGATATTCATGGATCACCGACTGCCAGCCCTCGATGGAGTCCGCCGAGGCATAAGCGGCTTCCGCTTTCTGCGTCTTGATCGCCTCAAGCCCGAAAAAGATGCTCCCGCCAATAACAACGAGAACCAGTGCGAATACGCCCAACAGGATCTTCGGTTTGTGAAGCGTCCAAAATATTTGGGGATCGAATGTGGAGAGCGGGGGAGATGGCTGCGCTGGCGGTTCGCTATTCATTAGACAAATTCACGGAGAATATTTCACACAGGAGTTCAGGAGCTGGGAATCAATAGGCAATAACTGTGACCCCAAAACCCGCTGTTCTATTCTGCAACTCCTGCAACTCCCGACTTCTTGTTTCTAGCCGCCCACCTCCGCCCTGGCTTCGTCGGCAAGCGCAGTGCTCAGGTAGCGTTCCCCCGTCGAGCATGCGACCGTCACGATCAGTTTGCCTTTGTTTTCGGGGCGCTTTGCGATTTCGATCGCAGCGTGAACATTCGCTCCGGAGCTGATTCCCGCAAGGATTCCTTCTTCCTTCGCCAAACGCCGTGCCATAATGAATGCGTCCTCGTTTGAAACGGAGACGACTTCGTCGACGATCTTCAAATGCAGGTTGTTCGGAACGAAACCCGCCCCAGTTCCCTGGATCTTGTGAGGACCTGGTTTGACAGGTTGGCCTTTCAGGGTTTGCTGGATGACTGGCGAATCCTTCGGCTCGACGGCGATCGCTTTAAACTCCGGCTTACGCTTTTTTATCACTTCGGCGACTCCAGTGATTGTGCCGCCGGTCCCAACGGCGGAAACGAGAATATCGACTTTGCCGTCGGTGTCGGCCCAAATCTCCTCCGCCGTGGTCTGCTGGTGAATCGCGGGGTTGGCGGGATTATTGAACTGCTGCGGCATCCAGGCGTTTGGCGTCGTTTTCAGTAGTTCCTCCGCCCGCGCGATGGCGCCTTTCATCCCCTCCGATCCGGGTGTGAGAACCAATTGGGCGCCTAGCATCGCCAGCAGTGTGCGGCGTTCGAGGCTCATCGTTTCCGGCATCGTCAAAATGAGCTTGTAACCCTTCGCAGCGCAAACGAACGCCAAGGCGATTCCAGTATTGCCGCTCGTGGGTTCGACGATGATCGTATCCGGCTTAATTATTCCTTCCTTCTCGGCAGCTTCAATCATCGACATTCCGATCCTGTCCTTCACACTGCCAAGGGGATTAAAGAATTCGCATTTGATCGCAATTGTGGCGTCGATGCCGCGCGTCACGCGGTTGAGCCTGACCAGCGGAGTCCGGCCGACTGTTTCGATTATATTATTGTAGAGTATACCGTTTGTTTGCATTGCCTGGGATTGGTTAGGATTCAGGGACAGGCGGGATCTTCTTACATACACAAAGCCGTGGAGGGTTCAAGTCGGCAGCCTTGAAATGTCGCGAGCCAAATTGCTCGCGACATTCCAAGGCTAAACGGTCGAGGCCCGCTTCGGGTATCCCGAGCGGGCCTCGCCTTGAGTGGTATAAGCCGAATTCTGTTCTCCGCTTTCGCGCAATGGCGATCATTTATCTCACCCGGTTTCCTGAGTGCCCGGCATCATGATGCCGGGTGCGACTATTACCCGAGGGCTTCTTCCGCTTTCGCGGGAAAAACGAGCGGGCAACTCTTCCCTCTGCTTTGTCTTGCACCATATGGGGTTTTTCGTGCGACCTCGCTTACGCGAAGATCCGGTGGGCTCTTACCCCGCCTTTTCACCCTTACCTGGCACCATCAGTTGGCAGCGGTAAGTTGCCAGTTCTCCGTTGGATCTATCCGAAGTTCGCGGCTCTTATTTCTGCTCTCCTTACTGACAACTGACCCCTGACAACTGATGGCGCCGGGCGGTTTATTTTCTGTGACACTGTCCGTTATCCGGGATTTACATCCCGGGTACCCTCGTTTTCACGAGGCATACCGCCCTTTGGTGTTCGGACTTTCCTCTGGCTGGAAATATCCCAAGCCAGCGATCGCCTGCCACAGCAATCAGGATACCATGGACAATGATCGAGATCCAGCGCCGGCGTTTGAGCGTAATAGCAAAGCGTCTCGTTTTGCTTCACGAACGCCGAGCAAACCGGGACGGTTTACTTGCTTTTCGGATGAAAATGGCGAAATCTGTGGTACTCTCTCGGTCCGATTTCCCCGGATTTTCCGGTGAGATCGTTGAGGAAAATCTCTTGCGCGGCGTGGGAAAACTAATATAGTCCACGCTCCCCCGCGTCTGGCGGAATAGAGGTCCGTACTGCCAGAGCGGCTTTTTTAATCTCTGAACGATTTTGGACTAAACCGAATTTTGTTACATGCCAACGATCAACCAGCTCGTAAGAAAGGGTCGCCGGAAGATGGCGGTGAAATCGAAATCACCGGCCCTCGCCGATTGCCCGCAGCGGCGCGGAGTCTGTGTGCAAGTGATGACTCGCACGCCAAAGAAGCCGAACTCGGCGCTGCGGAAGGTTGCAAAAGTGCGTCTCACGAACGGGTACGAAGTGATCGCCTATATCCCGGGAGAGGGGCACAACTTGCAGGAGCACTCGATCGTGATGGTTCGCGGTGGCCGGGTAAAAGATCTGCCTGGCGTTCGGTATCACATCGTTCGTGGAACGCTTGACAGTCTCGGGGTGGATGGCCGCCGCCGCAGCCGTTCTAAGTATGGCGCTAAACGTCCGAAGTCAGGCGCTGAGGCGGCCGCGGCTACAAAAGGTAAGAAGAAGTAAAATTTCGCGGTGTTCGGGCAATGGCCCGAGCCGCGGCGAAGGAAAGTATGTCACGTCGGCACAGAGTCATTCATAAGATTGAGTCCCTGGACAGCAGGTACGGCAGCCCGGTGGTGGCGCGTCTGATCAGTACCGTCATGAGGAGTGGCAAAAAGTCGGTTGCGGAGCGAATCGTGTACGAGGCGATCGAACGCAGCCGGGAAGGTTCGGATTCGGTCGATCCGTTGGATACGCTGCTCAAGGCGCTTGAGAATGCGAAACCTCGGCTCGAGGTGAAATCTCGACGGGTCGGTGGCGCAACCTACCAGGTCCCGATCGAAGTTCCCCAGGACCGACAAGTTTCTCTGGCGATGCGGTGGCTGGTGAATTTTGCCAAGAATCGCCGAGGCACCATGACTGCGAATCTGGCGGCGGAGATCAAGGATGCCGCGTCTGGGCAGGGAAACGCGATCAAGAAGCGCGACGACACGCACAAAATGGCGCAGGCCAATCGGGCGTTTGCGCACTTCCGGTGGTAACCGATATGGCGACGTCCGTTCTAGAGATAGATAAGTCGAGTGTTATGACGGCCAACCCTAATTCTCCAAATCGTGCTTACCCCCTGGAACGTACGCGGAACATTGGTATCAGCGCTCACATCGATGCTGGCAAGACAACTCTGACCGAGCGGATTCTATTTTACACCGGAATGATTCACCGCATCGGCGACGTGGATGACGGTAACACGGTAACCGATTGGATGGAGCAGGAAAGGGAACGCGGCATAACGATTACATCTGCTGCGACCACCTGTTTTTGGAATCAGCGCAAGGAAGAGGGTGTCTTCAAGCTTTTCGAAGACCAGCCGCAGCGCGTCAATATTATCGATACTCCCGGCCATGTCGATTTCACCGCGGAGGTAGAGCGTTCATTGCGAGTTTTGGACGGTGCGATCCTCGTCTTCGACAGCGTGGCTGGAGTGCAGCCGCAGACTGAAACGGTCTGGCGCCAGGCGAACAAGTACAACGTGCCTCGAATCTGTTTTGTTAACAAAATGGATAAGGTCGGTGCCAATTTCGACAACGTCATCAAAGAGATCCGGACCAAACTCGGCGCGAATGCCTGGCCGATTTTGATTCCTTTGGGCAGGGAAGATTATCTCAAAGGTCAGCTCGACGTCATTAACAAGAAAGCGATCATTTACTCTGACAGCGATTCTTTCGGATCTGTCTACGAGGTCACTTCCATTCCGGATGACCACAAGGAAATGATCGACCGGGCCTATAATGACCTCGTCGAACAGGTAGCCAACCTTGACGACGAAGTCGGAACTCTCTTCCTCGAAGAAAAGCCGGTCACACCAAACGAACTTAAGGCGGGAATCCGTCGGCTGACCATCGCAAATAAATTTATCCCGGTCGCCGGCGGTTCTGCATTTAAGAACAAAGGTGTTCAATATCTGGTCGACGCAGTGGTCGATTATCTTCCGAGTCCGCTGGATATTCCTCCAGCCAAAGGGATTGATCCCGACACGCTCGACGAGAAGTTTGCTCCGACCGATGACAATGCGGACTTCTGTTCGTTGGCGTTTAAGCTGTGGAGCGACCCGTTTGTCGGCAAGCTCGTCTTTTTCCGTGTCTATTCCGGAAAGCTTTCGAAGGGAGACACGGTCTACAATCCGCGCACGAACAAGCGCGAACGCATCAGTCGTTTGATCCAGATCCAGGCGGATAAGCGCGAAGACATCGATACCTGTTATTCAGGGGATATCGCGGCCATCGTTGGAATAAAGAATATCACGACGGGCGACACACTTTGCGATGAATCGGCGCAGATCCTCCTGGAGCCCCCGTCATTTCCGGAGCCAGTGATTTCGATGGCGATCGAACCGAAGACGAAGATCGATCAGGAGAAAATGGGGATCGCGCTTCAGCGATTGTCAGAAGAAGACCCGACGTTCCGGGTTTTCACTCACGAAGACACCGGGCAGACGATCATTGCGGGGATGGGCGAACTTCATTTGGAAATCATCCGTGACCGCATGTTGCGCGAGTTCAAAGTGGACGCCAATGCGGGTAAGCCGCAGATCGCGTATCGCGAAACGATCACCAAAAACGCCACTGGTGAAGGAAAGCTGATCAAGCAATCCGGCGGCCGCGGTCAATACGGACATGTGGTGGTGAAAGTCGAACCACGCGAGCGCGGGAAGGGCGTCACGATCGAGAATAAAATCGTCGGGGGCGCGATTCCGAAGGAATATATCCCTGCGGTCAAGAAAGGGATTGAAGAATCGGTTTCGAACGGAGTCGTCGGAGGGTATCAAGTCATCGATTTCTATGTGGAGATCGTAGACGGGTCGTACCACGACGTCGATTCGAATGAGTTGGCGTTCAAGCTCGCCGCGATCTTTGCGATGAAGGATGCGTTCAAGAAGGCGCACTCGATTCTTCTGGAGCCGATCATGAAAGTGGAGTGCGTTACGCCCGATGAGTACCAGGGCGATATCATGGGAGATTTAAATCGGCGTCGAGGGCGCATCATGAACATGGAGGCCAAAAACTTCGCCACGATCGTTCATTCAGAGGTGCCGCTCGCCGAGATGTTCGGTTATGCCACCGCAATTCGATCACTTTCAAAAGGGCGTGCTTCTTACTCGATGGAGCCGTCTCACTTTGAAGCTGTACCGGCCCAGATCGTAGCGGCGGTTTTGGATCAGAAAGGATCATAGATTATGGCAAACGGTCAACGCATTCGCATCCGCTTAAAGGGTTTTGACTACCGTATGCTGGACCAGTCGGCAGTGGAGATTGTCGAGACGGCAAAGCGCACGGGCGCGAAAGTTGCCGGCCCGATTCCTTTGCCGACGAAGATTGAAAAATTCACAGTCAACCGGTCACCGCACGTCGACAAAAAGTCGATGGACCAATTTGAAATGCGCACTCACAAGCGGTTGCTCGATATCATCGAGCCGACGGCGAAGACGGTGGACGAGCTGCGCAAGCTGAATCTCCCGGCAGGGGTTGATATCACTATCAAGATTTAACGGTTATCCCAAAAGAGAATGAAGATTGGACTTTTAGGTCGGAAAATCGGGATGACGCGTGTGTACGACGCGAATGGGAAAGCTACGCCCGTGACCGTGATCGAAGCGGGTGGCAATACCGTCGTTCAGGTCAAGAACCCGGAGACGGATGGATATAGCGCGGTACAGATTGGCTTTGATTCACAGAAAGAATCGCGTGTCACGAAGCCGTTGATCGGGCATTTCAAGAAGGCGAATTCCGAACCGAAGAAGTTCGTAAGAGAATTTCGATTGCCGGACGGAATGCCGGTGGACGTAGACCTGAACGTTAGCGTGAACCAGTTTCAGCCGGGTGAATTTGTCGACGTGATTGGCCGTTCCAAGGGAAAAGGGTTTCAGGGTGTGGTGAAAAAGCACGGATTCGCAGGCCAGCCGGCGGCTCACGGTTCCAAGACGCATCGGCGAAATGGCGCGATTGGGAACCGGTCAACGCCGGGCCGGGTCTGGCGAAACATGGGGATGCCCGGGCACATGGGGGATGATCGGGTCACCGTTCAGAACTTGAGGATTGTTCAAGTACGTCCGGAAGAAAACGTCATTCTGGTCTGTGGGGCGGTGCCGGGATCGAATGGGAGTTACGTCGTCGTACGGCCCGCGAAGAAAAAAGAGGATGCCAACGAAGGGAAAGCTGAATGAGCGCGACTGTGTTGACAATTGCAGCGGCCAAAGAGGCAAAGATTAACGTTATCGAAAACGGGCGTGGGACCCAGGCTCTTCATGACGTCGTCGTCGCTCTGCGGGCAAACCGACGAAGCGGTTCGGCAAATACCAAGACTAAGGCCGAGGTTGCGTACTCCGGCAAGAAACCATGGCGCCAAAAAGGGACCGGACGCGCACGAGCCGGCTACGCCTCCTCGCCGGTCTGGTCTGGTGGCGGCGTGGTATTTGGTCCGAAACCGCGAGACTATTCCAAGAAGGTCCCCAAGAGCGTCAGGCGTCTCGCCTTGCTCAAGGCGCTGAGTTCCAGGATCGTGGCGGGCGACGTGCTGGTTGCGGAGGAGATCAAAGTGGCGGCCCCCAAAACCAAAGATTTTGTCTCCTTCCTGAAGTCCCAGACTGAAGCGCGGAAGGTTCTGGTGATTTCCACCCAATTTGATGAAACGACTTACAAAGCTGCGAGAAATATTCACCCGGTCCTCTTGAACACCGCGGCCGAAGTGAATACCGAACAGTTGCTCGCGTTCCAAAAAATCATCGTAACCAACGAAGCATTGGTCCAGCTGGCGGAGAGATTGGCATGAACGAACCGACGAGTCTGATTCATAATATCCGCCTTACGGAGAAGGCCAGTCTGCTGGGAGAAAAGCACAATCAGTATGTTTTCCGCGTCGATCCCCGGGCGAACAAGCTTCAGATCAAGCAGGCGATCCAGGAAATCTTTGGCAAGAAAGTTGTCCGTGTGAACACGGCCCAATACGCCGGGAAAAAGAAAAGGGAACGCCGGGCTGACTTCGGCAGGCGGCCGCACTGGAAGAAGGCGATCGTCACGCTGGCCGAGGGAGAGAAAATTGATCTCGTATAGCAGGAGCCGAAAATCATGGCATTAAAGAACTTTAGACCGCTCACTCCGACGCAACGTTTCAAGCAGACGCCGGGGTTCGACGAGATCACGAAAAACAAACCGGAGAAGTCGCTCCTCGAACCGCGCAAGAGGTCCGGTGGACGCAACAACACTGGGCGCTTGACGTCGCGACACATTGGAGGCGGGCATAAACAAAAATATCGCGTCATCGATTTTAAGCGAAAGCGTCGGGATGTCGCAGCGACAGTGGAAGCGATTGAATACGACCCGAACCGTTCGGCGCGCATCGCTCTTCTGCAATATCCCGAAGGAGAGAAGACCTACATCCTTGCGCCGACAGGGCTCAAGGTCGGGGCGAAAGTGATTGCTGGTGATAATGTCGCCCCGGATCTTGGGAACGCTCTGCCGTTAAAATCGATTCCGTTAGGAACGGCTGTTCATAATGTGGAGATAATTCCAGGCAGAGGCGGGCAGGTGGCCCGGAGCGCCGGCCAGCAGGCAATTTTGAGCAACCGCGAGGCAGGCTATGCGCTTGTCCGAATGCCGTCGGGCGAGATACGAAGGATCCATGAAAATTCATACGCGACGATTGGCCAGGTCGGCAACGTCGAACATATGAACGTTTCGAGCGGCAAAGCGGGCCGGAGTCGTTGGCTGGGTCGGCGTTCGCACGTTCGCGGCATGGCGATGAACCCGATCGACCACCCGATGGGGGGTGGCCAGGGAAAGAGCAAGGGGGGCGGTGGCCGACATCATCCTGTCAGCCCTTGGGGTCAGTTATCCAAGGGATTCAAAACCCGCCGTAAACATAAGCCAAGCGACTCGGTGATTATCGAGCGCCGGCAGAGCCGGAAAAAGACGAAGAAGTAATTTATGTCCAGATCGCTAAAGAAAGGTCCATTCGTGGACGTCAAGCTTCTCGAAAAAGTCGAGAAAATGAGCAGTGCCAGCGTCGCGAAGAGGCCGATTAAGACCTGGTCGCGCCGATCCATGATCACGCCAGATTTTGTGGGGCACACTTTCCTGGTCCATAACGGCAAGATTTTTAACTCGGTGTTTGTGACTGAAAATATGGTCGGCCATAAGCTGGGCGAATTTTCGCCGACCCGGACCTTTAAGAAACATGGCGCCCACACCGCCAAGGTGGCGAAGTAAGGAGCGTCTGTCTTGGACAAAAAGCTATGCAGGTGACATCGACATATAAGTTTGCGCGGATCTCGGCGTTCAAGGCGCGTGAGGTGACCCGGGAAATACAGGGTCACTCAGCCTCGGAGGCGTTGGACCTGTTGGCTTTCAGTCCAAAAAAGGCGGCTTTTCTGGTGAAGAAAACGTTGAAAAGTGCGATCGCCAATGCGGAGAACAATGCTGAACTCAGGGTGGACACCCTGCTGGTCAAGGAGGCCGTTGTCGGAGAAGGCCCGACCTTTAAGCGGTTTCGACCGCGAGCGCGGGGCAGCGCGAGTCCGCTGCGGAAACGAACCAGTCACATCCGGATCGTGTTGAGTGACGAGTTGGTACCAGATGCGCCGGGGAAACGTACAAAAAAACGTGAGACCAGTCGCGCGGGCGGAGTCGGTCGCAAGCCGGGAGCGAAACGTGAATCCGGAAAAGAGCAAACCGCCGTCAAGGCGGCTTCAAGCGAGACCGTTCCAAACAAAGTCGATGAACCAATCGGCGGCGTTGAGCCTGCAAGCGAGACTAAGCCGACAGCAGAGAAAGAGTAAGTATGGGACAGAAAGTTAATCCAATTGGATTTCGACTTGCGCTGAACAAAGATTGGCGTTCGCGCTGGTATGCTTCGACGAAGGAATTTCCGGAGTTCTTGCATGCCGATCTTAAGATCCGCCGTTTTGTGAAGCAGAAGCTTTCCATGGCCGCGGTCTCGAAGATCGTGATTGAACGCGCATGGAACAGTATCCGAGTTACTATTTTCACAGCTCGCCCAGGGATCGTGATTGGCCGCAAAGGGGCCGAGATCGAGAAGATGACCGAAGAGATCACCCGGATGTCAGGCGGGAAGCAGGTTAAGATAGATATTCAGGAGATCAAGACACCGGAACTTGACGCGCAATTGGTAACGGAAAACGTTGCCTTGCAAATCGAGCGTCGTATTTCGTTCCGGCGGGCGATGAAGAAGGCGGTGCAAACGACAATGGATTTCGGGGCATTGGGCATCAAAATCCGTTGTTCCGGCCGCCTCGGCGGTGCGGAGATTTCGCGTGCCGAATGGTATCGCGAAGGGAAGATCCCGCTGCACACGCTACGCACACCGATCGATTACGGATTTGCTGAGGCGAACACGGTGTACGGCAAAATTGGCGTCAAATGCTGGATCTGCAAACCGGAACCGGTAGTCGACCAGCAGTCGCAGAAGAGAGAGGGGTCACATGAACCCTCCTCAACCTCCAGATAAATTTAACTCGGGAGAAATCATATGCCATTGATGCCAAAGAGAGTGAAGTACCGAAAGACGCAGCGAGGAAGCCGCACCGGCAACGCCTCCCGAAATATCTCGATTGCGTTCGGTGAATACGCTTTGCAGACGCTTGATCGGGCCTGGATCACCAACACCCAGATCGAGGCAGCTCGTGTGGCGTTGACTCGCAACATGAAGAGAAAAGGGAAGCTTTGGATCAAAATTTTCCCGGATAAATCGGTGACGAAGCGGCCGCCGGAAACCCGGATGGGAAAGGGAAAAGGGAATCCAGAATTCTGGGTCGCGACGGTCCGTCCTGGCAACATACTTTTTGAGTTAGACGGCGTGACAGAATCGGTTGCCCGGGAATCGTTGCGGCTAGCCGCGACGAAGCTTCCTATCAAAACCCGTTTTATCAGCCGGCAGCGTGCGGCGGTTGTCTAGCCGTCCATGAAGATTGAGCTATGAAAATTAAGGAATTACGCGAGTTGAGTAACGAAGAGCTGGTTGCTCGACGTTACGAGCTTCGAAAGGACACGTTTAATCTTCGCCTGCAACAGCAGACCGGCGCGACGGAGAGGCCGAGCGTGATCAAGATTAGTCGGAGAGAGGTTGCTCGCATCGAGACAATACTGTCTGAACGCGCGAACAAGTCGGACGGTTGATCCGGCAGAGCCGATCACCGCGTCCTCCGAAGGAATTAGAAAGTACAAATGAGTGAAGAGACTGTAAATGCAGAAAGTACTGCCACGGCGGCCGAAGCTGCCGGTTTGTCGGATGATCGTCCTGCGACGTCCGAGACGCCGGCCGCTGCACCGCAGCAGTCTGAAATTCCGAAGCGGCATCTTCGGAAGACCCGCGTTGGTCAGGTCGTTTCCAATAAAATGGAGAAAACGATTGTGGTAGCGGTGGTTCGACGTGTCCCGCACGCGAAGTTCGGGAAAATTGTGAAACGAACCAAAAAACTGTATGCGCACGACGAGAAGAACCAATGTTCGATTGGAGATCTGGTGCGCGTTGAAGAAACCCGACCTTTGAGTCGCTTGAAACGGTGGCAACTGGTCGAAGTATTAAAGCACTAATTTGGGAAAGCTATGATTCAGATTCGTTCCAGATTAGATGTGGCCGACAACACCGGCGCCCGGATGGCAACGATGATCGGGGTGATCGGCAAACAGACTGCCTATGCTTCTATTGGGGATGTTATTACCTGCAACGTGAAAGAAGCTTCGGCGAACGGTACAGTGAAAAAAGGTGAAGTTGTTCGGGCTGTGGTGGTCCGAACGAAGCAGCCGGTGAAGCGCGACGATGGTTCCTACCTGCGTTTCGATAACAATGCCATTGTCATTATCGATAAGGATCTGAATCCGCGAGGAACACGTATTTTTGGGCCGGTTGCCAGGGAGTTGCGCGAGAAGAATTTCATGAAGATCATTTCGCTCGCTCCGGAGGTGCTATGAGCAAGTTGCGATTTCACGTAAAAAAAGGGGACGAGGTCAAGGTCATCTCGGGTAACCACCAGGGAGCGTCCGGAAAGGTGCTGCAGGTTTTGCCGAAGAAGCAGCAGGTACTGATCGAGGGAGTGCGGCTGATTAAAAAGACACAGCGCAAATCGCAGGACAATCCGAACGGGGCGATTATCACTCGGGAAGGTCCGATTCACATCTCGAATGTGAAACTGGTGGAAACCCGTGTGGTCAAGCCCGCTAAAAAAGGTCGGGGAGAATAGACGATGCAAGCTGAACTGTACAAAGAGTACCAGGCCAAAGTGATACCGGCTTTAAGCAAGAGCCTCGGCTACAAGAATGTTTTCCAGGTGCCAAAGGTCTACAAAGTGGTCGTAAACACTTGCATCCCCGCTCAAGGGACTGATCTCAAACAGGCGCTTGAGGACGCCAAGAAGGAGCTGACTGTTATTACAGGACAGAAACCGGCCGAGACGAAATCCAAAAAAAGCATTTCCAATTTCAAGCTTCGAAAGGGACAGGCAATCGGGGCGAAAGTGACATTGCGCGGAGATCGTATGTACGAATTCCTTGAGCGCCTCATTAAGATGGCGTTGCCGAGAATTCGCGATTTTCGGGGGATCTCTCCGAAGGCGTTCGATGGCAACGGCAATTATACGCTCGGGGTTCACGATCAATCCATCTTTCCCGAAGTGGACCTGGATAAGATTAAGCGAAACGTCGGGTTTGACATCACGATTGTCACGACGGCGAAAACGAATGAAGAGGCCAAGGCGCTTCTGACGGAGCTGGGCATCCCGTTCAGCGACAAAAAGCAGCCGACAAAAGCCGCGTCCGAGGAGAATAGTTGATGAGTAATCTTTCAGACCCGATCGCAGATTTTTTAACACGCCTCCGCAATGCAGCTCGTGCGCACCGGGGCGACGTGTCGGCGCCTTATTCCCGTATCAAAGAGGAGATCGCGCGAATCTTGAAGCGGGAAGGATACATTTCCGAATATGAAGTCGATACGCAAAGCAAGCCCGCGCAAATTAAAGTAACGATGAAGTTTGTGAATCGTACGCCCGCGTTAACGGGTCTCAAACGGGTCAGCAAACCTGGCCTGAGAAAATATGTCGGTTCAGCCGATATCCCACGAGTTCTCGGGGGTATGGGAGTCGCGATTCTGTCGACATCCCGAGGGATTGTGACCGGTCGCGAGGCTCGCAAAGAACGGGTCGGCGGCGAATTGTTGGCTCTTATCTGGTGAGGAGGTTTCCCCATGTCTCGAATCGGCAAAAAATCGATCGAAATTCCCGAAAAAGTAAAATTGGCCGTTTCCGATACCGGTTCGATCAAGGTGGAAGGGCCGAAGGGTAAGCTGGAGTGGATCTTGCCAGACTCGATCAAGCTTCGTGTCGACGGCAAACAGGCGGTTCTGGACCGGGCTACCGAAACCAGAGCGGTCAAGGCGCTTCACGGGCTTTCGCGCAGTTTGGTGCACAACATGGTCGTCGGCGTCAGTCAGGGTTTCCAGAAGGGACTTGAAATTCACGGTGTCGGTTTTCGTGCGCAAGTGCAGGGAAAGAATTTGAACCTGAGCATTGGATTTTCGCATCCGGTGGTGTTTCCGATTCCGGATGGGATCAAGATCACCGTTCAGGAGAATACAAAGCTTTTGATTGAAGGAATCGACAAACAAGTGGTGGGCCAGGTAGCCGCCGACATTCGGTCTTATTATCCTCCGGAACCGTACAAGGGAAAAGGAATCCGGTACACTGGCGAACAGATTCTCCGCAAGGAAGGCAAGACGGTCCAATAACAATGATGCAGGCAGACAAAGAGAACTAGTCTAGCCTTTGGAAGTACAATGGAAACGATTGATCGCATTAAGATTCGACATACCCGCATACGCCGGCGCGTGACCGGTACCCCGGAGCGCCCCCGTCTGGCGGTGCATTTCTCCGGCCAGCATATCTATGCGCAAGTAATCGACGATTCTTCCGGCCGGACCGTGGCTGCGGCTTCAACCGTGGAATCCGGCGTGAAAGGGAAACGAAGGACGAATGCCAATGTGGAGACGGCGGTGAAAGTCGGGACCCTGCTCGCTGAAAGAAGTCTGCAGAAAAACATCAAAGCTGTGGTATTTGACCGGGGAGGTTTTAGTTACCACGGGAAAGTAAAAGCGCTGGCCGATGCGGCGCGCGCCGCGGGGCTGGAATTCTAGCGGAATTTGGTGGAAGTCGGATTGCAACTACTCCGTCCCACCGCAAAAACATATATGGCAACTGACGCAAGAAATCGTCGCAACGACAATTCATCGGGTGGGCAAAAAGGCGATACGACCGAGAAAGTGGTCTTCATTAACCGCTGCGCAAAAGTGGTCAAGGGCGGACGCCGATTCAGTTTCAGCGCGTTGATCGTTGCTGGCGACCACAAAGGGCGAGTCGGATACGGATTCGGCAAAGCGAACGAGGTGTCCGAGGCGATACGCAAAGCGTCCGAATCCGCCCGGAAATCGATGGTTGCCGTCGCGGTCTATGAAAACACTATTCCGCACGAGGTGATCGGGGAATTTGGCGGGGGGCGCGTTCTATTGCGGCCCGCTTCGCCTGGAACTGGCGTTATTGCCGGAGGCGGTGTGAGAGCAGTGGTGGAAGCGGCGGGGATTAAAGATGTGCTGGCCAAATCGCTTGGCTCCAGTAATCACGCCAATGTTGTCAAAGCCACGATCGAGGCTCTGCGAGGACTCCGGCATCGCCAGGATATTCTCAAGCTTCGCGGTAAGGAGACCAGGTAGTAACGCGCTTCCGCGATTTCGACGACCAGCGATCATAATCATCCGGACGCGCAAAAGCGCGTCTCTATCGAAAATTTACGAACTATGCGGTTAAACGAATTAAAGCCTCGTCCGGGATCAAAGCACCGGGTCAAACGACTCGGGTGCGGTGAAAGTTCCGGTCACGGAAAAACCAGCGGCAAAGGTCACAAAGGACAAAAAGCTCGCTCGGGCGGAAGCATCCGTTTGGGATTCGAAGGCGGTCAGATGCCACTGATCCGAAGGTTGCCGAAGCGCGGCTTTAACAACGCGGCGTTCAAGACCGCTTATGCGTTGGTGAACCTGGGTGACCTCGAGCAGTTCGACCAGGGTGCGCATGTGACGGAGCAACTTCTGCGCGAAAAAGGGTTGGTGAACGGAAAGTTTGACGGCTTGAAGATTTTGGGGCGAGGCGAACTCACGAAGAAGTTGACGGTCGAGGCCGACAAATTCAGCGAAACCGCGCGGCAGGGAATTGAAAAAGCCGGTGGATCGGTGATTATTCGCGGTTAATCTCGACTCGTTCGTCCCCATGATTTCCGCATTCACGAATATTTTCAAAATTCCGGAATTGCGGCAACGCATTCTGTTCACAGTCGCAATGCTGGTCATCGTTCGAGCCGGCGCGGCGATTACCATTCCCGGCGTGAATGCGCACGTCTTGAACGAGTGGTTTCAGACGTCCATGTCGAAATCGGCCGGCGGTGGTGTGGCTGCTCTTTTCAATATTTTTGCCGGAGGCGCTTTGGAGCATTGCGCGATCTTCTCTCTTGGGATCATGCCGTATATCAGCGCATCGATCATGATGCAGTTGCTCACTGCGGTGATACCGCGTCTAAATAAGCTGGCTCGGGAAGATGGCGGCCGGCAAAAAATCACTCAGTACACCCGGTACGTGACGCTCGCCCTTTGCATATTCCAGGGATATCTGCTTGCGGTCTCGATGCAGAATCCTTCCTCCAATCCTTTTCTACAGGGCATCGAAGCGGTGACAGCCCGGCTCGGGCCACTGGTTGAGAATCCGGGGCTCGGGTTCCAGATCGTGGCGACGATGACCTTGAGCGCCGGAACAATGTTTCTGATGTGGGTCGGCGATCAGATTACCGATCGGGGAATCGGGAATGGGACATCCTTGATTATCACCGTCGGAATTGTCGCGTCGCTACCCGGCGCATTGGTGCAGGTGTGGAACACGTTCGTACCAACCGGAGGCGCTCCGAGCAGGGTAAGCCCAATTGTGCTCGTTTTGATGATCGCGTTTCTGGTCCTGGTCGTTGCGTCTGTCATTGCCCTCACACAAGGCCAGCGGAAGGTCAGTATCCAGTACGCGAAACGTGTGGTCGGCCGGAAAGTTTATGGCGGCCAAACACAGTTTCTCCCTTTGAAAGTGAACTCCGTCGGGGTGATGCCATTGATCTTCGCTCAGGCCATCCTGTTGTTTCCTTCGACGATCCTCAGCATGGCATTCCGAAATCAGGAATGGGCCGTAACCCTTTCCAACGCCCTGGCCGTCGGTTTCTGGCATTACGCTCTGACCGCGGCTCTCATCTTTTTTTTCAGCTACTTCTGGGTTGCGATTCAGTTTCAGCCGACGCAGATCGCGGACGATCTAAAAAAATACAACGGCTACATCCCTGGCTATCGACCCGGGAAGCCGACAGCGGAATTTCTCGAGTATACCTTGACTCGATTGACGTTTGCTGGCGCGCTTTTCCTGACGATCATCGCGGTGATTCCGGAAACCATGATCACTTGGCTTGGAGTTCCCCGGATGACTGCACGATTCTTCGGCGGAACGAGCCTCTTGATTATCGTTGGCGTTTTGCTGGACACCATGCGGCAAGTGGAGACGCACCTTATTCAACGGCATTACGATGGCTTTCTCCGCAAGGGGCGCATCCGGGGTCGCTTCGATCGCGTCGGCGGTGGAACCGGCAAAGTGGTCAAAGAAGGGGTTCTATTATGGATGTGGGTGGCTTTCGCACTCCTGGCCGTTGCGGGTGTCGCGGTCTCCATATTCGTGAACCAGAGATAGTTTAAGGGGTGAAGAGGCGAATTGTTCTTCTAGGGCCGCCGGCTTCCGGGAAGGGGACGCAGGCGGAATTGATACAGAAACGCTTCGGGATTGCAGCCACGTCGACAGGAGCGGTTCTTCCAGCAGAAGCGAAGCGCGGAACGCCGTTCGTTCTGCGGGTTGCCAAAATTATCGTCGTCACCGGCAGCTTGGCGCCGGACGAAATGGTTTTCCACTTGGTGGCGGCTTGGCTTGACAAGAGTGATGGTTCTTTTTTATTGGATGGGTTTCCGCGAACGGTGACGCAAGCCGAGCTATTCGAATATTTGCTTTGCAAGCGTCAGTTAGCGATCGAAATCGCGATTTTATTGGAAGTTTCGGATCCAATCATTAAGGCGCGGATGTTGCGAAGGTTGACATGTTGCAAATGCGGAAAAGTGGTCAGTATTGGACGACAGGTTCACGACGCGAATGATCCGTGTCCAAACTGCGGGGGTAAACTCGAGGCTCGCGACGATGATAATGTCGGCGCTCTGGCGCACCGGATGCAGGAGTATCGAGAGAAAACCGTTCCGGTGGCAGACTTTTACGACAGACGCGATATATTGGCACGCGTCAACGCCGGTGGTGCGGGGGAGGCGGTTTTTAAGGACGTGAGCCAACTAATTGTCGCATGATCCCAATCAAGACACCGCAGGAGATTGAAAAGATGCGCGCCTCTTGCAAACTGGCAAGCGCCATTCTGGACCAGCTTTCTGCGATGCTCTGTCCGGGTATTACCACCAAAGATGTGGACCAGTCCGGCGCCAAGTTGATGTCCGAAGCTGGGTGCAGGAGCGCTTTCCTTGGGTACAGACGGTTCCCTGGCCACATCTGCATTTCGGTGAACGATGAGGTGGTTCACGGAATCGGCGGCTCCCGGCGGATTCAATACGGAGATGTCGTGAAACTGGACATTGGCGTTGTCTTGGACGGCTTCGTGGGCGACACGGCAGCCACAATTTCAGTCGGGTTGGTGAGCGACGATGTGCAGCGACTGCTGAGTGTGACCGAAGATGCACTGAGCAAAGGGATCGAAAATGCTCGCGAGGGGCGCCGCCTGAACGAATTATGCGCAGCGATCCAGGACGAAGTTGAATCGAACGGGTTCAGTGTGGTCAAGGAGTTTGTGGGCCATGGCGTCGGTCGCCACCTCCATGAGGAACCGCAAATCCCAAATTATCGCAGCCCCGGCGCCACGGCGAAGCTGAAGGCTGGAATGACTTTGGCAATCGAGCCGATGGTCAATATGGGCCGTGCGGCGGTGAAAGTTCTGGATGACGACTGGACCGTGGTGACGGCCGACCATTTGCCCTCCGCGCACTTCGAACACACAGTTTTAGTGACGAAAGGTGAACCAGAAATTTTGACATGGCGCGAAAAGACGTCATCGAAGTTGAGGGTAAGGTAGTTGAGTTGCTGCCGAATACGATGTTTCGGGTGGAGCTACCCAACGGACATCGGATTCTGGCGCATATCTCCGGAAAAATGCGATTGCATTTCATTCGGATCTTGCCAGGAGATAAAGTTATGGTAGAGATGTCACCTTACGATTTGACGAAAGGCCGAATAACCTTTCGGCAAAAGTAGGGCTATTTTGAAAGAGAAACGCTCCTGAGAGGGTATCTCCTCGGGATGCGTTTTTTTGTCCCCTGAATGGACGAGATTGGATGAAAGTGCGACCCTCAGTAAAGCGGCTCTGTGAGAGCTGCAGAATTATAAAGAGAAAGAATGTGGTTCGTGTGGTTTGTAAAAATCCGCGGCACAAACAGCGGCAAGGCTGAACCGAACAGGTCAAGCAGTTGCGAACGGTTATGCCACTAAGCGAGCCCCAATGATTGGATATGCCTCGAATACTTGGAGTTGATATACCTGGAGATAAGCGGATCGAAGCTTCGTTGCCGTACATTTATGGCGTCGGACCCAAAACCGCCAAGAAAATCCTTGAGCAAGCGAACATCGACCCAAACGTGCGCGCGAAAAATCTGACGCCAGAACAGTTGAGCGAGATTGTTCACGCCATCAATGGGAGCGGACTTCTGATAGAAGGGGATCTGCGACGTGATATTCAAGGCAACCTGAAGCGGTTGCAGGCGATTCGATGCTATCGCGGTACGCGCCATATTCGCGGGCTTCCCGTGCGGGGACAGAGGACTTCCACAAACGCGCGCACCAGGAAGGGTCCTCGGAAGACGGTCGGCGTGCAACGCAACAAAGACGCCAAGGCAGGTAAAGTCTAATCCGGGGAAACGACGGAATGCCTAACGAAAAAACGACACCCACGCCGGCTCCCAAAAAAGAATCCGCGACGGCCGCGCCGCCGGCTGTTTCGGCCGACGTACCGGCGCCAGTAACACCGACGCCGGTGGCAGTGCCTGCTAGCGAGCCTTCCAAGACAATACGCGTCACGAAGCCGAAGACCAAGAAAGAGGGCGCCGGTGAAGGCGCCAAAGTAAGTCTTTCACTGGACGGCGGAGACGCTGAAAAACCGAAGATCGTCAAAGCCAAAGGGAGCAAGAATGTTTCTGCGGGAGTCGCTCACATTCTCGCTACATTTAATAATACGATCGTCTCAATCACCGATCTCACTGGCAACTTGATTGGCTGGTCCAGCGCTGGGAAGGTTGGTTTCAAGGGATCTCGCAAGAGCACGGCCTATGCTGCACAGTTGGTGGCCCAGGATGCTTGCCGCCAGGCGATGGGTCACGGTCTGAAGGAAGTTGAAGTGTTGGTCAAAGGCCCCGGCGCCGGACGCGAATCTGCGGTTCGTGCAATCCAGGCGATCGGACTCGATATTTCGGTGATCCGGGACGTCACACCGGTCCCTCATAATGGCTGTCGCCCACCCAAACAACGCCGCGTCTGATTCGAAAGAAGAATTTAATCATGGCTCGTTACACTGGTCCCAAATCGAAAATCAGCCGTCGTTACGGAATCGCCTTGTTCGGCCCGAGCAAAGCGTTGGAGAGGAAGAATTATCCGCCCGGCATGCACGGTCCGAAAGGGTCGCGCCGCAAACAATCGGACTACGCGACCGCTCTCGCCGAAAAGCAAAAATTGCGGCACATGTACGGGTTGATGGAGCGGCAGTTTCGCCGCTACTTTGAGTCCGCTCTGCGAAAGCGTGGTGTGACAGGCGAAACCTTGCTGCAAATGCTGGAGACCAGGCTCGACAACGTGGTCTACCGACTGGGATTTGCGAATTCACGCAGCGCGGCCCGCCAATTAGTCTCCCATGGACATGTGACAGTGAACAATCGCAAGGTGGATGTCTCTTCGTACAATCTTAAAGCAGGAGACGCGGTTGCGATCAAAGACAGACCCGGTTCAAGGCGATTGGTCACTCGAAATCTTGAGCTAACCCAAATCCAGCCGGTGCCGGATTGGCTGGTGGCGGATAAGGACCAATTCCACGGCAAAATGATGCGAACTCCTTCCCGTGAAGAAATCGCCCCGGTGGTCAATGAGCAGCTCGTGGTCGAGCTTTATTCCCGTTAGCGGGGGTTTGGGGTAAATTCACAATCCGGAACCACAGATTTCACAGATCAGGAAGATACAGGGTCACCCTTGGCTTAGGTCATCTGTGCCAACTGTGGTTTATCTCTCATCTTCGATTTTTTGGTTTAAGGCCGGGTCAAGGGTTGAAGGCCTCATTTTCGAAAGACCAGAAAGAACTGTTCCTCGATGTCTGCCTGAGACATCTCAAGGTAGGCCCCGATGGCGTTCTGAACGGATAATCTGCCTTCTCTGAGGCCTGCGCCAAACAGGTATTCGAAGGGTGTGAGATGCGGGCGAGCCGATTCTAACTCACGCCGGATCAAGTGGGAAAGCGGGCCGGCGCCTTGGTAGAACTTCACTCGCTCAAATTCCGCCAGAACCTTTTCGACCGCGTATTCGATCCGCCGGATTTCGACCTCCCAGCGACCCCCGTCCCAGGTAAGGATTCCGTAGCTTGCGCGCCGATCGCCGTCGAAAGGAAACCCGACCGCTCCGACGTTCACTAGAAGGGTTGTATTCACCTGCCGGACAAACGGGATGTGAGAGTGCCCGACGCAGAGAAGGCTCGGGGGATCATCGCCGATCATCTCTTTGGCTTTCGTGTCCGTTGTGCTCGGAAAAAAGCCTTCGTTGTTCGATCTGGCAGAACCGTGAGCGATCGTAATTGAAAGCCGGTCCGGTCCAATCAAAGTCGTCGCGATTGGCAACTGTTTGATTGACTCGACAAAGTCGCCCGTCAGATCCGCAGTCCATCGAGCGGGTAACCAATTGTAATGGTCGGTAACGTCCCTGGTTCTGGCATTCTGGCTCTGGCGGATCACGTAATCTTCATGATTCCCTCGTAAAAGCGTCCATCCCGATTTCGCGACAAATTCAGTAACCTCGCGCGGGTTCGGTCCGCGATTCTGGAAGTCTCCGGCCACCACGACCAGGTCAGGAGCGAGCTGGCAGATCTCTGCTGCGACCGCTTCCAGAGCTGGCAGATTCCCGTGGATGTCCGCGAGCACGGCGATTTGCATCGGACACTAAGGAAGATAGCGCTCCTGGAGAAACCCGAGCGCTTTCGTCAGGCTCATTCGGTCTAGATAGTGAACAAGCATCGGATGAGCGTCCTCTGGAAGCCTGTCTCGGAGTTGTTCGATCCGTTCAGAAGCCTGCCTCAGCCTTACCAAATGAGCCTCTGGATTCTGCTCTCGAAGCTGATGATCGGCGATAACGGCAAGCCGATCCTGCAACGCCTCCGCGAGGACAACGTAATACTCATCCATGGCAGTAAAGTGTCGCCCGGACATGGACGCATTCAAGGGGTTTCCCACAAGGTAGGGCGGCCGGCGAGCAATTCCCTGGGTTGAGGAAGAATCAGACTGAATTGTTCTGCCGTGAGCTCCTGCAGCAACTGTTCCAAGGCGTCGAGGCAGACCGTTGGCTGGTGGCCTTCGTGAAACAAAATGATAGCCCCGGAAACAATTGATCGTTTGATGCGTTCTACAATTCTGCTGGAATCGTCGATCTGGGTATCAAACGCCCGAGCGCTCCAGCCGACCAGTTGGAGGCCGCGCGCTGCCAGAATGGGATGCAGGAACGGATTCTTCAGCCCGGCCGGCGCTCGAAACCAGATTGGCACAGCCACGCCGATCGAAGAGATTGTCGCTTCGAATTCCTCAATTTCCCGCACCAGCCCTCTTGGACCTAAGCACCAGAAACTAAATCGCGGGTGGGTCTGAGTGTGGTTTCCAATCGTATGGCCTGCGTCGAGTATCATGTGGGTCAACTCCGGATACTTGGCCGCTTTCGCACCGATCAAGAAAAACGTTGCCCGTGCACCGTATGTTTTCAGCAGCGCGAGTACTTGTGGCGTTGTGCCAGGGTCGGGTCCGTCGTCGATCGTCAACCAGGCTGTTTTCCTGGTTGTCCAATATTTCGTCAGGACTGGACCGAACCCCTGGAGCGATGGGATAAGGGTAACGCTCGCCAGCAACAAATGCGAAGCGAACAAGATGTATAGTCCCCAAAGCCAGCCGACGGAGAGCATGGAGAACGTCATGAATGGAGCCAAGACGATAAACCAGATTGTCGCTGTTGGGCGAAATCCCACGCCGCTTAAGAAACAGCAGCAACGGGAACTAGCAAGGGGCTACGTTAACGTTCACCGTTCAGCGTTCAGCGTTCAGCGGGCGCAGTCAAAACATAGTAACTTTCGGTTTAGAGCCTCCACCGTTTGAACGTTGAACGTCGAACGTTGAACGCCGAACGCCAAACGTTGCCGCTCGCCGGATTCGCGCTAGGATGTAGCCGAATGAATCGACGGCCCGAACTACTCAGTCCAGCAGGCAATTGGGAATGCTTGCGTGCGGCCGTTGCGAATGGCGCCAACGCGGTCTATTTCGGTCTCGACCGATTCAATGCCCGGATGCGAGCCGATAATTTCCGCATCGAAGAATTGCCCGAAATCATGGGATACCTTCGGCGTTACGATGTTCGGGGCTTTGTCACTTTCAACACGTTGATTTTCACAGATGAACTTCGGGATGCCGAACTGATGTTGATCCAATTGGCGGACGCGGGTGTGGACGCGATCATCGTCCAAGATCCCGGCTTGGCGCGGCTCGCTCGTGAAGTTGCCCCGGACCTGGAGTTGCACGCTTCTACGCAGATGACGATCACTTCTCCCGAAGGCCTTGATCTGGCCAGGGAGTTGGGGATCACCCGGGCTGTCCTCGCGCGAGAACTTTCATTGCGAGAGTTAAAGCCGTTCCCAACCGATGAATTTCCGGTCGAGGTTTTTGTTCATGGCGCACTTTGCGTCGCATATTCGGGTCAGTGTTTGACAAGTGAGTCGCTCGGCCGGCGTAGCGCTAATCGTGGCGAGTGTGCCCAAGCCTGTCGTCTGCCGTATCAGCTGCTCGTGGACGGCCGGCCGAAAGATCTTGGTGACAAGAGATTTCTGCTCTCTCCTCAAGATCTTGCCGGGATCGAAGAGATCCCGGAGTTGATCCGGCTGGGGGTAGCCAGTTTCAAAATCGAGGGACGCCTGAAGTCTCCTGAATATGTGGCGGCTGTCACGAGAGTCTATCGTGACGCGATAGATCGCGCGATCGCCTCGGCCGGATCCGAACATCAGACCAGCGGTGTTCCGAAGAATGACGTGTACAGTCTTGAGATGACTTTCTCGCGGGGTCTGTTTCCCGGTTGGTTGCACGGAGTCAACCATCAACAACTGGTCAACGGCCGATGCGGCAAGAAGCGTGGCGCGTTTATTGGGTTCATTCAGAAAATCGGAAAGGATTTTGTGGAACTCAATTCGCAGGTGGAAATCAAACCGGGAGATGGCGTTGTTATCGACTCAGGGGACGATACTGAACACGAGCAAGGCGGGAGGATTTACGAGGTACAATCTCGTCGACTTCTTTTTCGAAACGGACAAATTGATTTTCGACGGATCAAGGTTGGCGATCGGTTATGGAAAACGGATGACCCAGCCCTCAACCGGCAATTGCAGCAGACGTTTGCGCGTGACCCTGGGGCGCCTCGAACTCCGGTCGACATGGAAGCCTCAGGAAAAATCGGCGGCCCCCTCCGATTGCGCGTCGTTTCCGGTGGTCACGTCGTCGAGGCGTCGTCAGAACTTGATCTCAGCCCTGCCAGAACTTCTGCATTGACCACGAACGTGTTGCGCGATCAGTTGGGTCGCCTCGGCGGGACGCGGTATGTGCTGCGAAATCTCGAAATCAACCTCGAGAACGACGTTTTCATTCCGATCGGATATGTTAACCGGCTTCGACGCGACGCAATTGCCAGGTTAGATGCCGAAACCGATGTCGACCGATCGGGTCAAGGTAACCTGGGTGGCGGGTCTTCTTTCTCTCATCTCATGAACTCGATCGAGGCGCCAGTCCTGAAACGAGCCCGTGGCCGCCGGTCGGAATCGGCTTTGTCGCACTTTCTCGTCGATGCGCAGCCCTGCCGGCACGCTTCTCCCCAATTGATCACATTGTGCCGAACTTTCGACCAGATCGAGGTCGCCCTGGAGGAAAGAATCGAAACGATCTACGTCGACTTTGAAGATGTCCGTCTTTATCAGAAAGCGGTCGAGAGGATCGGTGGGCGTGCCCAGGCATTTCTTGCGACCCCGCGCATTCAGAAGTCCGGCGAACAGGGGTTCTTCCGATTGATTGAAAACGCGCGACCGTACGGCGTGCTGATTCGAAATCTTGGCTCGATTTCCTTTTTCCGCTCTAAGCGCTTTCGGCTGCACGGAGATTTTTCGCTGAATGTAGCTAATCCGTTGGCGGCTAGTTTTTTTGCGCAGCGCGGCCTTGATCAGCTAACTATCTCCTATGATTTAAATATCAAGGAAGTGCTTTCGTTGTTGCGTTATGAGCCGGCTAATCGATTTGAGCTGACGATTCACCAGCACATGCCGATGTTTCATATGGAGCATTGCGTGTTCGCCGCTTTTCTTTCGGATGGCACGGACTACACAAACTGTGGCCGCCCCTGCGATCGGCACGAGGTCAAGCTGCGGGATCGTGTCGGGTCCGAGCATCTGGTGAAAGCAGACGTGGGGTGTAGAAACACGGTGTTTAACGCGCGCGCACAATCCGGCGCGCAGTACGCCCAAGCCTTGATGGGGGCTGGATTGCGGCGGTTCAGAGTCGAGTTTCTGAGCGAAAATTGCTCGGAAGCGCGTCACTTGATCCGGGTCTACCGGGAGCTGCTAGGAGGAGAGATTCAGGGGGAAAAAGTTTGGCGCGATCTGAGGGTTCATCTTCAATTGGGAGTGACGAAAGGAACCCTGGAGTGAAATATCAAAAAGGAGTGATCACGCGCTGGGAGCCGGCGGCGCCAGAAGTATTTGGAGCATGAAGAAATCACCGCTAACCAGCATATTGTCGATTGTTTTTATCGATCTGATCGGGTTCGGGATGATCATCCCGATCCTTCCATTGTACGCCCTGCGTTTCCAGGCGACCGAGTGGCAAATCGGGATCCTGCTCGCCTCTTACTCTTTCATGCAGTTTCTAGCGTCGCCGATCCTGGGATGGGTTTCCGACCGCTACGGACGGAAACCGGTCTTGCTCTGCAGCCTGATTGGATCGGCCACCGGGTACATTTTGATGGCCGACGCTACCTCGCTTGCGATGTTATTCCTAGCGCGAATTCTGGCCGGCGTGGCTGGCGCCAGCGTAGGCACCGCCACTGCTTATATTGCGGATATCACACCTCCTGAGAATCGTTCGAAGAGGATGGGGCTGATCGGCGCTGCATTTGGAATCGGGTTCGTGCTCGGTCCCGCGATTGGCGGTCTGCTCAGCCAGTGGACCGTGGTGGCACCGTTCTGGTTTGCAGCCCTCTTGTCGATTATAAATGCAGTTCTCATGTGGGTGGTACTTCCGGAACCCGACCGACATGCGGCGCGGCAGCAAGGTCCGGGAAACTGGAAGCAAACGTTCGAGCAAGCCGGCAGTTGGCGACTCGGAATTGTCACGATGACTTATTTCATTGCCATCGCCGGGTTTGCGATGGTGACTGTCATTTACCCACAGGTGAGTCATCGGCGATTCGAGCTAAACCAAAGCCAGATCAGCTTTATCTTTGTGTTTCTTGGCTTGATTGGCGCCGCAATCCAGGGCGGGGGCATTGGCCGGCTGGTGAAAAGTTTCGGGGACGTTAACCTGGCAGTTGCCGGTTTCGCCATCATGGCGATCAGCATGATGGTGATGCCGTTGGCAGGATCTGTTCCTATCTTCCTGTTGTTCACGGCCGGCCTTGCGGTCGGCAATAGTCTTTCACAACCGACGGTGAACGCCATCGCATCTAAAGGCGCCAGTGCCGCGCTGCAAGGCCGCGTGCTGGGGGTATTGCAATCGGCGGGAAGTTTAGGGCGAGTCTTTGGTCCGGTATTCGCCGGCTTTTTGCTTTCCGGCGACCACATGCGTCCAAATGCTCAATACGGGAATACCCCTTTTCTTGCAGGAGGTGTCGTCATCGCCATTGCCTTTGGTCTGGCAACAACCTTGCGCCAGGCGCGGCCGCCGAAAGTCGTCGAGCCGTCGCCCGTGGAGGCCGACAACAAATAGTCCAGGCCCAAGATAGGTCCTTAGCGTCCTTTGAGCGTGCAGATAGAGCGGATCCCAGGCTGGACCGCTAAAGAGACCGATTCGTGCGTCCGCACATCCAAGCACAGACTTGCCCTAGCCGCCGGCGCCTCGAGAAAAAACGCGATGAGCCAATTGCAACGGGGCGCCAGTTACTGACTTGGTGCACTAGTTGGTTTTGGCTGGAGAGGGCGAGGAGGTCGCGCCGGTCGCGGCTTTCTTTGCGCGTGCCGCCTTCATTCTTTCGATGGAGGCACTCTTTTCTGCAGCCAGCTTCGTTTGCTGATCCGGCGTCAGGATCGCATGGATGTCACTGTCGTACTTTGTTTTAAGTGCGACCAGCTTTGCTCGCTCGCCATTCGCAGCCTGACGATCATCGACATATTTGTCGATGATCGGTTTAACTTTGGTCTCCTGATCAGCAGTCAGATCAACTTGATTCTTCAAGCGGGTCAGTCTGGCGGCTTTGATCGCGTCCGGAGAAGGTTTGTGCTTCGCCGCAGCGCCCGCGGCAGGGCTCGGGTCGGGAGAGGCTGCGTTCGCAAGAATCGCGGCGGACAACGTGGCACAGAGCACCATCGTCGCGATCGCTCGAGGAAGGGATTTGAAGTTCATACAACTTATCAAACACTTGTTGTAAACGGAAGTTGCGCCTGGGTTCTCGCGAACAAGCGTTGTGGGTTCGTCTTTCCGGGAACTACCTTCGCGAGGGCGAGTCCGGGGGCGGCCACTCCACGTCGCGGTTAAGGTCTCGCAGGGAAGTCGCTCCCACCAGAGCCATGGCGAGACGCAGCTCATCGATGAGCAGCGAAAGGCACCGTGCGACTCCATCCTCTCCGGCGATCGCCAAAGCGTACAAATACGGGCGCCCAATCAAGACCGCATTCGCGCCGCGGAGCAACGCTTTCAGCGCATCGGTACCGCGACGGATGCCGCCGTCCATCAACAGAGGAACTCGGCCACCCGCTTGCTGCGCGATATCGGGTAAAGCCTCGATGGGGGGGACAATCGTATCAAGGTTGCGTCCGCCATGGTTCGAAACAATGATGCCGTCCACCCCGGCGCGAATCGCCAATTCCACATCGGCCGGGTGTAAGATGCCTTTGAGCAACAATTTGCTCTTCACTACCGAGCGTAACCAATCCACGTCGTTCCACGTCACCGCACTGTGCGATCCCGGATCCGATGCGGCTCGGAAACGTTTGGCGTGGGGAAGGGGAAAATCCGCCGGAATACCGAATCCGGCTCGCACTTGGCGAGGGCGAACCCCGAGCACAGGTGTATCGACCGTCACGCACACCGCTTCACAACCAGCCGCTTCGACCCGCGCGAGCGATTCGCGCGTGAAACCGCGGTCACCTTGTATGTAAATCTGAAACCAGCACCGGGCTCCCGGTATCGCCATGATTTCCTCGATCGACACCGTGCCGTTGGAGCTGAGGACGAAAGGCACGCCGTGACGCAATGCGCCCTGAACGGCGCCGAGTTCGCCTTGCGGGTGCATAAGCCGCTGGTAGGCGGCAGGGGCGAGCAGGACGGGCGCAGGCAAAGTCCTGCCAAACAGCTCCTGCTCGAAATTCACCGGCCCGACGGACCTCAGCACGCGCGGTCGCAGAAAAATCTTTTCGTAGCTAGCCTCGTTCGCGCGTATCGAGTGCTCATCGCCGGCACCGCCCGCCACATATTCGTAAACTGCGGGCGCCAGTCGACGGCGGGCTTCGAGTTCAAATTCGTTTAACCCAAGAAACCGTTCCATATTCCCAGCTCCATCGGATGGAATGGTTTCGTCAATTTCGTCATCGCGAGTCATGAATTTGCCTTGCGATCGATGTTTTGGGCCCAACGGTTATGGACCTGGCGCAGATGTTCGCGCATTGCCTTACGGGCTCGCTCCGGATCGCGCGCCGCGAGGGCCGCTGCAATCTTGCGGTGCTCGGCCAAAACATTTGCCCAGGTTTTTGGGCTATCAAAATGGGTAGCAAATCGCCGGGCCAAAGGGCCGTAGCCCTGGTCAAACAAGCCTGTCACCAGCCGCAAGATCGCCTTGTTATCAAGCTTTGCCGCGATGTAGCGGTGAAACTGCCGATCGGCGGCCATCAGGGCAGGCTCCTCTGCCCCCCGTTCCATTGGAAGGAGAATCTGGTCGAGTGCGGCAACGTCTTTCGACTTCATTTCGCTGGCCGCCTCTTCGGCGACTGCTCCCTCAATAACTCTTCGAGCCCGCAAAACTTCGAGTGGTCCCTCTTCGCCGGAGCGTTCCGGCGCGTCACTGTTGGACCTCGTGACGATGATCCCAGAGCCGGGTCGGACGTCGACGTGTCCTTCCACCTCCAAGGCAATCAGCGCCTCCCGCAGGGATGGCCGGGAAACTCCAAAGCGCTTGGCGAGTTCTCGTTCCGCGGGAAGACGACTCCCGGGCATAAACTCCCCGGCGGCAATTAACGACCGGACCTGGTCGGCAATTTGCAAATAAAGGCGGCGCGGCTCGATGACCTGTATCGGCATGGCGAAAAAGGATATCATACCTATTCGTTTTCCGCATGCGTGGTCTGACCACTTGACCGGAGTCGTTCCCGGTCTTATCAGAGGTAAACCCCGACTGAGCGCTACCCATGGACAAAACGTTTTTACCTGAAAATTTTCTGCTCTCAACGCCCACAAGCGAAAAGCTCTACTTCGAGTTCGCTCAATCTCAACCCCTTTTCGATTACCATTGTCATATCCCGCCGGCGGAGATTGCACAGAACCGGCAATTCGAAAACCTGACCCGAATCTGGCTCGCTGATGGCCATTTCGGGGATCATTACAAATGGAGGGCGATGCGCGCGAATGGTGTGCCCGAACGATTTATTACCGGCGACGCCAGCGATTACGAAAAATTCCTCGCTTATGCCCGGACGGTTCCAGCCACCCTTCGCAACCCGCTCTATCATTGGACCCATCTTGAATTGAGACGTTACTTCGGGATTACCGAACTATTAAACGAAGAATCCGCGCCCCGGATCTGGGCCCAGGCCAACGAACAACTCCGGGAACTGAATGTACATCGCATCCTCGAAAAATTCAGGGTTTCCGTCGTTTGTACGACGGATGATCCGACTGACGACCTTGCGTCGCATCAAGCGATTCGAAAAAGCGGCTTGTCAACCCGGGTTTACCCAGCGTTCCGGCCTGACAAGGTGTTCGCGATCGATCAAATCGACACTTTCCAGGCTTGGGTCGAGCGTCTGGAAAAGGCGAGCGGCCGGAATTGCTCAGAGCTGGCGGGCGTGCTCGACGCTTTGCGCGCTCGGCACTCCTTCTTTGGATCACTCGGCGCAAAACTGTCGGATCACGGGTTACCCTATACCTATTCGGTGCCCTGCGAAGAAAACGAGGCGAGCGCGATCTATACGCGCGCGCGCTCCGGCGCTATGACCGGCGAGGCGGAGCTGCTCAAATTTCGCAGTTTTCTGCTTCGTTTTTTTGGTGAGCTCGACGCGGAGGCTGGGTGGACGAAACAGTTGCATCTGGGCGCGTTGCGCAATACCAACCGTCGCCGTCTAGCCGAGTTTGGCCCGGACACCGGGTACGACTCTATCGGCGACTACGCGCAAGGAGAGGCTTTGGTGCGATACCTCGATCAATTGGAAACCGCCGGGAAACTCCCGAAGATGATCCTGTATGGTGTCAACCCTTGCGATAACTACGTATTGGGGACAATGACTGGCAACTTCCAGGATGGTTCGATTCCCGGGAAGTTGCAGTTTGGCAGCGGTTGGTGGTTTTTAGACCAGAAGGAGGGTATGGAATGGCAATTGAACGCGCTTTCGAATGTGGGCCTGCTGAGCCGTTTTGTGGGAATGTTGACCGACTCCCGCAGCTTCATGTCTTACCCGCGCCATGAATATTTCCGACGTATTCTGTGTAATTTATTGGGTGCGGAAGTGGAACGGGGCGAGATCCCGAACGACCAAGGGCTTCTCGGCAGCTTGGTCCGCGGGATCTGCTTCGAAAATGCCAAGGCGTACTTCGGGCTGGAGTGCGGGGAGGTTTGAGGGGAGGCAAGGAGACAGGAGTGCAGGAGTTGCAGGAGTTGCAGGAGTTCCAAGAAGAACTAGCTCACCAGCGACCGTTGATTTTAGCGTCCAACGTACTGCATGTGGCAAGAGGGCACGCGGCGGAGCGCCCCATTTCGAGCGTTCCGCATTCTGCAACTCCTGCAACTCCTGACTCCTGATTCGCCTTTCTCAAATGGTCTGCGATAGAAATCCGCCGTCTACCCGCAGATCAATGCCGGTGACAAAGCCGCTCGCTTGTTCGCTCGCAAGGAAGATTGCGGCGCCGGCAAGCTCGGAGGGAATTCCGAAACGCGCCATGGGTGTATGGCCGAGAATCAACTGGCCGCGAGGCGTGGCGGTTCCATCCTCGTTAAAAAGCAAGCGGCGGTTTTGCTCCCCTGGGAAAAAGCCGGGGGTGATGGAATTGACCCGGATGTTGTAAGGGGCCCATTCTCGCGCGAGGAATTGAGTCAGATTCAGCAGTGCTGCCTTGGCTGCCGAATAAGCCGCGACGCGCGAAAGGGGCAGGTGCGCCGAGACGCTGGCGATGTTGATGATGCTGCCTTTGCGATTGTTTTTCATCGCGGGGCCAAATACCTGGCACGGGATCAGAGCCCCTCCGGCGAGATTCATATCGAGATTTTCCTGCCAGTCGGCGAGGCGGATCTGTTCGAAGGGGTGTTCAGGAGTCACGGTGACGCGCGGGTCGTTGCCGCCTGCCGCATTGACCAGGATGGTGGGCGCTCCCAAACGACTTAACACCGTCTCGCCCGCTGCGATCAACGACTTTTGGTCGAGGGCATCGGCCGAAAAAAATTCTGCCGAGCCTTGCTGTTTTCGAATCGAGCGAACCCTCGTTTCGCCTCGTTCCGCGTTGCGGCCCAGCACGGCTACCTTGGCGCCCGCTGCAGCCAAGCCTTCGGCGATGGCGCCGCCGAGTACGCCGGTAGCGCCCAGGACCACGGCGATCTCCCCAGTCAGGTCAAATAAGTTCACTTAGAATTGCCTTTTCAATTATTGGATTAGTGCGGACCACGATCTGACTTTGCATCGGGATTCCAAACGGAGAGCTGCCGGGCAAACCGCTTGGCAACAACTCCGCAGGGTCAATCTCGATCGCGAAGAATCTTTTGGCGGGCCCTTGACAAGCTCCCTGAAGTTACCTATCGGTCAAGTGGTAAGGCCATCGACTTTTTTTGATGAAAATCGAAAAACATACGCTCGGCATCGGCGACCGGTTTGCTCACCAGGGTCGAGCTCAACTCCAGGCCATTTTAAAGGCGCGTAAAGCGGGCATGGGCGTTTACCCGGTGTGGAACAAATCCAATCGCGAGCACTCGATTATCAAAAGCAGGCCGGACGACGTCCGTGCCGAAGCGGACTCTGCCGTGGCCGCGTTAGGTTGGGCCGGCGCATACTACGTCGATGCCGACCATATCGGCTTAAAAACGGTGGATGCGTTTATTCCGGCAAGTGATTTTTTTACCCTGGACGTGGCGGATTTCACCGGGAAGGCAGCCGACTCCAACGCGATCGACGCATTTTTGAAGGCGGTGAGTCGCTACACCGGGTCGCTCTCCATTCCTGGAATTGACCGGCCTTTCCGCCTCACCGAGGAAACGGTGCGCGGCGCCGCCGGCAAATTCTTGTTGGCGGTGCAAGAGGCGGGGCGTATTTACCGGCATCTCGAGGGAAAGAAAGGGCGCGAAAACTTTGTTACGGAAGTGTCGGTAGATGAGACCGACACGCCGCAAAACCCAGTCGAATTGTTTCTGATCCTTGCGATGATCGGCGAGGAACGGATACCGATTCAAACGATCGCCCCTAAGTTCACCGGCCGTTTTAACAAAGGGGTCGATTATGTGGGCGACCTTGCACAATTTGAAAAGGAATTCGACGAGGACCTGAGCGTTATCGCTTTTGCCGTTCGGGAATTCGGGTTCGCTGATAGCCTCAAGCTGAGCGTGCATTCCGGCAGCGACAAGTTTTCCATCTATCCGATCATCAATCGCATGATCAAAAAACATAACGCCGGTTTGCACGTCAAAACGGCGGGCACGACCTGGCTCGAAGAAGTGATTGGACTGGCCGAGTCAGGTGGCGACGGGCTTGCGCTCGTGAAAGAAGTTTACGCGCAAGCGCACCAGCATTTTGCAGAGTTGGCCGCCCCCTATAGCACGGTGATCGACATTGACACGACTAAGCTGCCTGACCCTAAGTCCGTTATGAACTGGAGTTCTGCCCAATACGCCAACGCGTTGCGCCACGTGGAGTCGTCTCCGGAATATAATCCCAACCTCCGCCAACTTTTGCACGTTGGCTTTAAGGTTGCGGCCGGGATGGGCAAGCGATTTACCGAGGCGCTCAGAGCAAACGAGCAGATCGTGGGCAAGAACGTCACAGAGAATCTTTTTGACCGCCATTTGCAACCCATCTTCGCATGAAGAGACCGGATCGGGAAAATCCTCTCGGGGTCGCGCCTTTGCGTGAGATCGCCAAGGTATAACTTTGCGGCTTAGTTTGGATTAACCACGGTGGGACGTAGACACGGGAATGAGGGATTTGAGAAAGAGGAAAAGATGCTACCGGATCTCAAAGCTACACCAAATACTCCCATAACCACCAGCGGCCATTATCGCTGGATCGTTTGTGGGCTGTTGTTCTTCGCGACGACAGTCAACTACATGGACCGGCAAATTCTGTCCCTGATTAAGCCGATCCTGGACAATCAACTGCACTGGAGCAACGAACAGTTTGGTGCGGTGAACTCCGCTTTCCAGGGTGCCTATGCAGTGGGCGGATTGATTTTCGGATGGCTGGTCGACCGGTTAGGAAGCAAAATAGGTTACTCCATTTCGATTGCAGGTTGGAGCCTGGCCGCCATGGGGCATGCACTCGTGTCCAGCGTGAGCGGATTCTTCGTCGCCCGCATCTGCCTGGGAATAAGTGAAGCCGGTAATTTCCCGTCGTCGATTAAAACGGTGGCGCTCTGGTTTCCCAAGAGAGAACGAACCTTCGCGACGAGCTTGTTTAATTCGGGCTCAAACTTCGGGCCAATCATTGCACCGATCATTATCCCATGGATTGCGCTCACCTGGGGCTGGCACACGGCGTTTATCGTGGCGGGTGCGGCAGGGTTCATCTGGTTGGCTTTCTGGATCCCGCTTTACCAGGTGCCGGAGCGGCAGAAGCGCCTAAGCGCTGAGGAACTCGCTTACATCCAGAGTGACCCCGATGAAACGCATGCTGAGGGTGCCGCAAAAGTCCCTTGGCTGAGTCTGTTCAAATACCGGCAAGCGTGGTCCATCATCGTAGCAAGATTTCTGACCGATCCTGTCTGGTGGTTCTTTCTTATCTGGCTGCCAGATTATTTTAAGAAGACGCGCAACCTCGACATCTCGCACAGCTGGGTGCATCTGGCGACCATCTACGCGATCATCACGGTGCTCAGCAATATTGGCGGCTGGCTGCCGGGTTATCTCATGAAGCGCGGCTGGAGCGTTACTCGCGCACGCAAGACTTCCATGTTCATTTTTGCGCTCTGTGTAGTGCCGATTTTATTCGCCACAAGTGTCGGCGACTGGACTGCAGTTTTCTTGATTGCGCTGGCGGGATCTGCCCACCAGGCATGGTCGGCGAATCTTTACTCAACGGCATCCGACATGTTCCCGAATTACGCGGTGGCATCTCTTATCGGGTTGGGCAGTGCAGCTGGTTCAACCGGGGGGATGATTTTCCCGATCGTCTGCGGTCTCTTGCTGGACAAGTTCACGGCCGCCGGCAATGTGACGGGCGGTTACACCATTCTATTCATTATCTGCGCCTTTGCCTATTTGGTGGCGTTCCTGCTTAATCATTTGCTTGCTCCTAAATTCGAGGAGTTGTCAGCCCTTGAGCTGGAGAAACGATGATTTCTTAGCCTTTTCAGGAACACCGTACGCAAAGCGCTTCCCAGTAAAGCAACTCAAAGGCGCCGGGGACAAACAGTCTTTCTCCTAGAAAAATGAGTCCGATGTTCATGGGTCGTCATCCGCCTGAACTGGTCTTTCCCGACAGCGGGACGCAATTTCATAAATTTTATGTTGGATGGAGTGTTACTCGTCCGCTAATTGTTGATTCTCGAGTCTGTTCAGCGGTTTTTACAGAAAATCTTCGCTAGATGAAGGCATTCAAAGGATTTCGCTGGTGGATTGTCGGACTAATCTGTCTGGGAACAATCATTAACTACCTGGCTCGCAATTCTCTTGCGGTACTAGCTCCGGAACTGCAGACAAAGTTAAACTTCACGACGCAGCAATATTCTTACATCGTCGGAGCCTTTCAGATTGGCTACACCGTCATGCAGTCCGTGTGCGGGTTCATGCTCGATTTCTTAGGACTCAGACTCGGTTTTTCACTATTCGGAGCGGCTTGGTCTTTGTTCAATATGTTGCATGCCTTCGCAGGAGGCTGGATGGGGCTGGCTGTTTTTCGAGGTTTGCTTGGCTTAAGCGAAGCCGCCGCGATCCCGGCCGGGATCAAGGCGATTTCCGAATGGTTTCCGGCAAAAGAACGCTCGGTCGCGGTCGGTTACTTCAATGCTGGCACTTCACTGGGAGCCTTGCTGGCGCCACCGCTGGTGATTTGGATTTCCTTGCAGCACGGCTGGCAAATAGCATTCGTTGTCACGGGCGGTCTCGGTTTTATTTGGGTTGCTCTATGGTGGATTTTCTACCGTCCGCCGAAGGACCATTGGTTGTTAGGGAGTGCGGAGCGTTCCTATATAGAGGAAGGCCAGGAACCGGATAAATCGGTGGACAGCGCGAATAGGAAACCGCCTCCGGTCGCAAAAATCCTGTCTTCTCCAAAGTTTTGGGGAATCGCCATTCCGCGCGCCCTGGCAGAGCCGGCATGGCAAACTTTCAATTTCTGGATTCCGCTCTATCTGGTAACCGTTCGCCACATGAACCTGAAAGAAATAGCGATCTTCGCGTGGCTACCGTTCCTGGCGGCTGATCTCGGCGGGATATTTGGTGGCTATCTTTCACCATTGGTGATGAGAATTTTCAAGGTCAAGCTTATTAATTCCCGGATTGTGGGCATTGTGCTTGGGGCTATTCTGATGATCGGACCTGGATTGATCGGGCTGGTCGCAAGTCCTTATACTGCGATCGCGTTATTTTGTATGGGTGGCTTTGCCCACCAGATGATTTCCGCTTTGTTGAATACTTTGAGCGCCGATGTCTTTGATGCGAATGAAGTGGCGACTGCCAACGGCTTTACGGGTACCGCAGCCTGGACCGGCGGATTGACGTTTTCACTGGTCGTTGGGGCACTCGCAAACACCGTTGGCTATGGGCCGCTGTTTACCTGCCTGTCACTGTTTGACATTATCGGTGCGATCGTCGTTATCGTGCTGGTTGGCGATCGTAGAGGCAACGCTCCTGTCTAACAATTTGATAGACGAAATGTCAGAATAAAATTATGTCGCTGGCTTCTATCCCCATTTTCTCTCTCGCTGAACGGGACGGCTCGCGGGTAACGCTGAAAAGCGAGCAAGGATTTATCGTCCACATCTTCGCCCTCGAAGAAGAGATCCTGCGCGTTATGGTGCTGCCCCAGGGGAAACTTTGCTTCCCGCGTACCTGGGCGATCGCGCCCGGTCTTGAGGATGTTCCTCTCGAAGGGCGAGATCGCTTTGACCTTGCGGGATTCACGTCACCTGCGATGGAGGTTTTACAGGAGGAAAATGGACTGTGTCTGACAACGGCGCGCGTCCGGCTGACAGTTCAATTGAGAGGGTTCTTCTGCCGTTGGGAAGTGAGGCAAAATGGGCGCTGGCACCTTGCGGCCTCGGATCGTTCCACGCAAAGCTATAATTTCAATTGGTGGGACGAACGCGTCTATCACTATTTGAAACGGGAAACGGACGAAATGTATTTCGGGCTTGGTGAACGAGCCGGAGATACTAACCGTGCCGGGCAGAGCTATCGCATGACTAACATTGATGCAATGGGCTACAGTGCGAGAACGACCGATCCACTGTATAAGCATATTCCCTTCTATTTGACTTGGAAAAAGCAGAGCAAAATACCTTTCGGTCTGTTTTACGACACCGTCGCTGATTGCACGTTCGATTTGGGCCGTGAACTGGATAACTATCACGGTCTATATCGCTATTTCTCAGCTGATTATGGAGACCTGGACTACTACTTCATCGCGGGAGAAACGTTGGCAGACGTCGTGCGACGCTACACCTGGTTGACGGGGCGCCCGGCGTTTACTCCGAAATGGGGTCTGGGCTATTCCGGGTCAACAATGACGTACACCGACTCGCCTAATGCGCAGGAGCGCATGAATGACTTTCTAACCGGGTGCAAAGAGCACGACATTCTCTGCGACTCATTCCATTTGTCTTCCGGGTATACCTCCATTGGTGAAAAGCGCTATGTGTTTAACTGGGATCGAGGCAAATTTCCTGACCCGGGAGGCTTCGTTCAACATTATCTGGATGCCGGCGTTCGTTTGTGTGCCAATATCAAGCCCTGCCTATTGCGTGATCATCCGCGCTTTAAAGAAGCCGAAGCGAATGGGCTTTTTGTCCGAGATGAGGATGGCAAACCGAATATGGTCCAGTTCTGGGACGAAGTAGGGGCCTATCTCGATTTCACGAATCCGGCCACGCTCGAATGGTGGAAATCCGGAGTGTCCGAGTCATTGTTAAAATTTGGAGTGGCCGCAACGTGGAACGACAATAACGAATTCGAGATAAGGAGCCCCAAAGCGCAAATTTACGGCTTTGGGAAGGATAGGCGGGGTGTGGAAGCCAAGACGCTGCAAACGCTATTAATGATGCGAGCTTCGTGGGAGGCCCAGCGTGAATTCGCGCCCAATAGACGCCCGTTTCTGATCAGTCGATCAGGCACCGTGGGTATGCACCGATATGTACAGACCTGGTCTGGAGACAACTATACTTCCTGGGAGACATTGCGGTATAACATTAAGATGGGCATTGGTCTGGCGCTGTCCGGAGTATCGAACGTCGGCCACGATATCGGCGGTTTTTCGGGGCCTGCTCCGGATGCCGAATTGTTATTGCGCTGGGTGCAGTTCGGCATCTTTATGCCACGTTTCAGTATTCACTCCTGGAACGATGATAAATCGGTCAACGAGCCATGGATGTATCCGGAGATCACTCCGTACATAGGCGATTTGATTAAATTCCGGTATCGGCTGCTACCGTATTTGTACGACCTCTTATGGCGATCGCATCGTTACTACGCACCGATTATCCGGCCGACATTCCATGACTTTCCGGACGACGAACGTTGCTACGTCGAAAATGACGATATGTTGCTTGGAGAAAACTTGCTGGTCGCGGCCATCGTTGAACCCGGGCAACGAGTGCGACCGGTTTATTTGCCAACGGGTTGTGGTTGGTACGACTTTTGGACCGGCGACTATTACCGCGGCGGACAGCAGATCGTGTTGCCGGGTCCGTGGGACCGTCCGCCGCTTTTGGCAAGAGAGGGCTGTGCTATTCCGCTCAATGTGGCGGAGCAGCATTTTTCAAAACCGGCCGATCAACGTGGTTTTTGTCTGTTTCCTCCTCGAACAGAGGAAGCATTCGAATATGAGTGCTTCGAAGATGACGGAGAAAGCGAGGGGTATAAGGAAGGTCGTTTTTGGAACTGGCGTATTCGGCTTAAACAAACTTTTTCCGAATTGACAATTGAGATAGAGCGGACCGGGTCGGGGTATCCGGACGCCGATCCGATTTCAATATTTCTTCCGCGCCAGGAAACGCGGCGAATTGATCTCCGCGGTGGATCTATCGTGACCGATAGTTTTAGCGGCAGGTACCGTCAGCTATGGGTGACAATCTGAGATTGTTAGAACTTGAATTGGACAGTCCATTGCCGCGAGCGGACAAGCATATTTCAGATCTTTTGCGCCGGAGCCGGAGCGGCCGCATGACTCGGCCCGGGGTTTCAACCTACAAGCGTACCTAGCGTTTCTTAAGCGGCATGAGCTCAGTTTCGACGACAAATATCTCTGGGACTGACAAGTCTTAAGCGCCGAAGGCCCGTGGGAGCTTAGCCCAGGGTGGAGCGTAGCGGAACCCTGGGTAGTAAAAAAAATGCGGCGTAGCTCTGAAGGAGCGGAAGAATCTGGCCGCCGAGACCATAAAGACTCGCTCGGTATTTCCATAGCGTCGGCGATAGTCTGCGACTCGGGGTTCGTCTCTTCCGCTCGTTCAGAGCGGTGTGCATATTAATTCGAATACCCAGGGTTCCGCTTCGCTCCACCCTGGGCTAAGTTCTCTTACGCCTTCGGCGTGCAGCCGTTAACTAAGTTGACGCGCATGGGCTTTAGCCTGGGTTAATTTCGTAGCGACGGTCGTCTGTTCATCACAGCTCCTTTAGCCAGACGGCAAGGTCCTTTGCCCAATAGGTTATAATCATATCGGCTCCGGCTCTCCGAAATCCGATCATCATTTCCATCACCACCCGTCTTTCATCGATCCAACCCATTTTTGCTGCAGCTTTCACCATCGCGTATTCGCCGCTGACATTGTAAACGGCGGTCGGTAATTCGAATCGCTCTTTCACGCGCCAAAGAATATCCAGATACGGCAGACCCGGTTTTACAATCAGCAGATCCGCTCCCTCCTCCACATCTAAAGCGACCTCACGCAGAGCCTCCAAAGCGTTCGCGGGATCCATTTGATAGGTGCGGCGGTCGCCGAATTGTGGCGTGCTTTCGGCGGCATCTCTGAATGGCCCGTAAAATGAAGAACAAAATTTTGAAGCGTAGCTCATCACTGCAACGTCGGTATACCCATGGGCATCGAGCGCCGAGCGGATCGCACCGACACGACCATCCATCATGTCGCTGGGCGCCACTATATCCGACCCGGCGACGGCATGGCTGATTGCGGTTTTCACCAGGACTTCGACCGAAGCGTCGTTCTGTATCTGGTAGTGATTTCCATCCTGGGCGACGACGCCGCAATGTCCGTGAGAAGTGTATTCACAAAGGCAGACGTCTGTGATCACGATCAGGTCTGGGGCTGCCTGTTTGACGGCGCGGACGGCTTGTTGGACGATACCGTTCTCCGCGTATGCCTGAGAGGCGTCTTCATCTTTTTGGTTCGGAATGCCAAAGAGCAGAATGGCGTTAATGCCAAGTTGAGCGATCGATTGACATTCGTCTTTCAGGCTGCTCAATGAAAGCTGCGCAACTCCTGGCATGCTTGGTATCTCGGATCGGCCTGAAACCTTTTCGGAAACAAAGAGGGGATAAATAAGCTGCTGGACGTCCAAACGTGTCTCCCGGACCAATTGTCTCATTTTGTCGGTCGAACGGAGCCGTCTTGGCCGGTGAATTAGATGAAGCATTCTTTATTTTAGCGGAGGATCTACTCCTGCGGCAAACGCATTAACCCGGTGATCACGTGGTTTGAAGCATTTGCGGAATAGCTGGGGCCGGAGAGCCCTTGGAAAGCGGCTCGGCTGGGTTACCTTCTCGTGCCAATGCAAAAAGCCTTGCAAAAGTTCCTCCTGGTCAATTTGAACAACACTTCGACGAAGCTCGCTCTCGCGGATAGCGAAAGGCTGCTGGTGAAAAAGGTGTTGCCGACCATGGCCTTGTCGATTCCGGCGGTCAAGCGTGCCATTCGCTCGTGGAACTTTGACCATGCGCTTGTCGGGTCGGTCGTTCCGAAGAAGACGGTGATTTTTCGGAATTTGCTGGGTGCCCGGATGAAAGAAGTGACTTCGGATCTGGATCTTGGGATCGGAATCGATTTTTCGGACCCACGCAGCATCGGAGCGGATCGCTTAGCGAATGCGGTTGGTGTTGCGACCCGTTATGGGTCTCCGGCGATCGTTGTTGACTTCGGGACGGCGGTCACCTTTGACATCATTTCGAGCAAAGGCGTGTACGAAGGGGGTGTCATTGCCCCGGGTCTGGGAGTAATGGTGGATTACATGTACCAACGCACAGCGTTGTTGCCGAAGATTGACCTCGAGGAGCCGGTCAGTGTGATCGGCAAGAGCACCAAAAATGCGATGCTGGCCGGGGCAGTCTACGGTTACCGCGGTCTGGTACGTCAGATCGTCACTGAAATTGTCGCGAAATTGGACGGAAAAGTCCGGATCGTCGCGACGGGAAGTTATGCCGATCTGATCTGCGGCGAAGCTTCCAGAGTTGCAAATCGTGGATTTGGAACTCACTCTTGAAGGACTGCGAGTCATCGCGATAAGAAACTTCAAGCCATGAGTATTCCCACCGCAATAGGCTTTGACATGGGCGCCACGAGTACCAAGACGGGCGTGGTCCGGAACGGCCAGATTCTGACAAAGGGCCATGTGATCGAGACCCGGCAGGATGGTGACACCGGGGCCTTGATTGACGCGTTTATCCAGGAAATTCTGCGTTTGAAGGACCTGTATCCGGATGTGGAAGCCGTTGGGGTGGGCGTGCCTGGCATCATCAATCCGGTGGAAGGTGTCGTGGTGAATTTAACCAACGTGAACGGTTGGAGGAACATTGCGCTGCGCTCGATCATCATGGAGCGAACCGGACTGGCGGGTAACTTGGAAAACGACGCGAAAGCAATGGCATACGCAGAGTGGAAACATGGGGCGGGCCAATCGGTTCCGAACGTAGTCTGCGTGACGCTTGGCACGGCGGTGGGCGGAGCGTTGATACTCAATGGGCGATTGTATCGCGGGGCGACCTGGGTCGCTGGAGAAATCGGCCAGACATCTATTGATTATCAAGGGGTCGATTTTGTTTATGGCAATAAAGGGGCTCTGGAGGCCTATGTTGGACATCGCCACATTTCGGCACGCGCCAAAGAGATTTATGCGGCGGGCGGGAGGACTTTATCCGACGACGACGCGCAATTGCATCGGTTGTCAAAGGCGGCGGACGACGGAGACCAACTTGCCGACAAAGTCTGGGCAGACATCGGCCTGAAAATCGGCGTTGGTCTTACCAATGTGATCTGGCTGGTCAATCCGGATCGGATTGTCATTGGGGGAGGCGTTGCCCAAGCCGGCGAACGATTGTTTGGATACATCCGCCGAACCATCCGATCTCGCTGCGACAAGACGTTCTGGGAAAAGCTCGAAGTCGTTCCGGCAACACTTGGCAATGATGCAGGAATCATCGGCGCCGCGACTCTCGCCCTTGAGTCGGAGTTCAGGCTCAGGTAAGTAGCGTCCCGATTTGCTCGATTCTTAAGAGACAAAGCCGGACGCTTTGCTTACCTCAGAGCAAATCTTCTGTTACCACGCTTCGTTGCTCGCGGGAACCTAAGATTTTCGCTTGCTCGATAACGACGTTTGAATCCTCGGTAAAACGGTAACCGTGACAACTCGGGCAAGTTGCGACTCGCTTGGTGACGATCGAGTCACATCCTTCGCAAACTTTATAAAGCTGCGGTTCCGCGGCGATTTTTGCCGCTTTCGCTGCTCGTTCGCTGAGAGACATTCTCTATTTTCCTCCGATTTGGCCGAGTTGCACAGCGATTTTTGGTCAGCCTGCAAAAATGGGCTCTGGTGTACCAGTCACTGACTTAGTGCA
Organism: uncultured Verrucomicrobiae bacterium; assembly: GCA_963846195.1. Lineage (GTDB taxonomy): Bacteria > Verrucomicrobiota > Verrucomicrobiia > Chthoniobacterales > JAFAMB01 > JAFAMB01. The sequence continues at coordinate 285,752 of CAWJVG010000016.1, forward strand.
CAAGTGTTCTCTCCCCAATACACCTGGCTATTTCGCGGACAGAACAAGGGCGGAACAAGGTCGACCGTCCAATTGCTGACCCTCTAGCCCGAAAAACCAGAAATAAATGGAACGCCGGCACGGTCCTTCTACGCCTCCAGATGCCGATGAGGAACGAGATAATTCTGCACGTAATCAGCGACCGCCCGCTCAAGAGCGAATTCTGGTCCCGCATAGCCGGTCGCTTTCAGTTTCCCGATGTTGGCTTGGGTAAAATACTGATACTTGTCGCGGATTGAATCCGGCATCTCGATAAACTCGATCTGGGCAGGCTTGGAAAGAGCCGCAAAAACGGCGTTTGCAAGTTCGATCCATGTACGCGCCTCTCCCGAGCCGAGATTAAAAAGACCGTTTGCACCTCGCGTAACCGCCAGATGAATGGTCATGTCGACGGCATCCTTTACATACAAGAAATCTCGCTTTTGTTCGCCGTCTTTGAACGGCGGTTTGTGACTCTTGAAGAGACTAATTTTGCCGGCCTCAAGGACCTGATCGTAGGCTTTGATAACCAGGCTTCGCATATCGCCTTTGTGCCACTCATTCGGCCCGAAGACGTTGAAATATTTCAACCCGACGATCCTGGAGAAGAGCCCCCGTCGTTTGGCGTGCTGGTCGAAAATTTGTTTTGAATAGCCGTAAGCGTTGAGCGGCCGGAGCGAATCGATTTTGGCCTCGACATCCATCATGCCGTTGGCGCCGTCGCCGTAGGTTGCCGCGGAGGAAGCGTAAACAAATCGGGCGTTGCGGGGAAGGGCCCAGTCGCACAAGGTTCTGGTGTAGCGAAAGTTGTTCTCCATCAGATAGCCCACATCCAGTTCGGTCGTAGCCGAGCAAGCTCCAAGATGGAATACCCATCGGATCTCTTTCAGCGCCGGGCTGTCTAGTTCGACAGACTCGATCAGCTTCGCCGAGGAGATGTAGTCGTCGAATTGGAGCGGAGCAAGATTTCGCCACTTGTCATCTTCTCCAAGTTGGTCACAGACCAGAATATCCTGCAGACCAAGCCGATTGAGACCCCAAATAAGGGCGCTGCCGATGAAGCCTGCGCCCCCGGTGACCAGGATCTTACCTCGTTCCAATTCATTCACGATTTGAAATCTCCAGCTGATCGACGTTGATTGCGCAACAAAAAAGATTCTGAATGGTTGAACGTCAGCGTAAGATTTTCGTATTAGTCGCGGTTTTCTCCGGTGGATTACTTGCGGGAATCGCGTTGGTTATCTTTCTGCAGATCAAACCGGAACCGGCGCCTGACACCTCCAAGCTGAAAGACTTATTGCACAGCACGGCCCAACAAGCGATTGGCCTCCCGCCGCTCGCGGACGTGGAAGTGGAGCTTACGGTCGATCGAGGGAAATTGGACGAAGAGATCGAAAGGATCAAAACGTTGGCGGCTCGGTTTGGCGGAACCGCTATCCAAGGGACCGCGGATGACACCGGAACAGATGTGCTCGCAGAAATTTCGCCGAAACTAACGGACCAATTCCTGGAGGCTTTAAAGCATCCCGAAAAACAGCCCATTGCCGACCTTCCGGCGGGAGACAACCAAAATGCCTTGGTCCAGGTACGGTTAAAGTTCCAGATTTAACAGGGTCATAACCGGTGCCCAGGATTCTAGTACTTTTTGCCCTTCGTCAAGAGGGAGTGTCGTTCGAAAGAATGTTGACTCGGCGAAAGCTCAAATCTGGGGTGGTTCTGGGATATCTCGGTTCCCAGCCGGTCGGCATTGGCTGGCTCGGCACCGGTTTTCGAGATGGGGCTAAATTTGAGAGTATTCTCTCGGATTTAGGCATCGAGCTTGTGATCAATTCCGGTTTTGCGGGCGCCGTTCGAACCTTGCTTGAACCGGGCGACTTTGTCCTCGCAGAAAATTTCAGTTCACCCGAGTTGGTGAAACGTCTCGAAAAACACCGCGCTTTTGCGGCAAGCGGCAAGTTTGTTACCGTCGATACGATTGCGGATTCCAAAGCGAAAAGGCGGATCAACTGTGAGGAAAACATCCTGGCCCTCGATATGGAGTCCGCGAAGGTCGCCACCGTTTGCCGTAGACTCCTGGTGCCGTTGATCGCCGCGAGGATGATCTCCGACCGATCCGACGAAAGCATCCCTGAGGTATTTCTCGGTAAAGGAATCCGACAGATGAGAGACATTTCTGAGGCAATCGGGTTTGCGAGTCGAATGATCGCGTTGCGCCGTCGGTTAGCCGAGCGATTGGTGGAGTTGATCCGCGCTATTAGCCCGGTCGAAGAAGGGAATAAACCACAGATTCCACAGATTTGAAGAGACGGGCAAACGGCCCTGCGAGACGATGCACTAGTCTTCCTCCGGGCGGAATGCGCGGCTGATCAGTCGATCCATCGCCGCGGCCGGAGAAGCGTTCTCGTACAAAATTGAATTGACCTCATCGATGATCGGCGTCGTGACCGCGAGTCGAATTGCGCAATCCCTGGCGCTTCTAACGGTCGATACCCCTTCTGCCACCATCTGCATCGAATTTTGAATTTCTTTGAGTTGTTCTCCGCGACCGATACGTTCTCCGACTCGCCGATTGCGGCTGTGCCGACTGAAACAGGTCACGATGAGATCGCCTGCGCCACTGAGTCCTTGAAAGGTCTCTCTTTTGCCTCCCAGCGCCAATCCGAGTCGTGCCATTTCAGCCAGCGATCTGGTGATGAGTGCCGCTTTAGAATTGTCGCCCAAGCCCAACCCGTCTGCGATCCCGGCGGCGATTGCAAAAATGTTTTTCAAGGCTCCTCCTAGTTCAATGCCGACAACATCGGAGCTGGTATACGCTCTGAAGGATCTGGTGGAGATAATGTGTTGCAGCTCTTTTCCAATCTCTTCCAGCGAAGCCCCAATAACGGTGGCGGTTGGGGTGAAATTCGCGACTTCCACGGCGTGATTGGGCCCCGATAAAACCGCAATCGGATGGCTTGGAAATGTCGCGGCGAGGATCTCGCTCATGCGCAACCCAGTACCGTGCTCAATGCCTTTGACCGCTGAAACCAGAATTGTGGAGGGGTGAACGGAGGTGTTGGCGAGAACCTCGGCGACCGCCCGAAGCGCTGTCGAAGGGGTGACGAACAGGATGACATCCGCCTTTGCCGCCTCTGAAAGCCGGTTTGTGACGACGATTGATTTCGGGATAGGGATTCCGGGGAGGTATTGATGGTTGATACGTTCTCGCTCGAGAGCCTCGGCAAGCTCCTTGCGGCGCGTCCACCAATAAACCGCGTGGCCGTTCTTTGCGATCATGACGGCGAGAGCTGTGCCCCAGCCTCCGGCGCCTATAATTGAGATGGTGGCCATTTGAGAAAAAACCGGGAAAACAGGCGACTCGTTACTTCTTCCCGAATCGGGACTCGGTGCCGTTGATCAAGCGGACAATATTCGACTGGTGGCGCCAGATGGCCAAACCACAAATGAGCAGCGAAAAACCAAAGAGCGTCCAGAAATCCCCGCCCGATTTTTCGACAATCAGAAACACAGCAACCGGCAGAGCGATTGCCGCAGTAATCGAGGCGAGCGAAACGTATTTGGCGGCGTAAAAAACCGCGATCCAAACTAGTGCCAGGCAGCAAATGACAGGAAAGGGAAACAACGCCAGAACAACGCCGCCTGATGTGGCGATGCCTTTGCCCCCTTTGAAACCGAGCCAGAAGGTGTAGTTGTGGCCTAAAATACAGGCGATTGCCGCGATCACTCCCCCCACCACAGGGCTTAGAAGGGAATGCGCCGCGAAGAGCATCCCGAGTTTGACCGCCAGAAACCCTTTGGAAGAGTCGCAGAGAAAGACCAGGTATCCCCATTTCTTGCCCATCACACGCAAGACGTTCGTTGCGCCGATATTTCGGCTCCCGTGCTGGCGAATATCGACTCCCTGGGTGCGGGCCACTAAATACCCACTCGGTATCGAACCTATCAAGTAGCTCAGGATGGCAATCAGCAACCAGGTCATAAAGCGAGATCAGTCCGGGGTCAGTGTCTTGTGATTCCGAAGATGCAATCCTCCATTTTCACGGATCCCTAACAAATTGCGTTGGACCTGTCCGCCGGTCGAGAGGTTTTCACTCTTCGGCGAAGGAAAATCGCTTTGAGAAATAGTAATCGTTTGCAATGATTAGGGGCCCATGCACGAACTGACACGCATCGAACCTGCTACCATCGAGGATCTTCCGTCGCTTGCGGAACTGCTCATGGATCTCTTTTCGCAAGAGAGGGATTTCAGGCCGGACTACAACAACCAGATGCGCGGGCTGCGTCTGATCCTGGAACAGCCAAGCCGAGGTCGAATCTTCGTGCTTCGCAGTGCTAATCAAATCATCGGGATGTTAAACTTGCTGTTCACAATCAGTACTGCTGAAGGCGGCTTTGTAATACTCCTGGAAGACCTGATTATCTCCAGGAATTTCAGAGGCCAGGGCATGGGAAGCGAACTTCTGAAATACGCCCTTGAGTATGCGAAACAAAAAAGCTTTCTGCGGATCACTCTTTTAACAGATCGAATTAGCGAAGGATCGCTTGGCTTTTTCGAGAAGCATGGATTTCAGAGGTCTGATATGGTTCCAATGCGACTTTATTTGGGCGCGGCCGCTGAGCTTCGTGCGCCCCATCCGCAATAGCTGTTATGCCCGGTTTTTTGGACTTGGGTTTTGCGAAAGTTGACGTTGACCGGCTGCAAAGGAGAGGGTTTCCAGAAGCGGCACTCGGAGAGGGTAAAAACCCGGACGATCTGACGCAGATCCTTCGAGCGTTGGTCGAAAAAAATGGGGTCGCCTTGGCGACGCGCGCCGGGCCGCACCAATACGAAAAGGTGGTCCAAGCGCTTCCCGATGCTCGTTTCGAATTGTCTGCGCGCTGTATCGTGATCGAACGAACTGCGCTGCCGCGGCTGGCTGGCAAGGTTGCCGTGGTCAGTGCGGGAACGACCGACCGACCCGTTGTCGAAGAGGCTCGAGTGACACTTCAACTGTTCGGGAACAATGTTGAAATCATCCAGGACGTGGGTGTTGCGGGACTTCATCGCACCCTTGCAGCGCGGGACCGGATCGAATCCTGTTCTGTCGCGATTGTCGATTGCCGGGATGGACGGCGCCTTGCCAAGCGTGATTGCCGGGTTGGTGAGCACTCCGGTAATCGCTGTTCCGACGAGCGTCGGATATGGCGCAAGCTTTGGCGGGATCGCCGCCTTGCTTAGCATGCTGAACAGTTGCGCGAGCGGCGTGACCGTCGTCAATATCGACAATGGTTTTGGGGCGGCATACGCGGCCTCTTTGATCAACCGGGAAATTACTCTCTCGGTTTCGCGTCCGTAATTCGAGCCGAGGCCGAGAACGAGGCCAGTTCAGATCGGCGGACCGAACCGGTCGAAAACAAGAGTTCCTGCGATCCAAACGCGCTGGACCGCAAATCGGTCATCGAACAGGACGAGATCACCAGTTTTGCCCGGCTGAATGGATCCAAAATGGTCGTCGATGCCTAATATTGTCGCTGGGGTCAGCGACGCCATACGAACAGCGTCGAACAGCGGAACTTCGCCCTGCTGGGTCATGACGCGGACCAAATCGATCATTTGTGCCAGACTTCCCGATAAAGCTGATTCATCTTCGCGCAGGCAGTATCCTGGGCCAACTTTGCACGCTACCCTGCCAAGTTGGAATTTGGTGCCCTCTGCCAATCCGCCCCCTGCCAGGCAATCTGAGACAAGCGCGATTCGCTCGGCTCCTTTCGCGCGATAGGCTAGCTTCATGAGCGTTGGCGAGACATGAAATCCGTCGGCAACAAGCTCGCAGAAGATATTTTCACGCGACAACGCGAACTCCAGTGTGCCGGCCTGCCGAAATAATCCTCGCTTCGATGCGGTGGACATCGCGTTAAATAGATGAGTCACTTTCGTGAGGCCAACCGCGACGGCGGCTTGCATATCGTCGTCGGAGGCTTCGGTGTGGCCGGCACTCATTGTGACACCGGCTCGACTCGCAGCCTCTATCAGCTGCAAGGCGCCTGGCAATTCTGGAGCGATCGTGATTTGGGAAATGCTCTGAGCGTGCGATAGAATCCAATCCCTTTGTCCGGCTCCCGGCGCGCTCATCAACTTTGAATTCTGGGCGCCGGCTTTCGACGGTGCTAGATGCGGTCCCTCTAGATGCACGGGCAAGAGACGAGCTTTTGACTTCTCTTTTGCGCTTTCCCAAACATCTAAAAAAGAATCGAAGTCATCGTAAGTGGCCGTGGCTGCCGTAGGACAAAGACTGGTAGTTCCTCCGGAGAGATGAAAGTCAGCCGCGGTTCGAAACGCGTCGGGAGTGGCAGTCCAGAAAGTCCGAGCCATTTCCGCCGTGAACGTGGAGGTCTATAAATCCGGGAGCGAGGCAAGATCCCCTGGCGTCCACAAGCTCGTGACCATGCGGAGGAGCACCCTGGCCGATGTCATTGATCACGCCATTTTCGACCGATACCCAGCCTCGGTCCACGATCCGATCTGCCAGGACCAATCTCGCATTGTAGATAGACGGCATAAATTCACTGTTTTCCAGCGATCGCTTCCTGGTTCTCGAGTTGGCCGGCGGCAGCATGATCGTGAAAGACCTGCCGGATAATTTCCTCAATTGGCTCCTCTTCCACGCTGAAGTCGTGAACTTCGCAATTCGTGAGAATGACCCGGCAAACCTCGGTGACTTTATTTCGCGGGACCTTCAATTTAATCGAAGTATCGGTGCGTTCGACGACTTCCCCTAAATCAAATGAACAAGAGGGCGTTTTCTCAAAGGTAAACCGCAGCAGTTTGTGTCCGGCAAAATTCTCGATGATCTCTTCCAATTCACCGTCGAAGAAGACCTGGCCGTGATCGATGATAATCACTCGTCTGCAAAGTTCTTCGATATCCTGCATGTAGTGACTTGTCAGGACGGTCGAAATCCGATTCTCTTCGCTGTAATGCCGCAAAAAGTCGCGGACTTTCTTCTGGCTGACGACATCCAGTCCGATCGTAGGCTCGTCCAGGAACAAGACTTTTGGCCCGTGAATCAGCGCAGCAATCAACTCCATCTTCATACGTTCTCCCAGACTCAGCTCGCGCACCATGACGTTCAGCTTGTCGCGCACATCCAGAAGGTCGACAAGTTCGTCGACGATCTTTCGGAATTTGCCTTCGTCGATCTCATAGATGGTGCGATTAAGCTCCAGTGATTCACGAGCCGGTAAATCCCACCAGAGCGAATTTTTCTGGCCAAGCACAAGACTGAACTGGCGCTTAAAGGGCGCCTTGCGTTCCCACGGGACATAGCCGAGGACCCGAGCCGTTCCCGAGGTCGGGACCAGCAGGCCGGCTAGCATTTTCAGCACAGTTGTTTTCCCGGCGCCGTTCGGTCCGAGGAAGCCGACAAATTCGCCTTCTTCGATTTTGAACGAGACATTTTTTGCGGCAGAAATCTCGTCGTATTGCCTCGCGAACAAACCACTGAGAGCGCCGATCAGACCCTCCTTTTTCCGGTAGGACCGATAAGTCTTCGACAAGGCGTCGGCGACGATTGCAATACCCATGGCCGCAATCATCGTTTGGAAGCGCTCCCGACGCAACGCCGGTAGTAAGCAAGGCGTCCCGCCTTGCCCTGTAGCCCAGGGTGGAGCGTAGCGGAACCCTGGGTAGTGAAAAAAATGCGGCGTAGCTCTGAAGGAGCGGAAGAATCTGGCCGCCGAGACCATAAAGACTCGCTCGGTATTTCCATAGCGCCGGCGATAGTCTGCGACTCGGGGTTCGTCTCTTCCGCTCCTTCAGAGCGGTGTGCATATTAATTCGAATACCCAGGGTTCCGCTTCGCTCCACCCTGGGCTAAGTTCTCCTGGCCCTTCGGGCCGCAGCCGACCCATTTATAACGCTTTAGCTCAGCATAGCCCAAGCTTTAGACCCAGCCGCGCAAATGGCGGCGAAATGTCCAAACTCCAGGGCAAAGCGGGACGCTTTGCTTACTACGCTGCGGTGCGCGGAGTCGTTTTTCGAGCAACTTTCAGAAACGGTCTGATCTTTTCAACCGCGCTCTCCGCAGTGATGCCGTGCTTCTTTCGCAAGATCGGGATCGTTCCATGCTCTATAAATTGATCCGGCCAACCAATTCGAACGACCGGCGTTGTGATTCTTGCATCGGCGAGGTGTTCCATGACGGCACAGCCAAAGCCATTGTGAAGAACGTGATCCTCGAATGTGCAGATCACGTCAACGCTCCGGGCAAAGAACTCCAGAGTGCCGGCATCCAACGGTTTGATCCATCTCGGGTTGATTAACGCCACGGATACGCCTTCCGCTTCGAGAAGATTCGCGGTTTCCTGCGCCATGGCAAACATGTTGCCGAGTCCGAGGAGGGCTACGTCACGCCCGTGTTGGACGACTTCAGCTTTTCCAATCTCCAGCAGTTTGGGCTGCGGTTTCGGTTTTGCACCGGTGCCTGCGCCGCGTGGGTACCGGATGGCGATTGGGCCCTGGTGATAATTCACGATCGTCCAGAGCATATCGGCGAACTCTTCTTCATCCTTCGGCTGCATGTGCACCATGTTTGGTATATGCCGGAGGTACCCGATATCGAACAGACCATGGTGGGTGGGGCCGTCATCTCCGGATAATCCAGCTCTATCCATGCAGAGCGCGACATTCAGATTTTGCAGCGCGATATCGTGAATCAGCATGTCGTAGGCACGTTGCATGAACGTTGAATAGATCGCCAGAAATGGCTTGAACCCTTCCGTTGCCAGACCGCTCGCAAACAGCGCCGCGTGCTCTTCTGCAATCCCGACGTCAAAATATTGTTGCGGATGCTTGGCGGCGAAGTGGAACAGGCCGGTGCCCGAGGGCATCGCTGCGGTAATCGCCATGATTCTGTTGTTCTGATCGGCGAATTTTGCGAGGGTCTGGCCGAAAAGCTCAGAATAGGTAGGAGTCGGCGCCGCCGTCGTTTCACCGGTCTCGAGTTTAAATTTGCCAAGCCCGTGGAATTTGTCCGGCTTGGCAAGCGCCGGGGCATAGCCCTTTCCCTTTTGGGTGATGATGTGGAGCAGAACAGGTTCATTCTGCCGCTTCAGAAACTCGAATGTCTGAATGAGCAGCGGAATATCATGCCCATCGATCGGTCCGTAATAGCGGAGACCAAGATCTTCAAAAATCACGCTTGGCAGAACGAGGTGTTTAACGCCCTCTTCGACCTTGTGAACGAGTTGTTGTGCGAATCTGCCTCCGATCATTTCCACGAATTTCGCGGCCTTTTCGTGCAAGTGACTGTAGGCGTCATTGGTCACCAGTTTGTTCAGGTAGTTGGCGATCGCTCCGACATTTTTGGCAATTGACCATTCGTTGTCGTTCAATACGACAATGAGCCGTTTGGTGTTGTCAGCCACGTTGTTCAATGCCTCGTAGCTGGTACCGCAGGTAAACGCGGCGTCACCGGCAACGACGACGACATTTTCTCGTCCGCCTCTTCGGTCTCGTGCAACAGCCATACCCAACGCCGCGGAAAGTGACGTTCCAGCATGTCCCGCCCCGTAGCAGTCGTGCTCACTTTCGGTACGCAGCAAAAACCCATTCAGCCCCTGGTATTGCCGGATCGTGTTGAAACGGCCACGGCGTCCTGTCAAAAGCTTGTGGACATAGCCCTGATGGCTGACGTCAAAAACCAGTTTGTCCTTTGGCGTTTGAAACACTCGGTGCAGGGCGATGGTCAGCTCGACGACACCCAGGTTCGGCCCGAGATGCCCCCCGACCTGCGAGAGTACGTTGATCAGTTCATCCCGAATTTCCTGCGCAAGCTGGGGCAGTTTCCCTTCCTCAAGGCGCTTGAGGTCTGAAGGCGAATTGATGGTATCCAAAATCCGCGCTTCGGACGGCGCTTCAAAAGAGTCTGATTTCTTCATTCTTGATTTTGTTTGATTCCTTCGGCGTATCCTGAGCGTTCGCGGCACCCGACGGCTGCGGCCTTCCGTTGGTATTGCGGCTGAGCGTTTCAATTCGGTTTTCTGCGCCCGCAAGTTGCTGGTTGCAAACGCCAACGAGCCGGATTCCTTCTTCGTATCGGACTAGCAACTCTTCTAGCGGCAATTTGGAAGACTCCATTTCTTCGACGATTTTCTCTAATCTTTCCATCGCCGTTTCGAAGGAGATTTCCGCTCCCATTGGCTCGTTTTTCGGCATCGGTAAGTTTCGCACAGTAAACGGGGGCAAAAAGAAAGCCAATAACTTTCGTGGGCGCCTAATTGCGATAAGGCACCAGGTTTGCGTCAGATTTGTGACGCCGCAACGCCGATTTTGATAGAAAATGGACAGCGGTACGATTAATCGCTGTCTCGGAAGCGCTGAGTATTTTCCCGATTCGCGGGCGCAAAGAGCGGGAGCTTCTGCTGCAGATAAGTGGGATGCTCAACCGCGGTTACGGTCACGGTGACTTCCTTTCCATCTCTGAGCACAGTGATTGGGACATCTTCGTCGGCAGTAAGAAAAAATGAAGCGTTGAGTACATCGGGCGGTGAATGAATTGCCTTTGAGCCAATTCGCACCAGAACGTCACCCGGTTGCAGGCCGGAATCCGCACCAGGCGATCCCTCCGCAAAGCTTTGAATCACGACGTTCGAGTCGTGCACCGATTCGTCGGACTCCACGACATTCACTCCGACCCACCCCGGTCGTACTTCGCCGAAGCGCACGTAATCAGTGCGGACTTTTTCTGCCGCTTTCATCGGGAGAGCGTAACAGGCTGTCCGATTGTCGATAGGAAAAATCAGGATACCAACGACCTCGCCGTTCAGGTTCAAGCACGGGAGCGCCCGCCTCCCCTCGTTGTGCGGCTATGTTCGCCCGGATCAAGGTAGTGCTGAAATATTGGTTCAAATACTTGAGGTCAAAACCGCCGATCATTCCGAATGTTGGCGTAACCGAGAGATCCATCGGATATCCAATCGTTATTACCGGTGAAGCCATTTTCAATTCGTCGGAATCACCGATTGGCAGCCAGGGAGTCGTTGCAGTGAGTCGAAGGATCGCAATTCCGCTGCGAGGATCGGCAACGAGACGCTCGGCCGGGTAACGGTTGAGGCCGAATTCGACAATGATATCCCGAGACTCACCTCCGACCGCATAAGCAGTCATGATTGTGCCGTTGGGGTCAATGAAGAAGCCGGTACCGGCTAGTTTGCCGTGTTCATCTTCTGCCTGGATACGGACGACGGCGTTTTTTGCGTTTTCGAAGACCCTTGCGACTTCGGAGGAGATAGAATTCAAGCCTTGCTGCGCAAGGAGTCGAGTTGCTCCAAGAATCAAAAGGACCATGCCTGCTCTCAGAGCCTTAACCCGGCGGAAGCTCTGGACTGGCCTGCTGCCAAAGATTTCCAACATTAAGGTTAAAAGCTGAACGACGCTTCGTAACTGACCGGCCGTCCGTCGAGAACATATCGAGGAAGAGCAGTTTGAGACGGCCGGAGAACCGGAACGACACGAGGCGAAATGGAAGAACGATCGAATTTGGACCAGTCAACGTCTCCGCTTAGTCCCAATCGATAGGAGGAGCGTTCAATTCCCGAAGGACTGGACGCTACTCTGGCCGGATCGGAACCGTTCTCAACCGTTTCACTATAAGGCGCCCACACGCCTGACCCGACAATCGTGGCAGCCACCAGGAAGGCGCCGAATGCCGCCCCATACGCGTAGGTCGGCACACGAAAACTCCAAAGACCCGAGATAAAACGTTCAAACCAGATCTGAAGCGCAGAACGCCGCAAAAGTTCTGCGCGCTGGCGTCGATGGAATTCGTTTAGGGTACGATCAAAATATCCTGGGGGTGGCTGCTCGAATCGTTTGAGCCGAAGCAATTTCTGTAGCTGCTGTTCGTCGAGCATCATTTCTTTCTAAACTCCTCGAGGTAATTCTGCAACTGCCGATGTGCATAGAATAGCCGAGAGCGCACTGTAGCCTCGGGGATGCCGAGGATTTTTGCAATTTCGGCGTGTGCCATGCCCTGAATGTCAAACATCGTGACCACTGCTCTATGCTCAACAGACAGCTTCATCATCGCTTCGTTCAATCTGTGTTGCAATTCTGAGAGATCGACTTCGCGAACGGGGGTATTCGCAGCCGTCAAATCAATAAACTCCTTGTCATTCTGCACGTTGGCGTCCAAGTCGTCCAGACTCATCTGAAACCGCCGCCCACGTTTCTTCACGAAATTAATCGTCATATTCACGGCGATGGCATGAATCCAAGTGTAAAAACTTGATTTGCCCCGGAAGCCGTTAATGGACCGATAGGCTTTGGCAAAGACCTCGAGCAGCAGATCGTTCGCATCCTCGTGGTTGGCGGTCATGTTATAGATCAACGAGTAGATTCGAGGACTGTACTTGTGCCAAAGGGTATCGAAGGCCCGAGTGTCCCCGTTCTGCGTCAGGCGAACCAACGTTTCATCGTCGGGCAAGTTCTGGTCGTCCATTCAACCTTTACTCTGCAATAGCGGATCAAACCCCAAGCAGGCAGAGAAAGAAAGGGAAAACGGGCGTTTGGATCCGCCGTTCAACGGACGACGCCGGTTTCAACCCGGCGATTTTTTGCCCAAGCGGATTCGTCATGTCCCGGATCTGCGGGCATTTCCTGTCCAAAACTGACCGTCTGAATGCGACTGGGCGAAACTCCTTGCGAAAGCAGAAAATTCCGCGCGGCCTGAGCGCGGCGTTCCCCGAGCCCCCGATTGTATTCTGGCGTGCCTCTTTCATCAGTGAACCCAGCCAGAATGATATTGTTATTGTGACCGGTCTTCAGAAAGCTGCCGATTTGCCGGAGCTTGTTTCCCTCATCCGGAGCAATTTCAAAGCTGTCAAAGGCGAAGTATATCGGCTGAAATTGTCCTTTTGTGACGTTGTTGCTGAAAAATGAGACGCCTTCCTGGCGCGGTGGCAGCGGCGTCCCGTTCACATAATCGCCGTCCACCCCCGCGTACTCTTGTTTTTGTTGCTTTTGACAGCCGGCAAGGCTCAAGGCCAGCAAACAGCAGAGAACTTGAATTGTTTTCATCGCAGAAATAAGTGCTAATTCGAGGACAGGACGTCAGGTGTTTCTAATGGGACCAGGTCGGCTCGGAGATTTGACCGAGATCGCTGACCAACCGCGTCTCGCGGCCGGTGACAGTATCAAATAAATAAAGCCCGGTCCCTCTCGAAAAAATGAGATGGCGCGAATCCGGGCCCCAAACCGGGTTGCCGCCGTCCGCGACGACGACACGGGTTGATCCCGAGTCGAGATCAAGAATGGCCACTTGAAACCCGCCGCCACTTCGAACGTTGAACACCACTTTCCGGCCGTCTGCCGACCAATTCGGCTGCGTGTTGTAGCCAAACCCGGTTGATAACAAACGGCTCGCACCGCCCTCCGACGGGATGCGGTAGAGCTGCGGTCCTCCTCTTTCATCGGAGGAATAGATGATTTCAGATCCGTTCGGCGACCAGGTGGGGGATGACTCCACGCCGCGGCTTCGCGTCAGGCGACGAGGCGCTTCGCCGCTGACTAGCGTCACATAGATCTCCGGGTTTCCATCTTTGCTCATCGTGCATGCGATGCGCGACCCGTCTGGTGAAAAGGCGGCGCCTGAGTTGGTTCCAGGGAATTTAATGATGCGATTGCGCGCTCCGTTGGTCAGATCGACGAGGTAAATATCGGCATAGCCGCTTTGATAGCCAGTGTAGGCAAGCCGCCGGCCGTCTGGAGACAACGTCGGGCTCACACTGATTGCGCCGTCGTGCGTAAGTTGCAGAGTCCGCGCTCCGTCGTAATCGCAGGTGTAAATTTCCTTGTGCCCAGTTCGATCGGCCACGAAAGCGACCTCCGAGAGCGCAATCCCCTTTTGCCCCGTCAAAGTCTCGACCAGGTCGTTGGTAAATTGATGAACGGCGCGACGCGTCTCTCCCGAGTAACTCTTCTGCAAAACCACGCTACCCGATTTCTCGGTCGCGAGGCCATTGAAAGAACCGGCTGAGGCAGTGCCGCTGACGGTGATCGTTGCTGAGGCCGGGTCACCCGATGACAGCCCGCCGGAAAGTTGGATGTCATTCTTCAAAACACTTGTCGCCGCGCCTCCTGCCGAGCCGCCAATCTCTTTGACTTCTACTTGCTGTGAGGTTCCCTTGCGAACTGTGATCACAGGTCCGCTGGAATCTTCACCCAACAGGGTCTTTGTTAAACAGAGGGAGAAAACAGCTAATGCCAAAACGTTCATCGTACTTATCGCGTTTGTGCCCATTTACCTGCTCAAGCTTTGAAGTCAATCGGAAGGGATGGACGAACGGTCGACCTAATTGCTTTACACTCGAGGTCTTCGACCGATAGGTTCCCATCCTTTCATGATTCATCGTGTTCGCAAGGCGTTCGTGCTTGGCGCCGGCTTAGGGACTCGGCTGCGGCCACTGACGAATCTCGTGCCAAAGCCGTTGCTGCCAATTTTTGGCAAGCCGCTCATTACTTTTGCCCTCGATCACTTGCGCCAGGCTGGCATTGAAAGATTCTGGGTGAACTCGCACCATTTGCCGGCGAAATTTGCCGCGCATTTTCCTGAAAACGAGTATCACGGAACACCCCTCGAGCTCGTGCATGAAGCGGATTTGCTGGAAACTGGAGGCGCCATCAAAAACATTGAGCACCGGATCGGAGACGAACCCTTTATCGTTTATAGCGGTGATATTCTGACTGACCTGGCGATTGATCGACTGGTTGAAGAACATTGTTCGAAGGACAACGATGTGACGTTGGCGCTGCGGATCACTGGCTTTTCAACGAGCGTCCATTGGTGCAGGGAAACCGGCCGTGTCGTTGACTTGCTCGGTGCGCTCGGATCGGGCGAGACGGGCGAATTCGATTTTGCGGGGATTTCGGTCTGGAACCCCTCCGTTTTTTCCCGGATACCGCGGGCCGTCAGGATTTCATTCATCCCCATCCTCATTGAGTGGATGAAATCCGGGGGCAAAATCGGAGGATTGCCCTTGGAAGAAAGCCGCTGGTTTAATCTTGGCTCACGGAAAGAATACTTGTTTGCGCACCGGATCATTGCGCAAGAACGCTGGGTCCCTGAATACCTACGCGGCAGTTCGTGGCCGCTCCAAGCCGATCCGTCGGCTCGGATTTCACCCGAGAGCAAGGTCGAAGGGGCATCTTATGTCGGTGCCCGATCCACGATCGAGAGAGATGTTCTTTTGGAAGATTCGATCCTGTTTCCTGGTTCGTTGATTCCTCGTGGCACAACGCTGCGGTCTTGCGTCGTAGCCGGAGTTCGAATTGATCCTGGCACTTACCTGGAGACCGATTTTGTATGAGCCTTGAGCGACTGATCGATCAAACGCGTGAGCGTTTTCCGCACTATAACGAGTCTAAAGTGGAAATCCTGCCGCTCGAAAAAGGAGGCTCAGACCGACGTTATTACCGTGTACGCCTGAGCGCGGATCATTCGTTGATTCTTGTGAAGTACAATCCCGAGAAACCGGAGAACGAACGATTCGTCGCGATCGCGAATTTTCTTACCGGGATCGGAGTGCGCGCGCCGTTGATCTATTATCATGATCGGGAGCAGGCTCTGATCTGGATGCAGGATCTAGGCGAGGAAGATCTCTGGCACCACCGGGACGAGCCTTGGGCCGTGCGCCGGTGTTTCTACGAAGCCGCTCTTGATCAGGTCGTGTTGTTGCATAGCTCGGAACCGGCCCTCGCCGAGAAATTTCGCTTGCATCCCGAATTCGACGAATCGCTTTACCTGTGGGAACAAAACTACTGCCTGGAAAACTGTTTTGGCCTTTATTATCAGGTTCCTGCCGCAGAATTGAAATGGCTCCGGGATCACACCGCGTTCGCAAATCTCGCAAAACGATTGGCTTCTTATCGGAGGGTTTTGATCCATCGCGATTTTCAATCGCAGAACATCATCGTTTGGGATGAACACGCTTATTTGATCGATTTCCAGGGACTGCGCCCCGGCTTGCCTCAATATGATCTGGCCTCTTTACTTTTCGATCCGTATGTGACCCTTTCACATCGGGAACGCGAACACCTGTTGAGATATTACTTTGACCAGTACCAGCATGGCTGGACGTTTCCGGAATTTGAAACCGTGTACTTCGACTGCGGGATTCAGCGCTTGATGCAGGCGCTTGGTGCGTATGGTGTGATCGGGATTTTGAAGGAAAAAAGGGAATTCCTGCGTCACATTCGACCGGCGATAAAAACGTTGATCGAAGTTGCTTCCGTCGCAGAGAACTTTAGTTTCTTTGCGGAGTTCCTAACCCGTCTTCCGGACAGACCCAAACCCAGGATCCGACTCGCGTGACTACAAAAAAAATTGACTTGGAACGGTTGCCAACCGTTGTCATCGAAAATGTTGAACCGAGCCTCGACGGAGGCCGTTATCCAATTAAAAGGGTTATCGGACAAGAGTTGAAGGTGTCGGCTGACATCTTCAAAGAGGGACACGACCAGATTTCCGCTATTCTCAAATGGCGAAAAGCATCCGATGTGGAGTGGAATTGGACACCGATGAAGCCGACTGAGAATGACCGTTGGGAAGGCGTTTGTCATTTCATCGAAAACGCGCTGCACGAGTACACGATTGAGGCGTGGGAAGATCATTTCAAATCGTTGCAGGTGGAATACGCCAAGAAGTATGATGCCGGCATTACGGACCTTCGAACCGAACTCGGTGAAGCTTCCATCCTTGTGGAACGCGCTGCTGAGAGGGCATCGCGGAGACCGGACAAGGAACGATTGGCGCTTTTTGCCAGGCAATTGAAGAGCGCGGACGCTCACTTTGGCGCACAGCTTGCAAAAAATCCCGAATTGACCGGCCTAATGGGAGCGTGGCCTGATCTCGAACTCAGCACGGAGTTGAAACCTTACCTTCGAGTCATCGTGGATCGTTCGGAAGCGCTCTTTGCGGCTTGGTATGAATTTTTCCCCGCTCCGCGGAAGGCAAACCGAATTCAGGATCGACGTTTCGCGATTGTCTCGGTCGCATCGACGACGCAAAAGCGATGGGGTTCGACGTGATCTATTTTCCGCCGATTCATCCGATCGGTTTTACGAAGCGAAAAGGGAAAAATAATTCCGTCACGTCCGAACCGGGAGATCCTGGCGTTCCATACGCCATCGGCAGCAAATTCGGCGGACACACAGCCATCGAACCGGAACTTGGCACACTGGGAGATTTCGATTGGCTGGTGGGCGAAGTGCGGGCCAGAGGGATGGAAATCGCTTTGGATTTTGCGATCAACTGCTCGCCCGATCATCCATATGTGAAAGACCATCCGGATTGGTTCTTCCATCGCCCGGACGGGTCTATCAAATATGCTGAAAATCCGCCCAAGAAATATGAGGATGTTTACCCGCTGAATTTCTACAATCCTGACTGGAAGAGTCTCTGGGTGGAAATGAAGGATGTCATTCTATTCTGGGTACGTCACGGTGTTCGCATTTTCCGGGTCGACAATCCGCACACGAAGCCAAACGCCTTTTGGGAATGGACAATATCGGAAATCCAGAAGGACTATCCGGATGTGATATTTCTGGCGGAAGCCTTCACGCGTCCCAAGATGATGAAGGCGCTGGCGAAGGGAGGTTACACGCAGTCGTACACCTACTTCACCTGGCGTAACAGCAAGTGGGATTTGACTGAGTACCTGACCGAACTCACGCAAACAGACATGAGATATTACTTCCGGGGAAATTTCTTCACGAATACACCGGATATCTTGCCGTTTTTTCTCCAGACTGGAGGTCGGCCCGCTTTTTTGATTCGAGCCGTTCTTGCTGCCACGTTAAGCAGTGTCTATGGCATCTACAGCGGGTTCGAGCTGTGTGAGAATGTTGGGATCCCGGGTAAAGAGGAGTATCTCAATTCGGAGAAATACCAGTTCAAAGAGCGGGATTGGAACGCGCCGGGTAACATCAAGGATTACATCACAAAGCTAAACACGATTCGGCATAATAACCGGGCACTGCGCGGGTACGAGAATCTCCGGTTTCATACGATCGAAAACGAACAAATATTATTCTACTCCAAGGCGACGGAGGCATTGGACAATATCATTCTGGTCATGGTCAACCTCGATCCGTTCAATTCGCAGAGCGGGTTTGCCTACGTTCCGGTTGAAAGTTTTGAGATCGCCGCCGATCCATTCCAGGTTGAAGATCTGATTACGGGTGAAAAATTCACCTGGCGTGGGCGTCGCAATTTCGTGATGCTCGACCCGAATTCTCGCCCGGCGCATATCTTTCGCGTCCGTCGTTTGATCGGAATGGATGGCGCGCAGTTGGTCTTCGCATGAGCAGGTCTGTCTGGTTGACGATTCTGGTCGCGTTGTTCCTGTTCGGGTGTGGCCAGTCCAAACAGCAGGCGATCGAAGAGTTGGCGAAATTGAACGTCAAGTTCACTCCGGACGATTTTGTTCAGTCGGCGGAAAAAGGGGATTTGAAAGCAATTCAACTTTTTTTGAATGCGGGTATCGATGGCAATGCGCAAAGTGCGACTGGATTTACCGCTTTGATGGCTGCTTCGAAGTTTGGGCGAGTCGAGGTGGTGAACAAGTTGCTGGACGCGAAGGTCGATGTGGATGCGCAGGGGAAACAGGGAGTGACGGCACTGATGCTGGCGGCGGAGAACAGCCAAGTCGAGATCGTGAAGCTGCTACTCAAGAAGAATGCGGATCCGAACATTGAGGATCAAACCGGGTGGACCGCACTAATGAAAGCCGTTTATCAAGGGAGTGCGGGTTGCGTGGAAGCTCTCGCGGTACGGTCGCGCCAGGAGATTAATCGAGCTCTGCTCGTCTCCGCATTGATCGGACACCAGGAGATTGCGAAGATCTTGCTCGACAATGGGGCCGAGGTCGACACGCGAGCGGATGATGGGCGAACTCCTTTGATGCTTGCGGCCGGCAAGGGTGACAATGATTTTGTGGCGTTCTTGTTGAAGGCCGGTGCAGATCCGACGCTCACCGATAAAACTGGTGCGACCGCAAGCTCTTTGGCGGAGGCGAAGGGCCACAAGGAAGTCGAAGATCATTTGCAGCAAGCGCCGATGCCGCCGGGTGCCGGTGTCTCTCCGCGCAATGGACTCGCGACCCGCGGTCCCGAAGCGCCTTCGGGTGCGATGTCGGACAAGGATCTCCTGTTGCAACCGGAGGGAGGAGGGAGTGCGCTTCCGGAATCCCGGGGGAGCGCCAACCCGGGTCGCTCAACGAACGTGCCGGTCGATTCCGCTCGCACGAAATCCGCTTCTGTCGTTGAGATCCAGCAAGAGTTCTTGCCTGTGATGCTCGCCGAAGTCAACGGCAAGAAGGCGAAGATTCGGCCAGTCAACGGAGAAGAGTACGATGTCGCGGTAGGAGACCAGTTGAAGGGACTCGACTACAAGGTCACCGATGTTGAAGTGCGCAATACGGAGGACAAAGATGGCAATCCTGTCGATGACTCCGTGGTCACCCTGCGGAATACGAAGTCCGGGCAAACTGTCGCGCTGGTCAAGGGTGTACCGGCGCAGGAACATGCTGCGTATGCTATCCTCGCGTTTCCTGAATCTGAACAAAGAATCAAAGTTGAAGTGGATCAAACTTTCACGATTCCGGGCGATCCCGGCCACACCTATAAAGTTTTAGATATTCGCCCTGCCCAGGTGATTATCAGGCGGGTCGAGGACAACCGCGTCTCGACCTTGGAAAAAAAGTCCCCCATCTGAAACCTACTTATGAAAATCCCTCTTGAAGACCTCTTCGAAGATATCGTCGGGAAAGCGCAGCGTGGTCTGCAGGTGAGCGACCAGGAGCTTAGTCAGCGAGCTCGCTTGGGCCTGGAAGAACTTCGTCCCCTCAAGAAAGGCTCAGGGTCGCCGTCGGCGGTGCCCGGACTCGCTGAAGCTCTTGGATTGGGCCCGAAAGCATTGTCCGCAAGTTATTCGAGCACTTGGTACCCGACCGACGTACCTGCCATTGAGGGAGCGAAACAATTCAATACGCCCCTCATCGATATGACGGTGAATGCTTACTTGATTTGGGATCCCGAAACCAAGGAAGCAGCAGTATTTGATACCGGAGCCGATGCCAGCGAGTTGTTGGGCTTCGTTGATTCCGCACATCTCATCGTGAAGTATCTGTTTCTGACGCACACGCACCACGATCATGTTGCGGACCTCGGCGCGCTCGTCAAAAGAACTCGGGCCGAGATTTATTCACCTGACCTGGAGCGGTTGCCGGAGACAAAAATCGTGCGCGAAGGGGACCAGTTCCGTCTTGGCAACCTTCGAATCGAAGCAAGGCTGACCAACGGGCATTCTCCTGGCGGCACCTCCTACGTCGTGCATGGCCTGCAAAATACGGTCGCCGTGGTCGGCGATTCGTTGTTCGCTGGATCGATGGGCGGCGCTCCGAACGATTACCAGAAGGCACTTCGAAATAACGCGGAAAAATTGCTCACTCTAAGCGGCGACACACTGGTCTGTCCCGGTCACGGCCCACTCACGACGATCGCAAACGAACGGGAGCACAATCCGTTCTTTGCACGGTGAGCATGGAATTGTTTCCGCCGAGTATTCTCGAACCGCTCGCTTTGCGCGAGATCTTTTCAACCGATCGGCTGGTTGAAGTCGATCTCGGTTCGGGCCCCGGGAAGTTTCTGGTGGAATCAGCGCTGAAATTCCCGGACCGGAATTTTTTGGGCATTGAGCGTCTCCTCGGACGAGTCCGCAAAACCTGTCGCATCGCGTCTGAAATCGGGCTGACTAATCTTCGGGTATTGCGATTGGAGCTCGAATATACCGTTCGTTATCTTCTGCCCGAAAATTCGATCTGGCGTTTTCATTTGAATTTTCCTGACCCATGGCCAAAGCGAAGGCACCACACACGCCGGGTTGTTGACGATGAGTTTTTGAAGGCGATTCATCGGAGCTTGATCGAAGGCGGAGAGCTCTGGATCAAGACTGATCATGAAGCATACTTCGAACAAATCTCGAAGAAAGCCGCCAGGTCGAATCTCTGGAGTCCAACGGATTGGGTGGACGAAGGATATCCGCGCACCGATTTTGAGGAGCAGTTTATCGCGAGAGAGTTGCCAATTTACCGGGTCAGACTCCGCAAGCGAACTTCGGTCCCGCGGTAACCTCGGACCACCAGGTCATCGTCTTGCAGCGCTGTCGTAACGGCGCCATCTCGCTTTACGTAAAGGCATTTCGGATCCGAAGAACCGTCTCGTGGGTTTGCGATCACCTCCGGTTTCGTGCCGTTCAACACTAAAATCGAGGGCGATAATTTGACGTTCATCAGGTTGCGAGGGAAACGCCGACCGCGCAGTCGGCCGCAGTACACCACATCCACGTGTTCGCATTTCAAGCGCGACTATATTCGCCTCGGTCACCTCTGGAAGAATCAAAACCCGGAACCGCCCCAGGTGCACAAGTATCGCCGCAAGAGGCGGCTCTTCTAAGGGAGCCTCGCCGGAACCTGGTTGGTCCGAATGAAGTATCTCGACGAGTCCTGGGCATGCGCTGGCGGCAGCGGATGGATCGCACTGCGCGGCGCGGAGACGCGGAATTTCGTCTTGGAACTGGCGCCCGGAAAATGAAGCGATTTTGTCAACCTCCAATGCATTTTTCACTTGTTCCAATACCTCGGCCTCCTGCGCAGGCGCTTCGCACAGAATGAGTTCGTCAAGGCGATTCACGCCCTGCGATTGAAGGTACGGTTCCGTGAGACTGTGCCATTGGGAGAGTTTGCCGGTATTGATGAGCCAGTCGTGGCCCTTTACATGCAGATGGACCACATGTTCAGACCCTTCAGATAAAGCGGTGACACGATCGGATTGCAGAAAAGCAGATGGAGAGACGTTCACGGAATGGTACGGCATCGAGATTGCCGTGTGGAGGATCGTCAGGATCAGTTTGGTAATCAGCCACCCGGTGTTGTTGAGACAGACTGCGATCGATTGCGAGATACTTCCCGCCAGCAGCCCGGCGATCCCAATCAGCATCACCGTCGTGGCGAGCGGTACGACGACGAGATTGGCGAAAATCGCCACCATCGAGAGATGATGTTCTTGAAAAATCAGGATCGGAGCGGTTGCACCCCAGCAAACGGTCGAAAGACTGAGGGCCTCGCACACTTTGAGCATCGCGTTGTGCCAGGTTCGTTGCCAGGGGCGCAAAAGGCGCATCGGCAAGAATGCATCAACCTGAAACGGACGATAAAGTAGATGCCCGAACGGCCGCACCGTGGTCAGTATGGCAAATACCGCCACGAACGAAAGTTGAAACCCGGTCTGGAAAAGTTCCTGGGTGTCGTGAATGAGGATTAGCAACCCAGATCCGCACAACGAATTGACGGTTGCCACAGGGCGTTCAAGCGAAACTCCAACGGCCATGAACACTGCCATCACCGAGGCCCGTACGGTGGCGGGGTAAACTCCAGTGAGGGCGCAATAAGCGATTGCCACGGAAACGATTGCCAGAGCGAACGATCGGCGAGGTAATCGGATGTAGCGCAAACAATTCCAGGCAAGTCCTGTCAAAAGGCCGACTTGCAGTCCGCTGGCCGAGAACAGATGAATCGTCCCGGTGTCCCGGAAAAGCC
This sequence comes from uncultured Verrucomicrobiae bacterium, assembly GCA_963846195.1. Taxonomy (GTDB): domain Bacteria; phylum Verrucomicrobiota; class Verrucomicrobiia; order Chthoniobacterales; family JAFAMB01; genus JAFAMB01. Next base: position 308,402 of record CAWJVG010000016.1, read on the forward strand.
TTTTCAGCGACGCGCTTGTTTCTGATCTCGCGCCTAGGATCATTCCCTGAATCGTCTGCGCTACTTCTGTGTCATCTTCCAGTCCTGCTTGCAAACCCTGCAGGATCAGGTGCCGGGCCGCGAGAGCGAACGCAACGAGCCGGTTTCCCTGATTTTGTGCGGTCACCATCGCCGGCACATCGCGATGAGTCCGAAATTTGAGGTAAATATTCTGGCGCTCGAGATAGGCGCCGAAATCGAACTCTCCGGGATTCATTGGAGGAATTGGGACCGAAAATTTTCCCTGGGCAATGATTCGGTCGCCGTACGAAAAAGGCTCACCGGAGCATTCCGCGGCAACTTGGAAGCCGACCGGTCGATTGTCGATACAGCTAACCTGCGCGACAAAGCGTTGAATTGAACGCAGCCGATCGAGTTTTGGCTCGCTCAACACGACGAGAGTGACGGTGTGCTCATCGGCATCAAACGGAATTTTGCGGCTTAGGCGATAACCGGGATCGGCTGTCACCTGGTTCCCGTGCCAGAATGAAAAAACAAAGAACGTCAGGAGACACGCGGGAAATGTGGAACGGATCTTCCAAACAAACAGTGCTGCACAGAGGAACGCGGCAGACCAGGCGGGCCACCATTCCGGCTGTTGATCTGACGCCAGAATACCGAGAGACGCGGCGACGAAGAGCCCCGCAAACGGCGCTCGTTGACGAAATGGCAACAATGTTGAGGTGGCGGTTTCCGGCACTTAAAGAAACATATATTAAAAAAGTAGCTACTTTTCAATTAAATGTTTGTTATAGCAAAAAACGCCGGGAAGGTTGCCGAGTTCAAAGTAGCATAGGCGTCTCGCCTGTGTAGGCTCTCTGTTCCGTGATGGAAGCTTCGCTCTGCAAAAAAGAGCTCCACAGGCGGGACGCCTATGATACTCTAGGCTCGGTACCGTTCATGCCCTGGTTGACTGGCAAAAACCGCCGGAACGTCGCCGAGCTCAAAGTAGCATAGGCGTCTCGCCTGTGTAGGCTGTCTGTTCTGTGATGGAAGCTTCGCTCTGCAAAAAAGAGCCCCGCAGGCGGGACGCCTGGCTCTTGGCCTCTGCACTGCGTAACCCGGCAAAGGCGCAAATACTGAGGTGCGGGATCAAACTGGGATCTGCTGCATTCAACAGTCCAGTCATCTGCGGTACCGTCAAAAACTTCGAGTTGCCTTTCTTAGAGACTTTGCTCGCGTTGAACGCTCTCACTTCATGCAAAGGGTTATCGGTCTAAGCGAGTTCTCGCGGAAAAGGAATTGGAGGTAGAAGGATTGCAGCGAAGGTTGACTCCCGTACCGCTGCAGCCAGAGCAGTCTAAACCAAATCAAAATGCGCAATGACCAATTATTGCTTAATCGAGTTTCTTGGTTGGGTGTCGCCGATCATATCATCCATCTTATGAACGTTTGAAGAAGAATTGCGACCCTACGTTCTCATCGCCCTGCTTTGCACAGCTGAGCACAAGTTAATGTGGTCAGTCAGTGATGGACTTCCATGTCGCTGCGACAACGTTCACCGGCGTAATACCCCTGAATGTCGCTGCAAGCTAAGAGCGCAGCGGTACGACGCCTGTTTAAGCGGATTTTTAACTAGGATGTACCAGGATGGCACAAACCTCCGTTCCGATTGCGCCGTATAGTTCGTGAAGACGTCGGCGCTTGTCGCTTCTTTGGTGATGCGGGATCTGAGTCGGATGAATCGCCCGCCACCGATTCTCATGCCGCACAATGCCTCGCGATCTGTCGCCGACAAGAATAGATTTGAAAACGCGCCGGTGTGCGGCGCGTTTTCATCGTGCTATCTCTCAGAGTGCAATTGCAGCATTACTCAGTCTGAATCCGGACCTCCTGCGTGCCGCCGGAGTTTGTTTGCACGTGGATCTCTTCGCCTCGGTTTGTATTGACGATCTGGAACGCGGCGGGCGAATTATTCAGCCGCACCGACTTGATCTGGGTATTGACCGGGAAGGTGTATCCGATGGTTAAGCTCCAGCCGGCCGGAGCCGAAACCGTTGTGATATAGTTTATTCCTGCACGCTGCACCGAGACGGCGATCTGATCGGAGCCGACGTGCAGATTGTCAATCGAAAGCTCTTTCCAGGAACCGGGCAGGTCTGGCACGACCGCCAAAGTTTTTGCGGGAGCATCCGGCTTGATCCCAAGGTACAGCTCCACTAGCGGCCAGTGAATGCCATAGGAAGACCAGGCTTGCATGACCATAGCCCCGCCAAATGGGTTGCCTCCGCTGAAGTACTTGTAATCTGGACTGTCGAATAACTCCGGTAATGCGCCGGGCTGCTCGACGTCCAGTTCATCGGCGACGAATTGAACATATCTAAGCGATTGGTCCATTCGCCCGTAATTGGCCTCGGCGATGGCCATCACACCGGTGTTCACCGCAGAGGCTTGAAAACCGCCTTGATAGCCGGGAGGCTTTGGCCTTGTTGAAAGAAACCGGTCGTTCCGGTAAAGGTTGAAGACTCGAGTTGGGGGAAGGCCATCGAGGCGTCCCCCACCAAAGCGAAACTTGTCTCCATCGGGGTAGCATTTATCCAGAAGAGCTGTTCCAGCTGGGTGTACCCAGGTTGAGGGTGCCAAGCGTTGCCTGAGGATCTGTCGGCACCATTTGACTCAGGGCCAGCGAATCGGCAAAGAGGCCCTGGCTCGGGATCCACCAGTCTTGCCTGAACTTGTTAATCAGCGCGCTGGCTTTCATTACGGCCGAATCACGCGTGGCACTGTCTCCTTTGCTATCCGCCATTTCGGCAAGATCATTGAGCGCGCGAATTGTGTACACAGCCACATCGAGTTTGAGCGCGCCCATGCCAGTCGCTTCGACCATGCCGGCGCCTTCAGGCCAGCCATCCGGGTTTAAACTGGCGGTAACCAATTTAGTGGTGATGTAGTTCAGTCCAGCTTTGATGAAATCGTAGTTGTCGTCCCGAACGGAATTATCGCCAGACCAGCGCCAGAGGGTGGCAACGGCTGTGGCGAACTCGGCTGTTTCGTTTACATCACCGTTTTGTGCGTTGGTACCAAAGTAGATCGAGCCGTCGGTGACGCACTCGTGGATCACTTTGCCGGTTGATCCATTCACAAGCTGCGAAACCTGGCGGATCGTAGCTATATGATTCTTTGCTTCTTGCCACTGCCCAATTGCAGACAATGAAAAGGTGGAATACGCACCATCGGTGCCGAAAAACCAGGGATAATCCGGATATCCAGCTCCGAAGCCGGAAAGAACGGGAAACGAAGGCGTGAGTGGGGATGGGTAGACTGTTCCTTCCATGGTATCCCGGACCATCATGTCGCGAACCGTCCTTTGCATATCGGCCAGGTTCAGTTTACCCCAATCAAAAGCAGCTTGTATGTCTGCATCCGGGACCTGGATTTGCGCCTGGGAGAGTACTTGCTGGCGCCCGGAGATTTTCTCGCGGAGCAGTTCATCCGGAGATGCCAGCCCCATCGTCAGCGCTCCGGAAGCTTCCGACTTATCGACATTCGAGCCGGCAATGGCGAACCAGACAGTCGTGCTGGATTTTCCTTTGAGATTGACTTGAAACTTCAGAGTTCCGGTAGCGCCGTTGTGCTTAGAGGTATTCGGGGGAAAGCTGGCTCCAAGTGATTGGAAACCTGTCTCTCGATCCTGCGGGTCCAGGGCCGCGCTTACGAGCGCATACCATGCCAGGCGGCTATATTGTAGGTTGTGCAGGTTGAAAGAACTGAAGCGCTCCCAGCGTCGAATCAAAAGAGACTTGGTCCGGTAGATGGAGTGATTCGGAGGTGGGCGTGGTCCCACTCCATGGATAAGCTGGAATTAATTCGCTTTCAGCTTGGATGGCCAGTGTGAAGCTGGCAACACTTGGATTCGAGTTGCGCAACTGCACTCCGACCAGCACGACCGGCAATCCGTCCGGGGCAAACTGCGTCTCGCTGATCTCGAGCCCGTTGGTCGGAGGTAACTCCAACCGGACATAGCCTTCGCCACTGACGAACTTCGTAGCTGCAGGCAACAGGTTGCCATTCAAGAAGAATTGGAACTGATTGAGGAGTTTAATCGGGTGCGCCCATACGCCGCCCATTTGCCCGGTAATGTGCCAGCCTATTCCATTCGGATTGAGGCTGACAGCCGGAACCTGGCTGCCGTCCTGGACGCCGACGACGTAGGCGCGATCACCCGCGGCCACGTAACGCTTCATATTCAGGTTTTGATCGGTTTGCCTTTCGAGAGGCTCATTCTTTAATGGAATCTGTCCGGCCGGGGTGGTCGGCGCGGACAACAGAGAACCAGCTATCAGCATGGTCCATATGCTTAATCGCAGTTTCATTTTTGATTTCCTTTGTTCTGTCGGGTTTCACCTGGGCATCCTGCCAAGGTGGGGAAGGGAAAACCGGGTTTGGCTTATCGGGAGACTGAGCCGTGTGGTGAGAGGACTTCCTTTGCGGGGTAGTTGCGTCAGAAGTGTCGCGGACCGAACCGGGTCTGCTCTTTATCGTTAAAGGTAGAGAAGAAGGCCGATCATCCATGATTCGTTTCCTCATCCTTACGACCGCTTTGGTGTTCGGGGAGCGGCGACCGATTCCCGCACGATCAATTCGGTTGAAAGCTGTTGGAATTCCGCGGTGTACGGTAAATCTCCAACCACAATCGCCGCCGCCATCTGCCCCTTGGCCCGCGACGGTTGGCGAATCGTGGTCAGAGCAGGAGTGGATCCGGCGGCTTGCGGTATATCGTCGAATCCGATGATCGAAAGGTCTCTTGGCACCTTCAACCCAAGCTGGGTTGCAGCGTGCAGCGCACCGAAAGCCATTCGGTCACTCATCGAAAATATCGCAGTCGGTCGCCTGCGTTTCCTTTTCAAAAATCTCGTAGTCCAGTAAGACGCTTCCGCGTCGTCATTAATTCGAATTTCGTAGATTGGGACTGTTGCGAGATCGATTCCGGCGGCATTCAACGCGTCGACATATCCCAAAAGGCGTTGCTGTGTGACGGAGGCGCGGCACTTTTGACTCGGTCACCGTTTACGAGCCCGGAGAATCCGTCGGGCAGCATCTCCAAAGACAGGATAGCTATCTGGCGATGACCGAGCTCCAAGACGTGACTGGCGATTTTCCTCGCTGCATCCCGATCGTCGATGCCCACTGCGGCAATTCCCGGAAGTTTGCTCATGTCTACGGTAACGGTCGGCAATTGTCGCCCCAGGACGCGTTTGATGATCGAACTATGGTCCGGAATCGCATAGAGAATGAAACCGTCGACGGCTACTTTATCGATCGCCGTTACTCGGGAGATATCCTGTACGGGAGGTAAGACGGTTAATCCGTATTGGTGCTTCTCGCAGATCTCAGAGATTCCGGTCATGAAAGCAGATGCGTTGGAATCCTCGAAGAGGTGTGGGATAGGATCGGGATTAGACAGCGCGATGGCACCGGCGAGTCCGGTTCTGAGCATTCTGCCGGAGGGGCGCGGGCCGTGGTAGCCGGCGTTTGCGGCTGTAGAGAGAATACGCTGCCTGAGATCGGCAGACAACTCTTCGGGCCGATTAAAGGCGTTTGATACGGTCATGGCCGAAACGCCGAGTTGCTGAGCCAAGGACTTAAGAGTCACCTGATCACGGATGGGCAACCCGGGATGAACTGGAGGATCTTGAGGCATGGGGAACCCAGAGTTTTTTTACCTGCTTTAACGTTAAAGTCAATCATTTTGTTCTGCTGCTCTCACCGGTCTTCGAATCCGCTAAGCCGCTGCGCGAACGAGATAAAGTACGCTCGATCGTTGGTCTCGATGATCGAACCGATTGCCCACGAGCCGAGGATCCTCATCTCTTAATCAGTCGATTGTCAAGATTGTCAGTGCGTTCGTAGCGCTGGGTATCAATCCTCAAGCCAAATCTTCCAGCTGGTTGGCGAGACGACTGAAAAATCACCTCCAGGCTTTCGGGCTCGCTGGAGCACCAGCCCAGGCGGTGGCTGAAGAGCCAACCCAGGCGGTGGCTCAAGGGCCAGCCGAAGAGGCGGTTCAAGAGCCGGCGACCGAGCAACCGGAACCGACAGTTGCACCTAAAGCCAAGGCGACCAAGAAAGCTGCGAAAAAAGAGCAACACCCGGAACGAGCGCAGGAATTCGGGTTGTCATTTCGGCCGTGCCTGGGTCTTTTACCCCTATTACGAAACCGCCACGGGCCGTTCTAAACGGAACAAATGAAACTTCTCTTAACCGCCGATCTTCACTTCCGCATTGACTGGTTTCGGTGGTTGATAGAGACAAGCGCCAAATTACGACCTGGTCTGTATTGCCGGTGATTTGCTCGACATGTTCGATAAGAAGTCCACGAGAGAACAAGCCCGTGAAGTTACCGGTCTCATCAGGGAGCTGGCGGACATTGTTCCGGTCGCAGTTTGTTCAGGCAACCACGACAATGCCGGTGGACTCGTATCGCATGACCGGGCGTCGCTGTATAAATGGCTCATTGATCTGGACGCGCACCCAAACATCATAACGGACGGTGTAGCCCGAAAGCTGGAAGACTTGATCCTGACGACAATCCCGTATCATTGCTCGAAGGAGGAAAAATCAATCTGGCTGGATCGAGGTTCAACGATTCGCAGACAAACTGGGAAGCCATGGATGGTGATTCATCACGTTCCGCCCAAGACTGGCTCCGGTGTGAGCGGCGAGGAATCGGAAGCCGCTGGACTTCTTTTGGCCTATCGGCCCGATTATTTTGTTTCCGGTCACGACCATGCATTTCCTTACAAACCCGGCCAAAGCTGGAACCAGAAGACGGGCGAAGTGTGCGTGCTGGTGCCAGGTCAATTGATGAGCGCGCCGTATCCGAATCATATCATAGGCGAGAAGATCGCGGGTTCCTGCGGCCAACGGCGAGTTGGCTCGCCATTCTGGTGAGCTGACTCTCCAAGCGCCGGCCGGCGTGCGGAACATTTTATCAGTGTCTCACCCAGAGACAAGATGAGAGCCCGTGGCTTGTCTTCCCTCGACCGGGCTGATGCGATGATCGGCGCCGCGGTCATGGCCCTGCCCGGTTTTGGATCAGGCGCGATCACGCTCGCGGACCTTGACCACATTAAAATAGGCGTCGCGCGTTTGCTTTTTGAATCGGAACCGACGCTGTTCGACTAACAAAGATTCCTACAAAAACAAGTAACGAGCATTTTTAACACAGATTGTTAACACTAATAGTCTACTAAGCGCTTGGACGTGATCTTTGTACCCCTCTTTCTCTCACGACCTCGCGTTGAATTTTTCGCCAAAAATTCAGAAGGGGTGAGCTTAATACTATAACAGAAAAATAAAACATTATGAGAAGGAAAAATCGGTGACGGAATTTTCGTTTTTGTTATCCTGAGCGGCATGGATCCGTCCAAAAACCAGGAACGAAGGCTCAATCCCGGTGCAGGCGACGATGGCCCCGGCTCCGGAACCAATTCAGATCCGCTGAATGTGAGCAAGTACAGTCAGACCGCCGACCAGCCAGAGACCGCCCTCTCGCGCAGCTGACGAGCTATCGTGACCGCGAAACGGAGGGCAAGCTAAAGCCGATTTTCTCGAGGCGGAGCGTGAAGAAGCTATCGTCTGGAAAGAGTCGGGTAGTGGTCGAAGGCCAAGCCTCGGAAGTCTTCCTTCCCGCTAGCGCGGACTTTCCCCTTGCCGACACCTTCCTGTGCCCAGGCCCGAGTCAAAATCACCCGGAAACCGTGCGCCCGATTGAGCCGGTTGTAGGCACCACCTTGCCTCGGGTTGCACGACTCTTCGAGGCCCTCTCCGCCGAACCCGGATTGACGGTCCCGCCGCTCAACCACGCTTGCTCGATTCAAGAGCGTGCACCTACGCCCATCTCCGCTGGGTTAGTGGCTGAACCTGAACTCAACAGTCTTGGGTCTGTCGCCGAAGATCCCTCTGTCCTCAGCTTATTTGGGGCTCAACTGTGAACCTGAGCCGTAGAGACAGGGAGGCCCTCTCAAAAGTGATCGGCAAAGCGATTCGAGCCGGCCTAGCTCGCAGGGACCTGCCCGGTATTACGCATGAGCTCTGGGAAAACCCTGATCTTGCCCTTGGCCGGTTTTTCCTGCCTGGCGAATCCTTGGCCGAACTCGCTCGAGCTATCGAGCGCGCGAAAGATTCCGGTCTGACCGTGGAAGTTTTCGTCCATGAAGCCGAAACGCTTTTTGTCGAGGTCTGGAGCGAAGTCATGATACCGAAGCCGATCCCGGACCGGAAGGCGCAAGAGCGGTCTATGCTCTCAAGCGCGATCGGAATGGCGATTGACGCTGGCGTGGGTCTTGAGCAGCTTCTCGCTGCAGTGGAAGCTCTCTGGGACAGGGGCAGTCAGTCGATGGGAAATCCCTGGGAGAACAGGGGCAGCGAGTCGGCGGCCCTTCTGCCCCTGAAAATTCGGGAAGCGTTGGAGCACGGAATCTGCACGGCGAAGAATTCTGGCGGCTCGTGGCTGCTCTTGCTCGTGAAAACCCATCAGATGGAGCAGAATAGGGAGCAGAAAAACCTGTTCCTCGCCGTCTCGCGCCGTCACTTCCTTAAAGACGTGAGAAAAATTTGGAGTGAAACCGTCGAAGCGAAAAAGCGGTCGAGGAAGTAATTCGAAGATTGGAAGAACCATGAAGCCATGAAGTTTGCTGCCATCCAAAATCCCAAACCTCGCTCTCTTGTGCGTCGCCGCCTGAGTGAGACGAATCGTCCGCGGCACTGTGATGGTCTGCCACCATTCTGGTGAGCTCAGCCGCAGCCCCAGCTTGGTTAGTCCGGCCTTTCTCTGGATAGCTGAGGGGTCTGTCATTTTGCCCGAGCGCTAAAGCTCTCTATAGCACGGCAAAATGGCTCAAGCCGCCTTAGAATTTTTAAAAATAAACCAGGTCTGAGCCGCCAAGGCGCGTGTCAAATTTTAACTGCACCCGAGGAACGGCACGCGAAATTGAGCCGGGTGTTTTTCGGAACAAGACATACCTTGTCAGTCTCCGCGATTCAGCGTTCTTGAGAACTTGAATTCCGGCGTGGATGATTTCTGTTTCCCGGTGCCCGCGCAACGTTGCATTCAATAAACGCCGAAGTATTTCTTTAGTGAGTTAACAATGCCCGGGAATCGCCCGCCATGAGCAATTATTTCAAAAGTGTCCAGACAAACAGGACCCTTAAACGGATGGCGCCGTTGTTCGTGCTCACGATGCTGTTGATCGGCTTACCGATGCTCGGCGCGATAGCGACAGGTCACCCAATGTCGCTGTACCTGGAATTTCCGCTGCGCACGAGATACGTCCAGCACGCACCCTTTTCCTGGTCTGCGTTCGCTTTAGTCAGCACGTTTGCGCTGGTCGCAGGGGGGCTCTTTGTATTTCTCTATTTACCACGACGGCGTGAGGCCTCTCGGATCCATACAAAGCGCCATTTTCCCTACTGGGGTTGGTTGTCTGGGTTGTTCTTGCTCTGTTTCTGGATGCTGGCGTGGGGGCGCTTCACATGGTTCAAGCCGCTCCAAAGTTTTACATTTGCACCTCTCTGGACCTCTTACGTGGTCTTTGTGAACGCACTTACATTCCGGCGCACCGGCGATTGCCTACTGACGCAGAAATCCCGTTATCTGGTCGCGTTGTTTCCTGCGAGCGCTCTATTTTGGTGGTATTTCGAGTACCTGAACCGGTTCGCGCAAAACTGGTACTACATTGGTCAGGAGTTGTTTTCGCCTGTGATCTACGTCGTGCATGCCACAGTTGCGTTTTCAACCGTTTTGCCGGCCGTGATAAGCACGGCGGAGTTGTTACAATCGTATCCAGCGCTCAGTCGGACACGTTTTCAAAGGCCACTGGTATTGGGAAGCCGCAGAATTCAGGGCGGAGCCATCCTGGCGCTTGCCTCTTGCGGCCTTATCTGTGTCGCGGTTTGGCCTGACGCCTGGTATCCAGTGTTGTGGTTCTCGCCTTTTCTTATCCTCGTCTCAGTGCAGGTGCTGCTCTGCGAAGAATCCGTGCTGCAAAAGCTGGAGCGGGGAGAATGGAACGCTTTGACGCTGCCGGCTCTGGCGGCATTGGTATGCGGTGTTTTCTGGGAGATGTGGAACCACTACAGCTATCCCAAGTGGGCTTACTCTATTCCTTACGTTCAACGATTCCAGATTTTCGAAATGCCTGTTCTCGGGTACTTCGGGTATCTGCCTTTCGGTGTCCAATGCGGCGTGATGGCGGATCTTGTTGCGCAACTTACCACGCCGCCGACGAAGTCATGTGCGGCCGAATAGAGTGATCCTGTCAGTATGGTCCGCTCTGCTTCAACACGGTTTTTGCTGGCGAAGGTCCGCGCGTCCGATCGATTCCAGAACTTTGGGGGACCTCCGCAACAAACAGGCGGATATCGCTGTTGACCGTAATAAATTGGAAGCCTAGCTGGATCATCTCCTGCGTATAGCACGGGGATTGCCGTGTGAATTCTAGGCACGACTTTTTTCGTTTTACGGATCAAAACCATTCATACCGGCTGACGTCAGATCATTCTCAGCCACTGATTTGTGATCAGCAGGTCGTACCGTTCACGCCCTATGTAGGCTCTCTGTTCCGTGATGGAAGCTTCGCTCTGCAAAGAAGAGCCCCACAGGCGGGACGCCTATGCTACTTTGAACTCGGCGTCCTACCACGGGACTCTCAGCCCATCGCTGGCAAAGAGCACTATCGTCTCAGGCAAAAAATTTACCGCTTCCCGCACGATCGATTCCTCGGTGCCGCGGAGCTCTGGCGCCAGATGCGTGAGTAAAAGCTTTTCGATTTCTTTGGTAGCGAGAAACCGAAAGAGATCGCTCGGTGGAAAATGCGCGAGTTCGCTGACCAAAAGATCCACAGGCGTGCCTAGCTGAACCTCCAAGTCCGTTGGGCTGCCGAGATCTCCCGAAAATACAATCCGCGATTCCGAATGCTCGACTCGGAAACTGTACGATTTGAACCGGCTGTTCCCGAATTTTTCCGAGAGAGACCGCAAATGAGTTGTTTCGCGCGGGCGAATTTGAAGGCCGCACACCTCGAAGAATTCCTCTGTTTCCCATGCGACGAATATCAATTCGAACGGGAGAAAATCGGGACCCAGATAGATCGCGTTAAGCCATTGCAGCAACGGCTTCGACAACTCTCCCGGCAAAAAAATGGTCAGCGGCCGGACACGATGCGAAAGCCAGAGAGACTGGATCAACATTGGCAAACCACCGGTGTGATCTGCGTGCCCATGCGTGAGCAGAATTGCGTCGATAGTGTCGAACGAGATTTGGGCTTCAGCGAGCGACCGGCTGCACGGTTCTCCCGCGTCAATCAGAATTGACTTATCGGACGCGGAGAGCAGCAAACTGGAGTGCCCGCGACCGGGAGCAGGAAATCCTGAGGCTGAACCAACGACAAAAATCTCCGGCATTCCGGAGACGAGTGTAGCGCGATGCGTCTGTTTCGACAACTTCTGCGCACATCGTATCATGCGCTCACGACAAGGTCGGCGCGCATAAGCGCGCTTTTTGTAAAACAGGCAAAATTTTTGCGCTTTCTCATCGGAAAAGCTTGTCAGCTGTCCGATTCCCGCCTAAAAGCATCGTCCATGCGCAAAAAGCTGTTTGCCGCGGCTGCTGTAGGACTTTTAGCCGCGCTCGCACAAGCCGACCCCAACGCAGCCCTTACCCGTCTGGCGGACGGGTTTGATTTTCCGGTTGGTAGACCCAATGCTGATGGCTATCGGATTTCTCGCGGATTCACTCGGCACGGCCATTTGGGCGAGGACTGGGTGGGGCAGGGGGGCAGCGGCACGGATTTTCGCGATCCGGTCTACGTGATTGGGAACGGGGTGGTGACTCTGGCCCGGGATTTCCGCCGATCCTGGGGAAACGTGATTTTGGTGCGCCATGCTTTTATGGAGGAGGGTCAGGTCAAGTACGCGGATTCATTGTACGGACACCTTGATCGGATCCTCGTGCGAGAAGGTCAACAGGTAGCTCGCGGTCAGCAGATCGGCACCATTGGTAATGCGCATGGGCTCTACGCGCCTCATCTTCACTTTGAGATGCACAAAAATCTCTCGATCGGCGTCGTTCATACAATGTTCGCCGGCGATTTATCCAACTACTATGTGCCCTCGGATTTTATCAATTCGCATCGAACGTTGGGATCTGGTAATCGTGTGACTACCGTGGCTATGAATAACTACGTGATGCCGACCTTTGCCGGTATCCCCGCCCTTCCCTCTGTCTCGGCGGCGCAGAGTTCAAGTGAGCTTTCGGTCGATCCGAAGCGTAAGGCGGGCGTGTTCCATTGGAGCCGCTACGACGATCTGACGAATCCGAACTAATCGGCCCGCATCGCTCGCAAATCTCCTAAAGATGTGTGAGCAATGCAGGCGATGAAGGAAGAGTTCTAACCGCGCCGCAGCTTGTACTCGTAGCTGTCCACGAGAGCCAGCCAGCTCGCTTCTATAATGTTATCTGAAACACCAACCGTGCACCAATTGCCATGATGATCGGTGGAATCGATCAGTACCCTGGTGCGCGCGCCTGTCCCCTGGCTAGAACCGATGATACGCACCTTGTAATCGTTCAGGGTCACCGGCTCGATGCTTGGATAGACAGGGATCAGAGCTTTTCGGAGCGCAGCATCCAAGGCGTTCACTGGTCCGTCTCCCTCAGCAACAGTGTAGATATCCTCGTTCTTTAAGCGAAGCTTCACCGTCGCTTCACACGTCTCATAGTTGTTTCTGACCGAGCGGATGTAGGTGCAGTGATATTCCAACAACTCCCAGAAGGGCTCAATCGGCCCCAGGACGCGGCGAATCAGCAGCTCAAACGATGCTTCGGCCGCTTCGAACTCGTAGCCCAAGTGTTCCAACCGCTTCACCTCTTGCAGAATCGCCGCTACGTTCGCGGATCCTTTCTCAAGATTGAATCCGAGTTCTCGAGTTTTCGCCAACACGTTGCTCTGTCCTGATAGTTCCGAGACAACGATATGTTGATGGTTGCCAACCGCCTGAGGCTCAATGTGCTCGTAACTGCGGGCCACCTTTTGGACCGCATGCGCATGAAGCCCCCCTTTGTGTGTAAACGCGGTCGTCCCGACATAGGGTGCGCGAATGTTGTGTTGGCAATTGGCCAGCTCGTCGACGAACATCGAAAGGTCCCGCAGCCGGCTCAATTCCGGCACGACTTCCTGTCCTAGCTTGAGTTGTAGATTAGGGATCACACTCGTCAAGTTGCAGTTCCCGGTCCGTTCGCCGTACCCATTGATCGTGCCTTGGACTTGAGTTGCGCCCGATCGGATTGCGGCCAGTGCATTCGCGACCCCGAGTTCGCAATCGTTATGCGTGTGAATCCCGATTGGAGTTGGCAGTGAGCGAACCACGGCGGCCGTGATGTCCGAGACTTCGTGGGCCATCGTTCCACCATTCGTGTCGCAAAGCACAATCACATCCACGCCGCCCTCGACTGCGGCCTCGAGCGCCGCCATGGCGTGTCTGGAATCATCCTTGTAACCGTCAAAAAAATGTTCCGCGTCAAAGAGGACCTCGCGGCCGCGGGATTTCAGGTAGGCGACCGACTCCCGAATCATTCGCCGGTTTTCTTCAATCGAAACTCCCAGAATTTTCTCGACGTGCAGGCGCCAGCTTTTCCCGACAATGGTCACTGCCGGAGTTTCGGCGGAGAGCAGGAGAGCGATCTGTGCGTCCTCCGACGGCACGGCCTTCGCCCTGCAGGTGCTGCCAAAGGCGCAAATCTTTGCGTTTCGCCACTTCAAATGTTTTGCCGCGTCGAAGAAAGCAATATCCTTTGGGTTGGATCCGGGCCATCCCCCCTCGATGTAATGAATCCCAAACGCATCCAGTTTTTCTGCGATTCGAATTTTGTCCTGCACGCTGAAAGAAATGCCCTCAGCCTGCGTGCCGTCTCGCAGGGTCGTGTCATAGATCATGATCTGGTTCGGATTCATATAAGTCGGACTGATTCGGTATCCCAGTGCCGAGCAGTTTGCAAGAGGTTCGTACAGGATCCCTCCCCCTCGCTTGAGGGATACGCGGCCCTCTTCCGATCGTAATCGAACTCGAACTCGTCCTCGTCCTCGACTTCCAAACAGTTCCTTCATGGCGGAGGTTGATCAAATTTTTGGAGCTTCACGGCAGCCGTGTCATACCAATGAGGGTGAATTGGCACCGCCAGCTGTTGTGTCATCAATGAAACCTTATGGCATGACGACCAAGACGATTTGTTGGTTGATTATCGCCGCCGAAGCGCGTCCACCTGGATCGTGGTGCTTTGGCAATTGAGCGGTACGGGCGACATCGTCCATCGTAAGTTTCAAACGGCGAGGCATAGGGATGAGGCTGGATAGGACCGGATAGTTGCCTTCACGATCGTTCATGTAAAACCTCGTGAAGCCGGGTTGCATAGCGTTCCTTTCTTTAGGTTCAGATTTTGCTTCAGGGTTCCCGCATGAGCTGGGCCATCTCGGCGAAAAGCTCAAGATCTTGAGCAAAGTCGCCAGGATCGGTTTTCGGTGCCTTGTTTTCGGTCACGTTCTCGTAAAAGATCTTCCATTCGGCCACAAACGGATCGCCCCAAACGGGGTGCGAATCGATATTCGCCACCCCGCCATGGCCGTTGTCTTCGGTTACAAAGAGCCTGATCGGCAAATTCCGGACGTAAGGCGTATCGTATTGTATCCGGACGACCTTTTGGTTTCCGTATACCTCGAGGTGAGCGTCGAAGCGCGCGATCTCGTCAATGCCGGTTTCAAACTGGCAGATGTACGGGCCGTAATCGAAGGCCGCAGCCATATACAGGCCATCGCAGCGTTGCGCTGCAAAGAGCACCTTCTTCGGCATACCCAGCAATTCACGCATCGCCGAAAGGTCATGGCTGCTTAAGCCCAGCATGACCGCGTAGGCTCGCCGGAGAACGGGCGACGGTTTTCCCCCGAGAGCTTCGTCCACTAGCGCCTCATCGCGCAGCTTCATATCATTTTTAACCGACTCCGGCAACTGTTCGTCACGAATCACCCGGGAAGTGGGGTTAACGATTAAGTTGTTAAAACCAAGAAAATCGCGGACTCGGGCAAACTTAATTTCCTTCATCGCTTTGACCGCCTCGCAACCCTCCAGAAACGCCGGCGCGTAGCGGCGCATATAACCGACCTGGACCACTACCTTACCGTTCTTCTGTGCGGCAATGATTTCCTCCGATTCGCGGCGGGTGATGCACATCGGCTTTTCTACGAGCACGTGTTTCCCGGCCGCAATGGCAGCAAGAGTCACCTCAGCGTGGAAAGCGTTCGGATTGGCGACTAGCACCGCGTCTACATCGCCCCGAGCTATCAACTCGCGATGATTCACCGTTAAAGTCCGGACATTCCAGAGCTTTCCCAGTTCCTCCAGGATCAACGGGCTGATGTCGCAGAGCGCCGTGACCTCAAACCGATCCGTAAGTTGATACAGACTTGGCCAATGCATGATCTGCGTTACTTCCCCGCAGCCGACAATTCCCACTCTGATTCGACGTTTCGGTGAAGTCGCGCCGGTTTGTTCCTCCGTTTGATTCGACATAGGTAGTCCTTTTTTATGTTAAACTTTTTGTTATCCCTTGACTGCGCCGGCTGTCGCGCCCGCGACCATGTACTTCTGGATGAAGAAAAAGAGAATAAGTGTCGGGACCAACCCAAGCGTTGCCGAAGCCATCAAACTCCCCCAATTCGTTGAGTACTGTTGCTTCGATTTCGCAGTGTCGAATAAAGTTCTTCAATTTGGGCTTGCCGCCGGGAATGGAATTGAAAAGTTCGATCCCGCGGCTGGGTTGTATCAAAGACCACCACACGGTGATCGGTTGCACCGGCTTCTGAGATGATACTTGTACCGGATCAGTTTGGCTACCGTCTGAATTCAACAACCCGCCCCAAAATCAAGACTCGCGCACGGGCGCGGCAGGGTTGGACGATGATCGCGGCAATTGGGACAAAAATGCGACTAGATCCAAGATCTCAGCGTCTAGTGCACCAGGTCAGTGACTGGTGTAGTAGTTCCGCTCAGGGAGTTTAGTAAACATCCAGACCAATACTGAAGGATCAGAAACATGGAAGATATTGTATCCGTTGCCGCCGTCCCGGAACGGCGCCTGACTGCAAGAGATTATAAGACACTCTGTCTGGCGACTCTGGGAGGTCTTCTGGAGTTTTATGACTTCATTATCTTTGTTTTCTTCGCGAGCACAATTGGTGTGCTCTTTTTCCCGGCCGAAATCCCGGATTGGCTTCGGCAATTCCAGACTTTCGGCATATTTGCTGCCGGTTATCTCGCGCGACCGCTGGGTGGCGTAGTAATGGCTCATGCGGGAGATCTGCGCGGTCGCAAACAGATGTTCACTCTCAGCATTTTTCTCATGGCGTTGCCCACCTTGGGAATTGGGTTGCTGCCGACCTATGCCAAACTGGGCATCTGGGCGCCCGTTTTGCTGTTGCTCTTGCGGATTCTGCAGGGAGTCGCTGTCGGTGGCGAGGTCCCGGGCGCCTGGGTCTTCGTTAGTGAACATGTGGATCGATCGCATGTTGGGTTGGCTTGCGGAATATTGACTGGCGGACTCACCGGCGGAATTCTGCTCGGTTCGTTGGTGGCCACGGGTCTAAGCATGGTGATGACGCACGACCAGTTGGCAGCGTACGGCTGGCGGCTTCCGTTCCTGCTTGGCGGCGCCTTCGGTTTGCTGTCGATGCACCTTCGCCGTTTATTAGCCGAGACACCCGTATTTTTAGAATTGAAAGCGCGCCGAGCGCTTGCCTCCGAGGCGCCACTGAAGGCGGTCGTGCGCGACTATCGCGGAGCGGTCGTTCTCAGCGGATTACTAACTTGGATGCTGTCTGCGGCCATTGTTGTCGTGATCCTGATGACACCGGCTATCCTCGAAAAGATGTACGGGGTCCCGGCGGCTGTCGCGCTTCGAGCCAACAGCCTCGCAG
Source organism: uncultured Verrucomicrobiae bacterium (assembly GCA_963846195.1). GTDB lineage: Bacteria > Verrucomicrobiota > Verrucomicrobiia > Chthoniobacterales > JAFAMB01 > JAFAMB01. The sequence continues at coordinate 325,405 of CAWJVG010000016.1, forward strand.
CGCTTGCCCTGACGGCGGGCTGTGTTCTCGCCGGTCGATTGACCGATCGGGTCGGACCTGGGCGAGTGTTGATGTTTGGGTGTCCGCTTTTAGGCGTTGCCGCCTACCTGCTGTACACGGCTGGTACGGTAGATCCTTGGCTAACAACATTTCTTTACACTTTGGCTGGGTTAACCGTCGGGATTGTCGCGGTCGTCCCTTACGTAATGATTGCGATGTTCCCTCCGGCAGTCAGGTTTTCGGGGATCTCATTTTCCTACAATCTCGCGTACGCCATCTTCGGCGGATTGACACCCATCTTTGTGGCGTGGCTGCTCCGTTACGATCGTTTGGCGCCGGCACATTATGTCGGAGTTCTCTGTTTGCTGGGCACGGGAATCGGGGTCTTTCTGATTGCACAAGCTTCGACGCCCAAGTTGAGTGCGGAATCAGGAAGTCACTCCCGAACAAGATGGCTTAGAGTAAGGGTGGGGCACTCTGCCGACTTGCGAGATTTTTACCGTAAGCCACTCTAAGCCTGAAAAGGGGAAAGCATGAAAACCATCAAGGCCGGCGTGCTCGAGGTGGTACACCTCGAGTTTGGCCCCCGGAACGGCTGACCTGTTGTCCTGCCGCACGGCTTCACCTTCGACGTGCAAACTGGAACCCGGCCAATTGAATTGTACCGGTCAAGTTGCCGAGGTGGAATCCGTCGGATTTTACCATGGCGGCGATGTGCTGTATAAGCTCAAAGGCATGCCTGGCATCTGGCATGAACGGTGTTTGAAAGCTGCGCCATGATGACAATATATTCATAAATCTTGCAGGGTTCACGTCATCTTGAAAGACCATGTTCAGGAGGCTCAGTAGGACAATCACCAGAGGAAGGTTTTTCGATTCATACTTTTTCTCCTCCAAGCAGAGATCCAATCGAATACGGATGTGAAAGCAGCGGCAACCTCTTTGCACGAAAGGCACCTGAATGAGAATCCTGGTCGTTGAGGATGAAAAGAAGATCGCGACGTTTGTACAACGCGGTTTGAAGGAGTTCGGATTCGTGGTCGATGTTACTCATCGCGGAGACGAGGCTTTAGCGATCATTCTGGACAAGCATTTCGATGCCGTCGTCTTGGATATTATGCTGCCCGGCCGCGACGGTCTCAGTATACTTCGCGCCTTGCGAGAGCGCTCCAATTGCGTTCCGGTTCTAATCCTGACCGCTCGCGGCGAGATTTCTGAAAAGGTTGAAGGGCTTAATCTCGGTGCCGACGATTATCTCGCCAAACCATTCTCGATCGATGAATTGGCGGCCCGGGTTCGCGCTTTGATTCGTCGCAATTCGGGTGAAACGCTCATTCGCTATCGGGTGCACGATCTCGCTCTCGATCTGGCAACCCGCGCGGTGCGAAGAGGCGGGCGGCGCATCGAACTTACCACGAGAGAATTTTCCGTACTCGAATGCTTAATGCGAAGTCCCGGCCGCGTTTTTACCCGGACCCAACTTTGCCAACAAGTTTGGGAATATCATTTCGATCCGGACACCAATTTGGTCGACGTTTATATTCAGCGGCTTCGACGCAAAGTGGACGACGGCGAGGCGACGAAACTCATTCAAACCGTGCGGGGCGTCGGCTATCGAATCGGAGATTTAATGTGAAACGCTGGCCCATCCGGAGCAGGCTCGCCGTTTGGACCGCTTTTTTCCTTACGGTTGAACTCATCGTTTTCGGCATCGGTTCTGGCTGGGTCATATATAACGAACAATTGGAGGCGTTCCGCGAAATCAGAGGCCAGCCCGGGTCGCCCATCGTGATCAGAAAAGAGGCCGCCGAACTGGTCTTTGATCTGACAAGCGCTTATCTGACCGCCCTCCCCGCGGCAGCCTTGTTTGCGGCCTTCGGCGTCTGGTGGATCACCCGCAAGTCGCTAAAGCCACTGCAAGATGTCGCCGATGCAGCCGAGCAAATTCACGCCAAAGCACTTGATCAGAGACTGCCGCAGCCGCCAGCCCAAGATGAAATTGGCCGACTCGTTCAAGTGCTTAACGCGACCTTCGACCGGCTCGAGCGCAGTTTTGCACAAGCCACACGTTTTTCCAGTGACGCTTCCCATGAGCTCAATACACCGCTGACAATCATGCGTGGTGAGATCGAATCGGCCTTGAAGACCCAGGTCAACAATCCTGAGATCGAAAGCCTTTTAAGCGGTCTATTGGATCAGACTCAGCGGCTTTCAGCCATCGCAGAGAAATTGCTATTACTCTCGCGCGCGGACGCCGGAGCACTCATTTTGAACAGAAGAGACGTCGAGCTCAGCGCAATGTGTCAGGACTTGGTCGAAGATGCGCAAGTTCTTGGGATGCGATGCAAGGTCACAGCGGATGCTGAAATATCGCAGGGAATTGTCGTGTCTGCGGATCAATCATACATTCGACAAGCTCTGCTGAACCTTTTAGATAACGCCATCAAGTATAACGTCGAGGGCGGCGCAATTTCAGTCTCACTCAAAAGATCCGGCTCGCTGGCTCTTTTTCGCATTGCTAACACGGGCCGGGAGATTCCAAAGGATCGTGAAGCACGCATTTTTGAGCGATTTTATCGAGCCGACCCGAGTCGCACTTCCGACGTAGTCGGTTCGGGCCTGGGCCTCAGCATCTGCCGGGAGATCGCTTTGGCACACGGAGGGAACATCTGGCTGGAACGCAAGGAACCGGGATGGACGGCCTTCGTCCTGGCTCTGCCGTGTCTTGACAAGAACAATGCGAACACTCTGAACAGGAGCGCAAAGGAGGAGTCAACTTGTTCATGATATGAGAAAAATCGCTCTTTTGTTGGTTACCTGGCACTCGGTCGGAGAGGGCCAACCTCGAAAGTGCTAAATGCACTTACTCCCAAAGCCGGCGTGCCAGGCCGGCGTCGGTCACGAGGGTGGTGAGCCAGCCTCCTCGCAAAGTGGCGAGGAATGCGTCGGCCTTCTCCAGTCCACCGCGATGGCGGCAATTTCAGGAATTCGACGAAGGTGCTTTCCATTTAAGGCCAGACCCAACTTATTCAGCGGACTGGGCACGACCTTGCCGGTAAATCGAGATTCCTCGGTTCCAGCGCGACGTTAAAAGACAAGATTGTATACACAAAATATGCTGTGCACAAGCGAGTTACATAGAATATCCAAACTTTTCAATAATATCATTGACAATATTGTATACGATGTTTTCTTGTATCGAAATGAGCGTGACCCTTCCTCAGAACAGTGAATCTCAGACTTCTCCTTCTCGTGCTGTCGACGTTGAGCGGGCGGTTGCCCAATGGATTTTCAGAGGAGAATTAACGGCCGGTGAAAAGCTCACCGAACAAGAAGTGGCCCTACGCCTCGGTGTCAGCCGTGGTCCCGTTAGAGAAGCATTTCGCGCCCTGGAAGACCTTGGTCTGGTTCAAATCGAACAGAATCGCGGAGCCTTTGTGCGCAAGATCGATTTGGACGAGGCCGTTGAAATCCATGATGTCTACTCCGCATTGGAGGAACTTGCGGCCCGCAGTGCAGCTCGCCGGCTTTCCGGCACGCAAATCGGCGAACTGAAGTCCCTGGTGGAAGCGATGGATGCGGCGGCGGAATCCGAAGATCTCGATCGATATTACTCTCTCAATCTCAGTTTTCACCGACTCCTGGTGGAGGGGAGCGGCAACCGAAGGCTCTTGAGCATTTACAACCGTCTGCTCAACGAACTTCACCTTTTTCGGCGCTTTGGTCTGACGCAGCGAGGAGAAATGCAACTTTCGAATCGCGAACATCATCAGATTCTCGACAAGATCGCCGCCGGTGAACCGGAAGGCGCGGCGGAGGCGATGCGGAGTCACACCAGCGAACGACGCCGGAAGATGTTGCTAAGGTCTGACAAATTCGATCCCAAATCACACTGATCAATCGGAGGGCGACGAGCCATTCGAGTGGATCCCGGTTGGAGAGTACAAATGAAAACACGCAGCAAGAACCAAGGCAGTTCACGGAACGGATTCGTTGTCGCGCTGATGTGCTCTGTAGCGCTCGCCTTTCTCTTCCCAACTCCCGGCGCAAAAGGAGGCTGGATGCATCCGGACCTTTTAAACAACGCGGGGGTCGCCTTGATTCTCTTTATGCAAGGATTGGCGATGGCAGTCGAACAAATGAAAACAGGTGCTGGCAACTGGCGGCTCCACCTAATCGTGCAAAGTTTTACCTTCCTCCTGTTCCCGATCGTTGGTTTAGCATTCCACAAAATCACACGCATCATCTGGCCTTCGGAACCGAGCGCGCTGCGGGACGGATTTCTGTACCTATGCGTGTTACCCTCGACTGTTTCCACGTCGGTAGTTCTTACGACCGTTGCCAGAGGTAACACGCCGGGTGCTATCTTTAATGCTGCGCTCTCAAACATTTTGGGAGTGCTTTTAACTCCGCTACTCGTGCGATTGCTGATGCAGGCGAGCGGCCAGGGCAGTTCGTTCGGACCACTTTTATTGAAGATTACTCTGCTCACTCTGGTGCCATTCGCGATGGGAATGGGGATCAGACCCTTTGTCAGGAAATGGGTCGACGCCAACCGAACGGTGCTTAACATCCTCAGCAACGGCGTAATCTTGTTTATCGTCTATACGGCATTCTGTGATTCCGTTGAAGGAAGAATCTGGGAGCACTACGGCATCGGACTCACGATTGAAGTACTTGCGGGCGTTATCGCGCTCTTTACCACGATTTCGTTGCTTGTCTGGGCGATCTCGAACGCTGCGAGACTGGAAAGAGACGATTTCGTCGCCGCCCTGTTTTGTTCCGTTAAGAAAACATTAGCAATGGGTATTCCATTAGCGCAGCTAATATTTGGAGCTAAGGCGAACTTGGGACTAATTTTGCTGCCCATCATGTTTTATCACCCGTTCCAACTTTTTGTCTGTGGCTTGTTAGCTAACTGGTTCGCGAACATCAAAGAAATAAAGTTGGCACGACCGGTCACTGGTTGCCCGGAATATGCTAAACCTTAGTCTCTCGGAAACGGTTCGTCAGAATTTGTTGAAGGAAGAAGATTTCCCTTGAGGCGAGAAAATCTGGAAAAGGAGAAACGGTTATGATGTGGATTGTAAAAATTGCTCTTAGAGCTCCCTATACATTTACTGTCCTAGGTATCTTACTGCTCATCGGAGGCATCCTCAGCACACTCCAGATGGCGAAGGACATCTTTCCGGCGATTAACATCCCGGTGGTGGGAATCATTTGGACTTACAATGGACTGCCCTCCCAGGAAATGGCAGAGCGCATCACAACCGTCTCCGAGAGAGCCTTGACCACTTCGGTCAACAACATTGAACACATCGAATCTAACTCATTCAATGGTATAGCTGTTATCAAGGTCTATCTGCAACCTCAAGCGAGCGTGGACGCTGCAATCGCGGAAACTACTGCGGAATGTCAGACGATTCTTAAAACGCTGCCGCCAGGTATGACTCCACCCAACATTCTTAACTACAACGCCGCTAATGTCCCGGTTCTTCAGTTGAGTGTGGGCGGGGCAAAATTCACTGAACAGCAACTCTACGACTTTGCAACCAACTTTATTCGGACGCAGTTGGCTACTGTACAAGGCGCATCTATTCCATTGCCCTATGGCGGAAAGACTCGAGCCATATCGGTGGACCTGGATCCGAACAAACTGCAAGCTTACAACATCGCGCCGCAGGAAGTCGCCAACGCGATCAATCAACAGAGCGTCGTGCTGCCTTCGGGCACAGCAAAGATCGGCAAGCGCGAGTATGACGTGCTGATCAATGGGAGCACCGATACGATTCAGGCGCTGAATAGTCTGCCCGTCAAGCAGGTGAATGGAGCGACGATTTACATCCGAGACGTTGCTAATGTGCGCGATGGTTATATCCCGCAAGTGAACATGGTCGTCTCGAACGGGATCAAAGCCGCGCTGCTACCCGTCCTTAAAAATGGCGATGCCTCGACTCTGGATGTCGTATCGCGGGTGCGAAAAGCGCTGCCCCAGATCGCTGCAACGTTGCCGCAGGATTTACAGATCAAACCGCTTTTCGATCAGTCGGTCTTCGTGAGTTCGGCGTTGGACGGCGTAATGCGGGAAGGGATCATCGCGGCGTCATTGACTGCCATGATGATCTTGCTCTTTCTCGGATCATGGCGCAGTACGCTAGTGGTAGCCACGTCCATCCCGCTCTCGATCTGTTCTTCCGTGCTGGCTTTGCACCTGATCGGCCAGACCATCAATATTATGACTCTGGGGGGCCTGGCGTTGGCCGTGGGCATCCTGGTCGATGACGCGACGGTGGAAATTGAAAATATCCATCGGAACCTGGCAATGGGAAAGTCGATGATCGACGCGATTCTCGATGGCGCACAAGAGATTGCCACGCCGGCTTTTGTGGCGACTCTCTCGATCTGTATCGTGTTCGTGCCGATATTCTTATTAGGCGGTGTCGCTTACTACCTGTTCGCTCCGCTAGCGATGGCCGTCGTCTTTGCTATGCTGGCTTCCTACTTTTTGTCCCGCACGGTGGTTCCAACCATGGTGAATTTCCTGCTCAAGCATGAGCATCACAAGGAGGATGCGAGTGATTTCACGCCTCAACGCCGCAATTGGTTCGTCCGCATCCACGAAGGGTTTAACCATGGATTCGAGAAGTTGCGGAATTATTACGCCGCGCGATTAGAGTGGGCTCTTAACCACGCATGGCTGGTGGTCGGGGCACTGGTGACAGTGGTGGTGCTCTCGCTTGTTCTCGTGACGCCATTTCTGGGCGAAGATTTTTTTCCAAATGTAGACGCCGGCCAATTTCGCCTTCACGTGAATGCCCCTGTCGGTACACGCATCGAGGAGACGCAGCAGGTGTTCTACCAAGTTGACAATGTAATCCGGAGCGTGATACCGAAGGACCAAATTGCATTGGTTACCGAGAACATTGGATTACCAATGAATCTCAATCTGGCCTTGAGCGACACGGCGACGATCGGTTCCGCTGACGGTGAAATCGATGTTTCGCTGAACCCGGCGAATCATGGACCAACTTTTGATTATTTGAAGAAGATCCGCGAACAGCTAATAGCCAAATACCCCAACTACACATTTTTCAGCATGCCTGCCGACATCGTCAGCCAAATTCTTAACGCGGGTCTTCCCTCGCCGATTGACGTTCAGGTGGTGGGCCATGATCCCAAGAATTACCAGATTGCTGAAGAGCTCCGTCAGAGAATCGCGCGGGTCCCGGGAGCGGTGGACGTGAATGTTCATCAGGTCATCGATAACCCTTCTTTGCTCGTAAACATTGACCGCACTCGCGCCGATCAGCTGGGGATGACCGAGAAACAGATTGCCGATGATCTCCTTATCTCATTAGCCGGCAGCGGCCAAACTGCTCCTAACTTCTGGCTGAACCCGCAGAACGGGGTCAGCTATCCCATCGTGGTCCAGACCCCGCAACACCTGATCGGTTCAACTTCGGAGATTAATCTGACACCGATTACGGGTGCTAACAGTCCTCAGACCCTGCTCAGTAATCTCGGGTATCAAAACCCAGCAACTGGACTCGCAGGCGTTAGCGGTTCGCAGCCCCAACTCCTGAGTAATATGGCATCGATACGGCACATCTCGACCCCGGTGGTGGTCAGCCACTACAACGTCCAGCCTGTGTTTGACATTTATGCTAATACCCAGGACAGCGATCTGGGATCTGTCGCTCAACAGGTCCAGAAAATCGTCGACGACGTCAAGCAACATCTCCCTCGCGGTACTACGGTGATAATTCGGGGTCAGGTTCAGAGCATGAATAGCTCGTACGTCGGACTTGGTATCGGCATCGCTTTTGCCATCCTGTTGGTTTACTTTCTGATGGCGGTTAATTTTCAAAGCTGGCTTGATCCGTTTATCATCATCATGGCACTCCCCGGCGCGCTTACCGGGATTGTCTGGATGCTCTTTGTTACTCGCACACCAATCAGTGTGCCGGGATTGATGGGCGCGATCATGTGCATCGGGGTCGCGACGTCCAACAGCATCCTAATGGTGACTTTCGCTAATGAACAGCTTCGCTATGAAGGAAAAGATCCGTTCGGAGCAGCACTTGCAGCTGGCTTTACGCGACTGCGGCCCGTTGTGATGACTGCACTCGCGATGATCCTCGGCATGCTGCCGATGTCTCTGGGGCTGGGTGACGGCGGAGAGCAAAACGCTCCCCTTGGCCGCGCGGTAATCGGTGGCCTGCTGGTAGCGACCTTCTTTACCCTCTTCTTCGTCCCGGTGGTCTACAAACTGCTCAAGCGGAACTTCAAACCGCGGGAATTACATCCGCGTCTGCGATTGCCTTCGGAAGAGAATCAAGCCGAGGCATCCCCGCAACCGGGAGTTTGAGTTCAACAACAGTTTCGACCTAAAAACAATACCTCGTTATGAATACCCCACCGACCAGAAGCGAAAATCCGGAAGCCGGCGCTTCAGCATGGACTAAACCCAAGGATGACAGGTCAGTAAATCAAGAGTCCGTCCGTGCGAGGCATCCTGGCACGATCCTGACGGTCTTGGTAGCGGCAGTCCTTATAATTGCGGCCAGTGTTGGTATCTATTTCCTGGCTATCTATCCAAGAGTCCGGAATACCCAACAGCTCGCAGCCGCCGCAGCGGCGGCGGGAAGGACGACGGTCACCGTGGTAGAGCCGACGCAAACATCAAGTGCACCCGAACTAGTTCTTCCGGGTAACGTGGAAGCTAACCAGATGACATCGATCTACTCTCGAGTTGATGGATACATCAAGAAGTGGTACGTGGATATCGGCGACCATGTGCAGCAAGGGCAGGTCCTGGCGGATATCGAAGCCCCACAGATCGATGCAAGTCTTCGCATGGCACAGGCCCAATTGGAACTTGCTCAGGCTAATCTCAAGCTGGCCGAAACTAATTCGGCACGTTCTCAACAGCTGTACCAAAATCGCGTCAACTCGCAGCAGGAACTCGACACCGTGCTGGCGACCGAACAGGTCCAGAAGGCAACCAGAGATAACGCGGCTGCATCGTTGACGAGCGCGCAGGACATGAAAGCCTTTGAGCAAATTCGGGCCCCGTTCGCCGGCACGATTACCGCGCGATATATCGATGTGGGCTCCTTGGTGGCCTCGGGGAGTGCCCGGACCGTTCAGAAGCTTTTTGATCTGGCTCAGTCCGATCCGGTGCGCGTATTTGTGAATGTCCCTCAAGCGGATGTCAGCAGTGTGAAGCCAGGCACAGCTGCCACCGTCACGGTGGACGAATTTCCAGGTCAGACCTTTGCTGGTAAGGTGGCTCGAGACGCAGGAGCATTCGACCAGGCGTCGCGGACATTGCTGCTCGAAATTGACGTTCCCAATCCGGACGGTCGGCTATTTGCTGGCATGTACGCACACGGCACGTTCGCACTAAAGAATCCGACCCCGGCACTCCTGGTGCCGGATAATTCTATCCTCATTGATTCCAAAGGTCCTCGAGTCTTAATCGTCGATTCATCCGATAAAATCCATCTGAAGCCGGTCACCCTGGGGCGCGACTTCGGCACAAAATCAGAAATCCTCGGCGGATTAGACGCTACGGATCGTGTGATACAGAATCCGACTGAGGCTCTGCATGAAGGGATGATCGTGTCGGTCGAGAGGGCGATGCAGGGCCCCGAGAGCCAGAACGGCAGTTAGTGGCACCGGGAGACGTTACTGCGCGTAGACAACCTCCAAGACGGCGTCCTCTAACGGTTTAGACTACTTGAACACAAAACGGAAAGTAACGTGCGAGCGACACTGGCAGCTCAGCTTGAAAGGTTAACGAATAGAAAATTGAACCCTGATTGCCGATCATGACTAAATACTCCACCTGGACGGCCCTGAGAAACCCGGTTTTCAGACAACTTTGGATTGCCAGTGTGATCTCCGGAACCAGCGTGGCCGCCCATGATGGTGCGGCGACCTGGATGATGAATAAGCTCACAGGTTCCCCATTTTTGATTTCGCTTATGTCGACGGTGGCGTCGCTATCTTTTTTTCTGTTTACATTGCCCGCCGGTGTTCTTACCGATAAGGTGGACCGTCAGAAGTTAGTATGCACAGTTAATCTTTGCTTGGCGGCCACGGCCCTTGGTTTAGCGGTGCTTGGTTGGTTGCACCTTCTCAATCCTTACCTCATCCTGGTTTGCGTGTTTTTCATCGGAGTTGGTTTTGCTTTTAACGCACCAGCCTGGACATCGATCGTGCCCCAAGTTGTATCAGACGTCGAGCTCCCCTCTGCAGCGACGTTAAGCGGTTTGCAACTCAACATCTCGGGAATTATCGGTCCAGCGCTTGGTGGTTTGTTGGTGCCGTTGGCTGGCGCAAAATTTGTCTTTGCTGTCAATGCCATCTGCTTTCTGGTGGTGGTTCTGGCAGCCCGACAATGGAAACAACCGACCGTGCTGGAAAAACTTCCATCGGAGAGCTTTTTTCATTCTTTCTGGACGGTCATCCGCTACGTTCGTTCTGCGCCGAAGTTCCAGGTCGTGTTGGCCCGAAATTTCCTGTTTGCTCTGTTCATTTCAGTGATTCCAGCACTGATGCCAGTCATGGGTTTGAAAGTGTTGCACTTCAATTCGTCTAATCTTGGTCTATTGTTCACCAGCATGGGAGTTGGCTCGGTTATCGGAGCGGTATTCGTCATTCCGTGGCTTAGAATTCGCTTCTCGCCCAATTCCGTGACTCTTTTCGCAAATTTACTGATTGTCTTGGCATACGCCTTAATGGCACTCGTTCGCCAGGCAGAGGCATTTTTTGTTGTCGCAGCGCTTGCCGGTGTCGGATGGACACTGTCTGCTTCCGAACTTTGGGTGGCGGCGCAGCGCTCTATGCCCAGCTGGGCACGAGGCCGGCTGAACGCCACTTTCATCACGATCTCGCAGGGAGCAATGGTGCTTGGGGGAGTGATCTGGGGTTTTGCTGCCTCCATAGCGGGAGTAAGCCATACCTTGCTGGGAGCGGCGGTTCTGTTCCTGGTGAGCCTGCTTCTGGCCGCCCGGCTTTTCGATCAACAATTACTCGGTGCGCTATCATCATAGCCAGGGACCAAAGGCTAAATGCCTTGCCGGGCATCTTTTAATGTTGGGTTATCCAATTCATGAGAAAACGACGGATTATTTGCGCCGCTCTGTTGGGTCTCTGCGGTGCCCTTGCAGGCGTGACCCTCCTGCTATACGACTACGCCCGCGCGGATGTGCTGGGCGGGCCGCTTCCTGCTCCACGCATGCCGCGCGATATCATCCCACTGACTCCTGTAGAGAAGCTCGGGAAGTTGATGCTCTACGACAACACGCTATCGAATCCTCCAGGCTACGCCTGCGCAACCTGCCACGTCGCTGAGACAGGCTATACGGGGCCCAATTCGGAAATCAACGCGTTCTCAGGCCCACAGCCGGGAGTCGTGCCCGGTCGGTACAGTGATCGCAAGCCTCAGAGCTATCTTTACGCAGCGTTCAGTCCGGAGGGCCCTTACTATGACTCCGGTCTGCGGACTTGGTTGGGCGGCAATTTCTGGGATGGCCGCGTGCCGGACCTCGCCAAGCAGGGGCTGCAACCGCCGATCAATCCGAACGAGATGGCGAACACCCCTGAGGGACCCTATACGCCGGCTAATGGTGGATATTCACCGCTCCTTGTTCACAAGCTGGCGAACCGGCCGTATACCCCGCTGTTCAAGCAGGTGTACGGCCAGGACGCCTTCCAGGTGTACACGCCGAAGCAGATTTACGAACTCTTCGGTGAGGCACTCGCTGCCTACCAATCCTCGGGAGCGGTCTGCGCGTTCAGTTCGAAGTACGACGCTTCCAAATATGGTACTCCGCCGAAGAACTTGTATACGCTCTCCGCGTCCGAAGAGCGCGGGAAGCAATTGTTCTTCGGCCAGGCCCAGTGTTCTGCCTGCCACTCCTCCGCGGCAGTACCCGCAATCCAGGCAGCCACGCAAGGAAAAGATACGTTCACCATGTACTGTTATGCGAATATCGGTGTCCCACGGAATATCGAGAATCCCTACTACCAGCAGACTGACAAGGAATCCAATCCCCACGGGTACAATTCACTTGGGACCAAGTATGTCGATTACGGCCTGGGTGCCAACCCTAATCCGGCACCCGATGGCACTAGATTCTACAAGGATGTTCCAGGAGATATCCCCGAGTTTCGCGGACTCTTCAAGGCACCGAGCATGCGTGGTGCGGACCAGCGGCCGTCGCCGGATTTTGTGAAGGCTTACATGCACAACGGCGTCTTCAAGAGTCTCAAGGACGTCGTCCACTTCTACAACAAGCGGAACATTGCGGTCGACGGCAATAGCGAGGAGATCGCTTTCGACCTTCGCAAGGGTGCTCCGTCCGGCTACACGCCGCTCTTTCCGCCGGCCGAGGTCCTCGATAACGTCCAGAACGTCAGCGGAGTGTCACCTTCCCAGGCAACTTCAGCGACTGAGTCGAACGGCCAGGTCGGTAACCTCCAGCTTAGTGCGCAACAGGAGGACGATCTCGTGAACTTTCTCAAGATTCTCTGTGACGGGTACACCAAACCGAACCCTGTTTCGCCGTGAGGTTCCTGTTGGCCGGTCCGTCTGAACCCGCCGCATGACTGGTGCCTGCTGCTTGGACGGCCCTGGCAAGAGACTGGCTAGCTAGTTCCCCAGAACTCCTGCGGGTTCTTCTTGCGGCAAGAAACCTTGGATTGATCGTCTTCGGCGCTTGCTGTACAAAGGCTGCCGCAGCGACCGACAGCTAAGACCGATGTGCCATTGGAGCTTCATGCCCGATAGCTAGTTTGGTTCCGAGCAATTTGGTTATTGCATTAGCGAAGCTCCAGACCGGTGACAGCCGATCTGGAGCTATCCTGTTTAGGAGATTTCTCTCAAATATCACCAACTCGGGCCGGTCCGCTGCACTTAAAGAACACTGCAACATTTCAGCTCAAGCTAGTATGGCAAAGAAAAACACGGTTAGCGGCAAGAGCAAATCAAAAGCTCGCAAAAATGTTCTCGAACGGATCAATCCCAATGCAGCAGGAATCGATATTGGGGCAAATTTTCACCTGGTGGCCATTCCCGAGGATCGGGCGGAGGAAAATATCAAGAAGTTTGGTCCCTTTACGAGCGATCTGCACCGGCTGGCCGACTGGCTTTCGGAACACCAGATTGGCACCGTGGTAATGGAATCAACCGGGGTGTACTGGATTCCGGTCTTCCAGATCCTGGAGCAGAGAGGTTTCGAAGTAAAATTGGTCAATGCTGCTCACGTCAAGAACTTGCCAGGTCGTAAAAGCGACGTCTCTGATTGCCAATGGCTGCAGCAATTGCACACCTTTGGACTGTTAAACGGTTCCTTTCGACCAAAGGACCAAGTCTGCATCTTGCGCACCTTTATGCGCCTGCGAGACATCCTGGTCAAAGACTGCAGCAGCCACATTTCACGCATGCAGAAGGCTTTGACCGAAATGAATGTCCAAATTCACCGAGTTTTGAGTGATATCACCGGCTACACTGGAATGGCCATCATTCGGGCGATCCTGGCTGGAGAACGCGACGGGCTCAAGCTTGCCCGGATGAAACATCCTCAAGTCAAGGCTTCCACCGAACAGATCGTCAAAGCCTTGGAAGGAGATTACCGACCAGAGCATCTTTACGCGTTGCAAACGGCGATCGAACTCTATGACGCCTATCAGCTCAAGATCACCGAATGTGAAAACAAAATTGAGCAACAACTTAAGCAGTTCGAGACCAAACTGGATATCAGGCAAGTTCTTGAGCAAAGCGGAGCTTTAAAAGCACGTTCGGCCAAAGTTCGCCAGGAACTGCAACGTCAAGCCTATCTGGCCAGCGTTTGCGGAGTCGATCTGACCCGGTTGCCCGGCTTGAGTACCGTGGCGGTAGAGGTCATTATCTCCGAAACGGGTTTAGACATGAACTGTTGGAAAAGCGAAAAGCACTTCTGTTCCTGGCTCAAAGTCTGTCCGGATAACCGCATCAGCGGAGGTAAAGTTCTGAGCTCCAGACCGAGAAAAACCAAGAATCGCGCTGCGGGGATGTTCCGCCTGGCTGCCCAAGGAGCCATGCAAAGCAAGACTGCCATTGGAGCCTTTATCCGTCGGCTCAGAGCCCGATTGGGCGCACCAACGGCCATCAACGCCGGAGCGAACAAACTCGCACGATTGTTCTACCGCATGCTCAAGTTCGGCGCGGCCTACGTCGAGCAGGGCCAAACCTACTATGAACAAAAGTACAAAGAGCGCGTGCTACACAATCTTAGCAAACGGGCAAAAGAACTCGGCTTTCAACTCACGCCTTTCCAGCCGGTCACGGTTTCAGTTTCTTAGGAGAGCTTTTATGCGGATCAATGGCTCGATGCAGCCTTAGCCGGATCCGAGGTGCTGTCACACCACGGATGGCCTGTCTCTTTCGGAGGTACCCAATCTTTTTCCCAACGATTCGAGCGCGCAGGTCATGACAGTCAGAGCGCGGCGGGTGCCTTTGCTGCTCAACTTTTTCAACAGATTCCACGGCCCGAGCGGTTCCGGCGTTTTTGCCTGGCCCAAGGCTTCCGGCAGCGCCTGCGCAAGGGCCTCGAGCAGTTCTGGTTCGAGGGTGCCGGCGATCCTGGTTAGGATCATGAAATTGCGGATTCCGTTAATAGTCTCCGGTGTATTCACGGCATCCACGAGAATTTGCAGCACTTTGTCGCTCGATCCGAGCGCGCCTCGCAACGTCTCGAGCACGCCCCGGTCGTGGAGCCCTTGCAGCACTTCATACGCAGCAAGCAAAGCCTCAACGTGTTCGAGGGGTGCTTTTTCCAGCCGATGGTAAAGTGCTTCGCGCGGGTCGCGCGGCGCTAATTTCAAAACAATGGGTTCGGCCATAGGTCTCCTAGCTTTATTTTTCCTCAATCCTGCCGCTTCCCGGAATTCGATAATCCGGTCGTTGCCATTTGCGTTCAACCTCAACGCCGCGTTGAGGCGTTGGATGGCCGAAGCGCGAATTAACGCGCGGTACCGGGCTTTCCCCGATTTCCGGCAACACGCGCATCCGGACCGAGGTTTCCTTAAAAGCAGGGGTGTGCGTCACACCGTCGGTGTGGCTGCTGGTGAGAAGATTCACGGGGCTCTCTGCGGAGTTCATCGGCATATACAGTTCCTTTCCTTTCACCCTGTCGGTCACCAGGGCGCGGACACGAACCTGACCGTAACGCGAGATGAGCTGCACCCATGTTCCGCTTTGGATGCCGCGCTCTTTGGCGGGTTTCCGGTGAGAACTAGACGAAGGTACCCGGCACCTTCTCGCGGATTCCGTCGACGCGATAGGTAAGATTCCCCTGTGAAAGTGCTCGAGCATACGCCCATTGTTCAAATGCAGGTCGAATTCCGCATCAGTTGGATCTGTTGGGTTGGACGGGGAGATTGGGAAGAGCCTCGCCTTCCCGTCAGGGAAGGCGAACTGTTTCGTGTAGAGCAGCGGTTCATCGGTTCCGTCGGAAGCGACGGGCCACTGCAAGGATTTGTATCCTTCCAGCCGCTCGTAGGTCACGCCAGCGAAGAGCGGTGTCAGTGAAGCAATTTCGCAGATAAATCTCTGAGGGATGCCGGTAATCCCAATTCGCTCCCAAACGATTCGCGATGTCCTGGATGATTTGCCAATCGGGCCGGCTTCCCTCCATAGGCTCGAAGACCTGATAAAGTCTTTGAATGCGCCGCTCGGTGCTCGTGAAAGTCCCTTCCTTTTCCAGGCTCGGACTGGCGGGCAATACCACGTCGGCGAACCGGCACGTATCACTGAAAAAGATATCTTGCGCGACGAAAAATTCGAGTTTCGAGAGCCCATCCCGAACGAGGTTTGCGTTCGAGTCCACCAGGCTGATCTCTTCGCCAAACAAATACATCGCCTTGAGTTTGCCCTCGTGAATCGCATCGATCATTTCGTGGTTGTCAAGGCCCTTTGTAGACGGGAGGGTCACCTTCCAGGCGTTTTCAAAGCGCGAGCGTACTTCGGAATCATTCACCGACTGGTAGCCCGTAAGAAAATTTGGGCATGGCCCCATGATCGCTTGCTCCCTGGACGTTGTTGTGGCCACGCAGAGGGTTAGGCGCCCGTTCCCGTCCGCATGTAATTTCCGGTGACCAGCAGCAGATTGGAAATCGCCGTTGAAGCATCCGAACCCATACTGTGCTGCGTGATGCCCATCGCCCAAAGGATGCAGACTCCATCTGCTTCCGCGATCATGCGCGCG
>CAWJVG010000017.1:0-330787 GCA_963846195.1 uncultured Verrucomicrobiae bacterium
GTATTTATGGTACTCGAAGCCGCCGACAATCAGTGGCGACGAATTGGCGGAAGAAGGTCTGACTATTATTGATCAAGAGCACCTCAGGGCAACTCTGGGAGCGCCCCTTGTCCTTATGCAATCGACTGGTAAGCGGGCTCCTCACGACGGACCCATACCGCACCTGCTGAACTGGTTATCGGGACAATAGGGAGACAAATCGTGCAACCCTTTTTCGTTTCCGAAGAGAAGCAGGCGAGGCAGGCTTACCGTTACGATAGCCGGTATCGCCTGGCAGCATTCTTATTAATCGTTGCCATCCCATTCCAGGTGCCATTTTTCGTCCTCCTCTACTATGAAAATCGGATCAGAGAAGAGGAACAAAGCAGGGGAGCGTCGGCGCTGCAGACAATGGCCCAGCTAACGGCAGAGTTCGCCGGCTTAAGAGAGACCGAAGTTCAGCTTGGTCAGATCAAAAGTTGGGAACCGATTTTACGCGGCAGAATGCCCACGAGCGCCGTCCTCGGCGCGGTAGAACAGACGATACCTCGAGAAGTTGTTCTATCGCGAATTGCACTGGAAGCGGCGAACTTTCGCCCGATATCGCTGGGCACTAGCTCCTTTCGAATCCCCGAGACTTACACAATTACTCTCCAAGGACAGCAGAAAGGTGCGGACGCCGGCCTATGGAAGAAGTTTGTCAGCGATTTCCTATCGAGGCTCCCCCCTGGCAGCAGCGCAGTGTCTAGCACCGTCAGCGACGTTGGAATTGCGAAGTGTGGGATCCTGACTTGCAAGGCGGTCCTGAGCGCGCAAGCCAACGGCAATTATTTTCCGCTTGGGGTCAATAAGATCGACGCGGAGGAGAATTTGTGACCAGGAAACCCGATTCAAGTGCAAGTCAGAATCCTGGAAGCGCTGTAGCACTGGCGGTCGCGCTCGTGGCTTTTCTCTCTGTCGAGGTCGTGTACCTGGAAGGTTTTTGGAAACGGAATGAAGAATCGCGCAAGGCGAACGAGCAACAGGAATCCAGTAATTCGCAGATGCGACGCCATAACGCCGAACTGCGTGCGGCAGCGCAAAGGATCAGCGCAACGTTTACGAGATTAAATGACGGGATCATCCGGGCGGTCAGTATCGATGGACGTCTGCCCACCCCGGGCCGCAGTCCAAAGCGCAATCTCGAATATGCCGATAGCAAAGTGGCGAAGTCGCTACAAGAAATTGGCCTTGTCGTGAAATCGCTTCAAGAGGGGCGCCGCGAAACGAGCGTCAGTTTTGAAGCAGCCTCAAATCACTTGGAGCTTCACAGATTGATCCCGTTTCTCGCGGAACAGGAAAATTCAAACGCATTTCTTTTTGTCGATAAGCTGGATCTTCTCAGACCACTTGAGATTCCTGCCTTTTCGGTGCATCCGACCGAGCTGCAGACCCGGTTACTAGTCCGCGTCTTATCAGGACCAAAATAAATGATGAAATTCTACTATCTTGTTTCGCTTCTGCTGGTACCGGGGAGCATTCTTCACGCCCAAGTACAGTTGCCAGATCTTTACATCTACAATTACACGATGGCACAGCGCGACCCATTCATTTCCTCCGACGCGACGAGTACCCTCCTGGCTGAGAATCAAGGTACACGCGGAATCATCAGCGGCGATTTTGTTAAGCAGTATCTCAAGAGGATAGTCCAATTAATTGAGGACGAGCTTTATGTAGGAGGAGTCTCAATTGGTGACACTCCGACCCAGAGCATCGCCCTCATCAACGGTGTTGACTTTCATATTGGTGACAAGATTCCGCTGGAGATCTCCAAGAAAGAGCTTCAGGCCATTGAACAATTAACCGCTAGCTATGGTTTGCCACTGGTAACCGATGAGAAGGGCTCCTTTGTCCTGGAAGTGGGTCGAGTCACGGAGAACGGGGTCGATTTGGTTCTGCCAGGGTTTAAGGCTGCGATCTATCAACTCCCACTGGCCCGCGACACTGCGCCTGTCGCGGTCCAGCTGGAAAAGAAAAAGAAAAGGCAAAAAGCCAACAAGTAGTGGGAAGCTTGTGTATGCTTAAGAATATAGGATGCGGATTCCTGATCGTGCTCTGGAGCTCGGAAATCGGACTGGCTCAGGAGACGCAGCTAGGTTCAGCGCTATCTTCGGAGCAGCCGCCGCAGGGATCCTCCCCGAATTCCGCCGAGCCTTTGGCTACTCCAAATTCCGCGACGACAACTGCTGACGAGCTCGAGCGTGCGCTTAAGCAACATGAAGAAGAGCAGCAGCCGGCCATGGATCCGGCTCGGCCGCGGACGCACCGATACATGGATCAGCCTGTTGCTAGGATCCTCAGAAGCCTCGCAGAACAAGCCGAGATTAACTATGTCGAGCCAGGTATACCGGAAAGCGAGGTGACCTCTGTTGTACTGACGAACATGACACCACTGCAGGCGTTCGAGGCCGTCGCACAAGCTCACGGGTTTAAGATCCAGATCGACCGTCAAAACGCAGTGTACACTCTCAGAAGATCCGATATCAATTCACCGAGCTACTACGAAGTCAGAAGATATCCTCTGAGATACCAAAGCGCGGAAGACCTGATTCAGGCAACGGCCGGTTATCTTGGCATTCAGGTCAAACCCGCATCTGATTCAAACCCGGCATATCCCAAGCCGCAAAATACCGCGGGAGGTTCTGCAGCCTATGCAGGAGCCCAGGAGATGGCTTCCGCCGCTCAATCCCTTTACTCGAACGGCACAGAACAAACCAAACCTCGATTCATCTCCGGTCTACCTTTCGATGACCCTCTTTCAACCGGCGGTTTCGGGAATTTGAAGGAAAATGCCGTTTGGGTCGAACGATCCACGAACTCACTAATGGTCCGTGCCACACCCCAAGAGCACGAGGGATTGGCCGATCAGATTCGCATCTGGGATCGGCAAGAAAATCAAATTCAAATCAATACCTATGTCGTTGAGATCTCGAAGAATGACGATCTGTTCGGCGGAGTTGATTGGAGCAGCACTCTTGGACAGAACGGCGCGACTTTCACTTTGACTGGAAATGTCGGCGCTACACCGGCAGGCATTACTTCGGCTGGATTTGGCGGCCCATTCTTCAACAATGGATTGATTTTAAAATTTCCGGACGTCGCGGCGACGATTAGGGCATTGGCGCAGCGAGGCAAGTTGCGGTCAACGAATTCGCCCGTCACGTACACGAAAACGGCTGTCCCGGTTCAGATCAGGAGTGTCACCCAGCAGACAATTTTCCTTCAAACCGCCGCAACGGCAAATGTGCAGGCGACCACAACGCCATATACTTTCACAACCGGTCTAACAATTGATCTGGTTGGAAGAATCCTCAGAGGTGGAATCATCGATTTAAAAATTAACCCGGCACTCTCGACGCAAACCGGGCAATCGCCCGCTCAGCCCGGCACGAACACGACGGTGCCTATCATCTCAACGAGAACCGCGACTGCTGACGTCGAGGTCAAAAGCGGCGATGCGGCAGTCATTGGTGGTATCACGGAGGACACCGACAACTATACTGAAAACGGAATCCCCGGAGTCCGAAAATTGCCGATCGTCGGCTACCTCTTTAGCACGAGACAGAAAATGCGGGACAGAACGAATCTTGTGATCATTGTTTGGCCCCGGATTATAAAGGGAACGGCGGCCGGGACCGATCGCGTTGGATCCGACGAATCGGAGATGATAGGCAATATGTCTGACCTGCCCGCTGAACCACCACCGCTTCGATATGATCGAGAGGGAAAAGAAAGACCTTCGAAAGCACCCGTTTACTACAACATGGCGACTCCTAAGCGCCGCGGTACCCCATCGAACTAAGAGGAGAGATACAAAGCCATGAAGTTGCGACGCCGATCGCGGATGGGCTTTAGCCTTCTGGAAACTATCATCGGGATGCTGCTCCTCGCTTTTTCTGCCGCCGGATCATTCGAGGCGCTCCGGTTATCCGATCTTAAGTTGAAACACGCGTTGATCGATAATCGGATCACGGAATTGCTCCGGGAAAGCAGCGATTATGTCATGTATGTCGCCTACGATCTACTTCCTGAAGACGGTACCGTGCTGAGTCAGGGATGCCTTTACCGGTTCTACGATTCAATCACTCACACTTGGAGGAGTTTCTACAGCTACACCATCACCGCAAACGTACTGGCCTTGAACGAGGGAACCGCGTCAGAGATCAGGAATATCACGCTTCGTTTGACCTATCAAGTCGACGGCCGTTCGCCCTCCTCACAACTGAATTCTCAGACAATCTTCAGTGATGCGATTACTCGCCAGAAATCCTAGCTCGGGAGCAAGCGAAGACGGATTTACGCTGCTCGAGGCGATCGTCGCGGTTTCGCTCCTGTCCGTGGTGTTGTTCACGGTGAGCCAGACGATGATACTGGTTCTCTTCCGATCGATGCAGGCGATGGAATTGGCACATGCGGAAGACCAAGGAGCAAGATTCGTTTCTAGCATCGCGCTCGCCACCAAGACCGCTACTGCATGGGGGATCTACTCCGACCTCAACGCTTATACGACAGGTGCGGAAATTAACCTTGCGTCTCAAGGTAACGTTCTAGTCTGTGATTCGGCGACCCAAGCGGGCGCGCCCATCCTCTACGTTTTTGTCTACAATCCAGTCTCCCGAACTTTCAAGAGGTTCGAAAACGACCTGAACGCGGCAAGGATCACCCTGCACGACGTGCTGCCGACGGGGGGATTCCTATTTGATCAGGACCTGGGACTTGTTCAAGGTCACTGGCAAATTCCTGTTCATAACCAACTCCTGACATTTTCGGCGTACGGGACGCCTCCACGCATGAGATAGAACCCGAATATAGGCCGATGGATCATAAAATCAGACGACAAAGGAAAAATGGGTATGTGCTCGTCGCTTGCTTAGGTGTCGTTTTCACGACAGCCGTCCTCGTTCTCATGTTTATGTCGTTCAGTCAGGAAACTGAACAAGCCGCGATGAAGCGTCAGTATCAGGGGCGTGCGGAAGAAAAAATTGAGGTCGGGATAACGGCGTTGCATGGCGCGATTGGAGAGCAATTTCGACGGAACGGGCAAGTCGATACAACTGCGTTGTCAATCGACTCCGGTCAAACCCTCGGGAGTTTCGAGCACGGCATGTACAATTTAACAATCGAGGTTGTCGGTGCTCGCTCCATTGTCAGCGCAACGGAAACACATAAGACTGTGAGTCTGCTAACTTTCCCGGACGATCCGTTCCGAGGGGCGACCGCTTCGACCTCAGAGCTGGATGTTACCGCTCTCGCTCTACGGCTTGGTTTGACGAAACCCAAAGGGAGTTTTGATTTTCTTTCGTTGCGTTCAATGCCTGTGCTTTCGATCCGCCAAATACCGGTTTCCGAGTTCTCCATGTATTCGTGGGGTGGCGGTCTAACGTTGAATGCCACCATGACACCGAATATCGGGCGCACTTATATCAACGGGGATCTCAATATCACGGGAGGGACTGCCAATGCCTCCTACCCGGTGACCGCTTCTGGCAATGTGAACCTAATCGGTGGCGCGAACCTTGAGGCGAGGTCCTCGCCAAGTGACGCAGGGATCCTATTACCCGTAGAAACCACCGCAAGCAATGGATGGCTTTCACTTGCTAAGTCAACACAGCGTTCCACGGTCCTGACCGGAAGAGATTTGCCGATGACGATGATCCAGGCGGCGCCGAAAGATGAATTGACGGCAAGTCCGTTGGCGGTAGCTGTCAATCCCCAAACGGAACCGTTGCGGCTCTGGCATCAATGTTCACGCGTCGTTTTGGAATCCTCCGGAAAGATTACCGTGCGGGGCGGGCATCCCGAAGAGGCAAGGAATTACTCTGAATCCCCAACACGAATTTACAACATGTGGGGTCCGCCGATTATCGTTTTTGATGTTAAGCGAATTGCTCCGGGCGTTGGAAAAACAAGTTTTTACATCGCGTCAACAAGCAGGACCGCCGCCTTATTTGTTCGCAACGCGAGCGCGCTGACCACTGATCTGACCATCGTTACCCCGCATCCGATCTTGATAAGCGGTGGCTTTAATGTACTGGGCCCGACGCGTGCGGCAAGCTTGATCACGGCACAGGCGGTGTTCGCGGTTCCATAGATCTGTCGGAACGATCCTATGTTAGTGATTAAGGGTATGCGTGATCCATGCAGCAGTCTCGATAGGAGAGAGCAACCATTGCAGACTCTTTTGAATACTGTTCTCGTACGCCCGTTTAGTCTGGATAGTGAAATTCTAAAAATCTCAGATCTTCTTCCACTCTACCTCGAGGACCTCGGCCGCGAGTCCGACCTTCTATCAGCCTGGCAACGCCCATCATTTTACGAGTGGGTCATACCACGGTTCCAAGAGCAAGAATCTGGACTATTTCAGACTGCGACAGATCTTTTTACTGCGCTTTTCAGGTCCAACAAAGAAGTTTCACACGCGGCTGTCGACATTAGCAATTTCACGCCAATTTCCGGGGAAAAGCTCCATCTTCCTCCTGTTCGTATCCCTCTGATTCCACTTGCGTACAAATTTTCCCGCGGTCAAAAAACCGCGGACGAAGTCACCGTCGTGAGTTGGATCCCTGGCTTGGCCCAGGCAATTAAACAACCGTATTGGTTGGTTTTGAATCGCTTTTTTGGTGCGAGGAAAGTCCATTGCGTCTGGTGCGATCCAGAACCGATTCGGTCGTTTTTAGCTCGGAATGCCGATCGGATTATGATCACTCCTCGACTTCCGGAGACCGAAGTTGCTTTGCATAAGGAGTATGTAAACGGAATGGGAAAACCTTGGATAGACCTGATTGATTTCGCTCTTCCCGAAGAGTTATTGAAATGTCTGACTGCGACCTTGTTTAATGCCGTCCCGGTCTTTTGGTCCGATTGGATGGCAACCTTAGCGGTGAGTGACAGGCTATCTCCGGATGATCACAATTATCTTTCGCAACTCTATCAACATCGCGTCACTTTTTCTGAAGTAGATGCTGAACCTCGCCAGATCGAAAAATGGCTTGCGCACGCGGCGAGCAGCAAAATCAATATCCCGGGGCTCGCCGACAGGCTCAAGCCGACCGGAGATACCTCAAGCATCCACACCAAGAAAGTCCAACAAGTCGATTTGGAGAAACTGAATCGTCAGATCGCTCAGGGAAGGATTTCGACCGAAGATGTTGTCCATTTGATCTTGACGCGCGGCATAGAACTCGACGTATCCGACATCAAGCTACGCTCGGAGGACCAGAACGGCTTATTCGTTCACTATAAAACCAATGGCTACTGGATCAAGCCGCTGCGATTGCAGGCGGAATCGGCGAACCTTATCATTTCGGTATTGAAGGACAAGGCGGGATTACGAACCGAAAGGATCGATATCCCGCAAGACGGGCAGTTCCAGATTGGCCACCATCGCAAGACTTACCTCTTTCGTATCCACACGTCCTACCATGTCTCCGGCGAACAGGTGATCCTTCGGATGAAGAGAGATGTGAACTCGATCAGATCGCTCATTTCTCTCGGCATGCCGGAAAGATACGTGGAAAAAATTCATCAGATCCTGCATGGCAGATCCGGGCTGATTGTTTTCTCGGGACCGACCGGATGCGGCAAATCGACCACGATTTATAGCATCCTGAATGAGTTCGATCCTCTTCAGCACAATATCCAGACTGCGGAATCGCCAATCGAAGTAGTCATTCCGCATGTGAACCAGGTGGAGATTAGCGATTTTGGCCGAAACACCTTTCTGAATTGGGTAAGGGGGATCGTGCGCGAGGCCCCCGACATTCTGATGATGGGAGAAATACGTGATCTGGAAACAGCCGATGCCCTTTTGCGTGTCGTGAACACTGGACACCGGGTCATCACAACACTGCACGCCAATTCGGCGGCCATGGTACCAATACGATTTTTGCAACTCGGTGTGCAGCCTTTCCTGATAGCTTCGACGCTTCGCATGGCACTTTCGCAGTGTCTCGTCAAAATGGTATGTCCTCATTGCGACGAGGAAGTCCCCGTTCCGGGCCGCGACAAATTGAAGGACATGCGAATTAATCCAGCATGGCTGGATGGAGCCGAGTTTTTAAAGGTTGGACGCGGGTGCAGCCATTGCAATGGAACGGGCTTTGAGGGCCGGAAAGCTCTTTACGAGGCGCTGATAGTGGACGAGGAGATTGCCCGCGAACTTCACGGCCAGCCGACGCCCGAAAAGTTGCGTCGGTTGATGATCGAAAAAGGAGAGTCGACTCTTTTGGAAAAAGCAGTGCGCGAAGCCGCGCATGGAGTGATAAGCCTGGAAGAAGCGACGCAGCTGGCCCTTGAATTGTCGGAATAATGTGGCATTGATCAGGCTGACAAGCTGTTGCAATCACGACCGGCCGACGCGATGAGAATAGCGCCCGAGAATTAATTTCACCTCTTGTCAAAGGCGTCATCAAGCTGCTTTAACGCTCCTGACACATCGTTCCGTTCCTGATCGGTTAAAATGCCGCCTGCCTCTTCCAAAACTCGCCGCAGTGCTATTCGAGATTCACCCAGAAATTCCGTGCTCAAGCCGGCCGCTTGGCAACTGGCAAATGCCACGGCTTCGCTCAACTCATCGAACTTGCGCTTTTTCAATTCGGCGGCCAACGAGAGCAGGTATTCATAAAGGTCTCGGTTGCTAGAAAAACATCTCATGTCGGTGGACTCACTATTGATCGCAGCGGAAGAGTGGGCACTCAGTCAGGGATGTGCGGAGATGGCTTCGGATACGCCGATTGACAATGTGGTATCCCAACGTGTACATCACGCGCTCGGGTACATCGCGGTAGACCGGTGTGTCCATTTTCGTAAGTCATTGGTCTGATGGTGCAGAGCGTCAACAGCGAGCCGGCGGAAACCTAATGACCACGATGACAGCTATTCCGCGACTCGAAGATTGGCACCAGAGGTCCTCTCATCCCTTGTGCAGAAACATAGGAAAGTAATGGACAAGGAGGCCGACCCAGAGAAACAGGAGAGACACCAATATCCATTTAGACTTTCCGGGAAAGGCTCTGAGTCTGCCCGTGAACGCAAAATATGCGAAGGCGACGGTCATCACGATTGCGAGCAAAAGCAGTTGATCGGGCATCGGAGGGCATTTCGACGTCAAAATCCTCCGATGTCGAGCAGATCGTTGAACCAGGAGCGAATTGTCGAGATCAGCGTAGTCGCGGCCAGCCGATGTGGCGCTGCTCCTGCGTATCGCCGACGTGACGACGACAACAACGGGGACAGGCTTGCTTTCGGCCAAAACCGATCGGTATTTGAGAGCATGGTGCGTTTCACGGGTCTTTCTGCCACGTTACACGTAGGTATTGCCCAGGCAGGTTACCGGGATTGGCATTTACCATGGCGTTGCCGACAGTTTCTGAGTACGTCATCCACTTCGCCGGCCTCCGCTGCTCGTCCAAGTGGAATGTGGCTTTCGACATTTACGCGCTTTCTCGAATCATCAATCCAGCGCTTGTTCAGTGGCGTTATACTGGCACCCTGTGCGGTGGAAGATATTGTCTGCACATCTTGTTCTCCCGGAAATTTTTCAGGAAGTTTCAAGAAGAATGCAAAAATGGATCTTCCACGAGGGTTGTTAGCGCAAAAGCTCCATCGATCGGCGCCAAGACGTCAAAAGAACTCCGCCACGGATTGCAGGGAAATGGCTTCTTGCCTAACCGACCGATTTGGCGCTTTTTCTTGAGAGCCAGAGGCAGTTTCTGGTTGGAACGCTTGGCATCGGAAATGATTGAACTCTCCACGCGTCACAATTTTATGTTTTGGCTCGCTACCGGAGAGATTTACCGCGGTTGGGCGCGCAGTGTTTCCGGTAACACCGCGGAAGGTATTCCGTGGATCGAATTGGGAATAAGAGACTTTCGAGGAACCGGTGCGGTGCTGGCCCTGCCAGTTTGGCTGGCACAAAAGGCTGAAGCATTACATCTAGCGAATCGTACCTCTGAAGCTCTGGAGGCCATTAACGAAGCGGAAGCACTGGCTGAAAGATTTGAGCAGCGCTTTTGCTGTGCCAAACTGCACCGACTCCGTGGTGTGTTTCTCGCCAATTTGGGTGGGGAAGAGACTGAAATCGAGGCTTCATTCCGCGCAGCCATCAAAATCGCACGAGACCAGAAGTCGGTTTCGCTAGAGAATCGCGCCGAAGAAACCTACGCAGAATACCGCAGACAAAAAGCGAGCGCGTCAGGGGGACGAGGATTCCGACTGCCTGTCGGGCTGAACCCCTGACTTGTTCTCTTGAATGGGTGAAAGATAAATTCAGGGAAAATTCAGGGGACAGGTCAAAAGCCAGGTATCGAAATCCAGACGCTGAATATTTGATCTGTCCTGATCTGTCCTTAAATGGTTTTTTAAGTTATCTGCTCGATATTTGACCTGTCCCGGGAAATGGCTGTGTGGCTAAACGCCAGCTTTTGGCAGGATCGAGAGTTGAACAGAATACGCGGCCATGAATTTGCCCCGCTCGATCCGCCGTTTTCGATGGATTTGCTCATTGCCACGCGTGATCTCAGAATGTCCTCGTCGAAGCCGTTGCTTGCGAGATTCAACTTCCGGATAGGCTTAGGAGCTGTCCAATGGACAAGGAGGCCGACCCAGAGAAAAAGGAGAGACACCAAGATCCATTTAGACTTTCCGGGAAAGGCTCTGAGTCTGCCCGTGAGCGCGAAATATGCGAAGGCGACGGTCATCACGATTGCGAGCAAAAGCAGTTGGTCGGGCATCGGAGGGCATTTCGACGTCAAAATCCTCCGATGTCGAGCAGATCGTTGAACCAAGAGCGGATTGTCGAGATCAGCGTAGTCGCGGCCAGCCGATGTGGCGCTGCTCCTGCGTAGCGCCGACGTTACGACGACAACAACGGGGACAGGTTCTCATAACCGCTCAAGGAGCTCCGCGAGCTGCTCTGGCTTTGTCACGGGAAGCTCGCAAGCGAAATTTTGGCAGACATACGCCGCAGGTCCCCCTTCCACAGGCGTCATCAGCCGGAGCGCCTCGATCTGTTGCGCCAGCCAATTCTGCCCTTCAGAGCCGTCCGCCAGCAAAACGACTTTGTTGGGCAAGTATCGTTGCCGGATAGCGCGGAGCAATTCGGCCGTTTCCGGAAGGTCTCTCTGCCCCGCCAATATGATTTGTAGCGGTTCCGACTCTGTCGCATCCAACGCTGCCAACATTTGCGGTAAAGCCGCCGGCATCCGTTCCAAGGCCGCGTGAAACGCTCCAAGAACGCGAGCCGCGGCGTGCTGGAACTCTTTTCGGTCAAAAATCCTGGCCAGTCTGGCAAGGTTCATGGCGGCGACGGAATTGGCCGACGGTTCCGCTCCGTCGTGATCTTCCTTCATCCGGAACAAGATATCGCCTGCCCCTTCCTCAGTGCTGAAATATCCGCCTTTCGGATCGGCGAAAAGAGCGTTCATTTGAACCTGCAGCGCACCCGCCCATCGAAGCCAGCGGACATCAAAATCAGCTTCGTACAGATCCAGGAGACCCTGGATCACGAAAGCGTAATCCTCGGCAAAGCCATTGGTCGCGCCAGCCGCCCCGCGATAGCTCCGGAGCAATTTGCTGCTGTAAAGCTTCGTTTGCAGGAAGTCGCAGGCCCGCTGCGCCGCCACCAGATAACGAGGATCTCCCAGTACCTGGAACCCTTTGGCGAAGCCGGAAATCATCAGTCCATTCCATGCCGTGACAATCTTGTCGTCGAGATGCGGACGTGGACGCTGGTCGCGAACGATCTTTAGCTTTTGTCGCGCCGCGGAGACAAGCTGGGAAACCTCCTCCTCGCTGCGACCGGTCAACTTTGCGACCAGCTCCCGATCGTTCTGCAAGAATAAGACGTTTTGCCCGGTCAGTTCACGGTGCGGATCGCTCGCTGCAGAGACATTTCCAGCCCGTTCAATCCCATACATCCTACGAAAAACGAGCGATTCATCGGGCGTGAGCAGACGATCAATTTCTTCCTGTGTCCAAACATAGAATGCGCCCTCTCGTTTCTCCGCTGCCCCCATTTGCGGAAAACTATCGGCATCTTCCGCTGAGTAAAATCCGCCCTCGGGCGAGGTGAGATCGCGGAGGACGTAGTCCAATGTTTCCCGAAGCGTCCGTTCAAGGTCCGGATCCGAAGTTGCTTGAACGATCTCGGAATACGCCACGGCGAGCTGTGCCTGGTCGTACAACATTTTTTCAAAATGCGGCACATGCCATCGCTCATCGACGGAATAGCGATGGAAACCGCCGCCCAGATGGTCGTAGATCCCACCGTGCGCCATCTTCCGCAGGGTGAACTCCACCATATCGAACGGGTTCGTCTTTCGGGTCCGCCGCCAATAGCGAAGCAGAAAATTAAAGACCGCCGGGCGCGGAAATTTCGGAGCAGCGCTGAATCCGCCCTCCTCGGGATCGAAACCGGATGCCAGCTGCCGGTAGCCGTTCTCCAGCCAGTTTAGCGTCAAAGGGCTCGATTCCGAAGTTTGCGCCTCTCGGAGATGCGCTTCAATCGCTTCCGTGAATTGAGCACCTTGATCCAGGATCTTTTCGGGACTCTTCTCCCACACTTCCGCGATTCGTGTTAACAATGTGCCAAAACCAGGTCTGCCATATCGGTCATCCGGCGGATAGTAGGTACCACCCAGAAACGGTTTCAGTTCAGGGGTGAGAAACACGCTCATCGGCCAGCCTCCCGAACCGGTGGTGCTCTGCACGAATGTCATGTAAACCCGATCCACATCGGGTCGCTCTTCCCGATCCACTTTGATACTGACATAATATTGATTCAGGATTTCCGCGACCGACGAATTCTCAAATGATTCGCGCTCCATCACATGGCACCAGTGGCAAGTGGAATAACCAATCGAGAGAAAAATCGGTTTCGCCTCGGTCTGCGCCTTCTGGAAAGCCTCCGGTCCCCAAGGATACCAGTCCACCGGGTTGTGCGCGTGTTGGAGAAGGTAAGGAGATTTCTCGTGAATCAGGCGGTTCGACGCGTGCTCGGACGACATACGTCAAGAAAACACTTTTCGTCCGACCGGGAAAGAGCGGATCGGCGTGTCGGCGAAAAGAGACGCTGTCGCACGCTTTTGGGGGGTTGCGCAAACGTCTTCGACACGATCGGGCTGCAAGCTTATTTTCGCTAAACTAGCCGTCCTGTGGGAACGTGACCCGGCCTTCTGCGCTCCCTCGGTCTCCTCGCCCGGTTATGTTTCCTAGCGGTAAATCCTGACGACGCGCTTGGTTATCCCGGTGAATATCTCCCAAGCAATCGTTCCGGCTTTGGTTGCGAGTTCGCTGGCCAGAATCTCCTGGTCACCTTGCCGCCCAAAAAGGACCGCCTCGTCCCCGGGTTCAACCTGTTCAAGGTGGCTCACGTCCACCATAACCTGATCCATCGTGACCCTGCCTAACATCCGGCATCGGCGCCCTCTAATTAAAACATCCGTTTCCTGCCCGGATAAATGGCGGTTAACGCCGTCGCCATATCCTGCGCAAAGTGTGGCCACTTTCATTTGGTCGGGAGTTATGAATGTTCTTCCATAGCTGATGCTTCGACCAGCCTCCAACCGTCGGACCAGGACAACTCTCGTCTTCATGGCCAGCGCCGGCCGGAACTTCTCCTGGAACCCGCTCAGCGGGGAAATTCCATACACACTCAGTCCGACGCGTACCAGATCGCCTGACGCCGCGACCCGCCCGAACCGCATCACACCCGCACTATTCAAAATCGCGGCCGGTCGCTCCCCCGGGAGCAAACGGGCCGCGATCGCGCGAAATCGCTCCAACTGCCGCGCCGTGTAATTCTCGTCTTCGTCGGCAACCGGAAGATGCGAAGACAACGCAGCGATTCGAATTTGAGACATCGCGCAAATCGTACGAAAAGTCTGATCCGCTTCTTCCTCAGACGATCCGATTCGTCCCATTCCAGTATCGATCACGAAATGGATGGACCTCCGTTCGCCCGGACGCACACACGATGCGTATCCCGTTGCCTCTTCGGCGGTCGACACGGTCGGGACAAACGCCTCATCGAAAATTGCTTGCCGTTCCTCCGGCAATGCAGGACCGAGAATCAACACAGGCGCTCGAGCACCGACCGACCGAATTGTCCGTGCCTCCGAGAGACTCGCGACCCCAAACAAGTCGACATCCCGATCAAGCTGGCGTGCCACCTCGGGCAGGCCATGGCCGTAAGCATCCGCCTTCACGATGACGATAATCCGAACTCCGGTGGCAACCATGGAGCGAATTGTCCGGATGTTGGATCGCATCGCTTCGATCTCTATTTCTGCCCAACAACGAAAAGATGTGGTCATCGACTGTCGCGCCAAAGAAACGCTGTGAAAGCAAGCAGCAGAACATTCCGCACCAGTGGAAAAATTGTGCCCGTAGCGGCGAACGCTTTTCCAAAGCAGCCGCAATCGATGCCGAGTCCTCGGTAGGTCGCGCTCGCCAGGGCTAAAGTGAAAATGATTAACAAACCCGTGATCAGAAGGAGCGCTCCTCGCTCAAGTCTTTTCACAATCAGGAGCGCGCCCAGCAGGATCTCCAACCAAGGAAGATAAGTCGCAGCGAGCGCTCCTGGAAGCCATGGAATGAGGTTATAACGCTGGATCTCGATTGCGAATGCACCCGGATCATACGCCTTGGTTGCTCCCGCAAAAACGAACAGAAGACCCAGCGCGATCCGCACCAACACGCGGCTGAGATTTACAAACCGCGGCCAATCAGGTCCATGCGACCTGCTGATCATTTTCGAGCCTTCCATGCCTCCCAACCCCCTTTCAGAACATAGACCGAGGGAATACCATTCTTGCGCAGGCGTTCGGCAACCTCGCGACTTAGTTCACAGGTTGCGGCACTGCAATAGACTACAACCCTTTGAGCCGGCGTCCATCGGTCCAGAAATTCGGGAAACAACTGGTCCCAGCCTTCCAGGTTCAGCAGAATCGCGCCCGGCACGTGCTCGACCCCATATTCCTCGGCGGATCGAGCGTCGACCCAAAGAACGTCTTTTCCCCAGGCCAAAATTGTCGGTAGCATCTCTTCGCCAGGCGCCAACGTCTCCTGCGACCAAGATGGACGCCGCGGATGGAAAGCCGCGGTCAAGCTTGCTGGAACGAGCGCAGCCAGGAGAATTAACAGCGCCTGGCGAACTTGTGTTCTACACCTCATTTAATTCGAGCGTAGGCGTACTTCGTCTCCGGGTTATCGGGCGGATAATCCGTTAGAATCACGAGTGTGGCTGCCGCCGGCTGCGCCATGCTATCGGGGGTGATTTGCGCGTCGTATTCCTTGCCCGGCTTGACTTCCGTCAATTTGACTTTCAATGCAGGATTATCCGAGGTGACCGAAACAATCTTAGCGGACGCATCGTCCGCGATCGCGATATGGATCGATTTGGGATCAGGCAGTTCCCCCACCCGCCAATGAACAAATTCCGGCTCAATTTTGACGATCTCCTCGATATAGACGTGCAGCTTCAGAATCGTTGGTTCCTGCGGAGTGGCGGTTGTATCCACCATAATGGCCTTTTCCTGCCGTCCGGTGCGGCCAGAAAAAGTGAATTTCGCCTCAATCTCACCGGATTCACCCGGAGCATAGTCAGTCTTGCTCAAGGCCGCCGTCGTGCAACCGCACGAGGTCCGCACATTCTGGATCTTAACGGGGATCGGACCGGCATTCGTAAATTTGTACTTCGCTACGACTTCCTTATCCTGAGGTTTGGAGTTAAAGGTCTGTTCAGTCGCTTCCCACGTCAATTGGGCAAAGGCTGAGCCGGCGAACAACAAGAGTGAAAACAGCAATAACTTCATAGGGGAGCTTACAGTTTAGTCAGAGAAACCGGGTGTGAACAAAAGACGCACATATTACATAGCTTGCCCGAGCCGCAACCACAATCCGGGACCTCGGCATTTCCTGTTGCAACAAAATACCTGCTATTTCGGGCCCAGAACACTACTCTTAAAGGAAGCGAAAACTGACTTTATGTACCAGATCGTTTTCAACGAAATCAGTGCGGCCGAAATGGCCAGAATCCCAAAAGAACTTCAACTGGAGTTACTCGCCGAATTCCAGTTTCTACCGGATGACCTGGACAGCCTGGATTCCAAAGCCTTCGGCGTGATCGAGCGGGAAGGTAAGCGTCTCTATCGTTACCGAACCAACGATTACCGCATTTACTTCGAGCGCAGCAAAGAGGGGGTCCTGGTGCACCGGGTCCTGCACAAAAACACCATTCGGGATTTCCTTTTTCGCTCCAAGCTGCCGATGGCGGAAGACGAGCAGCTGCAAGAACACGCCGGGTTCTGGAAGCTGATCGAAGAAGGTGAGCAAAAAAAGAAATAGGATTTACAAAATTCTATGGATCTCTTCCAAGAGCTGATCGGGAACGAAGAAAAACGGCGAGCCGCTTTTCCGATTTGCCGGAACAAGATCTTTATGGCGCATGCCGCGGTTACCGCCCTGCCGCGTGTCGTCGCGAACGCCATCATAGGTTTCATTGAAGAGAGCGCCGCCAATTTCGAGAACTTCGCGGCGCTGCTGAAGTCGATCCAGGACGCGCGCGCATCGGCGGCACGCCTAATCGGAAGCAGCCCGGAAGAAGTCGCTTTGATCGGTCCGACGTCTCTTGGGCTCAGTCTCTTCGCGAATGGGATCGAGTGGCGGCCCGGAGATGAGGTGATCTGCTACCTCGATGATTATCCAGCCAATGTCTATCCTTGGCTAAACCTGCGGTCACGCGGGGTTACCGTTCGTTTGCTGCAACCCGCTGAAACCGGGGAGTTAACTCCGGAGCTCATAGCGCAGGCGCTGACCGCGAAGACAAAATTGGTCGCTCTCGCTTCCTGTAACTTCGTTTCCGGATATCGCATCGACCTGAATTCGATTGGCAAATTGCTGAGGGAGAAAGAAATCCTGTTCTCTGTGGACGCTATTCAAACCCTCGGCGCTTTTCCGACTACGGTTGAATATGTGGATTTTCTCAGCGCCGACGCGCACAAATGGATGCTGGGCCCACTGGCAATCGGAATAGTGTATGTCCGCAAGGAGTGTTTCGATCTATGCAGGCCGACCCTTCTTGGGTCGTGGAATGTCAAAGCCCCTGGCTTTGTCGCCCAGCAAGAAATCGAATTCCAGCCAACCGCACAACGCTATGAGCCCGGCGCAATGAACGTGATGGGGATCTTCGGTATGAAAGCCGCGATTGACCTGCTCCTTGAGATCGGGATCGCGAGAGTCGCTGAACGAATCCTGACGATTACCGACCGGCTCGCCGGCGGTCTGCGGGGATTGGGATTTACGTCGCTGGGTCCGACCGCCGGCCCGAACGCCTCAGGGATTGTCACCGTTTCGCGCCCTGGAACCGATATCGAGGCGTTGTTCGAACGGTTGACCGCTGCAAACATCGTCTGTTCCTCTCGGCAAGACCGTTACGGGCGGCACTACATTCGTTTCAGTCCGCACTTTTACAATACCGAAGCGGAAGTCGACCAGGTGTTGAAAGTGATTGCGCAGTAGCAGGCGTTGCTTCTCCGCGTGGAATGTCAACCCCGCCTACTGGAGAAACCGCCCGATGTAGACTTTCGTTTCATAGTCAAATGTGATTTTGCCGGCGGCTTGGTGTGCACTAAAGACCCTTTCGGCAGCCTCAATAATTTCGGAGTGTCCAGGTTGATCCGAGTTTGGAACATAGGAAGAAGAAATCAAACGTCCGAGGAATCCCTCCCGATCCAGGGACTGATGGTTCGCAAACGTCCGGAGTTGAATTTCACCTGGAGCGAAAAAAGACTGAATGTCCTCCATGCCCACCCGGCGATGACTCACATTTTGATAGTCAGGGACCATCTCCCTTAAAAGTTTGTCATACGCGCGGTTGACAGGTGACGCTTCGTCCAACCGTTCATTCCAGAGGAGCGCCGTCACGCCATCAGACTTCAGAATTCGATTGAACTCCAATTTCGTTTTGACTCGATCGAACCAATGAAAGGCTTGGGCGCATGTAATCAAATCAATCGACTGATCAGCCAGCGTCGTGGCCTCCGCGGTGCCGCGAACGCTAAAAAAGGATGGACAGCCGCCTAACGCGCTTTCAGCCTTTCTTCGCATCGCCTCATTGGGCTCGACCGCATACAATTCGTAGCCGTATAGCAGGAGTTGTCGGGTCAGAATTCCCGTTCCAGAGCCGACATCCGCGACCGCCGCCGGCGGCTCCACAAGGGTCCGGAGGAACCGTAACAAGTCGTCCGGATACCCAGGGCGATATTTTGCATAGGTCTCTGCCCGGTCGCTAAATCGTTCCGTTGGATCTCGCATCAGCCAATTTCTTTTGACTTTCCTGGAGCGAGGTCTCCGACATTCTGCCGCTCGGACAAAGCCTCGCCCATCGTAAACTCGGGACTTTACTGTTCATTCGACATTCGCGATAGTGCGCCTCCCTAAAAATGGAGCAGATTGGCATCGGACTAGCGGGCCTTGGCACTGTAGGAGCGGGTGTCTACAAACACCTGATCCAGAACCGAGCCATTATCAGCGAACGTGTCGGCCTGGAACTCGCCGTGCGCCGCATTGCGGTCAGAAATCCTGACCTCGTCCGAACGGTGCACCCTCCGGCTAAGATCATCACGAGACATTGGCAAGAGCTTGTGGACGATCCCAGCATAAACATCCTCGTAGAATTGATGGGAGGGATCGACGCCCCGTATCAGTTCATGATGCGAGCCCTGGATACTGGGAAAGTGGTGGTGACAGGAAACAAGGCACTCCTCGCCGAGCACGGATTCGAAATTTTGGAAAAGGCGGCCGAAAAAGGAGTCCCGGTATTTTTCGAAGCGGCAGTCGCCGGCGGCATCCCGATCATTAAATCGATCAGGGAAGGGTTCATCGGAAATCATATCGAGTCGATCCACGCTATTTTGAATGGGACAAGCAATTACATCCTGTCCAGGATGACCGAGGAAAATATGGATTTTCCGGAGGCGTTGCGGGAAGCCCAGAAACAAGGGTACGCCGAGGCCGACCCGACACTTGACGTGAATGGCTGGGACGCTGCGCACAAAGCAATTATTCTGGCGTCACTTGCCTATGGGTTCTGGGTCAGTACCAATCAAATCCACGTCGCCGGCATCGAGACGGTGAACGCGTCGGATGTTCGGTTTGCCGATCGATTGGGCTACCGTATTAAATTGGTAGCCACGATCCGGACCAACAAGGATGGCCTTGTCGAAGCGCATGTTCATCCAACTCTCGTGCCGACCCAGCATGTCCTCGCTTCGGTGAACGGCGTATTTAACGCCTTGATGGTGCGGGGCGATCTTGTCGGCGACACGTTGTTTTACGGACGGGGCGCAGGTCAGGACCCCACGACGAGTTCGGTGATTAGCGATTTGGCGCAGGCCGCCATCTGGTATGATTCCGGCGGTAAAGCTTTTGGATTCACTCCGCACGGGTTGTATGGAAGGTGTCTCCCGATCGAACAAGTATCGTCCGGATACTATCTGCGATTGTCTGTCATCGATGCGCCCGGGGTCCTCGCGCAAGTTGCAAGTATCCTGGGGTCGCACCAGATTGGGATCTCCTCGGTGATCCAGCCCGAAGGACACGAGGGAGACGCTGTGCCGCTGGTTCTGATCATCCACGATGCGCCGTATGATCGGATGCGGACCGCTGTCCAGTCCATCCAAAGGCTCGATTGCGTGAAGGCGCCACCGTCGTTGTTGTGGGTTCTCTCATGAATGGATTGCAAGAAGCGCCCGGCGCCACCATTGGCGTGATCGAACGATACCGCGAATATCTTCCTGTAACGGAGGCGACACCCGTCGTTTCGTTGAGCGAGGGATCAACGCCTTTGATTTATTCGCCGCGCTTGAGCTCGGTGGTCGGGCGCGGTTGCCGGGTTTACCTCAAACACGAAGGATCGAATCCGACCGGATCATTCAAAGATCGGGGGATGACCGTTGCAGTGAGTAAGGCTGCCGAATCCGGCGCGCGCATCGTGGTTTGCGCTTCGACCGGAAACACGTCGGCGGCCGCTGCGGCTTATGCAGCGCGAGCCGGCATCCAATGCGCCGTGCTGTTGCCTTCAGGAAAAATCGCGATGGGTAAACTCGCCCAGGCATTCGTTTACGGCGCAGTCGTTCTCGCCCTGGACGGCAACTTTGATCAGTGCTTGAAGTTGGTCCGCGAGCTCTC
Source organism: uncultured Verrucomicrobiae bacterium (assembly GCA_963846195.1). Lineage (GTDB taxonomy): Bacteria > Verrucomicrobiota > Verrucomicrobiia > Chthoniobacterales > JAFAMB01 > JAFAMB01. Next base: position 20,206 of record CAWJVG010000017.1, read on the forward strand.
CACTGAACCGGGGATTTCGGTCGTCAATTCCATCAATCCCTATCGGATTGAAGGGCAAAAGACGGCGGCATTTGAAATCGTCGACGCCTTGGGGGACGCCCCACACCTTCATGTACTGCCAGTAGGAAATGCCGGGAACACCACCGCCTATTGGCGGGGCTACGTCGAATACTGCCGGCTAAACCGGGCAACCCGGCTCCCCCGAATGCTCGGATTTGAAGCTGCCGGCGCGGCGCCGATCTACCACGGTCGCGTCATCGAAAATCCCGAAACTGCAGCATCCGCCATTCGAATCGGAAATCCGGCAAGCTGGCATCTGGCAAATGCCGCATTTCAGGAATCCGGCGGCACAATTGATATCGTGACTGACCAGGAGATATTTGCGGCCCAAAGCTGGTTGGCATCCAAAGAAGGCCTTTTCGTGGAACCTGCCAGTGCTGCTTCGGTGGCCGGCCTTTTCAAATGCCGGCGGGCGACGGTTTGCGCCTCCTGCCCGGTACCGAAAATTCCGGATGACGCAGTAGTCGTCTGCACGCTCACAGGTCACGGGCTGAAAGACACCGCTGCGGTCCTGAATGATTGCGTGCAGCCGATTTCAGCCCCGGCCGATAAAGCCGCAATTCTTTCGATTTTGGAACGAACAAAATGAGTTTGATCGTCCAAAAGTACGGCGGGACATCCGTCGGAACTCCCGAACGCATTTTGGAGGTGGCTCGACGGATCGTGCAAACCACGCAGGCAGGCAACCAGGTCGTTGCTGTCGTATCAGCGATGTCCGGAGTAACGGATAACCTGATCAAGCTTGCACGCCAGGTGGCGCCGCATCCGTCCGAACGAGAGATGGACGTTCTCCTCGCTACGGGCGAACAGACCACCATCGCGCTGACCGCGATGGCGATCAACGGACTGGGTGGCCACGCCATCTCGTTAACAGGCCCTCAGGCTGGGATTGTGACCGATAACGTGCATACAAAGGCAAAAATCGCCAATATCACCCCAAAGCGTATCCACACGTTTCTGGACTCCGGGAACATTGTGATCGTCGCAGGCTTCCAGGGCGAAACTCTGGAAGGCCTGATCACTACGCTTGGTCGCGGGGGCTCGGACCTCACCGCCATCGCGCTTGCCGCTTCCATCAAAGCCGATCTGTGCCAAATTTTTACGGACGTCGAGGGCGTCTACACCTGCGATCCGCGCATTGTCAAAAATGCTCAGAAAATCCCTGAGATTTCCTACGACGAGATGCTCGAGATGGCTAGCCTCGGATCGAAGGTGATGCAATCTCGGTCGGTTGAATTCGCCAAGAAATTTTCTGTCATTTTCGAAATCAGAAGCAGTTTTAACAACCAGCCAGGAACCCTTGTGAAAGAAGAAACAGCCGGCATGGAGAAAGTGGTCATCCGAGGAGTGAGCGTTGATCGCGGACAAGCAAAGGTCACGATCAGTGGTGTACCAGACAAGCCTGGTATCGCCTCGCGAATCTTCAATGAGATTGCGGCGATAAACGTCAACGTTGACATGATTGTGCAGAACGTCTCTGACGCCGGCAGCACCGACATCTCGTTTACCACGCTTGCGGATGAATTGCCGAAGATAGAAAAGCATCTCGGCCCGATCGTCTCGGAAATTGGCGCCAAGGGTTTTGCCGCCCAGGGCGGGATCGCCAAGCTCAGCGTCGTCGGCATCGGGATGAGATCCCATTCAGGTGTGGCAGCCAAAATGTTCGAATTGCTGGGAAAGGCCGGAATCAACATCCAGATGATCACGACCTCTGAAATAAAGATTTCGGTGATTGTCGAAGAATCCAGCGTCGACGAGGGTGCCAACCTTGTACATGCCGGTTTCGGGCTGGACCGCTCGGGATCCTAGGCAAACTGTCCGCGGTTTGCGCGACCTTGAAGCAGTCTCAAGAACAAAGGGGCAAAGCTTGGGCCGCTCTAGGTTGGAAGGCGAAGCGGGACGCTTCGCTTACTTTCGTGGACCAAACGCGATTTTTCACGTAGTCATCAACCAGCATGTGGAAAGGACGCTTTCAACAAGAAACTGCCCCTGCGGTTCAGCGGTTCACAGAATCAATCTCGTTCGATTGGCGACTATACAAGTTCGATATCCAGGGGTCTATCGCACACGCTTCGGCCCTGCAAAAGGTCGGGCTGCTCACGCCAGAGGAACTGCAGCAGATCGAGGCAGGCCTGAAGGCGATCGAACACGAAATTGATGAGGGACGGTTCCCTTTTCGGGTCGATTTGGAAGACGTTCATATGAACATCGAATCAGCCCTGACGGCCCGGATCGGGTCGCCCGGCGCGAAATTGCATACCGCTAGAAGCCGAAACGATCAGGTCGCTCTCGATTTGCGGCTTTATCTTCGACACGAGACCGACGAAGTCTGTAGCCGGATCGCGGCTCTCCAGCGCGCCTTGGCCGCGCTTGCAGGAAAGTATCGGGAGACAATTCTGCCCGGATACACGCATCTGCAGCGCGCGCAACCGGTCCTTTTCGCGCATCACATGTTGGCCTATGTCGAAATGCTGGCGCGAGATCGCGAACGCCTGGTGGACGGACGCAAACGGATCAATCGCATGCCGCTCGGATCCGGGGCGATTGCCGGGTCAACGATCCCAATCGACCGCGAGTACGTGGCGCACCTGCTCGGTTTTCCGGAGGTGACCCGCAACAGCATGGACGCTGTCAGTGACCGCGATTTCGTCGCCGAGTTTCTATTCTCGCTGGCACTTAGCGGTATTCACCTCTCGCGCCTCAGCGAAGACCTGATCCTTTTTGCCTCCTCCGAGTTCCACTTCATCAAGATCAGCGACAGTTACACCACCGGCTCCAGCTTGATGCCACAGAAAAAAAACCCGGACGTCAGCGAACTTACCCGCGGCAAAACAGGTCGCCTGATCGGGAACCTTGTTTCACTTCTTACGACCCTCAAAGGTCTTCCGATGACTTACAATCGCGATCTGCAAGAGGACAAGGAAGCCGTTTTCGACTCCGTTGATCAGATCAAACTGGTTCTTGAGGTTTACACCGGCATGATCCCCGAGATCGAAGTGGATTCGTTACGCACGCGCGAGGCCGCCAACGACCCCGGTCTGCTCGCTACGGATCTCGCAGATTACCTCGTGCTCCATGGTCTCCCTTTCCGGCAAGCTCACGAGGTGATCGGGAAACTGGTCGCCTATTCCATCGAACAACGTCGGGGATTTGCTGACCTGAAATTGGAAGAATTCCGCCGGTTCAGTGAAAAGTTCGGACAAGATCTCTTCGCGGTCCTGGACCTTGATCGCGCGATCGACAGCCGGACTGCAACCGGCGCACCTTCACGAATAAATGTTGCAGCGGCATTAGATGCGTGGAACGCAATCCTCCGTGAACAACTCTGACGATTGGCAAGTTCTGGAAATCAATTCTCTTTTCAAGAACCCGTATATCGAGGTTTTCCATGAGCGCGTCATACTTCCAGGGGAAGTTCGTGTTCGTGATTGGACGGTCGTTCGAAGAAAACAGGCCGTGGTCATTGCCCCCTTAACCAGCGAAGGAAAGTTTGTTCTCATTCACCAGGCGAGGATCCCTGTTCGAAAAATCCTTTGGGAATTTCCCGCGGGCCAGATCGACGGCTCCTTTGAGCCTGGAATGGAGATGATCCGCGAAACTGCGCTGCGAGAGTTGACCGAAGAAACCGGTTACTCCCTGTGCGGAGGCGGGGAACTGACCTATCTGGGACACTACTATTCATCGCAGGGATTTTGCGACGAGACGCCTCATCTGTTTTTGGCCCGGCCTGTCCGAGCAACCGGATTTGGGCGAAAACCGGAAGATAGCGAAACAATCGTGGAGAGCCGGGAATTTAGCCTGGATGATTTGAGATCAATGATCGCAGACAGCGTGATTCAGGACGCAAACACGCTCGCCCTGTTTGCGCGGCTTTCGGCGAAACAACTCATCTCATGAATTTTTCGAGGATTTTCAAGTTCCGTGAAGGCGGACAAAGCGAGGCGATCAAACCATTCCTGGATCACCTCGAAGACTTGCGCTGGGTCATTATCAAAATGGCGATCGCACTTAGCGCAGCGATGGTCCTGGCATTTTGTTTCCGCACCCAATTGGTCCACGTCCTGCAAGGGCCTCTGAAATCGATCGATCCGAAATTACTGAAATCCCTTGTCTCGCTCGGTGTTGCAGATTCGATGACGATCTCATTCCAGCTGGCGTTTTACGCCGGGATCGTTCTTTCCTTCCCGTTCCTGATTTATTTTGCCGGGCAATTCATTCTTCCGGCGCTCACCCCGCCGGAGAAGAAGGCAATGCTGCCCGCGGTCGGAATCGGCTTCGGCCTTTTCCTGACCGGTGTTGTGCTTGGGTATTACCTCGTACTGCCGGCGACACTTCGATTTTTTTTCCGGGACGCCCAGTCCCTCGATTGGACTCCTACCTGGACTGTGCGCGACTATTTTTCCTTCGTTACGCAGGTCTGCGTAGGGTTTGGCACGGCGTTCGAATTGCCGGTCATCGTCCTGGTGCTTGTCCGGCTCGGCATTTTGTCTGTTGCGCTCCTTCGGCGGACCCGGGCCTACGCGTTCATCCTGATCTTTGTCGCCGCGGCATTTTTGGCGCCTACGCCCGACGCGGTTTCGATGGCGCTGATGGGCGCCCCGATGTACCTCCTCTACGAGATCTGCATTCTGGTAGCCTGGCTGATGGAACGAAGGCGGAAGAAAGAAGCAGATGCGCTCGCGCAGAAGGATGGTTAGCCTGAAAATATCACGAACCAATGGCCAGGATTTATATCAAGACTTACGGTTGCCAAATGAATGAGCGCGACTCTGAGCAGGTGGCTCAGATGCTCATGGAACGAGGTCATTCTATCACGGCCAAAGAGGAAGAGGCCGACGTTGTTTTGCTTAACACGTGCAGCGTTCGCGACTTGGCCGAACAGAAGGCGCTGGGCAAAATGGGGATGTTGCGGGCCCTCTCTCACGATCGCCCAATCGTATACGGTTTTCTGGGATGCATGGCCCAAAGCCGCGGCTCGGCGCTTCTGAACGAAGTACCGCATCTCGACCTGGTTGTCGGAACCCAGAAATTTCATCGTGTTGCGGAGTACGTGGATCAAGCGCTCCAACAAAAAAGGGCCCCGCACTTCGACGACGTCCGGTATTCGATTGTTGACGTGGACGAAGAATCGAATTCCCAAAGCACCATCCGGGACCACGTCCCCGTCGAACGGCCGGTGACCGCTTTCGTATCCATTATGCAGGGGTGCAACATGCATTGCACGTTTTGCATCGTCCCTTACACGCGCGGCCATGAGCGAAGCCGGTCCCTCGAGGAGATTGTCGGTGAGATCAAAGCCCTGGTCCGGAAAGGTGTCAAAGAGGTGACGTTACTCGGTCAAATCGTGAACCTCTATGGGCGGCACGAGTTTATCAGCGTGGATGGGAAAAGTCCATTCGTCCAGTTGCTCGAAGCGCTCCAGGAAGTCGACGGACTCGAGCGGATCCGCTTTACCTCCCCTCACCCGATTGGGTTCCGGAACGATCTGATTGAATCTTTCGGGCGATTGCCAAAGCTCGTCGAACATATTCATTTGCCTTTGCAGTCCGGTTCCAATCGGATCCTGAAAGCGATGCACCGCACGTACACGGCGGAGAAATTCGTCTCGCTCGTCGATCGGATTCGTGCCGTGACGCCTGAACATCGCGATCACGACGGACATTATCGTCGGTTTTCCCGGTGAAACCGATGACGACTATGCTCGGACGCGCGAGCTTGCGGACAGGGTCGGTTTCGACAACGCTTTTGTATTTAAATACTCGAAGCGCCAAGGCACGCCGGCCGCAGAGATGCAGCAGCAAGTACCCGAATCCGTTAAAGAAGCGCGAAATCATGACCTGCTCGAATTGATTAATTCCTGGGCAAAACGCCGGAGCGAGCCGTTCGTCGGCAAAGAGGTCGAGATTCTGTGCGAGGGGCCGAGCAAAACAAATGCAGCGCGACTTGTCGGCAGGACGCGCGGGAACAAGATCGTGGTTTTTGAAGGTGCGCCGCAGCACGTCGGCACTCTCTTGAAAGTCCGGATCGCTCGTTCGACGGGCTACACATTGTACGGTGACCCGGTCCTCAATGCCTGAACTCCTCCCTGCTTTCCAACTTGCGCCTCAGGAATCTTGGGCTATGAACAGCTTCCTACATTCATGGAATATCCTCCTCGCGTTTACGACCTGAGCTTGCACACCGTCGGCCTGATCGTTGGTTTTCTACTCTTGGCAATTCACCTGATTGCTCTGATCCGCCCGGACCAAACGAAAGCCTGGCTCGTTCAACTGCCACGATCTAAGCCGCTCGGAATCGGTCTTCTCGCGGTGGATTCCCTCTGGGCGTTCTGGCTCGTGTCGAACATGGATCTCGGTGAATTCTCCCAGTACAGGACCTGGCTCCAGATTGGCGTGCCTGTCGCATTTGTGCTTACGATGATTTTCGTCGACGAATTTCTCGCCGTGCGCGCTCTCGGGATGTTAGCGCTGCTGGCCGCGGAACCGGTGTTATCAGCGGCTTTTCTCCGCCCGGAAATCGCACGTTTGTTGCTGGTAGTTCTCGCATATGTCTGGCTCACCCTGGGCCTCTTCTGGGTCGGGATGCCCTACGTTTTGCGCGACCAGATTCACTGGATCACCCAAACCGGCCGTCGTTTCCGAGCCCTAACGCTCGCGGGACTCGTGTACGGGTTGGTCGTGCTGGTCTGTGCGGTGGCGATGTTATTAGGAAGTTGTCAGTGCCAGTGTCAGTAAGAGCGCAGACGGACGGGTCGGAGACTCAGCTCGAGCGATTCGTATTATTCAGGGCACGGATCAGGCCGTTGGCAACTCTCCCGATATCATTGGTGACTTCCAGAAGCTCTTCGGTTTCGCTAGTATCCAGATAGCCGAAGCGTTTGGCGACAATTAGCTGCGTCTCGACCTCCAGAAGCGAACCGCGAGCGTATCCGACCGATTGAAGAAATTCTCTTCTGGTAATCCGTCCTGCACCCTCCGCTATGTTGCTGGGCACCGAGACCGCGGCACGTCGGATTTGGCTTGTCAGCCCAGTAAATCTCGTGACTGGGAAAACGAGCGGAGGCGCGATAAATCATTTCACAAGGATTGATCCCTCTTTTCCAGGCTACGAGATCGCGATACGTTTTAATATTCATACATATAAATAATATGTTATACACGTGGAAAGGTCCAGCCCAATTCGTGGTTTTTCTGGTCCAAATCTCAAGATGCCCAACCCCTGACACTGTCACTCCCTAAAACACCTGCCTTGACTGACTAATGCGAACCCCCAAGCCGAATGTACCACTCTTATCTGCGCTCCTACTGACACTGACACTGGCACTGAAAACTTTCCTACAATTCCAGTCTCTTCTCGAACTTCGAGAGCACCTTGAATCCCTTTTCCGTGACGACGCCGTCGTCCTCGATCCGCACTCCTCCGATTCCCGGGAAGTAAAGTCCCGGCTCGACAGTCAACACCTGGCCTGTCTTGAACCGGGTCCTCGCGATCCGCGGTTGCTCGTGAATCTCCAGTCCAAATCCGTGGCCTAACCCGTGGAAGAAACCAACCCATCGGCCATCTCGAATTTCAGCAGGATACCCTTTTGCCCGGAAATAATCAGAGATTTCTTTTTGGAGGGCTCCGCCGGAACCGCCAGGGCATATGTTCTGCAACGCGAAATTCTGCGCCTCAGACACGGTCGCCCAAAGCGCGCGTTGCGCTTCACTCGCTTTACCTCGCACCACCGTCCGCGTCAGGTCGCCATAATAACCGGAGCGCGAATCTCTCGGAAAGACGTCCAGGATGATCAGAGAATCCGCCTTGAGCGGACCGCTTCCCCGATCATGCGGATCGCACGCTTGATCGCCACCTGCAACAATCGTGCCTGTCGGAGTCCCGCCCGCGTGCAGGATCGCGGTATCAATTTCGGCGCGCAGTTTCTCAGACGTCAACGTCGTTCCGCTCCAGACAAGCCTTTTCCCAGATTTGATTTCGGCGGCACGAAGAACCTCTATTCCGCGAGCCAAGCCAATCTCGGTAATCCGTATGGCGCGCCGGATCAATTGCAATTCTTCCTCAGTTTTAAATTCTCGCTCGCTCCAAAACAGCCCCTCAATTGGTACGACCGTGACTCCTTCCTTGGCCAGTCCGCTCGCCAAACCAATCGGGAAATTGTAAGGAACCGCTGCTTTCCGAATGCGGCGCTGTCGCAAAAAAGAGCCAACCGTTTTCTCGATTGGCGGCTTGCCTTTACGCCCTTTCTCAAGGGGACCCTCAATGGCCGACAATGCAAGTACCTCATTAACCTTTGCCTCCTTTTTACCCCGATCGATTTCGAGATCGCTTAGCAAAACAGTCGTTTTACCGTTCTGCTTCAGGAACAAAACCGGATCGGGAACTGGAAATTTCGTCGCGTAAAGTAAATCGGCGGATTCTTCGCTTGAGGCAAAGATGAGTCGCGGAAGGCGAGCATGAACCATGGATCAAAATGGAAGCCTAAGACGGCACGAATTCAAGGCGGGAGGAAAATCTGCATCGACCTAATTTCTAGCCGTTTTTCGCTCTCATTCGTTCCGCCAATTCCAAAAACGGTTTCAGCGAATCGGGATTGCTCATCGCCTCCCGACTCACCGACCTGGAGAGTTCGGCTCCCTGGAAGATGCGCTTTACCGGCACCTCCAATCTTTTCCCGTTCAATGTTTGCGGAATTTCCGGAACGCTGAATATGCCATCTGGCAAGTACCGCGGAGACAACCCGGTTTTAATTCGCTCGCGAATTTGATCGACCAGGAAGTCATCGAGTACCACTTCCGCCTGCAACACCACAAACAGAAGAAGTCTCCCGGGAGTGTCTTGCCCGCCTTGGCCAAGCCCCGTGGTGTCGATCACCAGCGATCCAACGATTTCAGGGAGCGATTCAACGACCTGGTAAAATTCGCTCGTTCCCATCCGCACGCCGCCGCGATTCAGCGTTGAATCCGAACGACCATAGATCACGCATTGGCCGCTCTCCGCGTCGATCTCAATCCAATCTCCGTGACGCCAGACACCGGGAAAATACTCAAAATACGCCTGACGCAGCCGGGAACCATCCGGATCGCTCCAGAAACCGACGGGCATGCAGGGCATTGGCGCAGTCAACACCAGTTCGCCCACCTGATTCCAGACCGCATTGCCGCTATCGTCCCAAGCTTCGATCGGCGCCCCCAAGCCCCGGCACTGCAGTTTTCCCGCATAAACAGGAAGCCAGGGATGCGAAAGAACGAAAGCAGTGCAAACGTCGGTACCACCGCTCACCGAGCCGAGCCAGACATTCGGTTTCACGTAGTCGTACACCCATCGAAAACCGTCGTGCGGCAGGGGCGCACCGGTGGAGCCGATCGACCGGAGCGCCTCGAGGCGGAACTCCTTTCGCGGCTCAATTTTTTCTTTTTGGCAAGCCAGCAGGAACGGCGCGCTGGTGCCGAAATAATCGATCTCTTCGCTCTCGATCAACCTCCAAAGCACTCGCAAATCCGGATACTTCGGGCTGCCGTCGTACAACACTATGGTGGTACCGAGCTGCCAGGCCGGAGACCAGGAAATTCCACATCATCCATCCGGCGGTGGTGAACCAGAAAAAATTGTCGGCCGGTCGAAGATCCAGGTGCAGAGACAAGGCTTTCAAATGCTCGAGAAGGATGCCGCCATGTCCTTGGACGATCGGCTTAGGCACGCCGGTCGTTCCTGACGAATAAAGGATCCAGAGCGGGTGATCGAACGGCACTGGTTGAAAACAAATCGCAGCCCCTGGATCCTGCTGCGCGACTGAATCAGACCAATATTGAACCGAAATGCCAGGGCCAAAGTCCGGCGTTCGCACGGTCGTGCGCTGATCCACAAGGATCACGTGACGCAGAGTCGGCAGAGCCGCCGCAATCTCGGCGAGCGCAGTCGCGCGATCATGGTTCTTCCCTGCGTACCTGTACCCGGCGACTGCGACAAGAACTCTCGGTTCGATCTGGGCAAAGCGATCGATGACGCCCCGGCTGGAAAGCTCAGGCGGACAATTGGACCAGATGGCCCCGAGACTCGCCGTGCCAAGAAAGGCAATTAATGTTTCAAGCCGGTTTGGAAGGTAGCCCCCCACGCGGTCGCCGCATTGCACGCCGAGACTTCTCAGAGCGCAAGCCATCTGTTGCACCCGGAAGACTAGTTCTGCCCGGGTCAAAACCTGACGGTTGCCCGACGCTCCTGGTTCCGAGCAATAGAGGACTGCCGGCTGGTCGTTGAACTTTGCAGCCCTGCGTTGACCGAATCGAAGCAGGTGTTCGGCATAGTTGAGGGTTCCGCCCGGGAACCATTTCACGCGAACGGGATCCGCGGCACGCTGGAGCACTCGCTCTGCAGGCGCATAAAATCGGACATCAAAAAATTCGGCGATCGCGCTCCAAAAGCCCTCCAGGTCTCGAACGGACCAATCGTAAAGTGCGCGATGGTCTTCCAAGTCCAAAGAACGCTTCTCTCGCAACCATTCCCGGAATCGCAGCAGGTTGCTGTTCCTGATCTGGTCGGGATACGGCCGCCAAAGCGGCTCTGCGGTAACAGGAACGGATTCCATTGCTGTTTTGATCGGTTTGTGGCCCTGGGGTGCGAAACCTTAGATCGCCTTGATCGGAACCTATCAGCTTAAGGGAAGCTTGTCAGTGCCAACGAGTCCTCTTCTTCATCGATGCCGGTTTCGATGTTTGACGCTTCTTGCAAAGCGTCCTCGTTTCATTTCTTGAACCTTTGGACAAACCGGGACGGTTCGCTTACGGCCTTTTTTCTCCGGACCCGCTTGACAAATTGCGGCATCCGCCTTTTTTAGACGCTTTCCCTAGTCCATCAACCAGCCCGCTGATTCACGTGCCCTACCCCGAACATGATCACCGTCGAGAAGTTAACGAAGAGCTTCGGTCCGAAGCTCGCGGTCGATAATATATCGTTCTCGGTTGAGAAAGGAGAGGTCCTGGGTTTTCTCGGACCCAATGGCGCCGGCAAATCGACCAGCATGCGGATGATTACCGGTTTTCTGTCGCCCACGGCCGGCAAAGTCTCAGTCTGTGGCCTTGATGTCGTCGAACAAGGCCTGCAAAGCCGGCGCAAGCTTGGCTACCTCCCGGAAAACGCGCCGATGTACAGCGACATGTCGGTGTTTGGCTTCCTGAGTTTCTGCGCAGAATTACGCGGTCTTTTTGGCGGCGCGAAACAAAAAGCCATCGATCGCGCCGTGCAGCTCTGCTTTCTTGAGCCGGTTCTGCTCCAAAGCGTTGATACCCTCTCCAAGGGATACCGTCACCGGACATGCCTGGCGCAAGCGATCATTCACGACCCGGAGGTCCTGATCCTGGATGAACCGACCGATGGTCTGGATCCAAACCAGAAACACGAGGTCCGCACCCTGATCCGGGACATGGGCCGGGACAAAGCGATAGTTTTTTCAACGCACATCCTTGAAGAGGTGGAAGCCGCTTGCACCAGGGCGATCATAATTGATCGGGGGAGAATTGTCGCGAATGGCTCACCGGATGAGTTGAAGGCCCGCGCTCCGTTGGCCGGCACGATCGTGGTTGGCGTCAAAGGCACTCCTTGGCTCCCAATTGAACATCAACTCGCCGGGCTTCACTTTCTGGAGAAGTCCGAGTTGATCTCTGAATCGGACTCCAGAACGATGTTCCGTCTTCAGCCGAAAGGGGATTTGTTGCCCGAACTACTGGCGTTGGCGCAAAGACAACAATGGAAGGTCGAACACCTGAACGTGGATGAGGGCCGACTGGACGATGTGTTCCGGTCAATCACTCTGCCCGATACCGAGAGAGCATCCGTCGAATGAAAACTATTTGGACGATCGCCCGGAGAGAGCTGGGCGCTTATTTTTCCTCACCGGTCGCGTATGTGTTTATCGTTATTTTCCTGCTTCTCACCGGTTTCTTTACGTTCATGGTCGGACACTTCTTCGAGCGAGGATCGGCTGATCTGTTGACCTTCTTTGTTTGGCATCCGTGGCTTTACCTGTTCCTGGTGCCAGCCGTAGGGATGCGCCTTTGGTCCGAAGAGCTGAGATTGGGGACCTTGGAGCTGTTGTTCACCATGCCGGTGACGACCTGGCAGGCGATTCTCGGAAAATTCCTCGCAAGCTGGCTGTTCCTGCTCATCGCGCTGGTCCTGACGTTCCCGATGGTGGTGACCGTCGAATATCTGGGACACCCGGATTTTGGCAGGATTTTGGCAGGGTACGGCGGCAGCTTTCTCATGGCGGGGGCCTTTCTCGCCATCACTTGCACGACCTCATCTGTGACGCGCAACCAGGTCGTCAGTTTCATCCTGTCCGTCGTGATCTGCTTGTTTCTCGTTCTTTGCAGTTGGCCGCCGGTCACCGACACCGTCGTAAATTGGGCGCCTGCGTGGCTGATCGACGCACTCGCAGGGGTCGGAGTCATGACACATTATGAAGGCTTCCAACGCGGGGTCATCGATAGCCGCGACCTGCTCTACTTTTTATCTATGATCGTGTTCTTTCTTTTCAGCACCAGCGTGATCCTTCGCGCCCGTCGAGCATAGCGATATGAAGGGAAAGTTTGATAGCCTGCTCTATTCGGTTGTCGGCGTGCTAGCCGTCCTGATCATCATCGTCGCAATTAATCTCCTGGGCGGCTTCTTCAAGTTCCGGTCCGACCTGACGGAGAACAAGCTTTATACGCTCTCAGATGGCACGAAAAAGATCCTCGACAAGCTCGACACAGATGTCGTGGTTCGCTTCTATTTCAGCAAGGATAATGCTTCCGTACCGGTCCCGCTCCGGACCTACGCTCAGGAAGTACAGGATCTTCTGGACGAGTATCAGCAGTACAGCCACAGCAGGGTTAAGGTCGTCAAGTTGGATCCTAAGCCGGATTCGGACGCAGAAGATTCAGCGAACCTCGACGGCATCCAAGGTCAGGCGGTCGACTTAACGGATAATGTCTTTCTGGGGATCGCGGTGAGTTGCCTGGACGCCAAGACAGCCATCCCATATCTGAGCCCGGACCGCGGGAACTTGCTTGAATACGATTTGTCCCGGGCGATTTCGAGTGTCGCCAATCCAAAGAAAGAAGTGATTGGCGTAATGAGTGCGTTGCCTGTCACGGGGCAAGCGGCATCTCCGATGATGATGCAGCAGCGTCAGCAACCGACGCAACCCTGGATTTTCCTGAATGAGCTCAAGGAAAGCTACGTTGTGCGCGACATTCCGCTGACGATCGACAAAATAGATGACGATGTGTCGGTGCTGGTGGTGGTCCATCCGCAGGGCATCGCCGATGGGGCGCAATTCGCCATTGATCAATTTTTGCTTCGCGGTGGAAAAATCGTGGCGCTGCTCGATCCCTATTCTTTCGTTCAAGTCCAGACGGCCGGGCCCTATGGAGGCGGAGCCGGTTACGATTCAACCCTGAGCAAGCTGCTGCCGGCCTGGGGAATTGATTTCTCCGTCAAGAAAGTGATCGCCGATCCGGTTTTTGCGACTCAGGTCCAACGCGGAAACGATGTCCAATCGGATCCAACCATCCTCTCAGTGACGAGCGAAGGCATCAACAAAGAGGACGCGCTAGGCGCCGCAGTCAGCGATCTGCTGATGCCGTTTGCCGGCGCGTTTACTGGAAAACCGGCGGAGGGACTGAAAGAGGATGTCCTGATCAAGTCCTCCAACCAGGCGGGACTAGTCGACGCCTCCTTGATCGAGGCGGGCCCCGACGCAATCCGGAAACAATTGAAAAGCGCCAATCAGGCCTACCCGATTGCGATACGATTGAGCGGAAAGTTCAGGAGTGCATTTCCTGACGGTAAACCAGCGAGCAAAGGCTCCGCGAGTCCCTCGCCAAGTCCGGCGTCTCCAGCTGCAGGGTCGCCTTCGCCAGCTTCAAAATTTGGTTCGCTAAAGGAAGGCAAAACCGACGGGGTTGTCATTCTGGTGGGCGATTCCGATTTTGCCTACGATGCCATCGCTGGACGTGCTCAACAGGTATTGAACCAGACAGTTTTTGTGCCCTCCAACGGCAACTTGAACTTTATCCAGAGCAGCGTGGAACAATTGGCCGGAGATTCTGATCTGATCGGTATCCGTAGCAGGGCCTCCGGGAATCGTCCATTCGTCCTGGTCAACAAACTGGAGGCTGCAGCGCAACAAAAATACCAGAGCAAAATCGACGAGCTGGAAGACAATTTAAATCAAACACGTCAAAATCTAGCGGCCCTGCAAACTAACAAACAGTCTGATCAGAAAATGCTCTTATCTCCGGAGCAACAGGCCGAGATCAAAAAGTTTCAAGAAAACGAGGCCACTGTGAACCGGGAATTGAAGCAGGTCCGCAAGAACCTCCGCCAAGAGATCGATTCCCTGCAGACCACCGTAAAATGGGTGGATATAGCGGCGATGCCCGTGGTTGTCGCCCTCACCGGCGTGATGCTCGCCTATATAAAACGCCGTAGACGCGCCGCGCGATGAAGAAGAACCATCTCCTTATATTGCTGGCTGTTGCAGTCGTTGTCGGTCTGGCAGGGATCTATTTCCAGATCTCACAATATGCTGGATGGAACGATTCGAAAACGGATCGAACTATTTTCCCAAACCTGGCTGTCAACGACATCACCAAAATCCAGATTCGCTCTGTGCCCGCCAGCGTAAGCCTCGAAAGGAAAAATGATGTATGGGGTGTAACGGAAAGAGAGAATTACCCGGCCGATTTCACAAAGATCCGGGATCTCATCAAGCTGTTGTGGGGATTGAAAGCGGGACAAGAAATGCAGGTGGGTCCGTCGCAGCTTGGCCGGCTCAAACTTATCGCGCCAGGCCAAGGCGCCGAGGCCGGGACTGAGATAGATCTGAAAGGTGACAAGGAGAAGGACCTGGCCTCATTGATCATCGGAAAATCCATAGACCGGAGTAGTGCGGGCGCCGGTTCTACAACCACCGGCAGGTTTATTTATGACCCGGCCACCAAAGACCGCGTGTACCTGGTTTCCGAGCCCTTTTTCAGCGTTGAACCGGTCAGCGTGGGCTCCTGGCTGGACAAAGCGTTTATTACTCCGGGAGAAGTCGAGGAAATCGACCAGGCGCCCTGGTCCAATAACCCTGGCTGGAAGGTCATTCGTAAGGATTCGAAATCCGATTGGCAACTCGAGGATTCGCAGCCCGGCGAAACCCTGGATAAGTCTTTCGCGGAAAGCTTATCGTCCTTTGCTCCCACCTTCACGGATGTTCGACCGGCGTCCGTTTCAACTGACGAGACCGCCTTAAAGGATCCGTTCAAGGTTACCGTCAAAACGTTCGACGGTTTCACCTATGATTTTCTTATCGGCAAAGAAAGCCCGGATAAAGCACGTTTTCTGTGGCTTACCGCAAGCGCCAACTTACTCTCCGCTCGAACTCCGGACGCAAATGAAAGCGCGGACGACAGGAAAAAGAGAGATGAAGAGTTCAATCAAAAGAACAAGACGCTGCAAGAGCGGCTTGAAAAAGAAAAGCAATTTGAGAAATGGGTTTATCTCGTGCCGGACTGGAACCTCGAACAGATTTTAAAACGTCGAAACGAAATCCTTTCAAAGACTACTTCCTCGCCTTCTCCAACTGCCGCTCCCCTCCGGAGCCTGCATCCTGGCTTCACTCTCCCGGCACTCCATCGTCGCAGACATCACCGTCGCCTTCCACTGCCTTCCTCCGGTACGACCAGCCCGAACGCCCACCGCCGCAGACCTCTCCTTCACCCTCTCCACTCCCTGAGTCTTCGCCTAGCGCTTCCCCGACTTCTGGCGAGAGCCCAAGTCCCTAAGAAAATCGGCCATGGTTCTTTGTACTGCCCTGTGATTAGAGTACTGGGTGGTGAGGCGCCTAACAGAAAACAACTTTTACAACAAGTTTGATTTGGAAAGCCTCGATCGGCGCGAACTGGACGCGTATCGTACGGCTTTTCAGACGGACCGAGACCGCATTATTTACA
The DNA here is from genome assembly GCA_963846195.1 of uncultured Verrucomicrobiae bacterium. Taxonomy (GTDB): domain Bacteria; phylum Verrucomicrobiota; class Verrucomicrobiia; order Chthoniobacterales; family JAFAMB01; genus JAFAMB01. The sequence continues at coordinate 36,243 of CAWJVG010000017.1, forward strand.
GCTCTGCCTTTCGCAGGCTGCAGGCCAAAACCCAGGTTTTTCTTTCGGGAGAATTCGATTTCTACCGCACAAGGTTAACCCATTCGCTCGAAGTTGCTCAGATCGGGCGCTCTATTTCTTCCTTCCTGAAGCAGACCTCCCCTTTTCTCAACGAAGACTTTTTTATTGATCCCGATTTGGTGGAGGGCGTCTGCCTGACGCATGATCTCGGTCACTCCCCGTTTGGTCACGCTGGCGAACGCACCTTGCACCAGCTCATGAAACAATTTGGCGGGTTCGAGGGCAACGCACAAAGTCTCCAGATCATTGCGGAGACGATTTACCCTGGCTCGGATTCGCGGCGCGGAATGAATTCCACAAGAGCCTTCATCGACGGGATCTTGAAATACAAGAAGCTTTTTCGAGAGGATTCAGAGTCACCAAACCACTTTATCTATGATGAACAGGAATACCTTCGGACCTTTGTCCTGGGCGACACAGATTTTGCTCAAATCGATGATTTGAACCATTTCCGGAGTTTGGAATGCGAAATCATGGATTGGGCGGATGACACGGCCTATTGCCTCAACGATCTGGTGGATAGCATGAACGCAGGCTTCCTTCGCTTTGAAAGAGTGAAACGTTGGGCAGAAGATCAAAGTCTTCAGGGAGATCTGGCTCGATATGCCGAAACGATTCTGTCGGTGATTCGCGACGGGAAAGCAGAAGCCCGTTTTGGCAAAAAAATAGGATCGTTTATTCGATGTTGTTCGTTAACCGAACGTTCCACTCCTGCCTCGTCCATTACAAACCGGTATCGCTTCGGTTTGTTCGTCGATCCAGCAGTCCGCGCTGAGGCCGATTTCTACAAACGACTTTCTCAGGAACTCGTTTTCGATCATTCACAACTACATCAATTGGAGCGCAAAGGCAGAGTCATTCTGGAGGGCATTTTTGAAGCTTTTTCCGAGAGTTATCTGAACGGCAACGGCTTACGTATTTTACCCGAGAGCTTCGATCGAATTATCCGAATGAAACAGGATCGCCGCGCCCGTGCACGTGTTCTGTGCGATTACATCGCCGGCATGACGGATGGATTCGCTATCCGAACCTATAAACGATTATATGATCCTGATTTCGGCTCTCTCCTGGACCTTGGCTGAGCAGAGATTAAAGGTTTTCCTGAGTCGTGTGAATCCCGACACGGTCCGCGCGTCAATAACTGTGTACGAGCGTGAACAACTTCGTTGGTGGAACTTTTGTTCGGATCTTTCAGAATCACATTGAAAAGTTATTCACCGGGTCGACAAGCGTCTAACTTCCTAAATTTAAACGGATTATAGAAGGTGGGACTGGTAATGAACACACTTAATAAGAAGGATGGATGTGTTTAGCAAAGAACAAATTCATTTCAGAGATGTGAATAGATTTGTGTTGATGCCCCTTCGGGCCGCAGCCTGGCCCATTTATAACGCTTAGTCCAAAGCGAAGCGGGACGCTTCGCTTACAAGGGCTTTAAAAGTGGATGGCCAGCCCGAAGGCGGCGCCGGTGGCCTCGTGGATAGCCTCGCTCAGCGTCGGGTGGGCGTGGATGGTCGCTTCAATTTCCTCGAAAGTTGCTTCGAGGGTGATAGCCAGACCCAGCTCAGCAATTAGTTCGGTTGCTTCTGCCCCGATGATATGTGCCCCAAGGATTTCGCCATGCGGCTCGGCGACGATCAGTTTGACGAAACCTTCGGGTTCCCCGATGGCCAGCGCTTTCCCGTTCGCCGAGAACGGAAATTTGCCGACTTTGAATTTCAATCCCTGTTCTTTGGCGGCTCTTTCAGTCAAACCGACGCTGGCCACCTGTGGCTGGCAGTAGGTGCATCCAGGGAACACGCGGACGCGTTTTGGTTTATGGGGAGTAAACATGCCTTCCACAGCTTGAATTGCTTCCCAGCTCGCCACGTGCGCCAGCCAGGGGGGTCCAATCACATCGCCGGCCGCGTAAATCCTTTCAACGTTTGTCGCGTAGCGATCGTTCACATCAATGAAGCCCTTCTTGTCGAGCTTTAGTTGGATCCCCTTCGGCAACAGAGGCGCCACCCCGACCGCGACCAGCATGCAGTCGCCTTCTAATTTTTGCTGTTTCTGGCCTTCTATGGTTACGCTGACGCTCTGATCATGGACATCGGCCTTGACCAGTTTGGTGCTCGTAAAAATCTTTATACCCTGCTTAAGAAGTGATTTTTCGAGAGTGACGCTGATCTCCGTGTCTTCGATTGGGAGGACGTTCGGCAACATTTCAACGAGGGTGACCTCAGTACCGAAGGCATTGAAAAAGTAGGCGAATTCAACTCCGATCGCCCCCGCCCCGATAACGATGAGACGCTTCGGTTGCGGCTCCACGATCATTGCATCGTGACTGTTCAGCACCGTCTTGCCGTTGGTGGCAAGTCCCGGTAGATCCCGGGAAACTGCGCCGGTGGCGATCAGGATATTTTCCGACTCAATACCCGCCTCACGGTTTTCCCTGGTCTTGTAAACAATTTTGCCCGGGCCGGTGATAGACGCCTCGCCACGGAGATAATCGATTTTGTTCTTTTTGAATAGAAACTCAACGCCGCCTGCCAACTTGTCAGCAACGCTGCGGCTGCGCGAGATGATCTTGCTCCAATCGAAGGAGAGATTATCAAATTTGAAGCCGAAGTCGGTCGACCGTTTCTGCAGAATATGGTAGAGCTCGGCGTTCCGAAGAAGCGATTTGGTGGGAATGCATCCCCAATTTAGACACGTACCCCCTGCCCTCTCCTTTTCGACACAGGCAACTTTTTTACCGAGTTGCGCGGCGCGAATCGCCCCTACATAGCCGGCGGGCCCGCCGCCGATGACAACCAAGTCGTAATTCATATAAGATTTCTAACTAGAAGCCTCAAATTTCGAACAGGTTAGTAAATTCAACAGCCCTTCCCAGGGCAGTCAGTCTGCCAGCTGGATCTTGATCGGCAACTGACCGTAATAGCCCCTAGAGCAGCAGCAACGTCGGGTTCTCCAGGAATTTCTTCAACTCACCGAGAAACTGTGCTCCGACGGCGCCATCCACGACCCGGTGATCGCAGCTTACACCGAGAATGATCCGTTGCCCGGGAGCCACTTGTCCTGCGGCATTTAACACTGGCTTCTTTACGATTGCTCCGACCGAGACAATGACCGCTTGCGGCGGATTGATGATGGCGTAGAACTGTTCCACGCCGTAAGCGCCGAGATTGGAGACCGTAATAGTGCCACCTTGGTATTCCTCGGGTTTGAGCTTTTTGGAGCGGGCGCGAGACGCAAGGTCTTTTATGGCAGCGCTGATCTGGCCGATAGATTTGCTTTGTGCTTCGCGGATGACGGGTGTCACCAGACCTTCGTCCACCGCGACGGCGCATGCGAGTTGAACATTAGCGAATTGTAAAATCGAATCGCCACCGAAAGTCGCGTTGGCGAGCGGGACCCGGGTGGCTGCCACGGCCGTCGCCTTGAGAATAAAATCGTTCACCGTGAGTTTACCCAGGCCGGCGGACTCCGCGGCAGCGTTGATGGATTGACGGAGAATCGTTAGCGGTTCGGCGTCGATCTCGGCTTGAAGATAGAAATGAGGGATAGTGGTTTTGCTCTCCAGCAATCGGGCAGCAATTGTTTTCCGCATCCCGGATAGCGCTATTTTTTTGTCCTCCAAGGCGGGAGAAATGGCCGGCGCCTTCGGTGGAGCGGATCGCGGAACGACCTCTTGCTTCGGGGGCGTCGATTTGCCAGCTGCAACAACATCTTCGCGAACGATGCGTCCGCCCGGGCCGCTTCCCTTCAGCGTACTGAGGTCAACACCCAATTCCGCTGCAACTTTTCTGGCTAACGGCGAAACCTTGAAACGGCCGACTGTCCCTCCCTGAGGAGGTTCGGACTCTGAGTTTTGCTTCCGCTGCGGCGTAACCGGCGCCTTGATCTCGGCTTCTTCCTCAGGCGCCGCCTCCTCCGGTTTTTCCTCTTTTTTTACCGACGTCCGTTTGTCTTCTGGAACAGGCTGCGGTGCGCTGGCATCGATCTTTTCGCCTTTCCCCAGCAGGAGTGCCAACTTCTGGCCGACTTCCACCTTGTTCCCATCCTGGACATAAATCTCCGTCAAGACACCTTCGTCAAATGCCTCCATCTCCATGGTAGCTTTGTCGGTTTCTACCTCGGCAAGGATGTCGCCAACAGCGACGCTGTCCCCTACCTTCTTGATCCACCTGACCAGCGTTCCTTCAGTCATGGTGTCACTGAGTTTCGGCATTTCAATGGCGATAGGCATAGAAGCAACAGGTTAGCAGATATCGAGGATTTTCGCGACGACACGCCCGGCATCCGGGAGTTGCCTCTTCTCAAGGGGCGGACTGTAGATGGCCGGTGCGTCCACGGCCGTCACGCGACCGACCGGAGCGTCAAGCTCGTCAAAGATCTTTTCCTGCAATGTTGCGGCAATTTGCGCGCCGATGCCGCAGAACGGTTTGTTTTCTTCCACGATCACCACGCGATGTGTTTTCCGGACGGAGTTCAAGATCGTTTCTTCGTCAAGGGGGCGAATCGAACGGAGGTCCACGACCTCGGCGTTTATTTCGTGCTCGGTCGCGAGAATTTCGGCAGCTTTCAGGCAAGTGATCACGGCCCGCCCGTGGGCAATCAGCGTGACGTCGGCCCCCTGTCGTTTGACGTCAGCGACACCGAGCGGAATAAGATATTCTTCCTGCGGGACTTCCCATTTTTCGCCATACAACAGGGTGTTCTCCATGACCATGACCGGATCGTTATCGCGAATGGCCGTCTTCATCAGGCCCTTCGCATCGTAAGCCGTTGCAGGGGCGATCACTTTGAGTCCGGGAGTTGTAGCCAGGAGGTTCTCCGGAGTGTGAGAATGGGTCGCGCCGACGTTCGTTCCGCCATTGGCGGGGCCCCGAATCACGATCGGCACATGGACCAGCCCACCCGACATGTAGCGAACACACCCGGCGTTGTTAATGATTTGATCGTAAGCGACATAGGCAAAACTCCAGAACATCAATTCGATCACCGGGCGAAGACCGAGCATCGCCGCGCCGATTCCCATGCCGATAAAGCCGGCTTCGCTGATTGGCGTATCGACCAGCCGCTTGTCGCCATATTTTTTCCAAAGGCCTTCGGTCACCTTGTAGGCGCCGTTGTATTGGGCGACCTCTTCTCCGAGGATGAACACGTTCTCGTCGCGCTCAATTTCTTCGGAAAAGGCGTTTTTCAGCGCCTCACGGTAAGTAATTAAGGGCATAGTTATCGGTCCATGTATCAGGAGTTGAAGAAGTAGCGGCCGTTCTTTGCAGCGTCTGTCTGGTGATCAACCTCCCAGTAGATGTCGCTTAGAATTTCATTCTCCTGCGGGAATGCGCTTTCTTCGGCAAATTTAACTGCCTCGTTGGTCTCTTCTTTGGCTTCGACGTCGATGTCTTCGATCTCGCCTTCGGTGAGAATCCCTTCCTCAAGGAGACGGCGGCTCCATATCCGAAGAGGATCGTGGTTCGTCTTATACTGTTCGATTTCTTCGGGAGTCCGATATTTTTTGGCGTTGGCGTCAGCGACGGAATGCCCGTAGTAACGGTACGTTTGAATTTCGAGCAGCGTCGGCTCTGAGTCGTTGTGTGCGCGGTCGATCGCGATCTGTGTCTTCGCACGAACTTCGTAAAGGTCTTCCCCTTTGAAAACATCCCAAGCCATATCGTAAGCTTCGGCTCGCTTTGCGAGAGTATCCTGGAACGAAGAGGAGCGCTGCTGACTCGTTCCCATCGAATATCCGTTGTTTTCAATAACGTAGATGACCGGGAGCTTGAACAATGCAGCAAGATTGAGCGATTCGTGAAAAGTTCCTTGGTTGATGGCGCCATCCCCGAGATAACAAAGGCAGCACCCGCGAAGCCCTTTGTATTTAAGGCCGAAGGCTAGTCCCAGGCCGAGCGGAGTTTGACCACCCACGATCCCGTGCCCACCCCAGTAATTCTTGTCCGGCGCGAAGAAATGCATTGATCCCCCCTTCCCTTTCGAGCAGCCGGTGGCCTTACCGAATAGTTCGGCCATGCAGGCATTCATATCCATGCCGACAGCCAAGGCATGTCCATGGTCGCGGTAGGCAGTGATCACATGATCGTTGTCGCCCAAAAGCGAGATGGTACCGACGGCAATCGCCTCCTGGCCGGAGTAGAGATGAAGAAATCCCCCCATTTTTCCCAAGTTGTAATATTTGAGCGAGGTCTGTTCGAACCGCCTGATCCTGAACATCTCGCGCAGGAAACGAATTTTTTCTTCCTTCGTTAACCGGGTGTTGATGGCAGCATCTGCGGGATCGACCAGAGTTTCCATAGGAATGTTTGTCCGTGCTAGGTTTGGTTGCGGGCTACGGGAGGCGCCGCGTCGCCGATCCGCGAGCGAGTTTTGCTAAAGATCGCCTGGGTGATTGCGAAGAGAGCGGTAAAGAACAAGTCGCTCACCACAGTATTGCGAAAAAAGAGAAGAGTCGGAGGGAAACCCGCTTCACCGACCGTCAACGCCTGCCACCAACCCGGGAGCGTCTTGGCGTAGTCGGCCGTGGAAATCCAGGCGGTGGTATTGGTAATCAGATAGAAGAGGCAGGAACCCAGAAGTGTGCAGGCGAATAGAAAGAACAGTTTATGTTGCTGTTGTTTACGGATCGCGTATCCGAGCAGCAGGATGAGCCCAAAACAAAGATACCGCGGAAGCATGCCGGCATCGATAAAGGGTTCGTGATAATGGGCGTTCAGAACGAGGTCGGCGGCGATGAGCGGTCCGAGGCTGGCGAGAAGGATAAATTTCCGTGGGAGATAGGCCGCACTGCAAAGAAGAACCGCTGCGAGGGGAGAAAAATTCGCCCAGGCGCCGGGCGAACCGGCTAAGGCGTAACAGACCCGGTACAGAGTGACGGCGAAAATGAGGATCAGGGCAGCAAGCATGACCGCGAAATAGTCCGGTAACGATTCAACGAAATCAATGTGAATTGAAAAATCAATAGTGAGGTTTGAAATAAGAAATCAGAACACAGTATATTCATGTTGTTATAATAAGGGGAGCTGGTCGAGTGAGCGGTGAGGGGAGCCGATCGTCTGGGGTGGTCAGCGAATCGGGAGCTGCAGCACGGGTGTGATGGGAATGGATCACTGCCAATGCTGGATCATGAGCTGGAGTTCTTCGACGAGGGTATCGATCTTCTTAAGATCTTTCCGGCGTCCTTTCTCCGGCTTTAGGTCCAGGGTGCGGCAAAGGGTGATCATGTCCCGCAGATCGCGAATGTGGGAGGCCGGTAGTTTGGGATTCTTGGCTTGCTCGAGGACGGCATCTCTGATTTGGTTGAGCTGGGCTTCAACGCGGGCGGAATAGACGTCGATGGATTCGCGAAAGGATTTGCGAACGAAGTCGAGCTCCTCGGCGAGCGACTTCATGGGTGAGACTTCAAGGGATTTTGCCATGGCGATGAGCAGTTGAGGGACTGTGCCGGAAACATGTTGAATTGTCACGCGAAAGTGCCTGCTGGCTTCGCGGGGTGGGGAGGATAATTTGGATTGGGGCGGAGAGCAAAGGAAGAGAGGCTGCCGCGGAACCGGAGGGCACATGCTGGGCGTGGGGCAAAAGACCACAGCGGTTACAAAAATTCAGGGTCGCCTCCTGGTTAGCAGAAATGAAGAGGGTGGATGAAAAACGGAAGAGGTGCGGGTGACACGCTCCAAGGGGAGCCAATGAATCACAGTGTTCCACGTGGAACACTGGTGCGGAAGAGCTTCCGAGTAGAGGAAGGTGGCGCCTTGCCATCTATCCAGTCTGGCGTCCTTTCGCGTGACCTGCGTTGCCATGCGCGCCATGGGGAGGGGATTTTCTTGAGAAAAGCGAGTTCCGATCCGGAAGATTGATTTTCTGGAAGGATTGGGGAACGATGGCGAATGTTCGTCTATCCGAAGAAATACCAGGTTTTGGTGGTGGGTGGCGGTCATGCCGGGATAGAAGCGGCGATGGCGGCCGCGCGTCTCGGATGCAGGACCCTGATGTTGACCCAGAATCTCGACACCGTCGGTCAGATGTCCTGTAATCCGGCCGTGGGCGGGTTGGCCAAGGGACACATGGTGCGTGAGATTGATGCTTTGGGGGGTGTCATGGGCCTGAACACGGATGCGACCGGCATCCAGTTCCGGATGTTGAACAGCAACAAGGGACCGAGTGTTCGTGCTCCGCGAGCGCAATGCGACAAAAAAGCCTATCAATTCCGGATGAAGGTTCTGCTGGAGTCGGAGTCGAATTTGGACCTTTTGCAAGGTAACGTCCAGCGGATCCTGGCCGATGACGGGGTAGTGCAAGGGATCGAAACGAGTCTGGGGGTCAAAATCGTGGCGGAATCGGTAATTATCACTACCGGAACGTTTTTGCGCGGTTTACTGCATGTCGGGCTGCGCAACCAGGCTGGGGGAAGGATGGGGGACGCGGTCTCAACCCTGAGCGACAGCCTCCGGGATCTGGGGTTCGAGCTTGGCCGGTTCAAGACCGGCACACCGTGCCGGTTGAATGGGCGGTCGATCGATTTGAGCCGATGCGAGCGGCAAGGTGGAGACGAACCGATTCCTCGATTCTCATTTCGCTTCGAAACGATTAGCAAACGACCGGATGACCTCTTCACCTTGAACGCATTCAGCGATCCTTTGTTCCACGTGGAACAAATTCCATGCTGGATCACTCACACGACCCGAAAAACGCACGAAATTATCCGGGCAAACCTTGACAAGTCACCGATGTATACCGGTCGAATCGAAGGGGTAGGTCCACGATATTGCCCGTCGATCGAAGACAAAGTAGTTAAATTCGCCGACAAAGAAGCGCACCAACTTTTTCTCGAACCAGAAGGCCGGCACACGCGGGAATATTACGTCAACGGACTCTCCACCAGCCTGCCCTTTGAAGTCCAATACGAGTTTGTCCGTTCCGTTCCTGGCCTCGAACAGGCTGAAATCATCCGTCCCGGCTATGCCGTCGAGTACGATTATTGCCCCCCGACGCAACTCCGTCCGACACTGGAAACTAAACAGATCAACGGTCTCTTTTTCGCGGGGCAAATCAACGGCACTTCCGGATACGAAGAGGCGGCAGCCCAAGGGCTAATGGCTGGAGTCAACGCCGGACTCAAGATCTTGGGGCGACCGGCATTTTCGCTCGGACGTTCCGAAGCGTACATCGGCGTCTTGATCGACGATTTGGTTACCCGCGGCACCCAGGAGCCTTATCGGATGTTCACCAGCAGAGCGGAATACCGACTGCTGCTTCGCCAGGATAACGCGGACGTCCGGTTGACCCCGAAAGCCTGGGAATACGGACTGGTCTCAGAATTGCAACGGTCCGCCGTCGCCCAAAAAATCGAGGCGATCTCCGAGGCCAAAGACCTCGCGGCGAAGACACGCGTCGACCAGGTGCGGGTTGACCAACTCTTGCGACGACCCGATTTCCATGCGCAACTCCTTCCAAAAGCACTCCTCAATGACTTTTCAGCGGAAGTCTGGGACCAGGTCGAAACCGATCTCAAGTACGAAGGCTATATCAAACGCCAGCAAGATTCGATTGCCCGTGCCGAACGCGTGGAATCCAAGACTATCCCCGACCGCCTCGACTATGAAGCTGTCAGGGGTCTCCGCACCGAAGCGCGCCAGAAATTCGCTAAGATTAGACCCGCCACTCTTGGCCAGGCTGGAAGGATTAGTGGCATTACCCCGGCCGACATCGCCCTGCTAACAGTCCATCTCCAGAGAGTATAGGGAAGAATGCCAGCGGATTTGAAACTTTCCCGGTGAAGGCTAGGATTGGTTTCTGCCCATGAACCAACAAACCTTGCCGCCGGTAACTTTAAGCGGCTCTGACCCAGAGCTGCTCCCAGCGATCCCGATCATCGCGAGGAATTGCAAAGGGCATTTGCCGTATCAATACTTTAGTCAACGGCGATCAAACAGGCCCAAAAAATGCTGCGAAACCGGAAATCGGAGAGTTTGGTAGAAATCACGTTTGAATGCGGGTTTTCGCGATTAGAGCACTTCCTCAAGAGCGTTTCGCAGATAACCTGAACAAAATCCTCTTGACAATCGTTAGGAACCTAATTATTAGGGGCATTAATCTTATGCCGGGTTCGCTCACTCTCCTCAACGGATTGCCCAGATACGAAGTGTTCCTGGAAGAAGCCAAGCGTTTCCCCGGGCTGGATGCTTCTGCCTGTTACACCTACCTGCAGTTGTTGCGCACGGGTGATGAATTGCTGGCGCTTGACGAACAGGTTCTCACCTCGTACGGGACACGGCACGGTCGCTTTAATCTGCTGATGATGCTGGTGCATTGCTCCGACGGCGAGGCGACTCCAGCCGGCCTGGCGGCTAAAACCGGCGTCACGCGCGCCACCATTTCGGGCTTGTTAGATGGACTGGAGAAAGATGGAATGATTGAACGGCACCCCGATCCCGAGGATCGGCGTCTGATCCGGGTCCATCTGACAGCATCAGGTCACGACTTCCTTGATAAAATCCGTCCCGGCTATTGCCGTTGGTTGTCGAGCATTGTGGAACCTCTGAACGAGGAGGAGCGTCAGCAATTGGTCATGCTCCTCGAAAAGATTCGAACCCGCCTCGGTGAGTTCGCCGCGATCGGCGAGGCACGCAGCGCATAGATTGAGCAATCTGAGCAACATTATATGAAGAAAAAGCCCTTCTGGAAATACCTGGTGTTCTTCTTCGTCGTTTTAGCCTTTTTTCTTGCCCTCGTCTTTGGCTTTGGTTTCGTGAAATTCACCCAGATTCAAGGCTTCATGAAGCTTGCCAAATCCGGCGCGTTTGCGCCGCCGCCGACGGCTGTGACGACCGATGTCGCCAAAGAAACAGAATGGCAGCCGACGCTCGAGAGCGTTGGGACCGCGACAGCAGTGAATGGTGTGACGATCAGCACGGATCTGGCGGGCATTGTACGCCAGATAGCATTCGAATCCGGAAACAAAGTCCGGGCTGGCGACTTGTTGGTCCACCTGGACACAACGCAGGAAGAGGCACAGCTTCACCAGGCAGAAGCGCAACGCGATTTCGCTTCTGTGACTTTGAAACGGGACAAGGGTCTCCTGGATAAACACGCGATCGCCCAATCCGACTATGACAACGCCGAGGCGAGTTACCGGCAGGCTCAAGCCTCTGTCGATCAATTCAACGCATTGATTGCACGGAAGACGCTCCGAGCGCCTTTCGACGGAGTCACCGGAATTCGTCAGGTCAATCTCGGACAATATCTGAAAGAAGGGGATATGGTCGTCACGCTCCAGGCATTTGACCCGATCTACGTCAATTTCTCTTTGCCTCAGCAGGATCTCAGTAAACTCGCGGTTGGCCAACCAGTAACGCTGCACGTCGACGCGTTTGAAGATCAGGCTTTCGCCGGAAAGATCACGGCGATCAATTCGCTGGTCGATCAGGCAACGCGCAACATCCAGGTGCAGGCGACGTTCGCCAATCCTGAATTTCGGCTGCGACCTGGGATGTTTGCCAAGGTGAGTGTCATCATGAACGAAAAGCAAAACGTCGTGGCGATCCCAGCGACCGCGATCCACTATGCCCCCTATGGTGATTCGATATTTGTCGTTTCAGAAATAAAAGACGAGCAGGGGAAGGAGTACAAGGGAGTGAAGGAACAGTTTGTCAAGACTGGCCAGTCGCGCGGCGACATGATCGAGATTGTTTCCGGACTGAAGCCCGGCGATGAAGTCGTCACTTCAGGAGTTTTCATGCTTAAGAGCGGTGCACACGTGAATGTCAATAACCAGATCAAGCCTGGCAGCGATCTGGCGCCGAAACCTTCAGACAGTTGATGGCCGGGAGAAAAAGATGAGCTTCACAGATTTATTTATTAAACGGCCTGTCGTCGCGACGGTCGTCAATCTGATAATTTTCATCGCCGGGTACCAGGCGATTCGCAGTATTAATGTGCGCCAGTATCCGCGCAGCGATCTGTCGGTGATCACGGTGACGACAGTCTACTACGGCGCGGACGCGGATCTGGTATTAGGTTTTCTCACGACGCCTTTAGAACAGTCGATCGCCAGCGCGGACGGGATCGACTACATGGAGTCTGCGAGCACACCGGGCACCAGCACCATCAGCGTCCACCTGAAGCTGAATTACGATCCGAATGCCGCGCTCGCACAGATCCAAACAAAAGTGGAGCAGGTTCGTAACCAGTTGCCGCCCGCTTCGCAGCTACCTGTGCTGCAAATCACTTCGACGGACAACCAGTTCGCCTCGATGTATCTCAGCTTCTTTTCCAATGACCTGGGCAGAAACCAGATCACGGACTACCTGACTCGAGTGGTTCAACCGAAATTGTCGGCGATCAGTGGCGTGCAGAGTGCTCAGATTCTCGGAGCACGGACTTTTGCCATGCGGATCTGGATGAGGTCTGAGCGGATGACCGCCCTGAATGTGTCGCCGACAGACATCCAGAACGCCCTGCAAAACAATAACTACCTTGCCGGCGTGGGCCAGACCAAGGGTTCCATGGTGGCCATTAACCTGGTGACCAATACCAATTTGCAGACCGCTGAAGAATTCAAACAGTTGGTCATAAAACAGCAAAACGGGGCGATCGTACGTCTCCGGGATGTGGCAGATATCGAATTAGGTGCGGAGGATTATAATTCGGATGTGCGCTTTTCCGGTAGTACAGCGACGTTCATGGGTGTCTTCGTTCTGCCGACGGCCAACACGCTGGACGTGATCAAACGGGTACGCGCTGCGCTGCCTGACATGGAGAGGGAACTCCCGACTGGAATGCGTATGGCGATTCCCTACGATTCCACGCTCTATATCCAGAACGCCATCGACGATGTGATCAAGACGCTGACCGAAACGATCTTGATTGTCATCGTGGTGATTTTCCTTTTCATGGGATCTTTCCGTTCCGTGTTAATTCCGATCGTCGCGATCCCTCTGTCGCTCGTGGGCGCTTTTTTCTTGATGCTGCTGTTTGGCTTTACTCTGAACCTGCTCACGCTGCTTGCAATCGTCCTTGCTGTCGGGTTGGTGGTGGATGACGCCATTGTTGTGGTCGAGAATGTAGAACGCCACCTCCAAGAAGGGATGAAACCTTTTGACGCAGCAATCAAGGGCGCTCGGGAGCTGTTCGGCCCAATCATTGCCATGACAATTAGCCTGGCGACCGTCTACGCTCCGATTGGCTTACAGGGCGGGTTAAGCGGATCCCTTTTTCGCGAATTCGCCTTCACCCTGTCGGGCGCAGTCGCAATTTCGGGTATAGTTGCCCTGACCTTGTCGCCGATGATGGCTTCAAAACTCTTGAAGCACGGGATGGCGGAGCGCGGACTTGCTGGATGGATCACTCGGCGATTTGATGGACTGCGCACCAGTTATGCGAATACGTTAACCTGGTCGCTTGGGTATTGGCCGGTGATTTGTATCATCGCGCTGCTATTCGTTTGTCTGGCGGTGCCGTTTTACTTGATGTCGGCAAAGGAGCCGGCGCCAAGAGAGGATCAAGGAGTGATTTTCGGAATCGTTCAGACTCCTCCAAACGCGACCCTCGAGCAAAACATGCTGTTCACCCAGCAGATGAACGATATCTACAAGAGCTTTCCTGAAGCTGCGCAAACGTTCCAGATTACTCTGGCGACGCAGGGGTTTTCCGGGATGGTGGCGAAGCCATGGAGCGAGCGAAACCGGACAATGGAACAGGTACTGGTCGATGTAAACCATAAGTTATCCCAGATACCTGGAGTTCAAGTTTTCGCGACGACCCCGTCGCCCCTTCCGGGCGGGACCAATTTCCCGGTGGATTTTGTGATCTCCTCGACAGCCGAGCCGCGTGAGATTAACAACCTCGCGCAGCAATTGGTCGGAGCGGCGTTTAAAAGCGGTAAATTTGTTTTTGCCGATAGCGACCTCAAGTACGACCTCCCGGAGGCGAACATCGTCTTCGACAGAGATAAAGTGGCGTCAATGGGGCTGAATCTAGGGCAGGTCGGCGGCGACCTTGCGACACTGCTGGGTGGTGGATATACCAACTACTTCAGTATTCAGGGTCGCAGTTACAAGGTCATTCCGCAAGTGAGACGGCTCGATCGGTTGACGATCGATGCCTTGAAAGATTTATATGTCACCGGGCCGAATGGACAGCCGATCCAGCTCGCAACCTTTGCCAACATCAAGACAACAGTTCAACCGCGATCGCTGAATCGGTTTCAGCAGCTGAACTCCGCAACGATCGAGGGGTTGCCGAATAAATTCTCTGGAGCGACCACCGACGACGCTCTCAAGGTGCTCGAACAGGAGGCTGCCAAGATCCTTCCCAAAGGGTACACCATCGATTACACCGGAGAATCGCGTCAGTTGCGTAAGGAAGGCGACTCGTTTTTGACCACCTTGGCGCTGGCCGCAATTTTGATTTATCTTGTACTAGCGGCTCAATTCGAGAGCTTCCGGGATCCCTTGATTATCCTAATGGGATCGGTACCGCTGGGCTTGACCGGGGCGTTAGCAGTCACCTTTCTGGGTCGGACGACGATTAACGCCTACAGTTACGTCGGCTTGGTGACCTTGGTCGGGCTGGTCTGCAAAAACGGCATTTTAATTGTCGAGTTTGCCAACAAGCTTCAGGAAGCGGGCCGGGATAAATTTCATGCCATTATCGAGGCGGCCGCGACGCGTCTTCGTCCAATTCTGATGACGTCGGTTGCGACAGTCGCTGGTCATACACCGCTGATCCTGGCCCAGGGCCCGGGCGCCGGCGCGCGAAACAGTATTGGATGGGTTTTGGTAACCGGAATGATCATTGGTACCTGTTTAACGCTCTTTGTTTTGCCCGCTGTCTATATGCTGGTCGCGAAGGACCACACCAAAGACCGCCACCGCCGCGGCGACCTTCCCCACGTCCCGGAAGAAAGAAAACTGCAGCCCGCGCTTGCCTAAGGGTTCCGTATTGCATTAACTCACCGCGAGTTCGAGAGACTCGTGCTGCCGGATCTCGATTCAGTAAACATTGACCGTTTAATGAAGGACAACGCCGGCTGATGCAGAAAGAGTGACTCGCCGCACAACGGGGCGCCGAGAATCTCCTTCGGCCGACGATTCGAGCGTCCGGCACGATCCTGGACGGCCAAATAAACTAATTTGGCCGTTCTTTTTCCGGGCAGTACCGAAAGGGAATTGCCGCTGCGCCAGCTGCTAGTTCCTTTCTTCGGTTTCCTCTGGCAAAGCCTCCAGCGACGAAACTAGATTCGTCGGGAGCGGGCGCACGCGTTCGATGACCTCCGGACTCAGCCGTCTTCCGACCTGGTAACTACTCGACATCATTTCCAACTTGGCATCCAGATTATCAATCAAGTGAAGAGTCATCGCCTCGGGAGTCTTGGGTTCGACCGGGGATCCGAATTGTTTTTCGCCGTGATGAGAAGCTACAAGATGAAGCAGGTGTAGCCGGACCAGATCTGATTCCGGGGAGAGCACGTTCCAGGAAGGGAACTCAGCACTCTCTTTCAACCGTTGCCAGAGGCGGTTCACCAGTTCGACGCCCATAGAGATATGGCCAATTAGTTCCGCCCTGAAATCGTGGGGCATGATGAAACTCTCTTTCGGAAAACAGTTCTCCCAAAGTTTGCCCGAGTCGTGAAAAAGGATGCCGGCTAAAAGAAGGTCCCGGTTCAAGCCTGAGTAAACGGCCGCCATGGCATCGCCCGCCCGCATCATTTGCGCGATATGTTCCACCAAACCGCCGCGTCTGGCGTGATGATAGCTTCGCGCGCCCGCGGAGCGCCGCAGCCGATCTCCAAATTCGCGGAGGAACAATAGAGATAGTTCACGCAGCCGAGGATCTCCTATCGACGCGGTGAACGATTCAATCGTCGAATAATCGATGCTCTGTTTGGCTCGAATCTCAGGCGGTCCGGCCAGCAGGTCGGCTTTTTCTGCAGCGGTCAGATAGCGCACGTTCCAATTCCTGGCCTCGAGTCCAAAAGCCGGGCTGACAATAAAATCGCCCTGAACCTCCACGAAATCTCCCGTTCGAAGCTCAGAACAAAAACCGAAAAAGGGATGATCGCTCCAGACACGCAGTGGGAAAATGGCTGTCGCATCGCGCAGCTGAATCTCAAGATAGGGCTTTTGATCCTTGGTCCGTTTGGTGGTGACTTCATCGATCTGTGCGTGGACGCAACCGGGTGACTGATCGGCAATGGTCTGCTGCTTTAGTTCTTCGATGGTGGCAGGAACTGTGGCCATGCCTTGTTATCCGACGCCGTCGCGGGACATCCAATCAAAATTTACTCATCATCGGTCGCGTTGAAATCCTGGCCTTCGCTTCCGAATTAGCTATCGTTACTCTGGTTGCTATGATCGGAAGATTCGCGCCAGCGGTGCTCGCAAGTTGCTGGCTTTTAACTGCCTGTGAAATTTGGACGCTGCAAAATTCGCGGGCCGAAGATTCATTGGGCAGTCCCGTCTATCAACGTGTCGCCGATAACCTGGATGCGGGTGGCGTGATCTATCTATATTGGAGCGCGGAGAGAGCTCTGGGAGAACTAGACAAGAAATTGGCATCCGTACGGGATTTGGCACTGGCAGACCCAAGTTTGTCTCCGGACGAGAGAAGCGGACTGCGGAAAAGCTTCGATCTGGGAATTCGCTTCATTCTCAGCAGCGGCCTCGAAAACGTGAAGGCTTTCGGACTCAGTTCGCGTGAAATTGAGCCGGGTGTTTTTCTCAACAAAACGTATACCTATCTTCCGGATCGCTCCGGGTTCTTGTGGGACACATTCACAAAATCGCCGCACGACTTCCCGTCTCTGAAAACGCTCCCTGAAAACACCGACGGATTCGCATTTTTTGATTTTAACCTCGCAGCCCTTTGGGGCGCTGTCTCAAAAGAGTTGGTTCAGTCGGAAATTCCAGAGGTCGCAAAATGGCAGCAACATTTCTCTCAGCAGGTTCAGGCCTTTACCGGATTGAGTCTGGAGGATTTGCTCAGCTCATTGGGCGACGAGGTTGGCATCATCGTGACTTTGGACCCGAAGTCAACAGCTAGACTCCCATTCGGAAACCAACAATTTGAGATGCCCGAGCCGGCGGCCGCACTCGTGTGGAAGATCCGAAATGAGAAGCTGTTTGATCGCTTGGACGCGTTGTTCAGCATGAATCCTAAGGTCCAAAAAATTGACGAACCGGACATTCGGATGCGGGTTATGGAAGGAGTCGAAGAGATACCCAGCCTGACACCGACGATGGCGCGCTACAGGGACTATTTGATCTTCGCAAGCAGCGAAAAACTTGTTCGTGGGATGATGGATGCCAGCTCCGGAAAGAACCCGGGTATAAAGGCTTCTCTTGAATTCAACAAGCTTTCTGCGGGCATCGTCGAAAAAGGGAACACTGTCGCGTTCGTGTCTAAACGTCTCCAGAAAACCCTGGGTGACCTGCAAATGAAATTGGGCCAAATGCGGGAAGCCGATAATCCGCTGCTTGGCGCTATGGCGGCCAGGTTTTCCGGGCTGTCCGCGGATGCTGCCTCTTATGTCGTAGGGGGGACGACCGATGATGGTTGGTTCACGAACGGAAAAACCACCAAGGATGTAAACGAAATCTTTGGGGAATTCTTGACCATCCCGGCCTACTACTTTGCCATCGCTTCCATCGATGAGATCAAGCTGGCCAGGGGGAATGACAAACTGGCAAAGATCAAACAGAACCTTGTAGACTTGCGAGCTGCAAAAGAGGAAGCGATCTCAGAAGAGAATCTGCAAGAAGGCCAGCTGCTGACCCGGCAGGATATCGAGAAATACATGGAGGGATGGCCTCAGTCGCTCGTGGGCGAGACTTACGAAGTCGGGACCGTCGGTGAGCCGCCCTACGCGACAGCGCCGGTCGACCTTGGAGACTACCGCGCCGGCTCAAAGATTGAGCCTTAGCGGTTGCCATTAGAACAGAGCAAGCGCACCGTCAGCTTGAGGGCAGGGGTCTGTCCGATGGGAATAAATGATCGGCTTTTATTGTCTTATATCTGGATTAAAGCTTATGAATCGCTTGATCATCTTGGCCGTCTTGCTGGCCCTTTCGGTGGCACATGGTTTCGCGGGGTTCATCCCAAGGATTTCGAACGATCCGGACTTCGTGCCCGTCGGAAAGTATCGAGGCTACTACATGGTCTCATCAGATTCTGGGAAATGGTGGCGTTGGGGTTTGATCCGCGCGCCCGTCGAGGAACCCAGGGTCTTCACCCACGGATTTGGCGACGATGCGATCGCGATCCCATTTGACACGAACGGCCGGGTTGTATTTGCGCCGGTCTACATCTATACGATACGGCCTGAAAGCGAACAAAAGCGGCGACTTCAAGCTCTCTTTGAAGGTGTTACCTCACAGGCGGACGTTCGAAAGATTTTTGGCAGGCCAACAATCCAGGGCAACGTCCGCGGATATCAGGTCTGGTTTTACGAGATCCAGGTATACAACCCGTTCGAGGAGTTTCCAGACATCCGCGGGTGAGCAAAGCGTCCCGCTTCGCCTCGGCAAATTGACTGAAACAGCGCGCCGACAAACACTGAAAGCGTCCAGGGGCGTCTTGTCGCGTTTTTCAGCTCGTACTTGAGCCGCTGCAGTTTTTCGCGGATCTTCGCGGCTCGGCCCAGGCCGCTTTATCATGAAGGCATCCGCGATCAGGCAATCATTTTTGGATTTTTTCAGAGGAAAGCAGCACACGATTGTGCCTTCCGCGAGCTTGCGTCCGAGCGCTCCGAATTTGCTGTTTACCAACGCGGGCATGAACCAGTTTGTCCCTTATTTCCTGGGCCTGGAGAAACCGCCCTTCATCCCGCCTCGAGTTGCCGATACCCAGAAATGTATTCGAGCCGGCGGCAAGCACAATGACCTCGATGACGTGGGTTTCGATACCTATCACCACACTTTCTTCGAGATGCTCGGCAATTGGAGTTTTGGAGATTATTTCAAAAAGGAGGCGATCGAGTGGGCTTGGGAGCTCTTGGTACAACGTTGGAAGTTCCCTCCGGAACGTCTCTACGCCACTGTTTACAAGCCCGGGGAAGGGGATCCAGCGGCGTTTGATGAGGAGGCATTTAGCCACTGGGCGGCTGCGTTTGAGAAAGCTGGCCTCGATCCGAAGATCCACGTCGTCAACGGGAATCGGAAAGACAATTTCTGGATGATGGGCGATACGGGTCCTTGTGGGCCTTGTTCTGAGATCCACATCGACCTCACCGCAAAAGGGGACACCCTGGGGAAATTGGTCAATCAGGGAACCCCCTCGTGCATCGAAATCTGGAACCTGGTGTTTATTCAGCTAAATGCCAATCCGGACGGCGGATTTTCGCCGCTACCGGCCAGACATGTGGACACGGGAATGGGGTTTGAGCGCGTCGCCGGTATTATTGAATGCACAGATGGTTTCCGCGATTTCACCGGCGTAATTTCCAACTACGAAAGTGACGTCTTCCACCCTATCTTCCAAAGAATTTCAGAGCTCAGCGGCAAACCGTATGGAAGAACGCTGCCCTCCTCCCGTTCGAACCTGTCCGAACAAGAGAAGATCGACGTCGCTTTCCGGGTCGTGGCGGATCATATTCGAACGCTCTCGTTTGCCATCGCGGACGGGATTGTGCCGGGCAATACAGATCGCAACTATGTACTCAGGCGCATCCTTCGCCGGGCGGTCATGTTTGGTAGGTATCTCGGGTTCGGCTCCGAGGGCTTTCTTAGCAGGTTGGTTCCGACGGTCGTAGATAACTTTGGGCCCGTTTTTCCTGAACTCGGAACCGAGCGCAAAAAACTAGTGGACGTATTGGACAGTGAGGAAGTCCTGTTCAATCACACCCTCGACCGCGGATTGCGCATTTTTGAGGAGGAATATGACAAGCGAATTAGCAAATCATTTCCCGCGGAAACCGCCTTCAGGCTCTACGATACCTATGGATTCCCAGTTGACCTGACGGAAGTGTTAGTTCGAGAACGCGGGTTGACGCTCGATCTCGATTCAGTCGAGAAATTGATGGAGGAGCAGCGGGAACGATCTCGCGCTGCGCAGGAAAAGGAGGTCGTGACTGCTGTCGAGCATAGTGTTCCGACGGAGTTTGTGGGTTTTGATCACGATGAAGCCGAGGCACATCTCCTGCAGGTAGTCCGCCAAGAGAACCAGGTATTTGCGATTGTGGATCGGTCCCCTCTATATGCCGAGATGGGAGGACAGATCAGCGATACAGGTGAGGTAGTTTTTCGAGACGAGAGAGTCGTGCCGGTTCAAGGTGTGACAAAACAAGGGCGAACCTTTTACCTTAAACTAGCCGGACCGATCGAAGTTAATATTCCCGCGGAAATCTTGTTGCGAGTCGACGTTCCCAGGCGCCGAATGATTGAGGCGCATCACACGGGCACGCATCTGCTTCATTGGGCGTTACACGAAGTCGTTAGCAATGAAGTTAGTCAAAAAGGTTCCTTCGTCGGCCCGGATCGGTTGCGATTCGATTTTAATAGTCCGCCGGTATCGCAGCAGCAATTGCGAGATATAGAGGAGTTAGTCAATAATCGGATCATTTCGAATGATACGGTTAACTGGCTCGAAGTGCCTTATGGAGCTGTGAAGGACCGCACTGATATCATGCAGTTTTTCGGTGAGAAATACGGCGCGGAAGTACGCGTCGTGCAGATTGGAGGACATGCAGGACGCCTGGACGGGTATTCCATGGAATTGTGCGGCGGCACCCACGTGCAGCGGACGGGGCAGCTAGGACTTTTCAAGATTGTCAGTGAAGGCGCGATCTCCTCTGGCGTCCGCCGGGTGGAGGCGCTCACCGGTCTGGTGGCCTTCCGATACCTGCAAACGCAATTGGATCAAAAATCAGCCAAAATTGGGGAACTCAACCATGAATTGGTAGATTTAAGAAAAGCGCTGGAGAAGGAACGGACAGAGAGCCTTCAGCGTGAAGCGGAACAGGTCGTGGCGAAGCTCCCCATTAATCAGCGGACCCTCGTACACGTCATCGAGGGCGCCACGGCGGATCAACTCCAATCCGTGGCGAGCTTGCTAAAAGCGAAAGGATTCTCCGGGATAGCGGTATTGTTCGGCAGAAGCCCGAGCCAGATCCATCTCCTGGTGACGGTGGACCCTTCCTTGACCGGAGCATTTCAGGCTGGGAAGATTGTCCGGGAGCTTGCCGGCGTGCTGGGTGGAAAAGGGGGCGGGCGGCCGGAGATGGCTCGTGGTGTCGGCAAAGATCAGACCAGACTGGACCTCGCCAAACAGCGTGCCCTGGAGTTGACGGCCGGCTGCTGAGGCGCTTCGCAAACGAGATGAGGCACCGAAAAGATTGTGCAGGAAGCTATTCAACTGGTCCCATCCGAAAAGGCGGAAAAGCTTGATTTCGATTGGGGTGGTCTCACCTGACATGCCACCGGTTCGCTCGGAAACAGCAGCGAAGTCACGGTAGGTAGCTGCCGGCTTAAACCCGCTTGCAGCAATCCCCGCCATTATCATCCCAACTGCAGTGAAATCCTCGTCGTTGTGCGAGGTCACATCGCTCAAGTTCAAAAGCGGCGCTATCGGCAACCTGATCCTCAGTCACGGCTAGTCAGTCAGCTCTTTGTACGAGCGGACCGAAGTCATTGGCGAGGGTGAGAATGTCGTCGTGGAGAACAACATCCGCGTCACTCTTTACCGGAGCGGAAAGCGGAAACAGGATTACGGGCGGTCCGGTGACTATTTCAATATCGCGGAGGACGAGTCTGGTTCTCTCCACTGGGAATCCGAGTTCTCACTTGGGGAGCTCCACAACAAGGGGCTTTTTCTCCTCGGCTACGCGCCTGAAATCATCAGCTACACCGCCCGGTTGCTCGAAGGCCTCGGCCCCGAATCAGGAACCCTGCATGACGCCCTCGAAATCCTGCTGAATTATGAGGCGTACCGCAAAGCTGACGGCATCGTTCATTCATCGGTAAATAGGATGGATCCACCCTGACGAGCTATTTCTCACGGCCGGCCATACCCCGCTCCAACGCTGTGCGCAGTTCCTCTTGGCGTAAAGGCTTGTTTATGTAATCGTCCATGCCCGCCTTGATACATTTCTCACGGTCTCCGACCACTGCGTACGCCGTCATGGCGATAATCCACGTGTGGCGGCCATTTTTCTCCTGCTGGCGGATTTCCTTTGTTGCTTCGTAACCATCTAACGCCGGCATCTCACAATCCATCAGGATAACGTCGTACTGCTTTATCTTGAGTGCATTGATCGCCTCGATACCGTTCGTAACGATGTCAGCGTTGTATCCAAGCTTGCGCAAATTGGCCACAGTATATTGCTGACTTACCACATTGTCCTCTGCTACCAGAATTCGCTCTTTTCTTAGCGGCAGGGCATCCGTGGCCCCGTTAAGATGCAAGGATATTTTCATTGTTCCTTTTGGTCTAAACTACCACGAAACAGGCGCAAAATCTATAGCAAATATAATTTGAATACCAGGATCCAATTGATTTGATGCGGTGGCTCCTAGAGACATCCAACGACGTGGTTCAACGTCTCGGCTTCTGGTCAGCCTCGATGGTGCGCCCGGCGGTTCTGAGCCAGGAGCGCGAAATATCGAAGTATTCGGGATCAAATCAGTAATTGCTGCTATAGTATGGTAATCATTGAAAATATGAAACCACCAATTTTGACCCTTCTGCCGGTCCTGGCTCTGCTGACAGTCGAGATTACTTCTCAAGCCCAAGTAAGCTCGGCCGTTCCGATTAAGATCACTAAAAACCAATGGTCCGATACCACGAACACCTTGGACGTTTACGGTTCAGGAACTAACCCCGGTGCTGCATCGTTTAAATTCGTTGGCTTTGACAAAAATCAGCATTTCGTGATTGAGAGCAACAATTACACCTTCAATCCCGACGGAACTTTTCACGCGGTGCTGAACGATGCCAAAAAAGAAATAAGGTTTGTGCAAGTAGTGAATATGCCTCAAGCCGCAGTGAGTGTGACTAACCCTAACGTTGCAGGCATGCCCCAGGTTGAAATAAGTGCCAGCCCCCGAGCCGTGGCTGTAAGCACACCCAGAGTCCTTACTCGGGCCGAAATTGATAAAATTAACAACGTCAGCCTCGGTTCACCAATCCATGTCAATGGCTCCGGTTACTTCGGAATGTCATTTGTGGTCCTTATTATGATTGGACTTGGCATCCTGCTGGCTTACTTCATCCCTGGGATTATTGCTATCGCCCGTCGGCACCGCAAAGCCACCTCAATCTTTCTGGTCAACCTCTTCTTCGGATGGTGCGTTTTAGGGTGGTTATTCGCTTTGGTGTGGGCTCTTAGATCCGAGGTAGCGCCGGAAGCGGTCGCAGAGCCGCCCCCCCTGCCGACTACGCCTTCTCCCCTCTTCGTAAATTGATACCAAGCGCGAGGCTGGTGCGCGATACAGCGTTCGAATCTGTGATGCATCTTTTGGTCATCGTAATACGAAAGGGTGCCACAGCTTAAGCCATACCGCTCTCACATTCGCCTCCAGTGCAGCTGCCGGTAAGGTATCGCACGGAATTGCAAATCTTGGCAGCGAGCTTCCACCGTCGGATAACTCCTCGTTTCTCGCGCACCGTTGAGTTGTAAGTGCCTGATTCTGAATCACTGGTGCGCGATACAGGGTTCGAACCTGTGACCCCTACCGTGTCAAGGTAGTGCTCTACCACTGAGCTAACCGCGCGTCGATCGGAAGAGGTGTTATTTAAAACCAAAGAAAGCGGGGCGCAACCCTGATTTCAGGTTCGGACTAGCTTATTAGCGCCAGGAATTCAGGAAGACTTCGTTTCCAACGGTGCATGACTCGATGCAGCCAAAAACAGCACGAAGCACCTTGAGGTTATCCGAGACGCTCGGCTGAGGTTGTCTCCCATGCGTGACCGATTCAATGAAATGATCGAGCACTGGTACTCGCCGGTCCGCAATCGACTCTTCAAATGGGACTTTCTCCATAACCCCACCGGACCCTTCGATGAATATCTCTGGATGAAAACGGCTTTTGATTTTTTTATCTTGCTCGCCCCGCCAGAACATCCTGGCCTCCGAACCGATGAATTCCCACTCGCCTTCCCATGAGGTACGGGGATGGCGGTGGCACCAATCTCCATCCCAAACCACCGAGACACCGGTGTCCAGTGTCAACAGGCAAACAGCGCTCGATGGATGGCGAAATGCGCTATCAGGCGTGTCGTACTCAAATGCGGTGACTTTCGAAAACTCCCGGCTCGTCAGGAAGCGAATCAGATCGAAATGGTGATTGGCCATGTCGATGAGGATCGAGTGCTGTACTTGAAACAGCGGATGATCTTGTTCCAGGATGTCAGGAACGTATTGGCGAAAGAGGATACGGATCGCGCGAAGCTCGCCGATCTTTCCGTTCTGAAGCGCCTGTCGAAGAATTGTTGCGCTGTCCATGAACCGATAGCCTTGCCCGACCATCACTTTCGCGTCACTCTTCTCGACGACGCTGGAGATATGAATGGCGTCTGCAGGCGAGGTTGCAAGTGGCTTTTCGACCAAGACATGTTTTCCGTGCTCAACGGCTTCGATCAAGACAGGGGCATGCAATCGCGGAGGGGTCATGACTAGAATCGCGTCGGCGTCGATTTCGTGAAGTGCCCCGTCGAGGTCTGAAAAGTGCGCCACTGCCAGGTTGTCTCGACTCCAATCTCGCGCACTCGTTGAAGGGTCGACCGTAGCTACGATTTCAACTTTCGGATGGATTTTCAAGACATCCGTCCACGAGCGCCCCCACCAGCCGAGGCCGGCGATCACAAAACGCATTGAATCATTCACTGCCACAAAGTGCGCACGAACGGATCGCGAGACAAGTTTCGCGTGAATGGAAAGCGCCTCTATTTCTGACCGAGGACCCGCGCCCGAAGTGCCTCGAACAACTGGGCAATGCTCTGCTTGTTCGCGATATTGGCAAGGAAGGCAGGAATGCCGCCACCATCCGTGTAAAGAATGTAGGTCGCTCGCGTACGATTGCCGACCGACTCAAGGAGCCATGAACCCTCGTTGATATTCACGCGATTAACCCCTGATCGCGGAGGCGGCCCTTCCGCGTTCGCAAGTTCCCAATGCGAATAGTAAGCCATGGTGCCGTCCCCTCCTTTGCGCGACTCCCGGCGGACTCGGATTGTGTAGTCGCGTTCTCCAACTACCGGTGGGCTAAGCAGCATGTAACACAACTGATTATCCGAACCTATCAGGCGGGATTCCTTCGTGTAGGGCATGAACTCGGGATATTTCGTAACCTCGCCAAGGACGGTTTCAACCTTGATCGCGGCTGCGTTCACTTCACCCACTGCGCGCAATTCTTCGAGAGTTGATCCGGAACGATGGCGTGCATAAATGGTAAGGTTAGGATTTCTGCTGACCTCACGCCATTCCTCGCCAGAGAGGAAGCCGGTCATCAGCAAGCTTATCAGCAGGATACCGAAAGAGAGTCGCTTTAATCGCACGATGATTTTTTCCAGCGAACAAGAAGCGATCAACAATGCAACGCCGACACAACCTTGCGTCCGGGGACCACTTTTAATCTCAACTTTTCTGCCCGGACAATAGACTCTCACATGTTTCGAGCAAGTGAGACTATTATATTTATATAACCCCTTCTTTTGCGGCGGCACTCGAACGCTAACGACGGGCTCGCTTGGCTAGCAGTCTTTTGGATTGCCAGTATCGATCCCTCGCCACCAAGGGCACTTCAACTCCTGAGCGCCAGCTATTTGCGTTTGGCAGCTTCCTCGTCCAGAACAGCCTTGACAGTGACTTCAACCTCCTCATACAACGATTGATCAGCTCGAAGCGCCTCTTTTGCGGCATCTCTCCCTTGAGCCAGTTGTTGTCCTTTATAAGAGATCCAGGACCCGCGTTTCTCGAGGATGTTTTTTTCCAGCGCAAGATCGAGAAGCGCTCCAACGTTCGAGATTCCTTCGTTGTACATGATGTCAAATTCCGCCTCTGTGAAAGGAGGAGCGACCTTGTTCTTGACTACTTTAACCTTAGTCCGGTTACCGATCACTGTTCCGTCGGTCTGTTTGATCGCGTTGATCCGGCGAATATCGATTCGCACGCTGGCGTAGAACTTCAAGGCTCTACCGCCTGGCGTAGTTTCCGGATTGCCGAACATGACGCCAATTTTTTCTCGAATTTGATTAGTGAAAATACAAGTGGTCCGTGCTTTCGAAATGAGAGCCGTCAGTTTTCGGAGTGCGGCGCTCATCAGACGGGCCTGCGCTCCCACGGTGGCATCCCCTATTTCGCCCTCCAGCTCCGCTTTGGTAACTAATGCTGCCACGGAGTCAATAACAATGACATCCAGGGCATTGGAGCGAATCAAAGTCTCGCAAATGCGTAGCGCTTCTTCGCCGGAACTCGGTTGTGAAACGAGCAGGTCATCCAGATTGACTCCCAGGCGCCTCGCGTACTGTGGGTCGAGCGCGTGCTCGACATCGATGAACCCGGCCAGGCCGCCGCGCTTTTGCGCCTGAGCAATGACGGTCAAGGTGAGTGTCGTCTTACCGGAGGATTCCGGTCCGAAAATCTCGATAACTCGCCCCCGAGGAAAGCCGCCGACCCCAAGAGCGCGATCGATCAGAATGTTTCCCGTCGGGATCACTTCCACGGGAACGACCTGATCGTCCCCGAGTCGCATGATCGCGCCTTCGCCGTAGTCTTTGGCGATCTGCTGGAGGGCCAGATCCAGGTTTTTTTTACGCGCGGCGTACGCAGGATCAGGAGAACTCACCTCAGGGTTTTTGGCTGCCATGATCCGTCATGATTAGCGAGGACGGCACGGAAAACAAATGAGAAAGTCCTTTTCTGCTTCAGGTAATTTCCACCACTAGTTTGCCTGTTGTTTTTCTTGATTCCAGGTCCCGCTGCGCTTTAGCAACTTCTGCTAAGGGATACAAACGTTCAATGCGCAGCTTCAGCGATTTTTGTGCAACCCATTCCAGCACTTTCGTCGCGCGACTGCGAAAGCTGGCGGCGTCCGCGATGTAGTGAGACAGGCTTGGGCGGGTTAGGAACAATGAGCCTTTTTGTGAGAGGAGGAGCGGGTCGATCGGAGGAACCGGGCCGCTGGACTGCCCGAATAGAACCAGCATTCCCAACGGACGCAAGACATTCAGGCTGCCTTCCCAAGTCGCTTTGCCAACGGAGTCGTAAACGACATGAACGCCCTCTCCCTTGGTGAACTGTTTGATCGCTTCTGCGAAGTCGGTCTGGGTGTAAAGGATTGCCTCGTCCGCGCCTGCCTCCCGAGCAAGCTTCGCCTTCTCCGGGGTCGACACCGTAGCGTAAACTGTGACGCCCTTTTGTTTCAGTAACTGAATGAGCAAAAGACCAACACCTCCCGCGCCTGCATGAACCAACGCGGCATCGCCGTCTCGAGCGGGATAGGTCGTCTCGGAAAGGTATTGTGCGGTGATGCCCTGAGCTAACGCAGCGGCGGCGGACAGTTCGTCAACCTCATGGGGGAGTTTGACCACTTTCCAGGCGGGGACTGCCGCGAATTGCGCGTAAGCGCCCGGATGCTGGGTCCAGGCCACTCTGGTCCCAGGTCCCAAAGTGGCTTCTGAGCCCGCTTTCTCAACGACACCAGCGCCTTCAATTCCCGGTCCGAAGGGCAGAGAAGTTTTGTAAAGGCCTGCGCGCTGATAGATATCGATGAAATTTACCCCTGCCGCGCGAACTCGAACCAGAACTTCATCTGGCTTAATTTCGGGCACAGGGATCTCTTCCAATTGAAGGACCTCAGGACCGCCATAGGCGTGAAACCGAATAGCTTTCATGGGGGTGAATGGTTACTCAACCTGCGGTTACTGAGTGAACGAGTCAACCGCGGAGGCGTATCGGCCCAAGGATCAAGGCGCCTTAGACTAACGGCCGATACGCCGAAATGCACCCCCGTTAGTCCACTGTGATCTTGCGCGGTTTAACGCTTTGTGCTTTAGGCAGAGTCAAGGTCAGTACTCCTTGATCAATCCGAGCGGCGATTCCACCGGTGTCAATGGCCGGGTCGAGTTCGTAGACGCGCCGGAAATCGTTCTGGCGTATCTCGCGATAGACCGCTTCGCCCGCAGGCTGATCGGTATGGCGGTGACCTAGAACAGTCAGTTCGCCGTTGTCGACAGTGATTTCGAGGCCGGATTTATCGACACCGGGCATTTCCGCGTGGATCGTGTAAGCCTCTTTGGTGGATTCCACATCCGCCAACGGGGTCACGTATTGTATCGACTGTGGATCTTGGTGCGCGAGAACTGCCGAGTCGTTTTGCTGCTGGTTCGCGATGTTCATGATCTTCTCCAAAATAGATTTTCTTTTTCGCGCCGAGCTTCGGTCCTCGGCGCGTTTGTTGGTCAGTTCAGTGAGACAGGAATTTGTTTCGGTTTCGCTTCTTCTGCCTTTGGCAGTACCACCTTCAGGATGCCGTCCTTGTATGTGGCGCTCACCTTTTCCGAATTCACCGGGACCGGCAAAGTCAGGCTTCGTTGAAATTTACCGAAGTACCGCTCGGTGCGGAATCCCTGATCTGCCTTCGCTTCATGTTTGCGTTCGCCTCCAATCGTCAGCGTGTCGCCATTCAAAGCGATTTCGATCTCTTCTTTCTTCAACCCTGGAAGTTCGGCGTACACAGTGAACTGATCGTTGTCCTGGTAGACGTCGACAGCAGGGTTCCACCGGTTTAGCGAACCGAGAGGCCGGAAGAATGAGCCAAATGATGATTCAAACACCCGATCCAACTCGTCTCGCAGATTCGTCAGCCGATCGAACGAGACCGACAGATCCGTACGGGGATATCGTTGATAACGTACAATATTCATAGGGTTAACTCTTCTTTGAAAAACTTTTACCACGACCGCACATAGAGCTTACCGTATGCCAATAGTTGTACTGCGTCATAAGTACCTTATTTGTAAATGGTTACAAAGGAGCCGAACGACGAGCGGATCGTCGATATGCGCCAATACGGCGCACTTTTAGCGCCAAAATGACCACGGATTCATTGAGTCATATTTACCCAATGCGCTGGCCGTTTGAAATGCCGGTCAAACCAGATCTCGAGCTTTCGTTTACCTGACCGGGTACAACAAGCGATCGCTTTGTTCCTCCAGATTTTTTACGATCGTGCAGAGGTAAACCGTTCGGGCCGTAAATCGGCGATACTTCGTGATTTCGGATTGATTCAACACTTTGAATCCATAGCGCTCGAACAATTTGAAGCCGCGTCGGCCGTCGAATGTCACCATCTGCGCGTGGACCTGTTTGACGCCATGGTCGTACAGGTGACGAAGGTAGGTCTCCAGAAGCTGGCGAGTGACCTGGATCGACTTAGCGGCCGGAAGAAGATTGATGTGGAAATGCCCGATGGTCCTGGGTGCCGAGGGCACTTCGCGCCAGGCTTTCGAAATCAGCCACTGAACGTATTCGCGAGATTCCGGTTTATAACCGAAGTAGCGGCGCACGATTCTTCCGGCGTACACGAAGTTTTGCGAGAGGCTGTGAAATTGGTGCCTTAAAGGGTGCCGCGATCCGAGGAGATATCCCTGCAAGCGGTCACCTTTTGTCAGCACGAACGCGGAATCGGGTTCGTGCTTCAGATAATAATCGGTGAGAAAATCCGCGAACAGCGCGCGATCTTCGAAGACCGGGTCTATCGCGTTTCCCAGGAAGCCGGTCTCGCAACAGAGTGCCCGCACCGAGTCCCGATCGGACGCGCGATATTTGCGGACCTGAAAGTCTTTGACCTCGAGCACTCTGGATTCAATGCAGGCGTTGCGATTCTAGAATCGAAAAAACTAAGAACGCCGCAGATTACACCGTGGGAGAACATCGCGCGCAATATCTTTCGTGCATTTCGGATCTGCGGTACCGAGACTTTCTGTTCAGAGGCGAATCTTCTGATAGATCTCAAACATCCTGTCAAACACTTTGGGCCAGGAATAACGCTGGGTCACTCTCCGACTGGCTTCGTTTCCAGCCGCTTGCAGGTCCGTGCTGCTCATCGCCCGAATCGCCGCGGCCAGCGATTCTGGAGAGTTTTCTTTCGCCCAATGCGATTGGTCGGCGAAAATGATTCGATCCATATAGCTCCCGTGGATACCGACAACGGGAGTACCGCACGCCTGGCTTTCGAGCGCGACAAGGCCGAACGTTTCCTGAACGCCGGGATGAACAAACAGGTCAGCGGCTCGATAAATCTTGGCGAGCTGCTGCTGGTCCGAGCAATACCTTAGCCAGGTCGTTGCGCCGGTCGATTTTCGAAGCTCCATGACCTCGTCGCGATAATGCCCGTCTCCGACGATAAAAAGGTGAAATTGTCCAGGCCTCTCTTTGCAGAGCAGATCAAATGCTTGAAAAAGAGTCTTCACGTTTTTTTCAGCGGCAAGTCGGCCGACGTACAGCAGCACGATGCGGTCTTTGGGAATATCGAAGTCCGTCCGCGTGGCTACCTTGTCGAGAGCCTTGTTGAAGACCACGATATCGACGCCTAGTTCGCATAACACCACGTTCTCGACGCCCCAATCGCTCAAGACCTGCGCTAAGCCAGCCGACGGAACAAACGTTTTGCGAAAGTGGTTGTAAAGATTGCGGACATAATTTTTGGCGACTTCCATCATGACATTGGTCGCTGTTTCCCCGAGATACTTCATGGTGGTGCGAAGATAAGCTTCAGGAAAATGCGAGTGATAAAAGCCCACCACCGGGATGCGAAGCGCCTCCCCCGAGACGATGGCTTTCCATGCAATCTGGTACGGATCGCTTGATTCGATGATATCCGGTTTCTCCCGTTCGAGAACTTCTTCGACTGCGTTCAGGTTGAACAATGCCCGGTACCGAGAGGTTCGGGAAACAAGCGGGGAGCCGATCAGAAACGTTTTGCCTTCCGGCGTCTCAATTGTTTCGGTTCTTTTGCCTGGGATGATCAGTAAATGTTCATGGCCGAACGCGTTGGCGTACTTTCGCTTCTCCTCAATGTAGCGTTTCACACCGCCGCTATAAGGGGAATAAAACTGCGTAAGATCGCAGACCTTCATTGGAGGGCTGCCGTGCCTCGTTCGGTGTTGGAGCACTCAGCGACCCGGGTGTTTCGGTTTGATGCAGATTGTGTCAGAGTGTGTGCCGGGAACCGGCGAGTGCAACTCCTTTTAGCGTTTCAGCGTTCAACGTTTGGCGTCTGGGGCGGCGATGTCGGTTCGCAGGCAGAATCAATCCACGAACAAAACACTGGCAGAGTTACCCGCTGTCCTGCACAGCGAACGTTTAACGTTGAACGCTCAGCCCCTAGGCGGGGCAGTGGAACGCCGGACAATCAGTTCCGGTTTGAACATCACGATTTTGGCATTTCGCTCTCCCCTCAAACGTCCCAGAAGCAATTCCGCGGCTTTTTGTCCCATGGCTTCTGTGGGTTGAGAAACCACCGTCAAAGGAGGATCCGAATATTGCGCCCAGCGCGCGTCGTCAAAACCGACCAGCGAAAGGTCGCGCGGTACCTTGACGCGTCGTCGCCGAATCGCGAAAAGTGCGCCGGCCATCATTTCGTTATTCGCGACTAGCATGGCGGTGGGAGGAGCTGGCAGGGATAAAAGCGGTTCGGTAGCGATGCGTCCGGACTGTTCACGGAAGTCCGAATTCGATGTACGCGTCCGGGACGACAATGCGGACGGACCGAAGCGTTTTGCGGAAAGCAGCCAGCCGTTTTCCGAGCATTGGAGAGATGTCTCGGTCCGGAAATCATGGCGACTCGTCGGTGTCCCAAGGTCGATGAGATGGCGAGTGGCGAGCGCAGCGCCCAGTTGGTTGTCAAGTATAACGGTATCGACGTTTTCAAGTCCCGACTGGCGATCGAGGTCGACGAGAGGAATGGACTTCTTGAGGAGGACTCGCAGCAAATCGAGATTAGCGCCGGCGGAACAATGGATGACGCCGGAAACCTGGCGTTCGATGAAGAGCTCCAAAGCCACTTCTTCATTCCGCCCATCTTCATCGGCGTTACAGATCAGGACCGTATATCCATTGGTTCGGGCGACATCTTCGACGGATTTGACGATCGCCGAAGAAAACGGGATTTCGGATATCGGAGACGATGACGCCGATCGTCCGGGTGGATTGGGTCCGCAGAGATCGGGCGATTCCGTTCATGTGGTATCCGGAGCGCGCGGACGAATTCGAGAACGCGCTTTCGGGTTGCTGGTGCCACTTCTTCCGGGCGGCTTAACGCTCGGGAAACCGTTGCCGTACTGACATTCAATTGCCGGGCAAGATCACTAAAATTCATAGCTAATTTGGGCGAGAACCGGAAGCAACGCTCTGGGCGGCGAAATCGAAAAGGCTGCGAAGCTTGACCGTCGACCCCTTGATAAATTAGCATGTAATCGATTGCAAACCAGAACTTGGATTGCGTGCCCCCCAGGATGTCGGCAATGCAGCATCAAGATCGTTGGATACCCGTTGAACGGTGGCTGGCGATGCGCCGTTTAGAGGTACTGAACGACGGCCGGACGCGAAATCGGAAGAATTCGCTGGGGGTACCTTTCGAAATAAAGACCCACTATGGCCGAAATTAAGTTGGAAAACAGTAGCTCAGATCAATCGTCTGATGCGGCAAAAGGAATTACTCGCAGGGAACTGCTCAAAAAGGGGAGGTAAAGTCGCTGCTGTCGCAGCGGTATCATCGGTATTTTCTCCATTTTTTATTCACTCCGCGCGAGCGGCGACCAAGACCCTTTCATTCTGGCAGTTCTATGCCCCGAACGGCATTTCCAACCTCCAGAGCAAATGGTTCGTGGATTGTGTTGCCGCCTGGAACGCCACCCATGACGTGAAGGTGGAGCTTCAGTATGTCCCGAATAACGACTACATGAACGGTTCCAAGCTGCAGACGGCTTTCGCCTCCGGGCATGGTCCGGACATCTTCATCATCAGTCCCGGCGATTTCCTTCGGTACTACAACGGCGGCGTGCTCACGGAGCTGACGCCGTACATGGAAGAAGAAGCGAAAAAGGATTTCTTTCCGAACGTGATGGAGACCCGGATGGTGGACGGAAAGATCTACGGATTGCCGATGGAAGTTGAACCGATGGCGATGTATTACAGCGTCAAGGCGTTCGACGAGGCTGGCCTTTCAGAAAAAGATCTCCCGAAAACATGGGATCAATTTATGGAAATTGCGCACAAATTGACCAAAGGAAATCGATTTGGTTGTTTGTTCGAAACGACTCCTGGCTATTACCAGACATTTACCTGGTATCCGTTCATGTGGCAGGGAGGGGGAGATATCGCGACCCAGATGGGAAGAAAAGTGCGTTCAACTCTCCGGGCACCGTGCAAGCGCTTAAATTCTGGCAAGACTCCATTAAACAGAACGTCGCTTCGCGGAACTACCTCGGCGGCGGCGTATGGGATGTGGTGGCAAATCTGGCGTCGGGATATTGCGCCATGCAAAACGTTGGCATCTGGGCGGTGAGCGCCTTACGAGAGAACGCCAAGGATTTTCAGTACGGCGTTTTTCCGTTGCCGGTGCCGCCCGGTGGTACTCCGAAGAGCGTTTTGGGCGGATGGTCTTTTGTCGCAAACGCCAAAGGTCAAAATCCAGAGGAAGCCGCAAAATTCTGCGTCTGGGCGCTTGGTTCGATGCAAGAGGATTCCATCCAGCGTATGGTCGATTGGTGTACCAAGACCAAAAGCGACGTTTCGCCTCGCAAATCAGCCTTGGATAAAGGCGCAGCAGCAGGCGGCTATAGCTCTGGTCCGATGAAAATCTTCAAAGACGAGATTTTTCCCACCGGCAGAGGCGAGCCGCGGGTTCCGCCGGAAGTGTACAAGACGATCTCGGATTCGATTCAAGCTTGCCAGCTGAGCGGCGCAGATCCAAACATACCGCTGAACAAGGATCGCAGCAGATCGACAGTTTCCTTGCCGGCTATACGGGTGCGCCATTGCTTTGATGAAACCGGATCGCTCACAAATCGCTATTGGGATTTGTGAGCGATGCACCGGTTCGGCATACTTGCCAGTAAATCAACGTTTCGAGTCTCCGTTAAATCTGTCATCACATGGATGATCCGCCTCGATTGTCTCTCGACAAACTGGAACCTTCCTCAGGAGATCCGGGAAACGAGCGAGGAAAGGGGCGGAGAGCGGTGCAACGAAAAGGGCGAACGTATTGGACGCGGTCGCGAAAGGAAGCGCTCGCTGCCTGGCTATTTATATTGCCAGATTTTATCGGACTGCTGATTTTCGTGGCGGCGCCGATGGCGCTGTCCCTGAGCCTCGGATTTTTCAGTGTCGATGGATTCGGCGGCTACAAGTTCATCGGACTGGCCAACTACAACCGAATGTTTCATGACCCATTATTCCTCAAGAGCATCGGGGTAACAATCGTCTACGTCGTTTTCCTGGTCCCGGGACTTTATGTCAGCGGCCTGGGACTTGCCTTGTTAGTCAGGCAAAAAATCCCCTGGATCGGGGTCTGGCGAAGCCTCTTCTTCATGCCTTACGTTATCAGTCTGGTGGTCATTGCGTTGATCTGGAAGGTGCTGCTCATCGACAAGGTCGGGTTCGTCAATCAAATGCTTGAACTCGTTGGTCTTCAGGGGCGATCCTGGTTGGGCGACCCGAACTTTGCTCTTGGTGCGGTACTGGTGGTGACCATCTGGTTCCTGATGGGGTACTACATGATCATCTTCTTGTCCGGACTGCAGGAAATCCCTCGGGAATATTACGAAGCGGCGAGGATCGATGGCGCGAAACCGTGGGCAATGTTCACGAAGATTACGTTGCCTTTGCTGCGTCCGACCAGCTTCTTCGTTATCCTGGTTTCCACCGTGGGGGCGGTCTCCGGCTCCTCGGCCTTCGACCTCATTTATGTGATGACCAATGGCGGACCGGCAAATTCGACCTCGCTCGCGGTGTTCTATATCTACGAACAGGCCTTCAAATTTAACAACTATGGATATGCCGCGGCGATGGCTTCGTCCCTGGTCGTTATCTTGCTGGCGATCACGGTGCTTTTATTCGCGCTGACGCGCGGCGGCCGATTTCATCTTGGATAAGAAAGGGGCCTATGAATCGAGAAAACGCGCCAGTTTTTCGTGTGAGTCGATGGATGCTTATTCTCTCGACAGCGACGCTAGCCATTATCACTGCCTCTCCATTGGTCTGGATGGTGTCGGCATCGCTCAAGGAACCCGGTGAAATTTTTAATTCAAGCCTGATTCCACAGCATCCGACCCTGGATAACTTTCGATATGTTTTCACGCAATTGCCATTCCTTCGTTATATCTTAAACACCTTCTTTGTTGCCGGAACGATCACCGTTATTGCGCTCCTCTTCCATTCCATGGCCGGCTACGCTTTTGCGCGACTTCGCTTTCCAGGGCGCGAAACTATATTTATGGCTGTTTTTTCAACCTTTCTGGTTTCATTGCAGGTGATCATTGTTCCTCTTTTCATTCTGGTTCAGAAGATGGGAATGGTGAACACCTACGCCGGCCTGATTATTCCAGTGACCTTCAACGCGTTTGGAATATTCCTTTTGCGCCAGTTTTATCTCGGAATACCGATTGACCTACAAGAGGCCGCTATCATTGACGGGGCGAGCTACTGGGGAATCTATTGGAATATAATGCTGCCGTTAAGCCGGCCGATTCTATCGGCGTTGGCAGTCTTCTTTTTTTTGGTGAACTGGAATGCCTTCATTTGGCCGTTAACTATAACGACGAATCAGGATCTCTGGCTAGTACAGCTGGCAATCGCCAGTTTTCAGGGACAATATTCCGCGGCTTGGAATTATATTATGGCGGCCTCGGTTGTCGTTGCGATGCCTACCCTTATTCTCTTTTTTGTATTTCAACGCCAGTTGGTCGAATCGATCAAGACTACGGGTATTAAATGACTTCGAGTGTAGCTCGCTTTCGAAGGGGTAAAGCGGGGAAGCCTTGCTTGGGCGATACGCAATTCTAATATTATGGCGATTCCTGCGGATTATTTGGAGAGAGTCTATGCCGGGATACTCGGCAAGATCATTGGCGTCTATCTCGGTCGCCCTTTCGAGGGCTGGACCTATCAGAGAATCATGGATGAACTCGGTCCGATCTGGTATTACGTAAATGAACGTCTTGGCAAACCGCTGGTGGTCACAGATGACGATATCTCCGGGACTTTCACCTTCATCCGGGCTCTCTCTGATTTTGGAAATTCCGCGGATCTCACTGCAGCTCAGATCGGGCAGACCTGGCTGAATTACATCATCGAGAATAGAACGATTTTGTGGTGGGGTGGGTTCGGCAACTCGACCGAGCACACTGCGTTTCTGCGTCTTAAGCAGGGGATACCCGCACCTCGAAGCGGCTCGATCGCGCTGAACGGAAAAACTGTTGCCGAACAGATCGGCGCTCAAATCTTTATAGACTCCTGGGCGATGGTTGCCCCGGGAAATCCGCGGCTGGCGTTCGAATTGGCGGGTAAAGCCGCCAGCGTGAGCCATGACGGTGAAGCGGTGTTGGCCGCCCAATTCCTCGCGGTAATGGAGTCTCAAGCCTTCGTGGAATCGGACTTTAATACTTTGTTCGAGCTTGGGCTGTCATTCGTTCCACCTGCTTGTCTGGTCGCCCAGTTGGCAAAAGACATTCGAACCTGGCATGCCGAACAGCGAGACTGGGCAGAGACGAGGGCGCGAATCGACGATGTCTACGGATCGAAAATATGGAGGAAATTGTCATATCATCCCGAATTGCGCGATCGTGCTCCTGAGCCTGCTCTACAGCGAAGATTCTTTTGCGACCGCCTTGATGATCGCGAACACGTCAGGCTGGGACACCGACTGCAACTCAGGGAATGTCGGTTGTCTTTTAGGCATCAAAAATGGACTCGCTGGAATCGATGCGGGACCGGATTGGAGGGGCCCGGTGGCGGATCGCTTGCTGGTTTCCAGCGCGGACGGCAGTCGATCAGTGACAGACTCGGTATCTGTAGCGTATGAGATCGCCCGGATTGGGTGTGCTCTGGAAAATGCCTCGGCCCCAGCTTCGCCCAAGAATGGTGCTCGCTTTCATTTCGAGCTTCCAGGTTCAGTTCAGGGCTTCAAAGTGGACCGAAGCCATGGGTGTCCGGCAACCGTGCGTTTGCGGAACGTGGAAGGACAAAGCGGCCTCGGAAAACGAAGCCTTGCGGTTGAATTTGCTGGAGTCGCTCGAGACGCCTTTGTCCGGGTGGCGACACGGACTTTCATGTCGGTCAAAGAAGCGGAAGAGACCCACTATGCGTTAATGGCAAGTCCCACGCTCTTTCCTGGACAGACGGTCCGGGCCGCCATCCAGGCGGATGCCGGGAATCCTGGCGCTGTTACCTGCAAACTGTATCTCTCCGCATACGGGTGCGATGATTCGATGGAAATTCACTTAGGACCGGCGATCGAGCTTCCCCCAGGTCACCGGGATGAATTCACTTGGACGATTGAGGATCTGGGGGGTGCTCCTATCGCAAACGTTGGGATCGAAGTGACTGCTCAAGAGGTCGTTACTGGAAAAGTTTACCTCGATTTTCTGGATTGGTCCGGTATTCCAGACGGGACCTTCCGGCGTCCGGATGGATCTGGTCAGATGTGGTTGCGAGCCTGGGTAAATGCAGTCGACGATGCCGGCACCCGGTGGCCGGAGGCTTTTCACCTGTCACAGAGCCGCGGGTCCGGTTTGTTTATCATCGGCGGGGCAGCCTGGCGCGACTACGCGGTTACTTCAATCATCACCCCACGCGTTGCGCGCTGTTTTGGGTTAGCTGCCCGGGTTCGAGGACTCCTGCGCTACTACGCGTTCGTGCTGACCTCCCATCAAACGGCCCAGATTGTGAAACGGAGCGGTGAAGGCGAAGTCCTGAGTGAGGTCGACTTCGAGTGGGAATTTGAGCAGCCGTACGAAATTTCGCTGAAGGTTTCTGCTTCCGAGATCGCCGGCTCGGTAGACGGAATTCAGATCCTGAGCGTCACCGATAACACCGGACCCCTGGCTGACGGTGGTTTTGCCTTTGTTTGTGAAGAAGGCTTGATCACCAGCGACGAGATAACCCTTAAACCGGTGCAGAGTGGGTTGCGCGGTGATACCCGAATCTTGAAGCCACGGGCGTACCAAAGAATCTGTGCAATCTGTGGCTTCAAAATTCCGTTTCTTCACGGCCGAAATTCTTATTCCAAGTCAGTGAGATATCGCTCCGCTTCGATCGCTGCGGCGCATCCCTGGCCGGCCGCCGTGACAGCCTGGCGGTAAATCGGATCCGCCACGTCTCCTGCCGCAAATACTCCTGGAAGGTTCGTTTGCGTGCCCTTTTTCCGGAGGAGGTAGCCGTTCGAGTCCATCTCGATCTTTCCCTTGAAAGGTTCGGTGTTTGGCGTGTGGCCGATTGCGACGAAAACACATTTTACTTCAAGTGCCGAAAGTTTGCCGGTTTCGACGTTTTTCAGTTCCACCCCCTCGATTTCCCCCTTCTTGTCGGGTAAATAGCGGCTGACTTCGGTGTTCCAGATCGGTTTGATCTTGGCATGGTTCAATGCCCGTTCGGCCATAATCTTAGTCGCCCGCAGCGCGTCGCGCCGATGAATCAGGAAAACTTCAGATGCAAAACGGGTGAGAAAGATCGCTTCCTCGGTGGCGGTGTCTCCGCCGCCGATCACGCAAACCGGCACGTTCCGATAAAAGGCGCCGTCACAAGTAGCGCAGGAGGTGACCCCGTGCCCTTTCAATTTGCACTCGTGTTCGAGACCGAGCCACTTCGCAGACGCGCCACTGGCGATGATCACCGCCTGCGCTTCCATGGATTCGCCGTCAATGTCGAGACGATAGTGGCCATTCATCGCCTCGAATGCTTGCAATTCCGCATACTTGAATTCGGCCCCGAATTTTTCGGCTTGCCGATGCATGTTCATGATCAATTGCGGACCGTCGATGCCCTCGGGAAAACCGGGGAAATTTTCGACCAAAGTGGTGCTCGTGAGTTGGCCGCCCGGCTCACGCCCTTCCAGCACCAACGGTTCCAGGTTTGCACGCGCGGTATAAATCGCAGCCGTCAGGCCTGCGCAACCGGTGCCGACAATGATCACCTTCTGCATGAATTGATTCCCTCCCATTAAAGTTTGGGTCTGCTAAAGTCAATACGGAGCGGCCTTTTTCGACGGATGCGGCTTGGTGTCGAGGAAGACTCGATTATTCGGGGACAGGACACTAGACTCTCGAAAATGTTTACAGGCATTGTTGAAGCGATTGGAGAGGTCGCGCGAATGGTTGAATCAACTCCAGGCACTTACTTGCTGGAAATCCGGACGACCCTTGCTTCGCAAATGAAGATCAGCGACAGCCTGTCCAATAATGGCGTTTGTCTGACTGCAATATCGCAAGACGCCTCCACCCTGGGATTTGATCTGTTGGCTGAAACCGCTACACGGAGCAACCTGATCGACTTGAAAGCTGGGGACCTGGTGAATTTGGAGCGCTCAATGGCGGCGTCAGGCCGGTTTGATGGGCACATCGTGCAAGGTCACGTCGATACCACTGCGAAGGTGTTAGCCGTGGAGGCCGTCGGACAGGATCACCGGATCGAAATCGGGTTACCGCGCGATTTTGCGCAGTACGTCGTTTTCAAAGGATCGATCGCGGTCAACGGAATCAGCCTGACGATTGCCGAACTGAACTCGGATCGGTTCGTAACTTGGATTATCCCTCATACCTGGAGCCAAACAAATCTGCATCGACTCCGACCAGGGGATCGCGTCAATCTCGAGTTTGATCTGGTCGCGAAATATGTGGAGCGGCTTCTGGGAGAGTTTGGCCCCAAAAACCGAAGATAAGAGTTTAGGTTTTGCGTCCGCCAGATTGCACCGCCGCCCGCGATGAATGGTGAGCGCTCAACTCTCAATCCGGCGAAATCTTGGCGCGCGCCTGCTTGATTTCCGCTCGATGTTCTTTGGATTTCCGAATTTCACGCCGGAGTGCGCGCGGCCGTCTCGAATTGCGCCGGCGCTCTCTTTCAGTCGCCGATCTGCGCTCGGTGATTTGCTTCTTCCGCGTTTCTTCGATGAGCGTAATGAGTCGATTAAAAGCCAACTGGCGGTTCCGATACTGAGAGCGCGTCTCTTGGACCGTCACAGAGATGCCCGAAGGTCGATGAACAAGGGTGACAGCGGTCGAGACCTTGTTGACGTGCTGGCCACCCGGTCCGCTCGAACGCGAAAAGATCTCCTCGAACTCGTTCGGTCTTACCCCGAGATGCCGCATCCGGTCGGCTGAATCTGGATATGGGCTGAGCACGTTCGAGTTTAAGTCCGACCGGTTGAAGTTCAAGGTTCCGAGTTGGGGATTTGAATTGGGTTGTCGCGACGAGAACGATATTTATCGGAAAATCGTCAGGCGCCGAACTTTAGGCTGCGGCTGTCACTTCACGATTGACGGTCATTCCAGGGCCGCCCTATGTTCAGTTGGCACCCTCCCTCCTGGCGTCCGCCAAGAGATTTCCTCTGACATGAATATTCACGAATATCAGGCCAAGCAGCTTTTCGAGCGGTTCAACGTCGCAACACCCAAGGGTGCATCGGCCGAGACACCTGCGGAAGCGGAGAAAATCGCCACTGGCCTGAACACCTCGGAACTCGTCGTCAAAGCGCAGATCCACGCGGGTGGCCGGGGGAAGGGTACATTCGCAAACGGTTTCAAAGGCGGAGTGAAGCTCTGTAAATCTCCGGCCGAAGCGCGCGAGCTGGCGGAGAAGATGTTAGGTCAAACGTTGGTGACGCATCAGACAGGGCCGGTCGGGAAACTCGTGCGAAAGGTCCTGGTGGCTGCTTCGGTCGACATCGAGCGGGAAATCTATTTTGCGGTCCTGATGGATCGAGCATCTGGAGCGCCTGTCGTCGTTGCCAGCACGGAGGGAGGCGTCGAGATCGAGAAGGTCGCCGAAGAGCACCCGGAGAAAATCATGCGCGAACCGGTGCATCCGCTGTTGGGGCTGCAGCCGTACCAGGCACTGAAGCTTGGCCGGGAGCTTAATTTTCAGGGGGACCAATTGAAGGCCGCTTCCAAGTTGTTTCTGAATGTCTACAAGCTATTTGTCTCACTCGATTGTTCGATGGTCGAGATCAATCCCCTGGTGGTGACTACAAAGGGCGAGGTTCTCGCGCTCGATGCGAAATTTAATTTCGACGATAACGCGCTCTACCGTCATAAAGAGATTCTTGAGATGCGGGATGTGTACGAGGAGGACCCTCGCGAAGTTGAGGCGTCGAAATTCAGCCTTAACTATATAGGCCTCGATGGAAACATCGCCTGCCTTGTAAACGGCGCTGGTCTCGCCATGGCAACGATGGACATTGTCAAGTATGCGGGTGGCGAACCCGCGAATTTCCTCGATGTGGGGGGCGGTGCGAGCGAAGAACAGGTGACCGAGGCCTTTAAAATCCTCATCGCCGACAAAAACGTCAAAGCCATTCTGGTGAACATTTTTGGCGGGATCATGCGGTGTGACGTGATTGCCCAGGGCATCATTAATGCAGTCAAGGCGGTCAGCTTACCGGTCCCGCTCGTCGTTCGACTGGAAGGTACCAACGTCGCACTTGGCAAAAAATTGTTGGAAGAATCAAAGCTGCCGATTCAAGCTGCGTCGGACCTCGCGGAGGCCGCCAAAAGAGTCGTCGCGGAAGCCAAAGCTGGATAAGCTCTTAGCGCAAACCATGAAAATCGTCGAACTAGCATTTACCGGGTATCCAGTCACGGACATGGAACGTGCGCGGGCCTTCTACGAAGGTGTATTGAAACTCGAGCCGACCCGAATACTTGGAAACGGGCACTGGATAGAGTACGATTTGGGTCCCTCGACTTTCGCTCTCAGCAACGTGTCGAAGGAGCAATGGAAACCTTCAAGCGATGGGCCGGCGGTTGCTTTCGAGGTTGAGGATTTCGATTCCGCAGTGGACGCGCTACGCGCAAGCAACACCAAATTCGTGGTTGAGCCGTTCGAAAGTCCGGTCTGCCGAATGACGATTGTCGCGGATCCGGACGGGAATTCGATCGCCGTTCACAAGCGACACCCTCGGTAATGATCAAAGCCCATGTCTATTCTTGTCGACAATAATACAAGGCTCCTGGTCCAGGGTATCACCGGCAGTTCCGGGGCGTTCCATGCCAAGGGATGCATGGAGTACGGAACCAACGTCGTTGCCGGCGTGACGCCGGGCAAGGGCGGTCAAGTGTTCGAGGGGAAAGTGCCAGTTTTTGATACCGTGTACGAAGCCCGAAAACAGACCGGCTGCAACGCGACGATGATTTTTGTGCCGGCGCCATTTGCTGCGGACGCGATCCTCGAAGCTGCCGACGCTGGCGTCGAATTGATCGTCTGTATCACGGAAGGCATTCCCGTAATGGACATGATGCGGGCAAAAACTGTCTTAAAAGAGAAGAGTTCCCGTTTGATCGGGCCCAATTGTCCTGGGATCATCACCCCAGGTCAGTGCAAGATTGGCATCATGCCCGGCTACATTCATAAGCCTGGCAAAATCGGGGTTATTTCGCGCTCTGGGACTTTAACCTATGAGGCGGTCTGGCAGCTAACCCAGCGTGGGTACGGCCAGTCGACCTGTATCGGAATTGGCGGTGATCCGATCAATGGAACTTCGCACCTGGACGCGGTAAAATTATTTAGCGCCGATCCGGAGACCGACGCGTTGATCC
Organism: uncultured Verrucomicrobiae bacterium; assembly: GCA_963846195.1. GTDB lineage: Bacteria > Verrucomicrobiota > Verrucomicrobiia > Chthoniobacterales > JAFAMB01 > JAFAMB01. The sequence continues at coordinate 79,047 of CAWJVG010000017.1, forward strand.
TCATTGGTGAGATCGGGGGGACAGCGGAGGAAGAAGCAGCAACCTGGATAAAAGAGAACTATGGTAACCCGGTTGCCGCATTTATCGCTGGGGCCACGGCACCCCCGGGGCGCCGTATGGGGCACGCAGGGGCGATAGTGTCCGGCGGCAAAGGCACCGCTGCGGGAAAAATCGAAGTTTTGCGAGAAGCTGGTATTGCTGTGGCGGAAACCCCGGCGAGCATCGGAGATACGCTGATCAAGATTCTGAAACACTAACTCAAGCTTATGTCTGTAATATCAAAAGGGTTGGAAGGTGTCGTTGCCACTGATACACGGCTCGGCGATGTCCGGGGGCAGGAAGGACAGCTTATTTACTGCGGCTACGATATTAATGAGCTTGCAGGTAAAGCATCTTTTGAAGAGGTCATTTACCTGCTATGGCACAATAAACTACCGAATCTTTCGGAGCTGACTGAACTCAAGGAGCAGTTGGCCGCGGAACGCCAATTGCCGGAGCAGGTCATCGAGTTTTTAAGATCCACGCCCCGGACTGCATTACCAATTGACGTTCTGCGCACTGGGGTTTCGATGTTAGGCCTGCATGATCTGATGATGACCTTAGATCAGAGCATGGAAGCAACGCGGCGCCGTGCAATTAGCATTACGGCAAAGGTAGGAGTCATCATCGCCTATTTTCACCGGGCGCGAAATGGGCTCGAGTTCCTTCCGGTTCGCCAGGATTTAAGTGAAGCCGGTCATTTTCTTTATTTATTGGATGGTAAGGATCCATCCGAGAAGAAGATCGAGACGCTGGACCTGGCATACGTCCTTCACGCCGAACATGGCATGAACGCGTCCACATTCAGTGCCCGCGTCACGATTTCAACTCTGACCGATATCTATTCGGCAGTCACTGCTGCAATTGGGACGCTGAAAGGGCCGCTGCACGGCGGTGCAAACGAAGGCGTTATCCATATGCTCCAGGAGATTGGTTCCCCGGACAACGTGGACGCCTATATTGATCAAGCTTTGTCGCAAAAGAAAAAGATCATGGGGATCGGGCACCGAGTTTACAAGGTGCTTGATCCGAGAGCGCCGATCCTCAAAGCCATGGCTGTTCAGCTCAGCAGCGAGCTCGGTGAGCCGAAATGGATCGAAATGTCCGAGCGCATCGCGGCACTTATGAAGGAAAAAAAGGGATTGCACGCGAACGTCGATTTTTACTCTGCGACGGTTTATTATTCTCTCGGAATCCCCACCGATCTGTTCACTTGCGTTTTTGCAATCTCCCGGACGGCAGGCTGGACTGCGCACGTTCTTGAACAATTGTCCGACAATCGGCTTTATCGTCCTTTAAGCGAGTACACGGGTGACCCGGTTGGCAAGAAATTTGTGCCGCTCGATCAACGGTAGCAGGAAAGCTTAGCGATTTTGGATAAACGCGTCGACATGGGTGAATTCGGCCCCACAATGGCTGGAAGCTTATGCTTGAAACCCCGGACTTAGTCGCGTAGCCCCTTTTCGAGGCATAAAACCATCCCAACTATCCTTTTCTAGCTAGCGCCATCTGTGACACAAGACACCAGCTAGCCCAACCGCTTCCACATTTCGAAGTGCTGGATCATGCCAAAAAGGGCATACGTTGGTCCGACGATCTGATAGCCGTTTTTCTCATAGAACGGCACCGCCTCCTGGCGGGAATGCAGCTTGATTTCCTGAATCCCCAATTCGATCGCGCGAATTTCTAATTCTCGCAGAATGGCTTTCCCGACTCCGTGACTTCGTTGCTCCGGGTCAACCGCCATGAAACGAACTTGCCCGCAATTTTCGCGTACACGATGGAGACGACCCACGCCGATTAGTTTCCCGGCAACATTCCAAGCCGCCAGATGGACGGCTTCACCTTCGAATTCATCTTTCTCGGAACCCGGCGCCTGGTTCCATGGTTCTCGCAGGATTCTCCAGCGGAACGCATAATACGCTTCAAACTCCGATTCGGTGAGTGGAGAGCGAATAAGCATCCAGCCTGCATCACTCAAAAATTTCCATCGATTTCTGAGCGATAAAGGCTATTCGCGTTCCGCAAGATTGCGTATCGCAATATTGACCGCCTCGGATACGACACCGTGCCGCATTGCCCATCGATATTGAAAGACCGGGTTTTCGTAAGCCTCTTCATACGCCGCGGCAAGTGCCTCCTGGATCTTCGCCCGGGTCACAGGCCGCTTAACCTTGGCCTTTAACTCTTCGATGACCGTTAGACAATACTCGATGACCATCCCGCAAGTTAGCTTTGAGAGGTCGTCCATTTCCTCGGTGCAAAATCGGAAAAAATTTTCCCATGTGACCCGATCAAGATCGCCAACCCATGGCTCGGAACCTTCAAAAAAATTGACGTGAAGAGCTTTCTTCTCAAGAAATTCGTCGAGTGTCATGGGATGTTGGCTTGTGCCAAAATTCCAATTCTTGATGATTCTCTGCCTGATTTCTGCTGTCTTAACCATCGTGAAAGCTTCTCATATACAATGCTTTATTGATAACGTTTTGCAGAGATGTAAAGGTAATTAGCCCTTTTTGCGTGATTTCCGGCCAAAAACCGGCTCTACTTCCAAACTACTGACAATGGCGACAGCAAAAAGTTCAATTCAGCGGCGGCTACCGGACAGCATAATCGACAAAGGTCTCGAGGAATCTCTACCAATCGGCGTCCAGAAAAGCTATTTCATGCTCACCGAGGCGGAGCGCAACCTGCTTAATTTCGCTCTCGAGAAATATCGACCGGGACAAAGCGAACCTATTTTGGTGGGAGCTCAGAAGGTCCTCAAGCCAGCTTTGCGGCTGGCTGCTAATTATCGGCTAGTGATCGAGGAAATAAAAGATTCCCAAGTCATTACAAGCTACACCCGATGGGTGGACGCCGTGCAGGTGGGCGGGCCGGACAATTCGGAGGTCTATCTAACGTTCAGTCCTCGCTTTGAACATATTTGGCTGGAGTTGAAAAAACTTTTGCCGCGATATCTTTCTGAAAGGCCGGCCAAGCTCCGACTGCGAAGCCAATACTCCCTTCGCCTTTACAATTGGGCGAAAGGATACGCCACGGTTGGGAGCAAGCGTGTCTCATTGGACCGACTTCGAAAGGTGCTTGGGCTCGAATCCGTTCGGGATGCCGCCGGTAATATGATTCAGGAGGCGCCTTTACCAGTGTGGGCGAACTTGCGCCAGAGAGCCCTGGACACTGCGATTGCGGAAATCAATAAGAAAACCGATTTAAGAATCTCACTTGAAGAACTGGGCCGATCGCGTCACCGGCGAATTACGACGCTCACTTTCGACATCAAGGTGCAACAACTCCAAAATGGGGGCAAGAAAGTATCAGGACTGAGCTGAATCCGACCTGCCCGATGATCAGTTTAAAAACAGGTTTGTCAGCCTGTATCGGAATAGGGAGAAGCCCTGAGTAACTTGGATAAGCTCGTGCCAAACAGAAAACGATCGTTACCAAGACTCACGGCTGTTACTGGGGCGCAGGTGACAGAGATCAACCGTATTCATTTTAATTTCCCGTATAATTTTGGCGCAGCACCCGGAACTGGAACCAAGACTACGCTGACCGAGTTTCTCACGGATTCCGAAGGAGAATTTCCGTACGCGATTCAGGATTTGGTCGACAAGTTGAAAATTGATTCCTTTAGCGCCGAGTCGTTCAATCATCATATCGACAGGAATTTGCTTGCGACCCCTGGACACTTGAGCGCAGTCACAGTGGCTAAACTGATTCACTACTGCCTGCTGATCATGGAGAGTGAAGCGGAAATGATCACTTGGGCGCGCATCGATCACGGGGTGCCGGGTACGCCGGATGCCCGCGACATAGCGAGAGCGGTGGCGGCCAAAGTGAACCGCTACGAGAGTTGCCGCGAGATACCCGAGTATGATCATGTCGGGCATTTCTTGTCCGCCATTAAGCATCCGATCGTTGGTAGAGCGGTCGCCAACGCCGCCATCAACCGATGGGGTGCGAACGGTCGGTTTGGAATTCTCGCGCGGTGTTGAAACGCTTGGCGCGAAGAATCCCGCATGCAGGTCTTCTTCTCGGCAATTCAAGATTTTCTACGTGACCTGGCAAGCATAACGTTATAGACAAGATATATGAGATTGTTTCTGGTCAATTTTGCGGGCCTCACCGCAATTGCGTTTTTCCAGATCCATTGCGACGCGGGAGACGCCGTTCTAAAGGATAAGATCGTTCGCGCGACTCTGAATCACAATGAGCCGGCGATGGTCAAGGTAGGCACAAACGGCGTCACCTCGCTGGAGTTCCCCTACAAAATTGAAGCGATCGACGGCTACGGTTTTTCGCAGACGCCCGGCTCCGCGGACGCTTTCCAGATCTCTTACACAAAAGGGACCAACTATTTCAGCGTTCGCGCCTTGAAACCCGGGGTTACAGGGAATCTTACCGTTGTCTTGGATCAAAAGGTGTACTCGTTTTTTTTCGTGGAAAGCAGCGAACCTAGTTTTGTGGAAATCTTCGGTGGCGCCAGCGATGGCGGGCTGGCGGTGCCCGTTGAACGCGAGATGGCGGACAAGCGTATAGTCGCTGCCCCGATGCCGCAAAACGATCTGGCAGCGGACAAGTCTCGAACCGGTCACGAAAGTTGGCACGGAATCCAAACCCGACGGCTTAACATTCAGCGAGCCACCGGAAACTTACTTACCGACGGCGGTTAACATGGGACCGGCCGGTCCTGATCCGGAACCCCTCCCGCCACAATGGCAAGGAACGGATCAACCACTGAACCCGGCACCTTCGCCCGTGAAGCGCGTTGGTCCAAAGAAGGCAGCAAAGAAGTCAGACCCAAAACCTGAGAAAAGCGCGAAAGAGAGCGTGGCCAAGACTCAGAAGCCGTTCACGAAAAGGTTGTTTGGCTGGCTTTAATGCGATTGCCTCCTTCGCTGAAGCATCTCGAACTTCTTTGCGCATGGAAAAGGAGCAGGTCATCGGTTTCGCCGGAAAAGTTGACCACCTTGAGTTGCAACATATCATTCAGATCGCTTGCCTGGCTGGCATATGTGCAACGATCAGCGTTCGAAGGGGAAATCAAACGGGCTACATCTATGTGCGCCACGGCCAGATCCTGCACGCGGCGGTGAGCGGCCTTGCCGGTCAGGAGGCCGTGAACGAAATGGTTGCCTGGAGAGTTGGACGATTCAATCTGCGGCACGGGATCTCGGCGGGTGTTCCGCGAACGCTTGGACCGAATTCCACCGGCGTTATCCTGGAGGCCACGCGAATGCTTGATGAGCGTCTTGCCGAAACGGGGCCGGAGTATCCTAAAAACAATGGCAGGGCAGGGACCGTTAGTTCGCTGCAAATCAGTCAGGGCGGGGCTGCCGAAATTTTGAATCTGATCACCGAGCATCGAAAACGAATGGAGTGGAGATCGAGACTTGCCAGAGTCTCGCAATTGGCACTGGTACTGTTAATGGCCGCTTTGATCGGCTACATCGGCTTCGATAACAAAGCAAAACTCGCCTGGTTGGTGCAAAGCTTCAGCAGGGAACCAGTTGCGCCCGCCGATTTCGGGGCTGCGATCGAAATTCCGGCCGGACAATTTTACTATCAGGACGGTCAATCAATCGCATTGCCTAAGTTCAACATTGACCGAACGGAGGTCACCCTCTGGCAATATGCGGAGTTCCTTGCTGCGGTCGGGGAAAGCCATGAGTACGATCATCCGGACCAGCCGGCCGATAAGAGTCACCGCAATTTGCAATGGGATCATCTCTACAAGGTGGCCATTGAGCAGGGGGAGATCGAAGGGGTGAGAATTAACATTAATTTTCCCGCTATTTTCATTGATTGGTTCGACGCGTACGCCTATGCGAAATGGAAAGGACGTCGCCTTCCCACCGAACAAGAATGGGAAAAGGCCGCGAGAGGTTCTACTGAACAGCGTTATCCATGGGGTCCGGATGACCGGGGTGGCGCTGCAAATGTCTATCGAGGCGATCCCAAGCAAAAATGGTCACTGCCTGGCAGCTATCCGGAGGATAGAAGTCCGTACGGAGTGTTGGACATGGCTGGGAACGTTTCGGAATGGACGAGTTCAGTGGATCAGTCGGGGAATCCAGTTGTTCGCGGGGGAAATTTCGGCAATTTCAGCGCGGACATCACCCGGCGCGTTACGAATCAGCGCAGCCTGACGCTCAGCGACCGGATCGGTTTTCGGACCGTATCGGATCGGTGAGAGCCGCGAACGTCTCGAGAACCGCCGGCTTGTCCAGCGCGGTTTTACAAACTTGTGAGAAAAAAAAAGGGGTCTTGCTCAAAACGTTTTATATGTTGCGTAATTGTTAAGAAACAAATAAGAATGAGCTGCATTTAAAAAAAGGAGCGTCAGGAAGAGGAGCATTAGACCAATGGCATACGTGAATTGGGTGACGTACGAGGCGCAACTAAAAGTGGTTTACTACGGGCCAGCCTATGCCGGCAAGACGACCTCTCTGAGATATCTTTCTTTGCGACTTGAAACCGATGTGAAGGAGCTGCCGACAACTGACGATCGTTCCGTTTTTTTCGAATATGCCCAGTCGCAAAAACTTCCGGCCAACAACCTGGAAGTGAAGTTTCTCTATTGGACTTTGCCCGGCCAGCAGAAGTATCGAAGGACTCGGCATCTTGTCCTGGCTGCGACCGATGCCGTTGTCTTTGTCGCGGACAGCCAATTCGAAGCCGCATCAAGGAATGTCGAGATGCTGAACGACCTTGAAGAGCTTCTATCCGACCGCGGTATGTGCCTGGAAGGAAGACAGAATCTAGCTCTTCAGCAGATCCCGATCGTATTTTTTTATAACAAGAGGGATTTGACCAATATCATGCCAGTTCGGTACATGGATACACTCTTCGGATTTCAATCCTGGCAGGCGCCGCGGTTTACTGGCGAGGCTACCGCCGGGAGAAACGTTGTGCGAGCCGCCAATGCGGCAGCCACACTGGCCTTGAAAAGGTTGGAGGAAAAAATCTATGGTCCGGAGAATCAGGATGCTACCGCGGAAACGGAATAGCGAACGCGGTTGGGGACTCTTCGAGATCCTGGTAACGATCGTCTTATCTGCGATCATAACGGGCGTTGTCGCCATGGGTGCGCGACAGGCCCTTGACAGTGCAAATGCGCGCGACTGCTCCAAAAACCTGGCCTTGATCGAGGCGGCAAAAGATGAATTCACGAGAGACAATCCGGGAGTTCCATTAACGAGCGAATCGCAGCTCGCAAAGTATCTGAAATATGGTGTACCGGTCTGTCCCTCCGGAGGAACGTACGATCATGTCCTGGATCTGGACCAGAAAACCACGTGCTCATTAGGAGCGAATACTAACAAGGCCAACTACCACACCCTCGGGCCCTAGGTATGTCGGGCAACAACTACCGATCCGAGTGGGATCTGATCGTCGGATTTGTGCGCAAACACAATTGCAGTGATCTCACCTTTAATCGGTTGAATGTGACCGGGAAAGTCGACAACAGCGTTGTCCGGCTCAGCGAGGACTCCGCTTTCACGAGGGAAGATTTTGAGGGAATTGTTCGGTCCCTTGTCGGTCATCGCCCGGATTTGGCGCTTAAGCTTTCCGATCCGATGCTGTCCGCTGACTTCTCCGTGGTCAAATCGGGAATGCGATTCCGGGTTAACATCGTGCGCGCCCAGGGAGAATTAACCGCGTCCCTCAGGCCGCTGCCGGAGAATCCGCCGCTACCGAAAGAAATCGGATTTGGGGAGGTGATGGCCAGGACGATCCTGGGTTATGCCAGCGGTCTATTCATCGTGTCGGGCCCAACGGGGTCCGGCAAGACAACCTCGATCGCGTCGTTTCTTCGCGCCATCAACGAGACCCAGACCGTGAAGATCGTTACGATTGAAGATCCGATCGAGTACGAGTTCAGAAACATCAGATCTGAGATCGTGCAAAGGGAAGTCGGTACCGACTGCAAAAGCTTTGCGGCAGGCACCCGGGATGCTATGAGGCAGAGCCCGAACATCCTTTTCGTAGGCGAAATTCGTGATGGCGAAACAGCCAAAGCAGCATTTTATGCGGCGGAAACCGGGCACCTGGTTCTAGGGACCCTGCACGCGGACAGGGTCCTCGAGATTCCATCTAGACTTTTGAATCTTTTGCCGACCGAGGACAAGGTACAGGGACGTTATGTTCTTTCCAAGGTGGCCAAGGCATTCGTCAGTCAGCGTTTATTGCGTCTGCGCGAAGGCGGTTGCGTCGCCGCCCGCGAGGTGCTGCTTCATGTTCCGGCCATGCCTGCATTAATCGAGAAGGCCAAAGAGCACGAGTTTCCGCATCTGATGAGATCTCATCAGTCCCTCGGGATGATCGACCTGCAAAGCGATCTGTTGCGTCTGCGTGGCAGGCTCGCTCAAGGCGAATTCGAAAGATACAAAGAGGAGTGACAATGAGTTCCTCCAACGAAAGAAGAGACCGGCCATTTCTGAATCGGGAAGAATATCCTCAGTCGTTTAGGCCGATCGACCGAAATGAGTTTTCCGAGAACGCATTACTGCTGCTTGACCGTTATCGCATCGTCGATGCCAACGATCCAATGGCGATCTTCGTTTCGATCGTTGATAAGATGAGCGCCAACCAACGCGAGGTTATTTCCCGGTTCGAGTCGGCAATTGCTCTGGCAGGTGTGGAGTTCGGCCGCATCGATCTGGCCATCGAAAAGGCGGAAGAGACTCAGAGGAAGGCAGAATACCTCTTGGCAGCGCTCGACCAAACGCAAAAGGATTTTGCATTGACCGCGAAAAAGATCCGGCAACGAAGCAACGCTGACATCGTACTCAATCATTTGAAGCCGTGCATTTATGGTTTGTTCGGTGCGATGATAATGTTGTTAGTCGTTTTCGTTCGTCTGCGCCTGAAAATTCTCTAAGCTTGCCTGGTCAAATCACCGTGAGATGCTCCTCCTCGGCTCAGAGAACGGCGGAGAATGGAACTGCATCGTCGAAGGTGGCGAACCGCCCTGAATGCTTCACTGCAGGGCTAGCAGGTAAACATCGGTTGCCTGTTTAGGCCCATGGATACGGGCATGGTCGACCAGGGCTGGTCGAGGATCCGAGCGAAACGCATCCGTCTTTAGCGCTTGAAGACTTGTTGCAGGAAATTATAGAGCGCGAGACGCCAGACAAACATGCTGTGAGTTCCTTCAGGTATGATCGTATAGGTATGTTGGACGTTCGCCTGCTTCAGTCTTTCCTCGAAATCGGTGACGTATTTGCCAACGACTTCGTCCTTCTCTCCGGTGGTAATGTCGAATAGCGACAGGCTCTCATTGATCTCGTTCGGGTTCTTCAGCGCCTTGATAAACTCGTCGGAAAGAGCCTCAGAAATAATGCCGGGGCTGAAAGCGCCGATCCAACCAAAATACCCCAGGTGCACGATCCCGGTCTCGATCGCCTGGAGCCCTCCCATCGAGTGCCCTGCAATGGCGCGGTCCTGAGGCTCATCGCTGACCGGGTAGCGGGATTGGATCAATGGAATGATGTCGTGGAAAAGCTCTTCATCGACCGCCTCCTGATTGCGGGCCAAATAAGGGATAACGTTTGTCACAAGATCCGGGCTCGCCGCTTGCGTGGTTTCGGGAGGCAGGGCGTGTGCTTCCGGCACAACTACGATCATCGGAACGGCTTTTCCCACTGCAAGCAGGTTGTCCAGGATTTGCGCTAACCTTCCTTCGGTAATCCATGAATAGCGCGTGTCCCAGAAGCCGTGGTAAAGGTAAAGGACGGGGAACGCAACGTGAGAACGGTCGCAGTTTGGCGGGGTATAGACTAAGACCCTTCGGTTCTTGCGAAGCGTGGTCGAATAGTATGTCTCATCATGCACTGTTCCGTGCGCCCCATTCTGGACGTCCAGGAAATCGGGAGGGCTGCCGGGGATCAACAGCAGGCTGGTGTCGACTTGGCGCTGTGGTTTGGGCATTTCGTTACCCGGATCTGCAAATTTGCGCCCATCGAGACTGAATTGGTATTCGTAGAGGTTCGGCTCGAAGGGGCCCAAAGTCACGCTCCAGAGTCCTTTCGAGTCTTTTGTCAGGGCCGCGGTAGTGGTCCCCTGGGTCTCGTAGGAACCGCTTTTGAGGCCGATCAACACGTCCACGGCAGCGGCCTTGGGTGCCAACAGGCGGAATGTTACTCGCCTGTCCGAGAGCACCTGGGTAAAGTTGTCTCCCAATGTCGGCGTGGCTATTGGTTGTATGTTGCCACGCGGAGTCAGTGTCTGAGCAGGGACGGGTGTTTCAGCGTGAGCCGGTGTGAGCGCAAAACCGGCCACAAACTGCGTCAGTAATGCGAGAAGTGCAATCTTGTTCATAAAGGGGCCAGAAAATCGACGAATGGACGCCGGGAGGTGCGTTTCCAAGCATACGCCGGATTCATTTGGCCGGGTTAGGTTAAGCGTGCGGCAAGGCCCGGGAGACGGGACCTTTGCTGCACGCCGACCCGATTCCAGTCACACGCCCGCCGCCTCGAGAAATTCGACCTCTTTTTCAGGGGTGTGGTACCGCTGATAAAGTATTCGATTCACCGCGTTCAAGTAGGCGCGTGCGCTGGCTTCGATGACATCTGTGCTGGCGCCTTTGCCGGTAATGAGCCGGCCGCCTCCGAAATCACATTTCAAATTGACTTCGCCCAATGCATCCTTGCCGCTCGAAACTGCGCTCACATGATATTCCACCAGGTGTCCGCGCTGGTTAAGGATCCGGTCGATTGCTTTCATCGCCGCATCCACGGCGCCGTTTCCAGGTGATGAATCCTGCAACGTTTCCTCCGCTTTTCGCAAACGCACGGTCGCTGTCGGAATTGTTGCAGTTCCTGATGTGACGTTAAAATAATCCAGCTGCCAGGTCTCCTGAGTCAGCCCGATCGAGTCGTCTACGAGCGCTCCAAGATCGTCATCGTAAACAAACTTCTTCTTGTCGCCGATCTCCTTGAATCGCACAAAAATTTGAATGAGTTCTTCCTCGCTCAAATGGTAGCCCAGATGCTCCAATCGCTTCGCCATCGCATGCCGGCCGCTGTGTTTGGTGAGCGGCAGTTCCGTTTCGCCCCAACCGACGTCCCGAGGATCCATGATCTCGTACGTCTCACGATGCTTCAGGATTCCATCCTGGTGGATGCCGGAACTGTGTGCGAATGCGTTTTCCCCGACGATTGCCTTGCTACGCGCGACGATCAGTCCACTCATGCGACTCACCAAACGTGACGATTTCACGATCTCGCGGGCATTTACCTCTGTGTGAAAGTCTTTGAAATAGTCAGACCGCGTCTTGATGGCCATGACGATCTCTTCGATCGCGGCGTTGCCGGCCCTTTCGCCGATTCCATTTACGGTTCCCTCGATCTGACGCGCACCTGCCTGGACCGCAGCGATTGAATTCGCTACCGCCATACCCAAATCGTTGTGGCAGTGCACGCTGATCACCGCCTCATCGATGCGCTTCACATGTGACTTCAGATACCTTATCAAGTCACCAAACTGCGCAGGAACCGCGTAGCCAACCGTATCCGGAATATTGATGGTGGTAGCGCCGGCTTCGATGGCCGCCTCCACAACCTCTGCCAGGAATTCGGGTTCGGTGCGGGAAGCATCCTCGGGCGAAAATTCGACATCGTTCACGATGGCCTTTGCACGCTTCACGCTCTCAATCGCGAGCCGGATAATTTCCTGGCTCGGTTTCTTGAGCTTGAAATCTCGATGAATTTTCGACGTCGCCAAGAAAACGTGAATTCGGGCGCGGTCCCCGGCGGGCTTGACGGCTGCGCCGGCTGCATCAATATCGCTTGGGACACAGCGGGCGAGTCCGGCAATGATTGGTCCGCGGATTTCGGTTGCAATTTTCTGTACCGCTTCAAAGTCGCCATCGCTGATGACCGGAAAGCCTGCTTCAATCACATCCACGTTTAGTCGCTGCAATTGACGTGCAATCTCCATTTTTTCGCGGAGATTCATCGACGCCCCTGGGCATTGTTCGCCGTCACGGAGGGTGGTGTCGAAAATAAAAACTTTTTCTGACATGTTAGCCTGAAGTTAAATTGGGAATTCGATTTGCGGTGTGAGAGCGATTGGATCAAAACCGCCTTCACCGCGAACGATTCTGACCAGACTGAACGAGACTATAAGAGGAGGGAAAGTTTTGGGGCGCCACTCCCGAGCAGGAAGAGCGGAAGGCTACGGGGCTGTCCGTTTAAGCGCATCGAGCCGCAGGATAACTGCGGGGTCATCGGTAGTCAAATGAGAATCTCAAGGACCTTGGCATTCACGGCTTTCATGGCATTCTTGCCAGTATGAACCGTCTTTGGTTGTTTCCTGAGCCAATCCAGATGGAGAACGCCTTCGCTATTTCTCGCTGCTTGGATCTGGAGCCGGGTTTGGCGCGGGTCCTCGCCAAGATTGGTTTGGTGGAAGAAAGACAAGCGCGCGAATTTCTGTTTCCGAGGTTGCGCGATTTGCGCGACCCGCTCGAAATCGCCGGGATGCGGAACGCCGTCGATCGGATCTTTTATGCGATTGATAATCATGAGACTGTGGTTCTTTACGGCGATTATGATGTCGACGGAGTGACTTCCGTCGCTCTCCTTGACCGCGTGTTGAAAGCCTTTGGCGCCGTGGTACGAACATTCCTCCCTCATCGACTTGAGGAGGGTTACGGCTTGTCTGAAGAAGGGGTTCAACGGTGCTTGGCGATGCATTCGCCAAAATTGATGGTGGCGCTCGATTGCGGAACGACCGCTGCTGTTCGGATCGGCGAAATTGAGGCCAGTGGCGTCGATATGGTCGTTTTGGATCATCATGAGTCCAAGGGACGTCTCCCGACTTGCCGTGCCTTTGTGAACCCGAAGATCGGCTCGAATTATCACTATCTTTGCACCGCCGGCCTTGTTTTTAAGCTCTGTCACGCCCTGTTACGGGCACGCCGGCTCCCAGATTTCGATTTAAAGAAATACCTCGACCTGGTTGCTCTTGCCACCATCGCGGATCTGGTACCTCTGGTGCATGAGAATCGGACGTTCGTGCAGCACGGTCTGCGACAGCTTGAGCAGACTGAATGGATCGGGTTACGAGCTTTAATGCAGGTGGCGGGCGTGACGCCGCCCATCCGACCCACCCATGTCAGCTTTCGCTTAGGGCCGCGCCTTAATGCCGCCGGGCGGGTCGGAGTGGCGCAAGATGCGCTCGAGTTGCTGCTAGCCGATGACACGGGTAAAGCGGCTTTTCTGGCGCGCAGCCTTGACTGGCAGAATCGTGACCGGCAATCGGTCGAACAAAAGACCCTCGATGAAGTTCTGCAGCAACTTGCTCGCACCTTCGTAGCCGACCGAGACGCTGCGATCGTTGTCGGTTCACGCGGCTGGCACCCGGGGGTGGTCGGGATTGTTGCTTCACGCTTAACGAAGCAATTCCATCGTCCGTCGGTGGTCATCGGTTTTGACGATTCGGGCGATGGCAAGGGAAGCGGTCGGAGCGTTCCTGGATTATCGATTGTCAGGGCCTTGGAGGAATGTGGGGAATATCTCGTGCAATTCGGCGGGCACGAGATGGCTGCCGGAGTCCGAATCGGATTTGATCAACTTGAATCCTTTTCCGCAGCATTTCAGGCCGCCGCGAGACGCATGCTGACGCCGGATTTGTTGAAGCCTCGGCTCGAACTTGATGCGGAACTCACCGGGCATGAGATCAACCTCAGATTTCTCAATTGTCACGATCTGCTGCAGCCGTTCGGCGTTGGAAACCCGCAACCACTCTTTTTTATTCGAAGTGTTGCGCCTGCCGGTCAACCGAGATTGCTGAAGGAAAAACACCGGTTGCTCACGTTGCGTCATGGCTCGTGCCTGCTGAACGCAATTCACTTTAATGGGGCGAGTTTTCCATTACCAAAGCCGCCTTGGGATATCGCATTCTACCTGGAAGCGAACAATTACCAAAACCGCGTACAACTCCAACTCCATGTCGAAGCACTGCGAAGCGCGACGAAATAAGGAAGGTGTCGATGCAGAGGCGTTTGTCGGAGGTGAATGTGGACGCGCTTGATCAGCCAATTGAAGAGCTCGCCTGGTTGGCCGAGCCGAACCGAAAACTGCTCCAACGCCTCGGAATCGAGACTTGGCGGAATTTATTGGAGCACTATCCAAGACGGTATGAAGACCGCACTCGCTTTGCCCCGTTCCCGAGTAGCAGTTCCGAGGAGTCGATCTGCCTGCGCGGAATCATTCGACGAATATCTGCTCAATATTTCGGCGGTCGCAAAATCGTGGAGGTCACACTCGAGGATTTGTTCAAGACAGTGCTGAGCGGTCGCGTCACCTGCCGCTGGTTCAATCAACATTATCTCCAGCGAATGTTAGCGGAGGGTCAGGAATTGATCGTATTTGGCAGGCCGAAACAGTACCGCAATCGAATCTGTCTCGATCATCCGGAGTTCGAGATCATTGAGGAAGAAGGCGAAGAAGGCGTTCACATGGGTCGGATCACGCCGATCTATTCGCTGACCGAGGGCGTCCGGCAAAGAGCATTGCGTTCGATCATGTTTCGAGCCGTTCAGGAACTTCGGTTGATCGAATCTGCTCCGGCGATCAGTCCGGATTCGATTTCGGAAGTGGAAGCGTTGTGCCAAATTCATTTCCCTGAAAGTTGGCCGACTCGGGAGGCGGCAAGGAAGGCTCTTGCGATGGCGGAATTTGTGGCGATGCAGATCGTGGCAGAACAACGGAAACGGTCGGTCGCGGCTCTTAAAGGCGAGTGTCACGTTGCTTGCGGAGAGTTGACGGAACGGTTTCTCGCCGTGCTCCCGTACAGGACGACTTCGGCACAAAAGCGAGCGATCCGAGAAATCCGGGAGGATATGGCGAAAGAGGCTCCAATGAGCCGGCTTTTGCAGGGGGATGTGGGCGCCGGCAAGACCTTGGTGGCCGCGGCGGCGATGCTTTTTGCTGTCGAAGCCGGTTATCAGGCTGCGTTGATGGCTCCGACCCAGGTGCTGGCGGAACAACATTTCAACAATTTCCGACTCTGGCTTTCTCCCCTTGACGTTCGTATCGCTCTTCGGACCGGTACGCGCCAGGAGGCGTCGCACATCGAGCTTCAGGGGGAATCCCAGATCGTGATCGGGACGCATGCCTTGCTTTATGACGCAGACCAGTTTCGGAGTCTCGGCCTTGTTGTGATTGATGAACAACACAAGTTCGGAGTTTTGCAGCGGTCCAAATTGTTGGAGAAAAGGCCTGTTCCGGATCTGCTTGTGATGAGTGCGACTCCTATTCCGCGGACTCTGGCGATGACAGTCTACGGTGACCTGGAGATTTCGATTCTGGATGAAAAACCGGCAAATCGGCGAGCCATCATCACTCGCGTCCGATCTTCCGGAAAAATCCCCGAAGCGGCTTCCTTCATTCGGGAGCGGGTCGCGGTCGGTCGACAAGTCTACATCGTCTACCCTGTGATCGATGAATCCGAGACGCTGAGTGCAAAGGCTGCGACGACCGAATACCTCAAGTGGGAGAAATTGCTCGCACCACTTCGTAGCGGTCTTTTGCACGGTCGATTAACTGCGGAGGAGAAAGAGCGCGTAATGGAGAGGTTTCGTATGGGTCAGATCGACGTCCTGATTTCGACCACTGTGATCGAGGTGGGCATCGATGTTCCTAACGCTACGGTTATGCTGATCGAAAACTCGGAGCGATTCGGGTTAGCTCAGCTTCATCAATTGCGAGGAAGAATTGGTCGTAGCCAGCATCAGAGCTATTGCATCCTCCTCACGGATCGGGAAGACCCGGAGGCGCTTGATAAACTTGCCATCTTGGAACGGAGCGAGAACGGATTTGAAATCGCGGAAGCTGACCTGCGGATGAGGGGACCTGGCGATTTGCTTGGCACGGCCCAAAGCGGTTTGCCGCCGTTGCGTCTTGCAAGTTTGATCGAGGACGAAGAGTTGTTGTTTCGCGCGAAAGATATTGCTCGGACGATTCTGAATCGAGACCCGTTGTTGAAACTGCCTCAACACCAACGTTTTACTCGTTTCGCTGTCCAAAATGAGAAAAATGGAACAAATTTAGCTAATTAAGCGCGGTAAAAATGAAGAGTTTCCTGAAGTTTTTGGTTTTCGTTTTGCTCTTGGCTCTCGCGATTTCGCTCATTTACGTATGGCAAGGCAAGCAACCCGGCCAACCACAAGTCAAGGCTGAGAAGTTTACGCCCGCGGACAAGCCCAGCCTCGACCTGAATTCCGTCGACGTGTTGCAGCGCCTGGATGAGGAGTACACCAAAGTGGCCGATGCCGTCGTGCCCAGTGTCGTGAGCATCACGACGACTAAAACAGTGTCGCGCCGGATGCCGATCGACCCACTGGAACTTTTTTTTGGCAGACGTTTCTCTGACGAAAGCCCAGCTCAGCAGAAAGTCACCTCGCTCGGATCGGGCGTCATCGTTTCCAAAGAAGGTCACATTGTGACAAATAACCACGTGCTCAACGGAACCGACGACGTGACAGTGCAGCTAAGTGATGGCCGTCAATCGAAAGCGAAAATTGTCGGGACGGACGGCCAGATCGATTTGGCAATATTGAAAATTGATCTTGAGAATTTGACTCCTTTACCGATCGGCGACTCCGACAAGGTACGAGTCGGCCAGATAGTGATGGCAATCGGGAACCCGTTTGGTCTCGATGAAAGCGTCAGTCAAGGGATCATTAGCGCAAAGGACAGACGGGCGATGAATGATAGCCAGTTGGAGTTTTTCCAAACCGATACCGCTATCAACCCCGGGAATTCGGGTGGACCGCTCGTGAATATCCGGGGAGAGGTCATCGGAATTAACACAGCGATTTATTCTGAATCGGGTGGGAACCAGGGGATCGGATTCGCGATTCCGTCTAATGTCGTCCGCGCGGCAATGAACAGTATCATCTCCAAAGGCAGAGTGATCCGCGGTTACCTCGGAGTCGGAATCCAACCTGTGACGGCGGATATCGCAGAACAATTCAAGCTCAACAGCGCTCGGGGCGCCCTGGTCACGGATGTCACTCCCGGTTCTCCGGCGGAGAAAGCAGGCATTATCCGCGGAGACGTCATTCGGAAGGTGAATGGTTACGAGGTCAAGGACACCATAGCCCTTGTCAACCGAATTGCCGAAGCGGATGTCGGCTCAAATCTGACAATCGATCTTGTGCGCGATGGCGAGATTAAAACCGTAAACGCAAAAGTAATTGAACAGCCGGCAGATCTGGTCGCGCGCCTGAACCGGAACCAGGGTCAGAACCAGATCCTACCCGATCCCTCCGAAACTCCGCAGAATGCTCTCTTCGCGGGAGTCGAAGTGCAGAACCTGACTCAGCGGCTTCGGTCAGAGGCCGACGTTCCGGCGAACGTGAACGGGGTGATCGTCACGCGGGTTGATCCGGGTTCGGCTGTTGCGGAGCAACTCAAGCCTGGAGACGTTATTGAACAGATTAATCGACAGCCCATCACCGATGTGGACGCTTTCCAGAGCATAGTCGGCCGGTTAGATCCTGACCGACCTGTGATGGTCGGAATGGCTCGTAATCGGCAGCGATCGTTTGTGATTATCCAACCGAACTGAGTTATTCACCCTCAATAGTTTCCAGAACTCTATCTATAATGTTATGAGTCAAGGTTCATCTGGTAATGTCATCGCGGCCCTGGTGAGTTTTTTCGTCCCTGGCTTGGGCCAGCTGATTCAGGGCCGTGTCCTCGCGGCGCTGGTGCAATTTATACTGACCGGGCTGCTCTGGCTGATCTCGTTCGGCTGGCTGGGGTGGCTCGGACATATTTTTTCCTGTGTTGACGCCGCGCGATGGCAAGCGCGCTAAAGCTCGGCCAGACGAGGAGAATTTATGCAGGAATTAGCAACTGGCCGCGGGTCGGGAGGTAATGTCATTGCGGCGCTGGCGAGTCTGATCATTCCGGGATTAGGGCAACTGGCGCAGGGTCGGATTTTTTCGGCGCTGCTCCAATTGATCGCTTCAGGATTTCTTTGGGTCCTGTCGTTCGGCTTGCTCGGATGGCTAGGTCACGTTCTGGCGGCGTTGGATGCGGCGCTCTGGAGGGGCCCTGTGAGTGTCCGGCCCCCGAAATAGCAATCTGAGCGATGGATAAACTGCGATATCCTCCGCCTGGCACTGCGCCGGCTACGCTGATCGTTCCTCCCGAATATCAGAACGTCAAACCCGTCATCTCCCTATTCGAGTACGATGCGCACTCTTGCCGGGAGCACAAAATCGAGACGATCAATGAGTTGTTGCCATTTCTGGAGAGCGAGAAGATAAGCTGGATCAATATCGACGGGATGGGCGATACCGAATTTTTTAAACAGCTAGCGCTGCATTTTCGAATTCATCCGTTAGCCTTGGAAGATATGCTCAACCTAGGGCAACGGTCAAAAGTCGACCAGTACGACCGCCAGCTTTTCATCGTGCTCCACATGGCTTACGAAAGCGGTAGGGAGGTCATCTTCGAGCAGGTGAGCATCGTGTTGGCTGAGAGAGTCGTCATCACTGTCCAGGAGCGACCGGGCGATGTGCTTAACCCTGTGCGGCAACGACTGCGGGATGGAGTTGGGAACGCGAGATTTATGAAAGCGGATTATCTCGCCTATGCACTAATCGACGCAGTGACAGATCAGTACTTTCCGATCGTCGAATCGTTAGCCGAATCAATGGATTCATTTCAACAGGCGCTTTTGGATCAGCCGACCCGGGAACGGGTGAACGAACTCCACGAATTCAGAAGACTCCTCGCGCGTGTAAGGCGAGCTGTTTGGCCGCAGCGGGACCTTCTCAACCAATTGATGCGAGATGAAAGCGGCCTGATCACGGAACGCACCAAGCCGTTCTTCCGTGATTGTTACGACAACGCAGTCGTTATCATGGAAGCGTTGGAATCGTTCCGGGACGAGACCCGCAATTTCATGGATCTTTATCTGACCAGCATTAACATCCGGACGAACGAAATCATTCGGGTTCTCACCATCGTGACATCGATCTTCCTCCCGCTCACGTTTATCGCTGGGATTTACGGGATGAACTTCGATCCAAAGCAAAGCCCCCTGAATATGCCTGAACTCGAATGGCCCTTTGGTTATCCTTTTGCTCTGGTTTTGATGCTGACTGTCGCAGCTGGAATGATCGTTTTCTTAAAACGGAAGAAGTGGTTGTGAAAATAGCTTCGCCGCCCGAAGAGTAGGGCCTTCCTGGCCTGCGAATTTTCAGACCCTCCCAAGCCAGGCGGAATGATTCCCGATCAACGCCAAGGCTTTTTTCGTTAGCGTCTTGCCCGGTTCGATTCGGTGCCAGGGCGACGCCCCGGAGGGATGCGGCAAAGGGGCCAGGTCAAAGTCGCAGCCGAATTTGCGTACACGCACAATCTGACCGACCAAATCCGTCAAAACCGGTAGCTTGCCCAGGAATCGGCCGATGGCTAGTTTGCCGACCGCAATGACGAGTCCAGGTTGCAAGATCGTAATCTCGGCTTGCAGCCACTCACTGCACAGTTCGACTTCCTCTCTAGACGGGATGCGATCGCCGCCCTGTGAGTTTTTGCCAGGGAAACACCGGCACACGGCAGCCATATAGACCGTTTGGCGAAATACCGTTTCGCCGACGCCGATTTCCTGTTCGAACCATTTAAACATCGCTTTCCCTGCTGTCCATGCGAACGGGCGTCCTAAGATGGGTTCTTTGCCGCCAGGGGCTTGTCCGACGAGCATCACTCGGCTCAGAATCGGACCGCCGGAAACCGGTTTTGATTGCATCTTTGGGCATTTTCGGCACGAGTAAAGCAAATCGACGTGGCGCTGCAGCTGCGTTTTACGTTTTAAAGTCCTCAGTTTGTCATCCATAAAGCCGCACGCACGCGGGGCGAAGAAGTACTTGAGCACGCCTGTCAAGACCCCACGATAGCTCAGTCCAGGATTTAGCCCATCTAGCATTTCAGGGGACAGATCAAATGTAGGTCAAATGTGGCATTTCAGGGACAGGTCAAAAGCCAGCACCTCCAAGCTCAAAGCGACTCGCTGGTTGCCATAGAGTGAGGCGAGAGCTAATATTTGACCTGTCCCCGAACGAAACGGGACCTGTCCCTTAAAACAAGAATCCTTGTCTTCTTCCCAGGGATTGGTCCGCCCGGAACATAACCAACCAAGCCTTTCGAAGATTAGTCGGTCTTGGCCGTACGAGGACATGCCAGACAAGTCGAACGGACGAGAAAGGCCATTCTCCCTCGAACGTCGTCCTACTCGCTGCTTACTGGCGCCGCCAAGTTGAGCTCGTCGAATCTTCGAAACAATAGCTGTAAGTCAGTCGAGCTGAGGCTTTTGGTTACCTGCGTTGCGCGATGAGCGAGCGTCAAGCCGGAAAATCCTAACCGAAAGTCCGAACGCGCAGATTGCGAAAGACCCACAGCGCTGCTGGACCCAGGATCTTTAAGGGGGTGGGGCCGCTCTTGCGCTTAAGGCCGATCTTTTGCTTGAGCCGCTGGCAATGAAATTCCACAAAGGAGCGACTGCCCAGGATCACTCCATCGCTAAAGTAGCGAATTTTGCAGCGCAGCCGTTCCTGGGGCGAGAGTTGACCCTGCTCCTGGTCAACAACCTCTTGAGTCTTGGCAGAATCAAAAGCCGGCCCATGGCGACTGGTGGTAACCGCACCCCTCAAAAAGAGCTGCTTGCGATACTCTGCGCTGAGTTGCTCCCAGCAGGTGCTCGGTGGCAGACCCAGAATGGTCCTGATCCCTTCCTTGGCCAGAGTGCAGGATCCCTGCCCGAGGGCTTCGCCGTAGCCGCAGTAACGATAATCCTTGGGATCGGCACACAGGCCCGCTCGAACCGGGTTCAGATCGATGTAGGCGGCCACTTTCACCACCGCCTGGCCTGCTTCCAATAAAAGACTCTTAAAACGCTCGGCCCACAGAGCTCCGTAGCGACCGTGACGGCGGTTAAACCCCTGGGCAAAGCGGCCTTTGAGCTCTTTGATAAAGATTGAGAGGTCATGCATGCGCTTGCGATAGGGTTCCAGCAGCTGGTTGGACTGCTCCAGGGCGTCGGGTTGCCCAGCCAGGCGCCCCAATTGTTCCTGGAGGGCTTGGACCCGGGCCGGGCCGTAGCAGGCCTGGATGCGCTCGAGCACTTCGCTCTGGGATAGAGGCCTGGGTTCAGGTACCTCACACAGCAGATGGAAGTGATTGGCCATCAGAGTGTAGGTCAGGACCCGGACCCCGCTGAAAGCCTCCAGTCGCCGCATGAGGGCGATAAACTGCTCTGCCTCAAGAGCACGGGCGCCCGCAGAACCGAAGATCAAGAGGCCATCGACAACCCTAGAGATGCAGTGGTAAACACCCTGACCCTCGGCTTTGACTCGCGGGAAACGCATAAGGCGGAGCAACTGTACACAACAGATAATAAAAGTGTAGTAGAAAATTATTTATCCGCACGATCCTTCACCTGTCCCGTTCGACCGCTGAATTCCGCAGGGTGAAGCCCCCCCAACGACTTTTGAAACGCGGCGCTCAATATTTGATCTGTCCCCAAATGCACCCCTCGATATTTGACCTGTCCCCACCAAAATGCCCTGTCCCTGAAATGCCACATTTGACCTGTCCCCAGAAATTTGACTCGATATTTGACCTGTCCCCAAATGCTTGATTTGACCTGTCCCCAAATGCTTGACCTGTCCCTCAAGCGCAAGAGTGGCCCACCCCCTCAAAGATCCTGTGTCCAGCAGCGCTGTGGGTCTTTCGCAAATGGGAACGGATGAGAAAGGCCTTTCCGTCGACGAACAACGTCCAACTCGCTGCGTACCGGCGCCGCCAAGTGGGCACCGCGCTCGTCGATCATCGGAACGACAGCTGCAAGTGAGCCGAGCTGAGGCTTTGCTTGGGCAGCATTGGCAAGAGTGCGCCGAGACGACCGGGCGCTGCAACCTCGGTGCCCGTTTTGAAATGGCTCGTCGATCTACCGTACGGCCCCGCGCGCCGAGCGCGAAGAACTGCTTGCGCGATCTTGCTCCCGCTGCCTAACATGGCCTACCCCTATCAGGAGATAACACTTTGGAACTAAAAGACATCAGAGCCATCATCGATTTGATGAAAAAAAACGATCTGGCGGTTTTCAAGCTCGAGAAGGAAGGTTTCAAGCTCGAGCTTGAAGCGCATCGTCCGCCGCCGTTCGTTTCTGTTCTCCCCGCGCATCAAGCGGTTAGCGCCGCTCCGATGGCAGGCTACCCGACAAGCGTCCAGCCCGCTGCAACAGAGGCTCCGGCTGAAGCGAAGGCAGACCTCAAAGCGATCGTTTCTCCGATGGTCGGGACCTTTTATCGGGCGCCTTCGCCCGACTCAGCGCCTTACATCAAGGAGGGTCAGGAAATCTCCGAGGAGACGGTCGTCTGCATCATCGAGGCCATGAAGGTCATGAACGAGATCAAGGCCGAAGTGAAAGGAGTGATTACTGAGGTCCTGGTTGAAAACGGGGCCGCTGTGCAATTTGGTCAGCCTCTTTTCCGGGTGAAGTGATCGTGTTTAATAAAGTCCTGATTGCTAATCGCGGCGAGATCGCGCTGCGTATCATCCGCGCTTGCAAAGAATTGGGTATTCCGACGGTGGCTGTCTATTCCGAGGCGGACGTCGATTCGCTTCACGTTCAGCTTGCCGACGAGTCGGTGTGTATCGGTCGACCGCCGAGTTCGGAAAGTTATTTGAAAATCGATCGGATTATCAGTGCCGCAGAGATCAGCGATGCCGATGCGATTCATCCTGGATATGGTTTTCTCGCGGAAAATGCCCATTTCGCGGAGATCTGCGCAAGCTGCAATATAAGATTCATCGGTCCTTCACCTGCGGCCATTCGGATGATGGGAGACAAGAATGCGGCGCGGGAACAGGCTATAAAAGCTGGGGTTCCAATCTCCCCAGGAAGCGACGGAGTCGTCGAGAACGAGCGGGAAGCTTTAAAAGTCGCGAAGCAAATCGGGTATCCGGTCATGATCAAAGCGATCGCGGGCGGTGGTGGCCGGGGAATGCGCGGAGCGCATAGCGATGTGAGTTTGGTGCAAGGTTTTTACGCTGCCCGAGGCGAGGCGGAGAAAGCCTTTGGGAACGACGGAGTTTATATCGAGAAATTGATCGACCGACCGCATCATATAGAATTCCAGATTATCGGCGACCGCCATGGTCGCATAGTGCACCTGGGCGAGCGCGATTGCTCGATTCAACGAAGAAACCAGAAGATTGTCGAAGAATGTCCCTCTCCATTTATGGATAGAAAGCTGCGCAAGGTGATGGGTGATTGTTCGGTGCGACTTGCGCAGGCGGTCGGTTACGAAAACGCGGGCACCATGGAGTATCTCGTCGATCGCCAGGGGAACTTCTATTTTATGGAGATGAATACCCGCATCCAGGTCGAGCACCCGGTCACGGAGGAAGTGTACGCTTGCGACCTCGTGAAGGAACAGATTTTGATCGCGGGAGGTGCGCATCTATCCGAACACATTGCGACTGCTCAGCCGCGCAGCCACGCGATCGAGTGTCGAATCAACGCGGAAGATCCGGCGAACAATTTCCAACCAAGTCCAGGGACGATTGATCTCTACTACGCGCCAGGCGGTCGCGGCGTTCGAGTGGATTCCCATGTTTATTCGAAATACACGGTTCCGCCTTATTACGATTCGATGATTGCAAAATTGATATGCGTCGGTTCTTCCCGTGAATCGGCGATCCGGCGAATGGGTCGCGCGCTGAGCGAGTACCTGATTTCGGGGATCAAAACGACGATCCCGTTTCAAGCGGAAATCATGAAGAACGCCGATTTCGTGCGCGGCGATTTCGATACGAGCTTTGTAGAAAAGATGACGGGCTCGAAACGACTCGATTTGAAACTGTGAACCCGCTCAACGACTGTTTCTTGTACGGGATCGTGGATCTGGGCTACGTGGCGCCTGAAAATGTGGCGCCGGTGACATCCCAGCTTCTCCAGGGTGGGATCGATCTATTGCAGCTTCGCGCGAAGGAACATTCGAAAGCGGAAATTGTAAAATATGCCGAGGTCATGTTGCCGCTGACCAGAGCCGCTGGTGTGCCACTCATCTTAAACGACTATCCGGATCTGCTGATGGAGGTTGGCGCCGACGGATGCCACGTTGGCCAGGAAGATTTCGGTGTTGCGAAAGCTCGCGATCTGGCAGGTCGCGATTGCGTCGTTGGAAAATCGACGCATACGTTGACGCAGGCTCTGGCAGCGGAACGAGACGGCGCTGACTATATAGGGTTTGGACCCTTGTTTCCGACCGGAACCAAACCCACGGCCAAGGCGATCGGTCTCTCTGAGATACGAACGCTGCACGAACAAGTGAAGCTCCCGATCTTTTGTATTGGCGGCGTGAAATTAGAAAATCTCCAAGAAATTCTGGGTGCCGGCGCCGGCCGGGTTTGCATTGTTTCGGATCTGCTTCTCGCGACGGATATGGTGAAACAGACGGCCAAAATCAAGTCGGCGATCGCCTTTACTCGCGGAGACCGGTAGAAATTTTTCATGACTTGGCTCAACGAACCGCGAAGCTGGAAGCTAGAGAACGATTACCTTTCGGTTTTTGCTGATTCCCATACGGATTTCTGGCGTAAAACGCACTACGATTTTGTCCGAGACAA
Source organism: uncultured Verrucomicrobiae bacterium (assembly GCA_963846195.1). GTDB lineage: Bacteria > Verrucomicrobiota > Verrucomicrobiia > Chthoniobacterales > JAFAMB01 > JAFAMB01. The sequence goes on from CAWJVG010000017.1 coordinate 103,742, forward strand.
CGGACATTTCTACTACGAAAAGGTTTCAGGAGATTTTGAGGTCGAGACCGAGTTTCGCGGCAACTACGAGAGCCTGTACGATCAGGCAGGATTGATGGTTCGCCTGGATGAAACGACTTGGATGAAAACCGGTATCGAATTCGTTCATGGGATTCATTACGTAAGCGCCGTTGTAACCCGGGATTATTCGGATTGGTCGGTGTTACCGTTTCATAGCTATCCTGGGTCTCTACGGCTGCGGTTGAAAAGAGAGGGGGGTGCAGTGACCATTGAGTATCGTGCCGGCGACGATGTTTGGATCATGTTTCGGACGGCTTATCTTTCAACCGTTCGCGAACTCGAAGTCGGGCGAATGGCGGCAGCCCCGGACGGTCCGGGCTTTGAAGCTGTATTCAGCGAGTTTCGCGTGAAGCGACTAAATTCTTGAAGTTATGCACCGGTAGTTGGGCTACATTGGTGATGTGATCTCGTTGCTCGCGACCGGGATGGATAGCGCGGTAGTTCAAGCACAGAACTACGAGCGAGAGCGTCGCAGGATGGTGGCCCGGCAGATCGAGCGGAGAGGAATTAGCGACAAGCGTGTGTTGCAGGCGATGGGAGAAGTCCCGAGGCACGAATTCGTGCCAAGCGAAGCAAGGGGCAACGCATACGATGATCGGCCGCTGCCGATAGGATGTGGGCAGACCATTTCGCAGCCATATATTGTCGCCTTTATGGCTGAGCAACTCTTGTTGGAACCAGCGGACCGCGTGCTCGAGGTGGGCACCGGTTCAGGATATCAGGCCGCGGTTCTGTCGAGATTGGTGACGCAGATTTTTTCGATAGAGATCGTCGATGAATTAATTCTTCGCGCAACCAGCGATTTGAAACGTCTTGGCTACCAAAATATTCTCGTGAAGAGAGGGGATGGCTACCAGGGTTGGACGGAGTTTGCACCGTTTGACGCGATCACCGTAGCCGCAGCCCTGGACCATATACCACAACCGTTGATCGATCAGTTGTGTGAGGGTGGACGGATGGTGATTCCTGTTGGGAATCCCCACGATCAGCAGCTTTTGCTCATCGAAAAACAAGCGGGCGAATTGCGACGGCAAGCGATATGTCCGGTGCGGTTTGTTCCTTTTACGCGCAAAGCAGAGGATTGATTACCCGACATCGCGCCCCAGGATTCTGGTGCCTTCGACCTTAGGGAGGCATGACGGCAAGCCGATTGCAGCATAGGCGTCCCGCCTGTGTTCTGGTCTCCGCGCCCACCGCGACGCTGCCAACCAAGGACAGAGAGGGCTGCTCTTCGTTCGCGGCAAGCTTCGGTTTGCCAGCGTGATCCCATCGCGAATTGGGATCCAACGGCAGCCCGCTTTGGAGATTGAGGCCGGCGTTCGGGGACACACAGGCGAGACGCCTGGCGGTAATAGACGCCTATGCTACTTGCTTACCGCCGTGTCACCCGGGCGCAAATTTTGCGTGCGAACAATCGGGAATATGTTAAACGGACTTGCCGCTTTTAAAAACAGCCTATGCCAGTTCTCGTTGTTGGATCCATTGCCATTGATAATCTCAAAACTCAGCTCGAAGAACGCAAGGAAGTCCTGGGCGGAGCGGCTTCGTACGGCTCGGTCGCAGCGAGTTATTTTTCACCGGTCAACCTTGTCGGGGTCGTAGGCACGGATTTTCCGCCCGAATATATCGAACTCTTCAAGTCGCGAGGCATCAACCTTGACGGTCTGGAGGTGGCCGACGGCAGAACGTTTCGCTGGTCAGGCGAATACGAGTGGGACATGAATCAGCGCAAGACGCTAGATCTCGAACTCAACGTGTTTGAAACGTTCGAGCCGAAAATCCCGGAGACTTACAAGCGGACACCGGTCGTTCTGCTAGGGAATATTTCTCCTGTCTTGCAAAGCCATGTCCTCGATCAGGTGGTAAATCCTCGGTTTGTTGTTGCGGACACGATGGATCTTTGGATAAGCACGACCAAGCCTGCGCTCCTTGATCTGCTCAAACGCTTGGATCTACTAGTGCTAAACGACAGCGAAGCCCGACAATTAACGTCCGAAACCAGTTTGATTAAGGCTGGTCGAGATCTGATCCAGCTAGGCCCAAAGTTTGTAGCCATCAAAAAGGGCGAACATGGGTGCTTGCTTCTAAGTCACGACCATTTCTTCAGTTGCGGAGCTTTTCCCTTGGAAGACATCCGTGATCCAACCGGTGCCGGTGACACTTTTGCAGGCGGATTTACGGGATATCTGGCAGGCCTGGACAAGGAGAAATTCGAATTCGCCGACCTGAAGAAGGCCGTTGTCTATGGCAGTCTTCTGGCGAGCTTTTGCGTCGAATCATTCAGCTTGGATCGCCTGAAATCCCTGTCTCGAGAGGAACTTGACGAGCGGTATGAGTTGTTCAAAGTGATGAGTCATTTCGAGGTCCTTGATTAGCCGTGGCGCTATCGCTTCATTGAAGATTTCCAGCGCTTCCAAGGTGAGGCTCGGTGCGAACAAAACAGGCTGAAAGCCTATGAGGTTTTTTCACGCGCCGCCCAACAATTCTCTCATCTTGGCAAAGTGCAACCGGGCGCTGCCTTCGGCGGCTGGCTTATTTGTCAATTCGTGGAAGTTAAGTACTTCGGTGAAGCGTGAATCCATGTCTTTCAAAAATGTGCTCGGAAGACAGGGGGCCGGACTGCCGTACCTGGTGCGGTTTGCGCAATGCGTGACAGTCAAGTTGCGCTTTGCACGTGTCATTCCCACGTAAAAGAGACGTCGTTCCTCGTCCAGGTTGCCTTCGAGCTTTGAGCGGCTGTGAGGGAGAAGCCCTTCCTCCAGACCGATCAAGAAGACTTGAGCGAATTCGAGCCCTTTTGCAGCGTGAAACGTAATCAGCGTCACTCCATCCGTATTGTTCTCGGGGTCTTCTTCATGTTCCCGATCCAGAGCCGTCTCTGCCAGAAAACCAGGTAACCCGTCGGTTGATCTTGCTTGAAAGTCTGAAATGGCGCGAATTACTTCCCGCACGTTCTCTTCCCGGTTAAGTGATTCTTCGGGAGTCTTGCACCCGTGGCGCAGATCCTGAAAATAGTCGATCCGAAGCAGCAATTCTTCGACTGTTGTGGCGAAGTCTGTGAGCGGTTGAACGAATTTAGTCTCATATTCGTCGATAAGATCCGTGAACTTGCCGACGGCTTCTCGGGCTCGTCGACTGAGCAGGTGCTGGAATTCCTCTGAGACTAATGTCTCGAAGATGCTTCGTTTAGTCCGGTTACTTTCTTGGATAGCTAACTCGATGGCGGCGCTTCCTATACCACGGGCTGGAGTATTAACGATCCGCAAAAGACTCACATCATCTTGTGGATTCACAAAACAAGAGAGATAGGCCAGGAGATCTTTGACTTCACGCCGTTCAAAGAAGCTGCGTCCGCCAACGACACGGTAAGGGATATGTAGTCGTCGCAAATTCTCTTCGATCAGGCGAGATTGCGCGTTCATGCGGAAAATCACTGCAAACTCAGTCCAGCGACACTGTTCGGCTAGCTGCTGCTTCTGTATTTCGCCGACCACGTAGTTAGCTTCTTCCCGATCGTCCGGCACCTCCACCAGGCGAATCGGTTGGCCGTCACCGTTCTCAGACCAGAGCGATTTTGGGCGTCGCCGCGGGATTATGCCGGATGATACTGTTCGCGGCTCCGAGGATCGCGTTGGTACTCCGATAGTTTTGCTCGAGTTTAACTATCTTCGGATGCGGAAAATGGCGTTCAAACTCAAGTATATTTGAGATTTCGGCTCCGCGCCAGCCGTAGATGCTTTGATCATCATCACCAACGACACAGACGTTTCGATGCGTTCCCCCAAGTTGGCGCACGAGATCGAGTTGCACGGCGTTCGTATCCTGAAATTCGTCTACCATGATATACTCGAAGCGATCGGTCCATTTGGCCCGGATCTCGGGAAATTCGTCCAGCAATCGGACGGCCAGGATCAGAAGATCGTCGAAGTCCACCGCGTTCAACGTCTTCAACTCTTCCTGATAGCGCTGGAAGAGTGCCGATTCCAAGGTTAGTCCGGAGGCGAGGATTTTTCGACGCTGATTTTTTGCTTTGCTGATAAAGCTTCGGGCCAGATTCGGGTCCAACTTTTCATTGGCGGCCGCCAACCGTGGAATGATCTTGCGGATCAGACCTAATTGGTCCGACTCATCGTAAATGGAAAAGTTAGTCTTATAACCGAGGTTTTCGATATCCTGGCGAAGCATTCGCACGCATAAAGCGTGAAAGGTGCAGATGGTTAGCTTCGGACGCCTAACGTTCTCCCGCATAACGTCTAAGCGGTTCCGCATTTCGTTGGCGGCCTTGTTGGTGAACGTCACACCGAGAATATTGTCTGCGGCGACTCCTTCGCTCAGAAGATAAGCGATCCGAGCGGTTATAACGCGAGTTTTTCCAGTCCCCGCGCCTGCGAGAATTAAAACGGGCCCACGCGTTGTTTTGACCGCTTCGAGTTGTTGTGGGTTCAGATCAAATAAGCGCACGGGAAGAGCGTATAGGGGTTCGCGGTAGGCAAACCGTCACCGGTTTGCTCGAGCTTTAAAGGTGCAAAGCGAGACGGTTCGCCTACGACTTTATACGTCGAGCGCCAAAAGATGAACGATGAACGTTTTATGCCTGTTTGGAAGCGGCGGCATACTGTTCTGCGGCGTAATCCCAGTTGATCACGTTCCAGAAAGCTTTGACGTATTCTGCGCGCCGGTTCTGGTACTTCAGGTAGTAAGCGTGCTCCCATACGTCGATGCCGACGATCGGAGTTTCTTGCTCGTTCGGTTTCGAGATAGGAGTATCCTGATTCGGCGTCGACGTAATCGAGAGCTTTTTTCCGTCCGAGACGAGCCAGGCCCAGCCGCTCCCGAATACTTTCATCGCAGCCTCGCTAAACTTCGCCTGGAATGCGGGATAGCCGCCGAATGTCGCGTCGATCGCCTTGGCGAGGTCGCCGCCCGGCTGCCCCCCATCATTTTTTTTGAGGATCTTCCAGAAAAAGGAGTGATTGTATTGGCCGCCTGCGTTGTTTCGAACCGCTGTCCGGATATTCTCTGGAATGGTGTCCAGTTTCTGCAAAATCTCCTCGAGCGACAGTTTCTGGACAGATTCCGGTGCCTGCGCGAGCGCCTTATTCAGGTTTTCGACGTAAGCGGCATTGTGTTTGTCGTGATGAATCTGCATCGTCTGCGCGTCGATGTACGGTTCAAGCACGTCGTATGGATAACCGAGTTCGGGTAATTTGAATGGGTAGGCCGAGTTGCTGGCGCTGGAGTCGGCCGCTGCCCCTTGGACAAACGAGGGAGCTACGGCAAAAGCACCGGCGGTCAGCGCAACAGCTTTGATTGCTTCGCGTCGTGTCATCATGAAGATCTATTGTACATTCAATGGGTCGGGTGGCCACTTTTGAAGCGGTGAACGTTAGCGATTGATCACCGGGGCTGCACCCCTTATAATGTCCGACTCTTTTTATGAAGACCTCAATCGCCACCGAACTCTCCAAGCCACGTCCGGCCGCCACTCGAGGCGAAACGATGAATGGCGCTGAAATCCTCGTCGCCGCCATGGAGAGAGAGGGTGTAGACGTTATTTTCGCTTATCCGGGTGGGGCCAGCATGCCGATCCATCAGGCGCTGACGCGGTCCACCAAAATTCGGACCATTCTCCCCCGGCATGAGCAGGGCGGAAGCTTTGCCGCCGAGGGATATGCGCGGGCCACCGGCCGGCCGGGTGTCTGCATGGCAACTTCCGGGCCCGGAGCAACCAACCTGGTCACAGGGATTGCAGACGCCTTCATGGACTCTATCCCGCTCGTTGCGATTACCGGTCAAGTCCCGCAAGAGATGATCGGACGAGGGGCTTTTCAGGAAACGGACGTGTTCGGGATGACGCTGCCGGTAGTGAAGCACAGTTATCTCGTCATGGATATCCATGAAATTCCTCGCGTAGTGAAAGAAGCCTTTCACATTGCGAGGACGGGTCGGCCCGGTCCGGTCCTTATCGACGTGCCAAAGAACATTCAGAACCAGGTGGCACAGCCAGTTTTCCCGAGCGAGCTAACCTTGCGCGGATATCAACTGCCGCCCAGGGCGGATCCGGTGGCGCTGAACGAAATCATCGGGCTGATCAAATCGGCGAAGAGGCCGATGATTTACGCGGGAGGCGGGATCATTTCTGCGAATGCGGCCAAAGAACTCATCGAGTTTGCCGAGCGAAGCCAAATCCCAGTGGCCACCACTCTGATGGGGATCGGTGGTTTTCCGGAAAAGCATCCGCTCTCCCTCAAATGGCTCGGCATGCATGGAACAGTTTACGCCAATTGTGCGGTCAATGAATCTGATCTCTTGCTTGCCCTGGGCGTTCGATTTGACGATCGGGTTACCGGGAAGGTCGAAAAATTTGCGGAGCACGGCACGATTGTCCACATCGACATCGATTTTGCTGAGCTGAATAAGAACAAGGTTGTCAAATTACCGGTGCTGAGCGACATCAAATTCGCGCTCGGTGAATTGAACCGATTGCTTGCAGCGGGTGGATATCAGCGCACTTCAAAGGACTTCAGCCTTTTTCCAAACTGGATTGAGAAGATTCATCGGTGGAAAGAGCGTTACCCGTTGGATTTCAAGGATACGGACGAAGCGATTTTACCGCAGCACGTGATCCGGCTTCTTTATCAGCTGACAAAGGGCGATGCGATCATCACGACCGGCGTTGGACAGCACCAGATGTGGGCAGGCCAATATTATGACTTTAGTGACCCGCGACAGTTTCTCACCTCAGCCGGGCTTGGCGCTATGGGATTCGGATTTCCTGCCGCGCTCGGTGCGAAAGTGGCCTTTCCGAATCGGCAGGTCATTGATATTGACGGCGACGGGTCATTCCTGATGAACGTCCAGGAATTGGCTTGCGCTCACGTGGAAGGGATTGCCGCGAAGGTCATCATCATCAACAACCAGCATCTTGGGATGGTCGTGCAGTGGGAAGATCGGTTCTACAACAGCAATCGAGGTCACACGTTCCTGGGCGATCCACGAGACAGAGAGCGGATTTACCCTGACTATGTCGAGCTTTGCCGCGGTTTTGGAGTGAAGTGCGAACGTGTGATTGACAAGAAAGATTTGCAGGCCGCCATGCAGCGGATGTTGGATTCGGAAGAATGCTATGTTCTCGATGTTATGACCCCGTTTACCGAACACGTAATGCCTATGATCCCAGCGGGGAAAACCTATCGGGACATCATTATTGACGAGCGGCATGGCAAATTCGAGGGGTAGAGAATTCGGGACAGATCTGGCGTTGGTCCGTGAATTCTATGTAGACGAAGCATTCTCGCTTTGCTCGGTTCCCAAGAGGCAAAGCGGGACGCTTCGCCTGCATTTCTGCGGCTCCCTGCAACTTCTGACTTAGCGTTCCATGGAAGAAAACGACCTTCTTGCGTTCCGCCGTCAGAAGCTGGAGCAACTGATTGAGCAAAAGGTAGCTCCGTTCGGGGGGCGGTTCGATGTCTCCGGCAGTGTGGGCGAAGTCCGACAAGCCTTTGCGGATAACAAACGAGTGCGCGTGGCGGGACGGATCACGGCGCATCGCAATATGGGCAAGAGCCAATTTCTTGATCTCAGCGACGTCAGTGGTCGGCTCCAAGTTTACATCAATCTGAAAGAGTTGCCTGCGGAACAAGCTGGAGTTTTTCAACTACTGGACATTGGCGATTTTCTTGGGGTCGAAGGGGAGGGCTTTGTGACGAAGACTGGTGAACCAACGATCCGGGTCGAGAAATTTCAAATTTTATCGAAGACATTGCGTCCGCTGCCGGATAAATGGCATGGGATCAGTGATATCGAGATCCGCAACCGGCAGCGTTACCTTGACTTGATTGCCAATCCGGCGTCACGCGCCATTTTCCTCGCCCGGAGCCAGATCATTCGCGAGATCCGTCAATACCTGGATCAACGAGGTTTCCTGGAAGTCGAGACCCCCATGATGCAGCCGATCGCCGGCGGGGCTGCCGCCCAGCCCTTCAAGACGCATCACAAAGCACTGGATATAGATCTTTTTCTGCGGATCGCTCCGGAGCTTTATTTGAAACGGCTGTTGGTCGGTGGCTTTACGAAAATATTTGAACTGAATCGCAACTTTCGGAACGAGGGAATCTCGCGGCGGCACAATCCAGAGTTTACGATGCTGGAGATCTATTGGGCGTACGCCGACTTTGAGCTGATGGCAAATCTGGTCGAGGAAATGATCTGCACGTTGGCAGAACGGGTGGCGGGTTCTCTTCGAATCGCGCGCAAGGATCATGAAGGAAACATCAAGAGCACCATTGATCTGTCCCGTCCCTGGAAACGGGCCCGTTACGAAGACCTGCTACGGCAGATAGATGATCCCTGGTATGAGCGCAACCATGATCAGAAGCTGAGGCGGTGCGCCGACTTGGGAGTGGAAGTGCATCCAGGGATGCAGGACTTTGAGATCACGCAGCAAGTTTTCGAGAAGCTTGTCGAAGAACGGACGATCGATCCTCTTTTCGTGACACACCTGCCCGTGGAACTGGTGCCGCTGGCAAAGCAGAATGTAGATAATCCGGGACTGGTTGATGTTTACGAGCTAATCATCAACGGTCAGGAGATATCACCCGGGTATTCAGAGCTGAACGATCCAGTGGTCCAACGTCGCAGGCTCACGGAACAGGTTGGGGAGGAAATTCAGAATCTGGACGAAGATTTTTTGCTCGCGCTGGAACATGGTATGCCACCCGCAGGTGGGGTTGGAATAGGTATTGATCGACTGGTGATGGTCCTCACCGGCACAGATTCGATTCGGGAGGTCATCCTGTTTCCGCATCTAAAACCGAAGTCGCAAGAATGACCATTGCATCGGCTGCCCCGACCATTCCGGATATTCCGCCTCAGGCAACTAATTCTTTTCGGTTTAGCTTATTCAACGCGGTGAACTTTCAGATCACGCTTGGGGCGCCCATGGTGCTTTATGCAAAAGCGTTGGGAGGCAGTGCGACGACAATTGGCATTGTCGCCTCCCTTGCGCCGCTCATGACTGTACTTCAGCTTCCGACGGCCTATTTCATCCCAAAAGTGGGTTACAAAGGTTTCGTCTTGTTCGGGTGGACGGTTCGCGCGGGATTGTTGGTCGTTCTGGCGATTCTACCGCTACTCCGTTTCCTTCCCGCGATGGTGCAGATCGAGCTGATGCTCACATGTCTGTTCCTGTTTAACGTCGTCAGAGGTATTTCGACGGGCGCCTGGCTTCCCTGGCTGACTGCGCTGGTCCCGGCAAACGCGCGCAGTGCTTTTCTCCGTTCTGACCAACTGCATATGCAATGTGGAGGAATGATCGCCGTCGCCATTTCGACGATTGTTCTCTGGTCGGGCGGCAGGCCTTGGCAATTTTCTTTGCTTTTTGCTATTAGCGGATTGGCCGGAATGTTGAGCCTTCATTTTGTTCGCAAAATTCCAGATATCGAAATCGGTGAACAAACCAAATCATCGGGCCAGCGGGTTCCATGGTTGGAAATCCTGAAATATCCCCCTTTTACCAAGTTGCTGATTTTCAATGTGGTCTACAACTGGGTCGTGGGCGGACTGGCCGCTTTTGTTATCGCGTTTCTCGAGGGGAGGGCGGGATACACTGCGGGGCAGGTTCTCGCCGTAAGCCTGGCCGCAGCGGTTGGAGCGTTCACAAGTGTTCCCTTCTTTGGACTTGTTCTGGAACGGACGGGTAGCAAACCGGTGCTGCGGCTCGCCATGACGCTTTATCTCATCGGGATTCTCTTCTGGGTGGTAGTCACCAGCGGGATTGTTCCCGCGCACTATCTTTTCGTTGGATTCAATTATCTGATCCTCGGCGTCGCGGGCGGCCTGTTTTCGATCGCGAACACGCGAATCGCCATGGACACCATGCCGATCATGGGCCGGAATCACTTCTTTGCGCTTTTCACCGTCTTCGCCTCGCTTAGCCTCGGGCTCTCACCAATTTTTTGGGGTGTCTTTCTCGATACCTTGGGTAAAAGGGAGTTTTCGATTGGGTTTTTCCAGGTCAATCGATTCAGTACCTATTTCGTTTTACTTTCGCTGCTAGGGGTTCTGACATTTTTCCTGGCAAAACCTCTTGTCGAAAAGAGAGGCAAACCGTTCGATACCGCCGTTCGCGATGTCGTCATTATGGCTCGGTTGAAGCTTTATGGTCGATTCTTTAACCGATAATGCAGATGCTGCCGGTTTGCAGCCTGTACCAAGAAAGATCCGGTTGCCGTTCACCTGTTTTCTCGCGTTACGGTATCTAAAGCCGAAGCGTACGTTTTTATCACTGATAACCTTGATCTCGGTCCTTGGGGTGGTGCTCGGGATCAGCGTATTGATCATTGTTATCTCGGTGATGACCGGTTTTGAACGTGAACTGCAGCGCAAGATTATCGGTTTTGATGCGGACGTGCTGATTAGCGGCAACGAAGTTATGAACAATTGGAGGGATACCCTCGATCGTACCAAAAAAACCCAGGGGGTCGTCGCCGCCGCTCCGTTTGCTCAAGGTCGCGTGATCGTTCAGTTCCAGAATCACCGGGCTGTTCCCTGGTTGCGCGGAATCGATCCGGACCTGGAGCAGTCGGTTGCAAATTTAAAGCAATTTCTGGTGGCGGGAGAATTTGATCTAAGCGGAGATAACGGGATCATCGGGTCAGAATTGGCCTCAACACTTGGTGTCAGTATCGGAGACACCCTCGAGATTTATTCGCCGCATGACATGGGAGAGCTCCAGAAAGCTCTCGATAACGCCGAAGATAAGCAGGACAATCACCAGGAGCTTAAACGGGTCCGCGAACTTATTCTGCCGATGGAAATCACCGTGACCGGGATGTTCAACTCCGGCCGCTACGCGTACGATTCCGATTACATCCTCGTGCCTTTGCACATCATGCAGGAGGCGTACAGCCTGGGCGGCGGGGTTCATGGAATTGCGGTCCGAAGCATTGACCCGTTTACTGCGGACAAAGTACGGGATCGTCTGAACCGGTTTCTTGAGCCACCGTTTCAAGCTGTAACGTGGATCGACCAGAATCGGGAACTGTTTGACGCGATTCGCATTGAGCGGACGACAATGTTCTTTGTCTTAATTTTTGTAGTGATCGTAGCCGCGTTCGGAATCATGAGCACGTTGATCACCTCGACCGTGCAAAAGACGCGCGAGATCGGCTTGATGAAAGCGCTTGGAGCGCAGATGACCCAAATCATGTGGATCTTTCTTGCCCAGGGGATGATCGTTGGTTTCTTTGGGACCTTGATTGGGCTGACGAGCGGAATTGCGCTGGTTCAGTACCGAAACGAAGTTCGCGATTTTCTGGCCGCAACATTCCATATCGAGCTGTTCCCGGCGGCTGTTTACCAATTTTCGGAGATCCCTGCCGAGATTGTGCCGCGGGACGTTTTCGTGATTTGTGTCAGCGGCTTTCTGATCTGCTCCCTCGCTGCTCTAATCCCGGCATATTTCGCGGCTCGACTGGATCCGGTGAAAGCGCTGCGGTTCGAGTAATGTGGGCCGCCGCTGTAGAGGCGAGATTCGAATAGTTAATCGGCCGGGACGCAAAGCCGCGACCGAGGTTACAATCCCGGTCGCGTTTCTGGTACCGGCTTGACTTTGGGCGGTTTCTCTTCTCATCTAACGATAGGCAGAATGAGTGCCGATTGAGCCGCAGAGGTATGAGAGCAGCGATATCAGACTGGGAGCAATTCGCTTGTCGCTACGGGGAATCGGGTGCCGAAGAGTTTTCCCTGAGCCAGCTTAATCCCGGAGATGTACTGCGGGTGGTGACGGAGCACACGAACTATCTTTTCACGGTCATCCGTGATCATGAAGCGCGTCTCCAGTGCTCGCGGTCTGACCGGCCGTCCGGCAGCGTCAGAATTTCAGGATGCGGCTTTGGTTTTTCGCATGCATTCAAGCCGGGGCACCTTTTCTGTGGGGGTCGGATGGAATTTACATTTTTTCAGAACGAAAAGCTAACCCGCTACCGGACAACATCTATTCGGGCGATCGTGCACCACCAAAGAGGTAAGTGAAGCATCCCGCTGTGTTCTCGTCTTGGCGCCTATAGCGACGCAGCCAAGCCCAGGGCAAAGAGGCTTCTCTTCGTTTGCGGCAAGCTGCGGTTTGCCGAAGTGATCCCAACGCGAATCACAATCTAACGTCAGCCCGCTCTGGAGATTGGGGTCGGTTCCCGCTAGTCTCGGATTAGAAGTCGAGAAGTCGGGTGAAGCGGGACGCTTCACTTACCACCGAGGCAAAGCTACGAAGGATACCAAGGGCCTCAGAGTTACAGAACTTGGTACGGATCGACGTCGACTGAGACATGGACGCCCTCCGGAAATGTCAATTTGTCGATGATCGAACGGACGACGCCGCTGAGACGGCGAATTGCTTTTGTCCGAAGGAGAATCTGATACCGGTAAAAACCCTTGGATCGTTCGATTGGCGCCGGCACGACCGAATGCAGGGTCATGCTCGGATCCGTTTTTTCGCCGATCCGGCGGTGGATCGTTTCGGCCGTAAATTCCGCGAGCCGTTGATGTTCGGAGCGAACGTGAATCATGAACAAATGAAGGAAAGGGGGGTAATCACATCGCTCGCGAAACTCTATTTCCTGCTCCCAGAATCCTTCAAAATTATGATGGCGAGCGAACTGGATCGACGGGCTAAAAGGGGTTGAACTCTGGACAAAAACTTCTCCAGCCATGTCGCCTCGACCGGCGCGCCCGGCCACCTGGGTCAATAGCTGAAACGTCCGCTCTCCCGCCCGGAAATCGGGCATATGCAAGCCGACATCCGCGTTAATGATGCCAACGAGCGTAACATTTGGAAAATCGAGGCCCTTGGCGATCATCTGTGTCCCGACTAAAACATCGATTTTTCCTGTCCGGAAGGCCTGCAAAGTTTCGCGATAGGCGTCTTTCCGTGCCATCGAATCGGCGTCCATTCGTGCGACTGTTGCCGTCGGGAAAAGTTTGCGCACCGTACCTTCGATTTTTTCCGTTCCATAGCCTGCATACCGGATAGACGGGTCGGAGCATTTCGGGCATTTTCGCGGCGCCAGGGTCGCATGGCCGCACAAATGGCATTTTAGTCGATTTTCACCCTGATGAAAGGTGAGCGCGACGCTGCAGTTCGGACAGTCGCAGACGAAGCCGCACTGATTGCAGACCAGGGAAGTGGCGAATCCGCGCCGGTTGAGGAATAGAATCGTTTGCTCCTTGCCGGCCAATCGCGTTTCGATGGCGTTGGCCAGTCGGCCTGAGATCAACGGGACATGCTTCTGTTTGAGGTACTCCTGCCGCATGTCGACTACGCGGATCAACGGGAGCTGCCGGTCATCTACCCGCGACGTCAAGGTAACGAGCCGATATTTGCCGGTCTTGGCGTTCTGGTAGCTTTCCAGAGAAGGAGTTGCGCTTCCGAGCAGAATGGCGCATCGCTCGATTTGCGCCCGGACGACAGCTAAGTCGCGCGCGTGATACCGCGGCGATTCCTCTTGTTTGTAGGAGTTCTCGTGCTCTTCATCGACCACAATTAACCCAAGACGCTGGACGGGCGCAAAGACTGCGCTTCGGGCGCCGATCGCGACGCGCGCTCTGCCACTGTAGAGTTTATGCCATTCATCGTGTCGCTCACCCGCCGAAAGATGACTGTGAAGCACAGCGATCAAGTCCGCTTGAAATCGCATCTTGAAGCGTTCAACCGTTTGCGGCGTCAAGGAGATCTCTGGGACGAGAACGAGAGCGCCGAGCTCGTGGTTGATGCAATGATCAATAGCTTGCAGATAAACTTCTGTTTTGCCGCTTCCCGTGACTCCATGAAGCAGAACCGGGCGGTTATCTCTGGCGACTACGGACTGAACGACCGTCTCCAGCGCTGCTCTTTGATCCGGATTCAATTCGAGCGCAGCGCTTGGGACGAACCGTTCGTTCGCATACGGGTCACGGTCGGCTGTTTCGAGTTCCACCAGCAGCAGGCCACGGTCGACCAATTGCTGAATCGTACGATCCGTCGTCGCCGCGCGCTGCCGAAGCTCCCTCCAACGGATCGGTTCGGCGACCTCAATCGCAACTCGCAACACTTGTGCCTGACGAGGAGCTTTCGCCTCCAGGGGTTTGAGCTCCGCGTCGGAAATCTTGCGGCTGACTGAAACAATCCGCTCACGCTTAAAACCAAGCTTTGCGTTTCTGATGACCTCGGGCAGGAGAGATCGGATGGCCGACTCCACCGGACAGCAGTAATATTCCGCCATCCAACGCGCCAACGCCAACAACGACTTATTCAGAATTGGACTCTCCGAGATCAGACCCGATATAAATTTTGGCTCTGGCACAGACGGCGTGTCGACGAGGGCGACAACCGTTGCTAAGATTTCACGTGAACGTAGTGGAACTTTCACCCGAGAGCCGATGTGAACTTTGCCGGCCCATGACTGAGGAATCGAGTAGTCTAATTCTTTATCCGTGGGGTCATCGGTGATGACTCGCGCGTAATTCTGCATGTTGGTTGTGCTAGTCTAATGGCTTTATATCAAAGTCAAAATCAGAACCGGTGGATTGGAAAAGCAGGTCTGTTTCTGCTGAAGATCGCGCTTGTCCTTGTTCTCTCGTGCGCAATGGCAGTAGCTTACCTCGTAATTCGATCGCGTGATCCGGTCTATGTCCTGCGCGAACTGAAAGATTGGACCGATTATCGGCGGTTTGATTCGCTGATCGTCAAGGTGGCACGGGAATACGATCTCGATCCGCGTCTGATCAAAGCTGTGGTGTGGCGAGAAAGCCGGTTTCAGGCGGACATGACCGGACGCAACGGCGAGCGCGGTCTGATGCAGGTTTCTGAGATTGCGGCGCGAGACTGGGCGGCGGCAAAAGGGGTGCGGGACCTGCATCCGGAAGAGATGTTGACTCCGGAAGTGAACTTGGAAATCGGAACATGGTATCTGAGCAAGGCTGTTCAACGTTGGAACTCTGAGGATAACGCCGTTCCGTTTGCACTTGCTGAATACAATGCCGGCAAAAGCCGGGTGGATCGCTGGGTTCGCACGGCCTTGCAAAAGGGAAAAGGCCAACCGGTTACCGCCGAAACCTTCCAGGACAGCATCGATTTTCCGTCCACGGCGCGTTACGTGAGAGCGATCCTGGCGCGATACGATTTTTACAAACGACGCGGACCGTTGCGGGTGGCGGAATCTGGACCGTCGTAAGTCAAGCGTACCGTTTTTTGCCCCGTTCTCGAGATGCAGAGCGAAAGGCTTTGGGTACGGGTCATTTCAGTTTAGTGAAACAAAGCACAACCGTCTCGGATCGGAGTATTAAAACGCGCCGGCCACTGACCCGGCTTCAGCGTTAGTCGAGATTGAAGATAATAATTGACATCCGTGGAGATGCAGCACTCTCTCATAGCCGTGAGTGGGACACCGTTTCTAAAGGTAGACATTCTTATCCTGAAAGAGCACCTTGGCTTCTATCTTACGGAGGCAGGTCGGGCAGATGCTGTTTGTTAGTTCGGTTAACTTACTCCACCAGATCACCAACAATCGGGTAAATGACCCGAAGAGCCTGCACAACCGCTCGAACATTGTGAACGCGGAAGATCGATGCGCCGCGCAGTGTGCCGGCCACCACGCAAGCGACTGTGCCCGCGTCCCGATCCGCCGGGTCCGCGATGTCCAGGGCCTCTCCGATCACCGTCTTTCTGGAGACTGGAAGCAGAATCGGTCGTTCGAAGCGATTGAGCAATTTTAGCTCCCGAAAGACACGCAGATTATCCGTTTTTTGTTTCGCGAAATCGATCCCTGGATCGAGGACGATCGCTTCACGAACAACGCCCGCCGCAATCGCCTCGCCGATCTTCTGATCAAAAAATGTCTCAAGCGTGCGAAGAACGTCAGCGTACTGAACATGGGTATGGCGCTGTTTCGGCAGACCAACCGAATGCATGATCAACAGGCCCGTGCCGTACTTTGCCGCGATCCTCGCGTTCTCGTCGGTCGGAAACGCGCTCATATCATTGAACAGGTTGCCCGCGACGCGAAGCGTAACTTCTGCGACTCCCGGCCGCCAGGTATTGATCGAGAGCAGTGGCGGAAAAATTTGTAATTCGTCCACCGGTTTTTTGCCTTCGTAGCATTCCGGAAAGCGATGAAGGAACGGCAGGATCCGTTGACATTCCTCCAACTCGCTGATCTCCGAACGATTCGTGCGGGCACTTTCGCCTCCGACGTCGATGATGTCGGCTCCGGCAGCGACTTGGCGCCGTGCAGTTTCAATCGTACGTTCGACGTTCAGCGATCCATCGCCCGAAAACGAATCATCGGTGATGTTCACAATTCCCATGACCAGCGGCCGGCGAGGGAATGTGACCGCGCGACCCCGCATCGTCAGGATCATAGATCCACTTCGATTCGCTTTCGGTTTTCGAACCGGCAGACTTTGGAATATCCAGCCTGGCGCGCCAGATCCCGTGCCAAATCGAATTTGTATGCAACCTCTTCTGGAGCATGCGCGTCAGAGTTAATCAGCGTCGCGACCCCGGCTTCGCGAGCGAGTTGGAGGAATTCCAGGGCAGGATAGATTTCTTCCGCATCCTTTCGTAAGCCGGCCGTGTTGATCTCGAACGCTACGTCATGCTTAGCCAAAGATTCTACGGCTGGTTCGTAATAGCGCCTAAGATCTCCCTTTGGGCGATACCCGAATTTCTTGGCCAAATCCGGGTGAGCGACAAAATCGTAGAGGCCGCTTTCAATACAGCGGACGTAATGCTTCCAATAGAGCGTCCAGATTTCTTCAACCTCAAACTCTCGGAATCGCGACAAGTACTTCGGATTGTCCACGTCCCATCCGGGGGCGATATAGTGAACGCTTCCGATCAGATAATCCCACGGAGCTTTCCCGGCGAGAGTTTCGATCCAGGATTCGTACCCCTCGATAAAATCGCATTCGAGACCGAGGCGGACGGGAAATCCTGTGGATCGCGCCTCTTCGACCATTTCAAGGTAGCGGGGCAAGTCGTGGATCGACATGCGCCACGCATCGAATTGTTCCGGCATCGGGTTGTGGTCGGCGAACCCCATCTCGGTGAGTCCGGCCTTCTGTGCGGCTTGCACGTACTGCAACGGTTCGCCCACGGCGTGATGACAGAGCGCTGTGTGGATATGGTAATCGGTCCGGACAGCGTTCATACAACGATTATCTTTCGTCGAACCAAATTTAGCGACCGCCAGGAAAAAGCTCGTGAGCCGAAAGGGTCAGACAGACTGAATTCTTAACCGCACTCACTCGACCACGACATTTACCAGTTTGTTTGTAATCACGATGATTTTGCGAACTAATTTATCTCGCATGGTTTCCCGCACCTTCGGGGAGGCAAGCGCCACTCGCTCGAGTTCTGTTTTTTCCAAATCCTTCCGGACAGTCACCTTGTCGCGCAATTTGCCGTTGATTTGGATTACGATTTCCACCTCTTCTTCTGCGAGGAATTCATCGCGCCATTTCGGCCATGGTTGCTCGCAGACGAAACCTTCGAACCCGCCAAACCTGGTGCTCAGGCGCCACCAGAGCTCTTCCGCCAGGTGCGGCGCAAAAGGACTCAAGAGAACCAGCAACGTGCGAATCGCTTCCACCGGCCGAATGTTCGCCCCGGTGAATTCGTTGACGAAAATCATCATTTGCGCAATGGCAGTGTTGAATGAGAGCGATTCGACATCTTCAGAAACTTTCTTGATGGTGGAGTGCACAACTTTCTGTTGTTTGGCGCTAAGCTCGATACTCCCCAACGCAGAGGACAATTGCCACCGCCCTTCCTGATCTTCATCCATGGCTAAACGCCAGACTCGCGCCAGGAAACGGTAGACGCCTTCGACGCCGCTCATGCTCCAGGGTTTAGTCGATTCGAGCGGACCGAGAAACATCTCGTAAAGGCGCAACGAATCCGCGCCATAGTTTTCGACGATTTCATCTGGACTGACGACATTGGCGCGGCTCTTGGACATTTTCTGGTTGTCCTGGCCCAGGATCATTCCCTGATTTACAAGCCGCTGGAACGGTTCAATCGTCGAAACATAATTCAGATCGTAGAGCACTTTGTGCCAGAATCGAGCGTACAAGAGATGCAGCACCGCGTGCTCGGTTCCACCCACGTAAAGATCGACTCCGCCGCGCCGACTGTTTCCAGATTCGTTCCCGGACATCCAGTAGCGCTCTGCGGTTTCGTTTACAAATCGGTCCACTTCGTTTGGCGAAACGAAACGCAGGAAATACCAGCAAGACCCGGCCCATTGCGGCATGGTATTAAGTTCGCGGGTTGCTCCGTCCGAAAGTGTGATCCACGCTTTTGCCTTGGCGAGGGGAGGCTCGACTGTTCCGGTCGGGCGATAGTCGTCCAGCGGAGGGGGAACGACCGGAAGATCCGACTCGCCGAGCGCCTCATGCCGGCCGTGGCGCCAAACGATCGGGAACGGTTCACCCCAATAACGCTGGCGCGAGAACAGCCAATCCCGCAATTTGTAAGTGATGGATCGCTTCCCGGATCCCTGGTCCTCCAACCAATCAATGACTTTGCGCTTCGCGTCAGCGGTTGTTAGTCCGTCCAAGAAGCCGGAATTCTTGGAAACGCCGTCTCCAGTGAAACAGAACTCTGCCTGCACCGGGGGTTCGACGACGTAACGTATTTCGAGTCCGAACTTCTCGGCAAACTCGAAATCGCGTTCGTCATGGCCCGGAACAGCCATGATGGCGCCGGTTCCGTAGCTGATGAGAACATAGTCCGCGATCCAGATCGGGATCTTCTCCCGGTTGACCGGATTAACGGCGTATCCGCCGGTGAAAATCCCGGTCTTCTCCTTGGCAAGGTCGGTGCGTTCGAGATCGGATTTTGCGGAGACCCTTTCCCTGTATTCTGTCACCGCAATTCTTTGTTCAGGAGTGGTCACCCGATCGACCAACGGATGTTCTGGCGCGAGCACCACATAGGTCGCGCCGAAAAGCGTGTCGGGACGGGTTGTAAAGACCGTGATCACATCGTCCAGGCCATCGACTTGGAACATCGCCTGGGCGCCTTCGCTGCGGCCTATCCAATTGCGCTGCAGAATTTTGATCGACTCCGGCCAATCCAAGGGGTCAAGTTCCTCGAGCAACCGGTCGGCATAGGAGGTGATGCGCAACATCCATTGCCGCATCGGCCGGCGTACGACTGGGAATCCGCCAACCTCGCTTTTTCCGTCGACAACTTCTTCGTTTGCCAAAACGGTCCCAAGTTCCGGGCACCAGTTCACCGGAGCTTCCGTGACGTATGCGAGACGGTGCTCATCCACAAATCCGAGACGTTCGTTTTCGGATTCATCCGGGAATTCTTGCCGCCTGGCCGCAATGAGTTCTTCGATCGGTCGGGCCGACTTTTTTTGCGGATCGAACCAGGAATTGTAAAGCTTTAGAAAAATCCACTGAGTCCATTTGTAATAGCCAGGGTCGGTCGTATTCACTTCCCTCGCCCAATCGTAGCTGAATCCAATCTTTGTAAGCTGCTTTTTGAATCGCTCGATATTCCGCGCCGTGGCGACGGACGGATGGAGCCCTGTCTTGATTGCAAACTGTTCTGCCGGCAACCCGAATGCGTCCCAGCCCATAGGGTGCAGGACATTAAAGCCATTCATCCGCTTGTATCGTGCGATGATATCGGTCGCGGTATACCCTTCCAGATGGCCGACGTGAAGTCCCTCGCCGCTGGGGTATGGGAACATATCGAGCACGTAAAACTTGGGTCTCGCCGGATCGAATCCTTGTTCATTCGGGTTCGGAGCATGAAATGTGTGCCGTTCGAGCCAAAGTTGCTGCCATTTCGGCTCGAAATCCGGAAAGGGAAACTGTTTTCGTCGCTCGCTCATTGGTATTATCTAGTGCAAATCCACAAATTGGTTGCTTATTCCGAGGCACAGGTGCCCTGCGGGAGTGAACAACCTCGACGGCGGAGGCAACTTTGAGGTGGTCACTCTACGATGCAAACACTTTTAATCGCCACGCGAAACGGGCATAAGACCAGGGAAATTGGTCAGATGCTTGGCCCCGGATGGGATGTTCGCGACTTGTCTTCGCTGCCGCACGCTCAGAGAATTGAGGAGACCGGAGTGACCTTCGAAGAAAATGCGACGCTCAAGGCGCTCCCGATTTCAAGGATCTTTACCGGTTTGGTCCTCGCAGACGATTCGGGGCTTGAGGTGGAGGCTCTGGGCGGCGCCCCTGGGGTGCAATCCGCTCGCTTCGCCGGGCCAAACGCCAACGACGCCGAAAATCGGTTTTTGCTCATTCGAAAGCTGAGGGACCTTGGTGAACTTGAGTTCCCGGCACGCTTCCGGTGTGTCATGGTCCTCGCGAGCCAGGGCGAATTGCTTGGATCGTTTAGCGGTATTATCAAAGGCAACGTGGTCCTGGAAGAACGCGGCGACAGCGGATTTGGGTACGATTCGATTTTCATTCCGCGCGGGTACACGGAGACATTTGGTGAACTTCAAGCCGAGATTAAAAATAGCCTGAGCCACCGCGGCAGGGCGCTGGCAAAGGTTCTGGAATTTCTCCGGAGCTGATACCGCGGGTTGGAGAGCTCTGGCCTAAATTTCGAATTTGAAATCACAGATCGCGCAGAATGAACGCAAGCCGAGGACGTTGGCA
Organism: uncultured Verrucomicrobiae bacterium; assembly: GCA_963846195.1. Taxonomy (GTDB): domain Bacteria; phylum Verrucomicrobiota; class Verrucomicrobiia; order Chthoniobacterales; family JAFAMB01; genus JAFAMB01. Next base: position 124,466 of record CAWJVG010000017.1, read on the forward strand.
GTTCTGGATAGATCGAGGCGGGACCTTCACGGACATCGTGGGCCGAAACCCTGATGGAATCGTTCGCACGGCCAAACTGCTTTCCGAGAATCCCGGCCAATACCCGGATGCTGCCGTCGAAGGAGTCCGTCGCATGCTCGGTCTCGCGCCCCATGAACCAATTTCTTCCAGCCAGATCGAAAGTGTCAAAATGGGCACAACGGTCGCCACGAATGCCCTTCTGGAGCGCAAGGGCGTACGCATGGCGCTTTTAATTAATCGTGGATTCGCCGATGTGCTGCGAATTGGAACTCAGCAGCGGCCTCGGCTTTTTGATCTCCGGATCGAGCTGCCGGAGCAGATTTACGAGAGAGTAGTCGAGTTTGACGGTCGATTTTCCGTCGGAAGGGGAAGAGATCGAACCTTTGAAGTTGGACCCCGTGCGGACTTCGCTGGAGAGCTTGCTTGCGGAAGGAATTCGCTCGATTGCGATCGTTTCCATCCATGGTTATCGATTCCCGAAACATGAACGAAAGCTCGCCGATCTCGCGCGCAATCTCGGGTTTGATCAGATATCGACCAGCCACGAAGCGAGCCAACTCATTAAGTTGATCAATCGTGGCGACACGACCGTTGTGGACGCGTATCTATCGCCGGTCCTTGCAAGATACGTCAGTGACGTCCGATCCGCACTGCCTGGGGTGCGCCTGCTGTTCATGCAATCAAGCGGAGGCTTGACTGACGCGAATCACTTCAAGGGTAAAGATGCGATTCTATCCGGCCCGGCCGGCGGAATCGTCGGAGCGGCGAAGGTTGGTGTTCAATCGGGTTTCGAACGCATCATAGCCTTTGATATGGGGGGGACATCGACGGATGTCACCCACTTCGCGGGTGAATTTGAGCGCCGGGTTGAGACAGAGATCGGCGGAGTTCGGATTTGTGCGCCGATGATGCATATTCACACCGTTGCCGCCGGAGGCGGTTCCATCTGCCGGTTTGATGGATCGCGTTTGCGTGTTGGCCCGGAAAGCGCGGGCGCCAACCCGGGGCCTGTTTGTTACAGGCTGAACGGGCCGCTCACGGTGACGGATTGCAACGTATTGCTCGGTCGTTTGCCGGCCGCCTTCTTTCCGAAAATATTTGGTCCAAACGGTAATCTGCCAATCGATGTGGAACTTGTCCGTCATCGGTTCAAAGAGCTTGTTTCGGAGATTGGCGATCTGTCCGCTGAGCGGCTGGCAAGCGGGTTTCTCCGCATCGCAGTCGAAAATGTGGCTAACGCCATCAAAAGGATTTCTGTGGCTCGCGGCTACGACGTGAGCCGGTACACGCTGGTGACCTTTGGAGGCGCCGGTGGACAGCATGCCTGCGCGGTTGCCGATGCTCTGGGCATGGAGCGCGCTCTCATTCATCGGTTCGCTGGGGTGCTATCCGCGTACGGGATGGGATTGGCTGAACTCCGCGTGCTGAAGGAGTGTTCTGTCGAAAAATTTCTTGCTCGCTCCGGGATCCAGGAAGCTCAACGCGTATTAGCCGAGCTGGAGGCTGAAGCTCGAGCCGAGCTGCTCGCTCAAGGGAGCAAAATCGAGGTGATCGTTCGGAAATTCAATATCCGGTACGAGGGTACAAATACCCCTTTGGCCGTGGACGCGGGTTCCGAGGAGGAAATGGAGGAAGCGTTTCTCAAAGCCCATCGAACGCGATTTGGGTTTGTAATGAATTCGAGAGGTCGCCAAGTTGTCATCGACTCGGTTTCGCTGGAAGCGATCGGTCAAAGCGATACGCGCTCCGGGGAGGTTCAGGAAGCGGACGAAACGGCCGAGCCCGAACCGCTCACTTGCGTGGATGCCGTGTTTGAAGGGAACTGGCATTCGACCCCGGTGTTCGAGCGCGCGTCCATGGGGTCCGGATCGCGGATCAATGGGCCGGCCATCATTGTCGAAGCGACGACGACGACGGTGGTGGAATGGGGCTGGAGAGCCGAGATCACCCCGGGCCTGGATCTCCTCTTGAGCAGGACCCTACCGCGTCCAGGAAAATTTGCCGTTGGCACAGCGGCTGACCCAATGCTGCTGGAGCTTTTCAACAACATGTTCATGTCGATTGCGGAGCAAATGGGCGCGGTCCTTCAGAACTCCGCTTACTCGGTTAATATCAAGGAACGGCTTGATTTTTCGTGTGCGGTGTTCGACGGCGATGGAAGACTCGTCGCAAATGCGCCCCATGTGCCTGTGCATCTCGGCTCGATGGGCGAGGCTGTCCGCGCAATTATCCGGCGAAGGGGTGCGGAGATTCGGTCGGGCGAAGTCTATGCGCTCAATGACCCCTTTGCGGGCGGCACGCATCTCCCGGACGTCACCGTTGTGACACCGGTTTTTGGTCGGTCGCCGCGCCCACTGTTCTGGGTGGCGAGCCGTGGTCATCACGCGGATATCGGCGGATTGACCCCGGGCTCAATGCCGCCGGAGAGCCGGACAATCGAGGAAGAGGGAGTCATGATCACCGATTTTCTGCTGGTGGAGGGGGGCGTTCTCCGCGAAGCCGAGTTCCTCGCTTTGCTTGCTGGTGGGCGATATCCAGCTCGAAATCCAGCTCAAAATCTGGGTGATATTCGTGCCCAGATCGCAGCGAACGAAAAAGGTGGTCGGGAATTGAATTCCATGATCGATCATTTTGGTTTGGAGGTTGTCCGAGCGTACATGGCTCACGTCAGGGCCAATGCGTCGGAGCAGGTTCGCCGGGCCATTGATCGGTTGAAGCCCGGCCAGTTCGTCCAGAAAATGGATTTTGGGGGGGAGATCCATGTGAAGATTGATGTCGACGCCAAGGCTCGCAAGGCGACGGTTGACTTCACTGGAACCTCTCCGGAAAGTGCGGGAAATTTCAATGCGCCTTCCTCGATTGTTCAGGCGGTGGTCCTGTACGTATTTCGCACACTGGTGAACGAGGATATTCCATTGAATGACGGTTGTCTGGAAGCGCTTGACATTGTGATCCCGCCAGCTTCGCTGCTTGCGCCGAGATCGCCCGCGGCTGTTGTCGCCGGTAATGTGGAAACGTCGCAGGCGCTGACGAACGCACTCTATGGAGCGCTCGGGGTGCTCGCGGCGGCGCAAGGAACTATGAACAACCTGACGTTCGGAAACAGTCAATACCAGTATTATGAAACGATCTGCGGTGGAGCCGGGGCTGGGCACGGCTTTAAAGGCGCTTCTGCCGTCCACACCCACATGACTAACTCCAGGCTGACGGATCCAGAGGTCCTGGAATTAAGATATCCCGTGATGATTGACGCGTTTCGGATCAGGGGTGGCTCCGGCGGCCAAGGACTTTGGCCGGGAGGGGATGGCGTCATTCGCCGCATTCGATTTCGCGAGCCGATGATCGTGGCGGTTCTGGCAAATAGTCGCGTGATAGCGCCGTTTGGACTCGAAGGCGCACATCCGGGTCAGGTCGGCAGAACCTACATCCAGCGGTTGAAGGGCGAAATCGACGATCTCGGCAGCAGCGGTCACAGAGACGTTCGGCCTGGCGACGCCATCGTAATCGAGACTCCGGGTGGTGGTGGTTTTGGGGTGGCGGCGTGAGAATATTGTTCACCGCGGACCTCCATCTCCTGCGGTCAACGCAGGAACGGACACTCGCGAAGATCCGAAGGTGGATCGCGCGGCATCGGCCGGACGCGTTTGTTGTCGCGGGGGACCTGTCGAGTGCGCAGCAAGCCGGGGAAACATTAGAAAGTCTGCGCGATTGCTTTCCGCAGGGTCCCATCGCTGTTTGTCTTGGGAACCATGACTTCTGGATGCATGACGTTTCTCGTAAAGAGGTCGCCTCCCTTTCTGAGGTCGTTGATCGCTACTGGGCACCCGCGGCCAAATCTCTCGATATCGTGCTCCTGGATCTGGGAAACCTGCACCTGCAAGACATTCAGCTTGTGGGAGGCTATGGCCACTACGATCTCGGTTTTGCCCTTCCGGGGTTGGCGTATGACGGTATCCCGGTTACGGAGGAGGATTACCTCCGCGGCGCGCCTTCAGCGAGTTCAGCGCTGCGCTGGCGCGATTTCCAACTCATGCCGGATGATCAACATCTCCGGGAGATCGCACGCCAGCAGGTCGTGGGTGTTCGACGGCGGCTGTCGGAAGCCGGGAATTCGAGAACCATTGTTGTGCTACACACACCGCCGTTCGAAGAACTCCTGGGTGTGCCGGCGATCGACTCGGCACCTCCTGATTCGTCGCCTTCGGTTTATGCCTTTTTCCGCGCCTATCTCGGGAACCGCGCGATGGGAAACCTCTTGCGAGAGGCGCGACAGGACCTGCTTGCTGTGGTCTGCGGGCACACCCACCGTGCCGTAGGTCCGATGAATTTGGGCAGGACGATTGGGATCAACATCGGCTCCGACTATGGAGAACCGAAGGCGGCGCTTTACTTAAGCGACTCAAATCGATTTGAGCGCCTGCCGGATTGAATTTGGGAATCAGAAAACCAGAGCTCAGGAGTTCAGGAGTCAGGAGTTGCAGGAGTTACAGAAGTTCTCCAATTTTGGGCCAACCACGTTAGCAATCGTGCAGTGCATGAATTTCCGAAGATTGGTGGACCGGCGAGGAAGTGTCTCATTCTGTAACTCCTACAACTCCTGACTCCTGAGTTCTGGTTTTCTGGTTGCGATTCGGGACAAACGCACTTTGGTTAGTGCGGTTTGAACTTAATCATCGTTGACGAGCTTGTTGGGCGCAGCCATCTTTCCGATTCTCCATCGGTTTCTATGGAACGTATACGTAATATTGCAATTATTGCCCATGTTGACCATGGAAAGACGACCCTGGTGGATCAATTGCTTCGTCAGTCCGGTACATTCAGGGCAAATCAAAAGGTCGAAGAACGAGTCATGGACTCGATGGACCTCGAAAAAGAAAAGGGGATTACGATCAAGGCGAAGAACGCCGCTTTCAAGTACAAGGATTACCACATCAACATTGTTGATACGCCTGGCCACGCAGATTTTGGCGGGGAAGTGGAGCGGATCATGAAAATGGTCGATGGGGTATTGCTGGTGGTCGATTCGCATGACGGTCCGCAAGCTCAGACGAAGTTTGTGCTGCGCAAGGCCTTGGAGAACAAGGCGCGGCCAATCGTGGTCATCAACAAGGTTGATAGAGAAAACGCCCGGCCGCACAAGGTGCTGGACATGGTCTTTGATCTCTTCGTCGACTTGGGTGCCACGGATGAGCAACTGGATTTTCCGGTGATATATACCAGTGCGAAAGACGGATATGCAATGCGAGAGATCCATGAGCCGAACACCTCGATGGAACCGTTATTCGAAGCGATCGTGAAGCACATCCCGCCGCCGCCAAAGGTGCCGGAAGCTTATTTCCAGATGCTGGTATCCAATCTTGATTACTCGGATTATCTGGGCAGACTGGCTTTCGGTCGCATCGTCAGTGGACGCGTAAAGGTTGGTGATTCCATCGTCTGTATCCACAAAGATGGCCGGCGCGAACGCGATACTGTTACGGCTTTATTTGGGCATCAGGGGCTGGATCGAATCGAGATCAAGCACGCCGGTGCCGGCGATATCATCGGTCTGGCCGGCTTTGAGGAGATTTCCATCGGGGAAACCTTGACAGATCTGGAAGAGAGGAACGCGCTCGAATTCGTCGATATTGATCCCCCGACGATCAAGATGAACTTCCTCGTCAACGACTCTCCGTTGGCCGGACGGGAGGGTAAGCTTCTGACGGCGCGGCACATCAAGGAACGTCTGGTTCGCGAATGCCGCACCAACGTTTCGCTGCAATTCGTCGAAACAGATACGGCCGGAATATTTACACTGAGCGCCCGAGGTGAGATGCAAATTGCGATTCTCGTCGAACAGATGCGTCGCGAAGGTTTTGAACTCCTTGTCTCTCGGCCTGAAGTTATCTTTCACAAGGACGAGATGGGAAATGTGCTGGAGCCGTTTGAGACACTCTATGCGGACGTTCCTAACGAAAATCTCGGCGATATTCTTCAATCGCTGGCCGGCCGCAAAGCGGAAATTGTTGGCATGGACCATCAAACCAGCACCGTGCTAGTTGAGGCGACCATTCCAACTCGTGGACTGATCGGCTTTGAGAGCGATTTGGTGAACCTTACCAGAGGGCTCGGTTCGATGAGCCACTTATTCAAGGAATATGGCCCTTTGAAGGGTGAAATTTCCAATCGCGACAATGGTGTGCTGGTCGCCATGGAGAGCGGGATTTCGACCGCATATGCCTTAAATAACGTACAGGAACGCGGCAAGCTCTTCATTGGCCCACAAGAAGATGTTTACGAAGGGATGATTGTTGGGGAGAATTCGCGTCCGGACGATCTGACGGTAAATGCCTGCAAGACAAAGCATCTCACCAACATGCGCAGCCAGGGCGACGGTAAGGGCGTCCAATTGGCTCCTCCGCATAGGATGACGCTTGAGCGGGTACTGGAATATATTGGACCCGACGAGTACGTGGAGGCGACACCAAAGACGCTGCGACTACGCAAGAAGATCCTTGCTTCGACCGCCCGGAAGCGGGCCTCCAGCAAAGTAAGTTGACAAATCAGTCTATTTGCGGTTTGCTTGGCATATCGCTTGTTGATGCGCTAATCAGCGGTTCTCTCTTGGAATTCTTCTGTCTTGCTCATCGCTCTCAAGTGCGTCGCTGGTAAAACTTAACCTTTCTGTATTGATTTTGTTTTCACCCGAAGTATGGCGGGTCATAGTAAATGGTCGAAAGTCAAGCGCTTTAAAGGTGCACTGGATGCGAAGCGTGGGAAGATATTCAGCAGGTTCTCAAAGGAAATTATGGTGGCGGCCCGGATGGGAGGCGGCGACCTGTACTTAAATCCCCGTCTCCGGACCGCCGTTCTGGCTGCCCGCGCGCAAAACATGCCGAATGAGACGATTGAGCGAGCGATCAAAAAGGGGACAGGCGAGATCGAAGGAGGGATTGTTGAAGAGTTGATGTATGAAGGATACGGCCCGGGAGGCGTGGCCATTATTGTGGAGGCCGCGACTGACAACAAAAACCGAACAGCGGCGGATATTCGAAGTATCTTTGCCAAGAATCACGGTAATCTGGCGGCTTCCGGGGCCGTCTCCTACATGTTCAGGCGGAAGGGTCAGATCGCCATTGGAAAGACGGGAGTCGAGGAAGATAAAGTAATGGAAGTCGCTCTGGAAGCAGGAGCGGAAGATTTAATCACGGATGAGGATTTGTACATCGTCATGACACCTCACGACCATCTTTACCAGGTCGGAGAGGCGATGAAAAATGCCGGAATCCAGTTTGAATCTCAAAAGTTAACCTTTGTACCGAACACGATGGTTGCAGTCGTCCACGAAGAGTTAGCTTCGCAAGTTTTGAGATTATGCGATGCGCTCGAAGAGAATGACGATGTCCAGAGTGTCTACAGCAATTTCGATATTTCCGACGAGTTACTAGCAAGGCTTTCGAGCTAACCGTGCGGACGCAAATTTTTCTAAAATGGAAGTTATGGCAGAAGCAAACGAACAACCCGCTTTGCTCAATCAAGACGTGGACGACGTAAAAAAACCTCGACGAACGAAAACCGCTGCGCGCCCGCGAAGGGCAACAGCAGGTAAAACGAGTGCGAGAAGAGCTAAGAAACCAACGACGAATGACGAACCGACAGGCGACGTTACAAATAGCCATTTCACAGTCTCGGAGAGTCAGGAGAACACCTCTTCTCAGAATGTTGAGGAAACACCCGAACTTGTCTCAGCGCAGCGCCACGGAACCGTGGAATCTGCGGTGCATTCAAATGATCAGAAGAGCGCTGCCATGAGTGAACCGATTGAAGAGTCGGTTTCAACGGTGGCGGTTCCTTCTCGTTTTCAAGAGGCTCCTCCGCCGGTCGAAGTTTCGAGATATGACCCGGTGTTTGGGGAAGGGTTGATAGAGGTTTCCGGGAAAGGCTTTGGATTTCTCCGCGATCCAAAACGGAATTACGTCCAATCGCCGCAAGATATCTTTGTTACACCCGAGGTCGTTCGAAAGCATGCCTTGCGTGACGGGTTATGGATCAAGGGTGAAGTCCGCCGAGGCAGTCGTGGTCCGCAGTTGTTCAAGCTTCTACTGATTAACGGCGAGGATCCCGACAAATATCGCAACCTGCCGGTCTTTGAAGAGCTCACCTCGATCAATCCGCTCGAAAGAATTCGGCTTGAAACCGTCCCGGATCGGTATACGACGCGGGTGATGGACTTGATGACTCCGATCGGTAAAGGACAACGAGGATTAATCGTTGCCCCTCCGCGAACCGGTAAGACGACACTTTTGCAACATATTGCGGATGCAGTGGTCCGAAATCATACGGAAGTGAAACTCATCATTTTATTGGTCGATGAGCGTCCCGAGGAGGTGACCGAAATTCGTCGGACCGTTCCGAAAGCCGATATCATGGCAAGTTCCAACGACAGCGACATCAAGAGTCACACACGGATCGCTCAACTCGCGATCGAACGCGCGAAACGCTTGGTCGAGGCCGGAAAGGATGTCTTCGTGCTCCTGGACTCATTAACACGCGTTGGTCGCGCGTTTAACAATGCCATCTCCGGGAGCGGGCGCACCATGAGTGGCGGTATGGATTCTCGCGCCATGGAGATACCGCGCAAGCTCTTCGCTGCTGCGCGCAATACGGAAGAAGCCGGCTCGTTGACCATCATGGCCACGGCGCTGATTGAGACCGGATCCAAGATGGACGAGCTCATTTTCCAGGAGTTCAAAGGGACTGGCAACATGGAAATGGTTTTGGATCGACAGATCAGCGATCAACGGACTTATCCGGCCATCGACATATTCAAATCCGGCACTCGCCGGGAAGAGCTTTTGATTCCGGCGCATGACTTGGAAAAGATCAACACGATCAGACGCGGATTGGCTGGCCATCGACCGCCAGAGGCGATCGAAAGGCTCTTGTCGTTCCTGAAAAAGTTCCCGACAAACTCCCAGATGTTGCGAGAAATTCCCGGATAGCGCAACCAATCTCACGAGCGCTTGCGCTTGTGCTATTTTCGGGCGAAGCGGATGCCTCCTGGATAGGTTGTAAAATGGAAAGCGATGACCGAAAAGGCGCCGGTTCTGGAAGAGGGCTAGATTACATCGACGTAGAGGTGTTGCCTCCGGAAGCGAAAACGAAGCAGGCTGACGATCTCGACCCGTTCATTAAACTGGTAAGTCGCCTGCTGGACACTATTTTTGTGATACCGGGAACCCGGATCCGATTCGGGATCGAGCCGATCATCGGATTGATTCCTGTCCTCGGTGATCAAGTGACCTCGCTGATTTCGGCGGGACTGTTGTATCGAAGTGTTCGGCACCGGGTGCCGAAAATCGCTCTGGTCCGAATGGCGCTGAACATCTTCATCAACGCGACCGTTGGAATGGTGCCATTCTTTGGGGATATATTTGTTCTCTGGTACAAACCGAATATTCGGAATTACAGGATCCTGGAACGATTTGCCGGAAAGACCGGTGCCGTGACTTCAGGTGACTGGCTGTTTGTCTCCATTTTGATCGGATCGACCTTCTTCCTGATCGTGGTTGTGACCCTGCTTTTGATTTACGCAACCGTGAGCCAGTTTCGCTGGTGGTAAACTCGGAGCGGCCGGAAGATAGGTCTTTCAAGAATGGAATCGTTTGGCTAGACTCAATAACTCAAGCGCTAGGTAATGATAGGCGCTCGGAGCAGGAGCAATGCCTTAAGGGTTTACACCGTGAACGGCAACTGCTGCCCGAAGCAATCCTCAGAGTTGTTGTTCACCCCGATCCGGCTCAGCGCGCAATCTTAATTTATGAATACAGTCTACCTTGTTGCCAATGGCGATCTTCGTCTATCGGCGAACCAAAAATGCGAGCCTGCGCAGGCCGCGATGGAAAAGGCTCTGGTTGGAGCCGTTGAACGCGAAGGTTTCAACGTCAAACGAGCGCATTCGTTCGACGAAACGAAGGGACACGGATTCATCGATAGTCAGAAGATGGGCCTTGACGTTTTCAAGTCCATACCGCAGGACGCCCCTCTGATTGTGGCGGAGGCGGTTTGGCAATATACGCAACATTTGCTCGGCGGCTTGATCTCTCATAACGGCCCGATTCTGACGGTCGCCAACTGGAGCGGGACTTGGCCTGGCTTGGTTGGGCTGCTGAATTTGAATGGATCGCTTACCAAGGCGGGCGTGAAGTACAGCACTCTATGGAGCGAGGAATTCACAGATAGGTTCTTTACGAAGAGGCTGCGGGAATGGCTCAACGACGGGAAGGTCAAACATGACACTTCGCACGTACTGAAATTCAAGGACGCCAAGGTGCCGGGTTCTTCGCGCAAAACGGGGGAAAAAATTGCGCGTCGATTGCTTTCTGGAAAAGCGATTATGGGCGTTTTCGATGAGGGTTGCATGGGCATGTACAACGCAATCATTCCGGATGAACTGCTGCATCAGACCGGCGTTTACAAGGAGAGGCTCAGCCAGTCCACCTTGTACGCAAAAATGCTCACGGTTTCCGATGAAGAAGCCCGAAAGATCTACGATTGGCTGCTTTCCAGGGGCGTAAAATTCCATTTCGGGCCGAATGAAGAAAGTGATCTGACGGAGAATCAGGTCCTTCAACAGTGCAAAATGTACATTGCTGCTATCCGGATCGCTGATGAGTTTGGCTGCGCAACGATCGGAATCCAATACCAACAGGGGCTGAAGGATCTCGCACCGGCATCGGATCTCATTGAGGGACTGCTGAACAACGTGGATCGGCCACCGGTCTGTCATGAAGCGTCCGGACAGGAGTTGTTCGCCGGAGAAGCGCTACCGCATTTCAACGAAGTGGATGAATGCGCCGGTCTGGACGCTCTGGTTACCAACCGTGTCTGGCTGGAATTGGGGTATCCACCAGAAACGACCTTGCATGATCTCAGATGGGGTCGCCAATTCAAGAGCTCCGAAATTGACGCCTACGTCTGGGTTTTCCAGATCAGCGGAGGCGCGCCGCCAGCGCACTTCACCGGGGGATACGGCGGGACTTCCAGCGAACGCCAACCGCCGATGTATTTCCGCTTGGGAGGGGGCACCTGCAAGGGTGTCAGCAAGCCGGGATGGGTTGTCTGGAGCCGTATCTTCATTTCAGGTGGCGAACTGCAATATGATACTGGTCTGGCAGAAGTCTTGCACTTGCCGGAGCAAGAAACGAGCGATCGCTGGCAGCAGACAACGGCGCAGTGGCCGATTATGCACGCGGTCCTGCAGGGCGTCAGTCGCGACCAGATGATGGCTCGGCACAAGGCGAATCACATCCAGGTGGCCTACGCCCCGGACCGCGCCGGTGCCCAATCGGCGATGTTTACCAAAGCGGCTGTTATGCATGACCTTGGTCTGAAGGTTCACTTCTGCGGGGAGTGCTGAATCGCCTGTCACTCTGTATGCCACCACAAAACCCGGCTCTGGTTCGTTCGCGGCTCATCGAACTCTCCCGCGAGTTCGGCCAAGCTCATTGGACGATATTAGGTGAAGGAAACACTTCCGGGCGTATCGACCAGAAGGTATTCGCCGTAAAATCAAGCGGGAGCAGCCTCGGCTCGTTGACCGAGATCGAGCTAACAGATTGTTACTTCGACACACTGCTTCCATTCCTGGATCGAAAGAATGTTTCAGAGCAGGAAATCGAAGAGATCTTACTCAGCTCCCGGGTTCGACCAATGGCGTTAAAGCCTTCTGTTGAAACATTTTTCCATGCCTATTTGTTAACGATTCCCGGGGTTAATTATGTGGGTCATACTCACCCGGTCCCGGTCAATCAGATCCTCTGCTCCGGCCTCGGAACTTTGTTCGCCGAGGAGAGGCGTTTCCCGGATGAAGTTGTTTGTTGCGGCCCGGTGTCGATGCTGATCCCCTACGAGGATCCCGGGCTTACTTTGGCCGTGCGAATCCGGCGGGATCTACAGAGCTTTGAACGAGCACACGGAAAAAATCCGAAAGTAATCCTGCTCGGAAATCATGGGGTGATCACCATAGGTCAAACCCCGGACGCGGTTCGAGTCGCGATGGCGATGACGGTGAAGGCTGCCGAAATATTTGTCGGAGCGCACTCATTGGGCGGCAATATTTCGATGCCGGAATCCGAGGTGCTCCGGATCGAAAACCGTCTCGACGAAGACTACCGCCGTAAGATGCTCAGCTTATAGATCAGGAATTCACTTTGCTCTTTTATCCAGGAATGCCTGGACTTCCTCTTGAGTCGGAATAGCGCCGGCGGCGCCGACGCGGGTGGCAACGATCGCCGCGGCGGCATTGGCGACACGCATGGCTGCCTCTAGTTTTTCGGTTCCGATCTCGGCAAGTTGCTCAACTGAATGGCCGGCTGATTGCGATAAAGTTGCAGCCATAAAGCAATCTCCGCATCCGGTCGTCTCGACCACCTTCACTGGGAATCCTGGGACCTCGGTGAGCTTATTTCCATCTCTATAGACAGAGGAACCGGCCTTTCCCAGGGTGACAAAAACCAAAGCACCTTTTTTCATCGGCAACGCTTTGACCGCTCGATCAAAATCCTCTGTTCCCGTCATGAATTGCAGTTCTTCGTCACTGACTTTCAGGATGCTCACTTTCTCTGCAATTCTGCGAAGAAGTGCCAGATAACTATCCGCATCGGAGATTAATGATTTCCGAACGGTCGGATCGAGCGATACCGGAATGTTCTCCTCAAAAAATCGATCAACTAAGGATACGTAAGCGGAGGCGGAAGGTTCCTCGGCCAGCACGATGCCTCCGCAATGATAGACTGAAAAGGAACACGGTTGGACTAGAGTTAACTCCTCGCTCCGGAGCGAGATATCTGCGGCGTGATCTCGATAGAAACGGGATTCCGGTTTCGCATCTTTATCGACGGCCCACGAAAGCCAAAGTGGTTTTTGTTCCTTCCTCCCGGATGACATTGGATATGTTGACCGATTCGGTTTCGAGGAATGTCGCCAGCGCTTCGCCGAATTGGTCGACCCCAATTTTGCCAACGAAAGAGACTGAGGTGCCTAACCGTCGAATACCGACGGCGATATTGAACGGAGAACCGCCCACTCGCTTTTCAAACGTCGTGCTTCCACCTAAGCCGAGGCCAACATTTGAGGAGATGAAATCAAACAACGCTTCGCCGCCGACCAATACGTGAGGTGGATTAACCATAGGGGGAACTTTTCAGTTCAGGAGCGGTTAACGTATCGCGCAAAGAAATTCAATCTCATTCGAGGCGCTGTGGGCAATTCATCGCCTGTAAAGGCCCAGATAGATATCCTCAAGTTTTTCGATCTGAGTAGTCAGGGCAAATTTTTCCTTGACCGTCTGTGCTGCGTTTCGCCCCAGCGAATCTCGAAGATGATCGTCTGCTGCCAAGCGATCCAACCAGTCCTCCAAACTTGCGAGATTTGATTCTGGTACCAGTATACCGGATTCCAGGTGGGCGATTGCCTCGGGAATGCCGCCATGGTGCGTCGCGATGCACGGGAGTCCGGTGGCCATCGCTTCCAGCAGGCTGTTGGGAACGCCCTCTCGGTCGCCATCCGGCGTCTGTTCGCTTGGATGGAGAAAAATGTGGCTGTTCAGGTAGAGGGTCAAAAGGTCGGGTTGAGCTACGAATCCTGCGAACTGAATTCTGGTACCCAACCGTAGGTCCGCCGCCAATTTCTCCAGAGAACCGCGTAACGGGCCAGTGCCGGCTACTGTCAAGTTCGCATTTGGATAGCGCTTCAGAAACGCTGCAAAGGCCCGGAGCGTCCATTCAAGCCCCTTTTTCTGGATAAGGCGGCAGGCCTGAAGAAGTCGCCATGCGCCGTCAGTGGGTTTTTGACGAGCAAGATAGCGAAAAGTCTCCAGAGGGATTCCGGCACGTTGAATTCGGAGCTTGTCAGGCGAGCATCCGAGCCGGACAAGCGCGGAAGCAAGAGATTCGGATCTAGCCAGTACGAGCACACAGGAAGCGAACAAATCCTTCAACAACCTCTTGGCAGCCGGGGAATCGACATTCACCTGAATATCCGCACCGTGAAATGACACAACTGCAGGAACTGCGGACTTGCGCAAGAACGGTAGCCAGAAGAGGCCATTGTTCCCAAAGTAAATATGGAGCAGTTGACAGCGTTCGGCCGTCAACAGTGCCTTCATCGAGTCGACTTCATCCCGGTAAGCCTGCTGCGGGGTCTTTCTGATTTGGACATTCCAGATCCGACGCAGCCAACGAAGGGAGGAGCGATGAACAAACCGGACGGGTTCAAATGGAAACTGGCCGGAGTTTTCTCGCTTGAACGTGAAAATGACAGGCGCAACCTTTCTGAGACCTGCTACTTGCCGATAAACGTGCAGCATTTCGGGCTTGAGAAATGTCGGACAGAAGATCGCGACACGCGACTGCTCGGTGTCCGCCACCGAAGGTTCCCTATCTCGAGGACAGGTCGCTGCCTCGTCTCTTGCCGGATTCCCCAACGACGTAGCGTAAAGTCAAAAGGCGATTGAGAACAATCGGAGGCCATGAGGCCTCTCCTTTGGATCTTGAGGGTCTGCAACCACGACTTGCTCGCCGCTGCCGTATTGCCTGGGCGCAAACGGGCTGATGAGCTGGAGTTTGTTTGGAGCCGCAATAAACTTCCTGTACCAGGAGGAAGTCGAATTCTGTTCAACGGGCGGGCGTTGCTCGGGTTCTGGAGCAACGCGCGGTCTGGCTGTAAACTCCTGAGCCAGAGCGATACCGGCGGTCATCGGCAGACTGGCACAAATAGTAATGAAAAGTTTTCTCATAAGCTCCCACGGTTCACTGCATTAATATCGCATATTTCGCAATAGACGAGGTTAAAGTGGTCATTCGCTCGGGATCCCGCTCTAGTTCGCTACGCAACAAGCCTCTGGACTGGCCGGGCTTCGTCTTTCTTACTCTCAATACTTCTACGGGTGCCCAACAACTAAGTTACCACGTTGCGGCTACTTCCGAAAAAGATTCGCTCATTTTGTTCCAGGGACTGCGGACGTGTGCCAGATCGGGATGTGGTAACCTCGTTGTGCCAGCTCGGGAACTGTCAATGATTCAATTTTTGGCGTTCCTGACATTTTGCGATCCGGGCCGAAGTAGTACTCAAACTTTGCCTCCTGATCAGGATCATCTCGGTCCAGCGCCCCGGTTCCCTGCTGCGTCAGGCGGCCATCTTCGATGTAATAAAAGGTCACGTCACTGATCATATTCGATTGGTCCCGATCCTTGTTAGTCAGCTCCAGACTGTATGCCTGCGCCATGCCGTGACGACCGATATCAGGAAGGTTACCCACGTAAATGCCGTCGAAGTCGATCAACACATCAGAGTCGGCGGGTGTGATACGGTCGTAGCCCCCGGTTGTCGGCGCATATCCCGTCCATAGCCAGGTGTCAGGTCCGGAGTTTCGGTACCAGGTTCCGACAAAAACATCGTTCTTCCCATTGCCCTCCAGATCAATCTCCACTTTTTTGACCACCAGCAACCTGCCGACATTCGCGATGCGGTCCGGGACATTCATCGCCAGATAGTCCGCGATCGGGTCTGTGACGGGTGTCTCTGCGAGCGCCAACCTGCTCATGACAAAGAGCACGTAGACGGAGGCTAAAAGTCCCTTTGGGGAGCGGAGGCGATTGAGGAAACGAAGAAGTGTGTTTTGCATTTCCAAACTCGGGACAGGGGGGTCTCCAGGATCTGTATTGCAAAGGCCCGGGGAATTCTTCATAGGAGTAAAGTCGAGCAATGGAGTCCCAGCAAGCAGATCAGCAACGGAACCAACAACTGGCTTTCGATTTTGCGGGTAATTCTGCCGATGGTTTTTCGCTTTGGCGGGAGCATCGACGGGCGAGCACACGACGGCTGGGGGCGGCGCTGGGATACCCGCTTGGCGAGCAGTGTGAGGTCGAGCTTCGGTCGGGCCTTATTCTTCGAGGGAGGCTGATTTTGGACGATGAAGATCTCTTCCTTTGTGCCGAACGTGCAGTTGCGGTCCTGCGTGTTGGGAAGGTTAATTTTTCCGTTGGAGAGGTTGCCTCATGTGTGCGCATCGATTGTGAAAAGCGAATCGGTTCTGGGACAGAAGTGTCATCTTTCGGGCTTCCTCGCAAAAAAGTGGAAAACAGCGCGCAGATCTTCGGAAAATGAGCCACTGTCTTCAGGCGCATTTTTCAATCGAACAGGTCCCGTTGAGCGTGTTCCTCCGAATCACAACCAGCAATCCAACTGAACGTAGCTAACTTCGATGGCTTATTTGGAACTTATTCAAATCGAGAAACATTACGATTCCTTTCACGCGTTAAAGAACATCGACCTGCAGGTTGAGAAGGAGGAATTCGTTGTCTTTGTTGGACCGTCCGGATGCGGGAAAAGCACGCTGCTTCGTTCCATCTGCGGTCTGGAAACTGTGACAAGCGGGAGAATCGTACTGGATGGTCGGGATATCACCAGCGTCCATCCGTCCAAACGAAATGTTGCGATGGTGTTCCAGAACTACGCGCTTTTCCCGCATCTGAACGTCTTCCACAACATTGCCTTCGGCTTGGAGTTGCAGGGACTCACGAAGGCAGAAATCCACAAGCGTGTCGAACGCGCCGCGACGCTGCTGCATTTGGAAACGATGCTCGATCGGAAGCCAAAGCAGCTTTCCGGAGGTCAGCGTCAACGTGTCGCGATCGGCCGTTGTATTGTGAAGCAGCCCAAACTGTTTCTTTTCGACGAACCTCTGTCCAATCTGGATGCAAAATTGCGGGTCCGGATGCGAGTCGAATTGCTCAACCTGCATTACGAAACGCGGAATACCGTGGTCTACGTGACGCACGATCAGGTCGAAGCGATGACCATGGCCGACAAAATTGTGGTTTTGCACGATGGTCGCATCGAGCAGGTGGGATCGCCGATGGATTTGTACGATCGCCCGGTCAACAAGTTTGTTGCCGGATTCATCGGGTCGCCTCAAATGAATTTCCTTGAGGGCCGCGTGAGCGGTGTGAGCGGTGCGGGAATATCTTTTGCTGCGGATGGCCTCGGAACGCTGAAATTGTCGTTGCGCGCCGAATCGGTCAGCGCTGACCAGCCAATCACCGTCGGCATCAGACCCGAGCACGTCGAGTTGGAAGCCGGTCCGGCGGATGTTGAGGTAAAAGCTGTCGTTAACATCGTGGAAAATCTCGGCGGCGAGACTTATCTCCATGTTGAGGTTGCGCCGGAGACGCCCCTTATTATGGTAAAACTGCACGGCTCGCGCGGTCCGACCCGTGGACATCGCGTCACCCTCTATTTCCCTGCCGACAAAATTTATCTTTTTGATGCTACGGGAGCCGCCATCCCTGTTAAGGTGATGAGTTAAGAGGCTAGAAAAAAATCACCCCCCGAAAATATCAAACTCCCATGAGCGCGACAGTCGACAAATTACCAAAGTCCATGCCTGCTGTGATGGCGCACGGCCCTCGCGATTACCGGCTCGAAGAACGACCCGTTCCGCGGCCCGGCGCCGGCGAAGTGCTGATTAAGGTGCGGTCCACCGGTGTCTGTGCCAGCGATATTAAGTGTTATACGGGTGCCGCCCTTTTCTGGGGCGATGAACACCGAGTCGGCTACTGCCAGGCACCTGTGACTCCCGGTCACGAATTTGTGGGCGAAGTGGTCGGACTTGGGGATGGCGCCGGAGAATTGTACGGGCTGAAAATTGGCGATCACGCGATCAGCGAGCAAATTGTCCCGTGTTGGAATTGTCGATATTGCAAATCGGGCGCCTACTGGATGTGCAACGTTCACGATATTTATGGGTTTCGTCAGCGAACATTCGGGTCCTGGGCTGACTACATGATTTTCCCTGCCGGCGCCCTCAATTATAAGATTCCGGATTCCATGCCGTGGCATCATGCCGTATTCATTGAACCGCTCGCCTGTTCAATCCACGCGGTGGAACGGGGCAACATCAAATTTCAGGACACCGTGGTGATCGCCGGGTGCGGACCGCTGGGGTTGGGAATGGTTGCTGCCGCGAAGATGAATGGCGGCGAGCGGATCATCGCGCTCGATCTGAGCGATGACCGATTGGAAGTTGCCAAACGCACGGGCGCCCAACTCGGAATCAATCCCAAGAAGGAAGATGCTGTTAAAAAAGTCCTTGAATTGACAGATGGATACGGATGCGACGTTTATATTGAAGCAACGGGTCATCCGACCGCTGTCGAGCAAGGGCTGCTGATGATCCGGAAGCTCGGCACCTTTGTGGAGTTCAGTGTCATGCGTGAAAAGGTAACGGTCGACTGGACCATCATCGGAGACACCAAAGAATTGAATATTCATGGGTCGCATCTGGGGCCGCGATGTTATCCGGTCGCCATCCGAATGATCGAGCAGGGTCTCCTGCCGATGGATGAGATTGTCACGCACCGTCTTCCGCTGACCGATTTTCAGAAAGGGATCGACCTCGTGATCTCCGGGTTGACCTCGGTCAAGGTGACCCTCGAGCCCTAGCTGGCCCTCTACACGAAAAAGAACTCAGGAGTCAGAAGTTACAGGAGTTGCAGGAGGCTCCCGCTAGAGGCGGCCTCCGTCTGGCAAGGGTGGGGCTCCGGTCAAGCCGGGGTTAGCGCTTAGTTCCTTGAGGGTCTCTGAAAATTTGTGTGCGGGTTACAACCTGAGCCAAGAAGGAAAAAACGGCCCGCTCATTCTGAACTCCTGCAACTCCTGACTCCTGAGTTCTGCCTTGTGACGCAGGCCAAATTTCTCACCGGTCATATTGACCGTTGTCAGGTAAGGCAGAAATAAAGTCGTGGGAGATCCGCTCTACCCAGGGGTCGTAAAGCTGACGCTTGGAATGCGGGTAAGTCATCTCGAATTCCACCCAATACGTGGGAAAGAAAAACACTTTATGGTAAAACTCAAAGCCGTTTTGATTTATCCCCGATATGACGTAGAAACCATCCTTTTTGAGCTTGTAGGTCACCGTGTCACCTCGGTCGGTTAATTCCTTTTCCCAGAGACCATTCAAGCTCTCACCCAGGACATCGGGTTGCGTATGGCTGCCCAAAGCTACAAGAGAGACTTCGTGATCCGCTGAGTGGTAGCGGCGACCGGAACCGTTTGTCGGGACTGGTTCCGGAATCAGGGACCCGGGGTAAGTCAGCGAGAATCCCCAGCGCTCGTTCACCTCCTTTTTCCATTTCGAATCGGAAGCCAAGGCCAATCCGCCGAGGGAGAAAAGGAATAACAAAATAATAGATCGGCATTTGGTCATGTCAGTACTTAGAGGGTTTTTCGTTAGTGAAATGGCCAATCAGCGCAATCCATCCAGCCTAACATCAATATTACCAAATATTTAGAATTCAAGAGGACATAATCTATAGTTCTATTCTCCGTACGCGAAACGGACCAGCGTCCCGGGTTGCTCCGCTTTGAATAGGTAAGGCGAGACGCCTTACTTACTTCGGAAATGACAAGCATCTCCCGGGGAATATCTTCGCGATAAGCGCTAACTTGCTGGTGGACGTCGGCCCTATCCTGCAGGCTCAATCGACGGATTGTCCGGGTCTGCGAAATTTATCTTGAAATATTTGCTGACGAATTCGCCTGCCTTTGTCTTCAGTGCTTGCCGCACCCGGATCTCCATCCCGGAGACCCAACCGGGATCAACCACGACGCGAGCTTCCTCGGCGTACGGAGGGATTGGAAAAATATTCTCGGACCGAATTTCATGCACTCTCCCGTTCCGCAGGATGAAGAAGTACAGATGGCCTGCTCTTCGCCGATTTAACTCATCCAAGGCGACAACCGTCCCGTCTTTGTTCCAAAAGATCCCGTACGCCTTCGCATATCGAATATTCGAGCTGTCAGCTTCTGGGTAGTATGCGTTGACCGTCAAGAATGCTTCCCATCCGGCGTATTCGAGGAGGATGGTCCAACTTAACGATTGTAAAATACGGAAAAGTTTTAGTTGTGCTCTTTTGAAAAAAGTGTTTAGCTGGCCTGTCTACTAATGAATCGGCGCTTCCATAGTCTCACCGCGATAACGACAGTCTCCCGTTCGGGAAGATTAGCCGATTGGTGTAATTATTGCGGCATGATCGAACTGAAACCCAACCAAGGGAGAATGACAGCCGAGTAGGCAAACTGCTAATAGAAAAATAGATTTCAGTTTCACCCTGCTCGCAAATGTTCGAGCGGGGTTTTTTGTTTTTAGAGGATGCGGGACTCCTGAAGTCCTGAAAGACCGCCAGCGGAATTATCCTGCGGCCAGAGTTAGTCTGAAGGTGTTTGTTCTTTTTGGCTTTGCGGTCATAGCTTAAGCAGTAGAGCTCGGCGTTGCCAACGCCAGGATACGAGTGCAAGTCCCGTTGACCGCTCCAATTTCTTAAACACGTTGCGCGCCAGCTCTGCGCAGGACGAACTCCAAATCCGACCTTGCTCGGGGCAGCACCGAGGCGACGTGCCATCCCTGCGTAGTCCAATAGCAGAGACACCGCGCTTAGAACGCGGCCAGTGAGGGTGCAACTCCTTCCGCAGGGACCATTTTGCCAGTACGCGAAAGAGTGCTAACGCGGTCCTGTAAATCGCGTAGTCCGGAGCGTAGCCGGATACTGGCTCCATTTTTCAAAGGCGGGGAGGATCAGATCTCGTCGGGTCTCATAAGCCTGATTTACTTGGTGCAACTCCAAGCCCCGCAACCATTTCGCGGCGGTATACCGTTAAAGAGGCGGGTTTGCCTGTAAAGCAAACGAGGTTCCTCTCGCCTGGAGCGTTACCAGGACGCCGCACCATTCCTCCCGTAAGCTAAAGAAGCCGAAGCGGCCGGCTGCAAACCGGTCATTAGTCGGTGCGAGTCCGACACGGGAGTCCACTTTCAAACGCCCTCGTAGCTCAATCACACAAGAGCGCCGCACTTCTAATGCGGAAGATCCGGGTGGGAGACCTGGCGGGGGTGCCACTTTTTGGGGACCCATGTTCTGTAGAAGCGAGCCTGTCTTGCAAACAAGCTGTTGTGAGTGCGACTCTCACCGTCTCCACAAACTATCCCGTAGCTCAGCAGAACGAAGAGCGCTTCCCCGCAAAGGAAGAGGCCGCGAGTGCGATTCTCGCCGGGATAACCAAATTAAATGGATGGTGAATCGGACTACCGCGCCGAGCCTGTCTTGAAAACAGAGAGAACCTGCAAAGGTTTGGGGAGAGTGCCCTCCGCCATCCGCCAATTTATCGGGGAGAAGCCGAAGAAGCCGAGGCGCCTGGCCTGGAACCAGGATATAAGCGCGTGCGAGTCGTGTTTCCCCGACCACTTTAATTCCGAGGTCGAATAACAGTAGTTCATCCCCCTGTTAAGGTGAATGGCGTAGGGGCGGAACCTACCCTCGGAGCCATTTATGACGTCGAGTGCCAAGTAGTCGCGCGGTCGGTCTTTCAAACCGAATAACTAGCGGGTGCGAGTCCCGTCGGCGTCGCCAATCTGAGAGGAAACATGGGTTCGAATCCCATCCGCCACCTTGGGAGGGAGGCGGTCGTCTAGTGGTTAGGACGCCTCTCGTAGTTTTATGTCCGTGAGGAGGAACTACCGGACTCATGTCGCCCTCTCAAGGCGAAGACAGCCCGCGGGAAACACTCGGTTGCGGATGCCAATTTGGCTCGCAAACATTTCAAGCGACGTACCGGGCTTTTAACTCGGCAAACTCGGGGCGGTACCGAGGCGAACCACCATTTAAACCTCCTGTAGCTCAACAGTAGAGCGGTGGCTTGATAAGCCGCAGACGATGGGGCGGCACCATACTGGAGGATCACTTCTGGCCTGCAAGCATTGCGGTGATGCAACCGCCTCTCAAGCGGGTAGAGCAGGGAGCATCACCCTGGCGGGCCACCATGCGCGTGAGGTCGAACAGCATCGACGCCCGCCTGTCGAGCGGAACATAAAGCGAGGGCAGCACTCGTCGCGCGCGCCACTTTCGCTGCAACTCCTTCGGGAGGTACTTTCATCGGTCTGGAGCTCGACGTATCGAGCGCGGGTCCTAACGGGAAGGTTGCCGGTGAGAATCCGGCCAGGCCGACCATTTATTGCCTTGTGGTGTAACCAGTAGCACGCACGGCTTTGGACCGTGAAGTTATCGAGCGAAGCGATACAGGGCAGCCACCTTCGCCGTCAAAGCGTAGGAATAGCGACGCACCCCGTTCGTATCGGGAAGAGCTCGGCGCACGTCTGAGTGATGGCTCCATTTTCGCTCCCGTACTCCAAGAGAAGAGAGTCTCGGCTTAAACCCGATTCAGTGCAGTTGCAACCACTGCTGGGAGCACCAATTTTTCGCCCGCGTATCCCAATGCAGAGGAGGCAATCTCAAAAATTGTTTATGTCTCGGTGCGAGTCCGAGCGCGGGTACTTTCTGGAAGGTTAACCGGACAAGCGATGCCGGGACTCTTTGCTAAAGAGATCGTACCGCAATCCTGCGGCATGAGGAGCATCACCTCAGCCTTCCGCCACTTTTCCGCCCGCGTGATTTGTAATAGCAACTAGCCCGCCCTACAAGCAGGAGTTCTCGGCGCAAATCCGAGCCGGGCGAATGCTCCTGTAGTTTAAAGAAAACTGCGAGTCTTATAAGCTCGGTCGCGCCAGATTAGCGCCAAACGTCGGGGCAGTACCGACCAGGAGTACCAATTTTTGACAAAGCCAAAAAGAACAGACAAAACGTTTATGAAAATATTCGGTCAACACGATCAAGCGACGATTGACCAGATCTTTCGGTGCGCCAAAAACGGTGAGTATTCAGTTCTCTGCGCTGACGGCCATAAAGGTTATGCGCAGCCGATAGGGGGCGTCGTCGCCTACAAAGACCACATTTCGGTATCCGGCGTAGGGTTTGACATAGCATGCGGAAATTTGGCGGTGCGAACTGACGCAGATCCGTATCTGACCCAGCGCAACATTGAAGACATCATGGTCGAAATCACCAAGAAAATCTCGTTCGGGGTGGGCCGGTATAATGAGCTTCCGATAGACCGCCATGAATTATTCGACGATAGAGCCTGGAGTGACGAATTTCTCAGGTCACTGAAGCAAAAAGCGAAAGCTCAATTAGGCACTGTCGGATCGGGCAACCACTATGTTGACATCTTCATAGATGAAAGCCAGAACGTATGGATAGGCGTTCATTTCGGATCAAGAGGACTAGGACATGCAATTGCAACTCACTACATGAAAGCAGGTGGCGGTCAGGACGGCATGGACGTGGACCCTGTTCTTCTGGATGCTGATTCGGCGTTGGGATTTAGGTACATCGAGGCAATGACACTCGCCGGGGACTATGCCTACGCGGGCAGGCGATGGGTTGTAAACAGGGTTTTGGAAATCATCGGATCGAAAGCCACTAAAGAAATTCACAACCATCACAACTTTGCTTGGCGAGAGAATCATTTCGGCCGCGATCTATGGGTTGTGCGCAAGGGCGCAACGCCAGCGTTTCCTGGCCAATATGGATTTGTTGGTGGGTCGATGGGCGATGACGCCGTGATCTTGAAAGGAGTTTCATCAGAGGTGTCCGCACAGGCGCTTTACTCGACTGTGCATGGCGCTGGGCGGGTGATGTCACGCACAGCGGCCAAAGGCAAGTTTGTCAGGGACGACAAGGGCAAAAAACAACGTCAGCAAGGGCTCGTCCGTCATGATGAAATGCACAAATGGCTGCGCGACAAGGGAGTCTTTCTGATTGGAGGAGATTTAGACGAGGCACCGCAAGCGTACCGCAGATTGAATTCAGTGCTGGAAGCGCACGCTGGAACTATAGAGGTTATCCACCGTCTGAGACCAATTGGAGTTGCTATGGCGGGAAGGGACATTGCAGACCCTTACAAAGATTAGTCATGAGAGTGCTCGAAAATCAGTGTCTTGTCCTGAATCGGTCCTGGCAGGCTGTGAACGTCATCACGGTCCAGGCTGCTCTTTCCATGATGGCCGCCGACGCCGCAACCGGAATGAACTTCACAGAAGGAAGCTTTGTTCCTGTCAAATGGAGCGACTGGCTCAATCTTCCAGTGCGGCCCGACGACGATTGCATAGGCACGCCCAGCCGCAGTGTTCGCGCGCCGAGGGTCATCATAGCGGTCAAATTCAACAAGGTGCCCCTGAAACGTCCACGGCTGACTATGCGACATCTACGGGAACGGGATGGAGGCCGATGCGCGTACACCGAACGAGTGCTGAAACCCGAGGAATGCTCAATGGAGCATGTCGTTCCGCGGTCGAAAGGTGGCGCGACCGAATGGAAAAACGTTGTCCTGGCCGATAAGCGAATCAATAACATTCGCGGCAATCGTTCACTGAAGGACGCGGGACTAACGCTCAAGATTCAACCGAGGATCCCCCAGCGAAACCGTTTCATGAAAGCCTTAAATCGAGGCTCAAGTTCCCGGAATGGGAATTCTTTATCAAGAAGTGAGCGCTCTTCTCCGCTCGCGAGACGGACCAGCGTTCCGGGTTGCTCCGCTTTGAATAGGTAGGCGAGACGCCTTACTTACTTCGGAAATGACAAGCATCTCCCGGGAATATCTTCGCGATAAGCGCTAACTTGCTGGTGGACCTCGGCCTATCCTGCAGGCTCAATCGTCGGATTGTCCGGGTCTGCGAAATTTATCTTGAAATATTTGCTGACGAATTCGCCTGCCTTTGTCTTCAGTGCTTGCCGCACCCGGATCTCCATCCCGGAGACCCAACCGGGATCAACCACGACGCGAGCTTCCTCGGCGTACGGAGGGATTGGGAAAATATTCTCGGACCGAATTTCATGCACTCTCCCGTTCCGCAGGATGAAGAAGTACAGATGGCCTGCTCTTCGCCGATTTAACTCATCCAAGGCGACAACCGTCCCGTCTTTGTTCCAAAAGATCCCGCATGCCTTCGCATACCGAATATTCGAGCTGTCAGCTTCTGGATAGTATGCGTTGACCGCCAGGACTTGCTTCCCATCCGGCGCATACACGAGTGCGTAGCGGATTGGATTGGTCGTTTGAACGATCCATTGGTATTTTCCGTCCGGGCTTTCCGGGTTCCCTCTTGAGGCATACGGATCGCCCGTTGTCGGTGGGTTCTGCGCTATGGCGGCAGCCATCAGCAGGGATAGCATCAGCAGGACCGCTTCAGTCATCTGTGAAATCTGCGTAATCTGTGGTTTAGTTTTTGGATTTCAAAGTGCAATTGAGATTACAGGCCTCCGTTTTTCCAGCCTGGCCCCCGGTGCACGATATAAATTTGCCCGTACTCAGCACTGCCTACCTGACTCTGAAAATTTTGTTCCACCTGACCAGAAGAGCGCTCTCCTGCCAGATTGTAGACATCCACGCGTCCCGCTCCGTTTGGGCCGTAGTCCATCTGTCCCGCATCAGCATTCGCCCACATTCCGGTTGCGCCGGTGTCATTCGCTTCCGCATACATGTCCAAGGCCGGAATATAAATCAGGGAGCCGCGAGGAATTCGATTGAAGTCGACTGCCACCGTAGTGCCTTCGATAGCGAGTGGATCACCGTTTGCCGAGGTGCCTTCCATCCAATTCGATGATGCCGCCGTCGGGTATGGCCAATCGGCATCCTTGTTCGAGTAGGCAGTGAGCCTGGCATCATACTCTTCCCATTGTGCAAGTTGATCCTGAGTCGGGTCGGCCAAACCGAATCGCTGTCGAAACGCCTGCTGGTTCTCGTTGGCATCACCGCCCAGCACGCCAAGGTCGCCACTGCCCTGGGCAGGACCTTCACTCCCGCTCTTTGGAACAATTGCACCCGCGCCTGCTTCCCCTGCGATCCGACTTGCCTGTGCGAGATCAGATTGCGCAGGCTCAGAAGGTCCCGACGACACCCCGGAGTCTGCGCTTTCCTGGTCATCGCATCCGTGCAAAGAGAGGGACATCGACAGAAGAAAGATCCGAAGAACCGGCAGCGCGCAGACCTTCGTGCGTCGATCTTGAGCCACGTGCTCCGGGAATGGAACATTTAGGTCTTAAAGTCCTTGAACCTTCGTCTCAGCCGGTGCGCGAAGCACGAAAGTGTACGAGCCGTTCGTTCCCGAAAATTGTCTTAACCAACTCGTGAGCGTGAAGTTTTTTGTGCGCCTGCCTCCATACCTGGCGTCCGCACTATAGATGGAACCACCCGATCCGACGATTCCTGCATGCCCGAGACAGACCGGACCGTAAGCAGATGATTGCGTTGGACTCACAATGATCGACCCTGGCGGAGCAGCCCTGGGATCCACTGCGACCGTGGGACCGGTGCGAAGGCGTCGCAAGATTTCGCGCGTGGAATTCGAGCCAAGCTGAAAACCAGAGATCGGATAAATGACACGATCGATCTCTCGTCCAACGGCGCTAACCTCGGGATCCCGACTTGAGGCAGGTGATGATGGCTGCGCTCTTTTCGCGGCGGTTCGTTTTTGCAGAAGCAATCGGACTGCGTTTTGCACCGGTTTCTCCACTGAATGTTCGGTATCATCGCTGAACGGGAAAAGGGAGGTGTCGGCAGCGACTATCGTCGGAGGCGTTCCGCTCCGTTGCTGGACGAGAATGTTCCCTGCGATCTCTTTTCGTTCAAGGAGAAATAGATAGTAGTTGGCGCGACGGGTCGAAATAGAGCCGCCATATTCGACTTTTGCGCCAGGATCCGCGCCTTGGACTAAGCTCCATACCGCGATGGGTTTCTCGCTGGATTGTCCGATCGCGTGAAAACAAAGAAACACCGACAACGGCACAAAAAGAAGGATGCAGCGATTTATCATAACACATTTATTGATATGTTATTTAATATTAAAAACAAGTATTATTTTAGTGTTGTAATCAAAGAATCCCGCTTTGCCTCTTCCCAAGCCCGGGCAAACCGGGACGGTTTGTTTACCGTGTTCCCAGCTCAAATAACGCCCCGAACAAACCGGGACGGTTTGCTTACGAGGCTACTTGATGGCGCCCATCGTGAGGCCGCGAACGAGTTGGCGGGACACGATGATACTGAATATAATCACTGGCAGCGCCACTAGCGTGCCGGTCGCCATAATCTGTCCCCACGGTAATTCGTAGCCGCTCAGAAAGCTCGTTGCGACAACCGGGGCGGTTTTTGCGTTGGTCCGAGTGAGCACCAGCGCGTAAAGGAGTTCATTCCAGGAAAAGATAAAACTAAAAATAGCCGAAACTGCGATTCCTGGAGCAGCCAAAGGCAGAGCGATCCGCCAAAAAATTCCAAACGAACTGTATCCCTCCAGCGTCGCAGCCTCATCCAGTTCCTTCGGAATGTTCCGGAACTGGTCGGCGCATATCCAGACGACGATCGGCACATTGAATGTCAGATAAATCAGGATCAGTACCAGTTGCGTGTCGAGCAACCGGAACTGGCGAGCAATCAGAAAAAATGGCAGCGCGACGACGATCGGGCTGATCATTCGATTGCTGATAAACCAGAACCAGAGGTCCCGTTTGCCTCTAAATTCAAATCGCGCAATGGCGTATGCCGCAGGAGCGCCCAGGATCAGGGAAATCGCCGTGGTCCCCAGCGCGACAATCAATGAATTGATCAGGCTGGCGCCGATATCAAATTTTTGAAAAGCCGTGGTGTAGTTTCCCAGCGTCGGTTGGAAAAATAATTGCGGAGTCGGCGACAGGATTACCGACTGCTCTTTGAATGAAGTCGTGACCATCCAGTAGAATGGGAACACGCACACGAAGATTACGACCGATAGCAAAATAAAATGGCCAACGCTGAACCCTTGAGGCCCTGAACCCGGCGTTGACTTGGCGCTAGCCATGGCGATTTTCTTCAAATCTCCTTGTAGACGAATTTGATGTAAAAACGGGAAAGCAGCGTCGCGATGATCAGCAAAACAATCGCTTGCGCTGAGGCGACGCCTTGGTCAAACGCGCGGAAGCCAACTCGTTGCACAAACACACTGATCAGCTCGGTTGCTGATCCCGGGCCGCCTTTGGTCATGATGTAGACCACGTCGAAGAGTTTCAGAATATCGGCCGTCCGAAGGATCAGTATGGCAGTGATCCCGGGCAACATAAATGGCAACTGAACTCTCCAGAGGACCTGCCACCATTTGGCGGTCTCCAGTTTAGCTGCCTCTTCGATCTCCGGGGGCACCATGGTGAGGCTCGAGAAGAGAACCAGCGCGCAGAAAGGTGTCCATTGCCAGACCTCCATAATCGAGATCGCAAGAAATGCGAGGTTCGGGTCGGCGAGCCAATTTGGTCGGGAATGAAAGAGCAAACTCCAGAGATAGTTCAATATCCCATAGTTGGCGTCGAACATCAGGCGCCCCATCAGGCCCACGACAGCAAACGTAGTTGCCATCGGGATGACGAGAGCAACGCGGCAAATTTTCTTGAGCAGTTCGTTCCCTTGCTTATGCAGGAGCAACGAGATACTAAGTCCGAGAAGGAGCTCGCAAGGGAGACAGATAATCAGGAAAAGGAAGGTTCGGCTCAGCGAGTCTCGAAACGAGTCGTCCTGAAAAATCGAAATATAGTTTTGCAACCAGCAGAGTGGGGCATCGTAGATTGGCCAGATTCCAAGAAAGTTCCCATGCCAGTGGACCTTTGGGAGAAGAAACTGGTGAAACGAAACGCCTACGGCAAACAGTAGTGGAAAGATCCCGACAGCGAGGAGGACGATAACTGCCGGGGCGATGAAAAAGAACGCACCTGTGGAATAAGTCTTCTTGATTTTGTTAGTACTCATCCCGGAGCGTTCTATTCCAGTTTTCTTGGGCACGCCGATACGTTGCTGGGCCTCGCTTTCACGAGGCCGCAGCACAATTCGTTCTGCCCTGCGACTACTGCGCCAAGGTCTTCTTGCCGTCGTAGTAGCCGGCTTTTTTCAGCACATCCTCCGCACGCTTATCGATTTCTTCAGATGCCTGTTTGACGGTGGCTTGGCCATCCATCATCTTCGTACCCCATTCCGCGATAATTTCAGACAACTGCGGCCATTCGGCGAAACGTGGACGAAATTCCGGCACGCCCTGCTGCCAGGACTCAACCATCGGTGGGATGAAAGGATACTTTGCTACTAGGTCTTTGTCCTGGTAAGTCGATTGCCGCCCGCTCACTCCCCCGTTTTCGACATACTCCTTCGCCTTCGCCTTGGAGGTAACCCATTCGATAAACAGCCAGGCAGCTCCTTTTTTCTTGTCGTCGGCTTGAGTCGTCACCGCGAGGGAGAACCCGCCAAGCGCAGGTTTGCGGCCGTCCGGACCCTTCGGCTCTGGTGCGACCGTGAGTTCATTGACAATTTTGGAGGTTTTCGGGTCGGCGAGCGTCGAGTAGAACGCGGACCATTCTGTGATCATCGCGACCTGTCCCTGAGCTAACGCATTGACCGCTTCGTTGTGATCGAAGTCCACGATTCCGGGAGGCATGATCTTCTCAAGCTTCTGTCGGAATTCGAGACCCTCCTGATCTTTGGCGCTCAGCAGATTCGGTTTGAATTTCGCGTCCAGGAGCGAGCCTCCCCACGGCCAGATGAAACGCATGAAGCTGTCGCAGGATTGGGTTTCTCCCCGCCGCGACTGCAGAGCAAAGGCGTACTTTCCGTCCTTGGTTAATTTCGGTCCGTAGACATTCAGCAAGTCATCCCAGGTCTCCGGAGGTTTCTCGAAGCCAGCTTCTTTGAGCATAGCCTTGTTGTAATATAGAAGCCCGGAATAGTTATCGAAGGGCAACCCGTAGACCGTGTTGTTCCAGGTGCCGAATGCGTTCAGGAGCAGCGGAAAGAAGTCTTTCAGGTCCAGATCCGGATCCGTGAGGTTCGGGAATTTTTTCTGAAGTTCGTCGATCGGAACGATCCAGCCGGATTCCGCAAATTCGCCCAGCCAGACGAGGTCGACGAGGGCAATTGAAAGATCACCCTGCGCACTGAAATCCAGGACCTCTTTTTCGCGAGTGCTCTCGTAGGGAACGATTTCGTAGGAAATCTTGATGCCCGTCTTTTGTTCGAATTCGGGCAACATCTTGATGGTCGCTCGGTAGCCGGGACGATCGAGAAAGATCACTTTGATCTCGGTTCCCTTGTAGTCTTTGGCCGCTTCCTCAAGAGACCAGGCTTCAGCAATGCTTAAGCTCAGGCATGAGAAAGCGACTCCGGCACATAACGTGCAGAGGAGTTTCTTCATATATTTTTTGGGGTCAATGAATGATATCAGGGGGTTAGAGTAGGGCAGGTTGAATACTGTTCTTTTTGATCAAACCGAAACTCTGCTCGCATTCCAAGCATTTAATCCGTTGCAGAGACCGGCAACTTTCGCGGTAGGCAAGGCGTCCCGCTTTGCTCTGGAGTTTGGGCATTTCGATGACGGATTTCAGGCCGCCGCGCAAAGTGTCGCCTCGGCGATTGGCGAGGCAGTCAGTCCAAAGTAGCACAGGCGTCTAGGCGGGCGTCTCGCCTGTGTTCTCGCATGTGTGTCCCCGGGCGCCGGCTTCGATCTGCAGAGCGGTCGGACGGATCTTGATTCGGGATGGGATCGCGCCGGCAAACCGAAGCTTGCGGCGAACCAAGAGTAGCCCTCTTTGTCCTGGGCTTGGCAGCGTTGCGGTGGGCGCCGAGAACAGAACACAGGTGGGACGCCTATGCTACCATCGGCTTGGCTTCATGCCTCCTGAACTAAGGCCCGTCGGGGCGTCTTACCTTTTTGAAATGTCCAAACTCCAGGGCAAAGCGAGGACGCTTTGCTTACTAGCTAGTTCCCCAGAACTCCTGCGGGTTCTTCTTGCGGCAAGAAACCTTGGATTGATCGTCTTCGGCGCTTGCTGTACAAAGGCTGCCGCAGCGACCGACAGCTAAGACCGATGTGCCATTGGAGCTTCATGCCCGATAGCTAGTTTGGTTCCGAGCAATTTGGTTATTGCATTAGCGAAGCTCCAGACCGGTGACAGCCGATCTGGAGCTATCCTGTTTAGGAGATTTCTCTCAAATATCACCAACTCGGGCCGGTCCGCTGCACTTAAAGAACACTGCAACATTTCAGCTCAAGCTAGTATGGCAAAGAAAAACACGGTTAGCGGCAAGAGCAAATCAAAAGCTCGCAAAAATGTTCTCGAACGGATCAATCCCAATGCAGCAGGAATCGATATTGGGGCAAATTTTCACCTGGTGGCCATTCCCGAGGATCGGGCGGAGGAAAATATCAAGAAGTTTGGTCCCTTTACGAGCGATCTGCACCGGCTGGCCGACTGGCTTTCGGAACACCAGATTGGCACCGTGGTAATGGAATCAACCGGGGTGTACTGGATTCCGGTCTTCCAGATCCTGGAGCAGAGAGGTTTCGAAGTAAAATTGGTCAATGCTGCTCACGTCAAGAACTTGCCAGGTCGTAAAAGCGACGTCTCTGATTGCCAATGGCTGCAGCAATTGCACACCTTTGGACTGTTAAACGGTTCCTTTCGACCAAAGGACCAAGTCTGCATCTTGCGCACCTTTATGCGCCTGCGAGACATCCTGGTCAAAGACTGCAGCAGCCACATTTCACGCATGCAGAAGGCTTTGACCGAAATGAATGTCCAAATTCACCGAGTTTTGAGTGATATCACCGGCTACACTGGAATGGCCATCATTCGGGCGATCCTGGCTGGAGAACGCGACGGGCTCAAGCTTGCCCGGATGAAACATCCTCAAGTCAAGGCTTCCACCGAACAGATCGTCAAAGCCTTGGAAGGAGATTACCGACCAGAGCATCTTTACGCGTTGCAAACGGCGATCGAACTCTATGACGCCTATCAGCTCAAGATCACCGAATGTGAAAACAAAATTGAGCAACAACTTAAGCAGTTCGAGACCAAACTGGATATCAGGCAAGTTCTTGAGCAAAGCGGAGCTTTAAAAGCACGTTCGGCCAAAGTTCGCCAGGAACTGCAACGTCAAGCCTATCTGGCCAGCGTTTGCGGAGTCGATCTGACCCGGTTGCCCGGCTTGAGTACCGTGGCGGTAGAGGTCATTATCTCCGAAACGGGTTTAGACATGAACTGTTGGAAAAGCGAAAAGCACTTCTGTTCCTGGCTCAAAGTCTGTCCGGATAACCGCATCAGCGGAGGTAAAGTTCTGAGCTCCAGACCGAGAAAAACCAAGAATCGCGCTGCGGGGATGTTCCGCCTGGCTGCCCAAGGAGCCATGCAAAGCAAGACTGCCATTGGAGCCTTTATCCGTCGGCTCAGAGCCCGATTGGGCGCACCAACGGCCATCAACGCCGGAGCGAACAAACTCGCACGATTGTTCTACCGCATGCTCAAGTTCGGCGCGGCCTACGTCGAGCAGGGCCAAACCTACTATGAACAAAAGTACAAAGAGCGCGTGCTACACAATCTTAGCAAACGGGCAAAAGAACTCGGCTTTCAACTCACGCCTTTCCAGCCGGTCACGGTTTCAGTTTCTTAGGAGAGCTAGCTAGCCAGGCAAACCAAACGCGGTCAAACGGCCTGGTCGCTAATGCTCATCAACCTCGACAAGGCTGTCGGGACACCGATCAGCGACGTGACGACGGCGTCGGGCTCAGCCAGTTGCTCTAGCGTCGGCGCGGGCGGGGCGTCTCCACGAAGTATCCAGACGGTTCGAAGCCCGAGGCTTTTGGCGGGCCGGATATCGCTGTCCAGTCGGTTGCCAACATGCACCGCACGAGTAGCCGGGACGCCGGTCCGATCGAGAGCGTACTGAAAAATCCTTTCGTCGGGTTTTTCTACTCCAACAAAATCAGCCAAAGCGATGACGTTAAAAAGGTCGTGCAGTCCGTCCCTGCGCAGGGCCTTGAGCGCAGCCTCGCCTGAATTTGCCACTAGGCCCAGTTTAAATTGCCCCGCCAGTGCCGTAAGCGCAGGTTTCACATCCGGGTAAAGAGCCGAGGATGGGTATTCCCAGTAGCGCCGCGCGAGGGTCGTCAGCCTTTCTCGATCGCAATTAGGAACAAAATGCTTCGCAATAGCGGTGCGCAACGAACCGGAAGCCCGCATCCGCTCGGCATCGTAAACTGCCCAGAATTCGTCTTCACGGACATTTGGATTAATGTCATGAACGGCGCGCAGCAGGGCTCGTGTATAAGTTGAATCGTCATAAATTGTCCCGCCAAGGTCGAACAGCACCAGATCGATGTCATTCTGCCCCGCCAGAGCTGCCATGGCCGGCGGATGCGCCAGCAGGGATGCCGAGGAGCCGAACGCCGCCTCGCCGATGCCGCTCCAGCCAAGGGTTCCCGGTTCCACTTCTGTTGGTAACGTGAGGAACAGGGATAGAACCGCGCTCAGTGCATAAAGGCCGGCAAAAATCAACATCACGCCCTCAACTCCCAATGGTCCAATGAAGACGGCCACGATCGCCGGACCAAGCATGGCGCTCGCACCGGCCCCGAGGTTTAGCATCGAGATCGCGGCACCCTTATTTTCCGGTGCCAGGAGCGGCATGATCGCAGAAAGCGGGACGTAGCCGGCAAGGGTCGCCCCATAAAGAACAGCGACCAAAACAGCCAAGCCAAAACTTCCGTGGTGTGCGGATGGCACGTAGTAAAGCAGCAGCGTGGTGATCGTGCAGCCGACCCCGCCTACATAGGCGACCGTTCGCCGCCATCCGAGTTTATCGCCCACGATCCCGGACAACAGATTCGCTATCATGTTGCTGAGAAACATGTAGCTCAATAGCTGCAGCCATTGGCTGAGACGCAATCCGACAACCGTCGTAAAGAAGGTCGGCAAGAACACTAAGAAACCAAATTGCGGGGCCGTGTTGATCATGCGCACCAGACAGCCGATCGCCGTCTTCGGCTTATCCCAAGCAATTGTAATGCTGGAGAAAAGCGAACCGCGCCTCTTCTCTTCCGTCTCGCCCGGCGCGGATAGGTGGGCTCGTCGTGGCAATCCGGAAAGCGCCACGAGACCGCCGACAATCACCATTGCTAGCGAACACCAGAAGGTGACATATTGTCCGACATAAGGAATGAGCAGACTGGCGAAAAGCGAACCCAGGGTTGGTAAGCCCGCGCTGAAAGCGAACCAGAACCATCCCACAGCGGATCCGAGGCGCCTGACCGGAGTAGAAGTCGTGACTAAAACCAGAAAGCCGTACGCGAACAACGGATAGCCAAATCCACGGAGTCCGTAACTCACCAGCATGCTCGCGAAATCTCCCGTCGGGAGCGAAAAGGCCAAAAAGATTACCTGGAATACGGTCCACGCGAAAAGACCGATCCACATCACCAAACGTGGTCCCCAAATGTCGGATAAAGCGCCCGAATAGCGGGCCCCCATCGTCGCGAGCGCCCCGTAAACCGTGAACAAGAGCGCAATTTTCTTTTGCGAAATTCCTTCGCCGTGAAGGAAGTGCGCCAGATACCCTGACTCCACCCCGTCCCCCATCATGAACAGCAACAACCCCAAATATCCCCAGGCGAGTTGCCGGGGGAAACTGAAACGCTCCAAAAGGGAGGCCGGCTGAAGAGCGCTGGGCGAGGCCTGGTACGCAGTCGCCATTGTTTGACTTTACCTCCTGCGCTCTCTCGATACGAACTGAAATCTTTCTTTTGCTGAAGTGTTATCGCCCGGTT
This sequence comes from uncultured Verrucomicrobiae bacterium, assembly GCA_963846195.1. GTDB lineage: Bacteria > Verrucomicrobiota > Verrucomicrobiia > Chthoniobacterales > JAFAMB01 > JAFAMB01. Next base: position 159,018 of record CAWJVG010000017.1, read on the forward strand.
TTGGACCTCACTTTTCCGGCGAGATGGAGCATAATGTCCGTTTTGGAAATGCTGCCAATCAGCCGTTGTGACGCCAGGTTATCCACCACCGGGAGCCGTTCGGAGTCCACTTCGGAAAACTTTTCCAACGCGTCAGCCATGGGTTGCAGCGGCGAGATCCGCGGGAAATTCTCTTTCATAATATCCGCGGCAATCACCATGTAGGCGAGTTCCGGCTGATCGAGAAATTCTTTGATGTCATGCAGAGAGACGGCGCCGAGAAACTCCATTTCTTTGCCGACAATATAAATATGCTGGTACCGGTTTTGCAGGAATGTCTTTTCGATCTCTGCGAAGGTGGCTTTTGGCGGAAGCGTGATCGGGTCACGCCGAATTAAATCCACGATCTTCGCTTCAGCTAATTGACGCTTGAAGAAAGCGGCGCCTTTACGTTCCAGCGATTCGCCGTAAATGAACTGCTTTTCGAAGATGCTGCTGCAATAGTAGGCGACGACGCAATTTACCATCAGAAGCGGTGCGATCGTGTAATCGAGGGTCAGCTCGAAGGCCATAAGAATCGACATCAATGGTGCGCCGGTGGTCGCCGCGAGAAATGAGCCCATGCCCACGATGGCATACATCGCCGGATCCGAATGAAAGAGCGGAATAGCATAGAGAATTCCGCGCCCGTATAACATTCCAAGCGCAGCACCGACGAAAAGGGTTGGCGTAAATACGCCGCCGACAGCTCCGGATCCGAAGGTTGCGGCTGTCGCTACTAGCTTCAGCAGAAAAATCGCGAGAATCTCATCCGAGTACCAGTTCTGGTGGAACAAGATGGAGAGTAGTCCCTGGCCGTTCCCGCATACATCCGGACTAATGATAGCCAGGCCGCCCACGATTGCGCCGCCCAGCGCGAGTTTTGCGGGCACCGGCAGGTCAACTTTCGAAAACAGGCGCTGGACAAACCGAAGAAACCAAAGGTAAACCGGCGCGACGAACCCGAAAAACAACCCCACACATCCCAGCGGAATAAGCTCCAATGGCGTTTGGAGAGTGAATCCTGGCGACTTGTAAATCGGTCCGCCTCCATGGAGCAGTTGCGCGGTAAAGGTCGCCATCACCGCGGCTAGGATCAAGGGCCCGAGCGCTTCGACCACTACTGTTCCCAGAATTATTTCTGCCACGAAAAACGAGCCGGCGATGGGAGCGTTGTAAGCACTGGCAATTCCAGCGGCAGCCCCGCACGCCACCAATTGACGGCGTTGAGCGATTGGGAGTCCACGGAATTTTGCGATCAGCGAGGCGACCAGTGAAGAGATCTGTACCAGAGGTCCTTCTCTCCCGATCGAAGCCCCGGTGCTGATCGAAAAGAGGGCGGACAACGATTTCACCAGACTTGCCGGGACCGAAATTGAGCCACTGCCGACGACGATTGCCTCCATATAGTCGGTCGTCGTCTTTTGACGAAGGCGGCTGGTCAGCCGATTGCCAATCCACAGAGTGAAACCTGCCAGCAGCCCGCCTGCGGTTGGGACGGCCACTCTCTGCCAAAACGGCAACCGTGCGAAAGAGGAAATGATTTCCGAGTCGCTGCCGGTGGCAAGGTAATGCAGGATGTCAGTCGCTCTGCGAAAGAGCTCCGCGGCGAGGGCTCCCAATAGCCCGATCAGGGCTGCCCACACCAGCGTGAACTGCCGTTCGCCGACCGGAAAATGTTCGACGACCCAGAGCTTTAGTCTCAGGAGCTGACGAAGCAAAGAAAAACGGGATCGGGGCGGTTGCGATTCTCCGGTGTTGTCCATACCACCTTCGGCGAGCCAGTCGGCACATCCGGGGCAAAAAATTGTGATAACAGACGGGATTTGAGAAATCGAGAGGTACGTTCGTTGAACGTTCACCGTTCGCCGTTCACCGTGCCCGCGGAGATTCGTCTGAGCTGGGGTTGCCGCGCCGTCCCTGGCTCAACCGGAGCTTCGCCTCGACCCATAAACCGACGCATTGAATTTTTTCATTTTCGGCATTCTGTTCAGCGAGGCCCTGGCCCCCACCGACGCCCCTCCAGTTTTTTGGAAATACGTTCCAGTTCGTTGGTCCGAGGCTGTGCCTCGCTACTCTATGATCAACTGGAAATTCTTACCGTTGCTCGCCTGCGCCGTGAGCTTGCTCTTCCCGGTCACCACCTTTGCTCAGGGGAGACCTAGGATCATTATTGTTACCCACGGTCAGGCGGCTGATTCATTTTGGCGGATCGTGCGGAATGGCGCCGAAACGGCAGCCGCCGAAACCGAATGTGACCTGGATTATCGTTCCCCGGAAAAATTCGACCCGGCGGCCATGGCGCAGTTAATCGACGCGGCGGTGGCGGCCAAACCGGACGGCCTGATCGTTTCGATACCGGACACGGCGGTTCTGAGCAGATCGATTCGGGCCGCTGTGGCGGCGAAAATCCCGGTGATCTCAATTAATTCAGGACTGGAAGTCTCAAAGCAGCTCGGATGCTTGATGCACGTCGGCCAAGAGGATGAATCCGCTGGAAAGAAGGCCGGGGAACGTTTGAAGGCATTGGGCGTAAAAGACGCCGTTATCCTTAATCAGGAAGTCGGAAACGCGGCGCTAGATCTGCGCATCAAAGGTTTCAGGGAAGGGTTTGAAGGTCCGTTCCATCACGTCCAGGTGCTTCCGGTCACGATGAATTTTAAGGAGTGCCAGGGGGCTGTGACCGACTATATCGAAAAGTATCCCGGCCTGGATGGCTTAGTCGCATTGGGCCCAACTGCCGCCGAACCGGCCTTGCAAGCGATCGAGCAGATCGGAAAAGTCGGCAAAATCAAAGTTTGCGTCTTTGACATTTCGCCCGTGGTGATCCAAGCGCTGGTGAAAAACCAGGTTGAATTCGCAATCGACCAGCAAGAGTGGCTGCAGGGTTATCTACCGGTTGTATTTTTGGCCAACTACGTGAAGTATGGCTCCATACTGCAAAACGATTTGATATCAACCGGTCCGAATCTCGTGACACGGGAAAACGCTCTGAAAGTGGTGAAACCGCTCGGCCCAGGATTCCGCTAGTAGCGGTTCCCGATGTAAGCAAAGCGTCGCTTTGCATCTTCGAATACAAGCAAACCGGAACAGTTTGCCTACCGTGCTCGCGTGCGCCGAAAAGGTACCTGGGTTAAATTGGAGTTCTACAACGTCCCCTGCGGAAAGTTACACCATGGACAGCCTCCCTTCCGAAGCCGAGCAGCACGAACACATTCGAACGACTGTATTTCAAAGCTCCGACAGCGCGGTTCGCCTGGTGGCGGCTTCCATCGCTCGTCTGATTCGTACTCGCCAGGATGAAGGCCGACCTGCCGTTCTCGGGCTCGCTACCGGCTCTACCCCAGTCAAGCTTTACAAAGAACTGATCAGGTTGCACCGGGACGACGAACTCTCCTTCCGGAACGTTGTGACGTTCAATCTCGATGAATACTATGGGCTGCCGCCGCATCATCCGGAGAGTTATCGCTATTTTATGGAGGTGCAGCTTTTCAATTATCTCGATATTCCTACGGACCATGTTCACGTGCCGGACGGTCGTATACCGCGTTCGGAAGTGTTCGCATACTGTCAGGAGTACGAGCGCAAAATCTTGGCTGCTGGAGGAATCGACGTCCAGATTCTCGGCATCGGACGGACCGGACACATCGGGTTCAACGAACCCGGTTCCGGGATAGATTCCCGAACGAGAATGGTGGCTTTGGACCGTTTGACCCGACGAGATGCAGCTCGGGATTTTCGTGGCCAGGAGAATGTTCCTGCCTATGCGATCACTATGGGTGTCGGAACAATCTTACAAGCCAAGGAACTTGCCTTGCTTGCCTGGGGCGAATCCAAGGCCACGATTCTTCGTGAGGCGATCGAAGGTCCTCAGATCGACGCGGTTCCCGCCAGCTTTCTGCAGCGCCATCCAAATTGCCGATGCTACATCGACGAGGCTGCTGCCAGAGAACTGACGCGGTATCGGTTTCCGTGGAAAGTTGGTCCCGTCGATTGGACCTCTCAGCTCATCCGCAAAGCGGTTGTCTCATTAGCCAGCGATTTGAAAAAGCCCGTCCTGCGTTTGCAGGACGAAGACTATGCCGAAAATGGTTTGGCCGCGCTACTGGTCCAGACAGGGTCCGCCTACGGTCTCAATATTCGCATCTTCAACGAACTTCAGCATACCATCACCGGATGGCCAGGCGGAAAGCCGAATGCCGCCGATTTGAATCGGCCGGTCCCGGCGGAACCGGCCCAGAAAAAGGTCCTGGTTTTTGGGCCGGAACCGTTGGATGCGGAATTGGGAATGGCCGGGACCCTTCATCGATTGGGCAGTCACCAGCATGAGGTGACGTTCGCTTACCTGACTTCCGGGAATCTTGGCGTGCCTGATAATGAAGCCCGGATGGCCATTAGTCTGCTGAATGAATTGAGTGCTGTTCGTCCAGCGGATGCCCATGGAAAACATCGTCTGGACCAACTCACAGAAGAACTTGAAAAAAAGGCGGCCTTCGACGAAGACAGCCCCGCGCTCCGGCAATTCAAGGGTCTGATTCGAAAGGCCGAAGCGCGTGCTTCCTGCCAGATCCTCGGTCTCGACCTTGCGAAGGTGCTCTTTCTGGATCTTCCGTTTTATGAGAAAGGCCGCTATCGGCAATTCAACTCCGCAAAGGAAGACGTGAACGCGATCCGGGAACTATGCCAACGAATTCAGCCCCATCAAATTTACCTCACGGGATCCGGAGCCGAACCGGGCAGTGTCTCCGGGATTTCATTCCGCCTTATTGCGTCTGCCGCTGAGTCCTGTGCTGCTGAAGCCTGGATGAAAGCTTGCCAGATCTGGTTGTATGCGTCCAGCGAGCGGCCATGGTCTCCGGATGAAATCGACATGGCCGTTCCTCTCAGCCCGGCTGAATTGGCGGTAAAATTGGATTGTCTCTATCACCATCGCTCGCAAAGAAGCCAAACTCCATTCATAGGGGCTCAATCCGGGGAGAGTTGGCAACAAGCGGAAAACAACAATCGAGCAACCGCACAACACTACGATCGCCTTGGTTTGGCTGAGTACGAAGCAATTGAGTCGTTCCGGCGACACAAGGAATCGGAACTGAGAACTCAGAACTCAGGAGTTACAGGAGTTGAGGGAACAGAACTCCTGACTCCTGAGTTCCGTTCCCTCAACTGACTTCTGAGTTCTGATTCCTGAAGTCCGCTCAGGGGCTTTCCAACGTCACTTTGGTCATTGTCTCAAGATCGTTCGCGCCCAGGCTGTCGAAGCTGTCCAGAAACTTCACCCGGAAAGTGCCGGGGCCTTCGGTGTGCGCACGTTCCGCTGCCCATTCCCCGGCGATCCCGACGAACGCGATCGCGTGAACCGCGGCAATCAGAGGAATCGGTTGGACGCCAAGAAAAGCCGCAACAATCGACGTGGCGACGCAACCCATTCCCGTGACGCGTGTCATCATTGGATGGCCGTTTGCCATCGAGAAAACTCGCACTCCGTCCGAAGCATAGTCGATCTTTCCTGTGCCAACGACGACGCAGCCTAGCTTTTGCGCCGCCTTGCGGACGATTTCACCTGGGTGCTGTGGATCGGTGCCAGAATCGACCCCTTTGCCTACCCATTCCATGCCCGCAAACACCGAAACCTCGGCCATGTTTCCGCGAACAATTGTCGGTGTTCCGGATCGCAAGAGGGCTTCGGTCAGCGTTCGGCGCAGCTTTGTGGCGCCCACCGCGACTGGATCCAGTGCAACCGGTTTTTCGAGTTCTCGAGCCACCTTGATCGCCCTTGCCATTGCTTCGTTTGCGTGCGGATTCGGTGTACCGATATTGAGGTTCAGTGCGTGGGATGCCGCTACAAGCTCCTCGGTTTCGTCGATGGCATCTGACATGATTGGCGATGCTCCCAAAGCGAGAAGGGCATTTGCCGTGAAATCCTGCACCACAGAATTCGTGATGTTGAGCACCAGCGGATTGGTCGAACGAATCTTCTGCAGGTCCGCCCAGATGGAGTAGGCTGAAACTTCTATGTCGGTTGCCATCGCCCGTAGCCTTCACCCGGTTGACATGCATGTCCATGTTTTAGGGAACGGAAAATCAGGTTCAGGTTGCCGGATAACGCCGCGCTGGTGGCAACGACCTTTCATCGATTTGATGGCTGCCAACATCGGTCTCAAGGTCTCTCCGGAAGATCCGGCGCTTGATCATCTATACATCGACCGATTGCTTGAGTGGGTTAGAGGATCGACGCTCGAGCGGGCAGTGATCCTGGCTTGCGACGATCTTTATGACGAAACAGGTCATCGATTTCCAGGTCTGTCTGGCCTTTTTGTACCGAATGATTACGTTCTGGAGCTCTCAAAGGGTCATCCGGAATTTCTGCCAGCCGTTTCAATCCACCCTGCGCGGTCAGATGCCCTCGCCGAATTGGAGCGTTGCGCTCATGCGGGCGCAGCCCTCTTGAAACTCCTGCCTTGCGTGCAAGCCGTCGATTGCAACCGCGCGTTTTATAAACCGTTCTGGGAGCGGATGGCCCAAATGAGTTTTCCGCTTCTGGCACATACCGGCGGCGAGTTTTCGCTGCCCACTCATCGCCGTGATCTCCAGAGTGTCGAAACTCTCCGCTTGCCCCTCGAATGCGGAGTCACCGTCATCGCTGCTCATTGCGGAACTCCGGCCTTGCCATGGGATCACGATTATTTCGATCAGTTCAACCAAATGCGGAAAACTTTTCCCAACCTTTACGGGGACCTCTCCGCTCTTTCACAGATCACGCATCTTCGAACGCTCGCCCGGCTTCGAGAAGATCCGCGCCGGATTCTGTATGGGAGCGATTACCCGGTCGTGACCAGCGCCCTGTGGACCCGCCTGAAAGGGTGGATCGCCCAAGCCGCCTACGATCGGATCCGTTCCATCCGTAATCCGCTGGAAAAAAAATTCCAGCTCACCTTGGCACTCGGGTTTCCGGGCCGGATTTTTACCGATTTTTGGGAAATTGCAGCCGGTAGGGGAAACGTGTCGGCAAACGGCGTATCGGCGTCCGAGGAGCTGTTGTAGCATAGGCTTCCTGCCTGTGACTGAGCGTTCAAAAGACGTCGACCCCGAAATCCTGCAGGAGCGACAGCATACCGGCGTGTCAGCGTCCAAAGATGGAAGAAGGACCTTGTTTTTCGACACTCAGCTTTAGCGAGCAAGAAGTCCTGCCGTAGTGGATGACACTTTGCCAGTGCGATGCATTTGTGGCAGTTTCCAGTCTATGGTTAACAAGCTCCTTCATACCCGTTACCGGGTCTCAGATCTGGAAAAAACTGTCCATTTTTATAAGGACGTGCTTGGCCTGAAAGAAACCCATCGTTCGAAGTCGCCTCGCGGCTCGGAGCTGGTCTTCTTTAAGGCGCCTGGAAGCGATGAAGAAATCGAGATCTGCAAGTTCGACGGGAGTGGTCCTGTCAACGTGGGTTACGATATCACACACCTCGCGTTCGAGGTGGAGGATCTCGAAGCATTCGCGAAGCATGCCGCGGCACAAGGTTACCCACTTTCCGATGGTCCCACGAAGACGGGCGGCGGAAGTGTGATTGCTTTTGTGGATGCGCCGGAAGGCTACGAAATCGAACTCATCCAGCACTGAAGTTGGAGCTCGATAGCGGGCCGGGACGGCGCGGGAAACGTGTCGGCGGGTCGGTGTTTGCAAGCAACTTCGCTTTTAAAATGTCGACCTTGTCTATGACGCATTGCAAACACCGACCCCGACACGCCGACACGTTTCCCCCGGCGTCCACTCGTAAGAAAATTCGAAGGACGCAAATTTTGGGATTTGTGAGACAGGCTCCATCTATGGCACTCTGCTGATCCCTATGCTCTACATCGGCATCGATAGCGGTACGCAAAGCACCAAATCCATCGTCATCGATCTCGAGACGGGCGGAATCCTGGCGACCTCTCAGCAAAATTACGATTTGATCCCGGGCCTGCCCGCTGGACACCTGGAGCAGGATCCGAGGGTTTGGATCGACGCGGTCGACAAGACGATTCAAGCTTGTCTCACTCAGATAGGCGAAAGAAGAGACCAGATCCGGGCAATCGGAGTCAGCGGACAGCAGCACGGCCTGGTCGTCCTGAATGCCTCCAGTCAAGTGATACGGCCGGCCAAACTCTGGTGCGACACCTCGACTTCGGAGCAATGCAAAGAGATCATCGAGGAATTCGGAGGTGAAACTGCCCTGATCAAGCTGCTTGGGAACACGATGTTGCCCGGCTGGACAGCCCCTAAAATTCTTTGGCTGAAACAACAGGAACCCGAGAATTTCAAATCGATCGACAGCATCCTTCTGCCGCACGACTATATCAACTTCTGGCTGTCCGGAGAAAAGCGTATGGAATACGGCGACGCTTCCGGCACCGGGCTGCTTGACATCAAGACTAGGCAATGGTACGAGCCCGTCGTTTCCTTTATCGATGAAGCGCTAATCGAGAAATTGCCGCCGGTCGGGTCTTCCCGCCAGGCTGTCGGTTTGCTCCGGGAAAATCTGCGAACCAAGTGGGGACTCAAAACCAGCCCGATCATATCCGCCGGCGGCGGCGATAATATGATGGGTGCGATCGGAACGGGGAACGTCCGTTCCGGGGTAGTCACCACCAGTCTTGGAACTTCAGGAACCGTTTATGCCTACTCCTCCGAACCGGTCGTAGACCCCCAAGGGGAAGTCGCCGCCTTTTGCGATAGCACCGACAAATGGCTTCCTTTGGTATGCACCATGAACGTCACGGTGGCGACCGAACAAGTGCGAAAGATGTTTGGCTGGGACCTTAGCCAGTTGGACGCCATTGTTGGAGGGGCGCCGCCCGGTGCCGGAGGAATCACTTTTTTACCCTATCTCGTTGGTGAACGAACGCCGAATCTTCCGAACGGCGTCGGCGTCTTTCACGGTCTCACGACGGCCAACATGACACCGGCGAATCTCGCCAGAGCCACGATGGAAGGAGTGACGTTGGGATTGGCTTATGGATTGAATCGGTTCCGTTCTCTTGGGATCAAACCTTCCGAAATTCGGTTGACCGGGGGAGGCAGCAAGAGTCGGATCTGGCGCCAGATCTGCGCGGATATTTTCCGAATTCCAGTGGTCTGTCTTGCCACCGCAGAAGGAGCTGCACTCGGCGCAGCCATGCATGGTGCCTGGATCGATCGCCTCGTGAACAACAAATCCGCTAATCTTGTGCAACTACTCGACGCGGTGGTCAAACTCGACGAGTCATCGCGTGCCTTGCCCGCGCCGGCAACCGCCGGTTTATATCAAGACACCTATAGCCGCTTTAAAGGCCTGACTCAACGCCTGGCCTCGGGCGGATTCCTTTAAGAAAGTTGCCAGTTGTCGGTTGTCAGTTCTCAGTTATTGACGCCGGCGAGAAACGACGTTGTCTGGCCATCTGCGGGTTCAGCATTGCAGCTTTCACGCTTCATCTCTTAGCTTAGTATGCGGCAATCGAGATTCCGTGACATGCTCTTAAGTGACAACTGATAACTGGCGACTGCCACCGATACCTCCCATGAAACTCGTCATCGCCGGAACCGGAGCCAGCGGCGCGATTTATCTGCAGCGATTGTTGGCTCAGATCGACTGCTCCCGGAACGAGGTTCATCTCGTGCTCAGCTCTTTCGCAAAGCAGGTGATTCATGAGGAGCTGGGCGAACTACAGATGCCGACCGGTCTCCACGAGCACAATGACCGCAGCATGAATGTGCCGTTTGCGAGCGGGTCGACCTATTTTGATGCGATGATCATCGTGCCGTGCACCATGGGGACGCTCGGGCGGATTGCGGCAGGCACCAGTGATTCATCGATTCACCGCGCGGCGGATGTGTTTCTGAAGGAGAAGCGAAGGCTGATCCTGGTGCCCAGGGAAACCCCGTGGAACCTGATCCATCTCCGCAACTGTGCGACCCTGCTTGAGGCTGGTGCGATCATTTTGCCGGCTTCTCCGTCGTTCTACAGCAGGCCAGCCTCGGTCGAGGAGGTTGCCGACACGGTCGTTCATCGTATTCTCGACCTGGCCGGGCTTCCAGCGCCCAAAGCTTTTCGCTGGTTTGAAAACCTCGAGTAATGTTTTAACGCAGGAACCGCGGCCCCGGAATTTGGATCAATTTCCGAAAATCCTGTTGCGCGGCTGTAAAAGATCGCTAATCTCTGCGTCCCGACCGAATAAGTTGGGCTGCGCAGGGGACGGGGTTAACGAAATTTTGAAAAATTCGAATTGACCCGAAAGTCTGAGCAGGTATATATAAAATTCGCTGGTGATGCCGGTGAAGCCGATCAAGAGATCGGAAACGTTCTTATAGTTTTTGGGACTTCAAATTGGCTCAATTTTGTCCCGGTTGAATTGATGAAGTCAAACCAGTTTAGCCGGAATCCAAGTTGAGTTTTTTTGTCGTCTGAAACGAAAAAGAACGGTGTTCATTGAGAGTTTGGTTCTGAGTTTTTGCAAAACTTCAGAATGGTGATGTCAGCAAAAATTGTGTTGTGCGTTATACGTCAGATTCTTTTGAATCTTACATTTTTAATGACCGACTATAACTTGCTCTTCGTCCGGTGTTTATCGGAGGAAGAGACCAAGAACTTACAGGTCAGAATTTTTATCCCCGGGGATCTCACTGAAAACCGGGTTTATAAAAACTTTCTACGGAGAGTTTGATTCTGGCTCAGAACGAACGCTGGCGGCGTGGATAAGACATGCAAGTCGAACGGGCTTGATTCCGGAGCAATTCGGGATTGAGCCAGTGGCGAACGGGTGCGTAACACGTGAGTCATCTGCCTGAAAGTGGGGGATAGCTCGCCGAAAGGCGAATTAATACCGCATGTGTCCCGAAGCAATTCGGGGTAAAGCCGGGGCAACCTGGCGCTTTTAGAGGAACTCGCGGCCTATCAGCTTGTTGGTGAGGTAACGGCTTACCAAGGCTTCGACGGGTAGCTGGTCTGAGAGGACGACCAGCCACACTGGAACTGAGACACGGTCCAGACACCTACGGGTGGCAGCAGTCGAGAATTTTTCTCAATGGGGGAAACCCTGAAGGAGCGACGCCGCGTGGAGGATGAAGGCTTTCGGGTTGTAAACTCCTGTCATTTGGGAACAAAGCCTTACGTTAACTGCGTGGAGGTTTGATAGTACCGAAAGAGGAAGAGACGGCTAACTCTGTGCCAGCAGCCGCGGTAATACAGAGGTCTCAAGCGTTGTTCGGATTCATTGGGCGTAAAGGGCGCGTAGGCTGCGGGGTAAGTCGGGTGTGAAATCTCAGGGCTCAACCCTGAAAATGCACTCGATACTGCTCTGCTTGAGGACTGGAGAGGAGACTGGAATTCACGGTGTAGCAGTGAAATGCGTAGATATCGTGAGGAAGACCAGTGGCGAAGGCGGGTCTCTGGACAGTTCCTGACGCTGAGGCGCGAAGGCCAGGGGAGCAAACGGGATTAGATACCCCGGTAGTCCTGGCAGTAAACGGTGCACGTTTGGTGTGCGCGGATTCGACCCCGTGCGTGCCGGAGCTAACGCGTTAAACGTGCCGCCTGAGGAGTACGGTCGCAAGATTAAAACTCAAAGAAATTGACGGGGGCCCGCACAAGCGGTGGAGTATGTGGCTTAATTCGATGCAACGCGAAGAACCTTACCTGGGCTTGACATGCATCGTGTCGCCGGTGAAAGCCGGCTAGTGTAGCAATACACGCTTTGCACAGGTGCTGCATGGCTGTCGTCAGCTCGTGTCGTGAGATGTTGGGTTAAGTCCCGCAACGAGCGCAACCCCTGTGAACTGTTGCTACCCAGCACCACTTTTGTTTCTAATCCTGCACGTTGAGGATCGCATTGGAGACAAAATGGTGCTGGGGCACTCTGTTCAGACTGCCCTGTGAAACGGGGAGGAAGGTGGGGATGACGTCAAGTCAGGATGGCCCTTACGCCCAGGGCTGCACACGTACTACAATGCTCAGTACAGAACGACCCGAAATCGTGAGGTGGAGGAAATCACTAAAACTGAGCCCAGTTCGGATTGTAGGCTGCAACTCGCCTACATGAAGCCGGAATCGCTAGTAATGGCGTATCAGCTACGACGCCGTGAATACGTTCCCGGGCCTTGTACACACCGCCCGTCACATCATGGGAGTCGCTTGTACCCGAAGTGTCCGTGCCAACCGCAAGGAGGCAGGGCCCTAAGGTATGAGCGGTAACTGGGATGAAGTCGTAACAAGGTAGCCGTAGGGGAACCTGCGGCTGGATCACCTCCTTTCTAAGGAGCACTCTTTCCCATTTAGATAGGGATTGAGAGGTCGACAGCTACCACGGTTGGTCCGTCCGTATTTGAGGATCGGCCGTTATGCTGAAAGACCTGGTCGACCGAAAGGCCGCCAGGCTCAAGAGACTGAAACGATAGCGCACAATTCAGTTTTTGCTGGACATCGCGAGGCCGGATGCAATCAACCAACCTCGGACCGGTACCAGCCGGACCAATGGACCTCAAACAAGCGCGGGAGAGAAGCTCTGCGCGCGGATGCCGTTGATCCGGCGACCGCCGGACCGGAAGCTCCGGGGGTATAGCTCAGTTGGTAGAGCGGTAGCTTTGCAAGCTATAGGTCAGGGGTTCGAATCCCCTTACCTCCAAACTCTGACTATGGGCCTGTAGCTCAGTTGGTTAGAGCATGCGCTTGATAAGCGCAGGGTCACTGGTTCGAGCCCAGTCAGGCCCACCAGATCTGAAAGAAGGTCTTCTGGTTTCACCACGATCCCTCGCACTGTCAGCAAGACAACCACCATTTTGACTTTTGGCGTGAGTATAACAGCTCAGACCAGATCCCTTTCCGCTACACGCGGAAAAGTGTTCTTTGACATCTGCATATTGGGTAGAAAATACAACTTTGGAGAATCAGAGATGGAGGTTCGCCTTCATCTCTAACAGATATCAAAATAATCAAGCTACTAAGGGCGTATGATGGATGCCTTGGTGCCAATAGGCGATGAAGGACGTGGTAAGCTGCGATAAGCTACGGATAGCGGCAAACACGCTTTGACCCGTAGATTTCCGAATGGGGTAACCCGTTTGAGTTAATACTCAATCATTGCTACCTGAATTCATAAGGTAGTAAAGCGAGACCCGGTGAAGTGAAACATCTCAGTAACCGGAGGAACAGAAAGAGAATTCGATTCCGTAAGTAGTGGCGAGCGAAAGCGGAAAAGCCCAAACCACTAGCTTGCTAGTGGGGTTGTAGGAGCCCGTCGTGGGACTTCGAAAGTTAGGTGAAGCGGATGGAAAGTCGCTCCACAGAAGGTGAAAGACCTGTAACCGAAAACTGGAGAAGCTCTAGGGATTTCCTGAGTAATGCGACACACGTGAAACTTCGCATGAATCCGCGGCGACCACGCCGTAAGGCTAAATACTAATTGGCGACCGATAGTGAACAAGTACCGCGAGGGAAAGGTGAAAAGCACCGCTGTGAGCGGAGTGAAATAGTACCTGAAATCATACGTCTACAAGGTGTCAAACCCAGTACCATTTTGGTTCCCGGCAGTGGTTGGAGCCTGGAGATGGTGATCTGATGAGGTCCATTTTGATCCCGGATGAACGAGGGACCAAAATGGTGCTGGGGATGGCGTGCCTTTTGCTTAATGAGTCTGCGAGTTATTGTCAGTGGCAAGCTTAAATCCTTCTGGGATGGAGGCGAAGCGAAAGCGAGTCCGAAATGGGCGTTTAGTTGCTGGCAGTAGACCCGAAGCGGAGGTGATCTACCTATGGCCAGGATGAAAGTTGCTTAACCGCAACTGAAGGTCCGAACCGGTGAATGTTGAAAAATTCTCGGATGAGCTGTGGGTAGGAGCGAAAGACTAATCAAACCCCGTGATAGCTGGTTCTCCCCGAAATAGCTTGAGGGCTAGCCTCGTGTGCTGATCGATGGAGGTAGAGCACTGGATGAACTAGGGCCCACACCAGGGTACCGAATTCAATCAAACTCCGAATGCCATCGAATGTAACACGGGAGTCAGTGCGTGAGGGATAAGCTTCACGCGCGAGAGGCAAACATGCCAGACCAACAGCTAAGGTGCCTAAATACCGCTCAGTGGAAAGGATGTGGAGTTACTTAAACAGTGAGGATGTTGGCTTAGAGGCAGCCATCATTTAAACAGTGCGTAATAGCTGACTCATCGAGTGATTCTGCGCCGAAAATGATTGGCGATAAGCGGTATACCGAAGCTTTGGATTCGTTATGGTTTCGATCGTAACGAGTGGTAGGGGAGCGTTGTAAATACCTTGAAGCCGGAGGGAAACCGACGGTGGAGTGTTTACAAGTGAGAATGCAGACATGAGTAGCGATAAGCCAGGTGAGATCCCTGGCCGCCGTAAACCCAAGGTTTCCTGGGCAAGGTTCGTCCCCCCAGGGTTAGTCGGGACCTAAGTCGAGGCCGGAGGGCGTAGACGATGGACAGCAGGTTTAATATTCCTGCACCGGCTGTGGTTAAGTTACAGAGTGACGTATTTGAAGAGAGGAGCTGCCGGTTGAAAGTGGCAGTGGCGCAAGCTGACGCGGAGACTTCGGTCGAAGTGGATTCTTTAAATTGGATACCAAGAAAAGCTTTGTAGTGTTCCCATGGCCGCCCGTACCGTAAACCGACACAGGTGGGTGAGTAGAATATACTAAGGCGAGTGAGTGAAACCTCGTTAAGGAACTCGGCAATCTAGCCCCGTAACTTCGGAAGAAGGGGTTCCCGCACCATTCGGCTGTCGTCGAATGGGAAAAAGGTCGATCAGGGTCGGCCAATGGATGAATTGTTTCGCGGCCGGCCTGGCGCTGGCTTTGCCATTCGACGAACGTCGAATGGTGCGGGACGCAGTGAAAGGGGTCAACCGACTGTTTAGCAAAAACACAGCACTCTGCTAAGTCGCTAAGACGACGTATAGGGTGTGACACGTGACCAATGCGGTAAGATTACGGCAAGAGGTTAGTCGCAAGACGAAGCTTCGAACCCAAGTCCCCGTGAATGTCGGCCGTAACTATAACGGTCCTAAGGTAGCGAAATTCCTTGTCGGGTAAGTTCCGACCTGCACGAATCGTGTAACGAGTTGACCGCTGTCTCAACGAGGAGCTCAGCGAAGTTGTAGTGGCGGTGAAGATGCCGCCTACCCGCAGTAGGACGGAAAGACCCTATGCACCTTTACTGTACGCTGTTACTGGTTTTTCGATTTTAATGCTTAGCGTAAGTGGGAGACTGTGAAATCCGGTTTTCGGACCGGACCGAGTCGACAATGAAACACCACCCTTTACAGTTGGAAAATCTAACTCGATCCCATCATCTGGGTTGAGGACACTGGCAGCCGGTCAGTTTTACTGGGGCGGTATCCTCCCAAAGAGTAACGGAGGAGTACGAAGGTTGGCTCAACCTGGTTGGCAATCAGGTGACGAGTACATGGATATAAGCCAGCCTAACTGTGAGACACACACGTCGAGCAGATGCGAAAGCAGGTCCAAGTGATCCGGTGGTTGAAAGTGGAATCGCCATCGCTCAACGGACAAAAGGTACGCTAGGGATAACAGGCTGATCGAGCCCAAGAGCTCATATCGACGGCTCGGTTTGGCACCTCGATGTCGGCTCATCACATCCTGGGGCTGGAGAAGGTCCCAAGGGTCCGGCTGTTCGCCGGTTAAAGTGGTACGCGAGCTGGGTTCAGAACGTCGCGAGACAGTTCGGTCCTTATCCACTGTGGGCGCAGGAGAATTGAGGGGTTCAGACCTTAGTACGAGAGGACCGGGTCTGACGAACCTCTGGTGTTCCAGTTGTCGTGTCAACGGCAGTGCTGGGTAGCTATGTTCGGAAAGGATAAGCGCTGAAAGCATCTAAGCGCCAAGCTTCTTCCAAGATGAATTCTCCCCGAAGAGTCGTGGTAGACCACCACGTTGATAGGCTACGGGTATACGCACAGTAATGTGTTCAGCTCAGTAGTACTAATTACTCGTTCGGCTTGATTGTTTCTGCTGTCTGGTCGGTCCTTCCCGCGTGAGCTGGAAAAGGCCCCTACGATCAGAAGCGTATTGCAATCAATTTTTGAAGATTCAGTTCCAAAGACGTTCCCAATATGCAGATTTCAGAGAACACCTTGTTCTTTCAGAAAGACGGTCAAAGTCCAGTGATCGGATGAGTTCCAGTCACTTGACCCCCGGCCGCGCGATAAAATTCAGTTGCCAGAATTTCTGGTGAAGTTGAGGAAAGACCGCCCCTGTCAGTTCCCCCACGGGCTAGCTTCAGCTTCACCAGCCTTCTGGTGATCATAGCGCAGTGGTCCCACCCGTTCCCATTCCGAACACGGAAGTGAAACGCTGCAGCCCCAATGGTAGTGCATCTCTAGGTTGCGCGAGAGTAGGACATCGCCAGAGTTAATGAACCTCGCCCGGTGAAAACCGGACGGGGTTCTCGTTTTTCCGGAAGCAAACGAGGCAAGAAGCAAGGAAGCAAACGAACAACGAAGAGAATTCTTGTCCTTCTGTCCTTCAGAGGAGTGGCTTAAAGCGGGGCGCTTTGCTTACCTCTGCGCGATTCGAACTCGCGTAAGTAAAGCGTCCCGCTTTACCAAATTTCGAAATTTCGAAACCCCAGGGCTGTATCTGCCCAGACGGCCCAAATTAGACGGCGCCACCAGTTATGGTTGGTTTGACCCGGAGTGCCGCGATCCAGGATCCAGGTGGAACCGAGTATAAACGCATACCTACCCGGCATTCACATTGACCCGTTGCCCGACTGTGGTACCAAATACAGCGCGGATATTTGACCTGTCCCTAGTTTTTTCGCTGCAAACCAGGACGGCTATGATCCAATAGTACCTGATTGAAACCAAGAGAGTCCGACTGGGGCGTAGACAGGGGCTCTTTAAAGATTTGGTACCATCAAAGGGATGAAAACTGTCCAGCTGTACATTGACGGCGCATGCAAAGGCAATCCAGGCCCCGGCGGATGCGGGGTCGTCCTCATTTATGGTGCACACCGTAAAGAACTGAGCGCTGGCTTTCGATGGACAACCAATAACAGGATGGAGTTGACCGCTCTCGTCAAGGCTCTGCTAACTTTGAAGGAACCATGTCGGGTGGAAATCGTTTCTGATTCGAAGTACTTGTTAGATGCTTTCAGGAAAGAATGGATTCCAAAATGGAAGCGGAACGGATGGAGAACGGCTTCCAGACAACCTGTGCTAAACCGGGATCTTTGGCAGGAGTTGGATGAACTGTTGACCTCGCACGAACCGCACTATCGTTGGGTTAAAGGTCATGGCCTGACTCCAGAGAATAATCGCTGTGATGAGTTGGCGGTTGCCGCAGCGAACTCAGAGAACCTCCTTATAGATGAAGCTTATGAAGCCCATAACGCATTTCCGGGAAGCAAACGAGGCGACCCAGATCACCATGCCGGAGGGGAACATTTCCGGCTGCAGTTGTTCAACATTTGATAGGGCGGGAAATGATGAGAGAGATTCTGAACCACATCCGGACTCTAATGGCGAGTTCCGAAGATCGTTTCGAAAAGGCTCGCGAGCTGGCCCGGATCATCAGAGATCACGGGCAATATCGCTGGGTCGGCGTTTACGACGTCGGTCTCGAGGAGGTCACCATTATTTCGTGGAGTGGCCCTGGTGCGCCGGCTTACCCAACTTTCTCAATCAGCCGGGGACTCACCTCTTCGGTGATCAGGGAAAAGCGCCCCGTCATCGTAGGGGACGTGCGGAACGATCGCCGGTATCTCACGGCCTTCGGCAGTACACTCTCTGAAATCATTATCCCGGTGTTGGATGACAGCACGGCTGTTATCGGTACGATTGACGTGGAAAGCGAGCGAGCGAACGCCTTCTCCGGCGACGACTGCGAGTTCCTGGAGCACTGCGCTAAAGCCGCCCTGCCGCTTTGGTTAACGAACGCTGATCTTTGATCTGGCCCTCGCTCGTTGTTCTCGGATTGCAAGCCAGGCTCACCTGAGAATAGCTTGGTTCGTAGATTCCGGTCACTATGGAGCCACAAATTGTCGCGATTGGAGGCGGAGGGTTTTCAGATGGATCTGAGAATTTAGGCCTGGAACACTTCCTCCTTCGCCTGGCAAATAAGATAAGACCCAAGGTCTGTTTCGTGCCGACCGCGAGCGGAGATTCCGAGCAATACCTGCTGAGATTTTATGCTTCCTTTGCGAGGCTGTCTGTGACGGCAACTCATTTACCCTTGTTCCGGCTGGCCGTTCGCGATCTGCGCTCTCACCTTTTAGGGCAAGATATTGTTTTCGTCGGCGGAGGAAACACGCGAAACATGCTGGTCTTATGGCGTGAGTGGGGACTGGACGTGATTTTTCGCGAGGCTTGGGAAAACGGAACAATTCTTTGTGGAACAAGTGCCGGATCGATCTGCTGGTTCGAACAAGGACTCAGCGATTCCGTCACCGCGGGAGAATTGCAGCCTCTGAAATGTCTAGGATTTCTCCAGGGAAGCAACTGTCCCCACTATGACAGCGAGCCGCTGCGGCGACCCTCTTTTCATCGTTTCATTTCGGAAGGATCAATGCTCGGTGGCTATGCTGCAGACGACTGGGTAGGATTACATTTTGTCGGTTCGAAATTGCATCAGGCAGTCAGTGCAAAATCCGATGCAAACGCCTACCAGGTGTCAAAGAATAGCACCGGTTCTCACGAGAAGGTCTTAAGGCCGATTCTGATCGGAACGTAAGCCCTTGAAGAGTTCCTGGCCGATTTCCGGCTAGCCCCTCGGCGCTAGCGCTGCGAGCATCTTTTCGTACCGCCGATCTTGCCGCAACGGCTGCCAATATGATTCACGCCTCAATTGGCCGTAATAGATACCGTTTGGTATTCTGGTCAACGGCTCCAATGTCTCGAACGCCAGGTCCGGCTCATCGGTCCACGCATAGACAACGGCTAGATTCATCAGGATGCCTGGACCAATCAAGGCGTCCTTGGAGACAGGCAAAATTTCGACGGCGCGCTGTCGTGCTAGTTGCCCGTCACGACCGGCAAGCGTCACGGGTTTCGGAACAAAATTCCTGCTCGCCGCTTGCGCCATCAGCAGACCGGCGGCCTAGCATCGTGGGGAACGATCTTGTGAGATTATCGCGCTAGAGCAGCCAGGCGCGAAACCGATCTCCCTGGAACTTTGGCGTACGCAGATTTAGGTCACGCGGGAGCTGATCGATTTCCGACACCGAGTAAGGGGGTTCGAAGCCGTGAGGGAGATCCTTCTGAACGACCTGCATCGCAAACTGAGGGGCGAGTTCTTTGGCAAACCGACGGGCTTCCTCTGCTGAAGGAGGATAGGTCCGTATCTCGACAATGCTGTCAGGATCAACTTCGACGATGATTGATCGGTCCCCGCCCTGTGAGCCTTGAGTCTCTCCCGCAGGCGGTATATCCGTGAACACGACTTCAAAAAGAAACGTGCGTGAAGTATCCATACTAATATTCCCCATGTTGTATACCGACCATGTTGCCTAAGCCGATGGAAAACCTGAAGAGCACCTTGTGTGCCGTAAGTCCCTTTTGAGAATTCGAAGATGAATATCCTTTATCAAGATTTACGCCAGATTACTGACGCGCAATTTGTTGATCTGTTAAAGCGTTCGACCTTGGCAGAACGCCGACCAGTCGATGATCCAGAATCCATCCGAGCAATGTTAACGCATTCTAACTTGCTCTGCACGGCTTGGGACGGCTCCAAACTGGTCGGAGTGGCACGCTCGCTAACAGATTTCGAATACTGCTGTTATCTTTCGGATTTGGCCGTGGATAAGGCGTATCAAAGGATCGGGATCGGTAAAGGATTGATTCGTTTGACGCAATCAAGACTGGGCGGAAAGGCAAAAATCATTTTGTTGGCAGCCCCAAATGCGGAAAATTACTACCCGCAAATTGGCTTCGCCGCCCACAAATCAGCTTGGATTTTGCACGCGGCGGCGCGATTAAAATAAGTCGCTGCTCGCGGGTAAACGCGAAGATTCGCAAGGACCGCATTCTCTTTCGCGGCAATCCAGCGCAGCGGGTTCCTCGCTCCTGGTCAGCTACCGAGTTCGCGGCGCAAGCCTGGGTTTGAAGGGGGCTGATAAAACTGCCAGTTAGTGTCCGCCTTTTTTATGTTTGCGTCTGGATCTGAGTGGAAGGCTTTTACCGCCTTCGGACTCGAGCAAACGTAAAGCTTTCCCTTGTAAACCAGGAAAACGTTCGGGTCGATATCGGCCAGTTTGCGTTTGGTCATTGAATTGGCGCAATAACCGCCGTACTGCGGAGCATACTTCGCCGGCTCTTTGTCGAATTCTGCTTTGTCGTCCGCAGAGGCGAAATAGTAAGTCGCTCCTCCGTAGGAACTCGAATATTTCGGGTCACCTTTGACAGCGCGTTTTTGTTTGAAATAGGCGACCGCATCGTAGCCTTTAAGTATGACGCCATTTTGATCGACATTCACCTTTGGCCCTTTGGCACCCGCTTTCTTCGAACTTCCGGTGTCTGCCTGGGCAAGGAGCGGTTGGTTCGAGTCGGTCGCGGCGACTGCGGATTTCAAAGAAAGCACATCCGAGGCCGTTAATGGATGAGGTGCAGCGACCGCCGCGAAAACGGCGACGTAAGCGACCAACGAAGAGTGGATCATTTTCATAGATTGAGCTGAAACGGACGGTTGAGATTTTGATTGTTGCACAAGGAAGGTGAGCGCGGCCGTCAGGAATCCAGATCGCACCGGATCACAGGTTAAGGTTTGCCAAGTTTCATCGGATCTCAATTCATTCGCTAAACCAGACGAAATAGAGCCCAATTTCAATCAAAAAGCATCGTTGCGAGAGGCTCATTTTCAGCGGTCAACAAATGTGACGCACCAGACCTTGCAGTTCGCTGAATTGCAAGACTCTAAGTGTGACGAATTCGTAACATTAGGCCTCGAAAACCCTTGCCGGCCAAAGCGTAGTGTGATCCTTGAACCCTTGAGAAAGGCGAAATGAGCCGGGTTCCCGCGATTTGTCCAAAAGACGACAGGTTGCCGGCGTTGCATCCGAAGACCGATTGACGCGTTAATCCACTTGACTTTGACGGGGCTCGGAGAATTAGCGTGACTCTGTGAATGTAAAAGTCAGCTATCGTAAGCTCGGAAATACGGGACTTCTGGTCTCTCCAATCGCTCTTGGAACGATGCAATTTGGCTGGAGCGCCGATGAGGCCGCGTCGCATGCGATCCTCAGTTCGTACGTGGATGCGGGCGGAAATCTAATCGACACTGCAGATTGTTATTCGGTATGGGCACCGAACAATCCAGGAGGCATTTCTGAACAGATCATTGGCCGGTGGCTGAAGGCGTCCGGGAACCGTGACCGGGTTTTGGTGGCTACGAAAGTGCGTGCCGCAATGGGTCAGGACTTTTCGGAGGGAGACGATCATCCTTTGCAGCGGGAAGGTTTGTCCCGACGATGGATTTTGCGCGCTTGCGAAGACAGTCTCAGGCGTCTGCAGGTCGATTATATCGATCTTTATCAAGCGCATTACATTGACCCTCGCACGCCGATCGAGGAGACACTTTCCGCTTTCAGCGATCTGGTTCGCAAGGGATACGTCCGGTATATTGGGTGCTCGAATTTCAGTGCGTGGCGTTTGATGCAGGCATTGTGGGCTTCAGATAAACACGGGTACGAATCGTTCGTGTCGATTCAACCGGAATACAGCCTGGTAGCTCCTGTTCGAGCCAATTTTGAGAGGGAACTAGCCAGGGTCTGTTCGAGATACGGAATCGGCGTCCTGCCTTACAGTCCGCTCGCTGGAGGTTTTCTGACCGGAAAATACCGGAGAAATCAAGCCCTTCCTTCGGGTGTCCGAGTGGAAGGCAACAAGTCGCGGATGAGTGAACAAAATTTTGATATCGTTGAGAAATTAATTGAGATCGCGCAACGCCACGCCTCGACTCCCACGCGTGTGACATTGGCCTGGATGTTGGCGCAACCGTTCGTTACGGCGCCCATCATTGGCGCCAATACCACCGCCCAACTCGCCGATTCGATGGGAGCGCCGGAGTTGGTGTTATCGGAGGAGGAGATCGGAGAAATTTCGAATGCTGCCAACTGGGAAAAATCCAGAACCGATCGCGAGGCGTGATTAAAGATTGAACCTGGCGAACGCGGACCAGAAACAGGCCGCCGTTTACACAGATTGCGCATGCGAATTCAAGCGATCGAATACCTTTCGCTCAGACGATTCGTGCCACGAAATAATCTGTGTAATTGGCGTAACCTTCGTTTAGGAAACCTCACCCGCCCAGGCGCACACGGCCATGGCCAGCAGCACGAGACCGATCGTCGCGATTACCACAATCTTGTTAATGTCGATTGGTTTAATCCTGAGCATAAAGAAAAAATCAGAGTGTTTCGTTTACAGCGAGTGCGAATCCCCAAGCGCTTCCTGCGCCAACTTTTCTCCGGGAGTGATAAATCGTTTAAAGCAAGAGGCTTATAATTTAACTCGCAGAGCGACAATTCGATGATGGCTTGTTGCAGGTGTTGCGTGGGACAACACCCGCAACAGGAAGCCGCCGCTTCAGGCAGTGCGAGGCGAATTTGCTGCGTACGCGCGGATGTTTCTGAAGATCGATCCGTCATCTGCCGCCAAGCCGTCGGATCGAAGCAATGCTTCACATAGCTCCAGACTCAAATCGATCCCTTCTCCAAGCTGCGTCAGTCCGACAGCGGCGTCCTTTGCTCGGGCGTAGTGTTCTTCGGGGGAAAGTCCAAGGACGAATGAGATAGCCGAAAAGCCAAAGGACCCCAGAAGTAAAAGCTTTAGATTTTTATAGGATTCAAGAATCCGTTCGGCTTGATAATAGTCGCAAGTGGCGTCACCTGAAATATTGCGGTCCCGTCTCGCCAACCAGAGCCTATAGGCGAGACGCTCGACTTCCCCGACATCTGCCAAATCTTTTCTCGCGGATCGCTGCTCGGAATGGAGGTTCAATTTTGTCCCGCTACACTGTTTCCTGGCTCCGTCCAGGTGCTGATTTCCTTTCGATATCTCTCAATCTCCCTCCGGTACTTCTCCTCGCCCTTTTTGTACGCCTCGCTGGAAATCGCACGCTTCCCAAACAGCTCTTCCAATCGAGATCGATTGTGCTCCGCGGCAAGTCGCCTCTTCTCGAGTTTTTTACGTACGCTCTCCGGCAGGCTCCGATCCGGAATGACCTGTCCGGTCGCCTGGTGTGCTCCTTTGAGCAACTCTCCATTATTTGTAGATGCTGCCGATTGTGGGGATGCCACCGGCGTGGAAGTCGCGTTTGATGCAGGCGTGGCTGTTTGATCGATGATCGAATGATCTTCCCCGATCATCGCGGGAAGAGCCCGAGTTGAATCCTGGGGCAACGTGGCGCTGCCGTCGCCATTGCTGGTAGCAGCGGAAGGTAACACCAATGTCTCGGAAAAAACAGGAACGGTGCCAGGCAACTTGGTTTCGAGCGATCTGCGAGGGAACGCATTGAAACCAATTAGACAGATCACAACCGCTCCGCAGACGGTGAAAAGGGTGCCCAAAGTTGCAACGGTGCCTAATATTGTTGTTGATTTCGATGTCCGGCGAGCATCATCCGGTTCGGCTCGTAGAAGAACGGGCAAAGGCTGATAACCAAGCTTGTTCATGATTCCGCCCAGGATACGCTACAGGTTGTGGAGTTCAAGGAAGTTAATCGCAATATTTTGTGGTCTCTCCAGCAGGTTTACACTGAACGACAGAAGACGAGGTCGAAAAGGTTAAATCCTTTTATCTTCTGTAATTGTTGTTCTACTCGCGCACATGCAGCCTGGCTTCGGCATGATCGAGGTCGAGCTGGATACGGCGTAAAACTTCGTCATTGATGACAAACTCATCGCGCAACCGAATGATGGTCCGGCGCTCGACGTCGAGCGCCTCTTGCTGTAAACGCTGGTAGGAAGGTGCGGGGAACCCATTCGAGCGATCTCCGTCTTCATCCGCGCACACTTCCAACTGGCGAATGCGGTCGTCGTATTCAGCGCGAAGCCGCTCCACCAGGTCCGGCGGGAATTGGCCATCGACTTCCGCGAGATAGGCGACTGCCGCTTCATTTGCTTTGAGGCGCGCCGTCCTTTCTTCCAAATTGGCAAGCCCGTCATCCACCACCCCAAGCCGGTGAATGAGCGTGGGCAAACTCAGACCTTGCAGTACGAGCGTCGCGAGAATCACGCAAAACGTGACGAACAGAATGTAGTCGCGCCCGGGAAAAGGGCTGCCGTTCGAAAGCGTCAGCGGCACCGCGAGCGCGGCCGCGAGCGAAACTACGCCACGCATTCCCGTCCAGGCAACGATGGCTGCATCCTGCCACGGCGGATACTGGTCTCCTTTACCCATGGCAAGATTGATCAAGCGCAGCCCGCTCGTCGATGTGAAGACCCACGCGATTCGCACCACAATGGCGGCGCAGCTTATCAGAGCACCTTGCCAAATGAGCTGTTTCAAAGAGTCACCGGAGGGCGTTTGAAGAATCCGCGGGAGTTGCAGACCGATCAGGACGAAGATCAGGCCATTTAAGAGAAAGACCACCATCTCCCAAAACACGTAGATATTGAGCCTCGTGCGAGCGGTGAGGATTTGCGGTCCCCGCCAGCCGAGAAACAGCCCGGCAGCAACCACCGCGAGGATGCCGGAGACATGCAAGCGCTCCGCCGGAATATAGGCCGCAAACGGCGTCACCAGCGAAATAGTCATTTGAACGGGTGGATCATCCAGCCGCCGTTGGACCTTCGAAGCAAGCCAACCGACGCCCAGCCCAATACCGGTGCCGCCCAGCGCGACCAAGACAAAGCGTCCGATCGCTTCGGAAAGCGAAAATGTGCCGCTCATCATTGCCGCAATTGCGAATCGGTAGGCGACAAGCGCCGTGGCATCATTGACAAGACTTTCGCCATCCAAAATCGTGACGATCCTTCGAGGCACGCGCAGACGGCTCGTGATTGCGGTGGCGGCCACCGCATCCGGCGGCGAAATTATGGCGCCGAGCACAAACGCAGCCGGCCACGGCAAACCGGTCAGGGTGTGTGCCACCATGGCCACGAACGCGGTCGTCAGCAAGACAAGCCCAATTGCGAGGAACAAAATTGGGCGAAGGTTCGCGCGAAAGTCTCGCCAGGAAGTAAAGGCTGCAGCGGGAAAGAGCAACGGCGGCAGCAAAAACAGAAACACGATCTCTGGCCTGAGTTGTACTGCGGGCAAGCCCGGAACGAAACCGAGGGCAAGTCCTCCGATCACAAGAAGGACCGGGTATGGCAACGCCACTTTCTTCGCCACGATGGCCAGCGCCGCGACGACAATTAAGAGCGTGCAGATGACCTCAGCAGGATTCATTTTTTGCGACCGGGAGCATTTGCAATGCGGGCTTTACGGTTGGAGATTCCGAGCGTGTACGAAGGAACCCAACTTACGATTGAGGTGCCGTTCGGATATACCGAGCGAGAGCAATTGCTGAGTTTCATCGAGTCAAAGTTTCAGGGCGCCGAGATTTCGATTGTTCACAGTGAAGTTGTCCAGCCGACGGTTTCGGACGCATTGATTCGGCACGATTCGGCGAACTCGGATCTGCCGGATCCAGGCCAAGACTCGGAAGCTGTGCTGTTGAAGGTTTCGGAGGCAGTGTCCGAATTTACAAAGTCCAAGCAATAGGACAACAAGTTCAAATCGATACGCTCACGCCTTCTCGCGGGCCAAGCCGACATCCTCCGAGGCGCTCTCTGAATGCGGAATCATGAGGGCGGCAACGAAACCAAGCATTGCCGCAAATGACATCCAGAGCCCCGGCATCGCGCGGTTGCCTGTGGCATGGATCAGATAGGTGCAAAGTGCTGGCGTAAATCCTCCCAAAAGTGCCGTCGCAAGGCTGTAAGCGAGCGAGAAACCGCTCGTGCGAACATCGATCGGCATGATCTCAGTTAGTGCCACGACCATGGCGCCGTTGTAACTCGCATAGACAAACGACAGCCAAAGCTCTACTAACAATAATCGCGTGAAAGAGGGTTCCGCCGTGAGCCAGAGCATTGCCGGGTAAGCGGTCACCAGCGCCAGAACCGTGAAGAGTATCAGGAGCGGTTTTCTCCCGAATCGGTCCGAAGCGGAACCCATCACCGGCAGCCAAAAGAAATTGGAAAGTCCGACGCATAAGGTCACGACCAGGCTGGCAACGGACGTGAGATGCAGTTCGCTTTGACCGAACGTCGGCGTATAGGCAGTAATGAGATAGAAGGAAACAGTGGTCATTGCCACCATCATCACGCCCACCAGCACAATGGCCCAATTCGTCGCCAGCGTCCGAATGATCTGCGGTATGGTCGGATGGTGCTTACGAGCCTGGAAGACTTCGGTTTCAGCAAGCGATCTCCGCAGAACGAAAAGAACCGGAATGATCAAACAGCCGACCAAAAAAGGAATGCGCCAACCCCAGAGATCGATGGCAGAGGGTGCGAGCAGCGAGCTCAATAAGACGCCAAGAAGCGCCGAGACCATTACCGCGACCTGTTGGCTGGCGGATTGCCAACTGACGTAGAATCCTTTATTTCCCGGTGTCGCGATCTCTGCGAGATAAACCGAAACACCCCCGAGTTCGACACCTGCTGAAAATCCTTGGAGCAGCCTGCTCAAGAGAATCAGCAACGGAGAGAGCAATCCTAACGTCGCGTAGCCGGGCAAGCAGGCAATCGTAAGCGTGCCGACAGACATCAGCGCAAGCGTTAGAAGCAAGCCCGCCCTTCGGCCGTACCGGTCAATGTATGCTCCGAGCACGACCGCCCCCACCGGCCGCATCAAGAACCCAGCCCCAAAAGTCATAAACGAGAGCATGAGCGAAGCGTACGGATTATGTACGGGAAAAAAGGTGCGGCCGATCGGCGCTGCGTAGTAGCCGAACACGATAAAATCGTACATCTCCAAAAAATTGCCGCTTGCGACCCGAATCACGTTTTTGATTTTTGCGCTTCGGTCGGCGCCCGGTGGCTGGCTCTCGGCTTTCATCATGCCTGGTTCGAATCGATGGTGAGCGTCGGGGGGGTGTTAAAAACTACGGCTTTTCTCGCTGCTGCCAATAGAGAAAGGCGCCAAGGGAACCAAAGTATCATAGGCGTCCCGCCTGTGTGTCCCCGAGCGAGCAGACGTTGGGTCTTGACTCGCGTTGGGATCACGCTGGCAAACCGAAGCTTGCGGCGAATAAAGAAGAAGCCATCGTTGTCCGGGCTTTGCAGCGTCGCGTTGGGCGCCGAGACAAGAACACAGGCGGGACACCTATGATACAATCACTAATTCCTGCCGACCCCTTCGCCTCCCGTGCGAGTAAAATACAGGCTGGAAGCCCGGGCTTCTATGAGGCCGTCGCCTCCCCGAAGACCAGTGTAGCATAGACTTCCAGCCTGTGGCATCCTGAGTCGTCGCCGATTATTTTTGCCCATGTCTAACTTGAAGGACGTAGCCAGTCTTGCTGGTGTTTCCATTTCCACGGTTTCTTTGGCTCTGAATGGCCGCAAAGTGAACGCCGTCACTCGCGCACGGGTCATCGATTGCGCAAAGCGCCTGAAATACGTTCCAAGCCGGATCGGCAGATCACTGAACACCGGGCGATCTGAGACGGTCTGCCTGCTGGTGATGACGCAGGCGGGTCTTCATGATGTCTTCGAGACCTCCCTCATGTACTATTTTCTGCAAGGGGTCTTGCGGGTGCTCGATCGGCAGAATTACAGTCTTCGGTTGGAGGTCAAATCGCACGATGACCTGGATCTGGAAAATTACTTTGCGCAAGTGGTTGGCGATCAATCTCTGGACGGAATCATTCTGGTCCCTCAATTCCGGAGAGACTATTTCTTTTTGGATCTCCTGCGGGACGCGGAGTTCCCGTATGTTGTCCTGCAACCTGCGCGCTTCGGCGATCAGGTGAACCTCGTCGATATAGAGAACGCTCACGGTGGAAGCTTGGTCGGCGAGCTTTTTGTGCGTTGCGGGTATCGGCGTATTGCGATGATTAACGGTCCGGAACGCAACATCGATGCCATTGAGAGGGAACGCGGCTTTTGTGAAAGCCTTCTGGCGGCTGGCATTACTCAGATAGCGAAGCGCTACGGCGATTTCACGATCTTAAGCGGTATGAGTGCCATGGCCGATTTAATGGAGTTCGGACCCGAGGCGGTGTTCTGCGCGAATGACTATATGGCTGCAGGCGCGATCAAGTTTCTCACTGAGTCGGGCATTCGAATCCCCGGAGAGGTCGGGGTAGTCGGGTACGACAATAACGATATCTCGATCGGGGTTGTCCCGGCGCTCACGACAGTCGACAACCGTTTAAAAGAAGCGGGCGAGAGTATCGCTGAAGCGCTGCTGAGTTTGGTCAAGGGGGAGAAGGGTTTGGTTCGTCGGTCCATCGTGCCGGTATTGGTAGAGCGACGTTCGCATGCGGACTGTTCTGGGTCGGCAAAATCGTTGGGCGCAGCGTCATTGGGCTGCGCAATCTCGGATTGATCGAGGAATTCCGAGGTGGAGCGGGATGAGGGATTGACAAACGGGTAGGCGAACCGCAGATTGCGCGGCCTAAAACGTTTTAGAACGGTCCTGATGTCGGTTATCCCCCCAACACCTACCCGCCCCGATTCTTCCTATGAAACCTCAATCCGAACGCGCCATCATTCAGGTCGCTCATGTCGTCCGCGATCTCGAAAAGGCGATCCACGCATATTCCAGAATCTTTGAAGTCGGACCTTGGGACGTTTACACGTTTGCCCCTCCGGCACTCAGAGAATCGATCTACCTCGGAAAGCCGTCCGATCATACCTACCGTTTGGCCGTCACCTGGGTCGGCGCTACCCAGCTCGAATTGATGCAGCCTCTCACCGGCTATAGTTGTTACGACGATTTCCTGGAGCGTAAAGGTGAAGGATTGCACCACATTAAAGAGAAAGTGGACGACTGCCAGCAGGCGATCGCCGAGTACGCCAAAAAAGGTATCCCTGTGATTCAAAGCGGTAAGTTCGGCGAAGATGAGTTCTATTATCTCGATACCGAACCCATCGTGGGTATTGTCGTCGAGCTGGGTAACAACGGGAAAATCCCGCCGCCCGAGTTTCGTCTCCCCTAAACATCAATCGACCTCCTAAACCCAAATCAGAACGTCTTATGCAAAAATCATGGTTGTGCCGATCTTTTGGACGGCTTGTTCTCGGTCTTCTGTTAGTGAGCGGTCTGGGTACCGCTTTCGGCAAGGAATATCAGATGGCAGTTATCCCGAAACTTCGCGCTCCCTGGTTTAACCGTCTTGAGGTGGGCACCAAAAAGGCGGCTCAGGATTTCGGCGTGAAAACGTATATGCAAGCGCCGGCCTCAGCCGACGAAGCTGAGCAAGCCCGCCTGATTCAGGATGCAATCAGTCGCGGCGTCGACGCGATCCTGGTTGTGCCGAACAATGCTCAATCGCTTGAACCGGTGTTCGCTCAGGCAAAGCAAGCTGGAATTGCCGTTATCACGCACGAGTCGCCGAATCAGAAGAACGCTGATTTTGATATCGAAATGATCAACAACGAAAAGTTCGGTCAGGCCGCCCTGGAGCTTCTGGCACAGGGGCTTGGCGGGAAAGGGGACTTTGTTGTTTACGTCGGCTCGTTGACAGTCCCGGCTCACAATCTTTGGGCGGATGCCGCCCTAAAATTGGCCAAAGAAAAGTATCCGGATTTGAAGGTGGTTGCGGACCGTTTCCCGGTCTCGGAAGACCAGAATGCGGCTCGACAGAAGTCGCTCGAGGTGTTGAGAACCTACCCGAATCTCCACGGATTCCTCGCTTTTGGCAGCCAGGGCGGACCTGGAGCTGCGCAGGCAGTCAGAGACCAGCATGTCGAGGGTGCGGTCGTAATCGGAACGACCTCTCCCAATCAGGCTGCCCAGTTTCTGGATGACGGGTCAATGACGAAAAGCATCCTGTGGGACCCGGGTGAAGCAGGCTACGCCATGATCTGGCTGGCCAAACAGGTTCTCGATAAGAAGGAAGTCAAGGAGGGAACAGAGATTCCAACGATCGGAAAAATCACTTCGCTCCAAGGAAATACCATCACCTACGATCGACCGCTCATTCTCGACAAAAACAATCGCAAGAGCTACGACTTCTAAGCATCGCCTCTGAGGCTCCTGGTAAGCCGAAAATGGCTGGAGACGGATCTCCAGCCATCGACAGCCATCGCGAAAATCACAAATTCCATGCCCGTCGATTCGCAGCACACTCGATCAGAGTATCTCTTGCGATTGGAGCGAGTCAGCAAAAGCTACGGCGGCCTTCATGCCTTACACGAAGTGAGCGTCGGAATAGGCTATGGGGAAATCCATTGTTTGGTCGGCCAAAATGGTTCCGGGAAATCTACCCTGATTAAGATCGTGTCTGGAGTCGAGCGGGCGGACTCCGGTGAAGTTTTATTCGATAACAAGCCTCTGCACGCTCTGCATGCTGCCGACTCCATCCACCGCGGCATTCAGGTGATCTACCAGGATCCATCTCTTTTCCCGAACTTATCAGTCGCCGAAAATATCGTGATATCCGAAATCCTCGCGAAGCGCACTCGCGGCCTGAATTGGAAGAAGTTGAAGCGGCGAGCGCAAGAGGTCGGTAAAAAAATTCAGTTAAAGATTGATCTGGATGCGCCGGTCCGGACCCTCTCATTTGCCCAGCAGCAGTTAGTAGCCATCTGTCGAGCCCTCAGTAATGATGTTCGGTTGTTAATCATGGATGAACCCACTACCGCGCTGACGCGCCGGGAAGTAGAGATTCTGTTGGACGTTGTGCGCGGCTTACAAAGCAAAGGCATCTCGATCCTTTTTGTGAGCCATAAGTTGAATGAAGTCTTCGAGATCGCACAACGGTTTACCGTGTTACGCGATGCCAATTGGATCGGCACGTATGAGCGTGGTGAATTGACTCTGACCAAACTCGTCACGTTGATGACTGGAGAGGACGTGGCGACGGAACCATTCCGGCACGAAGTCGAGGGGGAAAAGCCCTTGCTCGAGGTTTTAAATCTATCACGAACAAATGAATTTAATGATGTCTCCTTTGTTCTCCATAAAGGAGAAGTTCTGGGCCTGACCGGTCTCCTCGGATCGGGTAGAACTGAACTCGCTGTCGCGTTATTTGGTCTGACTAAGCCCGATAGCGGCGAAATACGGATCGACGGGCGACCCGTTCACATAGGTTCGGCGGAGGAAGCGATTGGTCTGGGGCTAGGCTATGTCCCGGAAGATCGGATCCGACAGGGTTTGGTCATTGGGCAATCGATTGGCGCCAATATTATCCTCTCTACATCTCGCAAAGTTCTTAACCGTTTTGGTCTGATCGATGTCGCCGAACGGACGCGACAAATCCAGAATTGGATAAAGGCCTTGAATATTAAGGCATCTGACCCCGACCTGCCAATCGAGACGTTGTCTGGAGGCAATCAACAAAAGGTTGTCATCGCCAGATGGCTGGCGACCAAGCCAAAGGTACTGATCCTCGACTCTCCGACCGTTGGAATTGACGTGGGCGCCAAGCGGAGCGTTCACCAGCTCATTCACGAACTTTCGGTTGCGGGAGTGGGGATAATCCTGATCACGGACGAGATCGACGAGGCGCTCAACAACTGCACTCGATTGCTTCTGATGCGCGACGGCCGCATCATCGCCAATCTGGACTCTTCCCAGGAGGATGAATTCAGTGTACAGGCCCGACTTGAAGCGGCCTAGACTGCACTCTCCCTGCGAAATTTCCACCAGACGCAGCTCGCATGAGAAAGCTGATTAGACGAAACGAGTTCTTTCTGGCCGTACTGATCGTTGTCTTGGGCCTCGGATTTACGCTGGCAAATCCAAAGTTCGCGACCGTAGGGAACCTCCTGGATCTGGTAAAGAGCTACTCTTTTTTTGGTATTCTTTCGGTCGGTGTCCTCGTGGTCCTGCTATCCGGAGGTATCGACATTTCTTTTACGGCGATCGCTCAAGTCGCCGAGTATGCGAGCGTTGCTTTGATACTGCAGTATGGCGGAAACCTTTGGACCGCCTTTCTGGTAGCTTGCTGCATCGGTACTCTTCTCGGGGCAGTGAACGGCATGCTTATCCATTTCATCCGGATCCCGCCGATTATCACGACCATTGGCACGCTGAATCTCTACTATGGGATTTTGTATGTTTTGTCGACCGGACAAATCCTTTACCAGGTTCCCGAGTTCTATCGAGGGCTTGCTGGTGCGACTTTGCCCGGAAACTTTCCGGTGCTCGGCGCCTTTTGGGTCGGTGCCGTCATTCTAACTGGCTGCATCTTGAAGTATAGCGTTCTTGGGCGAAGCATTTTCGCCCTCGGCGGAAGCGAGATCGCCGCTATCCGGGTGGGTTTCAATATCTTGAAGACCCGACTTTTCGTCTACTCCTTCATGGGCTTCGTAGCCGGTTTCGCTGCGGTCGTGCACACGGCGCTGGTTCAGTCCGTGATCCCGAATTCGATTGTCGGACGCGAGTTGGACGTGATTGCAGCCGTTGTTCTTGGAGGTGCCAACATCACGGGTGGCTCGGGATCGCTGGTTGGCACCTGTCTCGGTGTGGCTTTACTTGCGATGCTAGGGAACGGTCTGACTATGATCGGAATGTCTTCCTACTGGAACAATGTGATGATCGGTCTGGTGATCTTAGTAGGCGTCACGTCAAGCGCGGTGCAGCGTAACCTGCAGGTGAGACGTCGGGTAGCGAATCTAACAGCCCAATAATCTATGCGCCGCTTCCTTAACTCCCACCGTGATTTGATGGCCCTCGCGGCGGTGCTTTTGATTGTTCTGCTGGTGATGCTGTTCCTGAGTCCGGAACGGTTTCTCACGCCCAACAACCTGCGATCGATGGCCTTTCAGCTGCCCGAAATCGGTATCCTGACGCTTGCCATGATGGTTGCCATGCTGCACGGCGGAATCAATCTGGCAGCGGTCGGAACAGCGAACCTGACAGCGATCATCACGCGCGTTGGTGATCCATGCAACGGCGCCCATCCTTGGCAATGGATGGTCAGCGGTTGCTTTGGGGTTAGGAGCCGGGTTCGCCGCCTCCTTGCTGGTCGGTCTGCTGAGCGGGTTTTTGGTGGGTTACGTTGGAGTTTCTTCGATCTTGACGACCCTTGGTACGATGACCCTGGTCAACGGCGTCTGTATTGTCATCACCGGGGGATCGACAATCTCGCGGGTGCCGGAGTCAATACTGTTCATTGGGAACGGAGTTCTTCTCGGTGTTCCGGTCCCGCTCCTGATCTTTCTTTTCTGTGGCGTCGGGCTATCACTGGTCCTGAGTCGAACGGTGTTCGGATTTAACTTATATATGCTCGGAACTAACTCGGAGGCGACGAGATATGCCGGGATCAACAACGCTCGGACCTTGCTCGGCGTATATTTAGCATCGTCTTTATTCGCCTCGATTGCCGGCATTATCATGATGGCGAGGTTCAACTCGGCCAAAGCGGACTATGGCCAGTCTTATCTCCTGGTGACAGTTCTGGCCGCTGTCCTCGGGGGAACGAGCGCCAGCGGAGGTTACGGGAAGGTTGTCGGCGTGATGTTGGCGATCGTAATGCTGCAAATGTTAGCGAGCGGACTCAATCTGCTGGGTGTGGATCCGTTCTTTGCCATTGCCATGTGGGGAGCGATCCTGCTGCTGGTAATGACATTAAAACATTTGCTGCGACAGCGAGCTTAACCCGCAAGCGGAATAACCAAACCCAATGAACAGTCTAACAGAATATAGCGACAAAATTAATAAGGAAGTAACCGCAGTCTTGAGCCGGGTCGACTCCGAACAGGTGAAGATCTTCCTGGACCTTATCCAGGGAGCGCGCAAAATAGCGCTCTATGGCGGCGGGCGCGAGGGACTCATGATTCGCGCGCTAGCAATGCGGCTCTTCCACCTTGGGTATGAGGTGAGTGTCGCGGGCGACATGACAGCACCCTTCCTGACCCATGGAGATCTGCTCATTTTGAGCGTTGGCCCGGGATACGTTTCGACGATCGACGCACTCCGATCGGTCGCTCAGCGCGATGGCGCAACCGTCATTTGTATTACTGCGCAGCCAGTTGGGAAGACCGCACTCGCAGCTGATAAAATCGTGTATCTCCCCGCGCAGACGATGGCGGACGATACGGAAGGCAAAGCCACCTCGGTCCTGCCGATGGGAAGTCTCTTCGAGCTGGTGCTTTTCGTTTTTAACGAGATCGTGGTGCTGGAATTACTCAAACGGACCGGGAGAACCTTTGGCGAGGCACGGGATCGACACACGAACCTCGAATAGGCGAGCTGTTTTCTCAAATCGTAATCGTCCAAGTTAGCGCATATGGTGTTTTAGCCCGCGGTTGAAACCCGGAGCGGCGGCAAAGCGGGACGCTTTGCTTATCTCTGCGCAAGTAAGTAAAGCGTCTCGCTTTACCAAATTGAAATCCCGGCTGAGTCCTGCGGAGCCCGCCTGGCTGCAACGGAAGCGAGCAATAATTTGTCACCGCCATGAACTCTGCCTGTTCGCCTACGAGCCCAGCGCCCATTCATTAAGTGCAAAGCCATTTCTCCGGGGTTTGTCATTGCGAACCGACTCGATGTGTTCGACGAGATATTTCGCATCTCGGGCGACGCCTGAAAACCGTCCGGAGCCCCACGTGTACTGCCATGGCAGCCCGAGAAAATAAACGCCGGGAACCGTTGAGACACCGCGATGATGGCCGGGATATCCTTTTCCGTCGAAAATAGGCAGTTCGATCCAGCGGTAATCCGCGTGGAACCCGATACTCCAGACGACCGTCGTAATCCCGGCGGCGATATAATCGAGTTCCAGGACTTCCGTATCCGGTTGCCAGAGCGGTTGATAACGTGGCTCGACCGGAGCGCTGATTCCGTTGGCATCGATATACTTGTCGATCGTGTTCTTGATGCTGTCCGCCACTGCATCGGCCTGATCCAGATTCTGCTTCAGGTCAGCGGAAAAATGCAAAATTGGACCGCGAATTTCCTCCAGCCGACCGTACAGACGCATTCCTTCCTTTGCGAATTTGCGGAGATCGATGTCTCGTCCGCCGTCGCGGCCCGTCACATAATGGTTCGCCTTGGTCCGAACCCGCTCCTTTTGCGGATGCTCGTGGATCGGCTTGTCGTAGTAGCCCATGTCGTTCAGCCAATCGACTACATCTTTGCCGCGATAGCGCCTGGCTGTGCGCGGTGCCCCCCCGACGCACAGATGGACGCGCCGGCCTTCGAGATGCAGGTCTTCGGCGATTTGGCAGCCGGATTGGCCGGAACCAACCACCATTACTTCACCGGGAGGCAACAATGTCTCATTTTTGTAGTCGGAAGAATGAATCTGGTGAATCTCCGTGAAGACACGCTCCGCGATGCGCGGAATGGTGGCATCCTGGTAGCCGCCGGTGGCCACGATCACTTGATCGGCCGTGAAAACACCGAGATCCGTCGTCACTTCGAAGGCACCGGAATCATTCCGCTGCAGCCGGGAGACCGTTATCCCCTCGTAAATCGGCGGGTCAAAGGAACGCGCATAGGATTCGATGTACTCGACAATCTGATCCTTCAACATAAATCCGTGCGGCTCCGGTCCGGAATAAGGATGGCCCGGCAGCTGGCATTGCCAGTTCGGCGTTACCAGACAAAAGGTGTCCCATCGTTTCGTACGCCAGGATTCTGCAAGTCTGTTTTTTTCGAACACGATGTGGTCAATTCCACGTTCCTTCAAAAGGTAGCTGGCAGAGAGTCCCGCCTGTCCACCGCCGATCACCACGACCGAGAAGTGCTTTTGCGACGGCTCGGCAAGGAGTGTTTTCATCACGTTCTGATTGTTCGTACTCACGGTGCTGGTTGTGGGTTAGATGTGAAGGATGCGAATGGTGGCATCGCTCGCATAAATGCCGGTCCATTCCTCGATGGCCGCCAGTTGAGCCGCCGCGGAGCTGCACGCAAAGCCAAACTTTGCGCGGACGCGCTCACTCGCTGCCGGGAAAGCTTTGCGGCTGCGAGCAAGAAATTCCGCGACCGACATTTCCTCGCCTTCGCGAAAGTGTTTGAGAACAACGGTTGAGGGCGAATAGCACTCTTTCATCATACCGTCGGGAAGTTGAATAGTGAACACGACCTCGGGCATGTCAGGCGGCGCAGGCGGATTGCCTTTCAAAGGTGGAAAGTGTTGAGCAGGCTGCGCATTTCGCACAGCCGGCTTTCACGGTATCGGAAGTCATTCCGGCCTCACTCAGCCATTGACCCACCGGGCCCAGGACGCTGCGCAAGAACTCTGGCGACGGCGGTCGATGTGACGCCAGCGGTGTGCCTGTCACCGGTACGAAAGGCACGATAAACGGATACACGCCCAAGTCGATGAGTCTGCGAGCACCTTCGTGCAGCGATTGAACGGTATCGCCGAGCCCGGCAAGGAGATAGGTACTGACCTGTCCACGGCCAAAAATCTCAACCGCAGCGGCGAACGCTTCCAGATAGAACGCCCGTGTGACCTCCGCTTTTCCGGGCATGATCCGCCGTCGCACGTTTTCATCCCAGGCCTCGAGGTGCATGCCTAGCGAATCGACACCGGCCTGGCGCATCCGCACAAACCATCCAAAGTCCGACGGCGGCTCGCATTGACCCTGGATCGGGAGATTCGTTGCGCTTTTAATGGCAGAAGCACAATCCGCAAGCACCGCCGCGCCGCGGTCATCCGTCGGAGGCGTTCCGGTGGTCATGACGACGTTCGCGATCCCGTCGAGTTGTTGTGCGGCCGCCGCGACTTCTGCCAGTTGTCCTGGTGTTTTCTTCGCGATTGTGCGTCCGGCCTTGAGCGATTCGCCGATCGCGCAGAACTGGCATTTCGTCGCGCTGTTTCCGTAGCGGACGCACGTTTGCAGGACGGTTGTCGCGAGAGTATCGCGGGAGTGGAGTAAAGCAATCTTCCAATACGGAATGCCTTCAGCGGTCGTCAGTCCGTAGAACCGCGGTTGCGGTGGAAAGGATATTTCGCACACCACAGCGTCGCCACTTTGCAGGATAGAGACGCCTCGCCGATCCGGGGGCGTCGCAACGTAGGTTGATTTTGCTGCGCTGTGTGTATGCACAGGCACCATGATCGTGGTACCGAGCACGGTGACTGCCTTGTGATCGGTGGGACCCGCGCCTCCACGCCTGCTGGCCGCACCGGCACTCGAGTCGAGCAACCGCAGGCCGTGCGATTGCAGCTCAGAGAGCAGGAATTGTTTCTTCGTCAGGAGTGCTAATGGGAAATCCACCATAAGGTTGATCGAACATTTCGTCGTTCTTGCTCCGTACCTGTGTGTGAGCAGTGCGGTCAATGTGCAGTGTGAAAATGTCGGGCCGCGAGTAATGACCGACGGAATCCATCATCCGTTTGCGTTTGGTAATCAGCGCGGGATCGAGTTCCGCAATGGCCATGCCTTCGCCTTCGGTGATTGGCGCGCATAACGGCACACCTTCGGGCGATATAATCGCCGTGTGACAACCGCCTCTCAGCGCCTTGCGGAGCTTATCGTCTGCCGTGATAGAGTTAATCTGCTCGTCGGTCAGCCAGCCGGTTGCGTTGACCACGAAGCATCCGGATTCCAGTGCGTGGTGTCGAATCGTGACCTCGATCTGATCGGCAAAAATCTGGCCTACCATCGAACCAGGAAATTGAGCGCAATGAATTTCCTCCCGCTCCTCCATCAGGGCGAAACGCGCCAGCGGATTGTAATGTTCCCAGCAGGCAAGTGCGCCGACGCGACCTACGGCTGTTTCAACGGCGCGAATCCCTGCTCCGTCCCCTTGTCCCCAGACCATGCGCTCATGATAAGTCGGCGTGATTTTACGGCGTTTCAGCAAAAGGCGACCATCGTTTTCAAAAATCAGTTGCGTATTATAGAGCGAGCCGCCATCGCGCTCATTGACACCAACCACGAGCACCATCCCATGCTGCGCCGCCGCTTTCGATAACCGCTCGGTGACAGGACCCGGCACCTCCACGGCCCATTCGTAAAGACGCAAATGATCCTTCCCCATCTGAACTGCAGGGGCGACAAACGAAAAATAAGGATAATAGGGAATGAACGTCTCGGGAAAAACGGCCAGCTCGACGCCTTGCGACGCCGCGCGATCGATCGCATCGCATACGCGGTCGACCGTGCCGGTGCCATTTGTCAGGTCGGGCGCAATTTGCACCGCTGCCGCTTTGAACCGCTTCATATCACACCGTCCAGGTATCGATAATCGTCGCTCCCGCCTTTTTGTGCAGAAGGATACAATCCAGCACATCGAGCGGATTGATTGGGATAATGCCCGGGATAAAGGCTTTTTCCGTCTGGCCATACAGCGCCTGCGTGGAGAATCGGCAACTGTAGATTTTGCCACCTTCCTCCATAAACTTCGTGAGGCGCTGATTGACGAAAAGATGTCCCGGGAAGGCCTCATCACCGAGCGTCGGAAAACCGCGCTGGAAGCCGAGCGTGACGCCGGGACCATAAAGCAGGATGGATGTCTCGTATCCTTTGCGCAGCAGGCGCGTAGCCACAAGCGTGTTGACTATCCCGATCGAACCCTCAAAAGCGACGGTATGAAACGTGACGAGGGCTTTTTCGCCGGGATCGGCTTTGACGTCTGGAAAGACTTTCTCTTCGTAGTCCACGAGAAAGTCTCCGGCTTTATGCAGTTCTTGTTCGACTTTTGGCATGAGTATTGTTGCGTTAAACAGTTGCTGGTTGGGGACGAACCGGCCTGGGTCGTCGTAATGGCTGGGAATGAAAGCATGGCGTGAACCATGCACCGCCGGAAACGCTTCTTTGCGCGACCTTTTTATGCATATTGTTGCGCAGACAGGCAAAGCGTCCTCCCTTTGCTTCTTAAGCGCCGAGCGATCTTTTCTGACCTGATGGAAAATATTCCGCAAAATCAAATCAAGACAGTGCGCATGGCGGAAATCGCGCAGCGTTTAAGCGTGGCTTCTTCCACCGTTTCGCGCGCTTTAAGGAACGACCCTCGAATCAGTCTGGAACTCCGGAGCCGTGTCCAGAGCATGGCAGACGAACTCGGTTACCAGCCGAATCCACTGGTGAGCGCGCTGATGGCCAGTCGACGTCGCCGGGGAAGCGGCGGAGCCGTCGACGTGATCGCACTGGTAACAAATTATGGTGGAAAAAGGGACTGGCGAACCAAGGATGTCTGCCGTTGGGAATACGAAGGAATTCAGCGTCGCGCGAGCGAACTCGGTTTTCGTGTTGAGATCTTCGCCTTGGCCGATTATCGCGGGGAACTGAGCCGGCTTCAGGCCACTTTGCGGGCCCGGGCCATTCGTGGTGTGCTGCTCGGCTTTTCGCGCGAGGAGAAACCGAACACCATTTTTGACTGTGCGGACTTCTGTGTTGCAGGCCTGAGTGGTTACTTCCCGGGTGTGGTAGCCGATCGCGCCAATTTCCACGGGTTCTATAACGTTCAACTAGCGCTCGATCAGATGCATCGACATGGGTATCGGCGCCCGACGCTCATTGCACCCGCGCTGAATAACAGAATTTCGAACAACCTTTGGTCCGCCGCATTTCTGGACTGGCAACGCCGCTTGCCCAAAAAAGATCGGTGCGAGCCATTCATTCCCCGGGAAAACGTCGATGTCGCGGAGTTCAGTGACTGGCTCTATCGCAATGAACCCGATTCACTCCTCGTTTACAAATTTCCGGTACGAAAGCTCCTGCAGAAACGGGGGGTTCGCGTGCCGGACGACATTGGTCTCGCTTATCTTTATCGAACGTCTGACGAAATGGGGAGCGCCGCCGGTATTGACGGGAATCTCGATGTCGTCGGGTCCGCTGCCTTTGACCTGGTTGTCGAGCGACTTTACGCAAATGCCACCGGCACCAGCAAACATCCAAAGGAGGTGCTGATCACCGGGACGTGGCATGAGGGTTCGACACTTCCGACAAAGGAAACATTGCTCGCGCAGCACCATAGCCGAGGAGCAGGGAACGGGTCGGGTTAACCTTGCCTGCGATTGCGCAGGCAATTTCTCGCGATGCAAAGTGGGCGATGACACGCTCACTGTTTTCCGGCGAGACGCTCAGCAGATAGCCAAAGCTTGGAAACGAGATTAGCCATCGCGCCAGGTCCACGCCGGTTGGTCGAGGAAGCTGATCCACCCACAGCTCTGCACCTGCCGCCGAGCATTCCAGCAGCATGGCGAGGGTACCGACGATTCCGCCATTACTGATATCCTTTCCAGCGCGACACCAATCATTCTCCGCGAGCGCTGGCAAAAGATTCAAGTCTGCGCGTAAACGATCAGGACGGCGCGCTCGTGCTGGCGTTCCAGAACGGTTTTTCACCGCGCCATGCACCGTGGAGATCGACCGCCACGAGGAGATCATCTCCGGCCTTTGCGTCAAAACTGGTGATCAAATGGGTTGCCTTGCCCAAAACCGCAGCGGCAAGAAACGGGGTACCTCCTTTTGTCACCGACGTGTGCCCTCCGACAATGGGTACGTCGTACGCCTTCGAAGCTGCGCTCATTCCTTGCCAAATTTGCCCGGACTGGTCGAGACCAGGGGCCCAAAGCACATCGACAATCGCCAGTGGTCTCCCGCCCATCGCAGCGATGTCACTGAGATTCACCATCACAGCTGAATACCCTGCGAACCAAGGGTCGTCTGCGACGAATGACGGAAGCATCCCTTCCGCTGCGAACAACAGCCAGCCCTCTCCATC
The DNA here is from genome assembly GCA_963846195.1 of uncultured Verrucomicrobiae bacterium. Taxonomy (GTDB): domain Bacteria; phylum Verrucomicrobiota; class Verrucomicrobiia; order Chthoniobacterales; family JAFAMB01; genus JAFAMB01. Next base: position 199,798 of record CAWJVG010000017.1, read on the forward strand.
CCTGATCGCAGCGCAGTCATCCCCAAGGCGCGACTGACCGGCCAGCTCTCGAGCCGGTTCATACGCTGTTCGAATTTTTAGCTTTTCCTTGACCGCGACCGAGGTAGACAGAAGCGCAATCAGACGGGCTAGCGTCGCTTCGTCGCTGTTCATGAACTCGCCATTTGTGGATGGGTTTTACGGCCTGAACCAAGAAGCATAGCCCAGGCTTCAGCCGGGCTAAAGCCTCGGTTTGGTAAAGCGGGACGCTTTACTTACATCTGTTGTTTAGATTTTATCTTCGTTTTCGGGGTCAAAACACGCATTCCGCCGGCCGATAGTAGCCGAGATCGGCACGCATCTTCACATGCCGCAAACCGAACATCTCCAGCTCGCCGAGAGGCTCCCAATGCAGTCGCTGAAAGAACTTTGCGTTTTGATGCTGCACCGTAGCCAGAAATTCGCGGCAGCCGAGCGCGTGCGCGGTCGATACCGCCTTGTAAATCAGGCCCGCGCCTAAAGCACCAAGACCTCGATAAATTGGCTGGTGATTTCTGTACGCCACGCCGGGACTGATTTTTTTGACACTCCGGAATTCTGCCGCCACACCCAACCGTGAGCCATACCACACATTCGGTGCGCGTTCGTCGATTCGCACGACTCCGACGACAGAGTCTTCCATTCCGGCAATGAGGGTCTCACAGACGATGGGGATCGCGTTGGTATCGTATTCATCACGGTCTGATCCGTGGAATACTTGCTGCTCCTCACAAAAGATTGCCCGTCTCAACGCCCAGAACCCCTCGAGCTCCTCCTGAGTCTGCGCGATCTTAAAAACAAAATCTTGGGGCGTGAAGTGATTAAACGGATCGAAGACCATGTCGGTCGAAGCCCTCAGCAAGTGGTATGCCGCAACTTCTATTTTCTTGGCTCGCGATGACGCCTGGCTACTTCGCTTCCGGAGATACAAAGAGCCGACCAGAAGGTCGCCGCGAGGTATCCGGCGATTACATCACTGAAGTAGTGCACGCCAAGATAAATGCGACTGAACCCTATAGCGATCACCAGGGAAATCGTGACGAAAACAAGACAAACCCGCAGCGTTCGGTTGGTTACCAGCGAACCAATCGAGTAAGCCAGCATTCCGTAAACCACCAAGGATCCCATCGCGTGACCACTGGGAAAGCTCCAGCCTGTTGCGGTGATCCAGGGATTCGGCAACTGCGGGCGAACCCGTTGAAAGGTGTTTTTCAAGAACTCATTGATCAGACCGACGCCGACAATCGCGATCGCCCAGACGCAGAGCAATTGCCAGTGCCGGCTTACGACCAGCGCGACGATAACAATTAAACCGATCGCGGTTAAGGTCGAGGCGTTCCCGAGATCAGTAACAACTCTAAAAACTCCCACCGCATGGAGGGTCGAGTGTTCGTGCAGACTGGCGGAGAGTGAATGGTCAAACTTCACCAGCCAATCTTGCTCGCCGACTTCATCGGCAAGCGCCAAAAAGCTCGCAGCCGTTATCGAGAGGATGCAAATCGAAATCGTAAGATGCAGTCCGAGATAACCTTCGGGCGATAGTCGATGGGACACCAAGTGCCAGGCACCCGGAAAACGATCACGGAAATTGGACACCATAGCCAAGTTCTGCAGCCGTTTCCAAGCGGCATCAGCGAAATTCCAAAGCCGGTTCTGTTGTTGACCCAGGAGATGCCAGAGGCCGATGGCAGCGCCAAACAAACTGACCAGAACCAGACAGAGGATCAAAATCGCGTGCTGGCCGAGAAAGGCTCCGGCACGGTCTGCGTCAATCCACGAAGTTGCTTTCATGGAATTGCCCCTTACGTCCTAACCTGCGTGGTTCACAAGCCTTGGAAATCTCTCCACGATGTGTTGCTCCCAATTTAAGTCCAACCGTCCTTCGAGGATTGCGCAGGAGGGCGAAGCTTGGCCCGAACCGGGGGTTGGCGCGCCGTCTCTGGACCGGACAAAGCCTTACCCGGCGGACGCACCTCGGAACGCTCATCTTACAGACAACCGATTCGCCCTCCTTGGCGTAGGCGATCCAGTATGATCGGCGAGCAGCCTGTGGAGCTGCTCGTCGACCCTTAAATACTCGAATCTGCCCTTGGTCGCCGGGACGAAGATTGGTTGATTCTCTACGAGTGGCGGAGTCTCTACGAGTGGCGGAGTCTCTAGGCTGAGGCGCAGAATGGAGTGGATGATTTTCGCGAACCTGGGCATCCAGGTTTCTAATTCAACTTCCGATTCAGGTCTAAAAATCCTTTAGCTTGAGTTTGAATGTAGCCGTGGCCGGGTCAACGACGTTGTAGCCGACTCCGGCTTGCAGGATCACAGTCGCCTCCTGGTTAATGCCGTCTTCGATAATTTCGAGAAAATTGGTGATCGGAACTCGAAACTCAGCGCTGGATTTACCGGCTGCAATCTGAACAGAACCAGTGAACGTGCTGTCATCACTCTTATCCGATGCGAGATCCTTCACGACATATTTCACTTCTATCCCCTTGGAAAGATCGCCGCTCCGTTCGACCGCAAAAGCGACATCCACGTTCAGGCCCTGTAGATTGATGCCGCCCGACTGGAAAATACTCACTTCGGAGAGCGCAGAGACGAACAACGCGCCGTGGGGAGACTTCATGCCCGTGACAATTGGGGAGACTAGCCCGGTACTAAGATCCACCTTGCCGAGAATCCCATCGCTGTCGCTTGCCGAGTAAGCTCCGCCCGGTTGAAACGCATCGCTCTTCACCGCATAGACAGTATCTGCTTTGGTGTCAACGACGTAGATCGTTCCCGATGGAGTGGTAGGGAACACGGTGTCATCCACCGTGATTTGTTTGGACTTGCCGTTGGTTAGGTGCAGACGAAGACCGGCTTGGTTGGGTGATCCGGGAGCGTTGATGAAGATCAGGTCGCCATCCGCCTGACTATCGAGAACCAGGTCGCCCGCGGAATCAACTTTCAGAGAATCAGGATCCGATTGAAGGGAAACCACTTTTTGTCCAGTCGCTATGTCGATGAGCGGCTTGTTGCCCAGGAGTACCGGTGTCACAAAAACCTGAGTTCCGACAATATCGGCGCTGACAATCGAAGGAGAATTGTTTTGCCCTTCCCCGTCAACGTTAGGATTTGAAGCGCTGATGAATGTTTCGCCTCTGGTGAAAACAATATCATCATACCCGCCCCCATGCAGCGGTTTTTGGGCGTAGGTGTAGTTCGTTTCGAATCCGGTCTTTGGATCGATGAGCGTTAAAGCTGGATTCGAGTCCTCATCCCGGAGCGCCCATAGTTTATGATCGAACGGGTTATATTTTAGCCCGTCCGCTTTTCCTATCACATTGAAGGTACTCACCATTTTGCCGCTCGCGCTGTACTCGACGACCGTACTGAAACCCCCAGTGCCATCGGGGTTGGTGGCGTTCGCATAAACGACATAAATGTTTCCATTAGCGGTCGTGATAGAATCCGGATTTGTCAGCCCGGGCGGCGGAGCTGCAAAAACGGACACCGTATAAGCGGGCTTCGCAGTGGGTCCGGAGGACTGAGCTTCAGCGCATAAAGTGGAAGCAACGATTATCGCGGCAATCGCCAGGTTCCGATAACATTTTATGGTTTGGTATGTAATTTTCATTGGATGAACTTTTGCCTGGTGCGTTTTCGGTTCAGTAGATCGTCGCCGACTACAGATTGCCTGAGCATCAAAATACGAGCGCCGTGACGATCCGCGTACAGTTCCCGTGGTTCCTATGAGCGTCTGAACCTAGCTGGAAATCCAAGATTTGACGCTTCGGAATTGTGACATTCTCGTTACAAAGCGCGCTCATTCCGCCAGAGGCTGGAAGCTGGGATGCCGTAAAGTCGCATAGGTTCCAGCCTATATTTTTTCCGCATCGGGTGATGACTTTGAGGCCCTCTTCACTCCGGAAGCGTGGCGGAAATTTTTTACTGTTTTGACACCGATTTGTAACATTGCTGTGTTTCAAATACGCCTCCATGTCGATTCAACAATCCCCCATATAGTCTCAGCAGGACTTCCTCGGGCCCGGTGCGCAAAACATCGTAGATAACACCGGTGTCCAGATCGTCAACGCCTTCTGGGGAAGCGATTCGACTGTCGTCGGACAGCTACAGGGAACGGTGGGAACGTCGAAGGGATATCAGTACGGCTATTTCGTCACGCTAAACGGCTACGCGCCCGATAACTCCGGCAAAGACGATAACTTTCGCGGCGAAACCATTTTTAATCGGACGCTTTTTGTAAGCAAAGGAGCGGAAACAACGGCATTAATACCGTTTATCAAGTCGGCACTGCCCGGGGCGCCGGCTCAATCTCCAGAGTGGGGCGGGGCGGCGGGTTTCTCAGCGTCGCTGTGGGCATTGAGACAAGAACACAGGCGGGACGTTTTGCTTACCTCAGCGTAATTTGAAGTTCACGTAAGTAACGCGTCTCGCTTTACCAAATGTCCAAACCCCAGGCACGTCTTCCAGACTTTATTTAATTCCTGCCCAGAGGTGCCTCTGAGACAATCGGAGGCTCTTGAGACATTTGCACTGCCAAGGTATCGCTTAGGGGATTGAAACCGCGGGCTTTTTAGACCGTGGCCCTTCTTCGGAATTGAACTATCTCAAACGCCCCCTCAAATTACAGGATTGTCACCTATTCTTTACTCGTCTGTTAGAAGTCGGTGCTAAGTTCCGGCTTCATGTCAATCACAGATCAAAAACCGCTCGATGAGGTCCCTGGATATCGTGCAAGCGACACGATCGGGACTTTCGAGATTGGTTTAAGCAAGGTTCCCCAGGTCACTCTGGCCTTTTGGGTCATCAAGATAGCCGCAACGACATTGGGCGAGACGGGCGGGGACGCACTTTCCATGACAATGCACTTGGGATACGCCCTCAGCAGCGTCGTATTCATCACATTGTTCATCGTCATGGTCGCGGCTCAGCTCGTTTCGAAGTTCTTTCATCCCTTCCTGTATTGGGGCGTGATCGTGGCGACCACCACCGCTGGGACCACAATGGCAGATTTTGCGGATCGTTCGTTGGGTATCGGCTACGTCGGTGGCTCGTTCGTTCTCTTAACCGCCTTGTTGGCGGTTCTGGGGCTGTGGCGGTTCTTCGTGGGGTCCGTATCGGTCGATCGCATCGTCACGCGAAAGACGGAGATGTTCTACTGGGCAACGATCCTCTTTTCAAACACCCTGGGCACCGCTCTCGGCGACTTTTTCGCGGACGACTCGGGGCTGGGATACGAAGGGGCGGCGGTTGTCTTTGCTAGCGGTTTGGTGCTCATCGCTGCCGCCTATTTCCGCACGCGGGTATCTCGCACCTTGCTTTTCTGGTTGGCTTTCATTCTCACCCGTCCGCTCGGCGCGACTTTGGGAGACCTGCTCACCAAGCCGTTCGAGCACGGCGGGTTCAACCTTGGTCGCATCAGCTCCTCACTGGTCATCACAGTCTTTGTGGTTGGCTGCATCCTGTGCACGTCCCAGAAGGCAGGCGATCATCCTGGCGGACACGGAAAGTGACCGGCTTCAGCCCCGGAAGTAGACGTTCGTTCACGCGCGCTTGCCCGTGGGGCGCTCATGATTCCACAATGCAGAATTCAGAATTCAGGAGTTGCAGGAGTTCAGGAGCTAGAGAATCCAGGAGTTTCGGGCGCATTTCCGAAGCAAGTAAGGCGTCTCGCCGTACCATTCAAAGTGGAGCAAACCGGGACGGTTTGCTGACGGAGCAGGTAAGGCGGGGACGCCTTACTTACGATGCGGGGGGAACCCGAGAGGCTTCTCTGAATCAGTGGCTGGCAAAAGAGTTTTCAGCGAGCGGTTGCGGTGCGGCGTGCCGTCTTTCATAGAGAGAACGGATCGAAAGAAGCCAAAAGCCGAACGCCGCCGCCGCAAACAGCAACATGGCACCGGTCATCGCTATCGGGGTACTATCATACCAGAACGCCACCACTTCAGCGGAGATCGCTCCAGCTAACATTCTTGCACTGCCGAACAGGGATGAGGCGACTCCAGCGATTTTCGGAACCGGTTCCATGGTACCATGGACGATATTCGGAGTCACGATACCGATTGAGAACGTATTGAGCATCAAAAACGGCATGGCGGAAAGAGGTGTGATGGCATGAGCAACGGTCAGTAGGACAAGGATTCCGCTGGTGGCCAGAGCGATCGCCAATCCCGTGGAAATCATTTGCTTCGCAGGGACGCGGTTCAGGCGGCCAGTCGTCAGTGCTCCAAAGGCGATTCCCAGAGCGTTGAGAGCAAAGAGGACTCCAAATGTGCGTTGATCGAGTTTGAATATCTCGATGAAAACAAAGGCCGATCCAGAGACGTAAGCAAATAGCCCGCCAAAGCTCAGGCCCCCGATAATGATATACGTGCGACAAGCCCGATGGGAAATCACACGCCAGTAATTCGTGCAAAGATTGCTGAATTGAAGGGCCTGCTTATCGCGGCGAGCAATGGATTCCTCGAGACAAAGAACGATCACGATACCCAGCAGAATGCCGCCTGCAGCGAGAGAGTAGAAAACCGCGCGCCATCCTGCCCAACTCGAGATCAAGCCACCCACGGTTGGAGCAACGATCGGAGCAAGCGTCGCCACCACTCCAACATAGGCAAATCTTTTTCGGGCACCGGAACCGACAAAAAGATCGCGCACAATCGCGAAGGAAATTACAGGCCCTGCGGCGGCCCCGATTCCTTGAAGAAACCGCCAGAATACCAAGGTGTTAATGGAGGGAGCAGTGGCGCACCCAAGGGCCGCTACGGTGAAAGCGGCACATCCGATCAAAAGAGTCGGTCTGCGGCCCAGCCGATCACAGAGAGGTCCGAAAATTATTTGACCGACCGCGAAACCGGCCATGAAGAGACTGAGAATCAAGGCAGTCGCGGCAGGTTGGGCGTGGAGCGAAAAACCAATGTTCGATAGAGACGCGAGACAGGAATCGATCGAGAGCGAAGGCAACATCACCACCGCTGCCAGCAAGACAATGAAAAGTGTCGATTTGGAATGGATCTTGTAAGGAGCGTTCAGGAAATAGCGTTTTTGGTCGTCGACAACTGAATGGGGCATTTTTTTCGGATTGTGAATTAATACATTACATCGGTTTCCAAATTCGGAAAGCGGAGTCTATCTGGCTGGCCGGATCTGGGGTAGGACGAGGACCTTTAGAAACTCGCGCGCGGGCGGTGGCCGCCCCCCGGCTCAGGCGGAGCTTCGCCCTACTTGGCGCGCTTCCAGACCTGTTGATTGGATCCCGTGCCAGTCGAAGACGTAGGACTTGCGATGTGGAGTTCGTCTCCGGAAATGTCGAATGATACTTTTCGATCGATCCCGTTCCAATTCGGGAACGAACAGCTTTCAATGTGGAAGGTAATGGTCTTATCTGCCTCGTTCACCGAGTAGCTGCCAAACCAGGCTATGCTCCCCTGCACGACGGCCTTGTTTTCTTCAGGCGTTCCGAGCTCGCGATTTTTGGACGCGAAGGGAGGAAGATCCGAGCGGGTGATGATCACCGAGATACGGCCGTTAGCTTCATATGTCGCCTGGCCCTGCGGATCGGCCCCATAAAAATCGGTCTTCTTGCCGTCTCGCTCAAGCGTGATCGAAACCAGCGTCCATGCCCCCACAAGGTCCTTCTTCGTCGTCTGTGCATTCACCTCGGCACTCGGCAGAAGTAAGCCGAAAAACAGTGCTGACGCAGTGATGAAACGCGAAATGAGACGGTTCATGGTCCTCCTTTTGCTCGTGCGAACACGATTCATTTTAGGAATTTCGCTACTTCGAGCAATGCGATTTCGTCGCAGTTTTGCTCCGATGCCTTTCCGCCTTCCGCCCGGGTACCCAGGTCCGCAAGCAGGGACCAGGTCAGATAGGCGTTAAATAAACGCAATTATCCTCGATATTTCACCTGTCCCTCGTTCCGCGATCCCGACCGGTTAGCGTCGTAGGTAAGCCGTCTCGGCTTATTCACCATTTCAAGGGGAATGCCACAAATGGGAGCATTTCGTTGCGTTCAAAATTGGCGTAAGCAAAGCGTCCACGCTTTGCTTTCTGAGAACCGGGCAAAGCGAGGACGCTTTGCTCCGGATTCCAATATCCTGAGTGGAGAGGAACTTTCCAAATATAGGGGATTTGTTAGTCTAAGGTGGGAAGCCCCGTATTCAGCCTCGGACCTGTTGAAGCTCGCCTTTTTGTGAAAGCCGTCCCGCTCAGCGTCTAGATCAATGCGTACTTTATCGCCGAGCATGCGGACAACCATTTTACTGGTGGTTAACCCGTCCGGTGATTTGACAGTGAAAGAGTGCACGGTCGTCATCTTCTGATAGTCAAAGAGACGCAATGACCATGTTTTTGGTCCCACGAAATAAAACACGGTGCCCATCACGGCAAAGCCGCCGACAATTTTGAATGACGGTCAGAAGTCTGTTCACCGAGGTGTCTCGTTTGCGTTTGCCGCGTTGCTCTTCTTGCAGTTTTTGCCACCGCTCTTCGTGTTTCCTAAGTTTCTTCGCCTTTGCCGTCCAGTTTCAGCGGTTCAAGGTCAGTTGGCGGCTTCGGTTTAGGTAAGGGCCAGCAGGCCCAGATCAGCGTCGGATTCCATACGAAACCCGTGTGAAGCAGACATCCTAAAACCACGCACACGACCCAAATCGTCGACGCCCAGGGGTGTTTGCGCATGCTCGCAATGAGCCCTGGGATGATCGAGATCGAAATGTACAGCGCGCCGCGAACAAGATCCTGATAGCTCACCAAAGGATACCCTAGTCAATATCCCGCAAAGCTAGAGCGATTGCGACGTTTTAATGCCGGATTGATGCACGTGTGCACTCACAAGCGTGTCTAAGTCCGGTTGGCCGCGCGGCCAGAGTGCTGTCGGCTGAAAAGGGGCACAGTTCATCCCGGTAGACGCTCGCCAGGTCGATCTGCAGGAGCACCCACGCCGAGGTTACGAGCAACAGTCGACAGACCAGAAAATGGACCTAAGCCCGGCAAGGACACCTTGAGTAGCACTTCTGCCCTACGATGCAAAATTTTCAGCGTAAGCCGTTCAGGATCAAGGACGCACCAAAACGGCTGCCTAGAAGTCTGAATTCCAAAGTGCCTCACTTGGATCTCCGGACCTAAATGCCGGGACGATGAGGCGGATTGCGCCTTTCCCCGATAGTCGCGTATTCGGCAAGCAGGCTATTCACGAAGGCTTGGGTCAGGCGGTGCTCCCGCACACATCTTTCGAGCGTTGCTTTCATTTGGCCGAGCTCTGCCGGTAGCAACGGGGGACCACCGTCCCTGATGATCTGCTGGAGTTCCTCCACGGCCTGCCTGCAGGGATCAGGTGGTGGGAGTGGCGGAGCTTTGTAGAAGGCCAGAGCGTTGACGGAAACACCCTTGCCGACTTTGAGAACTTGTCCTCTGTCCGGGCCCGGCGGTAGTAAGATCCGCCACTGGTCAAAGATCACGCCTGACGACGTGGGAGAGATGGCGGTGATCGCCTCCTCGCTGTGGGTCGTGTCCACATAGCCAAAGTTATTGCCTGAAGTAGTCAATACGCCCCCGGGATCGGGCGCGACCGATACGAAAATATCATTGAAAAGACTGCCTGTGGTCTCGTCGAACGAGTCGATCGTTGCGCCCGAGCCATTACCGGGGGGTCCGCCATTCCTACCAGGTGGCGGGACATACAATACGAGGACATTAATCGGGGACGACGCGACCGTGACGAATGGCGGTGGATTGGCGCTGTCGAAAGAAACCTGAGCGCCACTCGGTGTTCCGCCCGAGACGTTCACGAAGGCGAAATTGTAAGTCACGCCGTTGACCAATTGAGTCGGTGGCAGCGGCACACCGATTTGGAACTGATCGCCAGTTTGCAATGTGCCGCCGGACTTTTGCGAGATGAGTTCAAAGCCGCCCGGGCCTCCAGGCGTTCTTACCGGCCGCCGCTCGTGTGGGCCGCCTCCGCCAAGGTAGACATAACTGTACGTCAGAGCTACTTGTGCCATTGGATGTTCTCGGTTCGCCCAGCTTGGAATGCAAAAAATTTAGCGCGTCCGCTTGTAAGATTTTGGTACAAATGCCGGGCCGCTGTCAACGTAACTTACACCAGTGCGGTCTCTTTTTTCGTTCGCCGCATGGCGAGGCTCGTGACGCAATGCAATGCAACCGGCCAGCGGACGTCCGCGCTGGAGCTTTTTTTAAAAAGTCGTAACTTTCGAACTGAGCCGTGGATCTGCAGGAGTGCGTCTGCACTGCGCCGCCTGCGTGCCGAGATCCAGGAGACCAGAAAATGAACCGAAAACCGGTAAGGACACTTTGAGTAGCACTTATTACCATCGAGGCACCCCTCTGGCCATGATTCCCTGGGTAGGGACCTCCGGATTCCAATATCCCGAGTGGAGAGGAACTTTCTACCCGGAGAAATTTGCCACCGTGAAAATGCTGCCGTTCTACGCGGAACGATTCTCGACGACCGAAATCAATTACACCTTTTATCGAATTCCGAACAGCAAAACGATCGGCGGTTGGGATAGCTCGACTCCGGAGCATTTTCGGTTCGGCCTCAAGGCGCCACAGAAGATCACCCACATTTCCAAGCTCAGGAATTGTGCGGAGCTTCTGGATATTTTCCAGCGGGTTGTTTTGGGATTGGGTTCGAAGCTCGGGCCAGTTTTGTTCCAGCTTCCGGGAAGCTTTAAAAAGGATGCCGCGCTCCTAAACGACTTCCTCGACAGCGTACCGGACGGGATACGTGTCGCTTTCGAGTTTCGTCACTCGTCCTGGTTCGCCGACGAGATCTTCGCTCATCTGCAAAACCATAACGCTGCGCTTTGCATCGCTGAGAGCAGCGATCTTGCCACTCCGAGCGTTGTGACCGCTGATTTTGGTTATCTTCGCCTGCGCCGCGAAGACTACAAGAACGAAGACATTGTTCAGTGGGCGAGATTTATCGAGGGGCAGACACAGCGCTGGAGCCACGCCTTCGTTTATTTCAAGCACGAAGAGAGCGGGATCGGTCCGCAATTAGCTACCCAGCTGATAAAGGAACTGGCAGGTCAATACTGAAACACGGCATTAGCCCGTTACCCAAATGACCGCGCTCTCCGATTAAGCTGCGCCACGCGAACGTTCACTCTTCTTCGAGAATCGAGACCAAACGATCGAAAATTCCTGGCACCCGACTTTATTCAGGATCTTAGTTAACGGTCGAATTCTCCACGCGACTTCCTACTGTCGTGCATGAACAGGCGTCGTACGGCTCGGCCACCGGATCTTGGGATCGCCCACTGACACTGGCAACTGCCAACTGGCATCCCTCCGCTCAATCGTGAATATTCCCGAATGAGCCCCAGTCCCGCGCCTTTCGTTGCAATGGCCACTCTCCTTGTGGCTGTGGACCATCGCCCAATCATCAGCCTGAACGGCGATTGGCACACCATCGTTGACCCGTACGCGACCGGTCTTTACACCTTCCATGGCCAGCTGCGTACCGACGGCTATTTCATGAACGGAAAACAAGCGCCCGGCGGTGAGCCGGTGGAGTACGATTTTCAAAAGTCACCGGTTCTCCATGTGCCAGGGGATTGGAATACCCAGCGTGAATCGTTGTTCTTCTATGAAGGCCCGGTGTGGTACCAAAAGGATTTTTCGTACCGGCGCAAACCGGGAACACGGGTGTTTTTCCATGTGGGCGCTGCGAATTATCGATCCTACGTTTGGGTGAATGGGCAGAAGGTTTGCGAGCACGAGGGCGGATTTACGCCGTTCGACTCCGAAGTCACCGGCCTGCTCAAAGATGGCGCGAATTTTGTCGTGATGGCAGTTGATAATACGCGCCTGGCGGACGGCATCCCGACGCAGCAGACGGACTGGTGGAATTATGGGGGTCTCACCCGCGACGTTTCGCTCGTTGAGGTGCCTGAACAATTTATCGATGACTTCGATCTGCATCTGAAGCGGGGAAGCCAGAACATCATCGAGGGTTGGATACACGTTGAAGGAGTTTCTTCTGAAACCCAGGCAACCGTTAGCATTCCGGAGCTGAATGTAAACGAATCAGCAAACGTGGGAACAGATGGGCGCGCGACATTCCAGTTCGAGGCCAGCAAACTGAAGCCGTGGTCACCGAAACATCCACGACTGTATCGAGTGCACCTTCGCGCCGGTCAGGATGATCTCGAAGACGAGATGGGTTTCAGAACCGTTGAAGTGCGCGGCACAGAGATCCTGCTCAATGGCTCAGCCATTTTTCTGCGAGGTGTCTCTATTCACGCCGAAGCGCCGTATCGCACTGGACGTGCGAACAACGAGGAGGACATGAAGACTTTGCTCGGTTGGGTACACGAGATGGGTGGAAATTACGTCCGTCTCGCGCATTACCCACATGACGAGCGGATGACCCGTCTGGCCGATCGCATGGGAATTTTAGTCTGGTCAGAGATTCCGGTTTATTGGGCGGTTCAGTTCGATAATCCCGCGGTGCTGGCCAACGCCGAACGGCAGTTGCACGAGATGATCCGGCGCGACCGTGATAAAGCGTCCGTGGTGCTGTGGTCCGTGGCGAACGAAACGCCGATCACGCCCGCCCGCGTTGAATTTCTGAAAACGCTGGTCGCCAGAACTCGTGATCTGGATCCTACGCGGTTGGTGACCGCCGCGTTATTGGTCCGCACGGAAGGCATGACCAAGATCATCGACGATCCGCTCGGGGAAGCGCTTGATGTCATTGGGTTCAATGAATACATCGGATGGTATGAGCACAAACCGGAGGACGCCGACCATACCGCCTGGAAGATTGCCTACGATAAGCCGCTGATCGTCAGCGAATTTGGCGGAGACGCGAAATACGGCCTGCACGGCGATCCCGATACACGCTGGACTGAGGAATATCAGGCTAACCTCTACCGGCACCAACTGGTTATGCTGAAGGGTATCGGCCAGTTGCGAGGCATGAGCCCCTGGATCCTGATGGATTTCCGTTCACCCCGCCGTCCGATGCCTGGTATTCAGGAGTATTTCAACCGCAAGGGACTTATCTCTGATCAGGGCGAAAAAAAGGAAGCCTTCTATATCTTACAGAAGGCCTACCAGGAAGGCGGGATCGGCAAAGGAGATTGAAGAGAACAAACGCATTGAGCCGGGGAGATTGTAGGCAAAGCGAGGACCCTTTGCTTACTTTTCCCTATCGCCGACCTTTCTTTCCAGTCAAAGCTTCCTCGAGATAGGACTTCAGCACGACGGCGCTATGATGTTCTTTGTCATGAGCGCTGTATAAAAGCGTCACGTTACCCTGCTTGGCTGCATCCAACAGCGGTTGGCAGGCAGCAAGCTTATCGGTCAACTCAGCTCGGTACCGTTGCTGGAATTCCTTCCATTTGGCCGGGTCGTGTCCGAACCAACGACGCAGCTCGGTGCTCGGTGCGGCGTCTTTGCACCAGGCCGCCATCGGTAACGCTTCCTTTTTCATCCCGCGCGGCCATAGACGTTCCACCAGGAATCGGGCACCATCCTCTTTTGCGGGTGGATCATACACGCGTTTGGTCTGGATCATTTTTCTTGCTGAAACTCAGAGCAGTTGCTCATTCGAAAATCTCGCTAGAAACAATCAAGGTGTCTTGAAACACGAACCGTGGCGTCCGCTCACGCGATATATTTGTTCTTTATCCGAGCGTCTCTGCCTGCGAATGGGCCGTTTTCGCGTTCGTATAAAAAGACTTGAACCTGGTTACGGTCGAACATTTTTGTGACTTCACGAAAATCTTGATTTACACGGATCAAGCCGCTGAAAATGATTTCATGCAGGTTTTCGATTTCCCGGAGCGATCCGTCGCCGCGGTTCTTGGACAACTCAAGATGAACCTGGAGTTTGTTCTTTAGTTCTTCATCTTCGATGACTTTCAATTGAAAGGAATGAATTTCTGCGGCTAGCACCGGATCTTCATAAATGACACGTTCCAAGTCTGCGGGATAGATTTTTGCGCCGTAGAAAGGGACGGTTGAATCGTTTCGCCCATAGACAAACAAAATCGGCAGGTAACTGTGCCGTGCGGCGAGGGTTGAGAACAGAATGCCGTTTTCCTTCAGCACGTGAGACAGAGAACTAAAGGAAAAGACACCGCCGGAGTCGCGTAGATTATAGCGTATTTTCGGCGCGGCACCCGATTGCCTGCCGATAGTAAATAGCAGTTCGTGCTCGGCGTTGGTTTCAATCGTGTAGTCCAGAGGATTGTATTGAAAAATCATCGGCGGAGTATCGCGGCCAAAGAGCTGTTCGGAGAGTGCCCCGTTCTGCAAGCACAGGCGCCGGAGCGCGATCGTCAATTCGGTTTCGACGGCGATATTAATCTCCAGATCCGATGCTCCGTACGACGAAATCACGCTGCGCGCGCACTGCCGGAGACGTGATCGCAGGGCCTCTGAGAGCCCCTCACCTCCTACAATCAGGTCGAATTGGTACTTGGAAAGATCGAGTCGCGTCTCATCGACAAAGGCCCTGATAAACGGCGGGTAACCGAAGATCAGGTAGCGGTATTTGGGGCCGAAAAGTTCCAAGGTATTTTCCAATTTCTTCTGATCGGGTCCAATCGATTTCAAGATGCCCATCTCCACGAGGGACATCGAAATATTCATTCCGGTTGCCCAGGGCCCCAGGGCAAAGCAATTTAACAAGATGCATCCGCTCTCGCGGTAGATGAGCTGGTAGTTCAACTGCAGGATGCGTTTCACGTCTGTGCGTTCTGCCGCACTCCGCACCCAGTTGTTCGGCATGCCTGTGGATCCGGAAGACTCATCGATCACCACGCCGGCCTTTGGAATAGCTCCTCCGTAACAGCGTTGTTCGATGCTGTACCTCTTAACATAGTTCTCCTTGGTCATTTCCGGCAGCGCTTCGAGCCGCCAGCGTCCTTCTTCGCGGTAGCCCGTTTGAAGGAGAAAATCCTGATAAGCGGGACACGTGGTCCGGGCTTTGAGATAAGCGGCATGCGCGCCCATGCGTCCCACCCGCGCGAGGAACCATTGCAGTTTGCTGGCGTGGATCAGTGCGTAGGTACTGCCATCCATACTGATGAGCCGGCGCAGCAGCCAAAGAAGCCAGAGAACTGTGCGCAACGCTAAACTGTAGAGTGCAGATCTCATGATTTGGAGTTAGTGTCCCGTCCCTGAAATAGCATCTGTTTTATTGCGGTCAAAATGGGCCGTCGGCAAGGCGCGAGCCGACGTAAGCGAAGCGTCCCCACTTTACTCGGTTCTCAAGGAGTAAGGCGGGCGCTCATAGCTTATACCACAGGCAAAGCGGGACGCTTCGCTTACGCTTTTTCCTCAAACCATCACATCGGCAAGGGAACGTCGATAACTCTTTGGTGGCGCCTCAGAGTGACCTATTTTGAAGATAAGCCAGATGTCTTTGAGGTTGGTCATCCCAGCGAGCCAATGCGCCGCGGAAGGATTTGTCACGAGATTGCCGTAGGGATGGATGTAAAGCTCGAGTCGCGCGGTTTCGAGCCAAAATCGGATGAGAAAACGTCCAGTCTCGAATGCGCTCGAGGCATTGAAGAAATCGCCGGCCAACATTCCAATCGTTGGCACCAGGCCGAGTTGCCGGCGATACTCACGCCTCAGCAATGCTCTCGTGAAAGGAAAGACCAGGAGTTTGGGCATTCGAGCCGCCAGCCAGAACGCCGTCCTGGTGGTGTTCATGCAGCGCCAGTCCAGTCCGTCACGATGTCGCTTGGCTGCTCGATCGGTAAAGCGAAACCACGAAACGATCTCGTCGTGGTAAGCTGGAGTATTTAAATCTTCGAAGAGTGCGTTGGTGTTGTGCGCCAGGATATTTTCAATTTGCTCTGAATCGGTGATCTGTTCGTACCGCTGTCCCCATTGGGTTGCCAGGTTTGCCAGAGCGGTAGAGGCATTATCTCCGATCGGGGTGGGCAATAAAGAAATTCGGGAAGTCCGTCGTTTGAGGAAAAGCGATTCAGGATAGGGGTTTTCCCGGGGTGAACAAGGTGATAAGCGCAAGCGTGCAAAAGATAACAGATCGGTCTTCGTGTCCTGAATGATAGCCTTCGCATACCATTCAGCTGGATGGCTCAATTCATATTCAAGACTAAAGCCGCGCGAAGCCACCAACAGGGCGATCGCTTCCACAAACATGCCCATCGTGGAGAGGATGAAACTGCCGGTGGTGTCTTCTTTAGGGAGCGTTCTCTTTCCATCGATGTAGAGCTCCGCTTCTTGTTCCGATACAAGGCGAATGCGCCAAGGTTGCACGTTGTGCGGCGAAGGGATTTGAATTGCTGTTTCTAAGAGTGTCCACCAAGGCTCATATCGCTGCATCGAAGATGCTGTTTGCGAGATCTCCTTTGATCGATTTCCTTCAAATAAACGCATCAAAAGAAATCATTCACTTTCGAGCCGCCCTCGACGAGATGGAACATTCGGTTCACGCTGTTCCACTCGTCGAGCTTAATAAGCGCCACGCGCGCCCAACTATTATTTCTTCGCGTAAGCAATTATCGCAATGGCGGCGCCCTGTGGGTCTTGGATGACGGCGAAGCGGCCCACTTCGGGAATATCACGCGGCGGCATCATTATCTTCCCGCCAAGCTTTTCCGCCAGCTTGGCCGTAGTATCGGCACTATCGACTGTCACATAGCTTATCCAGGCCGGCGGCATGCCCGTCGCCCCCGGTGGGATCGGCATGATACCGCCCTGCCCAGTGCTAGCGCCGCCCGCACTCACAACCGTGTAGGTGAACTCAGGCATCGGGAAATCTTGAGTCGTCCAGCCGAACAGTTGCGTATAAAAATTCGTAGCTGCCGCTGGGTCGGTAGTAGCTAGTTCATTCCAACTGAACTGGCCATGTTTTGTTTCTGAAGGTTCCATATTTGTAGTCTTGGTTTTCTTGTGTCTGCTTCGTTGTTTGTGACCGCCGAAACTTGGGGTGCTATTCTACAAGATACTTTTCGAGCTTATCGATGGCGCCGCTCCAGCCGTGGCCGTGGTCATCCCGCGCTTCGACGCTTGGAAGTTGCTCGTGAGTGAGCTGAATTTCCGTTGCTGCACCGGCCGCGATAAACTGAACGGTTACCAGGCTGGTGCCAGCGGCAAGTTCAGGATTGCCCTCCCATCGCCATGTATAAACTAATTTTGTGGGCGGTGTGACTTCGCGATATTGGCCGCGCACCTTGATCGCACCCAACCTTTGGGTTGAAAGGGAAAAGCAAAATTCGCCGCCGATCCGCAAGTCAACCTGTGCTTCAAGGACGCGGCAATCCTCGGGTCCGAACCAAACTTTGATTGCGTCGGGCGTCGTCCAAGCGGTGAAAACCCGTTCGCGTGGTGCGGCAATCACCCGGTTCAATTGCAGGACCGGCTTTTCGTCGGCTGTCTCACTCATGATCTTCTTCCTTGCTATCTTGTTTTTTCAGGTAGTCGGCCAATTCATCAAACTGCCTCTCCCAAAAACCGCGATAACGCTCGATCCAGGCCGCGGCATCACGCATTGGCTTGGCCTCGAGCCTCAGACGATGCACGCGTCCGTCACGCTCCCGCCGGATTAGACCGGCTTTTTCCAGGACCCGCAAGTGCTTAGAAATTGCCGGCAGCGAGACAGAGAAAGATTTGGCCAGTTCCGTCACACAGGACTCTGTGCGCGCAAGTAAATGGAGAAGGCGGCGCCGAGTCGGGTCGGACAAAGCGGCGAAAACCGAGTCGAGAACGGCAGGTTGCCTATGCTTAACCATGTGGTTTAATATTTGACTGTCTGACCGATGACAGCAAGCGAATTTTGCGTGACTCCAAGGTTGGCGCTACCAGACGGCGCGAACGATTTGTCATCGGCACGGAGAAGTAAATTTGGCGACGTGGGTGTGTTTGAATTGCCGGTCGCCGGAGTTCCGTGCGCTTTTGGCATTTGCCGAATCTTTTACAAAACATTTACCGCGCTCTGACACAACGAATCGCGATCCAGGCCAGACTAGTGGGATGAAGCTTTATTTCCAATGGTGCGGCATGGCGTTGGCGTTCGGTTTGTCGAGTGGCGGAGCAGCCACTCTTAATCTTCAGCTTGATCCCGATCGACGGCTGGTATCGGCAGGTAAAGAGCAAGAGGTGGTGGTGAAGATCGATCTGGATTCGGACACGGGGCGAAAGCCGAATCGGTTACCTCTGAACATTGCGGTGGTCATTGATCATTCGGGGTCGATGGCGGGAGCGAAAATCGAGAAAACAAAACAGGCTGCGATGCAGTTGATCGATCAATTGACGCCAGAAGATAACCTGGCTCTCGTTGAATTCGATGACAGGGTCGATGTCCTTTTTCCCAGCCAGCATGTGGTGGATCGGGAAGCGTTGAAGGCCCAAGTCCAACGAATCCAGCCGGGCGGGAGCACTGCTCTCTACGCGGGGGTCGAATCTGGAGGGAAGCAGTTGCTCAAAATCGATTCGAGAACCGAAAGGATCAACCGGGTGATTTTGTTATCGGACGGACTCGCGAATGTGGGGCCGAGTTCAACTTCCGCCTTGAAAGGCTTGGGCCGGTCATTGTCGCGCCAAGGCGTTTCCGTGACCACGATTGGCGTGGGGGACGATTACAACGAAGACCTGATGGCGGGCCTCGCTGAAGCGAGCGATGCGAACTATTATTATGTTCAGGATGCCGAAAAACTTCCTGAGATATTTGCCAAGGAACTGGGCGGGTTACAGACGGTGACTGCTCGGAACGTCACCGTTGTTATCACCTGTGCGGAGGGAGTCGAACCGATTGATCTGATCGGACGCCCGGAAAAGTTCGTCGATCGGAAAACGGTGGTGGAATTCAGCCCATTCGCTTCTGGGCAGAAGCGCTATTTATTTTTGCGCTGCCGAGTCAAAGCACAGGATGCGGTCACGCAAATGGACCTGGCGTCGGTCAAAGTCACTTATCTCGATGAAATCAATGGCTCCGAGGAAGTAAGCATGGAGCAAAGTGTGCGGATCGGAGTGACCACCAACGAGGAGGAAGTGGCGGGCGCAATCGACCAAGCCGTTGCCGCAGAGCGGGAGTTGCAGTTGAATGCTTTAGCGAAAGATCAGGCGATGTCCGAGGCAGATGCCGGCAATTACCGCAACGCCGCGGAGTCCTTGCGGGCGAACGCACAAAAACTCGAGGCAGTCGCAGCCAATGCTCCGCCGCCAGTGAAGCAAAACTTGGAGTTAAAGGCTAAGGAACAGCGGGCACGAGCCGACGAAATCGACGCCAGCGGAATGTCCAAATCGCTACGAAAGATGATCCAGAGCGAAAGCTACGGCAGAAAGAACGGGAAAGAGTAGCGGCCGCGGAGCGATAAAAAATAGGCTGGGAGCTGGTGCTGCTTCGGCACTCAGCAAAACCTGTGTCCGGTTCTTCGCGGTCCTCGCTGGTGGCCCTGTATTCTGTATGTTGGCTTTCGGACTGAGTAATGAGGAAATTCGCCGTGATTTTTGTCGTAGCGGTCTTGCTGCCCAGCGTGGTGCTTGGCTGGCTGGCGCTGGATTCGTTGCGCAACGAGGAATTCGTTTTCGAGCGGCAACAAGAATTGCTGCTTCAGGGAACGGCCGACACACTGGCAGAACGGATCCGGGGATTTCTCGGAGAAAAACTAAATGAGTTTGGGACTCAGGTCGATCTGCTGGCGAGCGGCGGGGATGCCGTGGCCTTCGACCAACGGATCCGCGCGCTATGGCCGGCGGCCACGGTGGGATTTGTAGTGACACTCGATGGAAAGTTGGTTGCGCCTTCCGCAAAGGGAAATGGACCGGCGCAACGATTTTTAGATGCTAACAGCCGGTTCCTGACAAACGCGGAATCGGCTGAGGTTTATCAACAATCGAGCCAACCGGCACCGCAACCCGTTGCGGCCAAAAACGAACCCGAGTCGCAACGGTCCGCGAAAAATGAACTCGCAAAATCCTCGCCTGCAAAGGCGCAGCGTAAGGATGAGGGAGCGGCCGAAGAGCCCGCACAGCAGAAAGCAAAATCGTTCGAGTCATTGGATTCAACAGGCAAAGTGCCAGGCGGGGCCTCGCCCCTTCCCGGCGCCAGTTCGCAGCGGATGATTCCGCGATCGGTCAATCCTCAGAAAGAGTTAAAACAAAGCGATACCTCGATTTCGAATGTTCTGCCGGCGGAAGCGGAGTTCCATCAGTTAATCGGGAGTGCAACGTCCGGGAGCGTCGGTCGATTTGTCGGGAACGAATTATTCGTCATCTTCTGGCACCGCACCACCGTGAATTCAGAACTGGTTTTCGGCGCCGAGGTGGATCTGAGCCGGTTCACAAAAGATTTCGAGCATCTGATTCTTCCGGATTACGACCTGGCTAAAACGATTTGCGTTGCACTGCTGGATGATAAGGGGAAACCGGTGATCACGACGATGCCCGCTTTCGCGACGAACTGGAAACGACCATTTGTGGCGACGGAAGTGGGCGAGGTTTTACCGCACTGGGAGATTGGCGTCTATCTCTTAAATCCGGCAGCGGCGAATCAGATCGCCGCCACTGTGCAGAGGAGCGTTGGAGCCGCCATTGTGCTACTGCTTTTTGCGATCGGCATTGGAAGCTGGTTAATCTGGCGGGACCTTGGGCGCCAGGTCCGACTGGCTCGTCAGAAAACAGATTTTGTCAGCAACGTTTCGCACGAGTTGAAAACGCCTCTTACTTCCATTCGAATCTTTTCGGATTTGCTGGCCAACAACCCCGATCCGGATCGGCAAAAGCGGTATTCGGAAATTATTGTGAACGAATCAGCGCGTCTGACTCGATTGATTAACAATATGCTCGATTTCGCGCGGATGGATCGAGGCGAAATCAAATACGAAAGGGAGGTCTTCGATTTGAACGCGCTGGTCCGTGAGACGCTGACGAACTTCAGACCGAACTTCGCGTCGGACGGAATCGATTCGAATCCGCTCCCGGTACGCGGGAACCGCGATGCCATTGCGCAGGTGCTCCTCAATCTTTTATCGAACGCAGAAAAATATGGGGATGGGCGAATCGACGTTACGACGCGGCGTTCAGAGAATGATCTGGCAACCGTTCAAGTTTCTGATCGCGGACCGGGAGTGCCTCGCGGATTGGAGGAGAAGATTTTTGAGCAATTTTACCGCGCCCACGATTCGCTGAACAGCGGGATTCAGGGAGCTGGTTTGGGATTGACCCTGGCCCGCCAGATTGCCAGAGCCAACGGCGGCGACGTGATTTACGGGCCGCGTCCGGGAGGCGGAAGTCAATTTACCATCAAATTGAGTAGTGCGAAGGCCGAATGAAAACAAAGATCCTGGTCGTCGAGGACGACCCCAATATCCGGTTCGGTCTGGAGGAGGTTCTGCAGACCGAAGGGTTCGCTATCGCGGTCTGCGAACGAGGTGATGATGCCGTGGATGCCGTTCTCAAAGAACAGCCGGCCCTCATTTTGCTTGATATCATGCTCCCCGGGAAAAATGGATACGACATTTGCAAGGAATTACGTAAGCGCAAGATTTCGGCGTTAATCCTGATGTTAACGGCCAAAGGTCAAGAAATTGAAAAGGTCGTCGGACTCGATTTGGGTGCCGACGACTATCTCACCAAGCCGTTCGGTGTAAGAGAGTTGGTGGCCCGCATCAGAGCGCTTCTTCGACGGGCATCCGGTAGTCCATCGACTTCCTCTACGTTCAAGATAGGTGAATCTCTGATTGATCCCAAGACCCTCACTTTGTCTCGCGGCAATGTTCGGGAAAGTCTAACGGCCAGGGAACTCCATTTACTGCAGATTTTTCATGAGGCTCGGGAACAAGTCCTCTCTCGAGATCGGTTGCTTTCCGAAGTGTGGGGCTACCAGTACTACGGCACGACGCGAACCCTGGATCAGGTGATCGTCCAATTACGCAAGAAATTGGGTGAGTCCGGTGAACCAAAACTACTCCTGACCGTTCACGGTGTTGGTTATCGTTTGCGGCGAGAAGAATGAAGAAAGTATCAGCCTATCGGCGTATTTTCGCAGACAAGGGTGCGAGATATCATGGTCTCAAAGGAGAGGGGACCTTCATTTCCTGATTTTTGTGCTCTGCATTCAATCATCCGCCTGCGAGATGAAGTCTTGTAAGAGCAGGACCGAAATGCCAATTTGAGATCACCCTGATTCGCGGCTGATCGCCACTGATAACGCTCGCTCGACAGATGGCCACTTCAACTTCTCCGCAGGTCCAGTTAGAGAAAACCTACAATGCTGCAGCCGATCATTACGATCACCCCGCAGTATCGTTTTGGGATCGATTTGGTCGACGCACTATCGAACGATTGACGATCACCCGAGGCAACAAGGTGCTCGATGTCTGCTGCGGAATGGGCGGTTCCGCGTTGCCGGCAGCCGAACGCGTCGGGTCGAACGGTCATGTGATGGCCGTCGATCTCGCGCAAAATCTCTTGAACAAAGGAATCAAACGGGCTGCGGAGCGCGGCATGACGAACATCGAGTTCCGCCGTGCCGATCTCGAGGATCTTCCATTTGAGGATCAATCCTTTGATGCGGTGGTATGCGTCTTTGGCATTTTCTTTGTGCCGGATCTGCACGCAGGAGTTCGAGGCCTGTGGCGTCTGGTGCGCCCAGGCGGTTCCCTGGCAATCACCATCTGGGGCGCAAAGACGTTCGAACCAGCCGACGGCACTTTCTGGGAAGCCGTCCGCCGAGAGGACCCTGACCTGTTGAAGTCGATCAAGCCCTGGAACAAATTTGTCGAACCGGAGCCGCTTCGTGCGCTGCTCATCGAATGCGGCGTAACTAATCCCGAGGTCGTCGACGAACCAGGGACACATCCGATTCACAGTCCGGAGGATTGGTGGACCATCGTTCTGGGTTCTGGATATAGGTCGACTGTTGAAGCCCTTTCCCCTACGGCTCGGGAGTTAGTCAAGGTCGCGACTATCGAAGCGGTGAGGCGGCAGAAGATACGAGAAATTCGCACCGATGTTATCTACGCAATAGGGCGGCGATCGGCTGGGAGTGGGACCGAAGAGTCAAAGAAATTACCCAGGCTTCCGACTGGGGGTAGCATAACATAGGCCTGTGTCCGAGCGATGGGGTGGGTTCCTTCGGTTCGACAGTTGCGGTCCTTAGTGATTTCACAATCGCTCGAATGTTTAATCGGGACGGATAGCTCGGGCCAGGGCAGAAGTGCCGAGCTCAACGTCCGGGAGAATTCCGCGTTTAGAGCAAGGTCCTCGCCATCCCATCGAACAGGAAGTGCCAAAGTCACCGATGCTTCAGGCAGGAAACGCGCTGACATGGTCTTCAAGATCTCCGTCAACTGCGCGGACGCGTGGGTCGCGCGCGGCGAAGTATTAAGGAGCGCAACCGCCTTTCCAGGGAATTCAACGCTGGCGACCAGCCAGTCGAGCGCGTTCTTCAGAGACCCGGGCACGCCGTGCGCGTATTCGGGGCTGGAAATCAGCAGCCCGTCCGCGAGACCGACTTCAGAGCGCAAATCCAGCACAGACTGCGGCGGTTTGTCGCCGTCGAGGTCTGGGTTGAAGTGCGGCAAGGACCCCAGACCTTCGTAAAGGAGGATGTCGACCCCGGACGGGGCCAGTGTCCGAGCAGCTCGCAGCAATGCAGTGTTGGCGGACATTGAGCGAAGGCTACCGGAAATGGCAAGGATTCGCATGCTTGGAAGGAAAGCTTGGACGGGAAGAAAACAAGAGAGAAGTCAGGAGTCAGGAGTCAGGAGTTGCAGGAGTTGCAGGAGTTCAGGAGTCGCAGGCCCTTTGGGCGCTCTGGAGTTTGGACATTACAAGAGCTATTCAGGCCATGGGGTAAGGCGAGACGCCTTGCCTACGACCGCGTAAGTAAGGCGTCCCGGCTTACCTTCCGGGTTCAAACCTTGCGCCGAGTTCTCCAGCCCCTTCGGCTTCCGGGCAACAAAATCGTCCCAAAGATTCGTCAACTTACAGCTATTTTGACCTGTCCCCAAACGCGAATCCCGGCAGACCATCCAACCTCGGCTGTTGGAGCAGCAAACTGACGCAGTCAGAAATATTTGGGGACGAGAGCGGGATAGGGCAAGGAAGAGGTGACGGTTATTCAGCCCTTGGGTCTGAAATTGGAAACAATAGCTCGGAATCAGAATCATGACGAAATATCTACTCGCCGGTTGCCTGGCCTTCCTGGCCTTTTGCACGCTGCAGAATACTCCCGCTTATGCGGAAAACGACAATCTCGACTTTTCCCTGGTGAATAAGACGGGGTACGGGATCAAAGAGGTCTATCTTTCTCCGCATAGCACCGATACCTGGAGCGCGAACCTTAGTAATGAACCTCTGGAAAATGGAGATACCCTGAACATTACCTTCGATGAGGGCGTAAAGGCTGCGAAGTGGGACATCAAGATTGTTTGGGTGGACGCAGGTGCGCCGGTGGTGTGGACGAATTGCAAGCTATCGGAGATTTCGAAGATTACCCTGCACTACAATCGGGATACCGACGAGACGTCAGCTGACGCGGAGTAAAGCTTCTCCTCGATTTCAGACGCCATGTTAGCGGACATGGCCTGCGGCTGCTGCTTTCTAAGAACCGGGCAAAGCGAGGGCGTTTGCTTACTAAGGAACAGGCAAAGCGTGGACGCTTTGCTTACTTTGGTTCATTTTGAGCGCTTCCTCGATTTCTTTGACGGTCAGACCATCGGTTTGATCATAGGGCTCGTAGTACAAGTCGTGGTAGCGCTGAAAGGCAAGAAGCTCGTTTCCGTAGCCTTTCCGGATGACCGCGAGATCAATGCGCCGTTCCATCCTGGTTTCGAGACTCGGAATGCGCTCGTAAAGCCAGGAAAACAAAGCCTCGAGGAGCGGGCCGTATCGGTGATCCTCTTCGGCGTGGCAAAGCTCGTGAGCGAGAACCCCAGCCACGACGCTCCGCCCCATCCGCGCAGCATCCTCCCGGCTCACGTCGAGATGAATCTCCTTACCCTCGAGGCGCGTGGCCATCACGTAGTCCTCGGAATCCAGGATCTTGAGTATTAGCGTCATTCCACGCAGGGTGGGAAATGACATCGAGATCATTGTTTTGGCCAGTGCAATAATTTTCGACTTCTTCATTGCCTTTCAATTGCAAAGGGCAGGCGGGTCACCGGACACCAAGAGACGTGAGTAAACCAGTTCAACGTGACTTACTCTCACATATCTCAGCAATAAGTTTTAGGAAGGTACGCGTACTTGTCGATGCGATCGACATAAAAACCAACCCCCCGATGCGCCTTGCTTCGGCAATCAGCGGCGCGGTCTTGGCGTTTCACGATTTGTGATGATAAATTCGGATTTACGGAAAGGATCCAAAAGCACCGCCAGTTCTGGCCGCGACCCCATGCCATTGGCGTGTATCACGCCGGCCACGAGAAATGGCAGCCTCTACAAGAAGCTGGCTGAATGACCCCGACTGTCTCACGCTTGCTGAAGCGCTTGCCATCCATAGTGACCAGATTGCGCTACCGCAGCATAATCCTATGAGCATGCAATTGGGCTACGCGTTGCTCCGCGATCGGCGTGTCTCGATCCGAGCCAAACTGATCGCGCTTGGGATCGGCGCTGCCGCGATCGGGGCGATCGAGTTGCTACAGCTCCCGGTCGAGGGTGTGGTCGCCGCTCTGCTGCCATTTATCGGTGTCGCCGGTGATCTTGCCATGGACGGCGCGGAGGCAGTCATTGGTCCAGTGCTGATCGCTACCCTTGTGCTGCCTCATATTGCGTCCGCCGATATCGTTCAACAAATCCGTGCTGAACGGGCGCGCAGTTCTTAGGTTTTTCCGGATATAGATCGTTACGCCATCTATCAAAGGCTAGTGGAGAAAACGCGCAATTGGGAAGCCAACCTCGATGCGGCAACGCCGTGATGCTCCAGAGTGCTGATTCCGCCTAGGTTCATTCAAACATTAGCCATTGATCTCAAAGCTTCGGTTGGCAGGGCGGCCGAGATCGCGTTTGCGTAACCCGTGGAGCGCAATCTTATCTGATATCGCTTCTCTGAAACTTGGGCCTGGCCTCCGAGCACATTTCGGAATTCAGGAGTCAGGAGTTGCAGGAGTTCAGGAGCTAGAGAATCTGGGAGCTTGGCGAAGATTTCCCAGGGAGATGCTGGTCCTGGATTTTCGGCTAAAGAGCTTGCTCGCGTATTCTGCAACTCCTGCAACTTCTGACTCCTGAGTTCCGACTCCTGCAACCTCTCTGAGACTTGAAGTTGGCCGCCGCGCAAAAGTTTCTTCTCAAATCTTCACGCGCGCTAGCCCGTGGGCTGCTCCTAAGAAACTAGATCAGCATCAACTAACAAATTAAGTCGAAACTAATAGTTTCTTACCCGCAGTAAAACTGTCCGCAGTTTGGGAGGCTAACTAATTTCCCTACCGACGAATTTGCGATAGCTTTCCGCGGCGACAGCAAGCGCAAGCTTCTGTGCTTTGCGGAATGAAGTGAAAGGCCTCGGCGCTATCGCCACGGTATTTCTCTTCAAGGTTCGCTTCCATGTGCCGACTACTTGACCTTCCATGACGATGGTCGGAACGAACATCCCATTGGAACCAGGGCATATTTTCCGTGCGTACTTGGGATCAAGAGAAGCGCTACGATCTTTGTAGCCCAGCATGTATTCATCAAAACCTGGCAGCAGATAAGCGGCCGCGGAACTCTTCGATAAAGTCGGTGCACTTTGAGGCATCCAGTAGGTTTTGTTTTCAATCACTTCTTGAGCAAGAGTTGAGACGAGCATGTCCAAACCGGCCCTCGCGTCAGAAACCCTCAGTCCTGACCAGCCGATAAAGTCCTGCAGGGTAGCTGGACCGTGACTGGTAAAGTAGCGTTTTGTCAGTTCTGCTAGGGATTCTTCCCGTTCCCATGTTTTGGCTACAGGACACCATTCGTCGAGGAGCGCGAAGGTCGGTTGCTTCCCTGCATGTGCGCCGAAACAAAGGAGTCCTTCCTGAGCCAGCCTCCACAGGATATGGTAGCCGCGCTGATCCGCTGTGGAAATTCGGGCATTTTCTAGCAAGGCGTACATCGCCTCTCGTGAAAGCTGCTTTCCACCTCGCAATGCCTTAACGAAGAGGTTTTCGCAACGAGCGAACACTGCTGCATGCAGTTCCAGTTTTCGTTGACGAGCGATGCTTCCCGCAATGATTCGCGGTGTGAGGAGCGCCCTCATCCAATGTACATCTGCCGCTGCCACAAAATGCAGCGTGCCGCGCAAGGGCCAAGTGCGGACGATGGTTCTGTCCGCAATAGCTCGGTCGACATCCAATTCGGACGCTCCGGGTAAGCGGAGACCGATTGACCACTTTGCGCCAGGAAAGTCCTGCGCCTGAATCGCACCGAGCCAAGCCACGAGTTGACTCGGGTTATCGAATTGATGCTCGGCAATTTGCTGATTATTGAGACGATTAAGCGCGATATTCACAGCTTTCACCATGATTCATCAAAGCGGACAGATCCTACGAATGCCAAAACGTAGTTGGCGATAAGAGCCTTATCTCGATCTTTGTCGAGCTGACTTCATCCAAAGCCAACAGCCCGCTCCTGAGCGCCCCGGGGGAGGGGTCGTTGCGGCGCGCGGACCTGATGAGCAGGTCCCAAAATGATACCGTCAGCTTGATCACGAAGTAAAAGGCTGCTCGAGCAGGTTAAAAGGAGGATCGAGCTGTTCTCATCGATAGGCCGCGAGCATGGCGTAGACGACAACGCCACTGACCGAGACGTAGAGCCAGACCGGGAAAGTGAATCGGGCTAGCCGTCGGTGCGCGGGAAATCGACCACTGAGCGAGAGAAAAAAAGTGATGAGAATCATCGGCAGGGCCACAACCGAGAGACCGATGTGAGAGATGAGCAACGGGAAGTAGACGTAACGAATCGCGCCCGACCCTTGAAAGCGCATGTCGCCGTGAAGGGCGTGATTCGTGATATAGGTGACGAGGAAAAGGGTCGAAAAGACAAACGCCGTGAACATGGCCGCCCGATGCTCGCTGACGCGCCTGGCGCGGATGAAGCAGAAACCCGTGACCAGGGCGATGGCAGAAAGGGCGTTGAGGAGGGCGTTGAGTGCAGGAAGGAAGAGCAGGTGTGTGCCCGTAACATCGGCGGGTGCATGATAATAGACGAGCCAGCAGAGGAACAGGCTGGCGACAGCACTGATGGCGATAATGGCGGCGATGATGCCAAGCGGGGTACGGTTATCGTTGGTTGTGATTGTCGTCATGGCGTTAGAGCAAAGATGATAGGTTTTCTTCTTTTGCCAAGAGTTGAATGCCTTGGAGAGGCCAACTTGGGTGCTCTATGCAAAGGCAATTCAGCGTATGACTCGCATACTGGCGGTTCGCACGCGCCTTGAAAAACAGCCGACTGACCTCCGGCAGTATCCCTGCTATTTCGGGGACAAGACGCCGGGGATTCCTCCTCGTGCCTGGCGGTCGGGTCTTGAACCCGCAGAGCTATCATTCCGCGTTCCGCATTTCTTCCACCAGACACGAAGAGGCAGTCGCGGAGAATTAATACTCTATGACGCTCACTTCTCTGGCAACCAAAAAAATAATTGCCCGATTTGAAAGCCCGTCCGAGGCTCCCAAGAGCGGAGCAATTTCAAAGGCCTACTCCGGAAAACGGGTACGCCTACCGGATAATGC
The DNA here is from genome assembly GCA_963846195.1 of uncultured Verrucomicrobiae bacterium. GTDB lineage: Bacteria > Verrucomicrobiota > Verrucomicrobiia > Chthoniobacterales > JAFAMB01 > JAFAMB01. The sequence continues at coordinate 228,459 of CAWJVG010000017.1, forward strand.
GCATGTGGAGGAAACGCTAGGATGGCCTTGTCGCTTACTACCAGGCCGGTAAGCGGCGCGCCCGCCTCGCACGATGAAGGTGCAGGAGCACGGGTTCGAACCTGTAGCCTGGGTGACAAAAGGACCTTGAGAAGCGGCCGTGAAAACTCTGCTGCCGCAACTCCTCAACGCAATAACGAAGCGCTCAAAACTGTGTTAATGTAGCCGATAGCGATGTGACCGCTGTCGGTTATCGTGACGCCCTCTCTGTGAATGGTTTGTACGGCTGTTTGGTCTCGAGTCCGCTCATGCAGGCCATATTACTGAAATGCATATCAATATCCCAATCTCGCTGGAGTCGCTACGGGTCATCATGCCGTCAGTCTGTGCGCTGCTATGGGCAGTATCAGACGGCTCTGCCCAGGTCGCTCAATCGGTCCCAACGGTCGCCGCGGTTTCTGGCGACACCTTTACCAACCCACTCCTGCAAACTGGACCAGATCCCTGGGTGATTTGGTGGAAAGGCTTTTACTACTATTCGGATTCATCGAGTAGGAATCTGACTCTTCGTAAGACGGCTGACATTACGGACCTTCGCAACGCGGAAAAGAGGGCAGTGTGGGTGCCGGAGCCGGGACACCCTTGGTCAAACGACTTATGGGCGCCAGAACTGCATCGCTGGGGCGATAAATGGTACATCTACTTCGCTGCCGATGCGGGCGACAATGCTTCTCATCGCATTTACGTCGTCGAGAACGACAACGATGATCCCATCGAAGGTACCTGGACCTTCAAGGGAAAGATCAGCGACTCAAGCGACAAATGGGCGATCGACCCAACCACGTTCGAACTCAATGGTGAGCACTACCTCGTATGGTCCGGATGGAAAGGGAACAACGATGGCGAACAGGATCTGTTTATCGCTCACATGAGTGATCCGCGGACAATTGACTCGCCACGCACATTGATCTCGGAACCCACTTATCCGTGGGAAGAGCACGGCGACCTGCCCGGCAGGCATGTCGATGTGAACGAAGGGCCCGAGTTTATTTCGCATGGCAACAAGATGTTTATAGTTTTCTCGGCGTCCGGCTGCTGGACGGATTTCTACGCTCTTGGCGTGCTTGAGGGGAATCTTGACGCCAATCCTCTCGATCCGAAGAGCTGGACCAAGATCACCCACCCATTCCTTAGTACCGATCCGAGTTCCGATGCCTTTGGCCCAGGACACAACGGCTTCTTCAAGTCTCCCAAGGGTCAGGAAGACTGGATTATCTATCACGCTAATCCGGGGCCGGGCGACGGCTGCAACATTTTTCGCTCACCCCGTATCCAGCGCTTCACCTGGAATCCCGACGGCACGCCGAACTTCGGTCGGCCCGTACCTCTGGGTCAGCCGCTGCAGAAACCCGCACGGTAAACATTGAGAGGGGTCAGTCGTTGACTTATGACTTATTTGATCTCGTAAGTCATAAGTCAACGGCTGACCCCAAAGTCCCTGCCTCTATCTTATCGAAAATCAATCTACGCTTGGTCCCTTGGAGTTTGCCGGAGCCGGAGGAATCACGGTCGATACCGCTGTTATCGGCGTTGGCGGCGTGACCGCCAAGGGGGGGTTATCCGTTACGGTTCTTGAAGATGCCGCGATGACCGCGACGATGATAGCATCGGCGCATCGTAGCGTTGTTTTGGCTGACGCAAGTAAATTTGGTCATAACGACTTTGCCCATCTCGGCTCGTTTGCTCGCATTCACATCCTGGTCGTCGATCGAGAGCTTCCGGAGGACATCGCCAGCGCAATGGCTGTAGTTCCCGCAGCGGGTTTTAAGGCCAGCGTTTCACTCCTCCTTTCTACCACCTGCCATTTCGAGCCAGTCTAATTCCTCTTCCATCCGATGAAAGGCATCGTCGCCGATCTCGTTGTTGGCACGCATGGCGAGAACGGCTTGCCGGGCCGCTTGGAGTGCTCCACGAAGAAGTTCGCTGTGTGCTGATCCCGTGGCATCGCCTGCGTCAGCATCCGGTTGCTTATATGCCAGACGTGACGTGAACTCGTGGCGGACGACCTCCGCGACCGGTGATCTGTCATGCGCGAAGCTCGCAAGGCCCGCACGCAACGCGCGTTCACGCGCCGCACTCAGTTCGCGGCCGACCGGGTCATCGTCATGCAAATCGAGCGCGAGCAAGAGAGGCTTAAGCGTCAGTCCTTGGATCGCCAGCGTGCCGAGGACAACAGAGAACGTGGTCAGCACGATCAGGTTGCGATACGGAAATGCCGATGGGAGCGCCATTGCCGCAGCCAGGGAGACAATGCCTCGCATGCCGGCCCACGAAATAATCAAACCGCTCCCGATGGTCGGCCGCAGCATTGGCCTCGGCGGATGAAAACCGAACCGGCGGTGTCGCCCCCTGACGACTGCATTGAAGGACATGTGCCAGGCGAGGCGCACGACGATCACGGTCAGCAGGACCGCGCCGGTGACGGCGAAGTATCGCCCACGATCCGCCGCTTCCAGGCTCTCGAGAATCGGCCGAATCTGCAGGCCGATGAAGATGAAGGCCAGGATGTTCAGCGCAAAGACGACGGTCTCCCACACGGCATAGGACTGTACGCGTATCCGTGCGGGAGTTCGCCCAGGCGCAGTCCGCGCCACCGTAATGGCGTAGCACACCATCGTCAACACACCTGAGAGCCCGACGCGATCGGCGAGCAGCCATACGCCGAACGTGCTCACGAACTGAAGAATGATGGCGGTCGGCACGTGCTGCACACGTTCCAACAGCCGGAGGAGGAGCCACCCGAGCGCCCGACCTGCTACCAGGCTACCGGCCACCGTGAGTAAGAAGGTTGGCGCAACGACCGCAATGGAGAAGCCGTTGGCCGCGACGGCTCCGACGGCGAGGCGATAGATCAGGAGTGCACTGGCGTCATTCAGAAGACTTTCGCCTTCGAGGATGGTCAGGATGCGATGGGGCGGTCGCAACGGGCGGAGCACGGCAGTGGCCGCCGCCGCGTCGGGTGGAGCCACGACCGCGCCGAGCGCAATCGCCGCTGCCCAAGGCAACGTCGGTATGAGCGTGTGGGCAACGACGGCGACCGCGGCGGTCGTAAATGCGACCGCGAATACTACCAAGCCGGTCACCGGCGCCCAATTGTCCCTGAGATCTCTGAGCGACGCATCGTAAGCCGCATCGAGCAGTACGGGCGCGACGAAGAGCGCCAGCGCGAGCTCGGGAGGGACCCTGAGTGAGGGAGCGCCTGGAACAAACGCCAGCAGCGCACCGCCTAGCGCCAGGAATACCGGATAAGGTGCTCCAACGCGCCGCGCCACGGCCGCCACGATCACGGCCGCGACGAACAGACCAAGAAGTTGTTCGAATTCCCCCATATGACCCGATGGTGTCGATCCACGGTCCGCCGAGCCGTCCCGACTTCGGCGAGGTTTACTGTGTTACCGTACCAGCGGCTGTTCTGGTCGGCTCTACCCGGCGCCGCGCCGTCATGTTCGAGTTGAACACGCTGGACGAGCCGCCCTTGGAACTGTACCAGCTCAGGGAGCCCACAACTCCTGCCGCGTGGGACTCCGAGAACCGTTTTGGAAGCGTAAATGACAAAGGTAAACATTGAGAGGGGTCAGCCGTTTACTTATACTTATGACTTATTTGATCTCGTGAGTCATAAGTCAACGGCTGACCCCAAAGTCCCTCCATAAACAGGTCAGGCATTGATTTAGATAATTATCGCGGTCAGTTGACGCTTTCTTAATAATATCTATTCTGGCCTCGATATCTTCGAGGCTAGCAATACACTCTGATGCGGCGAGAGACTTCCCAATTCGTGATTTCGAGCTACATCAATCTCGGCGAGCGGCGTCTTACTTTTTCAGAAATTGGTCGACGTTAGTTTGGTCGACAACGTCGGTACCCGTGTCGACAACCGCTGGGACCTGTTTGCCAGCCGCGAGGTCGTTCAAAGTGTTTATCACTTCTATGCCAATTTTGTAGGGACGTTGGCCAATCAGTACACTAGCGTATCCTTTCTTCAAGAGGCTTAGCTGCTCCGGCAGGGTGTCGAATGAAACGATCACTAACTTTTTTGACTTAATGTCAGCAGCTCGGCTGCCCAATGCCTTTACGTAAGCTTCCGGTGCGAACATCGGCCAGCCGCCCGCAAAATAGAAACCATCGAGGTCCGGAAATCTGATTAAGACATCCTGAACAATTTGGACTGCGGTTTTGAGGTCGTCGTTGCATGGGAAAGGCGAGCCGGCCACTTCAGTATATTCGCCGCCCTTGATGCTCTCCGCGAATCCCTGAAGCCTCTGTTGCATATCTACGGCGGCGATGTTGCCCGTCAGAACGGCATACTTTCCTTTCGGAAGCAATGATTTGAACACCTCACCGGCTTTCCGACTGGCAGCAACCTGGTCCGTCCCCACATAGGCTTGGCGCTCTGAATTCGGCGAGTCCCCATTCATCATGACGACAGCGATTCCTCTTTTGCGTGCCTCGCCGATCGCTCCTACCAAGGCTCCGCCATTCACCGGAGCGATGGCTATGCCGTTCACTCCCTGGGTCATTACGTCTCGAAAGACTTGTACTTGCCCAGCCTGATCGGAAGTCGCCGAGGCAGTATAGATCAAACCGACACCCAATTTCGCCGATTGCTCCTTGGCGCCGCGTTCAATCTCTGCGAAGAACGGATTTGCAAGTTGCACCGGAATCACGGCAAAGGTCTTCTTTTTCTCCTGAGCGTGAGCGACGCCCGTAGCGCCTGCCCATAAGAGCATGGAGGAAACCAGGTAAACAACCAATCTCGCCAGAACCGTTTTCCCAAGGGATGCTCCCGTTGAAGCGGCCCCGGACGGGGTCAAACTCTGGCAAATCAAGAAACGCTTGACGCTGCTCATATTATTGCTTTCGCAAAGATCTCGAACTGCTTTCATATTGTTCTCTTCTTTTGGTATTCTGAATTTCTTGGCGAAGAACTGAGTGTCAGGAAGCGCTCGCAGCCTTTGAAGCTCAATGCATCACAATTTCACAGCTACCGAGACCTCCTAAAAAGTAGTTGAAGCGGACATTTGGATGGTCTGCGAGTAGCGACATTGGCACTGCTGTGTCGACCACTCGCTCCGAAATCATCAAAGCGGTCAGACGTTGACCAAAAGGATTGTCATGATTACCAGCATGCCAGATCGAGACTTTTTCTGCTTTCCAAGTCTCCACTGGACCAACCGTGATCGCTTGAGTCGGAACGAGAGAAACGTTCCCACCCCCGCTTGTCCGGGCGTTTTGAGCAATCGTCAAAGGATGGAGATCGACGATCCGTGTGGCAAGTTCTCGAAAGTGACCAGGCGGAGGAGGAGCATCAACAAATTCTTCGGTGCGCCGCGGCGGGTCGTTGAACGCCCAGTGTTTCACGTCTCCTTGGCCGCCTTGCATCACCAGGCAACGAACTCCGCAATCCCAACTTGCCCGGTATGCGGCTGTATCCGCCTTCGGGAAGTGCAGATTGGTCTCCGGCATCAGAAGGTCTTTGGCGATGCGGTTAAAGCAGAGTTTGCGATCGGCGCGTTCGAACGAGAGGGGGTGCGTACTAGCGATTTCTTTGCCGTCGACCAGCCACTCGTCCATCCCCCAAAAATGGGCGGAGTGCAGTTTCAACTCCAGTTCGTTGACGATCCGGGCCACCAGCGGAAGGTGTTCCGTTGGGCCGATGGGTCCACAAACACCTGCTGGATTGTCATCCGTACTTTGCCTCCAGGCGGTCAGGTACTCCAGTGCCTCAGCCAAGTAGAAGTCTTCCAGCGATTCATAAAACACCACCTCAAAGCCCGGCCTTGAAAGCTCCAGTATTCCCGCCGGAGTCAACTTGGCTGCGGCCTCGATAAGATCTGAATCCAGGGTCGTATAGTCCCACCAATCGGGAGCCATGGAAGAGTGCTTCCGTGCCATTTGGACTAGTGATCCTTCAAAGTGGTTGCGAAGGTACCGAGAGTTTCCCGGATCGGATCAGCATCTTCTCGGCAGAACCCGAGATGGGAATGTTGCCACCAGCCTTCGGCATGCCTGAACTTCCGCGAAAGTTCGCCGACCTTCGACGAAAAAGCGTCAAGCATCGCGATCAACGAATTTGCGCCTTGCGACGTAGCGAGCCACGCAGCCTGGCTCTGATGGGCGGCAAGCGCTTCGCATTTTCGGTGATGCACACCTTCAGTGTTCACGAAAAGCTCAGGAATCATAAGCCGTCTGAGAGGATCCGTGAGCCCATGAGGGGTTGCATGGTAGACGGTGACATCGCCTGAGTAGGGTTCCCTTGCAGGTATGGTGACAAAGTTCGGCATCTCACGCGTGAAAGCAGCAGTCACCGCCAACCGACAAGTGCAGGTATGATCCTCCATGTAATCGACGGGGGGATGGGTAAGGATTACACTCGGTTTCACTTCTCGAATGATCGCCGCTAGCTGGCGCAAAAGGCTTAGGTCGTAAACGATCTCAAGATCGTTGCAAAAGCTGGCGTGAAACGTTGCACCCAGTATTTGCGCCGCCTGTTTGGATTCTGCTGCTCTCGTACGGGCGATGGTAGCGGCGTCGTGTCGCGTTCCGCCACAGCCCCCGTTTGCGATGGTTAGATAATGCAACTCGTAGCCGGCTGCGGAGAGCAGCAACATCGTTCCCGCCATGTAGAACTCGATGTCGTCGGGATGGGCAGAGATTGCCATTGCGACCTTTTCGCTCATAGATTTTTACGTTTCAATGGAGCGTGCGACCTCCTGGTCGTCTGAAGGGGGGATTAACCAGGCCGGGCATCTTGATTTTTTGCCGGGGCCAAATCAAGAAGATTGTCGCGAATGAGAAAGAGTTCTGTGTTCCCTCCGGCTAGCCGCCTGATTCAAAGCCGGGGTAAAGCATCATTCCTCCGTCAATGAAGAGGCTCGAACCTGTAATATAATCCGCATAGTCCGACGCTAAAAACGTCGCTAACCAGCCGACTTCGTCTGGCTCACCGATCCGCTTATGGGGAATCAATTTCATCAGCGCATCGTACGCCGCGGGCGTTTCCCAAGCTGACAAGTTAAGCGGGGTACGTATGGCACCAGGACAAATACTGTTTACTCGAATCTTGAACGGAGCCACCTCCTGCGCGAGACTTTTCATCAGCAGCATTACGCCACCCTTTGATGCAGCATAATTTACATGGCCTGCCCAGGGTATTACTTCATGTACTGAACTCATAAAAATGATTTTGCCGGCTGCTGCCGATACCGCTCTAACGATACCGCGCCGTTTAAATTCGCGAATGGCCTCTCGAGCACATAAAAATTGGCCGGTCAAATTTGTATTGATCACCGCATTCCATTGCTCGACCGTCATTTTCTCAATCGGTGCGTCGTCCTGAATGCCGGCGTTGTTGACCAGGATATCGATGGTTCCCATCTCAGCGATCGCTCTCTCAAACATGGCCTGCACCTGGTCCTCCTGGGATACATCGGCTCGAATAGCAATCGCCTTGGCCCCTGCCTTTTGAACCGTTGACAGAACGGTGTCAACGGCCTCATCGGCACCGAAAAAGTTTATCGCAACATCGGCTCCTGCCCGTGCGAATGCCAGAGTCACGGCCCGACCTATGCCCGAACTCGCACCGGTAATCAGCGCTTTTTGGCCGGCTAAGAGCCTACCAAAAGGGCAAGAGTACTTCGGAGTATTTTCGAAGTCTCGATTGTCTGAGTTCATTTCTCTAGCCGGCAACATATGCGCCGCTTCTTACAGCGAGTTATTCTGGCCGACTATGCCAAAAACTGTTTTAGATATTGCTGAGATTGTCTAAGAGCCTTTTGTCTGCCCTCCAGCGAATATTCATAAGCGCGATCTTCAACTTCCACACAAACCGGTCCGCGATACTCGATATCGGTGAGTGCCGAGAAAAACTGGTTCCATTGGACGTCGCCAAGACCGGGGAGCTTGGGTATATGCCACCCTAGACCCAGGACCCCTCGATCATATAGTCGGTCCGCGACGGTTTTATCGTCTTTTGCATGTACATGAACGACCCTATCTTTAAATTCATGCAGCGCCCGAACGTAGTCGATCCTTTGCCAGACCAGATGAGAGGGATCAAAGTTGAGGCCCCAATGTTTACTGGGAATAGCGTCGAACATTCGACGCCAGATGTCCGGTGAAATCGCCAGGTTGTTTCCGCCGGGCCATTCATCGCCGCTGAACAACATCGGACAATTTTCAATCCCGACCTTGACGTCATGATCTGCTGCAAAAGAAATCAATGGTTTCCAAACCGACTCGAAAAGCTTCCAATTCTCTTCGACGGACTTGACGTGATCCCGGCCGATAAATGTGGTCACAACGCCAATTCCCAGGCCTGCGGATGCCTCAATCACCCGGCGAAGGTGTTGGATATAGTTTTCGCGTTCGATTGGGTCAGCGCATAGGGGGTTAGGGTAGTATCCAAGGCTCGAAATATGAACTCCATATTTTTCGGTGAGCTCCCGCGTTCGCGCGGCTTCACGCTCTCCAAACGAAGTTACATCGAGATGCGTTACACCAGCGTAACGTCTTTCCGCTTTCCCAACAGGCCAGCACATCAATTCTACACAACGGAACCCTTCCGTTGCCGCAAATGACAAGATCTCCTCCAATGTCAGCTCGGGCAGGATTGCCGATACGAATCCTAGTTGCATAATCGTTTTTGCTCCAACATCGCTATTGATCATTCAGATTGTCATTCGAACCCACCTTTGTTCCCGATGACTCTTCAGGATCGCTTCGCACAGCAGCATCTCTCGGTGGCCATCTTCAAAACTGGCAAAAAGTTTTGGCCGGGTGTGATCTTTCTCCGCGAGGTAATCATAAATCGCTCGGTAGAGTTGCTTGAACGTGTCAGGAAAACCTTCGTTGTGGCCACCGGGATAGCTTGCAAATGACCGGATTTCGGGGGCGAGCAGCGATGGATCCCGAATTAGCAATTCGTTGGATTTGTCTCGATGCCCGATCCACAAATCATTCGGATGCTCCGAGTCCCAGGCCAGGGAAGCTCTTGCGCAGGCGATTTCGAAGGTGATGCGATTTTTCCGTCCAGCTGTTACCTGCGAAACACACATTGAACCTCGAGCGCCATTGGTGAATCGGAAGAGGACTGAGCCCCAATCCTCGGTCCCGATTTCGATCGGTTCGGAATCAACCCGGCCCTCGCCTGCATCATTAGTTTGGAAAGTGGCGAGCGCGCCCTTCGGACGGAGACGCACCGGTACCAGCGTAGCCAAATCTGCAAAGACCGAATCGATCTCGAGACCGGTGACAAAAAGCATCAAGTCCATCCAATGCGTTCCGATGTCCCCCACCGCTCGCAGTTCGCCGCCTTCCTCTGGGAGCAATCGCCAATTCCAATCTGTTTCCTTTAGCAACCAATCCTGACTGTAATCGCCTCGCACGCCCATGACGGGACCGAGCGCGCCGCTTTGAATGAGGTTTCGAGCGTGGAGAGCCAAAGGATAAAATCGGACGTTGTAATTGACGGCGGTGACTAAGTGCGGGTTCCTTGCCGCCAAATCAAGCAACTCGAAAGTTTCCGCCGAGGTGGTAGCCAAAGGCTTTTCGCAAACAACATGTTTCCCGGCGTCGATCGCGCCGGCAGCCATGGCGCGATGATACCGATTTGGCGAAGTTATATGGACGACATCAACTTCGTTGTCAGCCAGGATTTCTTCGTAGGCGGCGTAAGCTTTGGCAAGCCCAAATCGATCTTTCGCCATCACGCCCTTGGCAGGGGTGCTACCAAGCATACCTTTCACATCAATGCCGATGCGTCGCAGCGCTTCCACATGGACCGGACCGATAAAGCCGGTTCCAACGACTGCCGCTGTTCTCTTGGAAATTCGCATTAGAGACCAAGGGCTCTCAACTTCCCATCCAGGAATTTCTTAGCCCTGGGTACGTCTGCTTCTTCCAGGTGCTCAATGACGATAGGGATGTTTGGATGTTTCTCGGCCAGCCGTTCGAGGTAGTAATCGTAGTTCAAACTGCCAAGGCCAGGTGCCGGCAGTTCAATCTCACCAACCCCGCGGAAACTGTGTGCCTCAGAGGCATCGATATCCACGTGTTTCTCACCTTTGTCGGCTCCCGCTCGCTTTACGTCTTTCGCGTGAGCAATTCGAATTTTCGCCGCCAGAGTGTCGAAAATCTGCTTCAAGACCTGATCCATGCGGTCGATATTATGCGCCTCAAAATAGTTTGTTGGATCCATCAGTAAAGCGAGACCGGGATGATCAACCTCAGCAAACATCCGGACGGTCTCTTCGACGGATCCAACAACGTTATTCACATAGGTCTCAAGCAAAAAGACAGCCCCGTGATCGAATGCCACCTGTGCGAGTTCTTTAATAACCCTTTTGCATTCCTGAAATCCTTCTTCTGTCTTGTTCTTCGGATGACTTACCCAGTCTGATTCCGGATTAAATGTTCCGGTTTCAGAGATTACATAAGGGCTTCCGAAATGCCGTGCGTTCCTGATCAGCGCCCTTAGATAATCAAGCTTCTCCCTCCTCTTTGCCGGGTCGGGATGAACGATATTGGTATAGCCCGAAATACAGCAAATGGGCAGATTATAGTCGCGGAATGTCTCACGCACTTGTTTCGCTTTTTCGACAGTGATCGAATCGGGTGTCGAAAAATCCACATTCTTAAACGCGAGATCGAGCTGGACTGTATTGAAGCCGATCGATTTGATTTTCTTTGCTTGCTCCTCCAGCGGATAAGGGAAGTACCCGTTAAAAATACCTACCTGTAGCATGGCTATTTTTCTTTCTGGGTTTAGGAATGTTCAGGGTGCTAAAAGACAAATTCCGCCAGCCGCACCACCCGTCTCTCCTGCACTGAGCGATAGGCCGCTTCCACCAGCGCCATGGTTCCGAGATTATCCGCCGCGGATAAGATTGGCGCCGACCCGGTCTTGAGCGCGTACTGTAGTTGCTCCATCACCCCGGCAAAAGCATCTGGAAACCACCTGGTCTCCCAGGATGGTTGGACCCAATGACCATTGGTGGTCTTCCTGGAACAGTAGCGAAGCGTTGAAGGCGATCCCTTTGGGTAGTCCGGCCATCCGATTGTACCCTGCGCAAGGCCGTCCATTCCTTCCACTCGCCACTTGATATAGATATCGGAGTCGAACCCTTCTTCGCGCGGCCCTGACCAGATATCTTCCATTGTCACTGCCAGCACTTCTGACGGGAATTTGAGTGTAGAAACGGTGATTCCGTCCGTATGCGGAAATTCGGTCCGGGGATCCCGCCGCACGGCGGTATAGATTTCGGATGGCTCACCGAACAGAAATCGCAGCACGTCGAGGTGATGGACGCTCATGTTGAGCAACGTGAGTCGATCATAAGAAGCCAGGTACGGCTGCCAATGCGGGATTGCACGCATCTCGATCGTTCCCAGCACCGGCATTCCCAACTCGTTCCGCTCGAGCAGTTGCTTCAGAACGCGCATCGATTGATCGAATCGCATGTTCTGGTTGACGGAAAGCACTTTATCAGTTGCCGCCGTTTCTTCGACCAGCGCTTTCGCGGTCGCAAAATCCATGGCCAGCGGTTTCTGGGCCAGTATGCCGCGCACATGTTTTTGTCTGAGAGCATGCCGGATCAACTCTGGTTGTTGATCAGGCGGAAAAGCGATATCGACGATCTCAACATTGGGATTTTCTATCAGTTGGTGCGGCGTCTGGTGAACGGTGGCAATTTTCCAGCGTTTGGCGACTTCTGCCGCCTTTTCCGCCCGGCGCGAAGCGATCGCGACGACCGGAAAACCGGCCGTGGCGTAAGCTTGAAGCTGAACGTCGGCCATGATAAAACCTGCGCCGATACATCCGATCTTAAACTCTCGACATCGGATGCCTGGATCCGGTTTAAAGTTCGGGGGGGTTGGCATAGTATAACGAGGATTAATTGCTTTCGGGCCGCATCGTTCACAAATCCTTGGAGATTTGTGAACGATGCAGGCCGGACAGCGAATGTAGGCGAAGCGTCCTCGCTTTGCTCCGGCTGCAGGAGTAAGTCGGGGACGCCTCGCCTACATAGCCGGCGCGATATTCTCTCCGTCAACCCAGACGCCTTGCAATCCTAAATTCTCATCGAGCTTGCCGATACAGGCTCGGGCGCCCGGCTCGATCCGGGCCGTCGACAACAGAAATCGCGTGACCGGCGAACTCCACCTTGCCGGTTACCCACCCGTTCGGCGTGAGAATGGAGCCTTCCGGCGGTTGGCCACGCGTCACATTTCGACGGCGTGCCCCGTGCGGATACTCTCGTCGGCCGCAAGCACGATCCGAAGGCTGTTGACCGCATCGCGCATATGATCGGCGAGATCGTGCTTGCCACGGATAGCATCCAGCAAGAAGCGCTGCTTGCGCACGCTCATCTCGTCGTGGTCGGGCTGATCGGCGATTTGGAACTCTTCGTCGGATTCAGCGAGCGACTGATCAGGCAGCAACCTGGCGTGATGCATGCGGATCGCCCCCGACTTCGAATGCGTGTGGATGTCGGACGATACCGCGGAAGTCGCCCCCGCGACCAGCATGTCTCGAGGGTCCTCGACGACGATATGCACGCCGCCCTTGGGTCCGAAGACGTCTTTAACGAAGAATGCGACCTCGCTGATCTGCGGGCCCCAGGCAGCTTCGTACCAGCCCACCGACCCGTCATCGAACACGACCTGGAGTTGACCGTAATTGTACATTTCGGGCGCAATCTCGTCGGCCAGGCGCGCACCAATTGCATGCACGCGAACAGGCTTCGCGCCAGTCATGTGGCACATCATATCGACATAGTGCACGCCGCAATCGACGATCGGCGCTAGCGACTTCATCAGGTCCTTGTGCCACGTCCAAGCCGGCCCAATAGAGCGCTGGTTCAGATTCATGCGCATCACCAGAGGTTTGCCGAGCCCACGCGCCAGATCCATGAAGCGCACCCAGGTAGGGCTGTGCCGCGGCCCCAGGCCGACCAGCAGCTTGCGATTGTTTGCCTCGGCGGCGGCGACGACCCGTTCGGCGTCGGCGACGGTCTCGGCGATCGGTTTCTCGAGAAACACGTGCGCCCCGGCCTGGAAGGCGCGCACTGCGAACTCAGCGTGGGTGTCGGGCCAGGTGTTTATCGAAACGACGTCCGGTTTCACCCTTGCGAGCGCCTCGCCATAGTCGGCGAAGCGCGCCACGTCGGGCCAAGCCTTGACGATGTCGTCGCGCCTGGCGATCGAACGGCAGCACAAACCGGTGAGCTCGTAACCGTCGATCCGGGTATAGGCCTTGGCATGCGTCACGCCCATGTGGCCGAGACCGACGACGAGGACGCGGAGTTTCATGAGCATGGGTCTTTCCATGGGGATTGTTGGTTAGTCGGTAAGGCGGGTGTAAGCCGCTGCGAGAAGGAGGATGATGGCGCCGTAAAGGATCTGGCGAACCGGCTCAGGCGCGTCGAGCAGAGTGAGGATGCTGTTCAGTACGGTCAGGATCAACGCGCCGATAATGGTGCCCGAATATCCGCCGCGACCGCCGAAAATCGAGGTCCCACCGATGATCACCGCAGCCACTGACGGCAAGAGATAGACGTCGGCCAGGCTAAGTTCCGCGGCGTCGGTGCCCCCAACAATCACGAGTCCGGCGGCGGCGGCGAGCAGGCTGCAGGTAACATAGTTGACCACCAGTATCCGCCAGACGCGAATGCCCGCCAGATTACAGGCTTCGCTGTTGTCCCCGATGGCGTAGAGCAGCCGACCATATCCCGTGCGGCGCAACACGAAGACGATCACGATGGCGATCGGCGCCCAAAGGACGAGATCGTTCGGAATTCCACCCAGGAACTTTCCCGCGCCCAGGTCCTCGATGAATTGGGGCACACGTGGCGCGGCGGCCATCATTTTCTGGCTGTAAACTACCAGCATTCCCTCCGTCATCAACCCTGTTCCCAAGGTCATCACCAAAGGTTGCACGCGCAGCAGCGCGACGCCGATGCCGTTGATCAGGCCGACGGCAAAGCCAACCCCGAGCCCGTACACTACGGCCGGCGCGCCTCCCAGCCCGGAATGAGTGGCCATGATGTAAGCCGAGGCGGTCGCCACGCTCGCGACGGAAAGGTCGATTCCCCCCGTCAGCATGACAAGCGTCTGTCCAGCAGCGACGATTCCGAGGGGTGCCGCGAACAGCACCATGTTCGATACCCACAGGGCGTTGACCGTTCCAGGCCGAGCCACTTCGATACCGGCGACGAACGCCAACAGGATCAGGATCATGGCCACAATCGTGCGGGTGCGCAGCAGCGACATCAGGCCACCGCCGGCGATGGCCACGCGCGAGAAGACCGTCTTGGTTCGCTCGGTCATTTGCGATATCGCGCCATGTCCACGAATCCGCCGATCATCACAATGACCACGATCATCGTCCCTTGGATCACCTGGCCGAAATTGGGATCTATATTGAGGAAAATCAGATCGGTCGGTATCAGGGTCAGCACGAATGCGGCCATCACCGGCCCGACCATTCCGCCGCGTCCGCCGGCCAGGCTGACCCCGCCCACGACCACCGCGGCTAATCCGCTGAGCGTGTAGTAGACCCCGGCGAGCGGCGCCCCGATGCCGGTGGTCATGGTCAGGCCCAGGCCGCCGACCGCACTGAACAGACCGGAGAATATGTAGGCGGCAAAGCGCGTGCGGTCGATATTGACCCCGCTGCGGAAGGCCGCGATGCGGTCGCTGCCGACCGCGTAGAACTGAAGTCCGAGCCTGGATCGGCGTAAGGGGATCCAGATCGCGCCGACCGCCGCCACGAGCAGAACCAGGGCATTGGGCAACCAGGGCGTAAACAGCGTTCCCGCGCCGAGATTGAGGAATTCCTGCGGTGCGCCACCGCCCGGTTTCTCGAGGATGAGAAGCGCGACGCCGCCCCAGATGAATCCGGACGTCAGGGTTGCCACCACGTCAGGAATACGGGACAGGACCACGATCAGACCGTTCAGCGCGCCGATTGCGGCGCCGACGATCAGAACCGCCGCCCCCAGCAGCAAGGATTCCCCGAAGCTCGCCTTCTCCATTGTGCTAGCTGCCAGCACATTGGCGACCGCCATCGCCGACCCGATCGAAAGATCGATCCCGCCGGAGATCACGACCAGGGTCTGCGCCGCAGCAGCGAAGGCGAGCGGCAGAGCTCCCATGGCCAGCGATTGCAGGTCGAAATCAGAGAATTGAGGATGAATGGCCACAGTGATCGCGAGCGAGGCGATGAGCAGGGCCGGCATGAAGAACAGGCTGGGGTCCCGCCGGAGCGAGCGCCGAAGCCGCGTTGCGAGTGGTGCATTCGTTGCGGCTGGCACCGCCATGACCGATGATTTATCTTCGGCGGGCGTGGTCATGAGGCAGCCTGCGCCAGCGGGGCGAGCCCGTGCGCGGAGCGCAACAGCGTGGCTTCATCGGCCTCGGACACTGGTATCTCGGCGACCACGTGCCCACCGAACAGGACGATCGCACGATCGCAAGCCAGCGCGATCTCGGGAAGTTCCGAAGTGAATAGAAGCACCGCGGATCCCGCAGCCGCCAGTTCCCGGACCAAGGCGTAGATCTGGCGCTTCGTGCCGATATCGATGCCGCGGGTAGGGTCGAAGCACAGCAGAGTGTTGAAGCCGCTGGCGAGCCAGCGGCCGATCACCACCTTCTGCTGGTTGCCGCCGCTCAACCGGCGCAATTCCGCCCCCGCGCGGGTTTCGATTTGAAGGCGTGCGATCGCGGATTCTACCCGCATTCGCTCCGCGCGCATCCCGATCGGACCCCAATTTCGAATGCCGCCGAAGGCGGGCAAGGCAATATTTTCCCGAATCGGCCGTTGCTGTAGGAGGGCCAACAATCGGTTCGCTGGCACGAGGACGATCCCGGCTGCTATTGCATCCGCCGGATGGCGGAGTCTCAATTCCTTGCCGTGCGCGAAGATGGTGCCTTGGTCGTAGCGGCGACTGCCGGCGATGCAATCGAATAGTTCCTCCTGCCCCTGGCCCTCCAACGCTGCGACCCCCAGAACCTCGCCGGGATAGAGTTTGAACGAAACGTCGTTGAGCAGGGGACTGCGGCGCAGCCCGCGTACTTCTAACGCTGCCTGGTCATCGAGCGGCGTTCGGCGACTGCTGCGCGTCGAAGCGGCGGACGCGACCGCTCGGGCCGTTTCGGCTCCCAACATGAGCGCGACGATGCGCTCCTCGCTGCCGTGCGCGCGCTCGGTCACCCCTACGGTAACGCCGTCGCGCAACACCGTCGCCCGGTCGCACAGGGCCGATACCTCGGCCATGCGGTGAGAAATGAAAATCACGGCGTTGCCCCTTTCGCGCCAATGCTTGACCATCGTGTAAATCCGCTCGGAGAGGTCCGCAGGAAGCGAAGCCGTGATTTCGTCGAGCAACAGGACCGCCGGCTCCGAAGCAAGCGCACGGGCAAGATCAATGAGGCGCAGGGTCGGGTAAGGCAGGTCGCGGACCAAAAGGCCGAAATCGAGCCTGACGACGCCCAATTCCGCCAGCCATTTGCCTACGGCGTCGATGGAGGCGCCGGCGAGGCGCATATTCTGGGTGACGGTCAAGTCCGGCACGAGGGCGGGGTCCTGATAGACGGAGACGATCCCCGCGCTGCGCGCCTCCGCCGGAGATCGGAACGAGCGGGCCACGCCCTTCACGAAGATCTGACCGCCATCGGCGGGAAAGACTCCGGTGATGATCTTCACCAGCGTGCTCTTGCCCGCCCCGTTCGACCCCATCAACCCGTGAACCTCGCCTGGACGCACCTGAAGCGAGGCGGCTTTGAGCGCGACAACCGACTGGAACCTCTTGGCCACATTCCGGGCTTCAAGAAGAAGGGTCGCTTCGCTCATGGAAATCCGAAATTGACTTACAATCGCTCCGGCGTCGTATCGCAGCCCAAACCAGGGGCTCGCGCAGCGACGAGAAGCCAAACAAAAATCAACCGACCTGGACGTTCACAAGAGGTTGCAAACGTTCGCCTGATCGCCAGCCTCATTCGCCCGGGCCTTTGCAGGCCTTCTCTTGCTCGATGGTGTAGTGCGTATAGGGCTTGACGGGGCTGTACACGGGGTAGGTCGGATCTACCTTCGGGTCGTAGAGGGACTGCAGCCACGCCATGCCTTCAGGCGTCGAACTGTCGTAGACCTCCGGCGTGAGATGAATAACGTGCGGCACCTCTTTCCCATGGAGAACATCGAGGGCAATGGCGAGGCCGGCTCCGCCGACCGCCGGCGGATTGGTGACGTTGATGCCAACGAGGCCAGCATCCTTCAGGTCGATCTCCTCGCCCATAAAGCCGTTATTGTCAGCGCCGACCACCGGCACGTATTTGAGGTTCGCGGTCTTGTAGGCATCGACGACGGATTTATCAATGCCCGAAGTCCAGACTCCATCGATCTGTTTGCCGGAGCCGATTAGGTCTTTCATTTCCTGCGCGCCCTTGTCAAACGACCAGCCGGTGAAGACCGATGCCACGACCTTGATATCGGGATACTTCTTGAGCGCCTCGGTGAAGCCCTCGTGGCGGTCGGCGTCGGCGGGCACGCCGTCGATGCCGCGCATCTCCACGACATTGCCCTTGCCGCCGAGCTTCTTGAACAGAGCCTCGGCCCCTTCGCGGCCGTAGGCGGTTTGGTCATTGGTCAGAACATAGGCCGAGGGGGCGGTAACCGCCTGGTCGACGGCGACCACTACGATGTGCCTATCGGCCGCCTGCTGGATCACCGGGTCAAGCGCTTTGCGGTCGGACGGGTTGACGATGATGATGTTGACGCCCGCCGAGATCAGATTGCGCAAGTCGGCGATCTGCTCCGACGGTCCCCCATTGCGGTTGGCCAGAATGACCTTGGAGACCATACCCGATGCCAAGGCCTCGGCCTTGATCGAGCAGACCATTTCCTCGCGCCAACCGTTGCCGACGAGTGTATTGGAAACGCCAACCACGTACTTCTCGGCCGCCGACGCCTGACCGGCCGCGGCCATAATGACTCCAAGAACAAGGCATGAATAAGTACCGAATTTTCTCATCGATTCCTCACTGCTTAGCTTAATTATTCGATTCCCCCACGAATGTTGCTGGGATCGATTTCGGTCGAAAACAAACGCCAACCGCCAAGCACTACGTCGAGCAAGGGGGGATTATCTCGGCTTCATCGACGCGTACGAAAATCGCATCAAAATGTTCCATGTCAAGGAAGCCCGGCATAGGTTGTTTCGCTCGGGATCCCGGCCCTGACGGCTACATTGTCGAAGATCCCGCTGAGTCTGTAGAAACTGTTCGCAAAAGTTCCGAGCAGCTACGCCGACCGTTCACAATTTCCGAAATTTCAGAGGGTTCTTTCCGTTGCGAAGGCTGAATGGAAAAGCCTAACCCTATAACTGAGATCATCTGCACCCAACCGGACAGATCTTCGAGCTTAATATTCATATTTGGAAACACAAACACCACCCAACGGTCCGCTGATGCTCGGGCCAGGGCGGGTGAAGGCCGCGATCTCAGAGGCTGGCACACAGGGCCGTCCTTTGACCATGGGAAAATACAAGGCGGGTTGATTAATTATGGTTTTTATAGTAATATCGCTTTCGGCAGGGCGTTAGTCTTTTTGGGTAAATAAACAAATCTCGCAAGCCCATGGAGCCAGCTAATCAAAGTAACGACCTTTTGCTGCTTCCCGTCAGAGACGATACTCTGCTTCGGTCGAAGATTTTGATCATCGACGACGAGGAAGTTAATGTGCGGCTGCTAAAGCGCATCCTGCAACACGGTGGGTTCGAAAACCTAAGCAGCACCACGGATTCGCGTTTGACGGTCGCCCTCTTTCAAGAAGTGCAGCCCGATCTCATTTTGACCGACTGGCTCATGCCGCATTTAGATGGTTATGCGTTGGTTGGGCAATTACGGCTATTGATCGGTCCTGATGACTACTTGCCCATTGTCGTGCTTACGGCG
Source organism: uncultured Verrucomicrobiae bacterium (assembly GCA_963846195.1). GTDB lineage: Bacteria > Verrucomicrobiota > Verrucomicrobiia > Chthoniobacterales > JAFAMB01 > JAFAMB01. Next base: position 247,449 of record CAWJVG010000017.1, read on the forward strand.
GACGTCAGACCACAGGTCAAGCGTCAAGCGCTGACTATCGGCGCGACGGATTTCCTAACCAAACCCATCGACGCCCTCGAGGTAACGCTGCGCGTTGGCAATCTGCTCCAAACACGCTGGTCGCACCTCAAAATTCGTGAACAAAACGCGGTGCTCGAGGAAAAGGTGCGTACGCGCACGGACCAGGTGGAGCACACGCTTGCCGAGCTCCGGGAAAGTAATGCCGAGCTGGTAGCGGCGCGGGACGCTGCGTTGTCCGCAACAAAATACAAGTCTGAGTTCGTGGCTAACATGAGCCACGAGATCCGAACGCCGATGAACGGCGTGATTGGCATGACCGGTCTGTTGCTCGACACCAAGTTGGACCCTGAGCAATATGAGTTCGTCGAGATCATCCGATCAAGCGCCGAATCCTTGATGAACATCATCAATGATGTCCTGGATTTCTCGAAAATCGAAGCCGGCAAACTGATTTTTGAAATCCTCGAGTTTGATCTGATCGAAGCAGTTGAAACGACCTTGGACACGTTGGCCGAACGCGCCCTCGCCAAGGGCATTGAGCTGGCGAGCACGATCGCGCCGGACGTGCCGCCCAGGTTGTGCGGGGATAAGGGGCGGTTGAGGCAGATCCTCATCAACCTTATCGGTAACGCCGTGAAATTCACGACCAAAGGGGAGGTGGTCGTTCGGATTTCCAAAGAGAGCGAAACCGAGACGCACGCAGAGGTTCGGTTCGAGGTGGAAGACAGCGGCATCGGCATTCCACTCGAGGCCCAAGGGCGCCTCTTTCAAGCTTTTAACCAAGGCGATGGTTCCACGACCCGCAACTACGGAGGCACTGGCTTGGGCCTCGCTATCGCCAGGCAACTAGTGACCCTGATGGACGGTGAGATCGGGGTCCGCAGCGAACTTGGCAAGGGTTCCACCTTTTGGTTCACTGCCCAACTTGGAAAAGCAGGCGGCTGACGCCATGTGCATCGGCTCATAAGTTGCAGGGACTGCATCGGTAGTTCATTCGTCCTGCTCAACCGGGGATTCCGCGAGCGGCAGATCGATCCAGAACGTGCTCCCGATGCCGACGATGCTCTCGACTCCCAGGGTTCCGCCCATCGCCGTTACCATCCGCTTGGAATAGGCAAGTCCGATTCCCGTGCCTTCGACTCCGGTTTGTTCAGCGCCCAGGCGATCAAATGGCGTGAAAAGACGAGCAAGTTTCTCGGCGCTTAGGCCGAAACCGGTATCTTTCACGCAAATGCGAAACGCGGGCGTTGAGGTCGCTTGGGTCGCCCAGCATTCCACCGTCACGGTGCCTCCGGAGCGATTGTATTTGACCGCGTTGGAAAGGAGGTTCAAGACCACCTGCTTGAGCCGCCGGGAATCGGCCAGCACATGCCAGGTCCGGCCAGGCGGAGCCGTCCATTGCAACTGCACGTCGCGATCGCGGGCCAAGGCCCCGATGAAACTCAAGGCCTCCTCCAGTAACTCATTGACGGAAACCGGCGTGACTGAGAGCGTCATCTGACCCGAGTCAATGCCCGAAATATCGAGGATTTCGTTGATCAATTCGAGTAGATGTCGCCCGGCTTTTAAGATCTCTTCGACGCTCTCTTGGTCGTTATTGCCCAGGAGCTTGTTCATTTCCAAAAGCTGGGCAAAACCGATGACCGCGTTGAGCGGAGTCCGCAGTTCGTGACTCGTGCGAGAGAGGAACGCGCTCTTTGCCCGATTCGCATGTTCTGCCTCGTCGCGCGCTTGACGTAGTTCCTCCTCGATGCGTTTCATCGCCGTGATGTCATAGCCGATGCCCTGGATAAACGACGGTCGCCCGCATGGGTCACGCACGATTTTGGCTTCACCATGAATCCAAACCACGTGGCCGTCTTTTGCGAGAAACCGGTAGTCGCCTTTGAACGGCTCTGTCCACGCCACGGTACGTGAAAATTCTATGTTCCATCGATCCTTGTCTTCCCAGTGCAGTCGATCGTACCAGAGGATCGGCTCTTCAGTCCATTCCCGAACCGTGTAGCCGAGCAACGTTTCGATTTGCGGGCTCACGTAAATCTCGCTTAGCCCTTCTTCAAACGCCGCCATAAACGTCACAGCCGGGAGTTGCTCAAGGAGTACCTGGTAGCGGGCTTCGGCTTTGAGAAAACGCTTTGCCGCCGACGAGGCGGTCGGCTCTGCGTAAGGTTGAGCCACGGAGTTCGGCAGCTCGAAGGTCGGTAGGGAACTGTGCGCCAAACCGAGCAGCGTGCCGACGGCATCAAGGTCGGGAGGAATTTCCGGACAGATCGTCTCACTACTTTTACTCTCGTTGCTCATTATTCTTCCTCGCATCGCCGGGCGATCGGTCCCCATGCGGTCAATAGTCTTCGAAATGGGGCATTTGGACAGCGCGGCACTTGTTCGAACCGTTGCTTATAACCCTACCTGCTCCGCTCGCCACGGTGGCTCCTTGTTCAGAGATGCCCGCGTGAACGCGCGAAGCGCGCGGATGGCTTTACCGTAGGACTGAATCGCCTGGGTCGATAGCTTAGAGCCGGGCGGCTGGTCCATGAACGCCATGAATTTATCGGGAAATCCGGGCATTGTGCAACCGATACAGATACCACCGACATTGGGACAGCCACCGAGACCGCCCATCCACCCACGCTTGCCCACGTTGCATTGGACGACCGGTCCCCAGCAGCCAAGTTTTACGATACAGGTCTTGATGCCGTACTGTTCGGCAAAATCGCCTTGCTCGTAGTAGCCTCCACGATCACAGCCTTCATGTACCGTTTCGGAAAAGAGCCACGCCGGGCGCAGGAATTCATCCAGTGCGATCATCGGTCCGGTGTCTGCCGCATGCTGCAGCAAGTGGAAGAGCGTTTCCATGAAGTTATCAGGCTGAACCGGGCAGCCCGGGATGTTAATGAGCGGGATGTCAGCCTTCGATTTCCACGTCCAGCCGAGGTAGTCGCAAAGACCCATCGCGCCGGTGGGATTGCCTTCCATCGCGTGAATGCCCCCATAGCTCGCGCAGGTGCCGGCAGCGACGACCGCCCACGCTTTGGGCGCGAGCCTATCGACCCACTCACAGACCGTAATTGGCTGGCCTGTCGCCTTGTCCGTGCCAAACCCCGTCCAGTAGCCCTCCAATTTGTTCTCCTCGTTGGGAATCGAACCTTCGATCACCAGAATGAATGGCCCAAGCCGGTCAGCCGCGGCATCGTAGAAGAATTTCATGAAATCCTCGCCGACATCATATGCGAGCACAGGGTTATGAAAATGGACCTTTGGGATGCCAGGTATGCCGCCCATGACGATGTCCTCGATACTCGGTTGAGTGGCTGCAGTCATCGCGATCGTATCGCCATCGCAACCGAGCCCGGCAGTGATCCACAGGATATCAATCTCTTTGATTGGCTCCCTCATAGAAAATCGCTTTGCGTCCGGAACCACGCTTGTGGTGAGGGAATCTAAACGGTTAACCCGACTTCCGGCCGGAAAATCGGGCGCTTGAATTTCGCAAATGAGCCTACGCCGATGACAGCTCCGCTTAAGGTCGACATGGTGCCAGGATCGGCGAACAACGTCGTCCCTAGTACGTGTTTCGGGTATCGCTGATGGACATCGGCGGCAACCGGGGCGCAAAAGAACCACCACATATGCGATTGATTGTATATGTGGGCAATAGAGGAAGAAAGAGTTTTTATGGAAATTGTTCTTTGAGGTGTCGATCGCTTGGCGAATCTGCACTTTCTCGCCAAAGACCCGTCATTTGCTTTTTCTGGGCGAAAACTGATCGCACGCCTGGAAGGCGGAAAAGATAGACGTCCAACTTGACGACGCGACTCGGCTTGGGCCAGCCATGACTCACCTTTTCCAAGCTTGACGGCCTGCATCTCCCGCTCTCCAGGGTATCCGTCCAGCCAACCGACTTGGTGCACTAGTCATGCGATAGCGTTTTCTCGTTCATTGCTCTGAGACTCAACGATGGCTCTCGCGAGTCCAGATCATAAACGCAGAGCCAGGAGTCGACCTGAACGTGGCTGCCCCCATGACCGCTGAGGCTCAAGAGCATCGAGCCGGAATCTTTGGCCCAGCGAAATGCCGTGGTCCTGAAATGATCGAAAGCCTTTCTGAGTCTCGGTGGCAGATGCGTTTGACGAACAAAAAACTTGAACGCCTTCTCGCTGATTTTCTCGTTGGCCACCTCCTGAAACTGGAGACCGGTAGTCCGCTTGTACAGGCGAGGGCCGCCGCCGCTGCTCGTCGGAAAGTCATTGATCACGAGCTTTTGTTCATTTGGCGCCATCAGCACGGTCGCGTCTCGGTCAAATTCAAAAAGCTCAACCCGATTGGTTAAGTCGGATTTCGGAGCAAGCCAGATTTGATGTTTTCCATCCGGATTCAAGTAGTACTCGATGACGATATCGCCCTGTGGCGAATCCTCCTGGTGATCAAGCGTGTAACCTGGGGGCGGGCCGGCCGCAAAACAACACGTTGCCGCGGACAAGACCAGTATGCTGCAAGCCCAATGCGTTTTGGACATAAAATCCTACCTCTGCGCGGTTAATTAGTTCCTAAATTGACACCGCCACCAACACTGGCAGCGTATTCAATTCGCAGGGGGTTATATACTAGCGACAGTCATATGAGCAACTACACTAAGGGATTATATTAGGAGGGCGGCGCTTCGGGTGACCGCTTTCGCTGCGCGGAGACCGAAACGGCATGATTGACCTTCTGGCGGCCATCGAAAGCGCCTGGCTTGTACTGGTCGGCGAGGCGCTCGGTTATCGCGGCGGACATTTCAGCGGCATCGCGATGACCTTGCTTGCACGAAAGTCAGAGGCCACCTCCAGCAATTACTTGAGAATTCAAGCAACCGCTTGGCCGATCCGTCCGACACCGCGCAGGCTTTACGAAGTTGCCAGTTTTTTGCTTGCTACGGCACTATACTCGCTTTGTGCCGCCCGATTTCTTCGTGCTGGCCAAAGATTTCAACGCACGCGCAGCCTTGTCTGCATCCGCCTTCCCATCAAAGCCAAGGTAGACCACAAACTTCCGGCCGACGACGGTCCCGGAAACACCGCGCAGGTTCACTCCTGAATCCGCAATGGCTGAGATGATCCGAAACCCGAGGCCGGGCGCATCGTTACCCTCTACTTTCAATGTCGCTATCTTTTCAGCAGGCGCGAGTCCTTCTGCCTTGGCAGCCTTTCGGACATCAGCACCCTTGACTGGTGTAAGAAAAGCAACCCCTTTGCCAGCCTGTGAAGGATCCCGCCGGGCAACCACGCATTCCAGGTCGGCGCCCGCGCCAGCAAGTGCTCCTAAAAGTTTCGCCAGGCCGCCGGGTTTGTCTTCGATTTGGGCGGCCCAAACGTCTATTTTCGTAACTGTCAGGCTCATAGAAAATCGCCTCCTCTCTGGATCGATTCTAAGTGGCCACATCACTGGGGCAAGCCAATTCCGCGCCTCTAGGTAGGCCACGCACGACTTGTCGGGTTACGCCGCCGCCGTCACGAGGAAACGCCGCGGATTGACGCATCAAGCCGTCAAGCAACTCGACGATGTGGCGCACAGGCAGCTTTCGCCCCGTGCGCGCGGACGCCCTGCGCGTGCTGCTGTGTCGCTCAGCTGCGCCATGCGATCCGACGAATTCATCAAAAACTACTATAGCGACGCGGCTCCCTTCGAATGAACCAAAGCGCAGGCCGTGTCCAGGTTGATAAATCGTGAGGAATTTGACGGCTACACCGTTAGAGTGTTGCGCCCGCCGGTGGTGACGGCTTCGACGGCGTTTGAAACATGCGGCCGACCTTTGACCTCGAAGGTTACTCACTCCATCGGAGAACATGGGCGGGGATGGATTCCTGCTGCAATGAAACGAAAAGGCTCCTACCGAAATACTTCTTACTCTTTTTTTCAATACTCTGAAACCGGGTTCCCGAAAATCATTTGTATGCTGTAGTGGAGGGTCAATCGATCAATGAGCGGCCCAATCTCGAAGCAAATCTTACACAAACGAACAATGGAGTTATCATTCCTTTTTGAAGCGCTAGGCGCGTTGGTTGCCGAAGTCGTAAAACGATGAGATCAATTAGAATCCCTGCCAGAAACAAAATTTGCAGCAGTATTACGAAGTTTAAAATTTTGGACTGCAATTTTGTTTTTGGTCGTTCTCGGCGGTTTGGGAGGAATATTTACCTTCCAACAAACGAAGACTGCGAACTTCCAAGTGTTCTTCATCTCCGGTGCCGGTATGATGCTCTTTGTAAGAAACATTGTATCAGCTTCAGTTAAACATAGGATTGACCATCTTGGGGAAGAGGAGATGAACACGACGGCGTGGCGGACCAAGGTAGACACGTAGGATTACACTTCAAGATATCTTCAACTGACAAGTAAAAACACCATGAGTGCTACTAACAATCTTAAAAGAGTAGGTGGAACGGTTGGTATTATATCATTGTTTTCCATGTGTCACGAGGTCGGCCCTATATTGAATAGCTGTTCTGAGGCCTCTCGGATCACCGAATTTCACGTTCCTGAATTACATGCCCCAGAAGCTCACGTGCCCGATTTCCATGTACCTGAGTCTCATGTGCCATTTGTTAACAATCCCGCTTTTCCGCAATGGCAACAGGCCTACCAGGGTGCAACCGACAGTGGCGCATCGGAGCTGGTTCGAGATTCTCCGTCCCTTACTGATGTGTTAGCGCATGCCAAGGCATCGTATCGTTCGCCTTCCAACGACCAGATCATAGCTGCTTACTGGGATTTGGCTCGAGAGAAAGATCCCTCTCGGTGCGTCAAACGAGTAGTTCCCATGCTAATTAAGCCGGCAAATAATGACAGTTACGAGAAAATCTTCGGCAGAGCTCCGACTACCACGCAGATGTATTCGGCGCTTTCAGCCACTACGGGCCTCAGCACCGAACGAATTTTAGGTGAGATCACAGACGATCTGTCGGCATTAGAATCTGCAATAGATAGAACTGAGGTTGGTGATCTAGTTGTTGTGGTGGGCCACAACGTTGCCAGGGAAGGCTATCTGCCTGCATTAGACTGGCCAGCGGTGATGTTGTTACGGCGAGCCACTTATCTGCCTCCGGAAATCTTACAAAGACATCGACTAGAGTTAATCATTGGCCAGGTATCAAGGTAGCGTAAAACGACCATTGACCGTTTCCGCTCCCGGTTGCCGTAAAATTGGCCGGCAACGTGCCAGAGAATGGAACTGAGTTTATCTTCCACGAACCCCCGTTCCCTATCCAAAATCCCAGATTGTTGCTGCTTGGGGAATAAGCCAGCCAGTAGCGTCCGGTCACTAGAGCGGTGGGTTTTGTCACAGGCTGGGTGTTCCATCCGGTTGATGTGGGCGTAAACACGGCCGTGCTGGCCAATAGGGAGCCAGGCGATCCGGAAGCGTCGCTGTAAAGTCCGAGCACCAAACTCCCTCCAATCGTCCTGACGTAGAAACTGAAAGCTGTGATCGTGGACGACTGCGAAAGGGATGCCGACTGAACGCAAACCAGGTTGGCATTGTTTCCATCCGCAAGCGTTCCCATACCCGTCACTCCCATCGTGACGGTCGTTGGCGTTGGGTGCGGTGTTGGCGTGGGAGTGGGGTTGACTACAGACGTCGGGGTTAATAAAAGAACCATGTCCGGATCGCCAGCCGCGTTATTGGAGCTCCTGAATATTTGACTAGGCGCGCCGGTTCCGGCAGGATATTTTCCGATGGCGGTGAAAACGTTGCTGGTTGGATCGTACCACTGGGCAAATACGAACGGGGTTCCAGTGAGTCCGCTCAGGTTAACGTTCAGTGTAGAGTTCGCTTGCGCGTAGGCTATTACCACACCTGAAGCTGTGTAGGAAACGGAAACATAATGGTCATTTACTGAGAGCGGCGAGGACGACGGATTGGCCCATAATCCTCCAGAGAACTCCGTGCCGTACCCGGAGGTGACAATCGCGTGAGAAAAATCAGGGACCAGATTGTTCCATGGCAGCTTCCCAATAAAACTGGAGATGTGCCCGGTATGAATAGCGCCGGGACTTTGAAGATCATTGGACCATCCGTATGGGAACTCCCAAACCCTGTTATTTCCGTAAACGGTCCCTCCTAATCCTCCTGACAATATCCAAGACCAACTAGCCTTGCGAATAACCAACGGCGTTCCGGCGACTCCCGGCCAGTTTCCAGCCGTGTCGTTCTCGTAGGTGCCTTCCCCTAGGATATTCGGAATAATCGGGATGGGGTTATTTGGAATATCGCGCCCATTCGACGAATATCTGTGAGCCGGATACGATGTCGGGATGTACCAATAACCCCAGTTTACCTTAGAGACATTTTTCCAACTGGGATCATCCGTAGATTCCGAGTTTCCCCATCCGTACCCAAAGTCCACCGGTGATTGTCCTGGCACCGATCCTAATTCAACGGTATTCAAGGAAGACACCTGCGGCATAGACTCAATACCGGCCTTAAGCGCGAGCAAATAGGCGTTTCCCCCAGCGTCCATTGATGCTTGGTTGGCGTCGTTTCCGTAAGACCAGATCAAATTCGGAAACCCTTTTAACAGATTACCAATATAAGACCCGAATGCCCGACACTTTCCTACTCCATTAGCAACCATGGGTCCAGCAAGAGAGGAGTTGTTTGCGCTATTAAATAGCCAGTATCCTGTCTCCATCGGATAAAACAGAAGAAGCATGTTTTTGGACTGGGCAAGCGCGACCATGGCGACCACGTTATTGAAATAAGTCGCGTTAGTTGTCGAGAAGTCCGAGTTATTTCCAAATGGAGCGTGGCCGCTAGAATCAATAAAAGCAGTTCCAATATATGGTCCGGTAACTCCAGCAACCAAAAGCGTGTTAAACCCCTGCGATTTACGGACGTCCATGTAGAACGCTTGGTTCGCCGGACTCAAACTCATCAGATTCCATGCCGAATCAGCGACTACTAGGAATGGTTGTCCTACTGGAGTCTGTAAATACCGCCCGTTACCTGACACGGTTAAAGGAAATGTCACTTGCGCCCTTCCGCATGTTGAGACAATGACGAGGACGAAGATCGCCCGAGCGTAAAGATTCAATATCGACATGGCGTTCAACTAGTTGGGTTACTTAAGGAGGGTCGGAACGTAGCCTTGCAGCCACGTCATAGCCGGCTTGCCGGCCGCCTCCGGCGACGGCCGTTCTGTATCGAGGACCTGCCACAAGACGCCTCTATGACACCTATTTCACTGGGCACCAAAAATTTTAACCGAAATCATATATCGCCCTAGTGCGGCCCTATCGCTTGCGCTCCTTCCTGGATTGAACGTCAAGTGGACGTAGAAAAATTGGTCGCTCATCTTAGCGCGACGTGAGGCAGATTTAAAGAAAGCGGACCGCCTGACCCATAAGCACCAGCAGCAACAGCAAGGCGGCTACGATAACCAGCGAGCAAAGAATCGAAAACGCCAGTTTCACCCGCTGCCTTCCAGGCTTCTAGTGACCGTGATCGTCTTGGTCTTGGTGGTCTTGGTGGTGGTCCTGATCGTGATAGTGATGATGGCGGTAGTGGTGATGCACTTCGTGGTGCTGGTCATCATTGTCTGCTTGAGCCGAAGGACAAAAAGCAGCAGCGACCCCGAGTGTGACAAGAGCAATGAGCGCGTGTTTCATACGTTTGGGTGCCTCAATGACACTCATCTTCCCGGACGCCAAAAATTTTATCAGAAAATCCGTACCTATAACGGCCTGGTAGCGTGGGAAGGAATCGTCGAAGTCTTTGAACTGATCGACCATCCAAAAGCCAAGCGCTGCTACGCCTGGAGCTTTGACGACGGCAAGCAGACTCGTTCTGTTGCCGTGCTTGAATTACCCCCGGTCGATTCTCCGGAGACTGCTGTAAAGGTCGCTATCGCCGCCAACGCGAGGGAATTAGGAGCGCATGGAAGTAGATGACGATTGTTCCAATGACACTTCGGGAGGCCAACGAGTTCGTGGAAGATCCTAAAACCTTATTCCTTTAGACCGTGAGGGACTACGCATAGCCCCAGACGAGTCGGTAAGTGGATTCCTCGTTCAAATTAGGACACTACCGGCTGGTTATGGCTTACCGATTCAGAAGAACGTCTGTGAATGTGGCTAACTTGTATGCGAACTCGGTAAAATACAGGTCTAGGGAGCCGTTTGAGTATCCCGACAAGACAAAGAAAAGAATCTATATCTGGAACTTTCTGGTGGACTGCTTTCAGTGAGTTACGGATACAGTATATCGATATCGCGGCGCCGCAGGAGCAAATGCCCTCTTGGTCCTCCGGGGGGCGCTCTATCGTGAGCAAGTGGAAGGCTCTTTTGCGCGCTTTTCTAGCGCCGGGCCATCAATGTTTCCGTCGTCGCACGGGCACGGGTCTGAATTTCGCGCTCCGTCGGCGCCTCGCGCACGCGCATCAGGAGACTGAGCAACAGATCTCCCCACAGCAGGGCGAAATAGAGAGCTGCTAAAGCCGCAGGATCGTCGTTAGCGACGAGGCGACGCTCCTGTGCCTTGGTGAGTAATGCAACGAGCGCTTTTTGGTTAGCTTCACGACCGCTATGGTGGAGCGTAAGGGCAATCTCGGGTGCCCGATCGGATTCGGCAATGGCGAGCCGAAACACGGTCAGCACTTCCGGATGGCACACTGTTTTCAAGATGGAAACACCGAAGTCGACCAACAATTTGGCCAAGGCGTCTCGGGTCTGTGGTACCGGAGCTGCGGTGTCCAGGGGACGGCGCATGCGCCCGGCGCGTTCATGGATGCACGCTGCTAAGACTGCGTGTTTGTTCTGGAAGCGCGCATAAAGATCGCGTTTCGAAACTCGCGCCTTGGTAACAATGTCCAGCATGCTGGTGGTCGAAAAACCGGATTCGGCGAACAAGCTAAATGCAGCATTGAGTATACGTTCGCGGATCGGTCCGGCGGGGTATGTGTTCTGACTGGTGGGCTTAGGTGCCGCCGGCCTCGTTTTCTTGGTATTAGACATTTTCACTTGACTCAGGTACGAAGTCGTACCATTACTTATTGTCGGTACAGTACCGTACCGTCCATTGAATTGCCATCTATGATTAATCCCAAAATTCTGGTAACCGGCGCGACCGGAAAAACCGGTGGCGCGGTCATCCGTGAGCTTCTCGCCAAGGGCGTTCCGGTGCGCGCCATGGTGCGCACCCCCGACCTGCGCAGCGCTGCGCTGGAGGCGCGCGGCGCCGAGGTCGTTGTAGCGGACATTTTCGATTCCGGTCAGCTGATGGACGCGATGCGCGACGTGCAGCGAGCTTACTACTGTCCGCCCTATCATCCCTTCGTGATCCAAAGTGCGTCGGCATTTGCCGCCGCTGCGCGGGAGACCGGCCTCGAACAGATCGTCGGACTTTCGCAATGGCTCGCCGGGCCCAACCATCCGTCGCTAATGTCGCGCCAGCTTTGGCTGATCGATCGGATGTTCGCCGCGCTTCCCGGCATCGCACACACTGTCGTCAATCCCGGCTTCTTCGCTGACAGCCCCTATTTGGAGATGATGCCGTTCGCGGCTCATCTCGGGGTCTTTCCGCTGCCAGTCGCGGGAGAGAGCCGTGACGCCCCGGCCTCAGTCGACGATATCGCTCGCGTTGTGGTCGCGGCGCTCCTCGATCCGGCACGCCATGCGGGCAAGAGCTATCGACCGACTGGGCCGAAACTCCTCAGCGTTGTCGAAATGACCGCAGTCATCGGTCACGCCGTCGGCCACAAAGTGCGGCATGTGAGGACGCCCCTGTGGATGTTCTACAAGGCAGCCAAGGCGCAAGGCCTGGAGCCCATCCTGCTCAGCGGCCTCAGGCATTACTTCCAAGACCATGACCGCGGCGCGTTCGCGGTCGGCGCACCCAAAGATACGGTACGCGAACTCACCGGAAGAGACGCCGAAGACTTCGAAACGATCGCACGGCGCCACGCAGCATTGCCAGAATCGCGCTACAGCTTCGGCGCTCGGCTCGCTGCCCTCGCGCGCTTCATGGCGGTGCCGATCCTACCGGGGTTCAATCCTGCGATCTACGACAGGGCGCAAGAGCAGCCGGTGCCTCCGACACCGCGTCTCGCGCTCGACGACGCCGTCTGGACGGCGGGCCACGGAATCGAGGGATCGGTGGTATTGCAAAGTCCGTTGAAGGAGGCATTTGCATGATTGTTACCCTGCTCATCGCCTCGCTCGCTGTCGTTCTGCGTATCATACGCCAGGCAGGGTGGAAAAGAACGCGGTAAACTCGCGCGCACCACGCGGGATGCATCATCCGAACCCGACTGTTCGTGCGATCAGGAACAACCCTGCCCCGAGGACGACCGCTCCGATGGCTCGCGCGACGTGATGGCCTGGTCTCGCCTCGCTGGCGGAGATGGTTGCCTTCGCGCGGGCGAAGCCGCCACGCCGCACAAAAAGCAGATAGCGGGACTTACTTCTTCAGAATCTGGAAAGCACACAGGGATGAACGAATTGTCTAAACTAACCAGACAGCACTACGAAAAGAACGAAGCCGGCGCCAACCTTGGTCTCGAAAGTCACTAAGATCCTGGATTCTCTGCCGGCTGGATCGGTCGACTCTTCGCAGCTTGCTGGCTTGGACTAATTTCAAAGGTTTCTTTATTTCCGACATTTTTTACTTGCTGCCGAGTTGATTCGTTTTGGTGCTTGGGTGGGGTGGGAGCCGATTTCTCCGTGATTTTAGGCTTCATAACGAAAAACTTCTTGCATTAGGTACGATATCGTACCATTTAACGGCTGGCAACGGTACGATAGCGTACCGATGCCACCGTAAATCATACATACCAACTATGCTAATTGAGAGCTTGTCTGTTTCGCTCTCGAAGGGACCCATCCTATGAGCTTCATCATCTTCCAGGTAATCACTCAAACCATCTCTTCTACCCTGCACTGGCTCGGGCTCTGTTTCGGCATCCGGACCTGGGCCGGCCCGAATCCGCGCCGATGGCCATGGCTCATCGGTGCCACCGTCGTGTTGGCCGCTTGGCTGGTCGCGATCATGTTGGTCGCTGGGAACAATTTTTTCGGTAGTGCCGTTCTACCGCCCCGGATCCCCATGGCCATGCTACTGACCCTGGTTTTTGGCTACCTTCTTCTGCTTTCGACCTCATTTCGCGGCATCATCGCTGCCATCCCCCAGCATTGGCTCATCGGGATCCAGACCTTCCGAGTTCTCGGTGGCGTATTCATCGTTCGGTATCTTCAGGGAGAAATACCAGGCTTCTTTGCGATACCGGCCGGGGTAGGTGATATCTTGACCGGAATCTTTGCCCCTCTTGTCGCTTACTGGTTATATTCCGGAAAGAGTTACGCGCGCGGAGCTGCCATCGCCTGGAACCTGTTCGGTATGGCCGATTTGGTTGATGCAGTTGCGATCGGTGTAACTACGGGAGGACCCGGCATCGTATTCCCCATTGTGTTAATACCGATCTACGCAGTACCACGGGCGTTCCTTATCCACTCCTATTCGCTCATTGGGCTTCTGCGCAAAACGTCTCGGCAGCCGCGGCCGCGAGAAGCGCTTCATTACGGCGCCGACGTAGCCTAGCCAGAGCCAAGTCACTCTTTAGTTAAATAGAAACAAAAATCCCAATGAGTGTTATTGAGACCCTGACCCAGCGTAACGCGACCTTTGCCAGCAGTCGCTTCTCCGCCGACCTAAAGATCATGCCGTCGATGAAGACAATGATCATCGGTTGCGTCGATCCCCGCGTCGACCCCGTCGATATATTTGGCCTCCTGCCCGGTGAAGCCGTCGTAATCCGCAATGTCGGCGGTCGAATCACGCCGGCAACGCTCCAGACCATGGCGATGCTGCGCATCGTCGCGAAAGCCAGCCGCGGTGAGATCGGGCCGGAATGGAACCTCATCGTCCTGCATCACAACGACTGCGGCATCACCTGCCTCGCCCACTCCCCGGAGTTGCTCGCGAAGTACTTCGGCGTCGCCCCCGCAGACCTCGACGCCTTGGCCGTCGCCGACCCTCATAAGGCCGTGGCGGTTGATGTCGCCGCTCTCAAGGCCAATCCGTTGCTCCCCGGGGGATTCCTTGTCACCGGCCTGGTCTACGACGTTACGACCGGTCGGATAGAGATTGTTGTCGCCCCTTCTTTATTGCGTCCCGAAAACCTTTCCTGAAGCGGAGTAATGGAGTAATGCAGTTAAGGGCGTCGGAATCGTTCTTATAGTAGGTCCGAAGTTATTCATCGAGCCGGGGCGAAAGCGTTTTTTTGGCTTTCGAGCGTGAGCGGCCCCGGATTGTGAATAACTTCGCTGCAAGCGCGTCGTCAGGTTACGAATTGTGGTTCTTTTTAGAAAGATGAATTGGACGAGACTTTCGAACAAGTTAGGCGGATTGAGCGTGGTTGTGAGCTTGCTTGGGTTCATGTTGTTGCCTGCCCTTTGGTCAATGGACGCGCGGGGCGAAGGAACGCGGATAACGATCGAGCAAGTGAACGAAGCGATCCAGCAAATGCAAAAACTCGCTGAAAAGGAGATTGCACAAGCTGCAGTCCCAGGCCTCGCGATCGCTGTGGTGTTTCAGGATCAAGTCGTATACGCGGCGGGATTTGGCGTGCGGGATGTTAATACCCGGGAACCGGTGAACGTAGACACCGTGTTCCAACTGGCATCATTATCCAAACCGATCGGCTCGACCGTTGTGGCGGAACTGGTCAGCGAAGGCAAAATTTCCTGGGACTCGAGAATCAGCGATCTCGATCCCGATTTTGCGATGTACGATCCCTGGGTAACACGCCAAATCACAATTCGTGATTTCTACGCCCATCGCAGCGGCCTGCCCGATCACGCAGGCGATTTGCTCGAAGACCTGGGATTTACCCGAGAAGAAATTTTGCATCGCTTGCGCCACCAAAAGCCTGATAGCAGTTTCCGTTCACACTACGCATATACTAATTTCGGCATTACGGAGGCCGCCGTTGCCGCAACCAAAGCGTATAATATTGCCTGGGAAGATGCGACAGAGGAAAAGTTATACAGACCACTCGGGATGAATTCCACCAGTTCGCGCTATGCCGATTTTGTTGCTCGCACGAACAAGGCGCTCGGGCATGTCCAGGAGAACGGAAAGTGGATGCAAAAATACAGACGCGATCCGGATACGGAATCTCCTGCCGGCGGTGTCAGCTCGTCGGTCAACGATCTCGCCAAGTGGATGCGATTGGAGCTCGCCGATGGGCAATTTGACGGTAAACAGATCGTCGATCGAAGAGCGTTGGCGATAGCACGCTCGCCACAAATACTGAAGGGATTTAGTGCACTAAGCGGGCTGCCAGAGTTTTATGGATTAGGGTGGGACATCAATTACGACAAGGAAGGGCGCTTGCGCCTTAGTCATTCCGGCGCATTCGCGCTAGGGGCGGCAACAACCGTGCAATTGGTCCCGTCGGAACATTTGGGCGTCATCGTCCTCACCAACGCTTACCCGATCGGCCTTGCGGAAGGTCTCGCGTTCACCTTTACTGACGTTGCGTTATACGGCAAAGCCACGCAGGACTGGCTCGCACTTTTGTTTTCAGATCCTGCGGCGCTCGGTGTGGCCATCGGAACGGACTACTCCAAACCGCCCGCGTCACCGACGCCCGCGCTGGCGACCAGCGCTTACGTCGGGACCTACGCTAACGATTTCTTTGGAGACATTCAGATTATCGAAGAGGGCGACAGACTTGCAATTGTCGAGGGCCCCCACAAGTTGACCTTCCCGTTGAAGCGCTATGACCGCGACATATTCACGTATAAGTCGGAAGGCGAAAACGCAGCGCTTGCGGCTGGCGTAATTTTTACCATCGGAGCGGATGGGAAAGCAGCGACAGTGACGGTTGAAAACCTGGATGTACGCGGCGAAGGTATTTTCAAGCGCGTATCCGGTGTACCAGGCTCGTCAAAGGCCGCTCCGCCCGACGCTGCGACCCGCGAGTTTGCTGGTCCAGTTGACATTGGCAATGGACGCAAGATCTATCTTGAATGCAGAGGTGCGGGGAGCCCGACTGTGATTTTCGAGTCGGGCTATCGCAATGATGCCGACATTTGGAGCGCCGAGATCGAGCCTGGCAGTGTAACCGTCTTCCCAGAGGTTGCCAAATTCACCCATGTCTGCGCCTATGATCGTCCCGGTACATTGCTAGACGCCGATCATTTAGGCAGGAGTGATCAGATCGAGATGCCGCGTACGGCGCAAGATCTGGTTGCGGACCTTCATATACTGCTTCAAAAAGCTCATATTCCTGGACCCTATGTCATCGTTGCCCATTCCTTTGGCGGCATCTTTGCCCGACTGTACGCCAGCACGTACCCGGATGAGGTCGTCGGAATGGTGCTGGTAGACGCTCTCTCCGAAAATGTTAGGTCGGGGCTAACACCCGAGCAGTGGAAGTTGTACGTGAATTTTGGCTTTAAGCAACCTCCCCCGGGACTCGAAAAATACAAAGAGATTGAGACGCTCGACGTGGATATCAGCTTCGATCAGATGCAAAAGGCGAAAAGGGCAAGGCCACTTCGCCGGATTCCCCTCGCGGTGCTGACGCAAGGTCAACCCTTTGATCTCAGTCCCTGGCAGCCACTCCCAGCTGATTTTCCAGCCGCGCTGGACAAGGCGTGGCATGCGGCACAGGACGCGCAGGCGATGCTTGTGTCCGGAAGCAAACACATTGTCGCGACCAAGAGCTCGCACTATATCCAGATCCAGCAGCCGAAGCTGGTGATTGACGCAATCCGTGATGTCGTCAACGCGGTGCGCGACCCGTCATCGTGGTAGGAAATGAGCAGTTTCATTAATCGGATTTCACTTTGGGACTTTGGGAAGAAAAGACGGCGTGAACACGCACGATAATTTCGCAAAATGACATCTCCATTTGGCCTCCACTAAGATTACCCTACATGACCCACATTCCGGTCGGTTATCGCTGTTCGTTTGTCGGCATAAACTATTTATCAATGGTTTACATCAAAAGTGATCGTCCGCGTTTCAGACCCGGGCTCGATAGTTGTCACGGATTCGGTCAATAAGAAGGTCCGCCGACGTTCGGCTGGCGCCGAACTATGGCGGACAGCCTTCGCCCGAAGGGAACAAATGCGATATTCGGCCTTGTCGACTTTTTGGCTGGCGTGCCAGCCGTAGCTCCGGCGATAGCCGGGCGAAGGCTGGAGGCGAGGGGAGTCGAACCCCTGTCCTTGAGGCCATCGTTCCAAACTTCTACATGCGTAGCCGATCTTAATATAGAATGAGTTTAGCGGATCGGCGCGCGTCGCTCACTCTTGTGGCCACGAAATAACTTCGTCGTCCGGCGCGGTCACCCCACCTTCAGACCAGCCTGCTGTCGTCGCATCCAGCCTCAGCAGGCGTCGGGCCAGATACGTCACGGATTAATTAGGCCGCGAGAGCGAGATCGTTAGTCTCAGCAGTTATTTTTTTGACTCGAGATTTTTACGAGGCCAACGAGTCATCCTCGGCATGCCGCCTGGATCTCAAACCCTAAGTCGAAACCAGTACGCCCCCATTTTTGGGTCGCACAAACTACTCCATTGCGGGATGGGTGTAAAGGTAGCGACGCAGAAAGTTGTCCGTTGCCGCAGGAAGTTGTCAGTGGAGGAGATGCCTAAGAATTCCGACCCTCGCATTTTCAATCTTGCAGAATGCATGAGTGGCGCCACAATCTCCCCAGCTGCATCTGCCTGGAAATTTACAAGACCGGTCTTCAAAACGCGTGGACAACCTGAGCCCGTTTTACCAGGCGCTCCCGAGGAAAGGCGCCACTCAGATTCGCGGAAAATGCGAAAGTCGGCTAACTGGCAACCGACAACCGGCAACTTCCTCAAATCTCGAATGCCAGCGCGTGTTCGCCGCGGCTTTCATCGAGGAGATCCTGCACCGTCTTTGAGCTGAACAAATCACGAATCATTTCGCGGGCCTGCCGCATCAATGGGCGCAACGGGCAGCGGGCCGGGTCCGGGCAGCCGCATGGTTCGCCCGGGCGCGGCAACGCGCATGGCAACGGTGCAATGGGACCGTCCAGGAGTTCGACAATGTCTAGTATCACGATGTCCGATGGCCGTTTACGAAGCGAATATCCGCCCCCTACTCCTCGTTTGCTCGTCAAGAGCCCTTCGTTTCGGAGGTGTAACAAGATCTGTTCAAGGAATTTTACCGGGATATTTCCACGGTCAGACAACTCCTGGATCTGGTGGATCCTTTCTTTTTGATCTCTGGCGATGAGCAACAACGCTCTGAGCGCATATTCCGCTCTTCTGGAAATCCGCATTCTTCCTCATTAAACCCTAAAAACCCCGAAGTTTCTAGACTATTCCGGCAGAAACCCTGGGAGAAACGTATCGGCGGGTCGGCGTTAGGGGGAAAACGGTTGGCGGATCGGCGTTCAGGAGAGAGGTATTGCGTCGGCGGTTTCGCTGCTTATTCCAGCCTACTGGTCCCAACGCCGACCCGCCGAGACGCCGATGCGCTGATACGTTTCTCCCTCGACCTGGAGGCAAAAGGTGTGCAGCGTGCGGTATGCTCTACCCCCCCGTCCCAATCAGTTTTCTAGGCATCGGTCTGATGGGTAAACCGATGGCGATGAATCTCATCAAGAGCGGCTATTCTGTCACGGTCTGGAATCGAACTCCCAGTAAGGCTGCCGAACTCATGAGCGCAGGCGCCAGGTTAGCCAAATCACCGGCCGATGCGGTGCGCAACGCCGAAGCGGTCGTTCTGATGCTCGAGAAAGGTGCAGTCGTAACCGATTTACTCTTCAATCAAGGTGTCGCGAGCGCGTGCCGTGACGGGGCGCTGGTGATCGACATGAGCTCCATTCAGCCGGCGGTTGCGGAAGATCACGCCGGACTTCTAACGAGGTCGGGGCTCCGATACATCGATGCTCCCGTCTCGGGAGGAACAATCGGAGCCGAGATGGCGACACTTTCGATCATGGCCGGGGGCGAAGAAAAGGATGTGATAGACGCTGCCCCGATTTTTGATGCAATGGGAAACGTAACGTACGTCGGCCCTCACGGAAGGGGACAGCTCTGCAAGCTTGTCAACCAATGCATCGTGGCGGTCACGATAGGGGCGGTTGCGGAAGGTCTCACACTTGCAAAAGCCGGTGGCGCCGATCCGTCCCAAGTACGCAAGGCGATAATGGGAGGCTTTTGCCAAAGCCGGATACTGGAGCTTCACGGCCAGCGGATGATCGACCGGAATTTTGTTCCGGGCGGCTTTATCAGGAATCAGATTAAAGATCTGATAGCCGCGCTCGAAGTCGCCGGAAAGCTCGGACTGCAACTGCCGCTCACCGAACGAGTCTGCGCGCTGTTTGTCGCCCTCGCGCAATCGGGTAAAGAAGAGTTGGACCACAGCGCGTTGATCCTGCAAATCGAAGCGATGAATGGCTGAATTCGGAATTCAGGAGTCAGAATTCAGGAGTCAGGAGTCAGGAGTCAGGAGTTGCAGAATGCGCGAGCAAGGCGTTTATCCAACATCCGGGACAGCGTCTCTCCTGGGGGGAATTTCGCCCAGAGTTGGGCCTTCTCTTGCTCCTGAACTCCTGCAACTCCTGAATTCTGAATTCTACTTTGTGGAATCAGGAGCTTATTTTCAAAAACGATTCTCGTACATTTCAGCCACTCGGTCCCATGAGTACTTCGCTTTAATTTGCTCGCGGGCCTGATTACTCATGCGGTTCCAGAGCTCCGGATTTTGGTGCAGACGAACAATTTCTGCTGCGATTTTCGGGACTCCCTTACCCGGGTCAAAGAGCAGACCGTTTTGCTCCGGTTCGATCAGTTCCATGTTCTCAGGGATCCGGCTCGCCACGACCGGCAAGCCGGACGCCAAGGCCTCCAGGATAGTGTTGGACATCCCTTCGTAAAGGGAAAGCTGCACTAATGCGGTCGCTGATCGGTAGGCCGCCGCCACGTCGCTGCGCGGCAACCAGCCCTCGAACGAAACGGCGCCCTCTAAATTGTGTTGGCGGGCGAATTTCTCCAGGTGCCTGCGTTCCGGTCCATCGCCGATGACACGCGCCGTGGCAGCAATATTGGCTTGCTCTCGAATGGCCAGCAATATTTCCAGCGTCCGTTGCACGTTCTTTTGCGGATGGAGCCTGCCAACGGACAACAAGATCAACGGCCGATGGTCGGAGTGCGGCCCGGGCTTGAAATACTCGCAATCGACGCCGTTGGGAATCACTTCCACGGTAAAGGGATCGGCCTGTTCCGATAGTTTTTTGAGACCTGTCGAAGGTGCTGAGACGAATCGAGCATGGCGAATAATATTCCTGCGGAGGCCCGCTAACATTTTGTAAAATAAACGAAGACCAGGCTCGGTACCCGGCACATCACCGCCCCGGAGAGAAAGAGCGTACGGTATTGAACACCGGTACTGCAGCCATCGGGCGACGACACCTCCCGGAATGGAGAAAAACGCGATAACGCGTTCGACCTTGTATTGCTCGGCAAACTTCGGTGCGCGGTGAGACGCCGAAAGAATGTACGCTGTCATCTGGATGATCCCAGACCGATGCAGACTTGTCCGAGCCGCCGGCACACGAATGACCGTCAATCCATCTTCTTCCGAAATTCCGCGAAACTGCCGGTACGCCGAAGTTACTATCACGACGCGATTGCCGCGACGAATCAACGCCGCACCCAGATTTTTACTGGCCGTGGCCGCCCCGGCGCCTATTGGCGGGAATTCGTAGTTAAGGAGGAGGTAGGTCAACGGTTAACGTTCGGCGTTCAACGTTCAACGTTCAACGTTCAACGTTCGGCGTTCGGCGTTAACATTATTGTCGAAATATTATTACTTTATATTTATATGTTGCTACAGTGATAATTTATGGATGATTTTACTCAATTTGACGCCTTCGAAAGGTGCCGGGAGTTTGCACGAGCCATTGGAGCGCATTTAAATCGCGGAGTGTTCGCCAAAGATCCCGTTTTAACGAACGCACTACGGAAAACATTGTTATCAATTTACTCCAATTTTGGAGAAGGATTCGAGCGGGACGGTAATCGCGAGTTTGCTCAATTCGTTTCTATCGCAAAAGGATCGGTTGGTGAAACTCGAGCGCAATTGATTTATGCGCTTGATTTTGGATACTTGAAGCGAGAGACATTTTCCGAGATTGATCAACTTGGAAAAACCGCCGCAGCTTGCCTGGGAGGATTGAATCGTCACCTGAACGAATCGAGTTTCCGCGGGCGAAAATTTAAACAACGAGACGTTCCGGCGACCAAATCCAAACCGCCCGTGAAGACACAAACGCCACACCGCACGCCAAACGTTGAACGCCAAACGTTGAACGCCGAACGCTGAACGCCGAACGCTAACGATGTGCGGGATAGCCGGATTTGTCGGAGACGGGGAGAGCGTTGTTCTGCAGCGGATGATGGATGTGCTTGCCCACCGCGGGCCGGACGGGGAAGGCATCTGGATCGAACAGGGTTCGAGAGTCTTTTTAGGGCACCGGCGGTTGTCGATTCTCGATATCGCTGCCGGATCGCAACCGATGACTACCATCGACGAACAGCTGGTGGTCACTTTCAACGGCGAAATTTACAATCACGCTGCGCTGCGCAAGGAACTCGAAAACCGAGGGCACTGTTTCAAGACGGATCATTCCGACACGGAGGTTTTGCTCTACGGATACCGGGAATGGGGTCCGAGTCTGTTGGAGAAGCTCAACGGGATGTGGTCGTTCACGATTTATGACCGCGAAAAAAAGGAACTGTTTCTCGCGCGTGATCGCTTCGGAAAGAAGCCGATGTTTTACTACGCCGATCCTCGCAGCTTTGTGTTTGCCTCCGAACTCACCGCGCTTCGTCTCCATCCCGCCGTGCCAGAGGATGTGGATGTCGACGCCTTACAGAAATTTTTTGCCTACGGTTTCATTCCCGCGCCTAGAACATTATTGCGCCGCGTAAGAAAGCTTCCGGCGGGTCACTGGATGAAAGTGTCCGATTCCGGATCTGCAGTGCGAGATCCGGAAATACTGGGAATTCGAGCTCGATCCCTTCGACACCGTCCCGCGAAACCCAGAGCGCGTCTGGGGAGAAGAGCTCGTCCATCGACTCGATGAAGCGGTGCGATGCCGTCTGCAAGCGGATGTCCCGGTCGGCGTTTTTCTGAGTGGCGGGATCGATTCAACCACCATCGCAACATTGGCTGCCAGGCATCATCCTTCCATTGAAACCTTCAGCATTGGCTTTGAAGAAAAGTCATTCGATGAACGCGAATTTGCGCGGCTCGGCGCAGAAACCGCAAAGACGCGTCACCACGAAGAAGTTCTCTCGCCCGAACGTTCTCTGAAATGGGCTCTCGAGACGGCTCGCAAACTCGACGAGGTCATGGGCGACAGTTCCATCCTGCCGACGGCGCTCGTTTCCAAGCTGGCTCGTCAACATGTGACAGTGGCCCTCAGCGGCGATGGCAGCGACGAGCTGTTTGCGGGATACGATCCGTTCCGTGCCCTGAGGCCGGCAAGGTTCTACAGCGCTGTGGCGGCGGGAAACGTCAGTCGCGCCCTTCGTTCCGTGGCTGAGCGGCTACCGGTTTCGCACGCGAATATGAGCCTCGACTTCAAGTTGAAACGGATGCTGCGAGGGCTCAGTTATCCAAAGCAATTCTGGTTACCCGCGTGGATGGGACCGCTTGATCCACAGGAGATCGGCCAACTATTCGGTTCCAGACCGGATCCCGAAGAACTTTATGCCGAAGCGATCGCCGCCTGGAACCACCCCTCAGCAAACAACGACATCGATCGGACCATCCAGTTTTATGTCCGACTTTATCTTCAAGACGACATTCTGGTTAAAACCGATCGTGCGAGCATGATGCACCGGCTTGAGGCGCGCTGTCCGTTCCTCGACATCAATGTCGTCGATTTCGCCCGCAGAATTCCTTCCAGTTACAAACTCCGGGGCGGAGCGACGAAATATATTCTAAAGGAAGCGGTGAGGGGGCTGATCCCCGATCGAGTCATCGATCGGCCGAAGAAGGGATTTGGAATACCGATCGGCCGCTGGTTCAAGAACGGTGACCTGATCCTGAGCTCTGCGGCTGCTCCGAAAGAGGTGGATTGGTTGTGGGTCAAACGCCGATTGGTGGAGCATTGCGCCGGGAAACGGGACGATCGCGGAATGCTATGGTGCGCCTGGTTGTTGCAGAACTCGCCGGTGCTTCGATAACGTTCGGCGTTCGGGGTTCAGCGTTCGGCGCAACGTTGGCGGGCAACGTTCGGCGTTCGGGGTTCAGCGTTCGGCGCAACGCTGGCGGGCAACGTTTGGCGTTCGGCGCCGTCCGGCAACGGAGGCGAAGTATCCCGCTTTGCTTTTCGAATTTGGCAAACCGAGCCGGTTTACTCGCCAAACTGCGCCAAACGGTGAACGGTGAACGCAAAAAGGGGATTGACGAATCTTTTCTCAAGCCCATCGTTGCGAAGCGCGCTTGCTGTGAGCGGCTAAGGTTCGATGAAAAAGGCACTTATCACTGGAATCACGGGACAGGACGGTTCGTATCTGGCGGATTTCCTATTAGCCAAGGGTTACGAGGTCCACGGCATTATCCGACGAGCCAGCACATTTAATACGGCTCGAATCGATCATCTTTACCAGGACCCGCATGTGCACGGGGTCCATTTGTTTTTGCACTATGGAGACCTGGCTGACTCAGTGAATCTGGTGAAACTGGTGTACGCGCTGAAGCCGGACGAGATCTATCATCTTGGCGCGCAAAGCCATGTGCGGGTCAGCTTCGATATTCCGGAATACACCGCGGATGTTACTGGGGTCGGCACGATCCGGATCCTGGAAGCCATTCGCGAGACTGGGGTGAATACCCGCTTTTATCAGGCGTCCAGCAGTGAAATGTTTGGGAAAGTTCAGGATGTGCCACAGACTGAAACCACCCCTTTTTGGCCTCGCAGTCCGTATGGCGCGGCAAAAGTATTCGCGTATTGGGCGACGGTCAATTACCGGGAGAGCTACGGGATGCATGCCAGCAACGGGATCTTATTTAACCACGAAAGCCCGCGGCGTGGCGAAACGTTCGTGACCCGCAAAATTACCCGCGCGGTGGCGCGAATTAAATTGGGTTTGGATCAATTCCTTTACCTGGGGAATCTGGATGCGAGACGGGATTGGGGGTATGCGCCGGAGTATGTCGAAGGGATGTGGCGAATGCTCCAGGCGGACAGTCCGGATGACTACGTTCTTGCGACAAACGAAACCCACACGGTCAAAGAATTTGTCGAGAAGGCGTTTGCCCACGTTGATCTCGATTGGAGAGAATTCGTTCGACACGACAAACGGTATGAGCGTCCCGCGGAGGTTGATTTGTTGATTGGGAACCCTGCCAAAGCGAAAAAGAGCCTTGGCTGGGAGCCAAAGGTCCGGTTCGAAGAACTCATCCAGATTATGGTCGATGCCGATCTGGCTTTCGCCGAACGAAGCCCGGGTAATGCCGAGTCGCACCGTCTTTAAATCAGCAAAGCGTCCCGCTTTGCTAGGGTAAGGCCCATGAGCGTCAACTTAAGCGCCTAAGCGGGAGTCTTACGCCTTCGGCGTGCAGCCGTTAACTAAGTTGAGGCGCATGGGGTAAGGCGGGACGCCTTACGACTCCAGCGCAAAGCGCGACGCTTTGCTTACGCGAAGGAGAGCACAAGATGGGGAGGCTTACCGGCTGACTCGGTACTGGTCTTGCGGCAGACTTTGATCCTCTTTCGAATCCTGGGTTCCGGTTATCTCCTGGAAATTTCTGGTAGACCGAATGTTATAAATAGCTTTGCCCTGAGATTCGTAAAAGGTCCGGGTAATCATCTCCGCCAGAAGACCAAGGAGGATACACATCATCGCGATCATAAACGTGACCACAACGATGAGGGGCAGCGGAGTTTCTATGAAGGAGGTTCCGCGGTTGATTTTCAATCCAAGCATCCACAAAAATGTGAAGAGGCTGATCGCAAGACTGAAGATCCCGCAGCCGCCAAAGACGTACATCGGTTTTGCTGCGGCTCGATCAAGAAATTTCACGACGAGCAAATCGAGAAGCACCTTTACGACTCGTTCCAATCCATATTTTGAACTGCCGGTTCGGCGCGGATGATGGTCTACGACCACTTCGCTGATCTTCGCGCCATGCCAGGAAGCGTAGATTGGCAGGAACCGGTGCATCTCGCCGTACAGCCGAATCCCTTCTACGACGTGCCGTTTGTAAGCTTTCAGGGAGCAGCCAAAATCGTGGAGCGGAACGCCGGAGACGAACGAAATCAGCTTATTGGCCAGGATACTTGGAACATTGCGCTGGATATAATTGTCCTGCCGATCTTTGCGCCAGCCGGAAACCACATCGTAGCCTTGGTTGAGCACCTCCAGCATCTTGGGAATATCTGCTGGATCGTTCTGCCCATCGCCGTCGAGCGGGATGATGACTTCGCCGCGTGCGTGATCGAATCCGGCCATCATCGCGGCGGTCTGACCCAGATTCCGCTTAAAATGGATGATGCGGACCCGCTGATCTTCTTCGGCAAGCTGTTCCAGGACGGCGTCGGTTGAATCGGTGCTGCCGTCGTCAATAAAGATCAGCTCCCAAGTGAATCCGATTCGGGTTAGTTCGCGCCGTACGCCCTGACAGACGTCGATGAGTGCAGCGGCTTCGTTGAAGACTGGTACAATGATCGAGATATCGATCACTTTCTCAGGCCCTGGCGGCCGATTTTTGAAAAATTCTGCCACTTGCCTCCGATTTTTCGCATTTTCTAAACTTCATAGTCTCTGATCGGGAAGGCTCCGTTGTCAATCGGAACCGTTCGGCGGCTGTTGAGTATTCGAATCCGGAAAGGAAACGGCGGACGAAGGCAATGACACGATCGAGCCAATTGTTGCGCAATAGACTCGGCCAAGGGGACTTGATCTTCGCGATCTGTAAAAAGGTGTTCTAGCAGATCAGTCGCTGACTTGGTGAAGCACGTTCCCCGGAATTCTGGCTAAAAGGCCGATAAGACAGGACTCAAGGGGCCGGGATTCAGCCAAGTCAGTCTCAACGTTCGACCGAAGCTTGAAAGACCTGCTACCCAGGGCGCGGTGCGAATAAATCTTTTGCATCTGATCTAAACGTCGCCAAATTCCCGGCCATGGCAGTCCGAAATGCGGCGAGACAGCAAATCGAGCGGAAAAGTTTGTTATCAGTGGCAGGGGGACCCTTTCAAGTGATCCTTTCCAATTCGGGGCTCATCAAGCACCTCAGCTATCGCGAAATATTTGGGCGGTATAAGGGAACCTATTTCGGAGTTCTCTGGTCGGTGGCAAATCCGCTCATTATGCTTGCGGTCTACTCCCTGGTGTTTGGCGGAATATTCCAGGGGCGCTTTGGAGCTGCCAAAAGCCAGTCTCCAATCGATTTTCCGCTGGGACTCTTTTGCGGCTTGAATTTGTACAATTTCTTCTCGGAGGTCCTGCTAAAATCGCCCACTCTTATTCTCGATCACCCGAACTATGTTAAAAAAGTTGTCTTCCCGCTCGAGGTATTGCCGGTTGTGGCAGTCTTCGGCGGCCTTTTTCATTTGGCCATTGCCAGCGTGTTGTTGGTGGTGGCAATCGGGATTGCTCACCACACTTTTGCCCTCTCGTTTCTGTATCTGATTCCATTTGTCGTACCGTTGGTCCTTGCCACCCTAGGGATCAGCTGGATGCTTTCAGCGATCGGCGTCTTCGTTCGGGATCTGCAGTCCGCTATTCCGCCGGCGCTAACGATTTTGATGTTCCTGAGCAGTGTTTTCTATTCTATTTCGGCGGTGCCGCCGGCGGTGCGTCCAATTATCAATGCGAATCCAATGGCGCAGTTGATAGAGTGCACACGGGATGCTGTCGTCTGGGGCGTGACGCCCAATTGGTCTATCATGTTCGAACTCTATGCGTTGAGCATTTTGATATTTTTCTCTGGTAATTGGATATTCCGTTCCTCCAAGACCGCTTTTGCAGATGCTCTTTAGACACCCTTATCATTTCCACGGTTCCCAAATGCTTGCCGATCCACGCATCGACGCAGCGGTGCCGTTATGAGTACTTTGATTGAACCAGTGACAGAGATCGATTCCCGCGAGGACGAAGCCGCCCTGGTGGTGACCTCGGTGAGCAAGGTCTACAGGCTTTGGTCATCACCGAAGGAACGATTCCGTTACGGTCTCTGGAATCAAATTCCCGGATGGGGCCCGAAGTTTCTGCGGCGCATTGCCGACGAGAAGAAGTCGGCGCTTGGGACTGAGCTGCTTGCGGTGAAGGACGTATCCTTCGAAACGCGTCCGGGCGAAGTGCTCGCTTTGCTCGGACGAAACGGCAGCGGGAAGAGCACCTTGCTGCAGATCATCGCTGGCACCCTCCAACCCTCCAGCGGCCATTTTTCTGTATCAGGCCGCGTGACGGCACTCCTCGAGCTTGGGAGTGGATTTAATCCGGAGTTTACCGGTCGTGACAACGTTTATTTGAACGCGGCAATCTTAGGATATTCGAAAGAGCAGACAGACCAGCGATACGAGGAAATAGTCGCTTTTTCTGAATTAAAAGATTTCATGAACCAGCCGCTGAAATTCTATTCGAGCGGCATGGCGGTTCGATTGGCATTCGCTGTCCAGGTTCTACTTGAGCCGCAGATTTTACTCGTCGACGAGGCGCTGGCGGTGGGCGACGTGTTTTTCCAGCAGAAATGCTATACCTACATGCGATCTCTGATTGAGAAGGGCGTCTCGGTGATTCTGGCGACTCATGATTTTAACGCCGTTCAACAATTCTGTGATCGAGCCTTGGTTTTGAGGGAAGGGGAGGTTGCCTTTTTAGGCGATGCGGTGTTGGGAACGAAGCAATTCCACTATCTGGTTCAGGAATCGCGGCGGGTGTCAAGCGCAAGCGGTCCGCATCGAAAGCAGCAGCGGCCGGCTATCGCACTTGAGGAGAAAATTAGCTGGCCCGAGGACAGCGTATTCCATCAAATAAACGACACAAATCTGGTCAGGAGTACCAGAGTCAGGTGCGTCCGCGCAGCACTATGCGATCAGCATTTACATCCGTCTGCGGTGTTCCATCAAGGGGAGACGGGACGTTTGTTTTACGAATTTCAATTTCTCGAAGATGTTTCCTGGCCGATTTTTGGTTTTTGCATTCGCGATCGATCGGGATTGATGATGCATGGTAAAAATCTGTTGCAGTCAGGGGATACCATGCCACCGGAATATGGTCCTGCGGGATTCTATCTTCGATGTGCGATAGATGTGTCGTTTCAGCTTTCATGTGGCGAATACACGATCGAATTTGGGCTATCCGGACTGCGAGATTCGTTCTTGAGAAAAGGAGAAGGACTCTCGATCTCAATCGAGGAATTCAATCAGTTTCATGAAGCACTGAGTGATACGCACCGGGTCCTTTCGTTTTCTGTAGTCTTACCCCGGAACTACGTTGGGTTGCAGCTGCCACACTATGGATTAGTGAATTTACCTGGGAAAATGGAGTACGAATTCACCAAGGCGTGAGTGATTCGTTAAGGTCGTCTATGAATTGGCCCCGAATTTCGATCGTCACACCCTCTTACAACCAGGGTAAGTATATCGAGCGGACGGTACGAAGCGTTCTGCTTCAGCGTTATCCTAATCTCGATTACATCTTGATGGACGGGGGTTCGACCGATGACACAGTTTCCCGATTGGCGCCGTACAAGGATCGGTTTACATTTTTCTCTTCCGAACCGGACAATGGACAGGCTGACGCAATCGCGAAAGGGTTTGCACGAAGTTCAGGGGACATCATGGCGTATCTCAACAGTGATGATTTGCTGGCGCCGGACGCGCTCCATTTTGTGGCGAACTTTTTCGAACGCAACCCGGCCGTCGACTTTATTTATAGTCATCGGTGTACGGTAGATGAGAACGACAAAGTCCTGTGGTATTGGATTCTCCCACCGCACCTGAATTTCTTCATGAAGCGATGGGATCTCATTCCTCAGGAAACCTGTTTCTGGCGGCGGAGAGTTTTTGAAAAAGCTGGAAATGTCGATCCCAGTTATCATTTTGCGATGGATTACGATCTATTCGTGAGATTCATGAATCTGGGGCGTGTGCGAAGGATTAATCGCTTTTTTGGTGCCTTTCGACAGCACAGCGAGTCAAAAACGACCCAGCTCCTCGGAATTATGGGGCGTAGAGAAATGCTCAGAGTGCGCCAGAAATACGGGATCCGCCGGCTCCCGCGTGACGGATTCTTCGGTATGCTGTTTGGTCAGTACGTATCCCGCGCAGGAGGCCGTTTTGCCGGTGCAGGGAGTAGGCTCCCCGGAGCGTTTCCTGGCGCTGGGTATGACTACAACGATCTTTGGGGCGGGATCTTGCGCCGCCCGGACTTGCAATGCGAGCCGAACCGGGGCGCCGAGTCTGAATCGCTTTTTAATCCGATTTCTCCGGTCACGCTTCGTTTTCCGGATCGTCTGCTTTTTACTATCACGTCGGCGCGAAATGGCCGCACGCTGACGAGTGACGTTTACCTTGAATGCAGTCCTCGGACGGCGATTATCCTACCTTCTCTCGGTGAGCATTGGAGGCGGAAAAAAAGTAATAATTCGAGTAATACCGTCGCGGATGCACATTCGGCGACCGGCAATGAACCAGTTCTTCGTGGCGATACCGCTCCAGAATCGTCGAGGAAGGTCGAAGATCTTGGCGGATTCCCTCTGAAGGCGGACCGGAACAGTATGGCTGGCGAGAGTGACAGTGGCCAACAAATCCTTGAATTGACGCGCGGGCTCGTTTCGGACAATGACCAGATCGATTTTCTGCAGGTCGGTTGTCGGACGGGGGAAGTGCTTGACACCCTAAGAGCGAGAACTAAATGGAGATTATCCGGTCTTGAACGAAACCCCGCCGCGGCGAGCGAAGCGGTCTCCAAAGGGTATGAGGTCTTCGAAGCAACTCTCGAAGAAGCTGCAGGGCTGTCAGCAATAGGAAAATGTTTCGACCTGATCTACCTCGCGCGAGGTATTCAGTGCTTTAGCGAGCCTCGAGCTTGCCTCCGGAGTGTGGCACTTCTCTTGAAGCCGGGCGGGTTTCTGGCCCTGAGCACCCCAAATCTTGGCTCAGAACAATTGAAGCGTTACGGCCCATCGTGGGCGCACTGGAAACCTGACGAGCATCGCTTCATTTTTAGCGTGAAGTCTCTGAAGAGAATCCTTCTCCAGAGCGGTTTTGGTCCGACGAGAATGTGGACGGCTTCGTACCCGCTTTCAACAGTAGCGACTCTCAAGCTTTCCGAACAAGCCGGTGCAGTGGCCATTGGCTCTGGCGACTATTCAGCTTCGGCAGTTGAGTCTCAGACTCTTGTAATGACAGGATCACGCGAATTGCTGCGGAATAGAGGTGAGAGTGGGGATGTAATCTTTGCAATTTGTAAGCGGCTCTTCTAGGGTTCGGTAATTTTGACGAATGTCGAGCGAAGTCAAATTGGACTCAGAGAGCGCAATTTTGGCCGCAGCTAAACTGCGACCGATAAATGATTCGGAACCCAACGATGTTTTTGTCGCCGGTTACCCGAAAAGCGGTAATACCTGGATGCAGTACCTGCTTGCGGGAGCGATATTTGGCAGTGACGCCCGCTTGGTCCCGGATTCCCTGATCCAGGATTTGGTACCGGATGTGCATTACAAGGCGTTCTACAGGCGTTATCTAACACCAACATTTTTCAAAACGCACGAGTTACCGCAACCACGGCACCGGAAGGTGGTCTACCTCGTCCGAGATGGACGAGATGTCATGGTTTCTTATTTTCATCACCTGACCGTGCTGGGTAAGTCGGTCGATTTTTCCAAGCTCATTGCCACTGGCGAAGGACTATTCCCCTGTCGCTGGCATGAGCACATTGAGGCCTGGGCGGCAAATCCTTATGGTACCGAAATGATCACGATCAGCTACGAAATGCTAAAAAGCGACCCCGTCACCGCGTTACAAAAGATTTGTGAATTCGCCGGGGTTGAGCGTGAACGAACTTATTTGGAGGCTGCGGTTCGGAACTCTAGCTTCGAGCTCTTGCGCGCAAAAGAGAAGAAATTGGGTTGGAGGGAAGACTCTGTTTGGCCAAGGGATAAATTCTTTGTACGCCGTGGCGAAGTTGGATCTTTCAAGGATGAGATGCCCGAAGGGCTCTTGCGAGCGTTTATGAACCAGTCGGAGCCGGCACTGAAACGATTCGGCTATTCATAGAGGCATTGCAGGTTTGGTTAGGCTGGCCAAACAGCGAAGAGAAAATCCTTTATCAGCGCAAGGCCTTCCGGCCATGGTCAGCAATTGCATTTTTTAAAGCCAGATTAATGAATCAGTCTAAACCGACGTACGTTGTTGAGGCTGACAAGTTATTGAGCAGCCGTCCAAGCGAGTTGTGGGCATATCGTGAGCTGTTCGTTTTGCTTGTGAAGAGAGATTTCGTCGCAGTTTACAAGCAGACGCTCTTGGGGCCGCTCTGGTTTTTTCTGCAACCGTTTTTGGCTTCGTTGGTATTCATGGTCGTCTTTGGCCAAATAGCCCGCCTGCCAACGACGCGGTTGCCGCCGCTGGTCTTTTACATGTCCGGCATCATTGCCTGGAGCTTTTTCTCGAATTGTTTCACCCAGGTTGCCGGAACCTTTTTAACCACTGGCCCGCTGTTCCGGAAGATTTATTTCCCGAGGCTGATTGTCCCGTTGAGCCAGATCACCATGAATCTGCTCAATTTCACCGCCCAGCTTCTGGTCCTGCTGGCGGTGATTGGTTACTATGAAGTGATCGGCGTCAGGATCGAGCTCGGCGTGAAGATGCTCGCTCTGCCGCTGGTCTTGGGAGTGATGGCGCTCCTGGCGCTGGGAATCGGTTGTCTGATTGCGGCGGCGACCGTGAAGTACCGCGACCTTAACATCATTGTTGGGTATACCCTTAACCTCTGGATGTATGGGAGCTTAGTCTTTTACCCTCGTTCGGCGGTCCCTCCAAATCTGCTATGGTTGCTTGAGCTGAATCCGATGGCGAGCCTGATCGAATGCTATCGATCGAGCCTGTTCGGAACGGAACATACAGAGGTTCAACCCGCCATTATTGCCACCGCGGCTACCCTGGTCACAGCGATTGCAGGGCTTTGCTGTTTTGCGAAGGCCGAAGGGACTTTTACGGATTCGATCTGATGTCAGCCGTCATCGAAGCTGAGAATATCTCCAAGCGATTCTTCCTGGGCGAACGAAATCAAAGAGCCTTCTTTGAGGATGTTGCCACGAAGAGCATGCGGGGATTTCGGCAAATCCTTCGCCCGAAAGAGCTAAGAGAAGCGAGGGAATCCGCGCGAGACTTCTGGGCGCTGCGGGATATATCATTCAGGATTTTTCAAGGCCAAACCTTGGGTATTATCGGCGAAAATGGAGCAGGAAAGTCCACACTTTTGAAGATCCTCTCCAGGATCACGCAGCCTACCACCGGTACGGTAAGGGTTTACGGACGCCTGGCTAGCCTTCTCGAAGTCGGCACGGGGTTTCATCCGGAATTTTCCGGGCGGGACAACGTCTATCTAAACGGAGCAATGTTAGGGCTCTCTCGAAAGGAGGTACGAAAGCGGTTCGATCAAATAGTGGAATTCTCCGGATTGGAGAAATTCATCGATGTTCCTGTGAAAAATTATTCGAGCGGGATGTACGTTCGGTTGGCATTCGCCGTCGCTGCGCATCTGAACCCGGAAATCGTTATCTTGGACGAGGTCCTGGCGGTGGGAGACGCTGTATTTCAAAAGAAGTGCTTCGACCGGATGGAGGAAATTATCAACGAAGGGCACGCCGCGATCCTGGTCAGTCATGGAATGGGAAATGTCCGGCGGATGAGCCAGGTCTGTCTGTGGCTCCGACATGGCCGTGTTAAAATGTTCGGTCCGACTCATGAAGTTGTCGCGCAGTACGAGAAGCAGACCACCCAGGAAGTGGTGTCTCACTATGAAAGAAGGACAACGCACCAACTTCAACCTACCGAAGCCGGGCGAGTTGCTCGTCTTTCCAGCTGGTCGGTTGGAAGCAGGATCTCCGCAGGCGTTCATAGTATTGGTTCCGGTCAGGAAAAAATTACTTTGAGCTTCGGCCTGGAGCTGGCTTCAGAGGTTGCAAACGCCCAAATCGCGCTTTCGGTTACCGACGCGGAGGGGCTCGTTCTATTTACAGAGGAAGCGGATTTTGCTCGGTTGACTGCGGGCAGATCTGTCCTGGTCCTTGACCTGCCATTACTTCCCGTGAAACCCGGTGAATATATTATCACTTGCACAATATCCGAGCGACATCATCCGGTTGCTTTTCTTCGCGCCACCCCGGAACTGACAGTTATCGAGGGAAGCAAGGTCGAGCGCTCCGGTTATCATGGTGTTTTAAATCTGTCAGGCAAGCTATCCATCTCGCCCGAGGCGTAGCCTCAATGCCTCAATTGAGATCTATAATATCCTTCGTCAATGCGTCAATGGTAAGCGTCACGCCTAGCTTCGCGTGACGCTTACCGTCAATGCGCGCCGGCAGGAAAGCATCGCTCGATGGTGTCAACGAAAAGAAGCCTATCTTACATCGCTTTCCGTAGCGTCGAGTGATCTCCCAAGGCCATCCTGCCGCTCTCCAGCGGGAAAAGAATCTGACCTTATCGACGGAGATCCGAAACGACGCGAGTTTGGTTCGTCACAACATCCCAGACCGGCAGATCTTTAAGCAATCCGAAACCGTCCCGTTCGCCGACGTAGGAAAGATTGCCGTCGATGTCTCGCCCATCCCGAAACTTCGCCGCGACGAAACCTTCCGGCAAGGATGGACGTTGAAAAGGGGTAGAATCAACTTTCCTGACAAAATAAGCGTTGTTTCCAGCGCTATTACAGCCGATCCAAACGTAATTCTTTTGAGTCGCAAGCTGACATAACGCACTTAGCGAAGCGCCCCAATACAGAAACGAGTAGTGCGCCTTTCCTCGTGCGAAGTCGGCTTGATAAGGAATGGTCACCGCTTCGCGGCCACCGAACAGGCTGTTATATTCAACGATCACAAGAGCAGGATCCACCATAGTGATGGCTTCCCAGATCCAGTAGTCGATACCGTCCACATCGATGCTGAGAATTCCAATCCGGCCCTGAAAACCGGCGTCGCGAAGAATTAGGTTTATATTTTCTCGGGTAACAAAATGCGCTAGTGCGGTGAGATCATACTTCCAATAAATGGGATCTCGGCGAATAAAAGAAACATGCTCGTCGCTGCCGTCCATAACGAGACCTCTCCAATTGTTGTTAAGGAGAAGAAAACGGGTGTTGGATTCTCGGTAGTTCTCGACTCCAAATTCGACGAACCGCTGCTCATCGGGAGGGAGCTTGAGTCTTGCTATGACGTATTGAATAATCCCGTCATCCCCAAACTGGGAGAACACGCTAAACTCACTGTGTGCTAGAGGAATTCCGTCTCTCCGATATCGGAATTCAGACAAGATCGATTGTGCGGCCAGCATTTTTGTTTGCTCGACTTGAGCCGACAAAGTGTTCAGCTGATGCTGAATATTGTAGAGAGCGTCTGAGACGGCTGTCGAAGATTCTTCCTTGAACAAGCGTTTAAAATTCATGGCCATGGTGTGGCTAACCAAACCAAATCCGTGATAAATCTCTGTGAAGCAGCGTGGAAAGGCTTTTTACATCTTCGAAATATTTAGTCTCTAAATCAAGCCGGGTATCTGCCGCAAGTGGCTTGTAGCTGTAATCGCTCTGATTGTGAATCTTGATTTCCGGGTCAAAATTCGGGTCGACGCCGAGAAAGGTGTACAATCCATGCACTGTCTGGAGGGTATTGTTCGCGAACTCTTCAAATATTATCACTGCCAACTGATCTTTTGGAAACAATTGATAATAACGTTTCACTTGCTCATAATACAGTCCTGAAGAAAAGTACAAAAAATCCCAATAGTAGCAGAAACTTCCCTTGTAGAATTTGCCAGCGATAAAGTCCTGGCAATCCTTACGTGCACTCAATTCAGCTTCCAGTGCCTCTTCAAAGGCGGGGATAGTTTCGTAACCGTATTGAAACATCCATTTATATAATGAGTAAGCGCGATCTACGGGATTCCGAAGCAGCACAATAATTTTGGCCTCTGGAACCGCGTGATGGATTTTATCGGCGGACTCGGGGCTGCTCAAATAAGGGGTTGAGGCTTCGCCAACCCTTTTTTTTGAGCCGGCGTCCTTGAATAGAGAAAGATACTCTTCATAACTATCCACTCCGTAGGTGTCGCAATAGAAGGATGGCTCTTTCCATCCAATTTCTTCGGGCATGAAGATATCCGGATGTTGCTTTAAATATTGCCACAAGGATGTTGTGCCGGATTTTGCAGCGCCAATTATAAAAAAATTCGGCGTCCGTGGCTGATTGGGTTCGGGCGGGGGTCGAAATGTCTGGCCCGGCGGTCGCACCTTTTTGGCCCAATTTTTAAAAAGACCCATAGTTGAGGACCAAGGTGCAGGTTTCGAAAATTGTCAACAGTCGCCTGCGGTTTTGGCTCAAATAAAAAAAGATCACTGGCAGCGAATCGAAGCTTAGTGAACCGGTACAACCGCAACCGTGCAGGCCTGCCAAGTCTCGGGGGAGGGAAGGGATTGCGTTAACCAGGCGTAGTGACGAACATCCTGGAAACCGGAGTGCTCCAACTGCCTTTCCAGTTCCTCCGGAAACCAGTAGCGCAACAGATACGTTTCGTCCACCTGCTGATGAATTCTCGTCTGTTTGTGAATGGTCTCAAGAGAAAGAGTCAGCTCGACCAAATGGGTATCGGGAAAGTGTCGTGGGACAGACTTTCTTACCAGGCTTACAATGGAGTCTTCTGCCCTTCTGGTGCGAAGCGACGGCAGGTCACGGAGCACACCTGGGCCATGCCAATAGTCGAAAATGAATACCCCACCCGGTCTGAGGTTACTGAAGGAGCAGACCACTGCTTCTTGCAAGGACTCTTCCGTCGTCAGGTAGGAAAAGACATGAAACAGGGAAATGACAGCGTCATAGGTATGGGGAGATAGATATTTAGTTATATCTCCGACAAAAAAATCTACCGTCTCGTCTGGAATATCCTTGACCATTGATAAATTCTGGCGGGCTACTGTTAGCATGGCCTGGCTTTGATCAAGGCCGGTCACTTTGTAGCCGTGTCTGGCCATTTCCAAGCAGCGTAACCCGGTTCCGCAACCGAGATCCAGTACCGTTCGGGCGCCAGGGCAGTGGCTCTGAATCAAATCCGCTACGTACTGCGCCTCATCCCGGTAAGGTTTATCCTTGTAGAACAAATCATAAAATTCAGCATGCTTGCCAAGATAGCTCATGTTTCCGCCGAAAATTGAACTGCTTTTCTTACTAAAGTCGAGATATGGTTAACCTGCTGTTCGCTAAGATTGGGTCCGGAGGGGAGATAAAAACCGCGCTCGCCGAGACCTTCGGCGATCGGGCAAGGCAGGGATTGGAAGCCGGGAATTTTCTGTAGGCAAGGCTGTCGATTCATCGGATAAAAGAAGGCACGGGTTTCTACCCCGGATTGACCGATCCATCGCATGATTTCATCTCGATTTCTTCCAGGATCGAGAAGGATTCCATACACCCAGTAGACATGTCGCCCTTCGGTACAGTCTTCTGGCAGGGTAATTCCAGGAATTCCCTGTAGCGAGTTATTGTACCAGCCGGCGATTCTTCGCTTCCTCTCTAATATTTCATGGAGACGGGAAACTTGGACAAGTCCCATGGCAGCCTGGTATCCAGTCATCCGAAAATTAAAGCCGAGCTTATCATGATGAAACCGCGGTTGTTTGAAGGCCAAATTGCGGAGAAGTCGTAGTTCTTCGGCGAGAGAGTCGTCATCGGTTAAAATCATCCCGCCTTCTCCGGTAGTGATAATTTTGTTAGCATAAAAGCTAAAGCAACCCATATCACCCCACGCTCCGGTCATTGTTCCTTGCCAGCTCGCTCCATGCGATTCGGCGCAATCTTCAATGACCTTTAGGTGATATTTTGCCGCGATCGTCCGGATTCTGTCCATCGCAGCAGGATGACCAAAAAGATGGACAGGTACTATTGCTTTGGTCTTGGGAGTAATTAATTCTTCAATCAGATCTGGATTGAGGTTCCACGATCTAGATTCGGAATCGACGGGCACCGGGATCAGGTTGTTGTGAACGATAGCGAGCGCGGTGGCGATATTGGTCGAGGCGCTCAATAAAATCTCGTCGCCGGGCGCGAAATGATAAGCAGCGACCGCCAAATGGAGGGCGGTGGAACCGCTGGTCACGGCGACGCCGTGACGGCAACCTATCAGAGAGGCAAACCGCTCTTCAAATGATTGGATATTCTTTCCAAAGGTACCAGAAATTTCCCCATCAAGGACAGCTCGCCTGACGGCTTCCGCTTCCTCTTCGCCGATCCACGGATCATAAGATGCTATCATACGGAATAGGTTTTATTTAACAAAGACTTTATCCTTCTCGGTACCGAGAAATGGTCCCTGTTTGACGCTAATACACTGCATATCTTCCAGGACCCGAATAGCGTGTACGCCATGAATCAAGACAATGGCGTCGCCGACGCGCAGAATGACCTCCTTCAGCAATACTTTGTCGTCCGAGTAGAGCTGTACGGCAACCACTCCGCGTTGAACGACAAACATTTGTTGCAGATCGGCAATTTCTCTCGTAACCGAGTGATGCAGGTGGGGGGGCTCAACAAAGCCGGCTTCGTGGGCTAACAATCCAAACTGAAATGATGATTCAGGGGGAGAAAAGAATGTGGTTTGCTCTACTTGGGTATCGCCCCAAATGACTTGGGCAAACTTGACGCCATGGTATTCGATCGTTTCGATGCTCATTGGTCAGCCGTCAATTCGCAGGCGTTCCCCCGCCTAGATTGGTAAAGGAGGTCATTGCAGAGGTGTATAAACCGTCTTGTGTTTCGGAACAACCGCTTAATCCGGATCAGCGGGATGTTGAAGGAGAGTCGATTTCGTGATCTTCTCGGAGGTAAAATTTCGGAAATCGAGATGAATGTTGGAATAATGCTCTCGGAGCAATTGCAATCCCCTGAAATGGGCGGGGGCTTCACTTTCGAAGCGGAGGTGCTGGATGCGCTGCTTCGCGTTCGAGCAGAATCGCCTCACCGCTTTCATCTCCTTGGTGATGCGGCAGAAATGCCAGGGTTCTTAAGAGAGAGTGATCTTCCTTGGCTAACGACATCTCGGCCGCCTCCCCCTCCGGCGCCTCCCCCTCCGGCTCCGCTCACGGTTAAGGCTAAAGTCAGGAGGGCAATTTACCGGGTTCTCGGTGTACCACAGCCGAGCAACGAGTTGCCTACCCCGGAAATCGCACTTGTCGAAAAGGCACCCATTTTTGATTTTGACCTTTACCCTGCCATCAAGAACGCATCGATTGAATTGGTGGTTTACCTCAATCCGTGGATAAGTCCGTTTCTTGATCTTCCTTATATATTGAACCTTTGGGATTTGGCGCATCGCAGATATCCCTTTTTTCCTGAAATCAGCCTCGCCGGGGAATGGGAAACACGCGAGCGGTTCTTCCGAATGCGGCTTCAACGCGCCGCCTATATCATCACGCCAAATGCTTGCGGCAGACAAGAGGTTACCTATTTTTATCAGGTTCCTGAGGAAAAGGTGCGCACGCTGCACCATCCGACGCCGAGCTTTGCTTTGAAGGCGGCTGCTCAGACCGCGACTGGAAAAGCCCTCGACCATCTAGGCATCCTGGGAGATTTTTTGTTTTATCCCGCCCAATTCTGGCCGCACAAAAACCATCTGCTTCTCTTGCACGTCTTGAGAGTTCTAAAGGAAAAATATGATTATGCGCCGCAACTCGTTTTTACCGGCTCCGACAAACCGCTCTTCAACTACGCGAATGAAGGAAACTTCTCGTTCGTTCAGGAGCGTGCCGCCGAGCTTTCATTGCAAGACCAGGTTATTTTTGCCGGTTTTGTCTCAAGAGAAGATTTGATTGAGCTTTATAAGCAGGCGCTCGCGCTGGTTTTCCCGACCTTCTTTGGCCCTGAAAATCTTCCTCCGCTCGAAGCATTCGCTCTCGGTTGCCCAGTGATCGCTTCCCGGATTCCAGGTTCTGAAGAGCAATTTGCGGATGCCGCCCTCAAGGTTGACCCTACCGAACCGGAAGCATGGGCCGAAGCCATTCAAACGCTTCGCCGAGATCCCAATCTCCGGACCTCGCTAATCGCCAAGGGAAAAGATCGAGCCGTACGGTTCACAGCAGATGATTTTGTCCGGGGACTATTTCAAGTAATCGACGAATTTCCCGCCTATCGACGAACGTGGCCTTTGTCCCTTTAGCGGTTTCTTTGACAATTAAATCCCTTAAATGAAACTTGTGCTCCGGGAAGCGTGCAATTGTCGATGGCGGGGAAATCGCAAAGACACGCGGCAACCCGAATCCGTCAAACTCGACAAAACCTTCGTTTCGCTCAAAAACCAAGCCGGTTTATCGACTCGGTAGATCCATTCTGGCACATGCTGGATAGTCAGACGGTCGTGATCG
The DNA here is from genome assembly GCA_963846195.1 of uncultured Verrucomicrobiae bacterium. Taxonomy (GTDB): domain Bacteria; phylum Verrucomicrobiota; class Verrucomicrobiia; order Chthoniobacterales; family JAFAMB01; genus JAFAMB01. The sequence continues at coordinate 287,073 of CAWJVG010000017.1, forward strand.
GAATCTATCAAGGCCGTGCGATCGATGAATACGATCGGCATCCCGAGCCTGAGAAGATCCGCTAACGTTTTCGAAGGATCGGGCAAGTAATGTAGAACACCCCGAGAGCACGATGATATTTGGGGTGTGGTGGCGAATTCTTTCTCCGACCGTCTCGTAAAACCTGAGTTGGCCTGACATTCGCCCAAGGCCTCAGCCCAGTCGGAGTAGTCGCCGGAAAAATAGATCTGATCAGGTCCGCTCATCTCCAAATATTTACCCCACTTAACACGAAAATCGCAAGGCCTGTGAACCCAATTGGTCCCTGATCGGGTACAGACCCAGCACGCCCAGTCCTGAATCTTGAAAGGTTTGTGGCGAGCAAAGCTTTCGGCTCGCGTCATGGGCTTTGCTTGACTTTCCAACCGCGCGTTTGAAGGAATACAAAAGATGACGTTCAACACCCGCCGGCAGTGGATCCCGGCTAGAAGCTGGTTCCTTTTCAACACCTGGTTTTCGTTGCTGGTGATCTGCGGGTCAGCCGCTGCGACGCTGCATGTGCCGATTAGCAAAGCTGCCCGGCCTATTCTCCTTTTTTGCTGTGGGCTAGTGATCGTTCTCGTCATGAGATCAAATCGTGGCGGGCGCATCATTGCATTCCGTTGGCATAGTATCTTAAGTTCTGTGTCGGTTTTAGGGGCGGTCGTCGTCGCGCTGTGGGGTACTTTGATCAAGGGCGAATTCTTAAGTACTTATCCGGACCCCTGGAACTATTCAGTCTTCGCCGCCTACCTGCAGCATCCGACGCTTGCGACCGGCGCCGGATTTCAACTGATCCTCAGTATTGGCTCGCTTTTTTTTGGGACCAGATATGGGACTTCCAGCCTCCTGGCGTTGTTGGCCGAGATCTCTCAAACAGATACTTGCCGGTCAGCCCCCATTTACGCGTTTATGGTCCTGGTACAAACCGGGGTTGGGTTCACTCTGCTTGCGCGGGCGCTACGGGCGGGTCCTCTTCTTTCCTTAGGCGCCGGGCTGTTTGGAGTGGCTATGGGGTGGGTGCCGGAAATTCTCAAAATTGGCAACTGGGACCAGGTCCTTTTTGTGAGCTTCATACCTTTTATTCTGCTGAGGATTCGATTTTTGACCTTTCAGACGAGCCGAATGCCCGGGATTTTGGCACTGGGACTCTGCCTGGGTGCCGCGGTTTTCGCTTATCCCGAAGGCCTTGCGATTTCAGGGGTGATTTATTTGCCAATGCTTGTTTGGAGGCTGGTTAAAGGGAAATACCTTCTGGAAAAGATCAGAAGGCTGGCGATCGGCACGGGCGTCGCGCTCTTGGTCAGCAGCGTTTATTTGCCGACGTTTGTTTCTTTCCTTCTGTCTCAGATTTCAGGGAGTGGCGCGCTCCTTGCAAGAGGCACTTTCGGCGGATTGCTTTCACGAAGATGGTTGCCAGCCGTTTACTGTCTTGGAGAACAACTTCCGCTGGCTACTCTGCACAAACTTAAGAGGGTTGAACTCATCGTTCCCCTTCTATTTGTGGGGCTCACTTTCCTTGCACTCGGAGCGTGGTGGAAGAAGAGGGATGCAATTTTAGTCACTATACCAGCCTTCCTCTTGCTCGTACTATGGCAGGCTGTTTTGGTCAGTTACGACTACGGTACGTACAAGGTGTTGACGATGTTTTGGCCAATCATGGTCGTGGCAATCTTTGTCGGGATGTCTCGACTGCTCGCGTGGCGCCGAGGTTTCGCCGGGCTTGTCGCGGTAGTAGCTTTCTGTGCACTGATGGCCGAAGCAGTTTCCGTTGAAGTGGGAGGATTCAGGTATGCACCATGGCGTCAGGAACGCCGGATAAACCCATTCTTTGAACTGACAAGTTTGAAGAAAATATTAGGAAACGCTCCTGTTTGCATACGTACCGAGAGCTGGTTCAACCAGTGTTGGGCGCTCTTCTTTTTGCGGGGGAACAAGGTGGAGGTACCGAATCCGCTGCTATTTTTGCGCGGTTTCTTCAGCGCGATCAAGGCCGATACAACCGAGCCAAGCAAAGAGGCACTTATACTGACCGACGAGAAAAAGCTGCCAAGCGTTTGGCACAACGAGATCTTCTCGTTGCTGGAACATTTGGGACCTGTTGAGGTCATGACGATAGATGCTCCGAATAGCGTTGAAACCATAGAGGGCGATTCCTTCATCTGGCTTGACAACCGGTTCGCGGATTTGACCGTCCAATCGGACGGCGATCGCCAAGCCGTTTTGGTGATTCGTGAATGCTGGCCCGGCCCGAGTCGTCCCAGCGATACAAATAGAACTCTCATCGTAGAAGTAAACAGTGCGAAGACGGAGGTGCGGACTTCGCCAAATCTGAAAATACCACTCACGCTAAAGAAGGGAAAAAATCTAGTGAGGCTTTCCTGCAAGGAACTTCCGACTATCAATAAGCTTTCTTCATCGGAGACCAGAACTCTGTTGCTTGGAATCAAAGGGCTCGCCGTGAGGGCTGCTGATTGAGCACTCGAATTCTCGATCCGGTCTTTGTGCCCCCCGTTATCTCCGCACAATTAACAGCTACGGAAACTGTTTTTCCCGGTACCGATCTGCGCCCCATTTACGAAATCTCAGGCTCGTGCTGATTCAATGGGAACCGGATCTCCAGGGAGTTACAACTGAATAGTCGACCTATGGGCTAAAGTCGTAGCCGACCTCATCATGGTTCGGCAACGTTCCGTCAATCCCGATGTCTGGAGGAAGCAGGTTCAAGATTTTTGCCCGGCGTCGCCTCGCCAGCATTCGAAAATCAAAATCCACTGGAGTGTCCGCTTTCCAATCGCCTCGTGAGTCGGATTCCCGGTGACGCTCAAACAACATAGTCCAATCCTATAAGACCCGGAATCGGCTAATTTATTCATGCAAAAAGCGTTGACGTGGTTTTATTTTTGCAAGAGGATGAAAATCAACATCTGTTAAGAATCTGGTCGAAAGACGCTGTCTTGAGGTTCAAAACGGATGCCAAAATCAAGAGTCTTGAGCAACAAACCGAGGCATTCAATGAACATAAACGTAAAAAGAATAAAAGCGGCGTTTCTTGGCATCGGCGTCTGTTTAAGCGTGATGTTTGGAGGCACACAACAGAGCCAAGCGGCCTATTACGACAACTACTATTCATACTATCAGTCTTACATTAGTTACTATAATTCTACTGGCAACGCTTATTATTACTATACTGGGCTTGCGTTTTATTACTACTATTTGGCTGGTTATTATGGAGACCAATACTCCTATTATTATGACCCATATGGCAACTATTCGGATCAACACCTGAGTTCGTCTTATTACAGTTCTTACACTTATCAAGATATTTACTATAATTACTACGCGCACTATGGGGATTATTACTACCGATTCTATCACAGCGTAGCAAGTCGATGAGACACCGTTATAATTGAGGAGTCTTTTTGACAGCATCGCGTAAGTCTCGCAGCAGCTAGCCCTCCGATGACGTTCTCAACCGATTATGGGAAGCATCCCAAATAAATCCATTGATTCCCGGCGAAAGATTCGTTGGATCAGTTGGACCGTTGTCGGAGGGTTGACGTCTCTTTTTGTTGCCATATTTTTGCCAACTTTCTTTCGAAATCAGGCCAACTCACCCCTGATCGTTAGTCCTTCTCCAGTTTCGAACGCTACCCCTCATAGCCAGGAAGAGGTTTCCGTTACTCAGAGTCTTGCAGTTCCCTCAAAAAAATCAGCGTTGGAGGAGGAATCCCATTCCAAACTTCCTTTGCCGGAGCGATTCGTTCAACAGCCGGACGAGAGCGCCTTGAAGGTCCATCGAAGAATGGTGGCGGCTCTCGATGCAAAGCTACGCGACGCGACGAAAACATTGTATGCGGGCGCCTTCAGGCAACTCCACTTGCCTGATGATCTCCAGGAAAAAATCATAGATATCCTGACGCAGCAGGAGAGGCAGTTGGAGCAGCAAGCTTTTGAGGCGGCCCAGTCCGGTAGTGTTCCAACGCTTCCCGCGCCGGATTTACTGCAAGCGGAGCAGGCCCAACAGGATCAGCAACTACGTTCAGTTTTAGGAGATGCCGGGTTTGCTGAGTTCACCCAATATCGAGCAACTATTCCTGACCGTACAATGATAGAGGCTATGAATCAGCAGGGCGCAAATTTGAGTGAAAGTCAATCCCAGCAACTACTTCAAGTTCTCACCGAAGAGCGACAGCAAATTATCGGCCAATCGCCTATCATGCGAAATTTGAATTCGATGGCACCGGATCAGGCGATGGCCGTGATACAACAACAACAGGCTCTGCTGCAGCAAGCCGTTGGCAATCGGATCCAGAACATACTTACTCCTGAGCAAGCGACAATGCTTCAAGAAGCCTTCGCGCAATTGGGAATGGGCCCAAAGTCCCACTAATTTCATTACGGCTCTGCTCAGCATGTCTCGTCGCTGAAAGTTGCGACTAAGGAGGGAGTCGATCCCGATTTTTCCCGATTGTGGGTGGCCTTGTCACTTGTCGTTGGAGTATCGGCACTCCGATTGGCAAGCAGGTTTGAACTAGCACCAATCCGGAAACTTGGTCATTGTCGGCTATGTCAGACTTTCGAAGATAGCTCTCGGGGCGCCCAATGGAAGGATTGCCGCCACTCGGGCCGGTACGCAGTTTACTTGAAAGACACGCGGTATGGTGCGCCAGTTCTCTTTGCTGAGGGCTGGTTGGGACCTTTCAGAAAAATTTCAACTAATGAAAACCTTTCGGTTGATATCTCACTAGAACTAGAGGAAGGCCGGAATCTGGTCGATGCCAAATGCGACTACGCGCCTCTCAGCCCACGACGAAAACCGGCGGAGAAACGAGCGTGCTACTTTTGGGCTTACTGGACTTTCGATTTGAACCGAGCGAAGGATATGTTTGACCGATGGAAAACTACTCGCAGATAGCGGCGGTGCAACGATCCGAGACTACCGGGATGCCGGAGCAGGTGAATTTGGAACGCGATTATTCCTCAATTATCGGCGGTGCTCGATTGGAGGATTTCCGACTCTCGGTCGTTGTGCCGGTTTATAAGGAAGAGGGAAACATCGTAGAATTCGTAAATCGGCTGAAGCCGGTCCTTTCGGAACAAACGCCTCGGTTTGAAATCATCTTTGCGATGGATCCGTCGCCCGACCGAACCGAAGAGATAATTTTGCAGCGACGAGCTTCAGACGAACGAATCAAGCTATTGAAGTTTTCCCGACGGGTAGGTCAACCGATGGCGACGCTCGCCGGCCTTCAATATGCAACCGGTGACGCAATCGTTGTCATGGATGTGGATCTTCAAGATCCTCCGGAACTCATCGCGCAGATGGTCGAAAAATTCGGAAAGGGCTACGACGTGGTTTATGCGCAACGAAGAACGCGAGAGGGTGAGACCTGGATTAAGAAAATAGTTTCCGTGATGGGCTACAGGCTGATCAATCGCATTGCCGACGTAAATATTCCGCCCAATACGGGCGACTTCCGTCTCATGAGCCGTCGGGTTGTCGAAGAATTGAATCGTTTAAGAGAATGTCACGGTTTTCTCAGGGGGATGGTTGCGTTAGTAGGCTTCAAACAAACGGCCATTCAGTTCGACCGAGCTCCTCGGTTGTCTGGAAAAGGAAATTATAACCGTTTTCTCGGGTCTTTGCGCATCGGATTCAACGGTCTCTTTTGTTTTTCGAATTATGCGCTGACGCTTAGCACCCTTGCGGGATTCGTTATCGCATTTTTATCATTTCTGGTGGGATTTGTCTACGCGCTGCTCAAGATCGCCGGCGTGCCTTTCCCACTCGGGAATCCTACGATCGTCATTCTGGTGCTTCTTCTTGGGGGAATTCAACTGATCAGTATTGGAATTCTAGGAGAATATATTGGCCGGATTTATGAAGAAGTCCGATGCCGCCCGCGGTTTATCATTGATCGAGCAGAGGGCGTCGACACCCGTCCCGCGAAAACTTAGCCCGCAGCCTGAAGATCTCGCGAGCGCTTTGGCTCGCGAGATCTTCAGGCTAGAGTCAGGGCTTTTGAAGCCTTGCGACGGCCCGGATTCCGATAGGGTAGGATGTGATCGAACCAAGCACCCTTTCCACCTCGAATGTCTTTGCTAAGATGCGCGAACTTTTGGTGTTTCGAATTTGCTCGGCGACGAGTTTTCTTTTTTCCTGCAGCGTCAACCGTTTTCCGAGATGTTGGTTTCGTCTTTTGGCGTATTTAAAGGGCAGATAGGAAAAGAATCCGAGGTGAGTCGCCCTTCTAACGACAAAGCCCGCTTTGCGCGCTTTCTCCACGAATTCGCTGAGCCGGTATCTTCGGAAGTGGAGCAGCACCTCGTCATACAGGTCGAAGCTGCCGGGGTCTGCGGGAACCTCGATATGGGCAAGTCCGCCGCGCTTCAAGATCCGATGAATTTCTGCGAGGGCGCTTAGATCGTCGTCGATATGCTCCAAAACATTCAATGCGGTGATGCCATCGACGCAGTTATCTTGCAGCGGACACTGTCGTAAATCAAACTGGAGAAATGGAGTGTTTGGGAAGCGTTGCGCTGTTTTTAGAACTATCTCCGGAAGGTAATCTGCGCCGATCACCGAAGCATTTGGAAGACTCCGGGCCATATCCTCCACCAGAAAGCCGCTTGAACAACCGATATCAAGAAGGACTGGCCGCCTTTCAAGTTTGACCAGCTTCATGGAATCAATTGCCATTGCACGAGAGGCAACGTCAATTGGATGCGACGAGGATGCTTCTCGCTCGTGCATCTGAGTCAGATCGGCACTCCAGGCGCTGTCAGTCTGGCTGTAAATTAAGATTTTGCTCTGTTTCGAACCCACGAGGAATTGGTTTCCGTCCCAAACCGGGGCAGGTCCATCCCCGCCGAGAGTGGGCCACGGAAAACTTTCAAAATTCATCTTTGATCGGACTCAGCAGACAATGACCTGAACAAATTCTTGAGAGGTAGCGCACGCTCAATGATTTTCAGGAGGCGACTGGAGATTTGGCTTTCTATAGACGAATTTACCGACTCGGCATGGCGACATCCAGCCGGGCACTTCGAACCCGAGCGTCATAATGTTCCCGATCTTCGGTATCCACGCCAGTTCGACGCGTTCGAAGCCCGCTGCCAGAGCCGCGGAATGGATGTCGCGATAGTCATATTGAAACGTGGGCGGATGTTTCAGCGGCCAGATCTTGAGTAGAGAGGGATACAATGGTTTATAGATTCCGAGAAACCAACTCGGTACAGTGCTTTCAAGAAGGACAAGTTTTCCTCCCTTTTCCAGCGCTCCAAACACCGCAGATAAGATCCGGGTCAGGTTCTGATAGCATTGATTGACATTGCTACCGACCACGTGATGCAGGCAATTAATGGCGATGATGGTGTCAAATTTTTCCTGGTCGCGGAGGTCGAGAACGTTCATAGCTCTCCATTCCACCTTTGGATACCGATGCGAGAAAGACTCTTCGATGAACACATCGATCGCCACAACGTGAGGAATATGTTCGATCGGAAAGATAAAGACGCCGCCATTGCCGATATCAAGGAGGCGCTGAGAATTTTCGACTTCGTGCCTCGCTGAATCGGCGATCAAGCGATAGAGTTCCAATCGATTCTGGTTCGATTTGTACCACTCGTTTTCGGCGAAAAACGCGGCGTTTTTTCGCAATGATTGTTCGTTCTGGCCTGCCTCTGGGCGATTCATATTCTCCGGCAAAAAACTTAAAGTTACGCCTATTTGCGCTGTATAGTCGTGAAGTCAAGCCCTATCCCAGCGTATCATTGCGGAGCGTCGTGTCGACAAATCGTGACTAGTGTCCTGTCCCAAATGGCGCTAGGTTGCGCGCTGTTTGGGATGGCCCTTCGCCCCGAAAGGGGCTGTTAGGGCGTAGACCGTGGGTTTTAGGCCGGTTAACCCCGGGAACCGACCACCCCCCCGGCGACTCGTCCTCACAAGGTTGCCAGAGGGTGCAACAACAAAAAGATAAACAGTCGACTTATTGGCCTGAACCTCGGGTCCGCCGGGAGATGAATTACCAACCCAGACATTAATTAGAATGGGAAAAGCATTTGTTACTGGAGCAGCCGGCTTTATCGGCAGCCACTTAGTGGATCGTCTTTTGGGAAACAGAGATGAAGTCGTCGCTTGGGACAACTTCTCAACAGGTCAACCTGAATTTGTCCAGAGCGCGCAAAAGCATCCTCAATTCAAGTTGATTCGTGGCGATAATCTAGATCTTGAGGCGCTTTCAGGCGCCATGAACGGATGTGACTTCGTGTTTCATCTCGGTGCGAACGCCGATGTTCGATTCGGTTTGAACCAGCCCGGCAAAGACTTGCATCAAAACACGATTGCCACATTCAATGTCCTGGAGGCGATGCGAACCAATGGCATCACCCGAATCGCTTTCTCCTCCACGGGTTCGGTGTACGGTGAGGCAACGGTCATCCCAACTCCGGAGGATGCTCCGTTCCCGATTCAAACCTCACTTTATGGCGCCTCGAAACTGGCCGGAGAAGGGCTTATCCAGGCTTACTGCGAAGGCTTCGGGTTCGAAGGGTACATTTTTCGGTTTGTCTCAATCCTAGGGGAACGCTACACACACGGCCACGTTTTCGATTTCTGCAACCAGTTATTGGAAGATCCCACCCGGCTGCGGGTGCTGGGAGACGGCAACCAGCGCAAATCGTATTTGTACGTTCAGGACTGTGTTTCGGCGATGCTTAATGTCATTGAGCTACGGACTCCGGAAACGGCAAAGCATGGCTGCGAGGTTTACAACCTGGGAGCGAACGAATATTGCAGGGTGAAGGACTCGATCTCGTGGATTACTGCGCGCCTGGGTATCTCGCCGAGGCTCGAATTTACGGGCGGAGAACGTGGTTGGATTGGCGACAACCCGTTCATTTTTCTCGACACCCAAAAGGTGCGACAAACCGGTTGGTGTCCTGTGTTATCCATTCAGGAGGGCGTGGAACGAACCGTCGACTGGTTAAGGGCCAATACTTGGGTTTTTAAGAAATGCGCATGAAAATCGTGGTGGTGGGTCTCTGGCATTTGGGCTGCGTTACGGCGGCGTGCTGCGCGAAATTTGCTGAAGTCGTCGGCTTGGATTTTGATCCTCGGACCATTGACAACTTGCGTGCTGGCAAACCGCCGATCTTTGAGCCTGGCTTGGAAGACCTCATCCGGCACGGGCTTCACTCTGGCCGCTTATCCTTCGAATCGGATCCAGCACTTGCCTTGAAGGGCGCCGATCTACTCTGGGTTGCCCACGACACGCCGGTCAACGACGACGACTATGCCGATATTGCGCCAGTCCTGGACGCGGTGGACTGCTGTTCGTCGCATTTGCGGGAAAATGCGATTGTATTGATCTCCTCGCAAATCCCTGGAGGAACCTGTCGCCTGCTGGAGAGGAAGTACCCAGGGAAGCGGTTTGCCTACAGCCCGGAGAATCTTCGTTTGGGTAAAGCGATCGAGATTTTCCTTAAGCCGGAACGGATCATCCTGGGGACACGAACCCAAACAGATGCGGATCAGTTGCTCGGGACCCTCGGCAATTTTTCCGATAATATTATCATAGTTTCTATCGAATCTGCGGAACTGATTAAGCACGCGATTAACTCCTTTTTGGCCGTCTCGATTGTGTTCATGAACGAGGTATCACGCCTTTGCGAGAAGATTGGAGCCGACGCTGCTGAAGTAGAGCGCGGATTAAAATCTGAAGCTCGCATCGGGCCTAAGGCGTATTTATCGCCCGGAGGACCGTTTGCTGGCGGTACGTTGGCACGGGATGTGGTATCCCTGATCGGGTTGGCGGAAGAATTCGGTGAAAACCTGGTGTTGATCCCGGCGATCAAAGCCGGCAACGACCAGCACAAAAAGTGGGCTATTCAGAAGCTACGCGAGGAGCTCGGCGACCTCAGCGCCAAGCGGGTTGCGATCCTGGGTCTTACGTATAAGCCGGGCACCGATACTTTAAGACGCAGCCTGGCAATCGAAATTTGCCGTCTGCTTCAAAAAGAAGGCGTTCTTTTGACAGCGTTCGATCCCGTTGTGGCCGAGATGCCGGCAGATCTTGCCGAAATTCCTTTATTGCGAAATGTCAGTGCGGCTGTAACCGGCGCCGATGGGGTATTGGTCACCACGGAATGGCCGGAACTTCTGGACTTGGACTGGAAAGAGAATCTCAATTTGATGAAGAGCCGGATTGTGATCGATGCGAATGGATTCCTTCGATGCAGGCTTCCGGAGCTGCCGGGACTGAGATATCGCAGAGTCGGCCGAGCGCTAAATGTATGATACTGAGGAACAAAGTTTCGTTGGTGACCGGGGCCAGCCAGGGATTGGGCAGGGAAATTGCCAAGCAGTTGCTGAGCGAAGGATCGCATCTCGCGATCTGTTCCAGAAATTTGGATCCTCTGCAAGCCGTGACCCGCGAATTGAGGGAAGAGGCCGACGATGGGCAGAAGGTTCTGGCGACGACTTGTGACGTTTCCTCTCCCGCTGAAGTGGAAAGCCTCTTCGAGACCGTGCTTTCCGAAGTAGGTCCCGTAGAAATCTTGGTTAACAATGCGGGTGTCTATGGACCTAAAGGTGAGAGCGATGCCGTGCCATTCGCCGAATGGGCCCGAGCAATCGAGATCAACCTGTATGGCATGTTTCTTCCCTGCCAGTTTGGCATTCGTCACATGAAGAAGATCGGTCGGGGCAAAATCATTAACCTCTCTGGTGGCGGTGCCACTTCACCTCTTCCGAAGATCAGTGCTTATGCCGCATCAAAAGCTGCGGTGGTCCGGTTGACGGAGACTTTAGCCGAGGAGCTGCGCGGTTTTTCCATTGATGTGAACGCGATAGCGCCCGGCGCGCTGAACACCAGATTGCTCGATGAGGTTTTGAGCGCGGGCGCCGAGCGGGTAGGGCAGGCATTCTACCAGAAGTCTGTGAAGCAGCGCGATTCCGGCGGCGTGCCTCTTGAAAAAGGTGCGCGCCTTTGCGTTTATCTCGCTTCGCAGCAGAGCGACGGGATCACTGGGAAACTGATCAGTGCGCAATGGGATCCGTGGGAAAAGTTGCATGAGTTTCGAGAACAACTCGCCCAGAGCGATGTCTATACTCTTCGTCGCATTGTTCCGGAAGATCGGGGATTAAAGTGGTAAGCAGCGGGACGCACCGCCCTGGCGTTAAATTGAAAGGTGAAGCGGGACGCTACGGCGTTTCTGGTTGTGGTTTTTGTGGCCTCCGAAAAACGAAGAGCTGCATTAGTAGAAACGCTACTAAGGTTGCCGGAGGAAGGGCAAAAAGCTTGGCAAGCAGGACGTTGCCGGTGAAGCTCGACAGGGAGAAGTGTACGATCGCGATCGTGGTCGATAAGCTGGCGACGACGACCGCGATATATTGTGCGAGTTGCCGGATATAATCGCTCCGCTGGCACTGGAACACCCACATTTTGTTTAACAGGAAATGGCAGCAAGCTGCAGTAAGGTAGGCAATCGAAACTGCGACCAAAGGCCGCACCCGGCCACTCAAGAGCCAGACCAAGCCGAAGTCGATGGATGCAACCGTGGCTCCCACCGTACAGAATCGTATAAAGCGAAATAATCTCTCTTGGGTAATCAAAACCAGCTAAAGTCCCGGCAATGGAGTACCAGCGAAAACTCAGTTTTGCAATCGTAGGTTGCGGTCTGATCGGCCAAAAACGGCTGGGTACGCTTCCGCCCGGTTCGTTGAAATACGCCTGCGATCTGGATGAGGAACGGGCGCGCGGCCTTGCCGCCTTAACAACGAATTGTGCGCCCACCGCGGATCTCCAAAAGGTCTTGAACGATTCTGAGGTCGACGTGATTATTGTTGCCGTCGCCAATGCCGCGCTGGCATCGATCACGCTGCGGGGGGTGATGGCTGGGAAGCATGTCCTGGTTGAAAAGCCGGGCGGAATACGCTCGACGGAGCTCGCCGAAATCGAATCAGCGGCAACTACTACGGAATCGCTGGTCCGAATTGGCTACAACCATCGGTTTCATCCCGGATTTCGCAGGGCATACGATTTGATGCAACAGGAAGACCTTGATGAGGTGATGTTTATCCGCGGTCGTTATGGTCACGGCGGCCGCGCGGGATACGATCGCGAGTGGCGAATGGACCCCGCGCTGAGCGGGGGTGGCGAGTTGATCGATCAAGGAGTGCACCTGATCGATCTGGCGGCTTCCTTTTTGGGAGAATTTGTGACAGTTGATGGACATGCGGCGACCTACTTCTGGGATACTCAGGTGGATGACAACGCATTTATGAGCCTGCGAACCGCGAGCGGCAAGACCGCTTGGCTCCAGGTGAGTTGCACCGAATGGAAAAACCTTTTTTCTTTCGAGATCTATTTCAAGCGGGCCAAGTTGCATATCGAAGGTCTCGGGGGAAGTTACGGGCTGGAGCGGCTTTATTATTACAAAATGCTTCCCGAAATGGGTCCCCCAGAAACGATCATTTATGAGTTTCCGCGTGGAGACACTTCGTGGGCGCTGGAACTCAGTGAATTCTTGGAAGATATCCGACTCAATCGCACCCCGATTCCCGGCCTGCGTGAGGGAAGGCGGGTGCTCGAGATCGTGGAGCAAATCTACGAGAAGAGTGGATACAGGTTTTAGCGTTCGCGGTTCACCGTTCGCCGTTCGCCGTTGATGGCATTACCCAGACGGAAGATCGGGATGAAAGTAGAGCTCCGAAATGATTCGTATTTTTCCAGAATGAACGAAATCCAGAATGCCCGTAAGAGAAAGCTACGCGGAAAATGCCGAACGACGAACGGTGAACGGCGAACGGCGAACGCTCAACGCCCATGATCATCACCCGTTCTCCCCTTCGAATCTCCCTGGGTGGCGGCGGCACGGATTTGCCTTCTTACTACGCAGAACACTCCGGTTTCCTGATCGCGGCGGCAATTGACAAATATGTCTACATTACGCTCCACCGGACCTTCGTTCAGGAGCTGATTGTGAAGTACTCGAAGCTCGAACGAGTCAAGACCGTCGATGAGGTCGAGCATCCGATTATCCGGGAAGCCCTGAAACTTGTCGGTGTCGATGCGCCCTACCTTGAGATCAGTTCGCTGGCAGACATTCCAGCCGGGACCGGTCTTGGTTCCTCTGGGAGTTTCACCACGGCTCTTCTGAAGGCTCTGCATGCCTGGAAAATGAACCTTGTCCACCCCGCCCAACTGGCAGAACAAGCTTGTGATATCGAAATCAATCGCCTCGGAGAACCGATCGGGAAACAGGATCAATACATCGCCGCGTACGGCGGGATCACCTGTTTCAAGTTCATGCCGGACGGTCGGGTGGAGGCTTGGCCGCTGAAGATTTCCGAGGAAACCCTCTACAATCTGGAGGATAACCTCCTGCTGTTTTTCACCGGCTATTCGCGTACGGCTGGATCGATCTTGAAAGAACAGAAAACCAAGACGTTGGCTGCGGACAAGTCGATGGTCGATAACTTGCATTTCGTGAAAGACCTCGGGAAGCAAAGTCAGCGAGCTTTGGAATCCGGCGACCTGAAAGAGTTCGGGCGTCTAATGGACACCCACTGGCAGCGAAAGAAAGAGCGTTCTGGCGGGATGTCGAATTCGCAGATTAACGAATGGTACGACGACGCTATGGCGAATGGAGCGCTGGGCGGCAAGCTGATTGGGGCGGGCGGAGGCGGTTTCTTGATGTTCTATGCCGAGGATAAGGCCAGACTCAGGCGCGCGATGCGAGAGAAGGGCCTGACCGAAGTCCGTTTCCGTTTTGATTTCGAAGGAACTAAAGTCGTCATCCAGAACTGATTTGGGAAGTTGTCAGTGCCAGTTGTCAGTCATACCATTGTCAGTACGGAATTCGCAAAATGAAGATCGAACCTGTCAAATCCCCGTTTTGAACGAATCTTATTGACGGAGCATGGCGCAGCCTCTCCGACTGGCACTGGCACAGACAACTAACGACTGACAACTGTTTGAACCCATGTCCCTTCCAGTGGTAATTCTTGCTGGCGGTCTGGCGACCCGGTTGTGGCCTCTGACGGAAAAGATTCCGAAGGCGCTCGTCGAAGTTGCCGGGCGGCCGTTCCTAGAGCACCAGATCGAATTGCTGAAGGAAAATGGGATTACGGAGGTCGTCCTCTGCGTTGGGTATCGCGGCGAGATGATCAAGGAACGTTACGAGGACGGAGAAGCGCTCGGAATTCGAATCAAGTATTCGTTTGACGGTCCGCAACTGCTTGGGACCGGCGGAGCGATAAAAAGAGCGCTCGCGCTTTTACCGAACGTTTTCTTTGTGCTTTATGGGGACTCGTATCTACCGGCGGATTATCGAGCCGTGGCTGCAGCATTCAATGAAGCCGGTAAGCCAGCCCTGATGACGATTTTTGCGAACTCCGATGCCTGGGACACGAGTAATGTTTGGTTCGATGGCGCAAAAATTCGACTCTACAGCAAACGAGAAAAACTGCCGGAAATGCGCTACATCGATTACGGTCTCATGATTTGCACGAAACAGATCTTTGAGGATTTTCCGAGTGACGGTTCGTTTGATTTGGCTGGAACCCTCGAGAGCCTTTCCCGTAAGGGAGAACTTGCCGGATACGAAGTGAATCAACGCTTCTATGAAATCGGTTCCCCCGCCGGTTTTACCGAACTTGATCATTTGTTGTCGAAGTAAGTAAGGCATCCCGCCTTGCCTCTTCCGTTAGCAAACCGTCCCGGTTTGCCCGGTTCGGGGAGGTAAAGCGAGACGCTCCTATGAAGCCGACGTTGTCAAGGCCCCTGACTGGTTTTTTCAGTTGGTTCGGCTGGTTTTTGCGTTTGCAGCTGTGAGCGAGGAACGAGCGAGCGTCTGCCTGACGCAAAAGACCGTTACCACCCAGTGCGAAGCGAAGCTTGCTCAAGAGAGAAACGGAATAAATGTACAGGTTATCCGCAGTTATTCATGGGCTGCAATGGTCCGACCTGTAAACTCATCCACTCGGGCAGCTGTCTGTTAAATTCTTGCCACCGAGCTTCTCGCAACCAGCCGACAGGCACCTCGATTCCCTGGGCCAGCGCAATGGCTCTGCCGCGTGCCTGGGCTCGACGCCGATCGCGCATCAATTGTTCCCGGTAACGCACCACTGAGCGTTGCTGTTCCTCTTCAAGGCTGGGTACCGCCACGATGCTCTTCGCATGACGATTGCCGTTGAGATAGGTCTCCAATCGATCCAGTAATGCCCTGGCATCGAGCCGATCGGTCGTTTGGTGCCTGGTGCGTTGGTTCTCCAGCGCTCGGGGGCACCACCACGAAGTTGACCGCTCCCGCTTTGATCAGTTCCCGATGATACCAGTGCCCGCAGATTCCGGCCTCGTAACAGCTATAAACCTTGCCCTTAACCCAGTCTTTGATCTGATCCAGTAACTTCCACGGACCCCATTGCTGGACCGGTTTGGGCGTCGAACCGTCCAATTGCCGGCACCCGGTAACCTGCCGCACGTGCAGATTTAAACCTAATTTGATCACCTCTGGTTTGGCTTTCGCCTCCCCGTCGATAGCTTGGCTATGTTTGTTTTTCATAGAGCCGACATTGCAGCAGCGGGTGTAGCTGCCTGTCGGCTCATGTCATCTTTACTTACTTGGTTGCAAAGCAGGGGGCGCTGAGCTTTAACTGACATTGACACTCCTCCCATGCCCTCCTACAGCGCGCAACATCTGGCCGAAACAGCGGAGATCGTTCAAAAACTCGATCCTGGAACCCTCGAAAATATGGTCGATTTGCTCGCGGACGTCCGTGCTCGCGGTGGCCGTTTGTTTTTCCTCGGTGTTGGTGGCAGCGCGGCGAACGCGTCTCATGCCGTAAATGACTTTCGAAAGATCGCAGGGATCGAATCCTACACGCCAACCGACAACGTATCGGAGTTGACCGCGAGGACGAACGACGAAGGGTGGGCATCCGTCTTCGTGGAATGGCTAAAGGGGAGCCGACTCCAATCGAAAGATGCGCTTATGGTCTTTTCGGTCGGGGGAGGAAACCTCGAGAAGAACGTCAGTCCGAACCTCGTCTTGGCGCTGCAATATGCCAAAGAAGCGGGCACGTCGATTCTTGGAGTCGTGGGCCGGGATGGCGGGTACACAGCCAAAGTGGCCGATGCATTTTGCATCGTGCCGACCGTGAATCACCAAAACATCACTCCCCATTCCGAAGCCTTTCAGGCCGTCCTATGGCATCTTCTTGTTTCCCATCCTAAACTCAAGATTCAGCAAACGAAGTGGGAGAGTACCCGGTAGCATGGAAATCTCGCCAGCACTTTGCCTCGTGAAATTTGTGGGCTAGGCGTTCCTGGCAATGATCTTCGCAACCTACTGGTTTTTTGCGTTCGCTGCCTTGTTTTTGCCTGTCTTCTGGCTTCTCCGCCATAAGTCAGCCAGGTTGATTTGGCTTCTCGTGGCGTGCGTAACTTTTCACGCGCACTATGCCGGCCCTGCGGGAGTTCTCCCGATTATTGTGATTGGGATCATCACCTATTTTGCCGGACTCACCCGGCATAGAATAGTGTGTTTATTCGCCATTGCGGCATGCATCGGCGCGCTCTGTTTCTACAAGTACTCCATCTTCTTTATTAACAGCGTTTTTGGTGCAATTAATCCTGCGGCGAGCAGGATTGCGTCAGAATGGGCGAAGAATGTACTCCCGCAGGCGCCCCCGCTGGGAATCAGTTTTTTTGCCTTTGAATTCGTACATTACTTATACGATGTCTGCGAAGGTACGCCTCCATTACGGAATTTTTTCCAGTTCATGTCGTTTTCGATTTTTTTTCCGTCTTTGGTAGCTGGACCGATCAAACGGTATGAACAATTTGTGCCTTCTCTGAAGGATGGTTTGGCGAGAGTCAACGCCCAGGACGCCGTGGTGGGTATCGTTCAAGTCGCTTTTGGCTACTTAAAAAAAGTCATCGCCGATAACTTCACCCTTTATCTGGACACATATCAGGACAAATTTGCTGACCTTCATCTGGACCAGCGTTGGTTCCTTTTCTCGGCGATTGCCTTTCGGATTCTGTTAGACTTTAGCGGATACAGTGACATCGCCATCGGGCTGGCAAGGATGATGGGTGTTCGCCTGCCGCCTAACTTTAACTGGCCGTACTTCGCAACCAGTATCCAGACGTTTTGGCAGCGGTGGCACATGTCACTCAGTTCATGGATTCGTGACTATGTCTATATTCCGATGGGAGGCAGCCGCCACGGGCATGCACGTCGTATTCTAAATGGTGTGGTCGCTTTCGGGCTATGCGGCCTCTGGCACGGAGCTGCCTGGAATTTTGTCATCTGGGGTTTGTACCACGGGATTGGACTCGGGATCTGCGCGTCCTACCGATACTTGCCATTTGGCGTCGGTAAAATACTCGAACGGGTGTTGTCGAAGTTAAAGCCAATCAACTGGCTTTTTACTCAGGCGTTTGTGTGGCTCGGGTGGCTTTTATTCTTCTATCCTGTTGATAAAGCGCTAAAAATGGCGCGTCTGCTGTTCGCGATATGAGCCGCGATTCCTCCATCCCGTTTCTGGAAAAGTTCAGTCAGCGGTTGCGCCCGCTTTCGGTGTTCATCGGGATCGTGGCGGGATTTAGCCTGATGGTGATCGCGGGACGCTGGGCAGGCAAACAGAATCTCTTTGTCGCATACGCACGTAATTATCCTCTGATTTCGCCGGAAGGATATTTCTATCCGTCCTTAGATAATCTTACAGAACTTGTGAGCCATGTTGCGTCGAAGAGGAAAATTCTCGTTTTGGTGGGCGGTAATTCGGTTCTCTTGGGCGTGGGACAGAAAAAGGAACAATTGTGGACAAAAGAACTTCAACGCGTCTTAGGTCCGGACTTTGCAGTGGTCAATCTTGCCTTTCGCGGTGCATTCCTAACGGAAATGGGAGCTGTCGTGGCCGACGTCTTATCGAAGAAGTACTCCCGGCTGGTCTATGTTACGATTGAGACGAGTCCCTTGCGGATGGAGCTTCCCGCTGGCGAGGGGACCTACGAGTACTTGTTTTGGCAGGGGCAGGCGAGTGGGAAATTATTCAAGATCGCTTCCGGTTCGGAGCAAGGTGAAGCGGTTTCTGCGAAACGGGGCAGAGAATTCCTGAGCGAATCTGCGCTACGAGGCTACTTCGACTACTGGTCCCATGCCTCAGATCTGTGGAACTACATCGGTTACCGGCACGTATTTACGGTTTTCAATTTTCTTAAATATCCTCCTGACCGCTTTTTCGAGGCCAGGAGAGAGTCCAAAGACCAAACGCCGGATATTCCTCCTATTCCTGAGCGATTCACCTTCCAGGAGCAAAGCATGAAAATCATTCGATCGTTCTTTCAATTTTCTGTGGAGAAAGATGCGAAAGGAGGGTTCAGGATCAAGCAGGCCGTTTCCGATGCGTTCATGCGGGATGCCCGAGTGGCGTTCCCAGACGCATTCAAGCGGAGAACACTCATTCTTCTCGCCTACAACGCCCCATATTTTTCTAGTCAGCTCTCTAAAGACGAATATGCGGCTTACGAATTTGCCTTCTCCCAAGGAAAATACTGGCTGCAAAAAGCTGGATATCATTCTGTACTGATTGGCCCGGATTTGACCGACGAAGACTTTGCGGACCGAGTGCATTTGGCCCCTTCCGGTGGCCGAAAGCTGGCCAGCGACATTGCACCGGAGATTCGAGCTATGGCGGTTCAGCTTGGCTATCTTCCGGCAGGCTCAGCCTTACAGAACCCGTAGCAAAAAGAGATTATGATGGCGAAGATATTTTGGAGATTCGTTTCTGGCAATGGGATCGAATTCGATGTTTTCGTAATGCGTGCGGCTCGGCTGGCTTTTGTTCTTCCATCCCGATAGTAAAGCGCTAAAAATGGTGAGCCTCCGGTTCGATATGAGAAGCGATATGTCCATCCCGTTTCTGGAAAAATTCGGTCATCGGTTGAGCCCGATTTCAGTGTTCATTGGGATTGTCGTGGGATTTAGCCTGATGGTTCTCGCCGGACGCTGGGCGGGCAAACAGAATCTCTTTATCGCGTATGAGCGCAATTATCAGATGATATCGCCGGAGGGATATTTTTACCCGTCACTGGATAATCTCACAGAACTTGTGAGTCATCTTGCATCGAAGCGGAAAATTCTCGTCTTGGTCGGGGGCGATTCGGTCCTGTTGGGCGTGGGACAAAAGAAGGAAGAATTGTGGACCAACGAGCTTCAACGGGTTTTAGGGTCCGAATTTGCGGTAATCAATCTTGCCTTTCGCGGCGCCTATGCAACGGAAATGGGAGGTGTCGTCGCAGAGGTCTTGTCGAGGCGGTACCCGCGTCTAATTTTAGTTGGGCATCTGAATCCCCTGAGGGTAGAGCCACCGGTGCGAGATTCGACTTACGAGTATTTGTTTTGGCAAGCAGAGGCGAGCGGAAAATTAGCGGACTTCGCTCTCCGCTCGGAAGAACTTCAAAAGGCATTTTTTGGGAACGATTTAAAACGCAGGGAAAGGATTACCGAGGCTGCGTTGCGTGGCTACTTCGATTACCGATGCCGGGCCTCCGATCTCTGGAACTATATAGGCTACCACTACCTATTTACGGTTTTCAATTTCCTCAAATATCCCGAGCGATTTTTCGAGGCCAGGAGAAACTCTGAAGAACAAATGGCGAACGTGGCTCCCATCCCTGAGCGATTCACGTTTCCCGAGCAAAGTATGCGAATTATTC
This sequence comes from uncultured Verrucomicrobiae bacterium, assembly GCA_963846195.1. Lineage (GTDB taxonomy): Bacteria > Verrucomicrobiota > Verrucomicrobiia > Chthoniobacterales > JAFAMB01 > JAFAMB01. The sequence goes on from CAWJVG010000017.1 coordinate 306,824, forward strand.
GAAGACTCTTCCAATCTTTCGTCGAGAGAGATACTAATGGGGATCTCAGGATCAAGGCGGGTGTTTATGATTCGTTCGTTGAGAATGCTCAAGCGGCATTCCCTGACTCATTCAAGCCAAGAACGCTAATTGTGCTCGCGTACAATGCCCCTTACTTTGCCAATCAGCTTTCCAGAGACGAATATTCGGCCTATGAATTCGCCAACGCTCAAGGAAAAGCCTGGCTGCAAAAAGCGGGGTATCATTCCGTGCTGATCGGTCCGGATTTGACCAACGAAGATTTTGCTGACCGCGTGCACTTGGCGGCTTCCGGTGGGTAGAAGATGGCTAGCGATATCGCACCGGAGATCCGGGCGATGGCAGTTCGGCTCGGCTACCTTGCAAAAGCCACGACGGAGCTGAGCTCGAAATGAAATAATATTATGTTCCGGAAGATTTTTTGGCGATTGGTCTCGGTGATTGTTGGATTGCTAATCGGAATCTTTTTCCATTATCTGATCTATCGCTTCACTCTTCCTACGAAGCCATTTGTGTACGTGGCATTTTAGCCGAAAAATCCGAGAAAAAGGATTCAGTATTTTTGATTTGAATTCGCGGAAACGTTCGGAGTGGGTGCGCAGAGTGGGCCGGCGATCGACGAAGCTATCGAAATTCTCAGGGAGTGACTCTTAACGGTTGGAGCTGCCAAGCCGAGCCAACTGGAAGTGAACCGATCAAGATAGAATAAGTGGATCCGCTCACAGCCCAGGCGCCGAGCGCTCCGGTTGAGGATTGCCGCCAGATGATATCAGCATTTCCGGCGCCGCTAAGATTTTCAGCTCCCACAGGAGTCCAAGAGCCGGAGACCTGAGCCAAGGTCACCGAGGTGGGTTGCCGCGCGCCGTTAGATCGCCAATATCCAGCCACGTTGTTGAGGGTATTAAATAAGAGCAGATCCGCCTTCCCGTCTCCCGAGAAGTCGCCAAAACCGCTGAGAACGACGTCATTGCCAGGATTGCCGTACGACGCGACCGAAGTCCAGGTAAAGCCGGTCATAAACCAGGCAGCGATGACGCCGGTATTGGCATTGCGCCAGATCAGCGTAGGAGGTGCGCTCGGACCGTTCAGGCGGACGGTGCCGACTGGCAGCCAACCCGAGCCTGCTCCAGTGGCGTATGCGGTTCTCAGAGCGAACTGCAATGACCCGGTGTTTCTCCAAAAGTAAATGTTGCCGGTTGGACGGTTGAAGGTCACCAGGTCAGCGAGCCCGTCGCCGTCGAAATCGGCGACGCAGCAAACCCGCCCTGCGAACGATGGAAGGCTAAAGTTTCGGATGCCGGCAATTTGAGTACCGTTCATGAACCAGACGCCGTATTGGCTGGTATTTGCCAGCTGCCATAGGATGGCCGATTTCCCGCCACCAGTGAAATCCCCGGTATTGATGATCACCCAAGAGGACGGCTGGGCGCCGAGCGTCCCTATGGCTTTTACTGCAGAGCCATTCATGAGCCAGATACCAACCTGTCCGGTAGAGGTGTTTCGCCACAGAAAGTCTTGGTTTCCGTCGCCATCGAAGTCAGGGGGATTAGGAATCGTGAGGATAGGGGAAGCCGGGCGGTCCGTCGTGGTGGCGGAAATCAGGTTGGTGATGTTCGGCACTCCCAGTCCTGTGCATAGATCGTAGCCAGGCCCTGCGCTATAGGTGCCGTTGTTTCCCGTAGTGATATCGCGGAAGCTGGCAGTGCCATTGAGCGGGTAGATTTTCGGCCCGAGGAGGCCGCTCGATATCTGGCCGACATTCGCGCGCACCTGATTCATGATCGCGGAAAAGCCTGCCCAGGTCGGCGCTCCCCAGCTCGTCCCGCCGATTTGGATCAATCCGCCATTGAAAATGAGGTAAGCGCCGTTATTAGGATCGGCCGTCAGCGCGACGTCCGGCACCAGGCGATAAGCACCTGGTGGGACTCCGGTTCCTATCTGCCATCTTGGCCGGGCAAAAAGCTCGCTACTGCCACCACCGCCATCGGACCAGGCACTTTCGCTCGCGACTGCGCCAGTGGAGGGGTCGAGGGAAAGGCTGGTTCCGCCGACTGCGGTCACGTTGGGATCGCTGGCCGGAGATTCCGCCTGAATGGCTGCGGAGGAGTCCCGGTTCCCGTTAGGGCCGGGGATGGAACCGCCGTCGCCTGAAGAAACGAAAACAGTGACACCCGCGCCTGCCAGGCTGGCGAAATACTGATCATCGGTCTCCATTTGGTCCGTAGAAAGATAGGTCTCGCCAGCGCCGTAGCTAAGCGAGACCTGGTGAAGTGCGGGCTGAGAAGGCAAGTCGTTGAGGATGGCTTGGTAGGCTTGATCAAGGTGAACGGACGACAGGTCCGTCGTTGCGTAGACCCGCACTTTTGCTCCGGAGGCCATGCCGCTGCTCCACTCCACATCCAAGGTCTCTTCTCCCGAGGGCCTCGGCAGTGTTCCGCTGACCACTTGGACTTCTTCGATATTGTTAAGCGATTGCGGAATGGCGTTACCCTGCCAAAATGAGACCAGGTCGCTGGCAGCGGGAAATGTATCAATGACGATTGCGATTTTCTGACCAGCTCCATTCACACTCAGACCGCCCTCATTGTAAGCGCTGGCAATCTCTCCAATGGTATAAGGAGGCTGATTGTCGATTAGCTTCTGTGCTTGCCCTGACGCCAATTGAGAGTGAGGTCTGGGGTGCAGATGAGGCTGCAATCCGTTGATTCCCAGCACCGGCCCTGCGATCGCAGCCGGCAAGCTCGGCGCACTCAACGCAGAACTGTACTCAACGCCGGAGAAATTAACCCGACCGAACTGCGTTCCGAAGGCCCGTTCGATGAGTGCGACGGAGCCGCTTGCAAATACGCTAAGATTATATTTGTCCGGCGGCTTGACCAAGAACCCTTGCGCAGTCAGCCACTGAGCGACTGCCTGGTACTCATTCCCTGCCGGTTGGTACTTCGCTGCGATTTCATCGAGTGAAATGGTTTCGCCCTTGCCGACGCGCTCCTGGAGCTCGCCAAAATCACGCATTCTCAGAGCGACGGAGAATTCCATTGCGGCTTCGGCTTCAGCTCGGGTCAGTTCGCTTCGGACAAGCGTCACCGAAGGAGTGGTCGCGCGCTGCGGGACCGCGCTGGCAACCTCTCGCACGCTCCCACTGAAGGTGATACGGTTGGCATCAGCCAATACGGCGGGTTGCGGAATTTGAGCAGACAGGCTAAACGAAAGCCTGATAAAAATTGAAACTGAAAGCCGCGCCAAGTTTTTCATACTGCTACTTTAGGCCGGCGAGCCAGGGAAAGTGAGAAATTGCGGCCGCCGGACTACACCATCCACCGGGGTGTCCTCCTCGAATCATTCCACTGGTGGGTTTATGAAGAGCACGCGCCGTAAGAGAGAGAATACGGATCTTTTCAAAATTAACAAACATCTGCAGAGAGATTTCGATTGATGCGCTAGAGATCCGATCAAAGCGTGTTGGCAGATTGCGATTCGCGCTGCGTGAAGTGTCCTCGTTTGCTTGACTTTCCAGCCTCACGCTCGAAGGAATGAAATAGATGTCATCCAACGCCCGCCACCAATGGGTCCCGGCCAGAAGCTGGTTCCTTTTTAATACTTGGTTTTCTCTGCTGGTGATTGGCGTGTCAGCGGGGACGGCGTTTCATGTGCCGATTGGCCGGGCCGCCTGGCCAATGCTCATCTTTTGTTGCGGGCTGGCGGTTATCCTGGCTATCCGATCACGTCGCACCGTTCGAACCGGGGCTTTTACCTGGCGGCTAATCGTATCCTCAGTATTGATCGTAGGGACCGTTGTCGTTGTACTCTGGGGAAGTTTGATTAAGGGTGAGTTTGTCAGCGTTTATCCGGATCCGTGGGCTTACACGGCCTTTGCAACTTACGTTCAGGACCCAGTTCTCGCGCTCGGCCTCGGGTCGCAACCAATTCTGACTTTCGGCATGAACCTGATGAAGGCCAGATACGGGACCGCCGGACTTCTCGCCCTGTGCGCGACGATCTCCGGAACAGATGCTTGCCGGGCGGCCTCGATTTATGCGTTGCTGATCCTTGTTCAGACCGGTCTTGGGCTGGCTCTATTTGCGCGGATCTTTGGCGCGGGTCGGATTCTTTCCATCGGTGCCGGGATTTTTGCGGTAAGCGTTGGGTGGGCGCCGGAAATTCTAAAAATCGGCAACTGGGATCAGTTTCTTTTCCTGGGCTTCTTACCTTTTCTCCTGGTGAGGATTCGCCTTTGCACCTTTCCGACTAGTCGTCTGCCCGGGCTTTTGGCGCTGGGATTCTCCCTCGGCGCCACTATTTTTGTTTACCCCGAGGGCGTAGCAATGGCCGGGGTAATTTATCTGCCTCTGCTTTTTTGGAGATTGGTTCGTGGAAGCTATCTGCTCGGAAAGCTCAGAAGACTGGCGGTAGTCGTCGGCCTCGCTCTACTGGTGAGCAGCGTGTATTTGCCTCGATTTATTATTTTTCTCCGCAAGCAAATTGCTTCTGGGACTCACGTTTTGAATGCCGAAGGCGTGATGGCTGGTTTACTGTCGGCGCGATCGCTGCCCGCTGCGTACGGACTGGGAGAACAGGCTCCGATCGCGGGATGGAACGAAACAGAGCTCATTGTTCCAATGTTCTTCCTCGGGCTGAGCCTCCTGGCGCTGAGGGCCTGGTGGCGGAAGAAAGACGGAATTCTTCTGACCGTACCGATCTTCATTTTACTGACGGTCTGGCAGGTGGCCTTGCTCAAATACGACTATGGCTTCTACAAAATATTGACGATGTTTTGGCCGGTGATGGTTGGAGGGATCTTTGTCGGAATGTCTAGAATCCTCGCGTGGTCTCCGGCGGGATTGGCCCGGTCGACGGCTGCGGTGGCATTTTGTGGAATAATGGTTGCAGCGCTATTCGATGAAACCAATAATTTCCAATACGCACCGTGGCGTGCAGAAGGCAAGATCCGGCCGTTCCTGGAACTGAAAAGTTTGAAAAGTATTTCCGGGGACGCCCCTATTTGTATTCTGACCCAGAGCTGGTTCAACCAAATGTGGGCCGTCTTTTTTCTGCAGGGCTACAAACTCGTAGTTCCCCATCCGTTGGGTTATTTGAGGCATTCTTCCAGCGGACTCAAAAATGTGACAACTGAGCTGAGAAAGGGAACCGTCCTGCTGCGCGACGAGAAAAGACCTGGGTCCATATGGTCCAACATAGTTTTTTCATTACAAGATCATCTAGATCCGGTGGAGTTGATGGGGGTCGATTCTCCGAATGTGGTCGAGACCGTACAGGGCGACTCTTTCCTCTGGCTGAATAACCAGCTCGCTGATTTCACGATCCATTCGGATGCGAACCGCCGAGCACTTTTGACCATCAGCGAATGCTGGCCGGGTCCGAGCCGACCCGGAGACAAACATAGAACTCTGATGGTAGAGGTTAACGGTGAACGAGAGGAATCGCCTACGCTGTCAAAAATGAAAGTGCCAATAAAGCTAAATCAAGGTTACAACCTGGTTAGACTTTCCTGTAAGGAAGCGCCGACCGTTGATAAACTTCCATCAGGTGACACCAGAATATTGTTGCTCGGGATCAAAGGGTTCAAGTTCGTGGGCCGCGACAAGCCAGTGGAGTTATTGACGATCGATGCTCCGAACGGGGTTGAAACCGTGCAAAGCGATCCATTCATCTGGCTTGACAATCGCTGGACGGATTTAACAATCGATTCGGACGCTGATCGCCAAGCCTTATTAACGATCCGTGAATGCCGGCCGGGTGCCAGTCGTCCCGAGGATCCAAAGCGAACTCTGATCGTAGAAGTGAATGGTAAGACGACGGAGGTGCCTTCGGCACCGGATCTGAAAGTGGCGCTGAATTTACGTCAAGGCAACAACCTCGTTAAACTATCCTGCAAAGAGCTGCCGACCATTGCAAAGCTATCGTCAGGGGACACACGAACACTGTTGCTCGGGATCAAAGGCTTCGGTGTAGCGGCAACAGAATAGCTAGGACTGATCGTTCGTTTCGGTGGCTTTCCAGCAAGACGTTGCGCTTTTGCCCGTTTTAAAAGGCATCTGTAACGACGCGCAGTGGACGAAGCAACAGGCTGGAAGACGTTCGACTTTACGCCTCGCACCGCCGAGCAGTGAGTTAGGTTGATAACATAGCGAGGGAATCAGGGATTCTACCTAAATAGGAGCCCAGCCATAGCGGGCTTATCCGAGCCGCGCTGGACGGCTTCGCGCACCAGTTGATGGTGAGGCGAAAGTTCGCATGCCGGGTCGGTGAGAGCAGGCACCGGGAGCCGATCCTAAAATATCGATTACCATGGGCTGTCATCGATTAAATGCTAGGCTGCAAATGCGACGCGGCCCGGACCAAAACGAGTTCCGAAACGTCGGACGGTTGAAATCTGAACGATTGACTACCGTGTCAAAGATCGTTCTCTGCATCGGTCAAAGCATAAGAAGATGCTTCGAACGAAATTGGAATCACTTGGAACGTCGGGGTCTTCCACCTTTTCAAGATCGATCGGTAAATCTGGGAACAAACTCATAGGATTTGCTTTTTATTTTTGCGCGTAATTAAATAGATCCTCGCCACACCCAAACTCAGTGTGATTGGCAGCTTTGCAATCTGATTCCATGCATAGGTCCCGGCTTACCGCTGGCTAAAGGAAGGTGGCGGACACGTGCTGACGGTAGGCAAGCCGTCCCGGCTTGCTCCAGGGAGGTAAGGCGGGACGCCGCTTACGGAAGACGAGCCGTCCCGGCTTGCTCGGCCTGCGGGCAGGGTAAGGCGGGACGCCTTACTTACTTACAACGAGAATTGTTCCTTACCGGAGAAGAGATTGAAGCGAAGCGTTGAACGCGGTACCGTTTGTTCGGATTGGTTGCTTATGCCAGTGAACACGAATTTCCCGCCGCTTACAGTCGAGAATTACAAACTTCTGCCGGAGACTGGTCCGCGGTATCAGTTGATCCAAGGCGACCTCTATATGGCTCCTGCGCCGAATCGTTTTCATCAAGAAATATCCCGTAACCTGCAATTTGAATTGCACAGTTATCTGAAGCGCAACCCGATCGGTAAACTGTTCGACGCTCCGTTTGACGTTTATCTCGATGAAACCAACGTCTTTCAACCGGATCTCATCATCGTTCTGAATGAACGGCTCGGAATTTTGACTGAGGCAGGAGCGGAGGGTGCACCGGAGTTTGTCGTTGAGATTCTGTCGCCCAAGACCCGCCAGCTGGATCTGGTGAACAAGAAGCAGGAGTATGCGCGCGCCGGAGTCAAAGAACTCTGGTTCATCGACCCTGAACCCCGCACCATGATGGTCCATCAATTCGACCCCAATGGAGTCGAAGAGGTCCGGCAGGTCGATGAAGAGGGCACTCTCACAACCGAGTTGCTGCCAGGATTCAAGTTGGCCAGGCAACGATTTTCGAGAGATGATAACGAGGAATCGGCGAGTTAGGTGAACGAACTTGAGCGATGGCAAATAGGCGCCCCGTTTCTGATATATTGATATCGACGACATCCGAGCGCCAAACCGTCAACGCCGATACGCCAAACGGTAAGAGGTAAATGCTCGCCAACCAGATGAAACGCCGAGGAGCAGAATCAGCCGCTGAAACTGACACTCTCCTTCGCCCTTGCCGGGCAGTCTTCCTCGACCGTGACGGCGTCATCAACCGTCCACTGATCCGCGCTGGTAAACCCTATCCGCCGAGCAGTTTGATCGAGTTCGAGATTTTGCCGGGTGTGCCGGAAGCCTGCCGCGCTTTCAAGGAACTGGGATTTCTTCTCGTCGTCGTGACCAATCAACCGGATGTTGGGCGTGGGACTCTTGCCCGCGAGGCAGTACTGACTATTCATGGATGGCTTTCGGAACAGCTCCCGATCGATCGTGTGATGACCTGCTTCCACGGCGGCGCGGCCTGCGGAGATCCGTGCAACTGTCGTAAACCACAGGCGGGAATGCTGTTCCAGGCAGCCGAAGCGCTAAAAATTGATCTTGCAAAGAGTTTCATGATCGGAGATCGGTGGCGAGATGTAGACTGCGGCTTTAACGCGGGATGTCAGACGATCTTCATTGATTGGGGCTACGAGGAGGAGTTGAAACGGGATCCGGACTTTCGTGCACGTGATCTCCTCGGTGCGGCGCAACTGATCGAGCAATTGGAGCAGACAAATGATGCAAGGACTTGAGAGCCTGGACATAAAGATTTTTGCCGATGGAGCTGATCTCGAAGGAATGATCAGTCTGTACCGCAATCCGCTAATCAAAGGCCTTACGACAAATCCGACGTTGATGCGCAAGGCCGGTATTCAGGACTACGAGTCTTTCGCGAGAGATGCTTTGGCATTCATCAAAGATAAGCCGATCTCTTTTGAGGTGTTCTCAGATGAATTTTCGGAGATGAAGCGACAGGCGCTGAAAATTCGTGATTGGCAGCAGAATGTGTATGTCAAGATTCCGATTACTAATTCGCAGGGGGAATCGTCGATCTCATTGATCAAAGAACTCGCTGAGGAGCACGTGCAATTAAATGTCACCGCGATTTTGACATTGAAACAGGTCCGTGAGGTGGCGGCAGTTTTGCATCCTGACGTTCCAGCCGTTGTCTCCGTATTCGCCGGGCGTATAGCCGACACTGGAACAGATCCGGTTCCAGTGATGACTGCAAGTCAGGTGCTGCTGGAGGAATTGCCAAAAGCAGAGCTTTTATGGGCGAGCGTTCGGGAGGTATTGAATTTGATTCAGGCGGATGACTGTGGATGTGACATCGTGACAGTGCCGCACGACATTCTCAACAAGGCACTGAAGCTCATTGGAACGGATCTGGCAGCGCTCTCGCTCGACACCGTAAAAATGTTCGCACAAGACGCGGAGAAGGCGGGGTTTCGGTTGTGAATGCCAAACCTCACCGGCTCTTCTACTTGTGAGATTTTTGCGCTAGGGAGTGAATCCGCGTGGTTGGAGCTGCCAGGCGGAACCAACCATGGCTGACCCGATAGAGACCGACCAGGTGGATCCGCTGACCTGCCAGGCGGCTAGGGCTCCGGTTGAGGACTGACGCCAAATGATGTCAGCGTTGCCCGGACCATAAAGGTTTTGCGCTCCCACAGGAGCCCAGGAGCCGGTCACCTGAGCCAGGGGAACGGAGGCAGGTTGCTGAGCCCCATTCGACTTCCAGTATCCGACGACATTGTTGAGAGTATTGAACAAGAGCAGGCCCGCTTTCCCGTCCCCCGAGAAGTCGCCAATACCGCTCAGCACCACCGTGCTGCCGGGATTGCCAAACGACGCGGCGGAAGTCCAGGTAAAGGCGCTCATAAACCAGGCAGCGATTTCGCCCGTGTTGGCGTTGCGCCAGATCAGCGCAGGTGGCGCGCTCGCACCATTCAGGTGGGCAGCACCGATTGGGAGCCAACCCGACGCGGCGGAAACGGCATACGCGGTTTGGAGAACGAACTGCAACGACCCGGTGTTCTTCCAAAAGTAGAGGGCTCCTGCGGGGCGGTTAAAGGTCACCAGATCAGCAAGCCCATCGCCATCGAAGTCAGCGACGCAGCAAATCTGGCCTGCGTACGATGGCAGCGTAAAGCTTTGTATCGCGGAGAGTTGAGTGCCGTTCATGAACCAGACGCCGTACTGATCCGAATTCGCGAGTTGCCACAAGATGTCCGATTTTCCGTACCCGTCGAAATCCCCGGTATTGATAATGACCCAGGAGAGAGGTGGAGAACCAATGTCGGCTACCGCCTTGGCACCAGGACCATTCATCAGCCAGATGGCAACCTGGCCCGTGGAGGTATTGCGCCACAGAAAATCCTGTTTGCCATCTCCGTCAAAATCAGGTGGATTCGGAACAGTGAGTACTGCTGACGAAGCAGGGACCAATGTGACGGCTTGAATAAGACTGCCGAGGCTCGGCACACCGAGTCCTGTGCACAAGTCGTAGGCTGGCCCGGCGTTGTAGACTCCATTGGGACCATTGTTGCCGGTCGTGATGTGGCGGAAGGTCCTTGCTTCGTTTGGTGGATAGATCTTTGGCCCAAGGAGACCAATCGACGGCAGGCTTGTATTCGCGCGTGCCTGATTGATTATCGCGCAAAACCCCGCCCAAGTCGGTGCGCCCCAGCTCGTGCCTCCCACGAACTCTTCCTGGCCGTTGAAAATGAGATAGCCGCCGGTATTGAGATCGGCCACCAGCGCAACATCCGGCACGGTGCGATAAGCACCCGGCGGGAGACCGGCGCCGGTCTGCCAGCTAGGGCGAGCAAAGAATCGGCTGCTACCGCCGCCACCTAGTGACCAGGCAACCTCGTTACTGACCGCGCCGGTTGAGGCGTTTAGATAAAGACTACTGCCACCTACCGAAGTAACGTTTGGATCGTTTGCCGGGGACTCCACCTGCACGGGTCCTGTGTTGTCACCATACCCGTTCAACCCTGGGGTAGAGCCGCCGTCGCCGGAAGAAACGAAAACTGTGACACCGTTGGCCGCCAGGCTCGCGAAGTACTGCGCGTCGGTCTGCATCTGGTCTGCGGACTCGTAGGTCTCGCCAAGACCATAGCTGAGCGAGATCTGGTGAAGGGTAGGTTGGGAAGGAAGATCGCTAAGGATCGCCTGATACGCCTCGTCCAGATGAGCGAACCCTAAATCCGTCGTCGCGTAGACACGCACTTTGGCTCCAGGCGCCATTCCGCTGCTCCACTCAACATCAAGCGTCTCTTCTCCCGAAGGGCTTGGCAGACTTCCGGCGACTACCTGGACTTCCTCAATATTGTTCAACGATTGTGCTATCGCGTTACCTTGCCAGAATAACGTGAGGTCGCTGGAAGCCGGAAACGTATCAATGACGATCGCGATTTTTTGACCGCTTCCATTCACGCCCAATCCAACGGCATTGTAAGCTTTGGCGATCTCGCTCACGGTATAAGGAGGCTGATTGTTGGTTAGCTTCTTTGGTTGCGCTGACGCGAAATGGGAATGAGGTTTCGGGCGGATGGAAGGTTGTAATCCGTTAATCCCCAACACTGACCCGGCAACGGCAGCCGGCAAACTCGGTGCAATCAGCGCAGAGCTGGATTCGACGCCGTCGAACGTGACCCGCGCGAACTTCGTCTCGAATGCCCGCTCTATTTGAGTTACCGAGCCGCTGGCAAAAACGCTTAGATTAGATTTATCTTCCGGTTTGACGGCGAATCCCTGAGAAACAAGCCAATCAGCGACTACCTTGAAATCTTCCTTTTTTGGGTAGTACATCGTCGTCATCTCGTCGGCTGGAATGATTTCGCCCCCGGCAATGCGTTCTTGAAGATTGGCAAAATCGCTCATCTTGAGAGCGACCGAAAATTCGATCGTGGCCTGGAATTCGGTCTGGGTCAGTTCGCTTCGCACGAGGGTGGCGGAGGAGCCGGAGGCAAATTGGGGCTTGGAGGGAGCGACGTCTTTGATGCTACCGACAAAAGCGGTCCGTTGAATGCCGGGCATCGTTTGGGCCTGCAAAGAGAGAGAAAGACCGAGCAGAATCAATACTTTTAAGATTCTGTATTATAAATGTATAGACAATAAATACAATATTTAACACAACTTCCATATTCTGGCTGCGGTCCTCCGGCGGAAGCCGTAAAAACATGGGCCGACGCGCAAAAACCTGGCGAAAGGGGAGCTTCTTTCGGCCACCGCAAGTCAAAGAAGGGCAAACTCCAATTTGTCAGGGAGTGATTGCTTGAGGCTGGAGTTCCCACGTCGAGCCAACCATGGCTGAACCGATAGATACGGACCAGTTTGACCCGCTCACCTGCCAAACTCCTAGTGCTCCGGTTGAGGATTGGCGCCAAATGATGTCCGCATTCCCGGCGCCACCAAGGTATTCAGTTCCGACGGGAACCCAGGTGGCGGATGTCTGAGCCAGGAGAACGGTGCCGGGTAACTGACCGCCATTTGATTGCCAGTATCCAACTAGATTGTTGAAGGGATTAAACAAAAGCAGGTCCGCATTCCCGTCTCCCGAGAAGTCGCCGAAACCTCTTAGGGTCACGTCGTTACCTGGATTGCCAAACGACGCGACTGAAGTCCAGGTAAAGGCGCTCATAAACCAGGCAGCGATTTCGCCCGTTTTGGCGTTGCGCCAGATCAGCGCAGGAGGTGCGTTCGCACCGTTCAGGCGTGCAGTACCGACCGGCAGCCAACCCGACGCAGGTGAAACGGCATATGAGGATTGCTGAACGAATTTCAATGAGCCGGTGTTTTTCCAAAAGTAGACGCCACCGGCGCTGCGGTTGAAGGTGACGAGATCGGCGAGTCCGTCCCCGTCGAAATCAGCAACACAACAAATCTGGCCTGCGTACGAAGGGAGCGTAAAATTCTGTGTCGCTGCAACTTGAGTGCCGTTCATAAACCAAACGCCGTACTGGCTGGTATTTTCGAATTGCCACAGAATGTCCGATTTTCCGTCTCCGTCGAAATCCCCGGTATTGATAATCACCCAGAAGAGAGGGGGAGAACCAATGTTGGCTACCGCCTTGCCAGCAGGACCATTCATCAGCCAGATGCCAACCTGGCCCGTGGAGGTATTGCGCCACAAGAAATCCTGATTGCCGTCGCCGTCGAAATCGGGGGGATTAGGAACAGTAACTATATTTCTGGGAGTTAGGAGAGAGGCGGGCTGCAATAAACCGAAGACACCTACCGAATTCGTAGTACCGACAAAAACTTTGCCGTTGCAAACCGTTGGTGGAGCGAATTTGGTCGGCGCTCCAAAATTAACTGCTGCACTAGAGTAAAGCTCGATTCCCAGATTCGTTGCATCATAGGCATGCAGAACCACCCGGGTGCCGCTGACTTGTTGGATCCAGACAATACCGTTGGTGTTCCCGTTAGAGGAAATGCTCGGGGTACCTCCTGGGTACGGAAAGATAGTGGTAGTGGCAGAGACGGGTACAGGATCGAGCATCGCATTACCGGCAAATTGGAAGTGCATCAGCGAATTCTCGGAAGGCTCGTAGTAGATTGATCTATTGAAATATGCGGGCGCTGACCACACGCCCTGCGGAAGCACGCCATTCAATTCCTGGTAAATGTTGTTAGTGCCGGGGTTATATTTTCCCAAGCTGTCTCGATTCAGAACGTAAATATTAGTATCTTTTCCGGCGGTGACGGCCAAATGGTGAATGACATTGCTGCTGTCAGCAATATCTAATATCAAATGCCCCCCGGAGTTAAAGTCTCCATCGTTCTCAGCAAGGCTGAACTGGGTATCTGGCGTGAAGTAGTCGGTAACCTGAAGGCCGGATGTGAGTTTCAGGAAAGTGTCTCCATAGTCGCCGTTGGCCGGAAATCCGCTGCCGTTAAGGTTGGTATCAAATGGGCCGTTGCCTGTAGCAGCGTATAGATTACCGGCCGCGTCTACACCGAGTGGTGAACCAGCCTGCCAGATGCCTGATCCAGAACCGCCTGGGAGATCGGTAGAAGGGGGTACACCATTCGGATTGGAATTGAAAACGGCGGTCTGGGCGAGTGTCTGCTCGTTATACGCGATGATCCATCCACTGAACGGTTCGAAGTCGCAAAACGATGCCCATGCCGTATAGATAGTGCCATTGGTGAGCAACAATCCCGCGCGTCCTCTTTGCTGGGCGGCATTAAAAGTATTCGCGGGACCGTTGCCCAGGTAAGATGCTTGTATGAGCACTGGAGTTAAAACATCTAGACCGGTCGCGAGATCAAGAGCGTGTAAGCGTTCATTGTAGTTGGTGGTATTTGCCGTCTTGCTCATGGCGAGAACATAGATGGTGCCGTGTGGTCCCATCGTACGATCGATCACCGGAGTGGAAGTGACTCCGATTTCCCCGGTTAGATCTGTACAGCCGCGCGGGTCGGACGGGACTTCCCCTCCGCCCAGAAGGGAAACCTGCCAGTAAAGCGCGCCTGAGTCGGCGTCGAACGCATAAACGCTGTCATGTTCGGTGGCGACAATCAGCAGATTGTGAAGACCTTGGGACTGGCCGCCTGAAATGACTTGCGCGTTCGAAACATAAAGAGTCTGCGCATATACCGCCCCGTCGACCGGGAGATTTCGTATCAGGCCAAAAGAGTTCGCATTGACGTTCAGTGGCGTCAGCGTGGCCTCCTGGGCGTTCAATCCTGTATGCGCGTTGTCGTTGTGGTAAGTGAGCACGTCTGTGGCGAAACCATGGCCGCTCAAGGCGCAACACACAAAAACGACGAACAAACAATCTCTGGACATATTCATAATCGTTGCTTAGCCCACTTGTGCGGCCTTAGAACTGACTTCCGCCGGTTTGCGAGACGGACGATACGATTTGTCCCGACTTTGACTAAATGGGCTGTTGGTATGTCCAATTCGGACAAACGTGGGGGCAAGTTTAGAAGTTTCGCTCTGGGAGCGCAAGCCGATGAAGCGCTCGACCTTGGCGTAAGATTCCTCTTGCAGCGCAAGCGAACCGTCTCGGTTCGCCCGGACTAGAGGAGGCAAAGCGGGACGCACTGCGTACCCCGCAGAAACTCTTCGTTTCTTTTGTGAACTTCTGGTTAAGATCTTCGCAACTTGCGCCCCCCCGAAGTGATCCCCGCCCGTTCCGAGAAATGAACCTACAGAATAAACGTGTTCTCGTGACCGGGGCCGACGGCTTTATCGGCTCCCACCTGGTTGAACATCTGCTTCGCGCAGGAGCGCACGTAACGGCCCTGACTCAATATAATTCTTTCAACTTCTGGGGCTGGCTGGAGGACATTCCGACGTTGAACCAGGTCCAAGTTGTGACTGGCGATATCCGAGACAGTCATTTCTGTCTGAGTCTCGCGGAAAGGGTGGAGGTCGTTTTCCATCTCGCCGCTCTGATTCCGATTCCCTATTCGTACCGCGCTCCGGCGAGCTACGTTGAGACGAACATCCACGGGACTCTGAATTTGTGCCAGGCGGCGCTTAAGGGCGAAGTTCAGAAATTTATTCATCTTTCGACAAGCGAGGTGTACGGCACGGCGAAATACGTTCCGATCGATGAGGAGCACCCGCTGCAGGCCCAATCACCCTATAGCGCCTCCAAAATCGGCGCCGACGCAATCGCGACGAGTTTTTATTGTTCGTTTCAGCTCCCGGTGCTCATTGCGCGTCCATTCAACGTGTATGGCCCGAGGCAATCGGCACGCGCTGTCATTCCAGCGATCATTTCGCAAATAGCGGCGGGAACCAAAAAAGTAAAACTTGGTGATCTGACGACCACGCGTGACTTCACCTTCGTGGACGACATGTGCCGCGCGCTGCTCGGGGTAGCAAGCCTGGACAGCGGTCTCGGCGAAGTTTTTAACATTGGCTCTGACCTGGAGATCTCGATGGGCGAGCTTTTCCGGCTGATCGCGGAGATCATGTCCAGCGATGCCGAGGTCCAGATTGATCCAGACAGGCTGCGTCCGGCCAAGAGCGAAGTGCGACGACTTCGTTGCAACGGCCAGAAACTTAGAGACGCCTGCGGCTTTCGGCCGGAGGTCTCACTGCGCAAGGGGCTCGAAAAAACTGTCTCATGGTTTGAAAGCCCGAACAATCTGCGTCGTTACAAAGAATCTCTGTACAATGTTTAAGCGTGCCGTGGTGCTTGCCGGCGGAGTTGGAACCCGTTTACGACCTTACACGGTAGTTTTGCCGAAGCCGCTGATGCCGATTGGCGATTATCCAATTCTCGAAGTGATTATTCGCCAACTGGCGCGGCAGGGATTTACGCAAGTAACGCTGGCCGTCAACCATCAGGCGAATATCCTGAAGGCCTTTTTTGAGGATGGGAAGAGATGGGGTGTTCATATCGATTATTCCTTGGAAAGAATGCCGAGAAGCACGATTGCGCCGCTCTCCTTGATTGCTGATCTGCCCGAGAATTTTTTACTGATGAACGGGGATGTGCTCACCGACTTCGATCTCTCCGGCTTCCTTGAGCGTCACGTGGCGTGCGGACGGCTGTTTACGATCGCTGCGGCGCGGCGTTGGCAATTGATCGACTACGGCGTTCTGCAGATCGATTCTTCGCAACGATTGACGGGGTTTTCCGAGAAACCGCAGACGGAGTATCTCGTGAGTATGGGGATCTATGCGGTCAATCGGAAGATACTCCAATTTGTGCCTCCTGATTCCAAATACGGTTTTGATGATCTGATGAAAGACTTGCTCGGAAAGGCTGCGCGGGTTGATGTGGAGCCCTATGAAGGGTACTGGCTCGATATCGGCCGGCCAGATGATTACATGCGCGCCGTCGAGGAATTCGAACAGTACAAACCGCAATTCCTACCGCCCGAGTAAGCAAAGCGTCCCGCTTTACCTCTTCAAAAACCGGGGATGATGGACTTATTTTAAGAAGGCACAGTCTGAGAGGAACTCAGAAGAGGTGAAGCCAACACTGGCGGTTGGAAAGATGACTGCAGCTCGGATTGATCTACCTGTGAATGCTCCGTGCAACAAGCTCACGCGAAAGCAGGATGCGGGAATCCGCACGTCCGGTTCGAAGAGGGAGAGGGCTCCTACCGGACCCTCTCCAATCCACTGTAAATTCTTCTTTCGGTTTTTCTAGCCTGCGAAATGAGTCTATCGAGCAAAAGCGTTCTCGTGACAGGAGCGGACGGTTTTATCGGTTCCCATCTTGTGAACGCGCTCCGTTCATTGGGATACATGGTGTTGACTCATTCAAAACGGCAAGGAGACATTAGGAATTGCAACCTGGGTTTCGAAGGTGTCGGCCATGTTTTTCATCTGGCCGCCCGCACTTTCGTCCCCGAGAGTTGGTCGGCGCCGTTGGGTTTTTATGAAGTCAACCTTCTCGGCACCGTGAATGTCCTCGAATTCTGCCGCGCTCAAGGGGCCTCAGTGACGCTGATGAGTTCCTACGTTTATGGTCCGCCCGCGCGCCTGCCGATATCCGAAGACGAACCTTTATGCGCGTTCAACCCGTATTGCCACACCAAGATTCTTGCGGAACAAACCGGCCTCTATTATCAGCGGCAATTCGGCGTCCCGGTGACCATTGTTCGACCCTTCAATGTCTATGGCCCGGGACAAGATCGCAGATTTTTGATTCCAACGATTCTGACGCAGGCCGTTGATCCGGGTCAGTCAGCAATCGTGGTGGCAGACCTGCGTCCTCGGAGAGATTATCTCTTCATCGCTGATCTGGTCGATCTTCTAACCCGCACGGCCTTCCGCAGAGCAGGGGGCGTATTCAATGCCGGAAGCGGATCGTCCTTGGGAGTCGGCGAGCTCATTGCATTGGTGAACGGACTGCTGCCGGCCCCCAAGCCCATTCACACCAACGGCATCATGCGACCGGATGAAGTCATCGACGTCATCGCAGATATCTCCCGAGCTCAAAATGAATTTGGCTGGATGCCTCGCGTGACCCTTCCCGACGGGCTGCGCGATACGTTAGCTTGGATCCGGGGGTGAGGAGCGTTCAACGTTCAGCGTTCAACGTTCGCCGTTCAGCGTTCAACGTTCAACGTTCAGCGTTCAGCGTTCAGCGTTAAGCGTTCAGCGTTCAGCGGGAGCGGTGGCTCGCTTTGAGCGGCCAAGGCAAAACCACGCACAAACCCACCCCCGATCGAAATCCCAGAACTTACGCAAGCCAACAACCTTAAACATGTAACCTTCAATCCCAAAGTGTTACCCATGTATTGAACCAGAAGTGTTACCGATCTTCTGACTGCTCCCGGTGAACGGCGAACGGCGAACGGCGAACGCTGAACGTTGAACGCTGAACGCTGAACGTTGAACGCTGAACGCTGAACGCTGAACACTGAACGCTGAACGCCTTGAGCGGAGTCTAAAAATGATCATCGATATAATTTTACCCGTTTACGATGAGGAAGAAGCGCTGCCAATCTTTCACGAGGCGCTCTCGAGCGTGATGGCCGGTCTTTCACGGCGTCACACTTTTCGAATCATGTACGTGCTCGACCGGTGCCGTGACAATTCACTCGCCGTTCTTAGGGAGATTGCGACCCGGGACCACCGGGTCGCAGTCCTGCACTTGTCCCGGCGATTCGGACACCAAATGTCGCTGATTGCCGGCCTGGATCATAGTGATGGGGACGCATCCATCCTGATGGACTGCGACATGCAGCACCCGCCGGAAGTCATCCCGAAGTTATTGGAAAAATTTGAACAAGGGTACGACGTGGTTCAGGCAATCCGGACCTATGATTCACAAATTCACCCGGCGAAACAATGGACGTCGCGGCTTTTCTACAAGATCCAGAACTGGCTTTCACCGATCGAAATCCCAGTAGGGGCTGCTGACTTCCGGCTCATTTCACGTAAGGTTCGAAGCGTATTTCAAGATTCCATTCGCGAACAGAACCAGTTCCTTCGGGGGCTGTTTCATTGGGTCGGTTTCCGCCAGACGACCGTCGAATTCGTAAGTCCACCGAGAGTTGCCGGAGATACCAAATATCGCGTGCTTAAGCTTTTCACCTTTTCGGTGACAGGCATCACGTCGTTCTCCAAATTACCGCTTCGATCGGCTGCGGTGGTCGGTTTTGTCATCTCGGCTTTGAGCGTGTTGTACGGTCTTTTTGCGATCACAGTGTATGCGACAGTGGGACATCTTCCGCCGGGATACACTTCATTGATTGTCGCTGTCTCGTTTATGGGCGGCTTGCAACTAACAGTCCTCGGAATTCAGGGAGAATATCTGGCGGCCGTTTTCGACGAGGTTAAGCGGCGCCCGCTCTATATTGTGGATGAGGTGTTTGGACGTAGCGCGCGTTTGAGAGTCGATTCAGATGGCCGGTTCGATCGGCGAGCCAGAGAAGACCGAAAAGCAGCAGGCCAACGCATGTACAGGCAAGACCAGCGACCAATCCCGGCGGAACGAAATGCATGTCAACGTGGTGCCGCCCGGCGGTTTCAATCAAAATACCGCGGACGCAGCCGTCGGAGGGATAGATCGGCACAGGCCGCCCATCCACGGTAGCGGTCCACCCGGGAAAAAATGAGTCTGCAACGAGAAAGAAGCTGCGGCCCGATGTTTCAACGTCCCATTGCAGGTGGGTCAGTTCGAGTTTCTCACTTTGGATGCTGCCGGATGACATTTGTTCGTTGCCGGTCACCCCTTCCACCACGGCCTCCTCTGCAGGATCGAATCCGGGCCGATTCATCAATGACAGCGCGTCCGCCAGATCCTGCGCGGGCGTCACCCGCCGGATGAAGCGGAACCGGGTCAGAGCATTCGGGTTTTCAAAAATGGTGATTCCGTTGGGTGTGACTGCTACGGGAGCGAACGCTTTCGGCTCGCCGTTTCCAACCGCCGGATCGAGCGCGGTCTGTTCGATGGCTCGTCTGGTCGCCGGAGAGAGCACCATCAAATACCGCGTTCCGAGGATCGATAGCATTTTATAGTTTTGCAGGTTCGCGACGGGCATCCCCCCGCCCGCGTTGAATCCGGTGACGGCCTGGTAGCGCTTTAACCAGAACGGTCCGTAGTCGTTGATCACAGGCGAACCGCTAAACATGTTCACCAGCGGGTACGGGTAAACTGTCGTGAGATGATAAGTTGAGGTAAGGCGGGCGATTGATTCTGTATCGAAATCGACAGGAAATAACCGGTAATGCTCGGCATCGAATTTCCTGGACCGGAGAAAGACCATCTCCGGGCGCCCAGCGCTTCCGTAGAGAAGTTCAGTCGAAGGATTATCGTACATCCGGCGCGAGGCGCAAGAATGTGTCGGTCACGATGAGTACGGGAATCGCAATCAAAGCCGTCGTTCGCAACCGGCTACGGATCAGAAACAAGAGCGTTATGGCGGTCAAACTGAGGAAAATCAGGGGCATCATCATA
Organism: uncultured Verrucomicrobiae bacterium; assembly: GCA_963846195.1. Lineage (GTDB taxonomy): Bacteria > Verrucomicrobiota > Verrucomicrobiia > Chthoniobacterales > JAFAMB01 > JAFAMB01. The sequence continues at coordinate 326,675 of CAWJVG010000017.1, forward strand.
CTCGCGCTGTTCCATGACAGATTTTTGATTATGGCCGGTTTCGCGGTGCCGAACGTGTACAAATAGTTTATCGGAGTGGAGTCCGGGATCGCGAAAAGCCGGGAAAACCACCCCTCCGCCAGGGAGCGAAACGTGAACGCGACCAGGACCGCGATGGCCATAAGCATGGAAATTCGAAGAAGCGTTCGGAGCACCAGGCTGGGAACATTGGGAACACTGAAAGCTGAAGCGCTCGCTTTATTTCCGGGCGAAGGGATGACGCCGGCGGCAGCCACCCTGGAATGCGCAAGGAGGATATCGAGGCCGATTGCAGCGATGACGCTCAGCGCGAGGCCAACTTCGAACAGGTTCCTGGCCGGCACGCGAAACAGGTTGTAGACCGGCAGGTGAAACAACAGGAGATAGAGCGGGGTCGTCCCGCCGAATGACATCAAGAGGGCGATGACCGCGATCGCACTCCAGAATTTCAGTTCTCGGCAAGCCGTCCGCCAGGCAGCAATGCCCGCCAGCGCCAACGTGAGCGGCAATATTCCAACGTACGCGTAGACCTCGGCCACAAAGACGGTCGTGTCCGGCGCATAAGCTGGAATGTGACGGTCAACGCCGCCGAAAAGATCGGGTATCAGGAACGTAAGAAGCTGCGCCGGCGGAAAATTATCAGAGGTGAACATCCCATACGTGATTCGTTCGCGCGTAAGATAAGGCAGCGATTCAGCAACCGAGAAGAGCGGCAGGCAACCGAGCAGGCAGCCGATTCCCAGCACGACAAACTCCCCAAAAAAAATATGAGCGAGCTTTGCTTTCCAACCTCGCAACAAAGGTGAACCGGCAATGCAGAAAGGAATATAAGCGATTGCCACCAGCGTTGAGTAGAGCGTGATCTGGGGAAACCCGGCTAGAATTGAGAACGCCACGGGCACCGCAGCATAAGCCGAGATCGAGAATCCGGAGCCGCTCGGCGTACCGATGGATGAAGTGCAGGGTTAGCGGTAGCCAGACAGCGGCGCAGACGATGTATTCATGACCCTTGTGGGCCATCATGAATCCGCACACCATGAATACCAGGCCGCCGATGAACGCCGAAAAGTTCGTCAGCCGAAGCGAACCCAGGTAGAAATACATGAAGAGGCCCGCCAGCGCGTAGTGGATGAGGAGGAAAAAATTGAATCCGAAGGTGTTCGGAAGGATCGATAATATGACCAGGCTGGGCGGATAAAATGATTGGTAGAGAGTATCGGCAAACACGAACTTCCCCGATTGCACATAAGGATTCCAGGAACCAAACGAAGTGGCGAAAGTCTTGGAGGCAATACCTTGAATGAACCCGTCGCCGCCGCCGATCAAATGAGTGAGCGGATTAATCGTCGCCGCATGGATCGCCCAGGCAATGAACAGGTATAAAATTGCGGTCATCGCGGATCGCATCGTGGTGCGTGTCTGGTACGCGTGAATCGATGAAACGCGACTGTCTGGTTTGTGGTGGGAAATATCGTCCATCCCGTATCCCTGGATTGCTGACGTGCGGAGAATGCAAATTCACGACCGCCGATCTCACCTTGTCGGAAGAGCAACTGCGGCAACTCTATACAGCGGGTTATTTCGCTGGCAACGAATATCGCGACTATGTGGCGGACCGCTCCGTGATCGAAAAACAATTCCGGCTCCGTCTCAGGAGATTGCTCCAATTTGTGGAGGATCCGCGTAATAAGAACTTATTTGAGATCGGTTGCGCTCACGGTTTTTTTCTCGAAGTGTCGAGGAACACATTCCGATCGGTGGGGGGTATCGATATCTCCGAGGACGCCATAGCGTACGCTCGCGGCAATTTGGAACTTGAGGCAGAAAGCTCGGAGTTTTTAACGCATCAATTTGTCGTTCCGCCCGACCTGATTTGTCTTTGGGACACGATCGAGCACTTGTCCCGGCCTGATCTTTACCTTCAGAAAATCGCAGATTCACTTCCTCGAGGAGGGCTCCTGGCGTTGACAACCGGTGACCTCGACAGCTGGTTGGCGCGCATCCGAGGCCGCAAATGGCGTCAGATCCATCCTCCGACTCATCTCCAGTATTTCTCCCGCAAAACACTCGTACGATTGCTGCGCCGGCACGGGTTCGAAATCAGATTCATCGGTTCGGAGGGGATGTATCGCAGTGTCGACACCATGGCCTATATCGTTCTCTGCCTGAAACACCCTCTCCATGGTCTTTATTCTCGTCTAAAAAGTGCTCATCTCCTCAATTGGGAATTGTACCTGAACCTCGGGGACATCCTTTTCGTTGTTGCAGAAAAAATATAACTTTACCGGAGGTGGAGTGGAGGAGCGGAGGAGTGGAGGAGTAATGGAGCGATGGAGTGATGGAGTAATGGAGTAATGGAGTAATGGTGCGATGGATTAATGAGATGGTAGACAGAAAGAACAAGAATCGCGGGTATCAGCAACTGCGTTTCTGGCAAGATGCGATCACATTCTACCAAAAAGCCGACACATCCTTGAAGAGTCCTGAGGAGTTCCACGTCATCCCATCACTCCACTATTCCATCGCTCCATCGCTCCATCACTCCATCACTCCATCGCTCCATCACTCCTCTACTCCATGCCCAAGACTATCCGAGAATTTCGGTGATCACTCCGTCGTACAATCACGGTCAGTTTATCGAAGAGACCATGCGCAGTGTACTGGAACAGGGTTACCCGAACCTGGAGTTCTCGGTTTTCGACGGGGGAAGCACCGACCGAACGGTTGAAATTCTGAAGAAGTATAGTGCGCGGTTGAGTTTTTGGCGTTCCGGAAAGGACAAAGGCCAGGCTGCCGCGATCAATGAAGGGTTTCGACGTGCCACCGGCGATATCCTCTGCTGGCTGAACAGCGATGATCTCCACTTTGGGAACACCCTTTCGACGGTCGCCGATTTGTTAGGCCCCTATCTCGGTCAGCCTGTCGTCCTCTACGGAGGCTGCGAAGTTTTTGACGATCGAACGCATAAGAGGGAGGTCCGGCCGGCGACGCTTTTCAGCCAGGAATTGCTGGAAACAGTGGACTTTCTCGATCAACCGAGCGTTTTCTGGACGCGAAAAGCATGGGAGATCGTAGGGCCCCTCGACGAAAGTTTTCGCTACGGTTTTGATTGGGAATGGTTTCTGCGAGCGGGCAAAAATTGCCGGTTCACTGCGACCGATGCCTTGCTTTCACGGTATCGGATTCATGGTCGCACAAATCAGGTACCGGCGGCAAGAATCGGTGGCTCGAACTCCTGGCAGTCGTGCGTCGTCATTCTTCGCCGGTCGTCGTCGACCATTACGAGTTCCTGGCGCGCAGAAGTACTGCGCGCTGGTGGTTGAATAAGCGGATGCGCCTATTTCTCGCGCTCAAAGGTGTGTTGCATGGGCTCGCGGATCCCGTCGCGACTCTCCTCAGTCCGCCGTTCTGGTTCTTGCCGACTGGCATTCAACGAAGAACGCTGTGGCAGATCTCCGGGATTCGGTAAACGATCGCAGCAGATCGCACGCGAGGATTTGGCGCAAATCCGCCTTGAATTAGGTCCCGTTCGGCGTTAGTTCTCCGGCTTGGGTGGCTGTGGACCGCTCCGTTGGGAATGCGGAAGCGTAATTTGGAAGTGGCGTTTTGGAAGCATAAAATGGCCGAGACGGCCAAATTATGGTCCCATTCACGGCCTCGTGAAAGCCGGCATAGCTCAGCTGGTAGAGCAGCTGATTTGTAATCAGCAGGTCATCGGTTCGAACCCGATTGCCGGCTCTGCTTGATATCAACGACTTACGCAGTTTGCTTCGTTCTCCCGCCTTCGCCAAGCGGCTCGACTGAGCTCGCCGAAGTCCTACGGCGCCCCAGGCCGTCCTCGATTCCTTGCGAACCGAGTGATGCACAGACTCCTGGTGGCCAGGCCCTGGTGAGCCCTCAAACCGAAGATAAGAGGTAAACGGCAGACGACTGAAGCCAACGAAGTTGGCGCCACCGAATGGCGTTAAGTTAAGGGCGGTTTGGGTTGTTTCTGGCCCTTTAGGCGCTTTGGAGTTTGGACGTCTCAAGAGCTATTCAGGCCATGGGGTAAGGCGAGACGCCTTACCTACTTGTGACTGCTTCATCATCGGCTGT
>CAWJVG010000018.1:0-167600 GCA_963846195.1 uncultured Verrucomicrobiae bacterium
GAACTTGTGCGTCGAGAAAATTAGCTTTGTTTTCCTTCTTTTGCGCAAAGCGGTTGAACATTCCCGTTTCCACCGGACCAGGTCCAACAATGTTGACACGAACGCCTGTGCCGGCGAGTTCGATGGCCGCAGACTTCGTGATGCCTTCCACGGCCACCTGCTCTGCCGTAGGTCGACGAAACGTTAACGATGCTACCGCTGCCTTGGGGAAGCATCACTCGTAGTTCATGCTTAATGCTCAGTAGCGTGCCGAGAACGTTAGTATCGAAGGTAGCCGCGTAGCTTTCGGCCGTCTGGTCGGTGAGCGGACCCGGCTTGCCCTCTGTGCCCGCGTTGTTGACCGCAACATCCAAACGACCGAACAGCCTCACGGTTTCATCAACCAGAGCGCGAACTTCATCCTCATAGCGAACGTCGGATTTAATGAACGTGGCTTCAGCGCCGAGTTCTCGGAGTTCGGAGACCAGCGCCTTACCTTTATCGTCGTGTCTGCCCGAGACAACGATGCGCGCTCCTTCACGTGCGAAAGCTAGGGCCGCAGCTCGGCCGATGCCGGTCAGCGCGCCAGTGATAAGTACTGTGGGAGTATTCATAAAGTCTTTCGATTCTGCTTTGTTCTCACGAGTCGAGCTTACCGACGAAAGAGAAAATCGTCTCGCGGGCTCTTGCTCATCCTGTCGGACTTTTGCGCAAGCTACACCAGGGCATCCGCGTTCGATAAGACGACGAGGAGGAGTAATCCCGGACCAAACGAAGGCGCGTTTGTGTTCTGCGCGGAGGATCCTGGTGGGCGTGGTGATGCTCTTTTGGAACCGCGCAAGCAAAGCGATTCTTAAAGACTTAAGCCGGCCACTAGTCAACCCGTGAAACAGCTCGAGAAAAGCAGCCTTTTCACGCGAGCCGAATTCGCCCCGGGGTAACATCAGCCAACGGGTTCTAATCTAAAATGGCGGCCACGAAGTTCAGTCGCCGGATCCCCTACTCTTTTCGCCTACGTCAGAGAGAGACATCTAATGGCCGGGCTGAGGTACTAAAATAACCTTTGACGGTTAATACGCTCGTACGTATTGTTCGCTTTGTGGCCAAACCTTCCCTTCGCGAGAATATCCTTAACGCCGGCTTGCAGGTAATGTTTAAGTCCGGTTACCAGGGAGCGAGCGTCCGCGATATCTGCGCCGCTGCCGGTGCACCACACGGCTCGTTTACGAATCATTTCCGATCCAAGGAAGCTTTCGCCGGAGAAGTGTTAGACCGTTACTTTGCTCATAACAAGAGCTTGGTGAACGAAGCCTTGAGCAATAACTCGCTTACCGGGAGACAGCGGCTGAAGCGTTTTCTCGACAGCATCACCGGAATATTGAAGGGCGCAAATTGGAGCCGCGGCTGCCTGATTGGGGACTTCAGCCTTCAGGCCAGCTCTCAGAGCAAGGTTTTGCGCAAACGTCTCGATGCCATCTTCCGGGAATGGCGTATCCCCTTCGCGAAGTGCATCGCAGAGGCACAGGCATCAGGTGAAATCGATTCGCGTTTTGATGCGACCGAACTCGCCGAGTTCTTACTGGCTTCCTGGGAAGGTGCCATCTTACGCATGAGAGTCGAACGAGGGCCGGCCGCACTCGAACGCTTCAAGGAGATCATGTTTGAAACCGTATTTAAGGAGCAGAACTGACCGTAACATCCGACATCACATTATGACTGTGACAACCGATATTAGATTACCTCAACGTACCGTTTTGAATTCCACCATGGCTTACCGGGAGGCAGGAGACCCTGGGGCACCAACGGTGCTGTTTTTACACGGGAACCCGACATCATCATATATCTGGCGAAACGTGATTCCGTTGGTTGCGCCGATAGCGCATTGTATCGCGCCGGATCTCATCGGGTTCGGACAATCCGGTAAGCCGGATATCGCCTATCGCTTTGCTGACCATGTGCGTTATCTTGATGCGTTCCTTGCCGCAGCAGGAATATCGTCGGCCTACTTCGTGGCACAGGACTGGGGGACGGCTCTGGCCTTTCATTTGTCGACGCGCAAGCCAGAGTTCGTGCGTGGTCTCGCTTTCATGGAGTTTATCCGGCCCATGCCCTCCTGGGATGATTTTCATGCTGCGGGACGCGAAACCTTCCAAAAGTTCAGAACACCTGGGGTAGGAGAGAAGATGATCCTCGAGGGCAACGCATTTATTGAACAGGTTCTTCCAAGCGTGACGGTACGAAAACTGACCGATGAAGAAATGGCGGCTTACCGAGCGCCATTTCAGACTCCAGAATCTCGGCGCCCAATTTGGCGTTTCCCGAATGAGCTGCCGATCGCCGGCGAACCGCCGGATGTGTATTCCACCATGCTCGAAGCACACGCGGCGTTATCTCGTTCGTCTTACCCCAAGCTACTTTTCGTGGGAGATCCAGGTGTACTGGTCCCGCCGGCATTCGCTGAAGAGTTCACGAAGGGGCTCAGGAACTGCAGCGTCGTACATCTTGTTCCAGGTGCTCATTACCTTCAGGAGGATCATCCTCAAACTATCGGCGCCAACATTAAACAATGGCTGACCGACCTAAGCAACAACAGCCTCAGCTTTACGCCGTGGAAGAAATTGCCGTAGTTCCTGGAAGGAAGCGCGAGCTGTAGCCTTCCGGACCTTGCACTGCATCTCAAATTCCAAGCGCAAATAGTTCGGGCAACGGAAATGGAACGTTAGGCCCAGCGGCCTCTAATCAGAACAAGAGGGCCGATGCCAGTCGCCTCGATTGAATGAGTTTGGACTGGGGAGAGACTTTCCAAATTATTTGAGGTGATTTTTGGCATGGTATTTGATGTACTGCCGTTCTTTGCAGTGGGAGTTCACAGAGGATCCTGGAGCAAAACATGGAAATCAAAGGTGCAACCCTTTTGTACACATTGGCTGGCCTGATGATCACGTTCGCGGGGTTCTCGGCGCTCTTGTTGTTCATCCGACCGGCCGCGGGCGCGAGGTTGTCACTGCTTGACAGATACCTTGCAAAAACGGTGATGACGCACATTTTCGTATTGACGGCGGGAGCGCTGCTGCCGGCGCTATTTGCGCTCTACGACATTCGGGAAACGTGGATTTGGCGAGGCTCTGGGGTGCTTTTCGCACTACCGATGCTGTCTCTTCAGGTCACCTATCCGCGCCGACGCCGCAAGGTGGTCGGCAATGGACCGCCGCCCGCGGTATTCGCGGTCTTCGTTGTATTCGGCTCCGCTGTGACACTGGCGATGCTTGGCTACGTTTTAGCAGGCCTCCAATACAGCGCCGCAGCCTACATCACTGCGTTGACGATCGACTTCTTCACGGTCGTTTTCGGCTTCGTGGTCGCGCTCGATGTCATTATGCAACAACCAATGGAAGTATCGGAGCGGCCGACGCCGCACTAGCTCCGAGCAAATCGAATAGCTTTGTCAGGCAAGCGCGTAAAGCATCATCGGATCACTTGAAACTAAGATCGTCCTAAGCATTGAAGAATTCTTGACGCGACCACGCAAAATATCGACCAAAAAATCACTCTGGTCATTCCGAATCCCGCCATTTCGACACGGTCATTCCACAGCATCCACTTCATGCTGTTCAAGTTTGCCCAATGAGCCACGAGGCGTTCCTGGAAATCATGCCCATAGGATAGATACGGGTCGTCTGACGAAATGTGTAGTATTCCGCTAACGGAATACTTTCCTAATCTGCCTTGTACCCCAAAGGGGGGAAACTGAAGCGAGGATCATGAACAGCGAACCTAGTTTGTCCGAGGAAACCACGCGACTGTCTAATAGCACGAGCGTGAGCGATTACCGCGATTTCGAACGTCAACGGGACAGAGCGAAGATCGCCGATTTAATTCGTGGCCGGTTTACCGAGCGCTACATCACACCAATAGAAGCAGCTGCTGCCGACAAGAAGCACGGCTTTTGCACCATGGCAATATCATGTTTGATGACAGAGGCACTCGAATCTTTTCGAAAAGGTTGGCCGGATTCTAAGAGGCACAGTAAAGACACCGTGGAGGGCGTCCAGAAAGAAGCAGCGGCGGCAAAGAAAAGGGCATTCACGCTCGACGAGCTTCGTGCTGTTCTAGACGCTGCCGATCCAGAGTGGAAAAGCATGATCCTCTTTGGTCTATACACTGGACAAAGGCTGGCCGACATCGCAACGATGCGCTGGAGCAATGTCGATCTGGTCAAGGGTGAAATTAGGCTTACGACCCGGAAGACGGATAAAGTGATGATCTTACCGATTGCCCCACCCTTACGCCGATATCTGGAAGCGTTGCCATCGTCCGACGACGTGAATACTCCGCTTCACCCACGCGCATTTGAAGTTGTCGCGCGACAGGGCAAGTCAGGCGGTCTATCGCGTCAGTTTATTGACCTGCTGGCACAGGCCGGCATCAGGGAAAAACAAACTCACCAATCCCGAGGGATTGGCAGGTCCTCCCTACGTCAGGCAGGCGCTCTGTCGTTTCACAGTTTGCGTCGGACAGCCACGACTCTGCTACACGAAGCCGGAGTTCCGGCCGCAGTCGTCCAGAGCCTGATTGGTCACGATAGCGAGGAAGTTCATCAACTCTACGTCGCAGTTGGGAAAGATGCCCTAGCCAGCGCCGCAGCCAAGTTGCCGGATTTGGGGTGAGCTTGGAGTGCCGGCAGTTGCTCGTGAAGGCCCAATCGGATATTCTTCAGGTTATGAGCAGTTTAGCCGAAATCCGCCAAGCGATCGAGAACCTGGCACCCAAGGAGCGTGCCGAGCTCAGGCAATGGCTTGATGCTCAGGATATTGAAGAAAGCCCCGAATTCCTTGCCGCTGTAGATAAAGGAATTTGGTCTGCGGAAAACGAACCTAGAAGTTCGCTGGAAGACGTTATGAAGCGTCTCGAGGAGAGGTTCGGTTGGAAATTGAACTAACCGCTCAGGCAGAAGCGGACCTTGTCGAGATCGGCGATTTTATCGCTAAAAATAACCCTTTCGCGGCAGAGCGATACATAAGACGGCTTCGCGACAGGATTGAGGTATTGCGCGAATTTCCCGAAGCGGGACATCGTATTCGAAAAAGGTCCAACGTCCGCGCACTTGTCGAACGTCCCATTATTATCGTGTACGCGCTTAAAGCCGACCGGATCGAAGTTCTGCGTTTCTGGCATGGAGCGCGAGGTAGGCCGAAAATCAGTTAAACTTCCAGATTTGACTGGATCCGGAGAATGAGACAAGTCCGGAAGTATATCGAACGACACAGTCAGAGCGCATTCCGCAAGTCACGAGCGCGATGAGGATTCATGACCAAAAATAAGAAAATCACGATGTGGATCGAGTGGTCCGACGAAGACGCCGCTTTCATTGGCTATTGCCCCCAATTCTTTCCGTACGGCGCCGTTTGCCACGGCCACACTGAGGCAAGAGCAATCACCAAGCTTGCTGCAATTGTGCGGGATGAACTAGCCGAACAAACTCTTCGACGCACGCGCACGCTCGGGTATCGAGGTTAAAAGCCCTTACATGATCCCGCGAGGAAGGACGTTCAATACCCACAGAAGTCCTGCAACCTTACACCTCGCGACGGTTCGTGTTCGGCAAACTGGTCGGCTTCGAAGAGCTCCAACTTCCACAAGCACTCCTCTAGCCAAACCCTTTGGTTTGAGTAAACAATCAATGGAAACATTTGTGCCTATGTCGCGCCGCTCGGCTAGGGAACACATCACCTTCAACAGCGATTACGTTTGGCCCACAGAGGCACTCCAAATGACTTCCGGCCACTGCGGGATCTGCGCTCAGCATTCCTCGATACCGCTTAGTGTGCGCTTTAGAACAGATTCTGCGATGACCCCTTCTGGTCTGGAATCGATAGTCGTTGCATCTCTGTGCTTATGCGAAAGGAGTTCCTTATTGACACCAAGATACGTCCGCACTTCCGGAGGATTTGGACCCACGTGCAGGGACTCTGCCCGCGCAATGACGTCACCATCGGCTTTCGTCATTCGTTCTTGCTGCAACATATATTGAGTCCAAGATGGTACCATCATTTCGATACGAAATGTGTTGAGCCGGCTCGGATCCTCGAACAATTGCCAACTGTATGCGCCGTTGCGCAAGTGGATCAGCCGGACTTCACGCATTAAAGCAACAAATTTGGAACCCCGTGAGCGATCAACTTGAAACTCTACCGTCGCCAAGACCGGCCCGTCTTTTGGTTCGGGCCTATAGAGCAGGTTGTGGACAATGTTCATCACCGCCACTGGCACAGAATCGGGGTCAGCAGTGATCGTAAAATCAATGGACCAGGGATGGCGGAGCAAGTGAGTCACGGTGAGCGTCGTCAGTACCAGGACAGCCGCTACTATCAGCGCTGTATTTACTCCGGCCATCGCGGCGATCGTTCCCCAAATGATCCCACCGAGCGCCATCGCGCCCTTGGACGCCATGATTACGGTCGCATTCATGCGCCCCTTGCCCATCCGGGCATCGTGCGCTGAGCAGCCACCCAGAGTTCAGCAGCGGACACAGTCCATACGACCCCGGCAAGCGCAGCGACCAAGAGAAACGCCGGCGTTTCACGGATCAATGCCATCAGAACATAAACGATAGATAACAACAATGCTGCCAATCTAGTTAAGGTATTGGGCGAAAAATGCGCCCGCGCCCATGGAAGAATGAGGACGGCAGCAAGCACTGAGCCGATGCCCATGATGGCAAATAGCAGACCGAGATTGGACGGGCTCAGATGCAGTTCTTTCAGACCGACCACCGGGAGCAACGCAGGAATGATTGCAATAAAGAAGGAAAAAATTGCGTTACGGATCAAAATGATCCGTATGCCGTGAGAATAGCGGACATAGCGAATCGCGCTGATAACAGATTCGAAGAAGCTCTCCAGCGGAAGTTTCGAGACCTTAGGTTTCCACGATTCAATACTTATAAGCACCGCAAGCAAACAGAGGGCGTTGAGTGCGAAAACGGTGTTGGCTCCGACGAAAACCAAAAGCAGTCCTCCCAGAGCTGGTCCGATAATCCCCGAGATGTTCAGCTGCAATCCGCTCAAGATGGACGCCGAAGGAAGTTCTTCGTTGGACACAATCTCAGGCACCACGGCAGAAAAGACTGGCGCGTTGAACGCGAACCCCGTCCCGATGAGAAATATAGAGCCGAGAATGACGGACGGAGTCAGAAGATTTAACCAGCCTAGGATCGAAAGTCCGCCAGCACACACCGCCAGCCAAATATATCCCACGGAAAACATCTTCTTGCGATCCGTCAGGTCAGCAAGAGCTCCGGCCGGCAGAATAAATAGGAAAAACGGCAGCGTGGCCGCTGTCGACGTCAAGGAGAGGAGCATCGTCGAATGACTGAGACTGTTCATTACCCAGATGGCAGCCGTATCATGTGCGGATACGCAAATCCCGGAAACAACGGTAGCAACCCAGAGTTTGCCGAAGGTTGGGTTCCATAAGGCGATCCAACTTGAAGTGCTAGTCATTGGGATCGAGGCAAAGCGCTGCTCCAAAATACAAGAACACCATTATGCCGCTATCGCGCTTGGCAGGTTGTAAATTCGGGGAAGAGGGTAGCTGCTAACCGGAAAATTTTGTTGCTCGCTCATCGGCCGCTCCCTTCTTGTTTGCAGAGGTTTTTGGACCCTCATTTACGACAGCATACGCTTGCCCTGCGCTCGATAGGCTAAGAGCACGATGCCCGCGCTCGCTCTCAGCCTTGTGCGGCGGCCCCAGGTAGGGGAACTCAGCGAGGAGATCGCCATGGGGCCCTACCTTATCCTGCGTCACCTTGCCATTGGTGAGAATAGAAAGGAAAGCATCGGCGGCATCGTCGGTGAGAGCCCGGCCATTCTCCGGGAAAGACGCTGGACGCGAGGGATCATAAGGAAGGATCTCCGGCAGCATGGTCCCTGCCACCCGCTTTGCTTCCTGGGGGATATACCCACCCGTATGCTCCAGCGCATGTCCGAAGGCGGCAACGAAACCGATATCGTTCGCCGGCTCCCCTGCGAGGTAGGCATCTCTATCCGCGCCGGAGAGACCGAGTACAAGGAACAGTTGCAGGGGCCGTGCGCCGCGCTCCGCCTGGATCCAACCCCCGTCCGTGCCGTCCGCCCGAACCAGGGTGCGGTGCCACAGGCCAACTGCTTTGCCCCCCAAGGCAAAGTTGGGCACTTCGAGCACGATGCTGCACACATCCTTGTCGGCGAAGAAATCGTCACCGGTGAACTGCAAGTTGTTCACTGCACCCCTTCTGTCGAAGAAAAATGGATCGCTGCGACGCCCCGCAAAGAATCGGTAGTCGCCAGCATCCGTCACCCGTGCTTCCAGGCCAGTCGAGACCGGTGCCTCCTCGACGATAGCTTGGCCACTGTCGTTCGCCCCGGCGGCCTGCACGCCCTCAACGCGACGCAGCGTCGCGGTCTGCACCCCGCCCGCGGAGGACGAGAAACGCATCCGGTAGGCGATGTCGGCCACGGCATCGCCGTTTGCGTCAATCTTAATCTCGTAAAGCGCCTCGGGCGCGAAAGCCTCGGCGATCGTGGGTCCCAGCGGGTTCTCGCGGTCCAGGTAATCATGAGCGGACGGATGCACGTTCATGACCAAGATGGACTTCGCAGCGTCTCCGGGCTTGGGGAAGGCATACAGATCGGTAAGGTCCAGGCGCGAGTCCCCACGAGGGAATCCCCAGTCGGGACCGGAGTAATGGTGTGACATCGATCTCTCTCCAATTGGGAAACAGTCTTCCAACACTATCCCGCCACCTCCCAGGGTGTGAGAAGATATTCGGTAACTGTCACCGATCCGGTTTCGACCAAGTTAGTCACAACGCTGATGTTGTCCCGGGTGGCTTTCGTATACGGACAAGTCTCGTGCGCGCCGTCCACCAGGGCCTGGGCGACTTCGCGTTCCAAACCCGGCAGGCTGACGTTGAGGCGAGCTTGGAGGAAGTAAGCGCCGCCAGTTGTGCCCAAGTCCACCTCGGCGTCAACGGCTAGATCTGCCGGTAACATGATTTTCATTCTAGCGGCCACGATCTTGATCGACGAGACGAAGCAGGCCGACCAACCGGCAGCCAAAAGCTGCTCGGGGTTGGTGCCGGTACCGGAAGCGTCAGGAGTCGAAAGCTTAACTTCCAGCCGGCCATCAGAGCTGCGAGACAACCCGCTTTCCCGGCCACCGGTGGTGTGGGTTTTGGCTGTGTACAACACTTTTTTGCTTTGGGTCATTTGTAGGTTCCTTCTTGATGGTTAATTTTTTCGGGTAAGGGATATGCCGGCCGCTTTCAGCGCTCCAACCTGAGACGCCTCGACGTAAGTTCCCAAAGGCAATGGTGGCTCCGGGAGAACCAGGCGCACTTTCGCGCAAACGCGAAGCCGGCTTAGCGAGTGTGGAAGTGTTAGCGGCCCGCATGGACTCCTCCATCCACTCGGATGTTTTCGCCCGTCACGAACGTAGCGTTCTGGAGATAGAGCACAGCGTCAACGATGTCAGAAATTTCAGCCATCCGAGCGAGGGGATGAAATTTCGCCAGCGCATCCTTATCGTCGTTTGCATGCATTGGGGTGTTCACATTTCCCGGTGACACTGTGTTCACACGGATGCCGCTGGCGGCGTACTCCAGTGCTAAAGCCTTGCTCACGGCCGGCATGGTCGACTTCGAAAGCACCGCCAGAAGAGCAGGCACGCTGCCGCTCGGCTGGTCTGCCAGGACCGCAGAGATGTTTACTATGTGTCCCGAATTTTGCTTCTTCATCTGCGGGATCACTTGCTGCGTCATGAAGAAGTAGCTGGCCACATTGGTGTTCATTACCAGATTGTAGTCGTCCTCGGTGTACTCGGTGAACGGCTTGGGAATGAAAATGCCTGCGTTGTTAACCAGCAGGTCGATACGGCCGAAATGCTTGATTGCTGCCTCCGCTACTTTGACGGCGGTTTCCTTCTTGCTGATGTCACCGTCGCTGAGGACGAGATCGGCTGACGCTTTGAGCTCCTTAGATTTGCTGATACTTCGAGAAGTTCCGACTACGCCATAGCCGTGTTCGAGAAGTGCTAGCGTAATTCCGAGGCCGATTCCGCTGGAAGCGCCGGTGACAATGGCGACGGGTTGCTGGGTAGTGTTCATCGTAGTTTTTCTGGTTTTAGCTGACGTTGTAAGGTTAAAAAAACAGGCCTACCAACACCTGTCACTCGAATCGGTCGATAAGGCGTGCCAGGATGCGGTCCAGAGCATGGGGATCTAAAGTGATTTCTGTGGGACTTTACGTACCTTTGTTGGGCTAACCCCTAGGAAGTCGACGACGAGCTTCGTCGTCGCTTGCGGCTGCTCCTCCGTGATCCAGTGCCCGCAATCCGGAATGATCACATCTTCGACGTTGGCGGCAACACACCGCGTCACGGCGCCGATCATAGGGCCGAATGTAGCTTCGCCACCCAAGGCCAAGACTGGCATCTGAAGCTTGCCCTGCGCAAGGAACGTCTTGTTGTCGGCCGCATCTTGGCCGAACGCTAGGAACTGTGCAAAGCCCGCTCGGATTGCGCCGGGCTGCGCGTAGAGCGCCGCGTAGTGCTGACGCTTCGCTTCGTCAAACCGCTTCGGGTCTCGAGAAAGTTCGTTCCAGAAGCGGTCGAGATAGATGCGCTCGCGGCCAGCGACCAGACGCTCCATGTCCGAACCACCGAAACCAAAGTGCCACATAGCCGGATCCTGTGTGATCTGGTCCCAGGGTCCGACGCCAGGCAACGGCGCGTCGATCGCCACCCACCGACTCATGCGCTCGGGGTGGGTGGCAGCAATCGCGAAACCGACCATGACGCCGATATCATGCGTCACGAATTCGGCCGTACGCACGCCTAGGGCGTCCAGTACGCCTACCACGTCCAGCGCCTGATTCTTCTTGTCATAGCCGGCGTCAGGCTTTGAAGAGAGGCCCAACCCACGGAGGTCGGGCGCGACAATCGTGTGGTCTTCGATGAGCGCGTTCGCGAGGTGGCCCCACATGTCGCCCGTTGTGCCGAAGCCGTGCAGCATGACAACCGCCGGACCATGCCCGCCGGCGCGTACGTGGACCGTGATGCCGTTGGTTTCGATCTCATGCGCCTGCATCGCAGCAGGGAAGGGATGGATACCATCTTGATTTCTGTTATCGTTATGTCTGTTCATAATATGAAGCCGTTGCACTGTTTTGGTTCGATCTTGCTCAACGAGCCAAAACGGTGATCCCAACCTCGACATTGCCCCGAATAGCATTGGAATAAGGGCAGATCTGGTGGGCAGACTCGGCCAGGTCTTCGGCCGTCTTCTGGTCGACTCCGGTGACAGCGACCGCGAGTGCTGCGGAGAGCACGAAATTGCCCGAGTCGTTGCGACTGAGACCAATTTCAGCAATGACTTCGACGTCATTGTCCGCAAACCTGAGCCCCTTCTCGCGGCTTACACGCAGGAGCGCGTTCTCGAAACAGGCCGCGTAGCCGCCGGCGAAGAGCGTCTCAGGATTGGTGGCATCTCCTTTGCCGCCAAGTTCACGGGGCAGCGCCAGCTTCATCTCAAGGAGCCCGTCCTCGCTGCGGATATGGCCATGACGGCCGCCAGTTGCGGTAACTTTGGTGGAATACAGAGTGCTCATGATTCGATCTGAATAGGTTGTTGGATTGGTTTGTTCTGGTGTCTTCATCTCACCGTTTTTCATTCAAATTCCGTCATAACGTGAATACCCTCGCTTTGCCCAATAGTCCGGCGGTTCGTCCTGAGTATAGGTAATCCGCGTAATCGCCTTGATGTTCTTCAGGCCTAGTTTCATAGGTGCAAGCAGTCGAAGCGGAGCCCCGTGCTCCACTGTGAGAGGCTTTCCGCCCAGGTGAGTCGCCAGCAATGTTTGCGGATGCCGCGCTGTCAGCAGGTCAATCGAAACGAAATATGGATCCGGATTCCCATTTGGATCGAGATTGACGGACGATTCCAGGTGGGCCCACTTTGCCTGGGAGACCGGCGGATAAGCCTGCAAGAGCTCATCGAATCTCAAACCGGACCACCAGGCGATGGCACTCCAACCCTCCACACACACGAGGCGAGTAATCTGGTCATGGATCTGGTGGCATGCGAGAAGCGCTTCGATCTCGAGAGAAACGGCCAAGCCGGAGGAAAGTCCATCGAGAGTTAGGCGCCACCCCGGAATATAGGCCGGATCCGGCGTCGCGCCGTTGTAGTTGTTCTTAAGCGGAGTAATCTGTGATTTAGTATAGGTGGGTACCAAATGATGCTGCGAATATAGAACTGCCGACACATCATCGTCGAGTCGCAGTGCCTTGTTCAGAAGCCATTTGTTTTCAGGTCCGGTGGTGCCACCTTGAACGAGGCCCAGCTGTCGCAACATCTTGCCGGGCAGCTGCGATCCGCCAACTGCCAATGTGGCGAGCGCTCCCGCACCGAAGAGCAGCACATCGCGCCGAGTCCAGCGGCGGAGAGTCGAGGCTTCGACTTCAATCGGTTCAACCGGCTGTTCGCTCAATGCGCCCTGAAACTTCTTCAGGAATGCAGATCGCCTAGCCCGTCTTTCGCAGTTTCTAACTTGGAACTCGCGTAAGTGGTTGGTGTTGAGCACTCGTTATAGAGCGAAGGCGCTCAGGTTGTCCCCACAAATCGATTTTGATCGCGGTAGATTCGGGGTGGTGGTTGCTCGGGTAAAGACCAGCCGAGACGGTGGAGGATGAGTTGAGCCGGCGCTTCGGGTTGGGTGATCCGCGGTAGACAGATCTGGCCGCCTCGGCGTAGATCGAACCAGACTTCGACCATCAGGATCTGCTTGAGAGTGTGCAGGACTTGAGCGGGCGTTAAACTACCGCCAAGGGATCGCAGTTTTTGTTTGAGGCAGACCCACAGACAATAACCGAGGAAGGCGATGAGAATATGGGCTTCCACGCGAGACTGAATGCGGTGAAAGATGGGGCGCAAATTCAACTCACTCTTGAGCGTGCGGAACACCGACTCGATTTCGGTTAACTGCATGTATTGACGCCAGAGTTTTTCTGGGGCGTGCTCCTGGAGGTTAGTACGCAACAGGTAGGCGCCTTGTTGGAACCAGGCACTGCGTAATTTTTTGCGGTCCCAGCGCCAAACCAATCCGGTGTCCGTCAGGGTCACCTCTTTGAGGTAAGACCACGCCGAGGGCCAACGTTCCGCGAGTCGTCCGAGCCGTGTGTAAATGAGTTCCTTGCGGCGAACCCGTCCGCTGCGAACCGTGTGACTGAGTTTGGCCAGATCTTTGCGCAAGCCCTTTAAAACGCGCTGACGCATGGCCCGTTCTTTTTCGGCTCGAGCCAAGCTGCGGGTGAGCACATAGAGTTCGCCATCGCGCTCGATTCGTTTGACCTCGATTTGCGGGTGGTTGGCTACTTGGGTCCAGTCCTCGGCAATCAGATCCTTCTGGAACTGCGTTAAAAGTCGTTTCGGAGTGGCCACCAGGTAGGAAGCGCCTCGGGAACGCAACAGGTTAAGGTTCTCTTCACTGACGATACCGCGATCAAACACCCAGACCCGGCCCAGCTTGCCATGTTTACGTTCCACCGAGTCCAGGATTTCCTCCAGCGTGGTCACGTCCGCACGGTTCCCTTCAAAGACTTCGTAGGAAAGCGGCAAGCCCTCCTCGGTGACTACCATGGCCAAAACCAATTGCAGGGCATCGGGTCGTGAATCACGGCTGTAACCGCGCCGAGCGATCGGGATCTCTTCGGCTTGGCCTTCAAAATAGGTACTGGTCAGGTCGTAGAGCAGTAAATCACACTTGGCTCCGAACAAATCCTGCCAACGTTGGGCTAGATGACGCTCGAGGGCTTCTTTATGTTCCAGCGCTTTGTCCAGTGCCCGGTAGAGTCGGTCCTTGGCGGCCACCGCGTCCTCGGTTCCAAGCACCACGTCCATGGCGGTTGTCGCGTACCAACGTTGGTGAACGCCCAGCTCACTCTCTGGAGCGACCAGGCGATTAACCGCTAAGAGCTCGATGACTTTAGCCCATTCCACGCTTCCTCGACGATCGTGCAAGACGGCACTAAAAAACTCGTCCAGTCCCAATTCTTGCCACAGCCGACTGCCTAACCAACAAGCACCAAACTCGCGCGGCCGTCGGACCGATAAACTTGATAAAATGACTTCGCACGCATCGGCGGCATCCGCAGGAGCCCGACCTTCGCGATCGGTAAAAAGCCGGCGTTGCCGGCTTTGGCCCTCCGCTTCAATGACCTCAATCGAACGCTGCCACTGCTCGGTTTGGGTAGTATTGAGTTCTCCCAGGTTTAACACCCGCCGCTGCACCGTCCGGTTCTTGTTAATCCGGATTGTTTCACTCAACGAGTAGTAAACGTGTTCCTTACCGTCTTTGCGGACAACGTGTCGCTTGAGATTCACCTAACCCCGAGAGTGCAATAATCTCGCACCCGCTGAAAACCCAGTAGGTTGTCCCACACGCCCTATCCGTACTTCTCTCCTCGTAAGTGCCTCCCATTCAGAGCCAAAAATCTTTCACTTTCTCGTTTTTGGTTAGAAACTGCGAAAGTTGGGCTAGCGGGCGCTTTTTCCGCGCCAATCTGTTTAAAGCTCATGGTCGGAAACTTCCGAGCGCTTAAATCTCGTTGACCAGCCGGTGATCATGCTCCGCAGGGTGTCCCAACCATCGGTTATAACCAGCACCACATGCGAAATCACAAAGACTACAAAGAAAACCATCAACCAGAAGTGCCACACCCGGGCCTCGTCAAATCCGCCGAAGATAGCAGCGAGCCAGGAGAGTTGTGCCGGTTTGTGAATTGCCCATCCAGTTGCAACAGAAAGGAATCCGGCAAGTGGAACGGTGAAATAGGCGAGCCGCTGGAGGGGGTTGTATTTTGTCCGGAAGCCGGGATGGATGGGCTGGCGTCGAGCCAGTACAGTGTAGGGTAGGCTCAGGTAAAATCGCACCATCTGCAGAATGCCGCGAGCGTCGTTGAACCGGGGCAGCAGTGAGCGCCATCCCCCTCCGAGGCAGAGCCCCGCAAGATACACCAGTCCGTTCAGCATCAATAAGTACGCGCAGAGCCAGTGAAAACGCAAAGCGAAGGCCAGCATAGAGGGGCCCAGACTGCTGTGGTTGTAGACCCAGTTCGTCGGGTCCTCGTAGTGGTGCAGCCAGGGTAGCTGAGCACAAAGCCAGATTCCGGCGTCAGCGAAGTAATCGAAGCTGCCGGTGGTTGGATTTGGAACGTGTTGATAAATCGGTGAAGCCCAGTAGATCGATATACCGCTCAAAATCAGGCCGAGGAGGAGCGGAATGTTAAGCCAGTGAGTAATCCGTACTAAAAGGTGATGCCGCCGGACTATGAGGGGGCGGGGCTTAGAAGCCCGCGCGCCCGCAGTCATCGTTTCACCGCAATTTGGTCTGCCTGATGACACGACACATCCTCCGACTATCACTTGCCGTTTCCCGACGATGGCGCGCCGATCACCAGGATCATATTCGTCGTAAGCGTGCCGTCCGCTTGTTTGTCGGTCTTCGCGTAGGCCGTCTCCCCCGCCGCCAGCTGAACCTCGCCGGGAACAACGCCTACGACAGGAACATTTGCCGGCACAGAAATGGTCCGTTCGCCATCCTGATAGCGGACGACCACTGTTGTTCCACGTCCCTTCTGCACGACGCCATTGGTCATTCGAGAGTGTGATTCGGCCGGGTGCCGCAGTGAAACAGATCCGTTGGTCATCCGACTCTGAGGCGCTGAGCCGGGCTGCGGATCCACTAGAACACTGCCTTCAACGGCCCCTCGGAATTCCGACGGAAAGACGAAGATCTGTTTTGCCACTTCCGTTCCGTCTGGTGCCTGCGCTGATGCGACACCGATGTAGTCATTGTCCGTGATGTGCTTCAGGTCGGACGGAACTACTTTATAGGTTGTCAGGGGTTGTGTGATATTGATATGAAAAAGCCCCGATTTATTCTGGATGGTGATCGAATTATCCCCGACAGATTGAACCTGTTTCAAAGGTGTGCTGGCGAGGACCTCAATTTTTTCAATCTGCGGGGGAGCCGCAAGCAATTCATTAGCTCGCGCCCCCAATGCCTTCGCTATCTCGCCATTCAAGTGGGCATTGCGGCCCCCTTCATTGGCAAAGGTATCGAAGATGCCAAACTTTCCGGGCCCAAGCTTGATTGCATACCATTTCAAGGTCCCTTTTTCATTCAGGGCGAGTGGCTGAGCTGACTTTAGAAATGCCTCGGCATCAGCCTCCTTGCCTGGGCGCGCTTCGAGCGTAACTAGCAATCCGATTGCTTCCATGGAGTTACCCTCCTGGGTGGAATTAGTTCCGACCGATTGAACTTGCCCCAGGGTACCCGAAATGGGTGGTGGAACATCTTGAGCGCGAGCTCTCGGGCTCAATCCAACAACAACTGCTAGTAGAGCTGCCATCGCAAGAGGAAAGAGGCGTTGGTGCCTTGTGGTGAGCGGATCTTGTTTGTTGGCTTTGACACGCATCGAGCCAACGCCTCCGTGCGGACTGGATGGCAGGCGGACAGTGCCTAGCTTTCCATTGGCCGATTTGATTGATTGAATTGGATAGATAGTCATAACTGTTTTCCTATGGATGCTCCCGCGATCCGCCTTTTCTCGGAGGTAGCTCCTTTGGACGTCAGTTGAATATTGGCGTATGGCATATCGCTAAGCGTTGCGGAGTACGATGAAGCTTCCACAGGCAACTGTCTGCTGGACGCGTTGCTTAAATGCTGTAGGAGATTTGCCTACCTATTCCCGGCCCCCGTCCTACCTGGTTCCCGTGTCCCCTAGCGGAGGGCAGCGCACGAGCTATGAAGTCGCGCACGACCTCAATTAACGGAACATCCATCGCCTCTTGTGCACGCAAAAAAGGAGGGCGTGTTAACCCACGGACTAGTGCACCAAGTCAGTGACTGGTGTACTCGGGGGCCAGCGGAAGTGTGCAAGTAAGGATGGCGCCGCCGTTGGCGCCATTGGTGGCGACGAGTTTTCCGCCGACGAGATTTGCGCGGTAGCTCACGGTGCGCAAACCCATTCCGCTCTCTTCCGGTCGAGTCTGGGGAAACCCGATGCCGTTATCAGCAATGGAGATCTCCACGGAATTTTCCCGCTTGCAGAGTGTGACGCGAATGAGCGTGGCGGAGGAATGCTTCAACGCGTTGTTCAAGGCTTCCTGGACGATTCGGTAGAGGTGCTCCGTCACAGCAGACTCGTCGAAGGCGACGGGCTCGACGCACTGGAATTCCGCACGTACGCCGCCCATGCCGTCGACGGATTCCACCAGCGCCTTCAACGCGCTCGTGAGCCCATCGCTCGCAAAGGGCACCGGCGAGAGGCCATGGGCCAGCCGGCGCGTCTCGCCGATTGCTTCGCGCAGATAGATACTCATCTGGCGGGCGCTTTCGACCATCGCCTTGACGTTGAGCTTGCGTTCCCGGGTCGCGGTGGCGCTTTCGCAGAGAGCATCGGACATCAAGGCGAGAGCCGTCAATCGCTGGCCAAGGCCGTCGTGCAAATCACGGCCCACGTTGCGACGCTCACGCTCGCTAGCCCCCACGAGTTCGGCCTGGACTTTCCGAAGGGTGTTCTCGGCCAGTTTTTCGGCGCTGATGTCCCTCAGGGCGCCGATGAACTCACAATGCTTGCCCGTCTCGTCCCGCACGGGCTTCGCGATGCACCGGATATGTTTGATCTCGCCGTTGGGCATCCGCAGGCGCGCCTCGAAATCGAAGGGCGCCTCAGCGCGCACGGCCTCTTCGAGCGCCCTTGCCACGAAATCGGCGTCCTCGGGATGAACCCTCTCCATCGCGAGATCGAAATCCGGCTTGGTCGCCACATCGAAGCCGAGAATCCGAAAAGTCTGCTCGGACCACACCAGCTCCGAAGTGGCGGGCTTCCATCCGAAGCTGCCTGTATTGCTGAGCTGCTGCGCCCGGGCGAGATACGCTTCGCTCCGGTGGAGTTCTGAATAGAGGCTGGCATTCTCCAGCGAAATGGCGGCTTGGGACGAAACGAGCCGCAACACTTCGACCTGCGCCCGCGAGAACGCGTGGGATACGAGGCGATTCTCGATGTAGAGAATTCCGACCAAACGGCCCTGCTTGAGCAGCGGAAGGCATAAGAGTGAGCGGGAGCCAGTCCGTGCGAAATATTCATCGGCCGAAAATTGATCGGCCAAGGACGCGTCGTCGAGCAGGAGAGTCTCCGTGGTGCGAACAACATAGTTCACGACGGAAATCGGCAAGTCCTGTGCTGTTGCCACGTTGTCGCGCAAGTCCACGACGACTTTGTCGTTGCGGGTCGTTCCCTCGGCGGCAATCCGGAGTCGCCCTCCGCGATACATCATGAGAAGCCCACGCTCTGCGGCCGCGTGCTCGATCGTGCTCACCATGAGTCGTTCGATCAGTTGCTCAAGAACGATCTCCTCGGATGCCGCATGCGAAATCTTCACCACCGTGGCGAGGTCGAGCTTTTCGACCAGGCCACCCCGCGCTGTGAGGGGTGTGTCAGCTCCAGAGTAGGCATCCAGGGAATCGCGGGATCGTTCCAGCTGACGCACTTTGCCCTCGGCGCCCCAAACCGAATACCCCCGCCTGGCGCGTTCCAAATAGGCGTGGCTGATCGTTTCAAATCCACGTTGCTCGTGGAAGGCGCCGGCCAGTTCGCAGGCGAGTGCCTCGTGATGAACGAACCCATTCTCGCGTGCGAGGCGAATGGATTCCTCGTAGAGACGCTCCGCTTCGAGTTCACGCTCCTCGATGCGGGCGGTCTCCGCAGCGACCAGCGCGGAGCGGTTGGCGAAGTTCGCGGGGCAATTCTTCGCCCACGTCTCCAATTGCCCTTGATGAGCTGCGATCGCTTGCAGTCGCTGTTGCCGCTCGTCCTCATCAGCGCGAGGGCAGAGCGCCGCGTGCGACAAGGCGCTGAAGAAATGGTATTCGGCAATCTCGAAAAACGAGGGCGATGTCCAGAGCAAGGGTTCGGCTTTCGCCGCGGCATCAAGGGCCGCGGCATGATCGCTGGCGTAAAAACGACCCTGCAGCTTGCGGATCCAATACCAGCACGCGGCAAAGGCGAGAAGTGGATCAGCTTCCAGGTGCCGCTCGAAGGTCTTTTCTTCGAACTCTCCGTCGTCGAAGCATGAAAAGTCCCGCGTCAGCCCGCGAAGCTGCCGGACAAGCGCGAGCTGCCCGGTAAGGGAGTCGATGACAAGACCGAACTTGATTTTCCTGGCGAACTCCAGACGTTCTAGCGCCTCGCTCTGCACCTCGGCCATGGGAGTTCCGTTGGCGATGAGGAGGGAAATGAGATTTTGGCAGCAATAGGCCGCGTAGCCGAGGTCTCCGATTTCCAGCGCCGACTCGAAAGCCTGCCTGATCCAGTCGAAACTGGCGCGCACGTGATTCGACCACGGATTGATGACCGTTCCGAAGCAGACATATACCCGGCATTTCCAGCGATCCAGACCCCGCTCGACCAAGTCGATGCCGAGCTTGCCGAGCCGATACCCGCTTTCGTAGTCGCCGAAATGCGGCCCGAGGAGCGAGCCCAGATACGTGTAGGCAAGCGGCGAGGATTCATCATTGCCGTGCATCACGCTGATGTTCGCCGTGCGACACAGCGTGAGGTTGAGCAGATTTTCGTCTGTGAAGAACGCGGCCGCTCCCACTGCGGAAAGTACGTTGAGCGTGGCCCGCTGCACGGGATCGTCCATCGGCGGCAGATCGATCAAGGCTTCCAACGGGCGGCCGGCCAGGTTTCGCTGGAACCGCTCGTATTCCTGAGCGAACTGCTCCTTCGGGGGATGGATCGTCCATTCGATGTTCACCCGGCGCAGATACGCCAGGCAGATCTCGATGGCACGGTCGCTGCGGCCCGTTGCAGTGCAGACTTCGATCTGCAGGCACGCGACCTTGGAATGATCGACGGTGCCTCTCGCGCGCTCGGAAAGCGCGGCCAATCTCCTGTCGGCATCCCCGGATTCACCGGTCAGAAACTCGCACCGCGCGAGATCCAGTTCGATGCCGAAGGCCAGCGAATAGGAATGCTCCCAGCTCGTTTCATCAAGCAGCGAGGCGGCCGTGGAAAGATAGCTTTGCGCCGAGGCATAGGCCGTCGACGAGATCGAGCGCCGGCCGGCGGCGAGATTCATCTCGGCCAAGTGCTTGCGCTCTCCGGAACTGGTGATGAGCGCGACGCCCCGATTGAACTGATTGACGACCTCGAAGACATTCTCCTCGCAGAGTTGCTTCACGAGTCTGCGGCCGATCCGCAAGTGCTCCCCGGGCGGCTCGGCCGGGGGCACGCGCTCATACGCCGCTTCCTGGACGCGGTCGTGAAGAAAGGTGTAATAGTCTCCATTCCGAACGATGAGCCCTTCGCGAACGACGACCGAGAGCGACGTCTGCGTTTCCTCCTCGGAGACTGCTTGGGCCATGGCCAACGTGCCGATCCGTGCGCTGTGCCCCAGACAGGCAAAGATTTTGAGCGTCTCCTGCGCACCGGCGGGCAGTCGGCCGAGCCGGCCCTCCATGAAGGTCACAACGTTGTCAGTGAAATTTTTTGCGTGGATGCGGTCCGAGTCCCATCGCCACGATTGCTCTCGAGAATTAAAAACGATCAGCCCTTCGTCCGCGAGCCCCCTGAGAAATTGAATCGCGAAAAACGGGTTTCCCCGGGTCTTCTCGTGCAGCAATTCGATCAGCGAGTGAGCACGCTTGGAATCGATCCGAAGCGAATCGCAGACAAGCTGTGCAAGGTCATCAAACGCAAGCGCCGCCAGCACCACGTTTCGTATCTCAATGCCCTCTCTTTTGACAGCGGCCAACGTCTGCGTCAACGGATGGAATGAATCGATCTCGTTGTCCCGGTAAGCCCCAATCAGAAGCAAATGCTTCACCTCGCGCGTGACGACGAGATGCTGAAGCAGCTCAAGCGTGGCCCGGTCCACCCATTGCAAGTCGTCCAGGAACAGGACGAGCGGATGCTCCGGACGCGCGAACACGGCGAGGAATCGCTGAAGGACGCGTTGAAAGCGATTTTTGGCGTCCTGGGGCGGCAGTTCCGGAACGGGCGGCAGCGTTCCGAGGATGAACTCGAGTTCCGGGACGAGATCGGCGATTAACCTGCCATTGGGTTCGACCGCCTCTCGCAGATCACTTTTCCACCGATCGATTTCCATGTCGCTCCCGGACAGGATTTGGCGGAGAAGCGCCCCGAAGGACTGCGTGAGGGTGGAATAGGGAATGTCGCGCTTGTATTGATCGAACTTCCCGAGCGCGAAAAGGCAACTGCCCGCAAGTTCCCGCCTAAGCTCGTTGACCAGCGAGGACTTCCCGACACCCGAATAGCCTGAGACGAGGATGAGCTCGTTGGCTCCTGTCGAAGTGACGCGGGTTGCGGCGGCCTTCAGGATTTTCAGCTCCTTGTGCCGGCCGTAGAGCTTTTCGTGGATGACCAGCCGGCCGGGCGCGTCGTTTTGGGCGAGTGGAAATGGGTTGATGGCGCCCGCACCATTCCATTCCTCGCAGCAGCGCCTGAGGTCCACTGCCAGACCCAACGCCGTCTGGTAACGATCTTCGGGTCGCTTCGCGAGGAGTTTCATCACGATCCGCGACAACACATCCGGAATATTGGATGCCACTTCAGTCGGCATCACCGGCACACGAGCGAGCTGGCTATGAATCCAACCCAGCGGGTCGGCAGCCGGGAAGGGCGATTGCCCGGTGAGCATCTGATAGAAAATGATTCCTGCCGAATAGAGATCACTTCTCTCATCAACCGGGCGGTTCATCCGTCTGGTCTGTTCCGGAGCCATGTAGGGAAGCGCTTCCAGAACCGGCTCATTGACCTCTGGAAAGGGGCGTGCAGAAATGTTAGTCTCCGTGATTCTTCCGAGGCCGGTCAGCCAAACTCGACCCGTCGGGACGTCGGCAAGAATGTTGGCCGGCCGGATGTCGTTGTGAAGCAGGCCACTGGCGCGAAATTCCGCGATAGCGCACGCCAGGCCCAGCGCGACGCGAAGACACGCGGAGGTCTCCCATCGTGTTCTAAAGAGACTCGCCAGCACTTCGCCGCCGGGGTCTTCCAAAACGAGGGCCGGCTGGTTCCGAAAACTAACCAGTTCCAGCGGTCGAGTGGAGGCCACTTTCGGAAGTTTTTCCCGGATGCTGTAAACCTTCTCCAGGCTTCGGATACTTGACGGACCGGGATGGGGTTTGGCGGGAGCGATGAAGAGACAGCGCTCTCCATGCCTGGTCGTGCGCGAGAGAACCATCTCTCCGTCCGCCCAGAGAGTTTCGAGAACAAAATCCCGCAGCTCCGTGATCAGATCCGTCCTCTCCTCATAACACAATGAGAAATCGGATATTCGCTCGATCCATGTGAGGAATCAAGTTGCGGACTGATTGCTCAAAGGGGAGTCGGGATAGGATATACCCTGACTTTCCACCCAGCGAATGGCGTGACGAAGCAGTTCGGCAGTGGTGTGAATGCCGAGTTTGGACTTGATGTTATCCCGATGCACCGCCACGGTTTTCGGGCTAAGATTCAATGCACTCGCCGCCTCTTTTGTGCTCTTCCCTTCGCCAAACAGGCGGAACACGTCGAATTCCCGATCGGTGAGTTTTTCGACGAGCGATTTGCTGCCTCGCGGTTTGGCGCCCGTGAAAAGACTGATAATCTGGCCTCCCAGGCGTGAGCTTACCCAAACTCCACCGGCCGCAATGGTGCGAATCGCGACAAGCAGTTGATCGCCGGGCGCTTCTTTCATGATGTAGCCCCGGGCCCCCGCACGGAGACACCGTTCCGCGTAGATCAGTTCGTCATGCATGGAGCAGACCAGCACCCGCGTCTCGGGCCGGACCGCGGCAAGGTCCTTGATAAGTTCCAATCCTCCGCGGCCGGGCATCGTCAAATCCGTCGTCACCAGATCCGGCTTCTCGCGCTCGATCGCTGTGAGCGCCTCCGACACGGAACCGACGCCTCCGCATACCTCCAGGTCGGATTGGGTTTGAATGACCATCTGGTAGCCGGTGCGAACGACGGGATGATCGTCCACGAGCAAGATACGAAATATCCTCGCGACTTCGGGCCGAGCCGATGTGGACTTCGACTCCGAAGGCTTCCGCGCAGCCGGTTTTCTCGGTTTCATGGAGGTAGCGGTAATGTGCAGATGACTGTAGTCCCGCCGTGCGGACTTTCCAAGACTTCCAATTTGGCTCCGATCAATCGAGCCCGAAAGTCCATCACTCTCATTCCCATGCCAGGCTGAATCGCCGGAGTCGGGTAAATGCCGATGCCATCATCGGTGATCGTGAGTTCGAGATCGGCGCCGCGACGGCGCAATGAGAGACTGACCCTGCTCCCGTGAGAGTGGTTTACTGCGTTGTTCAGGGCCTCGCGGGCGATTTCGTAGAGGTGGTTCGCTGCGGAAGAATCGAAAAAGTGGACTCGCTCCGTGGCGACCACAAACACGTTGAGGACTCCATCGCCGTTCACGTTGTCCGCCAACGCCTGCAACGCACTCGTCAGGCCGTCCGTTTCCAGCGACACGGGCGACAATCTGCGGGCGAGGCGTCTCGTTTCGCCGAGCGCGTCGCGAAGATCATTGCTCAAGCCCTTGGCGATGTCGAAAAGCTGTCTCGCGGTGGCACCCATGCCGGGATCTTTGGTCTTGAGTTGCTCACTCAACGCATAGGCTACGAGTGCCATCGCACTTAGCCTTTGTCCCAATCCATCATACAGGTCGTGCCCGATGCTTCGCCTTTCCCGCTCGCAAACTTCGATCAGCTCCGCCTCAAGCCGCCGTCGCTCCTTCTCGGACACGACTCGATTTCTTGTGGCTTCGATCTGCGCAAGACCCTCCTCCACCACTACGGGGATCCTTTGCCACAATTCCGTATCTTTCAGCAGATATTCGAGGGCGCCCAACTTCATCATTTCGACAGCCGTTCGTTCGTCTCCCTGGCCTGAAAGGCAGACAAATGGGAGATCATATCCCCTCCTTCGTGCCCGTCTGAGAAACGTCGCAGCATCCATATCGCCCAGATGCAGATCGAGAAGCAGCAAATCGGGCACGCGTTCGGCGATTCGTGCGTCGGCATCCGCGCCAGAGCAGGCGCCGGCGACCTCATAACCGTGATCTTCCAAAAGTGTGACTAGAAAACGGGTCGTTCCAATATCGTCATCGACCACGAGAACGAGTGGAACTTTCATTTGCCGGATGGGCGCAACGCCGCGAGGTGTAAGGTGATCGTCAAGGCCCAGCGACTGGTTCGCTGAAAGAGAGTCGCACGCAGAAAAAGTGACGGCCCGGAATTCTGGTCAAAATATGTTTCCACGAATGGCGATCGAGTTCGATAACCGATACTAGTGATTCCAATCGTCGGAAATCGGGTCGGCTTCCGAGAATGATTCCGATGCGTTTCCTACTCGAGATAGGCAATTTTCCTATTTCCGGTATCTATCATGGTGACCGTTGAACGATAACGAGGTGGCTGCGTAATGATTCAATGAGCTGACAGCCAGCGGTAAGGCTCTGTTGGCCTGCAGGGCAAGGTCGGTCAACCACGCGCGAAGCCGACGGTACTCTGCAATCGTGAACGGAGACCGGGAAAAACCGGGGCTGAAAATGGACGGCGGCAAGTGATCTTGATCTACTATGGTCCAGCCAAACGCTCCGGTCGAAATTTACCAGCTTCACATCCTGCTCCTCCAGACCAACCCGCCTATTTTGCGACGTCCGCACGCGCGCGGCGAGACCAGCATCGCCATCTTGCTCGACCTTCTCCAGATCGCATTCGATTGGAGCGACTTTCACCTCCACCGTTTCGTAATTCGCGGCGAGGCGTACGGTGTGAGCCGGTTGGGTGGCTGCATGTTCGCGACCGACGCCAGAAAAGTGTTTTTGTCCCAATTTCGTTTCCGGTTTCTCTATCACTCTAGGAGTGTGATTTTGGTGATCTGTGGCAACATCAGATCCGCTTTGAAAGCGTAAAACCCATCGACCAAAAGAAGAGCTACGGGTACTGGCCACATCGGACGGAAAACCTCCGTTAAAGAGAAAGAGCTTCCCGTGCACCACAAGTTGGAAGAGCGCCTGGACGAATACCTCAAAGCGACCGGTCTCGGCACCGAGCCAGGCTCTCCTTTGTTTCCGACCGCCTTGGGGAAAACCGGCAAGTTATCGCGCCGTCCGCTGGTGCGTACGCCGCGGACATGCTCAAGCGGCGACTCAAACAAGCTGGACTCCCAGCCCACTATTCGCCTCACTCATTCCGGGCGACCGGCATCACGAATTTTCTGGAAATGACGGCACTCTTGAAGCCGCTCAGCGAATCGCAGTGGTTTGGCGACGTGGGCGCTCGTCCAGATTACCTCAAGGGCACCTTCCCTCGCCTGTTCCGACTGCGCTCCGATAGAAACTGAACGGACCCGAGCCTATTTCCGTAATCCGAGCGGCGGTGGTTCGGAGTGCAAGCGATTAGCGCATCGAGTTTAGCATTTCGCTGGACCGGTGCGGACGCAGCCGGAGATGTTATTGCTTCTGTTATTACCTGCCGGTACATCTAAATGCAAGTCATTCAAAATCAACATGGTGCACGGTGAGGGAATCGAACCCCCGATTTGTCCAGATACTTTCCAGGATCGTCTGGAGATGTTCATTTTAAGCGGTTCCCCAGGGAGCTGCGAAATCTCGGATTGCGGTGGATGGTCTCGGATGCTATCACTTTTGCTATCATATGGCGGGGTCTGGAAACGCAACAACTCAAAAAACTATGCTGCCGTGTTCCGCGACAAGAACGGAATACGTCGCTGCATTTCGACTGGGACATCGAACAGGAGAGAAGCGCGGAAGATCGCCGACACCTACGAAACGGCGGCACGAACGAAGCGGACTCTGCTACAAACGCAAAAAGTCATTGAGCGCCTTCACGAGGAAATGACCGGCGAGATCATCGCTC
Source organism: uncultured Verrucomicrobiae bacterium (assembly GCA_963846195.1). GTDB lineage: Bacteria > Verrucomicrobiota > Verrucomicrobiia > Chthoniobacterales > JAFAMB01 > JAFAMB01. Next base: position 25,977 of record CAWJVG010000018.1, read on the forward strand.
GCGTGACGACTCGGTCCAGGATCGTAGATTGGCTGGCGACCAAGAAACCCGAGATTGCTTCCACAAGCCTCGCCTTCTACCAGAACAGCCTCGGCAAGTTCCTGGAGTTCCTAGGTCCCAAGGCAGACGCACCGATGAGAGACGTGACAAAGGCAGACATCATTGCTTTCCGGAATCGGCTCTTAACCCAAGTATCCGCAAAAACCGCGAATCATGACCTGCGGGCGGTGAAGACATTGTTCAAAAGCGCCCGGGAGGATGAAGTGATCGCGGAAGATCCGGCGGTGTCAGTCAAGAGCGCACAAAACAAAGCCACGTCGGCAAGCAAGCGGTCCTTCACTCTCGACGAGCTCCGCGTCGTCCTGGACGTTGCCGATCCAGAGTGGAAAAGTATGATCCTTTTTGGTCTGTACATCGGACAAAGGCTCGCTGACGTCGCAACGCTGCGCTGGAGCAACGTTGACCTGGTGAAAGGTGAAATCAGGCTGACAACCCGGAAAACTGACAAAGTGATGATTCTGCCGATTGCCGCACCCCTACGCCGATATCTGGAAGGTTTGCCATCGTCCGACGACGTGAATACGCCGCTTCACCCTCGCGCTTTTGCGGTTGTTGCCCGGCAAGGAAAGTCAGGCGGTCTATCGCGTCAGTTTATTGAGCTGCTAGCGCAGGCTGGGATCAGAGAAAAGCAAGCTCACCAATCCCGAGGAATTGGCAGGTCCGCCCAACGTCAGGCGGCAGCGCTATCGTTCCACAGTTTACGCCGGACAGCTACGACATTGCTTCACGAAGCCGGCGTTCCGGCCGCTGTTGTGCAAAGCTTGATCGGACACGATAGTGAGGAAGTTCACCAACTCTACGTCGCGGTTGGGAAAGATGCGCTGGCCAGCGCCGCCGCCAAGCTGCCAGATTTGGCTTGAGCTTCTTCGATTGCCCAATGCCTCGCAAAATTCGAGAACTGATCCAAGACTTGAAAGCCGCTGGCTAGCGTCAAATCTCCGGTGGAAAGGGGTCGCACCGGAAATTTAAGCATGATACTTTTCCGGGCTCAGTCATGATCCCCGGCCATGAAAACGACGACGCAAAACCCTACCTTGAAAAGCAAGTTAGGAATGCGGTCAAAGGGAAAGCCCATGAGCGAAAGTAGGAGAATCACGATGTGGATCGAATGGTCCGATGAAGACGCGGCTTTCATTGGCTATTGTCCCCAATTTTTTCCGTATGGCGCCGTTTGCCACAGTCATACGGAAGCAAAAGCAGTCGCCAAGCTTGCCGCCATCGTACGGGATGAATTAGACGAAAAAACTCGCCGACGCATCCGCCCTACCCGGGTGCCGAGGTGAAAAATCTCCAGCGCTCAATTTAGGGGTCGAACTTGGCTATTGTCCCCCAATTCTTTCCGCACGGCGCCGTTTGCCACGGCCATACTGAGGCAAAGGCAATCGCCAAGCTTGCTGCAATTGTACGAGATGAACCAGGCGAACAAACTTGTCGACGTACGCGCCCCGCGCGGGTGCCGAGGTGAAAATTCTTCACATGATCCCGCGAGGAGGGACGATCGATACCCACAGCGGTCCTACAAAGCTACAGCTCGCGATGGCTCGTCTGTTCGGCAAACTGGCCGGCTTTGAAGAGCTCAACTTCCACAGCACTCCTCTGATTAAACCTTTCGCTTTTAGGAACAAGCAATGGAAACAATTGGAAACAAAACAGCCATTTTGTTTCCAATTGTTTCCATCCAACCGCTCGCTTGTTTCTATTTCGCAAATGTTAATTCCCTCATGTTGAGCGGGTCAGATTTGCCGATCCATAAGAACCGCGAGTAAAGCCAAAAAGTTACTTAAATTTCATTTGACATGAATTTCATATATTTTTCCAAGAATCGCTAGCTCACAGAGGCACACTATGGTGCATAGCGGTTCACTACGGTTTCAGAATTTCAAAAAAATGGGCCGTAACGATTTTGCTATCTTAGGTTCATGCTAACTACAGAAATCCAGCAGGATACACATACTGGTCCTGTGACGTTAAACCCACGGTGGCTTAGAATACCTAGCGCAGTAAAGTACTCAGGCCTTTCCCGCTCTCGACTTTATGAGTTGCTCACACAGGGGCGAATCAAATCAATCTGCCTGAAATCGCATAGTGGTGCTTTGCGTGGAGTTCGTCTCGTAGACAGGGAGTCGATTGATCAATTCATGGAAACCCGACAGGAAGTCGTCTCAAGGCTACCATCTGCAGAGGAATGAGATGCTTTCTTGCGAAGCACATTTGGTAATTTAGCTTTATTTTACATTTGCAATGACGCTAGCACTAATAATAGTGGGCCCGTCGCGGCCCTGGAGCGACCGTTGCCTCTTGTCGTTGTTCAATGGCTTTCAACACCTTTCAACGCCAGCCCTACCAGCGACGTTGAAATGCGTTGAACTGTTACCCGCAGTTACCTTCCGAACCTCCCTTGAAGGGAGGTCGACGCATAGCGTCGGGAGGGAGTCATTGGGCCTTAAGCGAAGCGTAAGGGTGCAAGCGTTTATATGCCCAAATAGTTTGATGAGATAGCATGCTAAACATTGATGTTAACCGCAGCGCCAAAGGGGTCGAACAGTACTTCGATTTGGAACTTGCGGTAAGCGATTACTTGATGAAAGAGCCTGGCATATGGGCGGGACGCGGAGCGGACCGGCTAGGGCTTCGTGGTCCGGTGCGGCGGTGCAGTTTGTAGCATTGTTGCGAAACGAAAATCCGACGACGGGTAAACGGCTGACGGCACGCACGAACACAAGCCGGCAGGAGGACGGCGAAAAGGTCAGCAACCGGCAGGTTGGCTATGGACTCGTGTTCGGAGTTCCAAAGTCGCTCAGCATCTATCTTGCGATCACGGGCGATGAGGTGGTTGAGGACATCGCAAGATCGGCTGTGGACGAAACGATGCGCGCAATGGAAGCCGAGATGCAGTGCAAGGTCCGCAGTGGAGACTTGCACGAGGATCGTAGAACGGGCGAGCTGCTGTATTCGAAATTCTTTCATCTGGATTCTCGACCGATTAACGGGCTGAGCGATCCGCATTGGCATGTCCACTGTTTCCTTCACAATGCCACGTTTGATCCGGTCGAAGTGCGATGGAAAGCCGGCCAATTCAGGGGACTAATTGCCGATAAGGGCTATTTTCAGGAATATTTTCATACGCTGCTGGCCCAAAGATTGATGGAATCCGGGTACAAGCTACGGCGAACAGATAGGGGTTGGCATCAGTGGGAGATGGCATGCATCACCGACCGAGAAGTAGAATTGTTCTCTAAGAGACATGAGCTGATCGACACTCTGTCGGAAGAGAGAGGATCCACGCCAGAAGAAGAAAGGCGGATTGCGCACCAGGAGCGTGAACGGAAGATAACCAAACTTTTCCACGGCAAGGCGGAGATCGAGAATTGGCGTCAGCAAATGGGAGCCCAGCGGTGGGACTCGGTGACGCCAGAAGAAGCAAAGGAGGGGCCTCAACTCGAGCTGCCAATCAATCCGCGCGAGGTCGCGGTTGAAGCCTACTTCGCCAAGCATTCTGTTGCGCGCGACCGGGTGCTAACGGCCGAGATTCTCAAACGGGCCTGCGGTAAATTGTCTCGTGAAGAAGTGGAGGAGCACGTCAAAAGCGACCGGTTCATACAGCTCGACAGATCGCACGTCACCACTGAGAAAGCGAAACTTGAGGAGGAACAGCTCCTGGATCTGGTGCGGGGCGGATGGGATACCTGTGAACCGATGGGACGAGATTTCGCATTTGATCCAGCGGGACTCACCGACGAGCAGCGCAAGGCGCTGGATCACATCCTGGCATCAACGGACCTGGTCATGGATGTTTCCGGAATTGCTGGAGCCGGCAAATCGCATCTGCTCAAACAGGTGGAGCGAGCCGTCTCTGTGGGCCAGAGTGTCGCCGTCCTTTCTCCGACGGACGCCAGCGTAAAGGATTTACGCAAAGCGGGATTCCAGGCGCGAACGTTCCAAGGATTCCAACTCAGACCGGAATGCGCGGACATGCTTGTGATTGACGAGGCATCGATGTTGAGCGTACCGCAAATGCTGTGGCTCGTGAAACATGCACGCGAGAATAATTCCAGGGTGCTCCTGATCGGAGACAGTGCTCAGCACAGATCAGTCGAAGGCGGGGATGCGCTGCGCATTCTCGAACAGTCCGGCAGTGTGCGGTACGTCGAATTACTACAGACGCAGAGGCAAAAGGTGCCGGCACTCAAAGCCGCGATCGAGGATCTGAAGGCGGGGCGGCTCCAGGCCGGCTGGGAGAAGTTGGAGCACTATGGAGTCATTAAAGAGGTCATTGATGACGTAGAATTACGTGAAAGAGCGGTCGAGCAGCACCTCGAGGCACTCCGGGTCGGTAAAACGTCGCTCATGATTTCCCCTCGCCATGAGGAGGCGCGCAAAGTCGCTTCAGTTGTACGCCAAAAACTCAAGGCGGAAGGCGCAATAGGCGCGGAAAATCACACGGTCACCGTTCTGGGCCGCATGGATCTCGGGTCCGAAGCGTGCCGGGATCTCTTACATTACGCGCCTGGACGGGTAGTAGGATTCCACAGCCGGACCGCGGGAGGGTTTAGGCCTGGCGAGAAGTGGACCGTGAGAGAAACGAATTGCGGGACCGTGACGCTGGAGCGCAATGGGAAGGTCCGTCAGTTCAAACCATCTGCTAAGGGTAAGTGGGACGTGCTCGTTTCCTCAACGATGCAGGTCAGCGTAGGAGACCAGATTCGAGTTACGGCAGGATTCAGGGAAGGGAAAAACGTGTTCAAGAACAACGATGTTGTACAGGTGCGGGAAATCACCAATACGGAGCTCGTCCTCCATGATGGCCGGCGAATGCGCCGTGACGGCGCGCGCATCGATCAAGGCGTCTGCATAACCTCGCATGCAAGCCAATGCCGTACGGTCGATCAGGTGGTTGTGTTGCCGGACGGCGCTGACGCGAAAGCCTGGTATGTGAGCCTATCGCGGGCTCGGGCCGCGATGCATGTCTACACGCGCAACAAGACAGCGTTGCGTCAATCGGTTATGCAGCCTAGGGAGCGCAAGTCAGTGTGGGAGCTTCTCCAAGCCGTGCCGAGGTCGAAGGTCCAATCCAGAGATCGAATGATGCCCGATCTTTGGGCGACGCGCCAAGCGCAAATAGTTCGGGCGATGGAAATGGAACGTTAGGCCCGGCATTTCTGCCTACCTGAAGAACAGCGGTAACTTTGAAGTGGCGCAGCATATCGCCAATCATGAATCGCCGCGGACGACGAAGCTTCAGTTAGGCCGAACGGCGGGATGAGATTTCTCTCGATGAGATCGAGCGCATGCCATCTAAGAGGCGAGGGCATGCCCTAGCTCTTTGGTCGAAGAATTGATTTTGAAACGCCGGTAAAACGGTATCTCCGATGCCGGGGATATGTAGCCGCGTATTTTGGGTGGGAGAGAATTTTAGTCTGACCTAACGATAGCCACACATAATGCAGAGCATTTTTAGACCGGCGTCGCGGCGGGAGGCGCTTGGAGAGCACGCTGGGGGTGGTCGCCGCCACGGTGGTCTAAAAATGGGTTGGGCTAAAGCGTCGGGGAATGGCGATGTCTATGGGTATCGATTGCCGGCTGGATCTTTGAGGGGATCTGAAGCGGCCAGAGGTGATGAGCGTGTCGGGCGCTCTGGATGGGTCGCGCTGGCTCCAGTGAGCTGTCATGGTGTCGGGGAGATGAGATGGGTACCGGAAAAATCTTTGCAATGAACCGCGTGGCAACACCGCTCCTGTGGCTTGGCTCGGGCCAAGGTTGCCCGGAGTAATCTCTCTGCATCTCATAACAGCCCTCTTGTCAGGAGGTATCCTTAATCGACACTTGGCTGGGTGGACGTCGCGGCAAGACCTGGGTTACCAGCATCCGGCCTTGGCGACAGACTGGGCACTGCCACAACGAAGAGCCGGTGAGTTCTTTATGGCGCTCGCGATAGTCCTTGGCGGTTTCCGAGGCCGGTGATTTGGGCGTTGGCATGCCCAAAAGTTCTCGGCAGCATGCTAATTTCTGTTCCCGGTATCGGTTACCCAGGAAACCGTAGTAGCGGATGCGCTGGAAGCCGGATAAACTCTTCGGCTTGCACTATCATCGTCTTCTGCTGGGCATCGTGGCGATAATCCTTGTAGCGAAAGGTGACCTTGGCTTCCGCAATGTCCAAGAGCCGATGATTGGAAAAGGCCACCCGATGGGTATAGCGGCCAACGTAGTCCAAGACTTGCTCGGGGCCGGCGAAAGGCCGCTTGGCGTAGACCACCCATTCGGCCTCGCGGGTGGGAGCCAAGTAATCCAGGAATGAAGATCGGTTCCGGAGTGATTCCAGCAGGCCCGAACAAACTTCGCCGAATCATTCGGTGCATCGAGAATGAATCGCACCACGCCACCATGAATGTTCGAGACCTGTGGCTTTTACTTCACCGCTTATTTACTTCAAACCTAAGGCTGACATAACCTCTGCCGAATTGTTATAGGTAGTGTCGTCCTTAAGCGCGACATCCAAGTAGGCCCGCTGTTCTTTGGAAAACTCATCAGGGAACTCATTTTTGCATGTCTCTTTGACGACCTTTCCTGTGGCCGGAAAGCTTACATGTTTTAGCAAATGTTCCTTCAAATTGGTTTGGTCACCCCACTTGAAGTCTTTTACGGTCGCCACTTCGGGTTCGGCCGCATAGCTGATAGATAAGTCAGATAAACCGCTGGCAAACATCGCCGCAATCAAGCTCACTATAAGTTTTATTTTCATAATTTGTGTCGCGCCGAAAGATATGGTCGAAAATGATTCAGTCTACGAACTGCAAAAAACGATATCCATCATCCGGCTTGTTTAGAAGATTTGTGGATTCATCTAATTACAAATCCATCGCCAATCGCGAGTTTCACGATTTCTGAAAAATATTTACAGCTAGTGCACCGTCTCGCAAATAATGGTGACGTCGCCGGCGGTCAGTTGGCTGTTTTTCAAGGCGCGAGCGAAGCGTCCATATCTGAGTCATACGGGTCGAGCGAGCAACGCGGAAAAACAGCCAACTGGCTCCGGCCCGGAGATACGGTCTTTGGTGTCAAGCAGCATGAGAGAAGGAGCCGAAGTTAGGATTGAAAGGGTTTTGATTTTTAAGGACGCCGAAGATGATGCGGATGAGTTTGTGCATGACGGCACAGCGGATGGCGAGCTTTGAGAGTTCTGGGCGACGGGATTGGATCTGCTGGGCCCAGAGTCTGATTGGTTGGCAGCAACGAGTGGCAACCGTTGCCGGCATGAAAAGGGCTTTGCGCAGGAAGGCGTTACCGATTTTGCACAGAGTGGTCTTGCCTTTAAGGAGACCGGATTGATTTTCTTTGAGCGTGAGCCCCGCGTAGAGAGCGAGTTGATGAGCGGATTGGAACTCTTTGCCGGAGACTTGAGAGAGGATTTTTGCCGCCGTACAAAAAGCAATGCCAGGAATAGAACAAAGCAGTTGGGCCTTGGCACAAAGAACGGGATCCGAATCAATGAGTTCTTTAAGCGCGGCGTCCAGATCTTTAATCCAAGTCTTGAGTTTAAGGAGTCGCTCGGCCCTCTGTTCTGCCAACATAGGAGGGGCTTTAAAGGGTGAAAGCGCATGTTTTTCCGCGCGATTGCGTTCACGAACCAGATCAATGCTTAGGGCCTCCCGTTCATGAACCAGCACTTTGAGTTGATGTTCGATGGGATTTAAGGTGCGGGTAGCCACGGGCTGGCGCTCGAGGAGAAAATAGGCGATGAGTCGAGCATCAGCGGGATCATTTTTGGTACGACGGTTCACAGAGACGCCGAAATATTTGACTTGAGCTGGATTAAGCTGGCAAGCGGCCAGCTCCAATTGCTGAAGATGAAACAGTAAAGCATGACTGTAGACCCCAGTGGCTTCAAAACCGAAAAGGATTTTGCGCCGATCAAGCTTACGAGTCCCTAAGAGCGCGAGCCAGCGTTGGATCGAGGAAGAATTGTTGTCGAATTGACCGCTCCAGAGGCAGGAGCCATTGGCTTTGAGCAAAGCGAACTTGCAGGAATTCTTTGCCATCAATACCGAGAAAGTAAGATTTTTTCATGTCAGGATGTTTCATTGAAGTCCTGGCAGGCGCCTTCCAAAACGATCCTTGTCAATACGTGCTTAAAAATCGAACGAGATGCCAAAGCTATTTCGATTCAAGGCTAAAGATACGGTTCGGATTTCGCGGAAGGAGCGGTTCGAGAGAGGTGGGTCTCATCTCCGGGACAGGTTCACAAATGACGATGGGTTGCGACGCTATCCCACCTCTCTCGGCCAAAACTTCGCTTCAAAGGTTCCGCCCTTACGGGCGGCTAATGAAGGATAATTTGTTGGTGCCCGTCTGACTAACACACGGTTAATGGCGGTCGGCTACTCGACTGGATTTGGGCGGTCAGTTTCTAGCCAGCCAAGCTGCAGGCGTGAGCTCGGCAATCCGATTGATCGGGAAGTTTGCCAACCCCGGTAAGACCGAGGCGAGGTAGTCGCGAATTGGGATTTTCAATCGTCGGCAGGTCTCGACAACCGAGATTATAGCCGCGACGCGCGGTCCGGCTTGCTCGCTTCCGATGTGGATCCAGTTACGGCGGCCCAGGGCCAGAGGGCGCATGGCGTTCTCAGCCAGGTTGTTACTCAACTCCAGCTCGGGATGTTCCAGGAAACGGCTCAGCCGTGTCCAAAGCGTCAAGGTATAGTTACAAGCCTTGGCCAGCACGCTCTTTGGCAGTGCATCCGAGCGTGCTTTCTGGATTTGAGACTTGATCTGCTCAAGCAGCGGTTTGGATTTGTCCAAGCGTCGAAGCTGACGATCTTGTGGGCTTAGTCCTTCTTTGCGTGCCTGGGCATCCGTGGCAAAAAGTTCATCCATCTGCGCGACAATGCGGAGGGCGTCCTGATCTTTAGGATTGAGCTCCACAGCCTGGAAAAACTTGCGTCTGGCATGTGCCCAACACGCCGCGTGCACGATCTTTGGGCCCCCGACTTGATCGTAGGCCGCGTAGCCATCACTCTGGAGGATGCCTTCGAAGTTGCCTAAAAACCGTTTCGGACCTTCCCGTTCCCGGCCCATCCGGAAGTCGAAGACCACCGCCGCGCCCGGTCTGCTGTACTGCCAAAGGTAAGCTTGGTGATTTTTGCCTCGTGCCCTCTCGGATTGAACGCCCACGGGCGTTTCATCGGCTTGGATATAGTTTCCGGCCAACAACTCTTGGGCCATGGCCCCGCTGATGGGCCGGAGCAATTCACCAACCCGCATCACCCAACCATCTAGAGTCGCTCGGGACAGTTCGATTCCAGTCTCCCGTTCCAGGATCGCGCTTTGTCTGTAGAGCGGAACGTGGTCAGCGTATTTGCTTACCACTGTGTCAATCACCACTCGATCACTGGCCAAGCCTTTGTCGATGATCCGGGCTGGCAGCGGCGCGGCCTGGACTCCTTGTTCTTCGCAAGCTTTACAGGCCCGTTTCTCGCGTTTGGTTACCCGCACAAAGTATTTGGCCGGCTCGACATCGAGTTGTTCAGAACTCTCGTAGCCGATCACTGTGGTCTGTTGGCCACACTTGCCGCAGACGCATTGTTCCGGCGTGCAAGCAATGATCTGTTCGGTCCTAGACAGCTCGGCTGGTAGCTCCTGTCGGCCCGGATGCTTGCGCGCCGCCTTAAGGGGCAGTTGCAGTTGCAGTTGCTGGCGCTGACTTTCGGCTTCCACTTCGGCGCTGCTGACCCCAGGCTCCAACTCCAAGAGTTCCAGTTGGTCGTCGGAGAGCTTCTCGCTGCCGGGCCCGTACTTCTCGATCCGGACCAGGCGCAGTCTTTCCTCCAGGACCCGCACCTTATACTCGGCGAACTTGAGGCGATCCCCGTCAATGGACAAAGAGACCTTGAGCTTTTCAAACAGCGCTTCGGGAAGTCTTTCCTTGAGCTGGTTTACCAGCTCGGGATCCTGCGTTTTAAGGGGAGTAAAACTGCTGCTCAACTAATGAAAATAACTAACAAAAATGCGGTTACTTTCATAGGTTTTTCTTACTCTTTTTCGCTCTCAGAGATGGTTTTTCGATACCAGTCTTTACGCCGTGTGCCCTTCAGATCGATTCCCCCTAACAAGAGCGAAAGTTCTTCATGGCTCAAACTCACTCGCTCCGCTTGGTCTTCGGCTACTGGCCAGCTAAATCTTCCACGTTCCAGCCGTTTGGCGCAGCTCCAAAGGCCGCTGCCATCCCAGTATAAAATCTTGAGCCTGTTCCTTCTGGCATTGGCGAACAAAAACAGATGCCCGCTCCGGACTTCCAATCCGAGCCGGTCGCGCACGATTCCGTAAAGGCCATCGAAGCCCTTGCGTAGGTCGGTGGCTCCAAGAGCCACGTAAATCCTGGTGGCCGGCCCGAGTCCAAACACAAATCTAGAATCCTTCCAGTGCCTCGACCACCCGGCGCAGCTGCGCCGCGTCAAAGTCCCGGCTCAACTCGATGCGCCGGCCCTTGGCCAATACCACCGCCATTGTGCATCGACCTTCACGATCCGCTGTGCCGCTCCCACCGATTACTTTGACGCGCACCAGCCTTTTGCCATCGCTTTGGATGTCGCTGGGCTCGCTTCGTTCTCGCCTGAGCCCTCGCTGCAACGTGCTCAGCGTCATTCCGTGGATCCGGCAGAACTCGCCTCGTGACAAGCCACTGGTTCCAAACTCACTGACAAGCTGCTGGACCTCCTGTCGCGTGCGCCGCCGGCGCGGCTTAACTTCTTCGGGTTCCGTCATCCGTCCATTTCAGCAAATTCCGCCGCGAAATGGTAGGTGTGTTAGTAAGACGCATACATTTGTTGTCGAGGGGAAGATACAAGGGTTGCGTTCAAAATGGGCCGTCGGCAAGCAAGGCGCGAGGAGGGCGCATATCTGAATCGATACGTAACCGACCAGCAACGCGGCCGCCGGCCCATTTTGAACGCAACGACGTCACGATTATTTGCGAGACGGTGTACTAGCTGGTTGGCGCGGACGTCCCACATCGGCGCCTGGGCACGGCCCGCCAGAATCAGAAACACGCCTTGCGTGATATTGGTCTTTGTCAGGTATTCTTTCGCGAGCTCATACTTGCGCTCCCCGGCTGGACAATGCACAGCCGGATTGCCCTTAGCGGTCTTAGCGTTCGTATACCCGTATACCCATGAATGCTGCGGCAGAAGCAGCCCGCCATGCGCATCAGGTGTGTGCCGTCCAGCATCTCCTCGGAGACTGTGGGGGCCCGCCACCACAAAAGAAACCGCCGGGAACCTGCCCCTTGGGAATCAGCATTCAACACGATCTTATCTCTTATCCACGCAATCGCAAGGGGCTGCTTTTTCGCTGCGCAGTCCGCGAAAAAGCGTAGGAGATTGTTTCCTGGAGGCGGCGCAATTCAGTGATGGGGCCCCACCCAATACTCATCGCTCATCTTGCCCGTCCGTGTCGTTCTTAGCGTCGATACGCTCACGGTATGGTAGCGACTCTGGGGAGCTAAGACCCTGTTAACTGCCGCCAGTTCGTATCTGCCTCTTCGATATTGCTATCGATATTACTCCTGAAACTTCTCAACGCGGCCTGATTCCCGCAGACGTAAAGTTTGCCCTTGTAAACAACAAAAGCGTCCGGATTACCTTCGATGCCGCTCAGTACTCCGTTAACTACCCCGTAGGCACAAAATCCGCCATATTGCGGGGCATACTTTGCGGGATCCTTCTCAAAATCGGCTTTATCCGCCGCTGAGGCAAATAAATATGTCGCGCCCTGATAGGTGCTCTCGATTCCGGGAGTGCCTATGACTGGCTTTCGTTTTATGAAGAAGGCGACGGCATCGTACCCCTTCAAGATAAGCCCTTTACTATCTACGTTTACCTTCGCTGTCTCACTGCCTTTCGCTCCTCTGAAAGCCGCGATCTGAGCGAAAAGGATCGGCCCCTTTCCTGCGCTATTCTGGGCAGGATCCAACGTTTCGTTGTCGGCAGCATGAACTGCATTGGTCGCAGCCAGGGTAATGACCGCTGCCGCGAAAGCCACAGTTAGCGAGTGTAGGAGTCCTTTCAAACCTAACGCCTTCCTCTTTCTTTCCGGTCCTCCAGAAGGAAATCGAACGAACGACCGTTCTGCAGGAGTTTAGACAGGCAAACTACCCGCGATAGAAGCCGAACACAAGGCGGATCATCGGCTCATCGCATCGAGGATTTTGAGCCGAAGACGCTGAGTGGATAGGTCCGTTGGATCGGCGAGGAGCGCCTTATCGACCGCGGTCAGCCCGAGTTCGGGACGGTGTTGTGCCAGCAGCATCTCGCCGGCGCGCCTGCAGAAAACGCTGTTTTTCGGAAGCCTCACCAAGCCAAAAGAGTGAAGAAAGTCAGCGCGCTTGGAGTCAGTTTCAAACCCCGCCAGCGCGATATGAAGCAACGGGTGATTGGGGAGGAAGATTAAAGCGTTTCGAAGCCATTCTTCAGTCACGTATGGATTGGTCAGAAGGGCGTTGTCCACCCACTCAGCAACGTTGACGTCGCTCGCAGGGAAGATCGTTCGCTTACCTCCGCTACTGAAAAACCACGATATGAAGCGCGCGTTGAGTTGAAGGTCTGGCGCTAAGGCCTTTATTTGCTTGGTCAGCTTTGATCTGCGTTCCTCATTGACCGCGACGAGCGAGCCGTCGTCTGAAAATCGGAGTCCGCTTGCGATATCTGAGAGCGATTCGACTTGCAGCGCGGCTGAGCCGGCCATCGAAATGGAGGAGCCTATTCCCCCTGTGGCGCCACCCGATTCTTTCACCTGCCGAGCCATCTCTGTCGGAGTAGCCGCATCCCACAGCTTTGCGCTTTTGTCCCAGCTCGCCGTCAGGATCCAAGCCGCGTCCGGACTAAATGCCGCCCATCGGACAGTATCTTGATGATCAAAAGAGGCGATCAACTTGCCCGAGGCCGCATCCCAGAGCTTGGCGGTCTTGTCCGCGCTCGCCGTCAGGATCTGCGCGCCGTCCGGACTAAACGCTGCGTAGTAGACACTAGCCTGATGGACGAAGGAGGCAATCAGCTTGCCCGAGGCCGCATCCCAGAGCTTGGCGGTTTTGTCCGCGCTCGCCGTCAGGATCCGTGCACCGTCCGGACTAAACGCCGCTCGGAAGACCTCGTCCTGATGGTCAAAAGAGCCGATCAGTTCGCTCGAGGCCGCATCCCAGAGCTTGCCACTGTGATCCGCGCTCGCCGTCAGGATCCGCGCGCCGTCCGGACTGAACGCCGCGGTATTGACACTATCCTGATGGGCAAAGGAGGCGATCAGCTTGCCCGAGGCCGCCTCCCAGAGCTTGGCGCTGTGATCCGCGCTTCCCGTGAGAATCCGCGCGCCGTCCGGACTGAACGCCGCGGCGTTGACACTATCCTGATGGGCAAAGGAGGCGATCAGCTTGCCCGAGGCCGCCTCCCAGAGCTTGGCGGTTTTGTCCGCGCTCGCCGTCAGGACTCGAGCACCGTCCGGACTAAACACCGCTTGGAAGACCGCATCCTGATGGTCAAAAGAGGCAACGAGCTTGCCCGAGGCCACATCCCAGAGCTTGGCGCTGTGATCCGCGCTTCCCGTGAGAATCCGCGCGCCGTCCGGACTAAACGCCGCGAAGAAGACAAGGTCCAGATGGGCAAAGGACGCCATAAGCTTGCCCGAGGCCGCATCCCAGAGCTTGGCGGTCTTGTCCGCGCTTGCTGTTAAGATCCGAGAACCGTCCGGACTAAACGCCGCATGATAGAGACCATCTTGATGGGCACAGGATGCAATGAGCTCGCCCGGAGGCACATCCCAGAGCTTAGCGCTGTGATCCGCGCTCGCCGTCAGGATCCGCGTACCGTCCGGACTAAACGCCGCGTCGTAGACCAGGTCCTGATGGTCAAAGGAGGCGATCAGCTCGCCAGAGGCTGCATCCCAGAGCTTGGCGGTGTTGTCTGCGCTCGCCGTCAGGATCCGCGCACCGTCTGCACTAAACGCTGCATGGTAAACTACACCCATATGAGCAAAGGAGGCGATGAGCTTGGCAGAGGCTGCATCCCAGAGCTTGGCGGTGTTGTCTGCGCTCGCCGTCACGATCTGCGCACCGTCCGGACTAAACGCCGCGTCGTAGACCAGGTCTTGATGGGCAAAGGAGGCGATGAGCTTGGCAGAGACCACATCCCAGAGTTTGGCGCTGTGATCGGCGCTTGCCGTAAGGATCCGCGCACCGTCTGGACTAAAAGCCGCGTGGGAAACGATACTCTCATGAGCAAAGGAAACAATGAGCGCGCCCGAGGCCGCATTCCAAAGCTTGACGGTTTTGTCCGCGCTTGCCGTAAGGATCCGCGCACCGTCAGCACTAAACGCCGCGTCGTTGACGTCGGCGTCATGGGCGAAGGAGGCAATCAGTCTACCCGAGGCCGCATCCCAGAGCTTGGCGGTCTTGTCTGCGCTCGCCGTCAGGATCCGCGCACCGTCCGGACTAAACGCCGCGTTGTAAACGATAGCCTGATGAGCAAAGGAAACGATGAGCGTGCCCGAGGCCGCATCCCAGAGCTTGGCGGTCTTATCCGCGCTCGCCGTCAGGATTCGAGTACCGTCCGGACTAAACGCTGCGCGCCAGACGATACCCTGATGAGCGAAGGAGACGACGAGCGTGCCCGAGGCCGCATCCCAAAGCTTGGCGGTTTTGTCCCAGCTTGCCGTAAGGATCCGAGTGCCGTCCGGACTAAAGGCTGCGTCGTTAACACTGTCCTGATGGTCAAGGGTGGCGAAGAAAGGCGGCAGCGCCTTTTCGCGATGAACGATTAGTTCGTGGAAGAATCGTTCTGAAGCAATTTGATTTTCCGGGTCGAACTTGATCGCACGTGCCAGAAAAGCGATGCCTTCCCGCCACTCTCCCAACTGAAACTGACGCTCGGCTTGGTTGAAGCTTGCCCAACTCGCCTGCCGCAACTGTTCCTGCAGTTTCGCGGTGACCTGTGCTTCAGATTTAAGCGCTTGGGCCGCAGATTTAAAGGCCTTGGCCGCGCCCTGACGCTGACGCTCAGCCTGGAGCCATTGAAAACCTGCGACGATCGCGAGAACGCTGATCGCGGCCATCACCGCGTAACGAATCCGCTCGTGTGCCCGTTTGCGCCGTTTTCGCTCTGCAATGCTCGCATAGATATAGTCAGTCTGTTCCCGGCTAAGCGACGGTCCAAAGTCTTTGAGTAGTTTTTCACCTTCCGCCAGGTGGAGTCCCGGTTCGAGCAAGTCATCCTTTTGCTTTCCGCGGCTCAGCCAAAGCTTCAGGCTCGAATCCAGGCGGTCTCGCATCCGAAGAAACTCGCGGTTCTCGGTCAGCCACTCTTTGACGCGTTGCCATTCCCGCAGCAGCGCTTCGTGCGCGACGCTCACAGTAATCTCTCCCTGTGGATCGGCGTCTGCGACCAACAGCCGCTTCTCGATGAATAGATCGACAAAGCCTTTCGCACCGGCTTTCTGATCATGATCGGTCCCCTCTGAGGCGACGAAATCACGATAAGGCGCCGTCCGCCGGTTGGGCACTTCCTCTTCGCCCTGGCCCAACGTGACCAGGTACCGCATCACTAAAGGAAACGCCTTTTGTTCATGCGGCTGCAACGTGCTGAATACCGCTTCGGCGTGCTTGGCAAGCGCGCCTTTCAATTCCCCTAGTTCGCGATAGTCCGACCACCGAAGTAAGCCATCACCACGGGCACCCTGCTCATCGTAGAGCAGCGACAAAACATGCTCCAGCAATGGCAAGGATTCCGGTGTCGCAGAGGCAGCGTCGCGCAGCGCTTCATCCAGGCGTTGACCCGTCTTCCGCTCCTGCTCGAAGTGTAAACCGGCCGCTTTGGCCGGTAGCCGAATCATATTTCCGATCTCGTACGCCGTGGGCGGCCGGAGATCGACTTTTCCACTTGCCTTGGCGAGTTCGATCAGATCCGGGAACTCCTGATACCGCGGGTAAAAATCACTCCGTAATGTCACCAGGACAAAGACTCGGTTGCTCCTAACCAAACCAGCGAGCGCGGAGATGTAGTTCTGCCGAACCTCCAGTGAAAAACCAGTCGTGAACAATTCTTCCAACTGGTCAACCACCAATGCCAATCGGGCTTTCGGTAGCTCAAGCCTATCCCTCTGCTGTCGAGCCACGTCCGCGTCGTCGGATCTCCCTGACTCCCGCAGGTGGCGCTCTCTTTCCTCCAGGTAGTGGGAATGCTGGATTTTCCATTCTCGCGCGGCGTGATCGAGCGCGTCCCGGACCCGGAGGGCGACGCTGTCGGGATGTTCTCTCAATTCGTTTGCCAGATTACGGATTGCGTTCAGTGATTCAGGGTCCTCCAAGGCCGGCAGCGCAGGGGGCTCGAGCAACGCAGCTGCCAAAGCATCGAAGCAATCACCGCCTGCTCCGCCCGCTCCGGGTCTGGTTACCGACCAGCGCCAGAGTCCGATACCTTCAACCGTTCCGGGTTGCGTCAACAACGGAAGGACGCCCGCGCGCACCAGCGAGCTTTTTCCAGATCCGCTCGCACCGACGACGAGCACAAACGGTCGTTGCGCTCTGACTTGCGCTTCCAAGGCTTCCAACACTTCTCCGATTGCTTTAGTTCTACCGTGGAAGATGGGCGCGTGTTCGAAATCGAAGAAACTCAGTCCTCGGAACGGATGGGACTTCCACCGGCGCACATTACGCGGAATGTTTTCTCCAACCTCCTGATTTACCTGACTTGCCAGAAAATCACGGAAATGTTTCCGGAAGAGCTCTTCAAACTCCTCCAAGCTGCGATAGTTGTTGAACGCGCCAGCGAGGTTTGCGTCGCTATTATTCTCCCAATGCGCAAAGGCCTCCTGTACGGAGTTCCATTGCCGGCAAAAGGCTTCGAGCTCCTCTTTCGGTTCCAATGGCGGCGTCGGCTTCGAACAGTTGCGATAAACGTGCAACGACGGAGCGCCCCTATTCTTGCTTCCGTGGTCCAACGCCCAGGCAATTTCGTATTCCGTTCCCGAATTGGGCGGGCTGCCATCCGGCATTTTCAAGGTTGAGGCAAACGGGTCACCTAGGCGCGACCAAAGGATACAAATAACCAGATCAAATTCCGCGGGATTTGGGATCTGTCCTTGGTGACCCGCGTCCGGTCCAATTCTCTGATATTCCCAAAAACAGGGGCATAGAACCAACGCTCCGTGATTCTCCGGATCAGTTTCTGGCCCGCCGCTTTCTTCTGCTAAGCGTTGGATCGAATAGCAGGCACTCACTGGCAGGTTGAACTCTCCAGCAATAGAGCGCATCACTTGATCCGCTACATTGCGCTCCTTTTGGACGTCGCCAGTTGATGAGACGAAAACCCGAATCGTCTTCACCAGACAACGCCCCGCGTTGATAGCGTCCCTTACCATCGGCATCACCTTCAACAGCTCGGCGGGGCTCTGGAAGCGTCGCTCCCGGTCTTTCTCCAGGAGCACCTCAAGGAGAACGACGAGCGGCTGTGGGACACCTTCAAGTTGTTCAACCGGTAAGGGGGCGTGCTGATGCTGATGCATCACCTCGGCAGGAGAGCCTCGGAATGGCACTTGGCCAGTCAGCATCTCCCAGAGCGTTACGCCAAGTGAGTACAGGTCCGAACGAATGTCCGCACCCACGCCAGCGAATTGTTCGGGACTGGCAAACTCTGGGGTCCCAACAAAAACCCCAGGCATTGAAATCGCGGCTTCAGAATGGGATTCGGCTGCTGCCTTCGCCAGCCCGAGGTCGATAATCTTCACTGTTCCAGTGCCTTCCCCCTCCAAGCTAACCATAATGTTGCTCGGCTTGATGTCCCTGTGGACGAGATTCTGTTTATGCACTGCAGCCAAACCAGCAGCGACCTGTGTCACGATTTCCGGCGTCAGCTTTACCTCGAGCCGGCCTGAGCGTTTGATTAGGTTCTCGAGCGTTTCCCCCTCTACAAACTCCATGGCGTAGAAGTAATTCTGACCGGTTCTGCCCAGGTGGAAAACCGAGGCAACATTCGGGTGACGGATACTCGCCGCCGCGCGGGCTTCGCGTAAAAACCGAAGCCGCGCCGCCTCATCGCCAAGATATTTTTCGCTGATGACTTTCAGTGTCACGAGGCAGTGCAGATCGACATCGACCGCTTTGTAAGTGACCCCCATCGCACCGCGACCCAATTCGATCGGTTTCCCGTCTTCGCCCTTCAGGAGTTCATAATTATCAAACCGTTGCACTTCCAATTCGGACGTGGAATCGCCGAAGGCTTGTTCGGGAGAAAACTCGAATGGTTCAATTTCTTCATCCAAAGCTCCGCGGAACATGCAGACTGGACAGAATTGCGCTGTTGAATAAACCGGCGTGCCGCAATCCGGGCAGGTGCGTATTCCATGCCCTAATTTGACAGGTTCACTGGGTTCGTCGGCTGGAGCGCTGTCCTCCATCTTCATGGACCTAACCGTCCTTCAGCGGCGACCAGGGCATCGCATAGAGCATGAATCTCCTCCTGGACTTCTACCGGCCCGCTAACCGTGCGGGCGACCTCCTCGCGTAAAAGACGGGTGTACTGCTTTCGCAAGCGGTGTATAAGCGTCCTGACCGCACCCACCCCCACGCCTAGCACGTTTGCCGCCTCTTCGTACGACAGCGTGCTGTCGCTGCTTGCTAAGAAACCCATCAGAGTTTCGAATGTCGATGCTTTACCGTGGGCTGCATATTCATCGCGAAGTAAGATCATTGCCTGATCAAGCAAAGTCATTGCGCACCGGGCATCGAAGATCGTCTCCGCTGTCAGATAATCGACTGGCTCAAGCCGATAACGACTCTCGGCGCTTTCCAGATCGAGAGGAACAAATTCACAGTTGCCGCCCCTTTTGACACGACGTCCTCGACGCGCGTCGACTGAAAGGTAGTTCTTAAAGGATGCCAGCAAGAACGACCGGAACTTCCCTTTAAGCCGATCGACGTGGGTGAGGGCCCGGTGCTCCAGCAGGTGCAGGAAAAAACCTTGTGTCAAGTCCTGGGCGTCCTCCGGAGAATGCCCGCCGCGACGGGCAAAGGTGTAGAGTGGATACCAATAGAGCTGATATAGTTCGGCAAACGCCGCCCGTCCCTCTCGGGTCTGGCTCTGTGCAGAAATCAAGACAACTGTCCATCGGGTCGTGCGAAATCGCGCGATGCCCTTCGCTGCCGAGTCATGTTCTAGTTTCACCGGATTCCACATTTAACTTAAAACGCCCGCGCCAAAAGTATCCCAAACCTCCTTATCTTAGAAGCGCCATTCTGTTCGAATCCAAACATAGCGGAGTCCAAAAGCTTACAAGCCTTAGATACTGGCTCAGTAAAAGGTCTTTTTGAGGAGAAGACACGATTCGGACTTTAAAGCACGCTAAGCGGCTGCGGCGAAGTCATGTGCATGGGTGCGGAGAGGCCGAAATTCATCTGGACCGAGGGTCGGCGATGTGTCCCAGCGGTAATCGTCGGTTAGATTGATATGCTCCCAGCCGAGTGGCGACAAATGAGCCAAATCACCGGATGCCGGATGGTGCCCTTGGATGCGCAGGTGATCGACAGTTCGCTGGAGGTAGGTTGTATTCCATAGAATGATGGCCGCGACGAGCAGGTTTAAACCGCTGGCGCGGTGGCGCTGGTTCTCGTAGGAGCGGTCGCGGATTTCGCCGAGTCGGTTGAAGAATACGGCGCGGCGGAGCGCATTTTGCTGCTCACCCCTTGTTGAGGCCGACGTGGCTACGACGACGCAGCTCGGGCTCCTGCAGCCATTGGAGCGTAAAAGAAAGTCCGTTCCAACTTTCCCAGTTCGCGCAGGGCGAGCGCCAGGCCGTTCTGGCGGGGATAGGATGAGGCGAACCTCAGTGGGGCTCAATTAATTGCGACGGATCTTCGCGATGCCACGCTTACTGGAAGCTCAGTCTATGGCGTGTCGGTCTGGAATATAAAGGTGAATGATCGCACAGAACAGCAGAACCTGATGATAACTGATTGGGGTGAGTGCCTCTCATTTTCTTTCTTTCGTTCATTGCTAGTAGACCCATTTTCGTTGTAGACCACTCAGCCGCAACACGCGAGCGCCTAGCCGATCTAGTTCGCCACGTCGCCGCTCGCAATGAGCCCGCACATGTAACCTATGAAATTGTCGTATTGCCCGGGCCAGAGCGCCCATAACTCGTTAGCGATTGGCTCAGGGTCCAGCAACTTGAACTTGTTCTCCCACCGCTCCTTCACCAGAGCGAGTTAAAGATTGTAGCAGCAGACACAAAGGTGACTTTGCACTTATCCAACCACTCGTCAAAAGCGGGGTAGTCTCCCCAATTCTCGTGGGCCTGCTTAATGTGATCGAGAACACCAGCTGTGCTTTCGTAGATCTCAGTCAGGACGAAACACGTGTTGCCGGTCGGGGCAGAGTTGAGATCCGCCGGGTTCGAAAGCTCCTTCATTTTGGACACGTTGTAGCTCAGGAGAGCTTTCTCTCCGGTACGGTAGTGCGTAGACTCCATCCAAGACCGGTGGCTCTGAAAGACTCGGTCGCCCTCCGCCGCTTGATCCGGAGGGGCAATGATGATCAGCGTAAGCTGAATCTTGTCGTGGTAGGTCATAGTAGGTTCTCTCCCGAAATTAATTAAGTATTTGCGCGTCGGCATACAAGGAGATGGCGCGACTTCTTAATCGATGTTTTAGCGAATATAATTCGTTAATATGGATTTGGGAAGCGCGGCTTCTGCGAGAGTTCCCGTATTGAACGCCAGAGCCGTGATCGATCACCGAGTGAGGAGGAACCGATGGAATTCGACGAACTGGCGCGAGCGCCGGTCCAAACCACTCATCCTGCGGGTTGGTGGCGTTCCAGGTGTCGTAGGTCATGACTTCTTCGCTTTTTGCAGAGCGTCATAGTCGGGCGTGCCGCTGACCCGAGCCGCCCCGATGTACTGGCTGATTCCGCTGAACGCTGCGGCTGCGCCTCCAGGCGTTTCGTCGAAAGTCCGCACGAAGGATTTGTACGGCGAAATCCTGGGAGCCAATCTTTTGAATTGGCCGTTAACCTTGGCCGAGCTCGAGCCTTACTACAACAAGGCGGAAGATAGAATGGGCGTAACCGGCACTCACGGAATTCCACTACTTGACGCCAACAACAATCAGATTGTCATGGCGGCCGGAGCCAAAAAAGTTGGTTACAAGGAATGTTCTACCGGCAACATGGCCATCAATTCGCGTCCGCGCGACGGGCGTCCTGCGACGATTCAGGACGGGTTCTGTAGTCAGGGAATTCGCTCCAATGCGAAACAAGGGGGAGAACGGGAAGATGTGCACGCTCGCATCGGGGACGAAGCATCACGAAGGACGGAATTTTGCGAATGGAAGCGCCCCTCGGCTTGGCCGGAAGAGATCCAAATTGTGAACCGCAAAAAGTTGTTAGATAACTGCACGTCAGCGGCCTGGGTCATCCGTTGACACCATATTGACAGTAACACGGTCTCCTTGGTGCGTTTCCGTGCGTTTCCGTTCGCATTTTCTCCTACGAAACTTACTTTTCCCAAGGCAATTACGCGGGTTCGAGCCCCGTTAGCTCCGCCAGCATTAATTCCCACTAGCGGCGTGGTCGTTCTAAAATCGTGCTAGGGACGGCTTGGCATGTGATTTAGTGCAGCTTCATTTCGCAAAGGCAAATTCAGACGAGCCGGGGGAACCGAATTGAATCGCATTCCAGCCATCGTTCAAAAAGTCCTGAGCAGCGATACTGCCTGAGTTTGCAACCTGTACCTCGTCGTCCATGAGCCTGAAAAGACCGCAATCTGAATTGCAGATGAAAAGTTTTTAGACTATTTGAACGCCTGTGGACAGCTTCGAACATGAAGAGACAAAGTAGAACTTTTGGTAGAACTCTGGTAATTTTTCAACACTATTTTATCGTAAGTCGTTCACAATCAGACGTCTCCGTAGTTCAACGGATAGAACGGAGGTTTCAATCCTTGTACAACTGTTAATCTCCCGAGTCACGCAGACGCGGAGAGACTGGAGGCTAACAGATCGAACAAGCGTATCCGGCTGACTAGTTACTCGGTTGACAGTCGACTATGTTGGCAAAGCGGTTTCGATCCGTTGAGATGGGTTAGCATCTCGATCAAGCGGTCTTAGGTACGAGATTTTCATGCATTTTTAGCGGGCACCATTTCTTAGGCCGTTTTTTGTATCACTGTGCCAGTTCCAACCCCCTATAGGAAATGGCACTGGCACAGTTTGTTGATTTGTCATCTCTCTGTGCCACTTGTCGTGCCATGGCACAATCCTGGCACAGTTATACAGCTCATAGGCGTCTTTTCCTTTGTGGAACTTGATTAGCTTGAGTTTCTCTGCTTCTTCAATTCGGCGATAAAGCTGTTCGGCTGGAGACGCCTTTCCCTTCTATTTTGTCACGCAAAATATCGCGTGCCACGGCAGCTCCGTTTTCTTCGATGTTTTTTGGTACGATTTCGACGCCTATTTTCACTGCCCGGCCGTCGTTGTTCCATGCGTGCCAATCGAAATCTGAAACGGCCTCGAACAGTCCATTGCCAACTTATCCAGGCTGATCGATCCCCGAGTTCGCCATCGTTATTCTTGCAGCACGTCCAAACGATTCGATCCTCGGCGACTTCATCGCTAGCCGCCGATTTGCGCGGCGTTCGAGAGTGCGGGTCCCCCCTTAAAGATTGGCAAACCCCCGTAGCTATTTTTGGACGTGTTACCGGCATCGAGCCAAAACGAGCGTATCTCCTCATATATAAGTAACTCACACTCAGAATGTTAAGTGAGAAGATGGTCGGGCCGGCGGGATTCGGACCCACGAAACCGCTTCTACCACTCCGCCGTTATCTCGAGAGGCTGATACGCGACACTCACGCCTTTTGGAAGCCGATATCACTGGACATGCTACAAACGGATTGCCGCCTGCGCCGGGCTTTTCCCGTGCCCACTACGATCGAGTTGTCCCAGCCGTACAGATAAAATCTAAGAAGCCACTGCGGACGTGATTGGACGTGCTATCAGTTCTGCTATCACTGAGCCACCATTCCAATCGTAAGTCCCTAATAATCAGCAATATGCACGGTGAGGGAATCGAACCCCCGACCTACTGGGTGTAAACCAGTCGCTCTACCGCTAAGCTAACCGTGCCTAAAGCCGCCTTTTTCGAGGGAAGCTTTCTTATTAAATCGATTTCGGGCCGGGGTCAACCGGAGGGGCTCCTCGGCCTCTCGCGACGCGACTCGTGCTCTGTACAAAAACAAGCAGATTGTCTCATTTCGCTCATCGCCAATCGACTTGAGTATTTCTGCCGCCCGGCTAGGATCGCATGGCAAGAAAGAAATGCATCGCCTTATGTGTTGCGAAGTGGCACGAGCGATGCTCCCGTGGGGCTAAACCCCCGTAATGAGACCCTTCCGGTGGTTCTTGAGGCTTGTCGACAGATTAGAGAGAGCCTGTTGCCATCGGCCTTAACCAAAAACCACACGCCAGATCACGATCCAGATTATGCCGAATTGCCTTAACCAAATGCGTTTGCTCACTCTTATGGGGTTTGTCTTGATTCTCGTGTCCGCGAGCGAGTCAACTTCCCTGGGGGAGGACACAAACGCGTCGCCAACGCCTACTCTGGCGCCGACGGCATCTTCAGCACCTGCAGCGGCCGAAACGCCAGCAGCCCCAGCGGTTGCTGCCGCACCAGCGGCGTCCCCCACTCCGGGTGCGCCAACCCCAACATTGGAACAACGGGTGGCAGCACTCGAAGCTTATATCACGAACAGTGACCCCGCCGCGTCGCTTAAGGATAAGGATGGCAATATCCCGAAGGACCTTACAACGGTCACGGTCGGAACGCCGGGGCCAGGTCACAACGCCTGGATGATGACTTCCTCGGCTCTCGTTCTTTTCATGACACTCCCGGGGTTGGCACTTTTTTACGGTGGCCTGGTCCGGAGAAAGAACGTCCTCTCGGTCCTTGCTCAATGCTTTGGCATCACCGGACTGGTCGCGGTACTCTGGTGGGCGTTTGGTTACAGCCTCGTTTTTGGCAAGAGTTTCGGGAGTCCTTTCTACGGCGGATCGGAACATTTTTTCCTGGCGGGGGTCAATTCCGTACCGAACACAGACTATGCCTACTGGGTCTCGCAGAATGTCTATGCGATGTACCAGATGATGTTCGCAGTGATCACACCCGCGCTCATCGTGGGCGCGATCGCTGAGCGGATGAAATATTGGACGCTGCTGGTTTTCATGACCTTCTGGATGTTTCTCGTTTACTTCCCGATGGCCCATATGGTGTGGGGGATTACAGGCTTCATGAACGGGATCTGGAATCCCAATTCCACGATCAAAGCGATCGATTTCGCCGGGGGAACGGTTGTCCATATGAGTTCCGGGTGGAGTGCTTTGATCCTCTGCCTGCTGCTCGGCCCGCGTCGCGGCTTCAACAAGGAGCCCATGCCGCCGCACAGCATGGTTTTGTGTATGGTCGGCACCTCGATGCTATGGGTTGGCTGGTACGGCTTCAACGCAGGAAGTGCAGTCGGCGCGGATATCATAGCCGCGAATGCGTTCATGACGACGACCCTCGCGACGGCGACCGGCGCGTTTACGTGGGCATTGATGGAAAAAACCGTGCGCGGCAAGGCAAGCGTGTTGGGCTACTGCACCGGCGCGGTGGCGGGACTGGTGGTCATCACGCCGGCCTGCGGATTTGTGAACGCAACCGGTGCAGTGATTATCGGGGTTTTAGCCGCTTTCGTTCCGTACTTAGCCGTGTCAGCTTTGAAACCGGCCCTCAAATATGACGATGCGCTCGACACCTTCGGCGTCCACGCTGTTGGCGGAACGTTAGGCGCATTGCTGACCGGAATTTTGGCGACAAAAGCGGTCAACGCAAATTTGCAAGACGAGTTGTTAAGATCGCTGTTTTTCTCCCAGGTAAAAGCGGTGCTAGTCACCATCGTGCTGTCGACCGTGGCAACTTTTGTAATCGGCTTCTTCCTGAAGCTGGTAGTCGGCTTGCGCGCATCAGCCGAGGTTGAATCAACCGGCTTGGATCTCTCCGAACATGGCGAAGAGGGTTATATCTCCTAGGAGCACTCTAAAACCGATATCAGAACGGCCAGCCTGAATTACATTCTAAATCGTAACTAATAAAATGCGGGATGCTTGGATGGCAGTGCATGCAGTCACATCGACGATATGAAAAAAATTGAAGCGATCATTAAACCCTTCAAGCTCGAAGAGGTCAAAGAGGCGTTATCAGACCTCGGAATTGAGGGCATGACGGTAACCGAAGTCAAAGGGTTCGGGCGGCAAAAAGGTCACACAGAGATTTACCGTGGAAGCGAGTACACCGTCGACTTTCTGCCAAAGATTAAGATCGAGGTGGTGCTTGGCGACGGCATGGTGGAGAACGCAACGCTTGCAGTCGTTAAAGCTGCCAAAACGGGAAAGATCGGTGATGGAAAGGTTTTCGTCTATGCGGTCGAAGAAGCGATTCGCATTCGGACTGATGAGACAGGCGAGAAAGCCATCTAGAAGCCTGGAAGCTTAGAATTCTAAGGAGGAGCGAGTAGCGAAGCACAGAAATGTTGAACATTCCTGTCTTTGTCGATATCACCGTTCGCCCCTTCTCAACATTTTAGTATCCGGCCCATTTTGATCGCAACAATATAGATGCTATTTCGGAGACAGGACCATAGGCTGCGCCGTAAATGACCGCCACTGAGCACACAGACTCCGTCAATTCAAAAATTCTCGCGGTGTCAGAAGACCAGATCCAGGGATTCGTCCGTGAACCATTCAAGGAAATCGCCAGGTTGTCCGGTATTGACGAGGAAGTGGTTTTGGACCGGATCAAGGCGATGCTCGCCGCGGGAACGATTCGACGGGTCCGCCAAACGCTCCTGGCGACCAACCTGGCGGAGGGAGCACTGGTAGCCTGGAAAGTGCAGCCGCAAAAGCTCGAGCAGGCGTTTGACTACATGTTTCGGCGAGATCCCTTTTCCGGACACGTGGTTCTTCGATCGACCGATTCGGAGACTGCCGGCAGCGAGTACAAGTTGTGGACGACCGTCAAGGTTCCGCAGGGTTTCGGACTTGAAAAGCACACGAGCATTTTGCTGCGAGAGGTCGGGGGCGAGAAATTCAATATCATGCCGGCGAAAGGTATCTTCACGCTTGGCGTCGGACATGTCCGACGCAAGACGATACAACCAGGTTCGCGGGCGGATCGTCCGGCGCAAATGATTCGAACTCATGTCGTGGAGATGAACGATCTGGAATGGCGGGTTCTGACCTCCTTGAAGAGGGAATTCACGGCTCAGGAGGTCAAGGCAAATCCATGGAGAGATCGTGCGAAAGAGGCCGATTTGCCTTTGGAGTTATTTTTCTCCGTGGCCGAGAATCTCGATAGACGAAAGATTATCGGGAGATTTTCGACATTCCTGGAACATGTTAAACCATCGGCCGGAGGGATCCGGGTGACTCGATTCAACGGGCTCTTTCATTGGGCCGTACCTTCCGGGATGGAAATCCAGGCTGGATCCGAGGTCGGCCGACATGAAATTCTGACCCACTGCTACTGGCGGGAAGCAGGGATAGAATTCGGAAACGTGAATATCATGGCGGTGGCGCATGGGACCGAAAAACAGTGGCTTCTTGACCACAAAGCGGCGATTGACAAGCACCTGGTTGCGTGTGGAATCCCGGTATCGTACACAAACGTGTTCTGGGGTGGTCGATCAGAAATCAAGCCGTCGGAGATTTCACCGATCGCCTATCGTGAGTGGCTGCAGGGTCACTGATGCACCAAGTCTGTGACTGCAGGTATTTCGTGGCAGGACCCAAGGGCAGATCGCCGGTAGGCCAGCATCAGTCCAGGGTCCCGGTCTGTTTGTAATTTCCGTCAAGCCACGCGATGATATGTGGCCCCCACGGAAGTTTTGCTCATGCGAAAGCCGATCGCTCTGTTTTTACTTGGTTTTGTCGCAACCTCCTCTCATGCCGAAAACAGAACGAATGTTCAATCAACCTCGACCGCGCTTACCAAAGATGTTGTTCCGCGAAGTTACCTGATCCATTTGGAGCCAAACATCGAGACCCGGGTTACGGATGGCGTCGAGTCGATTGAAATCGAAGTACTGAAACCGACGAAACGGATTGTCCTCAATGCGTTGGAGACGCAGATTGCCAAGGCGACAATCGAGATCGGCGATCACGCGGAGGAGCTTACACCCCAGTTTGATTCGAATCAGCAGACTGTCTCATTCGATTTGTCGAACATATTGCAAGCCGGGAGCTTCACGCTGTCGATCAAGTTTCAGAGCCAGATTATCGAAGCGCCACACGGATTGTTTCTCCGCTCATACGAGGCGCCGCTTGGTACAGTCGAACAGCTTTTGACGACTGGGCTTCAGCCATCCGATGCGAGGCGGATCTTTCCATGTTGGGATGAAGCGACCTTTCCGGCCAGGATCCAACTTAGCGTCAAGACGGCCAAACAAAATACGGTCCGGTCCAATATGCCCGCTCTGCTGGAGCAGCCATTCGGACCAGATCAGAAGATCGTGGTATTTGCTGAAACTCCATCTATAACATGTGACACGATATTCCTCGCATCTGGGAAACTCGAATGGCTCGGTGACGAAGCTGCCGGAGTCAAACTCAGGATCGCAACGGCACCCGGCAAGAAAGAGTCGGCGAAGTATGCGATGGAGGTGACCAGGCAGCTCCTGCCCTTCCTGAACAATTATTTTGCGGTCCCTTTCCCGCTTCCAGAGCTGGATCAGATCGCTTTGCCGGTCGACGCCAACGAGACCAGAGAGAATTGCGGCCAAATCGTTTTTGACGAGGACTCACTGTTATGCGAACCCGACACCAAGTACGAATCCGCCAGACAGAGAATCTTTTTAGCGGTCGCTCACCATATTGCGCGCCAATGGTTCGGCAATTTCGTGACGAGGACCTCATGGGAAGATCCCTGGCTGGAAGAAGGCTTCGCGTCCTGGATGGCAAAAAAAGCCGCCGACCATTTCAACCCGCAGTGGAAAATCTGGTTGCACGCCGCGGTTCAGAAAGACGCGGCGATGACGTTCGATGCAGGAGAAACAACGCACGCGATGAAACTCTCAGTCCCCGGCTCGGAGAAGACCCTGAATGGCTCTGATGTGACCATGAGCCAGAAACCCTGGCTGCTGCTGCGCATGCTCGAGGGTTTGTCGGGCGAAGATCTCTTTCGCGACGGCGTCCGAGCTTATCTTGCGGGACGACAAGGCTCAGACACCGGGAGCGAACTCCTCTGGGAATCGCTCGAACGCGCAACCGGCAAACCGATTAAGAAGATCGCGGTTGGGTGGACCGACCAACCCGGATTTCCCTTAATCAAAATAACGACGCAATGCGTGCAAGGAAACCGAGTAATTAGTCTAGAGCAGGTCCCATTCGTTCTCGAGCAACGAGGTCAAACACCCGAGCAATGGATCGTCCCGGTGCGGATTCGACCGGCCGCGAACTCAAATGAAATCAAGTACGCCTTGCTGGATAAACTAGCGAACAGCTTCGACCTTACTGGCTGCGACGGGGTGATTCATGCGAACGCCGGAAACTTCGGATATTACCGAGTCTTGTACGAGCCCGTCCTTTTCAATGAGTTGCAAAAGAACGTCGAAAAGCTCCCGGAAAGCGACCGTCTGAATATTCTTACGGATACCTGGGCACTGGTTGAGAGCGGGAATCTGCCCGCATCTTCGTACTTCGACCTTCTCGAGGAATTGCGGCGCGACAAGAGCTTCGCCGTCTGGCAAAGCGTTCTCGGGACGAGCGAAACGATGGGCGGGTTGAGATGGATTGATCGTCTCGAGCAAGGACAATTGGGGCGAGCTGCCTACCAAAGATACATTTGCAGTCTGTTCGCCCCAAAATTTCGGGAGCTTGGCTGGGAGGGAATGGCAGGCGAAGATGCCGAAACCCAGGGCTACCGCGCAATTCTGATTGAGACGTTGGGATTTTTTGGCGATCGAAACGTCATTGACGAGTCGTTCAAACGATTTGAAAACTACCGGGAAGACCCATCATCGCTGGCGCCCGATCTCCGGTCTGCCGTCTTCGCAATCGTAGGTCGTTACAGTTCTCAAGCTGTGCATCACGAGCTTCTATCGATGGCTGGCAATACACGGAATGTCGATGAAAAGCGGATGTATCTACGAGCGCTGAGCGCCACCCTTGATCCGGAATTGGCACGAGACACCTTACAATACCTCCTGTCTGACAAAGTGAAATCCGGCGACGCCTTTCTGGCCCTGGCGAATTTTTGTGGAGAAGGCGAACACCCGGACATTGCCTGGTCGTTCGCCACGGACCACCTGAAAGAATTGCAGGAGCGATTTGGAACCCCTGGCCAAAGCCGGTTGCTGGCGTCGATCGCGAGCGGGTTCACCGACGATAAGCAAGCTGACGAGGTATCAGCTTTCGTCCAGGCCAATCTTTCGCCGGCCGCTTTTCGCGAGGCGGAGAACTCCATCGCGCAAATTCGATTCGGATCAGAACTCAAAGCGAAAACGTTGCCCGCGATCGATGACTGGATCAAAACCAAACTTGAAGGAAACCACGACAGTGCCTCGCAGAATCCTTAGAGCTTGCACGCCGCGCCTCTGCTCCAAGTCGATGTGTCGAACCCTTAAATCCAGCTTCTGGTCGATCGTCGACTTGCCAGGATGGCATCGCGAGGACACAAAGTTGATCGCTCGGGGACCGGAACGTTAAGAAGCGCGAGTTCCTCGCAAGCTGCCGGTCTTGTTCGGCCTCACCAGTCATCGCGGCTAAGTAGGCCTCCGAAGATCTTGTGGAGGAAAATTGGAAGAGAAAGGGGAATCGTTTCATAGGATCTTTGGCTTGTTTCCGACCTACCGGCCGAGGCATTAGGCGAACTCTTTGAGCCGCTCCGGAAATGTGTTCCGGGATTTCAATGGAACTCGAATTCATCATGATCGTTTTGTCCGTTTCTTTGCGGTTTCTGGTTACAGCAGATTTACCGGCTGCTACTGGGTACAAATGAATTCCGCGACCCCCGTTTCATTACTTCACAAAAAAAGTCAAAAAACGGAAAATGCTTCGTCAGAAAGCCATTTCCCAAGAGAAGTGAAAAGGATTGAGGATTTCCCGAGAACCGACTATAAGAAGCCCGCGGGTGGAAGAGTGAAAGCGGGCAACTCTACTTCGACTGGTGGGAAGGGAGTGTTTCGGACCACGCGATGGAGTCTGATCTTGAACTCTATCGACGTTCAAGCTCCGGAATCCCGGTCGGCATTATCTGAACTCTGCAAACTGTATTGGTATCCTCTCTACGCGTTCGCCAGACGAAGCGGGTATGACGCTTCCGATGCGGAGGATCTGACGCAGAGTTTTTTCCTTCACCTGTTGGAAAAGGAGGCTTTCAGCCGGGTCGGCCCAGAGAAGGGAAGATTCCGTTCCTTTTTGCTTGTCTCTTTCAAAAATCATATGTCCGTTTTGCGGCAT
The DNA here is from genome assembly GCA_963846195.1 of uncultured Verrucomicrobiae bacterium. Taxonomy (GTDB): domain Bacteria; phylum Verrucomicrobiota; class Verrucomicrobiia; order Chthoniobacterales; family JAFAMB01; genus JAFAMB01. The sequence continues at coordinate 56,557 of CAWJVG010000018.1, forward strand.
CGGGGCCGGGCCGCAAAGCGAGGGGGTGGCCGCCAAGTGGTTTCCCTCGACGAGGAGGATGCTGAGCATCGCTACCGGCTCGAATCCGTCGACGATCTTACTCCCGAGAAAGTTTTCGAAGCGCGTTGGGCAACGACCTTACTGTCGCGAGTTACCAGTCACTTACGCGAAGAATATGTAACGCAAGGTAGAGCTCAAGTCTTTGACCGGCTCAAACTTTACCTGGTGAAGTCTGACTACGAAGACGTGAATTCTTATCGACGCGTTGCGGACGAACTCGGATTGAGCGTCGGAGGCGTCAAAACGGTGATTTTTCGCCTTCGGAAGCGCTTCACTGCTCTACTAAGAGAGGAGGTCGCCCAAACTTTGCTCGACCCCGCCGAGATCGATTCGGAGCTCCACGCTCTTTGTGAGGCGCTGCTGGCTGCCGATAGCCGCCTAAGCGAATGAAAGGCGCCTTCCAAGGGGCTAGCGATTCATCGGATCCCGGAGCTTTGGGCGAACAGAAAAAGGAAGATCCGCACGAAAATCTGGTCTGCCCCAAGTGTGGATTGAAATTGGGAGAAGAAACTCCGGCCCAACTCTGTCCGGTCTGCCTTTTGCGGATGTCCTTTGAAATTGACTCGGACGACCCATCTGAATCGGCTGGAGAGCCTGGTAATGCGATTTCGGCACTGGAGCAGGCTGTCCCGCCCTCTGAACCGCCTGGCCATATTTATGGCCATTTCCGAATCGAGATTAAAGAGGACGGTACGCCGTTCGAACTAGGGCGGGGTGCCATGGGAGTGACGTATAAGGCGACCGACACCAATCTGCATCGTTTGGTGGCCTTGAAAGTGATTTCGCCCCAGTACGTAAGAAACGAATCGACCCGCCAGCGATTTGTCCGAGAGGCTCGGGCCGCCGCGTCCCTCAGACACGAGAACATCGCTTCCGTCTTTCACCTTGGCTCGACGGATCCTGGCTATTTTTACGCAATGGAGTTTGTCGAAGGACAAACTCTTGAGCAGATCATCGACTCGCGAGGTTCCCTCGCGCAGGAAGCGGCGCTCGAAATTACCTGGCAGGTTGCTGCCGCTCTCTCCGCGGCTCATCAGCACCAACTTGTTCACCGCGACATCAAGCCCGCCAACCTGATGGTCAGCTTCAAATCAGATGACCATCCTATGGTAAAAGTTATCGACTTCGGGCTGGTAAAGACCGTTGGTATTTCACCTGCCGACTCTATTGGCACGACTCCAGGCACTTTTTTTGGGACGATGCGCTACGCCAGTCCCGAACAGATCCGCCAAGGTCGAGCGGACATCCGTTCGGATATCTATTCTTTGGGCATCACGCTATGGGAGACTTTGGTTGGAGAAGTTCCCTTCGATGGAACGCCGGGCGAGATCGCAGATCAACACCTCCACGCGCCGCTGCCGCTCGCAAAGGTCCAGCATCTGGGCCGTCCCGTGGTTTCCCTGCTGTGTAACATGCTCGAGAAGGATCCTGGTCGACGACCCCAGACCCCAGAGGAGCTACTCGCCATCCTGCGAGCGGTAGGAACCCACTCCGCTTCTGACCGCGGAGCCGTCGTTCTAGCCCGAAGGGTTGCTCCTGCCTTTCCTCATGACGTTTTTGCCACCAGAAAAATGCTGATAGTTGCCGGAATCACGCTTTTCATGCTCGTTGCCATCGGTTTGTATTTTCTCGGGCCCAAATTCTCCTCCTCCCAAGTTGATCCAAAATCTGTCGCAGTGCTGCCGTTCGACTATGTCGGTGACGATAAACAAAATGAGTATTTCAGTGATGGGCTAACAACCGAAGTTATATTTCAGCTTTCAAAGATCTCTGATCTTCGCGTCATTTCGCGCAGTTCAGTACTGCGGTACAAGACCGTGGCGAACTCTGTCCGGACGCCACTTCGTCAGATCGGCGCAGAACTGGAGGTCGCAACCATTTTAGAGAGCACCGTTCAACGTCTGGAGAACCGGATCAAGATCACGACGATCCTATATGATGCACGAACGAGCCGTCGGCTTTGGGGAGATGCCTACGACCGCGAGATCAAAGATTTGTTTTCCATTCAAAGCGACGTGGCGGAAAACATCGCGGCTGCTCTTCAGGTGAGGCTCTCTGCGGACGAGCGCGCTAGTCTTCTGGAGAAACCTACCAACAATCTTACCGCTTACGACCTCTACCTTCGCGGCATGGCTTTGTACGGATTGCGCCACCAAGACGACAACGAAAACGCGATTGCGCTCTTCCGGCAGGCCGTCGACCAAGATCCCAAGTTCGCTCTAGGATATGTCGGTCTCGCGAACGCGTACATTGACCGGGTTGGCTCCTACGAGGGCGAGATGTTCTGGTTGGATTCGGCTGTCGACCTCTGCCGGAAGGCCATCGCGCTTGATCCAAGACTAGTTCGCGGGTACATCGGGCTGGCGCGAGCATACGCCTACAATGGGATGGATAAGGAGGCGAGCGAATTAACAAAGAAGGCCCTTGAGCTTGCGCCCAACGATGTGGAATCGAACAAGCGCGCCCGATACCAAGCGGAGGAAGAGGGACGACTCGACGATGAGTTTAGCGCTCCTTCGCAAGTGTCACATACTCGGTCCGAAGGATCCCACGGAAACTTATCGAATCGCCCGGGGTTTGCCACAGTAGGCGACCGTGAACTGATGGAGAAGTGGATGCAACGAGCACTCGATCTCGAAGCGGATCCGAAGCGGCATCGGATGATCGAATGCGAGCGGATGATCTTCCGTGGGGATTACAGCGGGGCCCTCATCGGATTGCGGGATTTGCCCCTAGATCTTAGGTCTTACAATCACACGGTCCTCGAATTGACCGTTGCGTGTTCGATGCGTGTCGGCGACTGGCCAACCGTTGTGCGTCTCGCGAGTGTTCGCTTGGAGCAGGGTTCTGGGAACTGGCTTTGGGACAGCTGGGCCTTGTCTTACCTCGGTCTTGCCGCGCGCCATGAGGGCCATGAGTCGGAAGCCCGAGAAAAAGGAGATCGTCTTCTAGCGTCTGTCCGAGAAGCTTTGGCGGGCGCAGAACCACATACCTGGGACACGCTTCTATCTGGCCTTAGGAAATCGGCTCCTGGACCGCAAAGAAGAGGCTTACGAACATTTGAGGATCATCTTTCCGCGCATCCTCAGAAATCTACCCCTGATGCGTGACGATCCCACGATCAACGTTTTTGTGTCAGATAACGAATTCCAAGGGATGATGTCCGCCGCCGAAAAAAAAGCTGAAGCAACGCGTCGCAGGATCGAGGATATCGAGAAAAGTTTTTTCTGATGAAGGGCGCTCCGAAGTTCGAGGACCGGTCTACATGTACTTACTATTGGGTGATGTAAATTCCGCCATCTGCGCGGCTACCCTGGAGTTGCTCAAGGTGCAGGGCTTCGATGCCCTCGTCATCGAGAATCCGTTGGCAATTCCATGTCGCTTTGCGTGGCGGTTCGGTACATCAGATTCCGCCAGTTGGCTGAGGTGGGACGATGGAAAATGCATATCAGATAGAGATATCGAAGGAGTGCTGGTGGGCAGGCCGAAACCGATGCCCGCCGACGGGTGGAAACCGGCTGATTTGCGCTATGCCGAGATAGAATATCGGGCTGCTCTGCTTGCCTGGCTCTGGAGCTTGGATTGCCCCGTAATCAACCGCTACCCGCCCCTCCTATGGTTTCATCCAGACACTCCGCTCCTATTCTGGCAGGCCGGGCTTGGACAGTGTGGCTTATACACGCTCCCGTCATTGATTAGCAATGCAGAGCCAGAGATCCACGATTTCATCGCCGGTCTTGATGGTCGAACCGCGTATGCCCCCCTGAAGCTGAAGGGACACGAGACATGCTCGAGGCGTGATTTCGATCGCGATCAATTGGCTACTGTTCAAAACCAGATGCCGGTCCATCTCACCCAGGCTCCGATGGCCTCCCAGTCGGCGTGTGTCATCGGCTCGCGAGTCATCTGGGACGGTTCACCGCCCAGCGAAATGGAAAAACTCGAACTCGCACTCAAACGGTTCTGTGCCTTGCCAAGCCTGGATTTTGTCGAGTTCGCAATTGCTTCCACCGCTGAGGGAGCTCGAGTCGCGGCTGTGAAAGCGTTTCCTGGTATCGAAAAATTTGGCTTAGCAGCCCAGCGCGGAATCGTGACTGCATTGGTTCAACTGCTCACGCGAGCTAAGCTCTCTCCAGCCGAACCGGTGACCAGGTTGGAGTGAAGAACGATATGATCCTCGTCTGCGGCGGGTTGGCGGATCCAGTGACTGAGCTTGTCTGTGCCAGGTTGGAAGATTGCGGCTATCCATATCGATTGCTCGATCTGGGCAGCTATCCTTCTTCGTTTCGCGTCAACTGGAATTGGCATTCCGGTTATCCCACCGGCTACATCACCTGCAAAGGCTGGCGACTCGATTTGAAGGAACTAAGCGGTGTCTACGTTCGTTATCCGGGGCCGGAAGGGCGAATCACGCCGCCAAATCTCGCGCCTGAATTTGCATCAGCCCTCTTCGGCGAGTGCGACACGGGCTTGGCAGCGCTCCTGGAAAGCCTTCCCTGCCCGGTGGTCAATCGCCGCGCGGGTGGCATTTCTAACTACAGCAAACCATACCAGGCCATGCACATTCGGCGCTGCGGTTTCAGCACGCCGCCCACGCTAATCACGAACGACCCGGACGCTGCCCGGCAATTCTACGAGGAATACGGCGGCCAAATTATCTACAAAAGCATAAGCGGCGTACGCTCGATCGTCCGTCAAATGACCGCGGAGCATCTCGCGCGCCTAGGGTTATTGCGCCATGCTCCCGCCCAACTCCAGGCCTTCGTCCCAGGGGATAACATTCGAGTTCACACTGTCGGCAACCAGGTATTTGCAACGCGGATCCGCTCAAAGGCGGTAGACTATCGCTACGCCCAAGAGGAGGGGCTTTCCGTTGGCATGGAGCCAACCATCTTGCCAGCCACGGTGGCCGCGGCGTGTCTTCGGGTGGCGCGCCATTTTCAGTTGTTTTTCGCCGGCATTGACCTTAAACAAACACCCGAAGACGACTATTTTTGTCTCGAAGTGAATCCTTCTCCTGGGTTCCTGGTCTACGAACAGCAGACCGGCCAGCCGATCAGCCGCGCCCTCGCTGAACTACTTAATGGAGGGGGTACCTGATCAAAGCATTCGCGCGCTTCCAAAGCAGACCGGTCCAGGCAGCGTTTTCCGGCCCCGAAACCACTCCGAGAGAGTAATTACCTTACCGCGGAAAATGCCTCTCTACTAACTAGTGCACCAAGTCCGAGGACTTGGCGCACTAAGGCGTATAGGTAATACGCAAGGTATGAGGCGAAACGATCTGCGGCTCCGAGTTCGGCATTCCGATGAGTTCCTCATAAATTGGAATGTCTGGGACAACAATCGAACCACCGTAGGTCTCTCCGGCGGCGGATACGAAATCTATGGAGCCGAAGTCGGCCAGCTGGTAATAGTGCTGTCCGTCAAACGGTCTCTCCAAAACCCATTCGATGGAGTCGCCCCGGAAGTGATCTACGGCTCCCCCTTTTGTTGTGGGTAAAGGGATCGGCGTCGACCAGGAAATGTTTTGCGTGTAATTATAGAACTCCACGAAACCTTGACTGTCCTTTTTCGCAAATTCTAGTTTGACAAATACCATATCCCCGGCGGTTACCGGAACAGGGGCTGACTGAAATATTTGTGGATAGTTTGGAAGAGGAGGCTCGAGCCCGGGGTCCCACGCGTACCACGCTCCATAAGAGGTTGTCACGACTCCGCTGCCATCTCTACTAGCGTTGTGGCAAAAACCAGCTTGTAATACGTCGATTGACCAAGAATCGTCCGCCGCCATTCCCGGTTTATTTCGTGTCCAGGCAGCGCCGCCGAGGCCGATCCAAGATGCTGAGCGCCAGTCGCCGCTCCCAGTCGCCTTATCAGGAGGCTTTACCTGGGGTATCGTCCAAGTCGCCCATACTGACCGAAACGCACCGCCCGGAGGCTTGTCAGGATCACCCGGTTTACCCGAGGCTCCCAGGTCTTTAGTCAAACGCGCACCACACCAATTTTGGCACCAGACGGGCGTTAGCCGAGGTGAAGCCAAGATACTCAAGCGCTGCTCGAGCCCCAAGACACCCTTAATTAGCTGGTCCAATTCCGATTGGCCAGCCGAACGTGGAACAGCAAGGTCGCAGAAATCAACTCCGGTCTTAAAGATATGCCTATAAATAACACCTTTGCCATCCAGGCTATCTCTTAGTTCTCCTAACTTTTCTCGTGTTTCGCCTGGTTTTCCCAATATCAAATTGAGGTCGCGCACGCAAAAATCGCTAACGGGTTTGTCCGGCGTTAACTTAACCTCGGGGCGGTCTTTTGGTAAAACGAACGTCTGTTTAGCTTCAATCGATTGCTCGTCGCTCATTTGCTTCTCCTTATTATTTACTTGATAGAGGAAAATGCACTATAGATCACGAAAAATAGGAACGACTAGTCTTTTCCCTCAAGGGCCGTGACGATCTCTCTTCGTTTTCTTCCGGGCGCATCCATGCCTCGACCGATCGAACGACCGCCGACCGTTTCAGGCCGACGGATGTCAAAATCCTGCGGCATTCTTCCAGTCCATCGGGGTAGAGTTGCTCCTCATGTAACTCGATAATAACGAGCCGATACTCCCAGAGGAGATCTGTCGAAGTTCTTAGAACTTCGAGTTCGCTTCCCTCGATATCCATTAACAGCACGTTGAATGGACCATGAGCGCCATGTAAATCGGCAAGAGTTCGTTCCTGGATCGTAACTCGGCGAGAGTTATCCCGGGTGAGTACACTGCTATGAGTCATTAGTCGATGAACCGACAAGGTGACCTCAGGTGCGGTCGCCACCGCGCAGGCCTCGATCTGAAAGTCCGCTCGATTTAGTTCTCGGTGACGTTTCAGGAGCGGGATCAGTTCTGGATTAGCTTACACAACGAGGTGATGAGTTTGCGACTCCAGCCGGGAATTCACCAGGCACGATAAGACACCTATACAGCCTCCCAACTCGATGACGCGGTCATCGGCTCGCAGAAATCGCCGAATCAACTTCCGTTCTCCTGCTTCGTACTCTCCAAACACAAATGCCGAGCGATAGTTTCGATCAGTCAGATGAACCGGAATCTCAAATCGGCATCGGTCGACTCGGTATACCGCGCCCGTGAGATCGAAACAGAGACCAATTAATGGGCGAATGAAATGACCCGAAAAATATCCCGCCAGCTTCCGCAGCGTGGCCCAAAAAAGAAGCCATCTCAGCCATGCCAAGCTTAAGATGGTGAAGCGGTCTGGCGCCTCGAAGTCCGACGTAAGTTTCCGTATTTGAAGGGAACTGGTATGCATAGGTTGTGAATGCCAGGGTTGTTTGACGAATCCGGCCCGTTGGTGCCGATTTCGTGCCCCGGTTACCCATACAAATGATTTTTAGCGACTGAGTTTCACGTTTTTGGAAAATGATTCACGCCATTTGAGGCAGATGAATTACTGCAGCCTCGCGGGCCACTGAAACTTAGCCCAGGGTTTACCCTATGGGCGCTAAGTTAAGCACTATTTTGGACGGCTCTTCGACTCGATTTTAGGGCGCAATGTCGCCCTTTCGTTTGGTGAACAGGTGAACAAGAAACATTCAGATGACCCTTGCCACGGAGGGGCTGCATGACAAAGCCCGGGGTTTCAACCCTGGGAACGGCCGCCTTCTATCGTGTAGTGCCCTGAATGGGCGCGAGAATCGCGCTCAATCTCACAAAGATCGCTACTAAAAAGAAAGCCGCGTTTATCTAACAGAGTTGAAACTCAACTTAAAATTTACTCTCAGAGAGCATCGAAGCAGCAGCACGCGATTGACTTCAGCTTAACAATCTCACGAGTGTCTCGCCGACTAGATTCGGATTGGCCTTCCCTTTGGAAAGCTTCATGACCTGCCCTTTCAGGAAGTTGATCGCGGCAGCTTTGCCGGCTTTGTAATCTTCGGCAGACTTGGGATTGGCGGCAATGACTTCGCTACAAAGCGATTCGATCGCTCCGACGTCACTCTCCTGTTGCAAACCTTTCTCCTCGACGATAAGACCTGGAGCTTTGCCGGTGGTGAACATTTCTGCGAAGACATCCTTCGCTTGTTTGCTGTTGATTTTCCCCTCATCGATCAGGTCGACCAAGGCGTTTAACTGTTTCGCCGGGATTGGGCACTCGCCGATTGGCTTGTTCGCCGCGCTGAGCGCGCTGAGCAAATCATTCAGAACGTAGTTGGCAATCGCCTTGGGCTTGCGTGCACCTTGCGCAGCCTGTTCGAAATAGGCCGATAAAGCCAGATCGTCTGCCAAGACGCCTGCGTCGTATTCGCTGACCCCATAGTCACGGACGAAACGTTCGCGTTTTTCCCAAGGCAACTCCGGCAGGAGAGCTCTCACTTCATCCATGAACACTTCCGTTTTCACAGGCAAAAGATCCGGGTCGGGAAAGTAACGATAGTCGTGCGCAGATTCTTTGGTACGCATCAAAGACGTTTCACCCAGATCATCGTCCCACCGACGCGTCTCTTGTTGCAGCATCTCGCCCCGGTCCAGGACCTCGATTTGACGGTCGATTTCATACGCCAAGGCTCGTCGGACACCACTGATCGAATTGAGATTTTTCAGTTCGATCTTGGTACCAAACTTCGTCTCCTCTTTCTTGCGGACAGAAACGTTGCAGTCGCAACGCAGTTGGCCCTTCTCCATGTCGGCATCGCTGACACCGCCATAGATCAACGCCTGTTTCAGCGAGGCCAAGTAGGCGAATGCCTCCTCGGGCGACGCGATATCGGGCTCCGAAACGATTTCCATCAGTGGGGTGCCAGCCCGGTTAAAATCGATTCCGCTGGTGGTATCGAAGTGAAAACTTTTCGCGACATCTTCTTCCAAATGGATGCGCACCAAACGAACTCGTTTACCAGGATGGCGGATGTTCTTCTGGACATCCTTGGGGTAAGCCATCTCATAGAGTGGAACCTCTCCTTGGAGGCAGAGTGGGGCGTCGTATTGCGAAATCTGGTAATTCTTCGGCATGTCCGGATAGAAATAATTCTTGCGATCGAATTTGCAGATCGGCGCTATCTCACACTTTAATATCAGGCCGGTCAGGGCAGTCATCTTCAGCGCCTGCAGATTCATCGCCGGCAACGCACCGGGCAGTCCGAGACAGATGGGACAGACATGAGTATTGGGCTCTGAACCGTATTCAACGGCACAGCCACAAAACATTTTGCTCCTGGTTTTTAGCTGGACGTGTACTTCCAGCCCGATCGTCGCTACATAGTCACTCTTCATGCGTGAGGCACCTGGGCGGTTATTTCTACAGTCGGTGGCAAGGAGTGGCAAGGGCGGAGACGGACCACCGGGTTCGGCGCTTTAGGCGGTGTAACCGCGGCTAAAAGCAATTTTCCCAACTAGTGCACCAGTCACTGACTTGGTGCACTAGTCAAGGGTTTGCCGATAACGTTTCACCGCGATGTTCAGCATGATCGCAGCAAAGAGCATGATCGGCCAGAGTTCGCGTCCGACGTCCGCAAAACCGATTCCCTTCAACATGACTCCTCGCGCGATGCGGAGAAAATGCGTGATTGGCAGGATCTCTCCGAGAACTTGGGCCCACCATGGCATCCCGCGAAACGGGAACATGAAGCCAGAAAGCAGAATGGAAGGAAGGATCACAAACATCGCCATTTGCATCGCTTGGAGCTGTTTCCGCGCCACCGTCGAAAACGTGATTCCGAGCGCAAGGTTGGCGGCGATAAAAAAGAGCGCGGCCAGAAGCAGCAGGAGGAGATTTCCGTGGATTGGCACCTTAAACAGGAATCGCGCCACACAAAGGATGACGCCGACCTGAACATAGCCCACAACGATGTAAGGCGTAATCTTCCCGACGAGCACTTCGCTCGAGCGGCATCGCTAGAAGATTTTCCATGGTACCGCGTTCATATTCCCTGGTGATGGCAAGCGCGGTCACCATCACCATCGTCATCGTCAACACCACGCCCCATCAGCCCGGGCACGATATTGTAGGCCGTGATTGCCTCCGGATTGTACAGGGAATGAACCCGGATATCGATCGATCTGGGCGCCGGCGCCAGGAACTCGAGGGGCCCGACAAAGTCGGCCTGGAAAGCGGTGTCGACGATACTTCCCAGAGCCTCCGCCCCGCCGGAAGTCGCCATCGGATCCGTGGCGTCCGCTTCCAGCAAAATGGCCGGCTTATCTCCCCGAAGAAGATCGTGGCTGAAATTCTGCGGGATATTGATGACGAACTGAACCTCCCCGCGCGTCAGTAGGCTTTGGCCTTCCTGCTCGGTGCCTACCAGCCTGACCAGGTCGAAATAGGTGCTGTTCTTCAAACCCTGCAGCAGGGTTCGCCCTTCCTGGCCATTATCCGCAAGAAGAACCGCAGCCGGCAGATGGCGAGGGTCCGAATTGATGACAAATCCGAACAGAAGGATTTGGACGATCGGCAGCCCAAACATGATCGCGAACGTCATTCGGTCCCTCCGCATCTGAATAAGCTCCTTGACGATCATCGCCAGCAGCCGTCGTGGAGAGAAGCGACCTTTCATGAGGAATAATTGTCCTTGGAGGCATCCATCAGATGAATGAACGCATCTTCCAATCCGGATTGTACCTGCACCCATTCATACCCGTCCTTTCGAAACGGCGCGATAGCCGTGTCTAAAGCACCAGGATCTGAACCGCTGATGTGTAACAAATTGCCAAACGCGACCGCTTGTTCGACGCCTGGCTGTCCTCGGAGCTCTTGTGCCAGCTTCGGCAGGTCCGGCCCCGATACTGACCAGGTTTTCAAATGAGTAAAAGCGATCACTTCGTCGACCGCGCCTCGGATCAAAAGGTTTCCGTAGGCGATATAAGCGAGACGATTACAGCGTTCTGCCTCGTCCATGTAGTGGGTGGTTATCAGGACGGTGAGACCCTGGGCGGCAAGATCCTGGATTTGTTCCCAGAAATCGCGTCTGGCCTTCGGGTCAACGCCTGCTGTCGGCTCGTCGAGCAGCAGAAGTTTTGGCTGATGAATTAAGCAAGCGGCAAGCGCCATCCGTTGTTTCCAACCGCCTGAAAGGGCGCCAGCCAATTGCTGCTGCCGCTCTTTCAGTCCGAGTCGCTCCAGACTTTCCTGCACGGCCTCGCGCCGGTTCGCCAAACCGTAGACGCGTGCGACAAAATCGAGATTCTCGACGATACTGAGATCTTCATAAAAGCTGAACCTCTGGGTCATATAGCCGACCTGCCGTTTTATGATCTCGCTTTCTTTGATGACATCGTACCCAAGACAAGTGCCGCTTCCCTCGTCCGCGCGGAGCAGCCCACACAGCATCCGGATGAACGTCGTCTTTCCACTGCCGTTAGGTCCGAGAAACCCGTAGACCTCTCCCTTTTGCACCTGCAGATCGATCTTGTTGACAACGGTACGGTCACCGAACCGCTTGGTCATTCCGCTGACGTCAATGACAAGTTCTTCCGTCATAACGTCACCATTTAAATCGCGCGTCCACCGGCTGGCCTGGGTGCAGTTTTGCCGCAATCTGCGGGTCGAACGAAATTTCAACCAGAAAGACCAGCTTTTCGCGCATGTCCTGGCTGTAAATGACCGGCGGGGTGAATTCGGACTTGGCAGAAATATAGGTGATCCGGCCCTCGTACGGCGCTGCGACCCCATCGACAAAAACGCTCACCGAATCGCCTTGATGGATCAAACCGAGTTTTTCCTGGCGGACATAGGCGCGCACTTTAATGTTTGCCGGCGGCAAAAGAACGATCACCGGCTTTCCTGCTGCGACCCAATCACCTTCCCGGTAAAGCGTATCGAAAACCAAGCCTTCTTTGGGCGAGCTTTGGCTCTTCTGGGAGAGCGACCAATCGGCGGCTGCAAGCGAGGCTTCCTGGGCCTTCAGCGCGGCTTCCGCGGCGACGATTTGATCTTCGCGCGCGCCGAGTTGCGCCGTTTCCAAAGTCGACTCAAGCTGCGTAAGACGCTTTTGATCCTGGTCACGAACGGATCGCGCGCGATCCAAGTCCTGCTTCGAAGCGACGCCCGATTTGGCGAGCAGATCCTGTCGCTCGAAGTCTTTTTGCGATAGGACTAACGCCGCCCGCGCCTGATCAATTTGGGCTTCTATCGACTCCAGTTCAGTCGGGCGCTGACCGGTTTTTGCGTCTTCCAGGTTTGCTCGAGCCTGTGTCACTTTTCTCCACGCCTCGTCACGGCCAGCCTTCTCGTAGCCGTTCTCAAGATTGAACAAAGGAGCACCCACCCGGACCTGTGCGCCTCGCGCCACGGACAAATTTTGAAGTGCCCCGGCCATCGGAGACGCGACATAGACGAACTCTCCTTCCACATATCCCTGGACAACACGGTCGTCCGGTCGATCGCAGGAAGCCAGGAGCCCGCTGATCACGGCGACGACGATGAGCGGAACAGATCGACAGCGATGGATGAAACGCGGGCCTTTCATCATGTGCGGCGGCCTTTTTCCGTCAGAACACCATTCAAAAAAGTGGAGAGAATCCGGTTCAGACATTCAGTCACCGAGAGATCGCGACTCGCGAGATGCTTGGGAACAGCAATCGTCTCCAGGACCGCCAGCAGAACTTCGACCAGGAATTCGATCGGGATATCGTCCCGGATGTGACCGGCATCCCGCCCGCAAGCAAGAAGCTTTACGAACGTTTTCTCGACAATTTTGCGTCGTCGCAAGACCAGGTATTCGGCAAGAGCCGGTTCTTCGCGACTGAGGTCCCGAACGAAAACCGGCTGCGCTTCGCCGGAATGTTTTTGCAAGTGAACGGTCAGCTGATGAAGCGCTTCGACGAAGTCGCCCGATTTTTCCGCGAGAATACTCCCCAGTTCATTCTCGGCTTCGTCGAGTTTCTGGGTTAGCACGCTCTTGACCAGGGCGGCCTTGCTCGGGAAATGGGCGTAGAGCGTTTTCTTGCTCATTCCCATTTCGGAGGCGAGATCGTCCATGGTGACATTTTTGAAACCGTGAGCCATGAAATGGTGACGAGCACTGGAAAGGATGCGGTGAGCGACCGGGTCGGGGGCAACGGAAGGAGAAGTGGGAAACGCATTCGGGTTCATACTCTGTGGAAACTGTAATGGTTTTTAAAGTTTCCACAAGCAAAGTTTTTCCCAGCGCGTAAGTAAGGCGTCACGCCTTACCCGCTCCGTCAGCAAACCGTCCCGGTTTGCTCCTCTCTGAATCGGTAAGGCGAGACGCCTTACTTACTGCGGAAAGCTCACCTTCAAGCTTCGCCAGATACCGACTGGGCCCGCTGTCTCAGGAAATGATCACACAAAACAAGGGCCGTCATTGCTTCTACCATCGGCACAGCTCTCGGTAACACACAGGGATCATGTCGTCCGCGCGCGGAAAGCTCCGTGGCTGCACCGGACGCTGTGACGGTTTGCTGAGGTCTGAGGATCGTGGCGGTTGGTTTGAAAGCCACCCGGAAAAAGATGTTCTCGCCATTGCTGATCCCTCCCTGGATCCCTCCAGAAAAATTGGTCAGGGTGCGCACTTTGCCATCTCGAATTTCAAAAGCGTCATTGTGTTCGGCGCCAGTGATTTGACTCCCGGCAAATCCTGACCCGATCTCGAATCCCTTGGTGGCAGGCAAACTCAGCATCGCTTTCGCAAGGTCCGCCTCCAACTTATCAAATACGGGTTCACCAAGGCCTGGGGGAATTCCCCGCACCACACACTCAATCACGCCTCCCACCGAGTTTCCTTCCTTCCGCATTGTCTTGATCAGATCTATCATTTTTGCCGCGGCCTCAGGGTCAGGGCATCGTACGATCGATCCTTCAATCGATGAGAATTCCACTTTTGCCGGATCCACTTCGGCCTCGATCCGATGGACAGACTTGACGTAGGCGACGATTTCGACTCCAGGAAGAAATTGGCGCATCACCCTCTTTGCGATCGCCGCGGCTGCGACTCGGCCGATCGTTTCGCGAGCGGAAGCACGCCCGCCGCCCTGCCAGTTCCGAATCCCATATTTTGCCTGGTAAGTATAGTCGGCGTGGGAGGGTCGAAACGCTGATTCCATTTCGCGATAGGCTTCGGGACGCGCGTCCTTGTTCCACACCATGACAGAGATCGGAGTTCCGAGCGTGAGACCTTCGAAAACGCCGGAAAGGATCTGGCATTTGTCTTCCTCGTTACGCGGCGAGACGATCTCACTTTGGCCGGGGCGGCGTCTGTCCAGATCAGTTTGAATATCTTCCGCAGTCAGCGGAATGCGCGGAGGACATCCATCCACGACCGCTCCAACACCGCCCCCATGCGATTCACCCCACGTGGTTACTCGAAACAAAACGCCAAAAACCGAAGACATGCCTGAACAGCCAATTAACTCGAAGCGTGCCTGGCTATCAAGCGCTGATCGTGGGCGAATCGGTCGGCCGGAAATTGGTTGCAAGCCCGGCAACCAACCTCGATTGGCTCGATACCACCAAAATACAGCCTGCGCTACGTTACGCCGACACGCCGATCCGTCTCTTCATGCGTCTGTAACCGGCTCGGTAACGTATAAAAGATACTTTCTTTGACTAACCTCGGGGCGAGAACGAAACTTGAAAACGATGATTGCCCAAAAAAAGCTGACGGTACCTGAAACTTTCCCGCCATTCAGCCTTTCCCGCCTGTTGAAGACTGTCTTCAACCCGAGCGCCGGAGAACGAGTGGCTATCTTAATTGATTTGGAGGATCCCCATGGGATCAAGGATTTCGGATTCTTAAAGAACCCGGATCTCACAATTCAGCGCCATGCGTACGAGGTCTTTTACCTTGGACTGAAGAAAGGCGTCCTGCGTGAATTAGGTCTGACCGGCGGCGAAATGTTTGCGTACAAGATGACTGGCGGCAGCAATCTGGATCTTCCTGATCTTGCGGTCGGTGTCGATGGAACGGAGCTTAGCCTCGAGAAAGATATCTATCCGAGTTACAAACTCATTCTCTGTTGCTCAACGTACTCGGCTACAGCCCCTTTAACGGCTTTCGCGAAGCAATATGGATTCAGAGGTGCCACTCTGCACGGCCTGAATCAAATCATTTTGAACAGCGGTCTCGCCGTTGACTACGATAAGGTGAGCGAGGACGCAGAAAAATTGCGTCTTGGGATGACGCGAGCTGACTGGGTCGAGATCGACTTCACATACGACCGGGAAGAATTCACCCTTCATCTCGATCTTGGCAAGCAAGAAGCGCAGAAAAGCCACGGCCTCTGCCGCGGCGGTCCAGACGTCGCCAATTTGCCGGCTGGCGAGATTTATTATGTACCGACTGGGGCTTCGGGCCAGTTCCCGCTCAAGTTTGAGGATGGCACAATTGGCCTTATGACCGTCAAACAGGGTCGCATCGCTGAATCGACTCTTCTGAAGGGCAGCCAGCGGACCATCGACGAATATCAACGCAAGGTTGAATCTGATCCGGCGACGGGCGAATTGGGCGAGCTTGGCTTTGGGACCCAGCTTCTTCCTGTTTCCGGGCGCGATATTCAAGACGAGAAGGTGCTTGGAACGATGCATGTCGCCACCGGGCGAAGCGATCATTTAGGCGGACATCTCACGCCGGCGAACTTTAAAGACAAGAAAAATGCGACCCATGAAGATATCTTGTTTGCTCCGCATAAGACTCCGGAAATCAATGTACCGCAGGTGCGCATGCAGCGAAATGGAGAGACGGTGGTGCTGATCGAGAATTTCGAGCCTGCAACTTACATGGTGGATCTCCTCCGCTAGCCTGTACGAATTACCTCCGGCAGCCACCGGACCGAAGGCATGAGCTCATTGCCGGCTATGACCAATGTCTACGAGAGCGAGCTCCTGGTAGATCAGTATCTGCTGTTCCATTACGGAACGGCGGAGGATCAACTGCCCTACCGGACCGGACCGCGGGATGCGCTGTTTTACCCGGTTCGTTGCGTGAGCGATTTCCTGCCGGCCATCGGCTTCGTCGAGCGGGCCTTGGATTTGGGTTGTGCGGTCGGACGGTCGACATTCGAACTGTCGCGTTGGGCGCTAAAAGTCATCGGGATTGATTTGTCTTATCGCTTCATTGCTGCGGCGAACCGTATGCGGGAGATGGGACGAATCGAGATCAGGCGATTGGAAGAGGGCGAACTGGTAACTCAACTCACCGCAGAATTGCCGGCCGATCTGATCCGTGAGCGATGCCGATTCGAGATTGGCGATGCGACTGAATTGCCGTCAGAAATCGGCCAGTTCGACGTCGTCTTGGCAGCGAATCTGATTGATCGGGTCAAATCACCGCGAAACTTGCTTGGCTCGTTTCCAGCGCTGGTCCGTCCGGGCGGGCATCTGATTCTTTCTTCTCCTTATACCTGGTTAGAGGAGTTTACACCGAAATCCGATTGGCTCGGAGGAAGGTACGGTCCCGCAGGCGCCGCGACGTTGACGCTCGACGGGATAAAGGAGTCTCTGCTCGGCGCTTTCGAGCTTCGAGTAACAAAGGACCTGCCGTTTCTGATCCGTGAGCACGCACGGAAATTTCAGTGGAGTGTCGCGCAAGCGACGGTCTGGAAAAAGCGATAGGTCCTTTTCCGTCTAAACTGCGCGGTTCCAGTGTCCTGTCCCTTACTGCACGGGCGTTGGAAGCGGCGCGGCGGGTGAGAGCGGCGCGGCAGGTGAGGGCTGCGCGGCAGGTGAGGGCCGCGCGGCAGGTGGGCGCTGCGGAGGAGCAACTGCCCGTTCGCCGGTCGGACTCAACTGGGTCACCAGGCGTATCTTGTCATAGCCGACGACCGTTGTCTCGAGTGTGTAAGTCCGGCCGGCCACCATATCACGAGTCGAAACGTTTCCCACAAATTCCGCTCGCTCGAATGGATTGATAATGACGTACCCCGGCGTCTGGTTGACTGGTTGGTCGTCAGACCATTGTGCGAGTTTCTTTCCGTTCGGATCTCGAAGAATGAAATCGTATTTTCGGCTGTCGTTGAACAACAGATTGATCGGTTTTCTAGTTCGATTGATTAGTTGAAGGTGAACCTCCAGCGCTCGCGTGTCGGCGAGTCGAATCACCTCCGGGTTAATTCTTACCCGCATCTCCAGTCCGTAGTAGACCGGCCCGGTAATTGGACCAAAGGGATTGTTCTTGTCCACTTTCGCAATGGAAGTCTGAGACTCTTTCTTTTTACCGTTCCCCATGAAAGGAACCCATCGGTAGACACCGCTCGAAGAGGAACAGCCTGCGAGTGCGACCATGGCAACGACACAGACCGTAACACGAAAATTCATGTTGTCCGTTTAACGGATGACGCCTTGTGTTGCAAACCCTAACCGATGCCAGCAGAATCGTTTATGCGTCACGGCATCGTTCGGGTTGTCTTCAAGGGCGTGGTCAGATTGGCCGTCGCGACGTTTATTCAATTCGGATTTTCTGCGAGTGCGCAGCCGGTCAACACCGTTTTGCCAACGGAAAATCGCGCGTTGCTGAACGGGGACAACGCCGCCTTCTATCAGTATATCAAACGTGATTTCGAGGGAGTGCTCAGCACACCATGGGAGGGCGGGCAGTACGGGTTCGTTCGGAATCCTCGAAGATTCGGTGCGACCGTTCTGAACACCCGGTTTCACGAAGGGATCGACATTCGCCCGCTTCAACGCGACACGAACGGAGAACCTCTGGACGCGATTCACGCGATCTCGGCCGGTACGGTGGTTTACATGAATAATGTGCCGTCCTACTCGAATTACGGCCGGTACATCGTGATTGAACACCAGTTCGGAGGTTGCCCGTACTTCAGCCTGTATGCGCATCTGAGCGCGATCCACATTGCGATCGGGGACCGGGTCTCGCAGGGCAGTGATATCGCCGTCATGGGACATACGGGCGAGGGCATAGACCGGGAACGCTCGCACGTTCACCTTGAATTGAACATCCTCTTAAATGCCGACTTTGACAGATGGTCCAAAAAATATTTAAATGGAGACGTTAATCGCCACGGCAATTTCAACGGCCAGAACCTGGATGGAATCGATATCGCCCGGCTTTATCTCGAGTTGTCTAGAAATCCGCAAAAGACGATTCCGGAATTCCTGCAAGAAGAAACAACCTGGTACCGCGTCCTAGTGCCCGCTTCGCCGCGAATGGACCTGCTCCAGCGATATCCCTGGTTATCCGAGGGCCGGACGGAGGCGAAAACTTGGGAAATCTCATTTAACCATGCTGGCATTCCGCTTCATTTCGAGCCCAGAACGCAGATCGTCGAGAAGCCGGTTCTAACCTGGGTCAAGTTTTCACCCTACCCTTACGCACTTCAGACACGAGGCTATATCGAAGGAATCGGACCGAACTATAAACTGAGCAAAGAAGGAGAACGTTACCTGGATCTTATCAGTCCGGCAGCCTGAATGGATCTACAACGCTCAATGAGCGAAGAAAATATCATCTTCTTCGACGGGGTGTGCGGTTTGTGCAACGGAACGGTCGATTTCGTTATTCGGGAAGACCGCGCACGATCTTTCCTCTTCTCCCCTTTGCAAGGCGAAACGTTCCGAAGCATCGCGCGGGACCATCCCGAGACGCTGAATTCCGATGCCATTGTTGTTCTCAGACGCGATTCGGAGAAGGAGGTATTGCTTCAGAGAAGTGAAGCGGTTCTTTACATTCTCGACAAACTGCCAGGATACCGTTGGGTAGCGTGGATCGGGTTTAGATTTCCCGCGCGGATCCGCGACGCTCTGTATCGGGCGATAGCCGCAACGCGGTACCGCATCTGGGGTAAACGCGACTCTTGTCGGCTGCCCGCTCCCGAAGAGAGAACGAGATTTTTACCGTGAGCTTCATGGACCAACATAAGCAATGCGTCCCGCTTCGCCCTCTTTCCGAGAAGAAACAAAGCGGGACGCTTTGCCTACACTTGCTTTGCGGATTGCTCGCGCTCCTTCCGTTGTTTTCCCGCGCGGAAGATCGGGTGAACCCGTCGGTTATCCAGATGATCATCGGGATTGCGCCAACCTGGGATAGTATGCACGGGCGCCTCCAGCGATTCAATAAAACCGCGGAAGGCTGGCGTGCGGCCGGTCCACCGGTTCCGGTCCTCTTTGGCAAATCTGGAATAGCCTGGGGGCGAGGTCTGATCAACGGGCAAGGGCCGCCAATGAAGTTAGAAAAGGATCATCGTGCTCCGGCCGGCGTTTTCCGGATTGGAATGATTTACACCTATGACCGCTCGTTGCCGCCAGGGGCCGACTATCCATTCCACACGGTCGGAAATGGTGATGCCTGGGTGGATGACGTTCACGATCCTCATTATAACCAGCATGTCAGCGTGGACGCGAATAATCCCCCTCCCTGGTTCGAAAAGCAAAAGATGCGGCGCGGTGACTTTGCTTATCGCTGGCTTGTCGAAATCCGGCACAATGCCGACCCGCCAGTGCCGGGCTACGGAAGCGCAATCTTTTTTCACATTCGGCGAGGGCCGAACCGCCCTTCGGCCGGATGCACCACGATGGCCGAAGAGGATCTGGTGGATTTGATCCGTTGGCTGCGAACAAGCGCGAATCCAGTCTATGTCTGCCTTCCCCGGTCCGAATACTATGATCGCTGGAAGATCTGGGGATTGCCGGACCCCGCTGCCACCGGCCTGTTCTGATTTTGTCGGAGGCCTTGGTCGCCTAATGCAGCGTCTCGGAAAAGAGCCGAGTCAAAGCCCCTCAAACGGGCCGCAGAAAATAATCCGTTCAGGTTATGGCAATCATGGCGGAGTGAGATACACTGCCGGATCGCGCAGCGGCTGCCGACTAAATTTGGGGATGCCGGCGCAGGCCGAACGTACTTTTTTGCACCAATGATCATACCTGAAATTTTAGAATATCTTGAGGAGGCCGATTTGGAGGATTGGCTGACAGCAGCTTTTATCGAAAATGAAAGTCAACTTCCGCTCGACGACCTATGCACCAAGGGTGGATTCCGTTCCGCCGGCCGCATTCCAGATATCTGGATGGTGGAACTCACGGACCGGACAGGGAAGCTCTGGAACGGCAGATTCAATGTCGAGTTTACCGAGGAACGGAGAAACGGACTTGAAGCGCCGCCAAGCATCGAGCGCCAGACGGGAGAACTTTTGTTCACACTCGACACAGAAACCGCGGAGGTGACATTCAAAGCCGATCTCCCGGCGTCCTTTCGGGACCAGGATCCCGATGCCGATGTTCTTCTCTCCTGAATTCGGCCCCGGCACTGCTTGACCTATGCTACGCTGCGCCGTCGCCGTGGATTAATGGCCTGAACACTCTCCCTTGGAAACGGCGCTGCCCAGCGGCCAATAGTCGCAGATCAGCCGCGCGAACCGCAATCCACGGAACTGTCAGCCAATGGGAAGACATGGCGACGCCAGTCCGGCGTGCTTAAAAACTGACAGCTGACGACTGACAACTGACAACTGGGGATCCGGCAGGATGACCTTGAGACATCGCTCGACGCTCGAAAAACGTCAGACTTAATTCCGCCTGTTCTTCGTGAGGCGGCCGGGACGCTCACTAAGGAAGCCTTCACTCGGTCTTGCAGAAATGACGCGATGAACGAATTGGCGACACGGAACGTGAATTCCATTTGAGGAACTTGGACGAGACATCCAATTTAAAGGGATGCCTAACAAATGGAAGAGCTCACTGGTATTGGTAGGCCATGGCTCCACCGTGAATCCTGATTCGAGCGTGCCCACCTTTCAGCATGCGGACGAGATTGTTCGCCGCAGACTCTTTGCCGAAGTCTATTGCGGCTTTTGGAAAGAGGAACCGAGCCTTCGAGAGATTCTGCGCATGGTGGAGGGCGATGATATTTACGTCGTACCGAACTTTATTAGCGAAGGTTACTTCACCGAGATAGTCATTCCGCGAGAACTTGAACTTGCTGGACCAGTCACCCGTCGAGCAGGGAAGATTATTAAATATTGCGAACCGGTCGGAAACGATCCGCGCATGGTCGACCTGTTGCTTCGCCGGGCGTGCCAAGTGGCGCCGAACGTTCCACCTGAACAGACAAGTCTTTTGATTGTTGGTCATGGCACCAGCCTCAACGAAAAATCCGCGGAAGCGGCCCAGTTCCAGGCCAGGGTAATCAGGGAAAAAGGGCTGTATGCTGAGGTTTCAGAAGCATACATGGAGGAAGCTCCATTTATCGCGGACTGGCGTAGAAACACCTCTCAATCACATGTCATCGTCGTACCATTTTTTATCGCCGACGGGTTGCACAGCTACCAGGATATCCCTGTACTACTAGGCATCGAGACGGCCCCGACGGGTGCTGCCAGCCAGCAGGAGGTTTTCCGTCGAAATCCATATCAACTGGACGGCCGGACACTTTACTACGCAAGGGCCATTGGTACGGAACCGCTGATGGCGGACGTTATTCTCGACACGATCGACCGCTTTGACCGGAAACATCCGTACGATTCAGCCGCATGATCAGGGACGAACTAGCACGTTTGATCAAGGACGGTTTTAGCGCGCTCGGAGAACTCGAGTTTGCAGAATCTTCCGACGGATACCTTCTATACCATTCAGCCGACAGAAATTCTCTGATCGACGCGCGGGTGTACCACTCGGTCGAGGACGCCCGCCAAATTGCAAAATACGATTCTTCCGGTGCTTACCGGCCATTGAAAGGGGCTCCCAACTTGCAGAGAGGTTGGCTCATTCAGTTAACAAATCTCGACGACCTGAAAAGGGCTCTTGATTTCTTTTACCCGGGTGCCATCAGCACCTGGGTGGCCCACCTGGCCGGAACAGCACATCCCGTCTGTTTGCGGCGAACTTTAAATCGGCAAACGGGAATGTATAGAGTGACCCGTAAGCTGACCGTTGAGCAGGCGCAGAATTTAGTGAAGGAAGATTGCCGTTCAGACGGCCGATGCCTGAGAACCATTTTGTGGGGAATCGAGGAAAATCAGCCGCCCGATTTCCTTCCCGCTGCGAAGACTGATCCCACCGTAGACCAAACCGGCCAAAGACGTGCAGCGCTCCCTTTCCTGTGTATGGAGGCCTGCAATCTGCTAGTGGCGGCGGCGAGAACCACGATGAAGAAGTCGCCCCATGCCATGTCCCGGAAAGGGCATTAAATGACCGCCTTTCGATGCCGGACGCTCGTGACGATGGCTGGTACGCCGATCGATAATGGTGCGTTTGTGGTCGACGAGGGGCGTTTCGTGCGGACCGGCAGCGCTCCTGAAGTTCTGATGGGGCAATATGGGGAAGTCGTGGATCTGGGTGAAGTCGCGGTGATGCCGGGATTAATTAATGCACATTGTCACCTTGATTACACACTGATGCGCGGAGCGATTCTGCCCGCGAAAAGTTTTTCACGTTGGGTCAAACGAATCAACGCCCTTAAGCGATCGCTCACCGATAGTGATTACTTACGCGCAACACAGCTCGGCTTTGAAGAGCTCCGAAGGTACGGCGTCACAACCGTTCTCGATATTGTTTCTACCCCCCAAATCTTTCCACTGCTTCCCCGGCCTCCGATCCGGGCCTGGTTCTTTCTGGAGCTCATCGACGTGCGTCCCAGACCCTGGATTGAAGAACATGTTTTTGGATCCTGGCTATTCTTTTCCGGAAACGGCGATCGTCTCGGTGGGCTTGGGCTGAGCCCGCACGCTCCCTATACCGCATCTGCGAAGATGTATGAGGTCGCGCTCGAATGTTCTCACTCCCTGAACCTGCTCATCACAACGCATGTAGCCGAGTCGACAGAGGAATATGCCATGTTCGCCGAAAGCTCGGGAGAACTTCACGATTTTCTCAAGCAACTCGGCCGGCCGATGACCGATTGCGGATCGACTTCTCCGTTGCGGCACCTGATTGAAAACGGATTGATTGACCGCCACTGTATAGTGGCACATCTCAATGAGCTGGATGATCGTGATCTTGAGATCCTGAGCCTGACCGAATGGCGAAACCTGAACATCGTTCACTGCCCAAAGAGCCACCGCTTCCTGCACCAAAAGCGCTTCCCTCTCGAAGCGCTGAAGGAACGCGGCCTGAATGTCTGTCTCGGCACGGACAGCCTGGCCAGTAACGACTCGCTCAACCTTTTTTCGGAGATCCGCACGGCAAAAAACATTTATCCCACCTTGAGCGCACAAGAATTGATCGAAATGGTTACGATCCGACCGGCACGCGCTCTAAAGCTCGAACGTGAGCTGGGCAGGATCGCCCCAGGCTACCTTGCAGACGCCATCGCCATTCCCTTTAAAGGCCCCGCCGGCGATGTGAACGAAGCGTTGATTCACCACAGAGCACCGATCAAATGGATGATGGTAAATGGACAAATCTTGAAATGAGATCGTCGATCACCATGCTAGTTTGCCTATTCCTGTTTGCGGCATCGGCACCCTGCGGGCCCTCGAAAGGAGGAGACACTCCTCCGGCCGAAACGTCAGCCGGAGAAAAAGAGCCGACTGTCGTCGCCGAAAGCGCCGCAGTGATCGATTCGTTTACCGGCGAGTTTCTCTACCTCAAGAACGAAAACGCAATTCAATATCCGGCGAGCTCGACAAAAATATTAACCGCTTTGCTGGTGATTGAGGCGGGGGACCTCGACAAGCTGGTCACTGTTGATCTATCCGACACCAAGGTCGAACCGACCAAACTGGAGCTGCAACCGGGAGAACAGTACACCCGCCGCCAACTTATTTATGGCCTGATGCTAAAAAGCGCCAATGACGTCGCAATGACGCTGGCTCGCGACAACTCCGGTTCAGTTGAAGCATTTGCCGAAAAGATGACCCGACGAGCGGCAGAACTTGGGGCAACAAACAGCCATTTTACGAATCCCAATGGGCTGCACGACCTCAGCCACTACACCACAGCACGTGACCTGGCACTCATCGCGCGAGCTGCTATGGAGCAACCATTCTTTCGACAGGTCGTCAGTACCATTTACTACACCTGGAAGTCGCCGAAAGGTGTTGTCTACCAGCTTCGAAATCATAATCGCCTGCTTCGGCACTTCGCCGGGTGTAACGGACTCAAGACTGGTTACACGCACGCAGCCCAGCAGGTCCTGGTAAGTTCCGCTCTCCGGGAGGGGCACGAAGTCATCTCCGTTGTATTGCACACCGACAAACCTGGGATCTGGGAAGACAGCAAAGCACTGCTGACCTTCGGCCTGATCAAGGTTGGCTGCCCTCCGGAAGTCATCGCCAACGGTGCTGAACGCGCTTCCGACAAGGAAGATGTCTCAGGTGAAGGCGACGAAACACACTAAGCCGTTTAGCGAAGGCAGTACCGGCTTCCCAACCTGTAGTCAGTCCGCACCGCAGCGATGCCTTCGAGACAAATCGGAAGGACATGGCAAGCAATTCTCTGGGAATAAATGAGAAATTTCTATTAAATTTCTGGTAATTGTTAAATAATCACTATAATTTTACACAATGCTCATATCAATTCCCTATGGCCCGCATTTTTATCATTGATGACGAACCCGCTTCGGCTGAGTGGGTCTCCGTTCTTTGCCGAGATCGCGGACACCAGCCTTTTCTATACGATTCGTCCCAGGCCGCTCTGGGTGCCTTGCCCAGTATCGCTCCCCAACTCGTAATCGCCGATCTGAAACCCGAGAAATCCGACGGATTCGATGTTCTACGCGAGTGCAGGGAAAACCATCCGACCACCGTCGTGTTGATGCTAGCGGCTTTCGGCTCCGTTGAGCTCGCCCTGAATGCCATGCAATTGGGGGCATTTAGTTATGTCACAAAACCTTTCAAAGGCGACGAACTGCAGTTCTCCATTCAGCGAGCCCTGGATCATCAGGCAGCGCTCCGCCGAAACGATGTCCTCAGGCGCGGCGGCATTGACCAGTTCAAGTTTGAAAATCTCATCGGCACCAGCGCTAAAATGCAGTCGATTTATCGGCTGATCGGGAAAGTTGCCGAAACGGAAAGTCCAATCCTGATCCAGGGCGAGTGCGGAACCGGAAAGGAATTGGTTGCCCGAGCGCTTCATTTCAACAGCCCGCGGCAGCATCATCCGTTCGTCACCATCAATTGCAGCGCGCTTCCGGATAACCTGCTCGAGTCGGAGTTGTTCGGTCACAAGAAGGGCTCTTTTGCAGGCGCGGTCATGGACAAAGTCGGCTTGTACGAAGAAGGCAACAACGGGACCCTCTTCCTGGATGAGATCGATTCGATGTCCCAACCGCTTCAGACCAAACTTCTGCGGGTGCTGCAAGAGCGTCAAATACGGCAGGTCGGTGATACGAGGCAAATCCCGGTCAACGTCCGACCGATCGCCGCTTCCAATGAATCGCTGAAAGCGAAAACGCGGAATGGCGGATTTCGTGAAGATCTCTACTTTCGACTGGCGGTTATTCCAATCGAAGTTCCACCGCTTCGCGACCGCATGGAGGACGTTCCGCTGCTGGTTCGTTCTTTTTTACAGAAACTCGCCGATCAAACGGGGGCTGAGCAGAAAAAGATGGATGCCAGCGCCATGGAACGGCTGGTGGGATACTCCTGGCCCGGAAATGTGCGTGAACTCGAAAATGCAATCGAGCGAGCATGCGCGCTGAGTGATGGAGGGGTGATTCGAGCCTCGGATCTACCGCCTCATATGCTCCATGAATCTGGAGGGGTTGAGAGGACGCAGGACTCCGAATGGAGAGTTGGCCAACAGCTCGACGACTTTGTCCGGAACCAGGAGCGAAAGTACATCGAAATGACGCTCAAGTTCAACGAAGGCTCGCGCGAAAGGACAGCCAGCATGCTTGGGATCAGCATTGCGACCCTTTACCGGAAACTCGATTTAAAACATCACCGAGAATAAGGGAACAGAAGCTCAGGGTTTGCGCCTAAGCGAGTGTCCTGAGAGAGCTTACGCCGGGACGCTACGCCCTCTATTCCTCTATTCTGCTCTCTTGCAGTTCGCGCGCTGCTCTTCTAGAGTCTGTATTCGACAATAGAATAAAACTCCGTATGGCCGGCCCCGGGATCCATCAGTTCCAAAATCTAACGATGCAGCAGGTGCTCGCGCCACAGCTGCAGCAGAGTTTGCAGATATTGCAGGCACCGGCGCTGGAACTCAGGAATATCGTTCAACAAGAGCTGCAAACGAATCCGGTCCTTGAAGAAGAAATCGATACGTTCGAGGCCGAGGAACGATCCAAGGATGACAGCGAATTCCAAGAGGAGTTCGAACGGTTGGCAAAGCTGGATGAAGAATGGCGAGATTACATGGCTCAAAATGTCAGCTATTCGTCCAGAAATCTTGAGGACGAAGAGCGGCGTCAATTTTTCTTTGATTCGATCGCCAGCCAGGAAACTTTGCAACAGCATCTCTGGGATCAGTTGAACACTTCTGATGTTCCTGAAGGGCAACGGAGAGCTGCCGAATTGATCATCGGCAACATCGACGACCTCGGCTTTCTCCAGACCTCACTGGAAGATATTTCCAATAACACCGGGCGATCCCTGGCAGAATTGCAGGAGATGCTCAACCTGATCCAGACGTTTCATCCCGTTGGCGTGGGGGCCCGGGACCTGCGAGAATGTCTGCTGATCCAGTTGCGGCGTCTGGGAAAGGAAGGGAGTCTCGAGTACCAGATAGTGGATCAGCACCTTGAAGACCTTGGAAGGAAGCGGTTGCCGGAAGTCGCTCGGCGGTTAGGTGTTACCGTTGAACATGTCCAAAGGGCCGCCAACTTCATTTCGACTCTCGATCCTAAGCCCGGCCAGATTTTCGCTCCCGATCCGAACAGCTACGTCCTACCCGACGTCAGCGTCGATAAAGTGGGCGACGATTACGCGGTCTCACTGAACGGAGATCAAGTTCCGCATTTGCGCATCAGCAAGACCTACAAAGACCTCATGACAACCGGAACGAACGGAACGGATGTCCGGGATTACATCAGAGAAAAGATTCGCAGCGGCAAATTCCTGATCAAGAGTATTCACCAACGTCAACAAACGATCCTGAACATCGCCAACGAAATTGTGAAACGGCAGCAAGAATTTCTCGAGAACGGAACTGCGTTTCTCAAACCCCTGACGATGGCCCAAATCGCTGAAACGGTGGGGGTCCACGAGACGACCGTGAGCCGCGCAATCTCCGGAAAGTATATGGCCACCCCCCAAGGGGTATTCGAGATGAAGTACTTCTTTACTCCGGGGTATCAGACTGCTGGCGGCGCTTCACTTAGCAATACGAGTGTGAAAGAATCAATCTCGGAACTGGTCCGCGGCGAGGACACTCGAAACCCGCTGAGCGACAAAGAAATCGTGGAAATTCTTTCCGACCGTGGTATACCGATCGCGCGACGAACGGTTGCGAAATACCGCGCAGAGCTGAACATCCTGCCTAGCAACCTCCGGAAGCAGTATTGAGTCAGTGTACCGCCTACTGTTGCTAGCATGCGCGTTGGCCGTCTGGAATACGACCGCCTCGTGTAAAACTTTCCATTTTCAAACGGACACTTTTGCCTTTGAGAATCAAACCTATTTTGATTACAAGCCGTTAACCGAGAGCCAAATACAAATCAGCCGAAGACGCGGGCGGCCACCTGATTTTTCGCGTCACTGCTTCCAGATGTGCCGGGCCGTCGTGCAATTTTTTCAATTCGCAGAGTTTCGCCCGGATCTTCCCAAAATTTCTGCATCGGACTACGAGGAGATCGTCCGCACGGTGAGCAGGATCCCCCCATGGAGCTCCGGCCCAAAAGAGAAAGTGGCGGTGCCAGGCTACAAAGATCTGCACAGTTTTTCTCTCGGTCAGACCTTGGCCATCCAAAAGAACCTCGGTCTCTGGTGGCCCTCTTACTGGAGAGTCGGCAACTGGCGGATTGTATTACCAGTGCCGCGTTCCGGCCAGGAGCGGATGGCAAAATGGTTGCGAAATAAACTCGACGACGGACGAATCCAGACTGTCTATATCACCCGTTTCAAGCCGATCAATCATTGTCTGGTCGTCTACCACTACGCCTCTGCGCAGAACGGCGATATCGTATTTGATGTCTACGACGCGAACCAACCGGGCAAACTGGTGCACCTGACCTATCGTGCCTCAGACCGGAGTTTTGATTTCGACAAAACCTGGTACTATCGCGGCGGCTTAGTGAATGTGCTTCGACTTTACGCCTCTCCGTTGTTTTAGAAGGATACCGGATATGCCCTTTCTCCACTGGTTTAAAAAGAAGTCTGAGAGCGCGGAAGCCGAGGCCAAAACTGTCCGCGCAGACAAACTCGCTACCGAACCGGCGAACACACCGGAAACCCTCGAAGCCAATCTGGAACAAGCGTCCCGGCAACCGACGCTGCAAAATGGGCTGCTATCCGCCGAGCACGCGGTGCAATCGCAAAACCCGACAGACGTTTCCGAAACTGCGTCCGGAGAAATCGGCGCGCTACTGCTCACGCCGCATCTTTCCGTACCGATCGGAGCTTTTTATGCGAAGTTACCCGTTCATCTGCTCGCGCCGAAAACACCGGACTTGGCGCAGCCCGTCCAGATTGCCGAAGAAGATGTGGTGCTTGATCAAGAAGCCCAAGAGGTGTCACTTCCTCTCTCAATTCTGAGTCTGTCGTGTCCGGAGATTTTCATTCGGGCCGTCGAGGGTGCGGACGATGTCCCGATCACGTTTTCCATTCGCCCTCCGAGTGAGCTCGAACCATTGCCCGCCCAAGAGATCGGCCGACTCGAACAGACGGAAGAAGGTTTGCCAACCGCTGAGGATACACACGTTGCGAGTGTGGACCCCGGCAGCGAACAGGAGATCAGGCTCCGGCTTCAACCTATTCTCATTGATTTCCCGCCCCAGCTCGAGCCACCCGGCATCCAGTCCCTGATCGCGACTGAAGCCGAGATCTCGCTGCCGTTGGGTCTGATCCAATCGCAGCTGGCACATGGCCGCGTAGTCATATCCGCCGAGACATTCCAAAAGGCGTTACCAGTTGATTTAGAGCCTTATTTTGCAGCGATTGACCCGACTGCGGAAATCCCGATCCCCTTGCAGGAAATCTTCTCGCGACTTCCGCCCATGGCCATCAGGCTCAGAGAAGACCAGGAAATGGATCGCCCCGAAGAGTCGATCATAACGCCATTCGGCGAACACGCAGACGAGGACGCCAAACGATTCACCCAAGCGGCGGTCGAGACGGATGCACCCGCGGGTGAGCCACCCCGTTCAACGGATGAACCAGCCAAAATTGAAGTCGGAAGTGATTCGAAAAGATTGCAAACCATCTTCACGACGGACGAGCCGCTCGACCTGGCCAAGACCATCCAGATGGTCGTCGGGTTACCAGGTCTCAGATCTTGCATGCTGAGCACCACGGACGGAGTTAAACTTGCAGGGAACCTTGGTGATTCTGGGCAGGAAAAAGTGGTCTCTGGCTTGCTGCCCGAACTATTCCAACGAGCGAAATCAAGATTGGAAGCGCTGCAGGCCGGTACGCTTGAAACGATCACGTTTTGTTACGATCTCCAGCAAATGAGCACCTTCGTACGCGGGAAGCTTTGTCTAACCGTTCTCCATGACATCAGGCCGTTCAAACCGGGCGTTCGCGAAAAGATCCAGGCGGTGATAAACGAGCTCGCTGCTCTGAGCGATGCTGGAAAGCCGCTCTGATCCTGTTTAGCCATGCCAGTCATCAATTACGCCGGCAAAGAGATTCAATTCAAGATCGTCTACTATGGGCCCGCGCTGGGCGGGAAAACAACCAACCTTGCTTATATCCACTCCCGGATTGCTCCTGCACATCGGGGCGATCTTGTCTCCCTGGCAACCGCGGCAGATCGCACACTTTTCTTTGACTTCCTGCCGTTGACCGCCCTTACGCTCCATGGGTTTAGAATGAAGTTCCAGCTCTACACCGTTCCGGGCCAGGTTATCTATAATTCGACGCGGCAACTTGTCTTACGAAGCGTCGACGGCGTAGTCTTCGTCGCGGATTCCCAATGGGAGAAAATGGAAGAAAACGTTGGGAGCTTCCGCAACCTTGAACAAAACCTCCAAAAGCAAAACCTGGCACTCGACCAGGTGCCCCTCGTGTTGCAGTTTAATAAACGCGACCTCTCGAACGTGGCGCCCGCGAATTACCTGGAATACCTGTTAAACAACCGGAAAAGACGGCTGCAAAGCTTCGAATGCGTCGCCAGCACCGGTGCGAACGTCTTTTCGACCCTCGACGCTGTCACTCAACTGCTCCTTCACAAGTTCAAAAGGGAAAACACCTCGCTCTTTCCCGGACCTGGAAAGCAAACGGCGCGGTAAGCCCTACTCTCTGGTTTGACCTCCTCTTTGCCTCCATTTGCCCTCGTCCTTGCAGCCGGACCATAGCTCATCTATTAGTTTCGGATGATCGACTACATGCAAAAAGGAGGGCCGCTCATGTGGCTCATTCTGCTTTGTAGCGTTGTTTCTATCGCCGTCTTTTCCGAACGGCTTCTCTACTTTCACCGGGCGACCATTAATCTGGGCGAGTTCCTGCAAGGCTTGTCGAACCTGGTCAGGAAGCGAAACCTGGCAGAAGCGCGGGTCGAATGTCAGGCAACCTCGGTTCCGGTGACCCGGGTTATTCACGCGGCATTGATCCGCCATCGTCTCCCTCGCGCGGAGCTCCGGGATATTGTCCAGGAAGCCGGCCAACTCGAGGTCCCGCGCCTGGAGCGGAATCTTGGGATGCTCATCGCGATCGGGTACATCTGCCCGCTCATCGGGTTACTTGGAACGGTTACGGGACTCATTCAGGCGTTTGTTCAATTGTCCGCCAATAACGGCTACGCCACTCTGGCCGATGTTTCGGGTGGGATTTACCAAAGCTTGCTGACTACCGCGGCAGGTCTGGTGGTGACGATTCCCACGATCCTCGCCTATTGTCATCTTTCAGCCCGTTTGAACGCACTTCTCCATGACATGGAACGGGCCGGAATCGAAGTGGTCAACCTTCTTTCCGAAAGCGAACCCGATTCGTCGATCATTGAATTTGCTCCAAAGTCTCAAGCTGCCGGCGAGCATCGATGAAACTGGTCCGGTCAGTGCATCTGAACCCTTTTCTGATCTTCCTCATTCCGTTGGTGGATGTTTGTTTCCTGCTGCTGTTGCTGTTCCTCGTCAGCTCGACCTTTCTTCTCCACCCGGGAATCAGCGTAAACCTCCCCTTCTCGAAGTTCACGCTGGGACCGCAAAAAAACCCTATTATCGTCAGCATCACCGCTGGACCCTATCCCCTGGTTTATTATCGCGATCAGCAGATAAAGCTCGCGGAACTCGCGCAGCGCCTTGCACAAGACCACTCCCCGGACCGGTCGATCATCATCCAGGCTGATCGCTTAACTCCCCAGGGATCTGTTGTCGAGGTCATGAATCTTTGCCTGGAAAATGGTTATTCGGTTGTGCTCGCGACTTCGCCGAAAGAACAATGAATCAGCCGGAAGCGCGCTTAATCTTCGATTGGCGACAAAGCCGCTGGGACTATCGGTTACCCGTGCTGATCGCGATCTCGTTCTTCGCACACGTCTTTTGTTTCTACATTTTCCGCGTTGTTTATCCGACAACCACCTCTCTGCTTCCCCCCTCAGCACAGGTGACTGTTCTGGATCCGAACAGGCCGCAGGATAAGAGTTTGCTGGAATGGGTTGCCATGAACAATCCCGCGAACGCCAGTGCGCCCAGATTCGATTCCCGGGTGATCACCCAGGTGCTTCCACGCTATAAGCCAATCTATTCGACTCTCTCCATTGAATTGAAGCGCTCTGATTCCGCCCAACCGCACGAAGAGGGAGTTCCATCGCTGTTTTCTGCTGAAACGCTTTTGCCGATGCGCTCCCAACCCCGCAAAGAAGCCGCAGCAAAGACATTCCCGACACGATTGGAGATCGGGTGGACGCTTCAATCACGCGCTCCGGCGTCTTTGCCCTCGCTACCAACCAGTGAGGCTCTGTCAGAACCAACGTCGATCTTTGTGGGTGTGGATCCCGAAGGAAATGCCGACTATGTTTTTTTGACGCAGTCGAGCGGGAATGCCCCTCTCGATCAGGCAGCGCAGAATTTCATCCGCTCGGTAAGGTTCAAGCCGGAGCCGAGCCGGAACTGGGGATCGGTTACGTTCCACTGGGGAGGAACTCCGCCGTGATTCGGGTAGAATTGCCGGTATTGGTATTTATCTACCTTTTTGTTTTCCTTGCGGCGGTCTTTTCGCTCTGGATAGTTTATGAATGGCTTCGCCGAAGTCGCGAGAAAGAAGCCTTGCGTTACCGGGTTCGATGCACCATTTGTGCGTCTATTTTCGAAGACAAAACCAACAGTCTGCTTCCACGATGCCCTCGCTGCGGATGTTTGAACGAAAGATTTAAGATAGGAGGACTTTAACTCTATGGCAATGTTCATCGGGCGAAACCGAAAAGCCCGCACAACCTACGGTTTCGATGAAATCGCGCTTGTCCCGGGTAGCGTGACCATCAATCCAAACGAAGTAGATATCACTTTCAACGTACCTCGAAAAAATACGGTGCCGCTTACGCTCGCGATTCCGATTCTTGCCAGCGCGATGGATGGAGTTGTGGACGTCAATTTCGCGATTGAAATGGGGAAGCTCGGCGGGTTGGCGGTCTTGAACCTGGAGGGCGTCCAAACCCGCTATAAAAATCCGCGCGAAGTTCTTCTGAAAATCCTGGAAGCCGATAAGGAACAAGTCACCGGCCTTCTGCAAAAGATTTACCAGGAACCGGTCCAGGAGGATCTCATCGCCGCGCGGATTAAAGAGATCAAGGACGCCGGTGTGACTTGCGCGGTCAGTTCCATCCCCCAAAAGGCGGAACGGTACGGACAAATTGCCCAGGAAGCCGGCGCCGCCCTGTTCGTCGTCCAGAGCACCGTTTCGACGGTGCGGCACATTTCGACGGAATACAAATCGCTTGACCTTAGGGATTTCTGCCGAGAGATGAAATGCCCGGTGATTGTGGGCAACACGGTCGGATACAGTGTTACGCTTGAGATCATCGAGTGCGGGGTTGCCGGGGTGCTGGTCGGCGTGGGACCTGGAGCGGCCTGTACGTCAAGAGGTGTTCTGGGGCTGGGTGTACCGCAGGTGACAGCCACGGTGGATTGCGCCGCTGCACGCGACTACCATTTCAAGAAGACCGGCACCTATGTTCCAATCATCACCGACGGAGGCATGAGCAAGGGCGGCGACGTCTGCAAAGCTCTTGCTTGTGGCGCGGACGCCGTCATGATCGGCAGCGCTTTTGCGAAGGCGATCGAAGCGCCGGGCAAAGGTTACCATTGGGGCATGGCAACACCTCACGCCAATCTACCGCGTGGCACGCGAATCAGGGTCGGAACGACCGGGCCCTTGCGACAGATCCTGTTCGGGCCCGCTGACGTCGACGATGGGAGTCAGAATTTGGTCGGAGCCATTACCACTTGCATGGGAAACGTCGGCGCCGCCAATCTCCGGGAGTTTCAGGAGACGGAAATCATCATTGCACCCTCAATTCGAACCGAGGGAAAACTCTTCCAGCAGGTTCAAATGGTCGGTATGGGGTCCAGGAACTCCTGAGCCCCGATTTCAGGTTCAAATTTTCTGTTGCTTAACCGCATTTTGCAGACTAACGCCGTATCGAAGCCCCATGAGTAATCGACGAGTCGTTGTAACCGGAATTGGAGTTGTTTCCCCGATTGGAAGCGATTTGAAATCGTTCTGGGATAACGTCGTGAGCGGGAAGAGCGGGATTCGCCCGATTACCCAGTTCGATTCCTCTACTTTCGACTGCCATATTGCCGGGGAGGTCCCCGATTTCCAACCCTCGCTCTACTTCAAGAATCCCAAGGACGTACGGCGCGCCGATCGATTTGCCCAATTCGCGATGGCGTCCGCCAAGTTAGCGCTCGAAGACAGCGGGCTCGACCTCTCCAAAATTGATCGCACCCGATTTGGCGTACTCGTAGGCAGCGGAATTGGTGGGCTCAAGAGCCTCGAAGATCAGCACACCGTCCTCATGAATAAGGGTGCGTCCCGTGTCTCTCCGTTTATGGTCCCGATGATGATCGTGAATATGGCGAGCGGGTTGATCTCGATGGAATATGATCTCGAAGGCCCAAATTTTTCGATCGTGACCGCCTGCGCGACGGCCGCGAATTCGATCGGAGAAGCGTGGCGCATGATCCGCTATGGAGACGCTGACGGATTCCTTGCGGGTGGATCTGAAGCGGTCATTTGCCAGCTTGGAATTGCCGGATTTTGCTCTATGCGAGCGATGAGCACCCGGAATGATGAACCGGAAAAGGCGTCGCGACCGTTTGACCGGGACCGTGACGGATTTGTGATGGGAGAAGGTGCCGGAATCCTTGTTCTGGAGGAATATGAGAGCGCGAAAGCGCGTGGTGCGAATATTTACTGCGAACTAGCCGGATATGGCCTTACCTCAGATGCCTATCACATGACCTCTCCGCGGCCGGACGGTGCCCCCGTGGCGCGGGCGATGCAGTCGGCACTGGACTACGCGGGTGAAAACGTGATGGAAGTCGATTACATCAACGCGCACGCTACCTCCACCCTGGTGGGCGATATTTGCGAGACCAACGCGATTAAGTTGCTCGCTGGTGATTACGCACGGAACGGTCTCCTGGTTAGTTCCACCAAATCAATGACCGGACACTTGCTCGGCGGCGCCGGCGGTGTGGAAAGCGCTGTCTGCATCCTGGCAATAAAGAACGGGATCGTTCCGCCCACTATCAACCTGGACAATCCTGATCCAGACTGTGACCTCGACTACGTTCCAAACGTAGCGCGAGAAAAGAAGGTCCGGCTTGCATTAAACAACTCGTTCGGTTTCGGTGGTCACAATGCAACGCTGGCCTTCCGAGCGCTGGACTAGAGCTAGAGCGAAAGGCAAGAAGTCGGGGGTTCAGGACTTCAGAAGGCAAAATAGCTGCGGCTATGACAAATGCCGACGTTGAGTCGACTGCTAACCGGTAAGAAATCCGCTGACTCAACCTGCTATTTCGGGGACAGGGCACTAGCAACAAGCCGGAAGCTGCCTTTTCGATTCTGCAACTCCTGACCTCCTGTAACTCCTGAACTCCTGCCTGAACTTTGCATACCCCGGCTCTTCCATTGAACAGGCACGTTCTGCTCCTACTCGCGGCGGCGATTCTCTGGTCCCTTGGGGGCGTCCTGATCAAGTCTATTGATTTAGCTCCCGTGGCGATAGCCGGCACGCGCAGCCTGATTGCCATGGTCATCATGAGCCTGGCACTGCCCGGCGTTCTCCGAAGGATCTCGTGGCAAACCATTCCAGGGGCAATCGCCTATGCGGCGACTGTCTTTCTCTTTGTGGTCGCGACGAAGCTCACCACGGCAGCCAACGCAATCTTTCTTCAATACACCGCGCCGATTTACATCGCGTTGATCAGTCCCTGGTTCCTGGGCGAGCGCATCAAGTGGCTCGATTGGCTGCTCGTCCTGCTCGCGCTGTCTGGCGTGGGGCTTTTCTTTTTCGACCGGCTCAGTCTCCAAGGTCTTTCTGGCGTATTTGCAGCACTCGGCAGTGGCTTCGCATTCGCTTGGTTAGCGGTCCTGATGCGCCGTCAAAAAGCCGGATCGCCTGAAGCAGTGGTGCTTTTGGGCAACATAGTTACGTTCCTGATTGCCCTGCCGTGGACATTCCCCATTTTGAGGATCGAAGAGAATGGTCCGCCGCTTCTCCTTTTAGGAGTTGTGCAATTGACGATTCCGTATCTCCTTTATTCGCTTGCGATTCGGCACGTCCGAGCCCTTGACGCGTCCATCATCAGCATCATTGAACCGATCTTGAATCCCATTTGGGTGATGCTCGCCACCAGTGAGCGCCCAGCTTACTGGTCCATTGTCGGTGGATCAATCGTGTTAGCCACTTCACTGACCAGGAGCCTGCTGGCCTCCCGAAGCGTACCAGCCGAAACGCTTCCGCCCGAACCGTGATTCGGAAGCAGAACTCAGGAGTCAGGAGTCAGAAATCAGAACTCAGGAGTCAGGAGTTGCAGGAGTTGCGGAATGTGCGGATACCTGTTTGCCAATCTTGGGGAGTTCTTCCCTTTGAATCAGCAATCGGTTCATCAATGCTTCCGCGTTCGCCGATACGCCGACCCGCTCTGCTCTGATCTCCTGATCTCCTGATCTCCTGATCTCCTGATCTCCTGAATCTCCTGATCTCCTGATCTCCTGCAACTCCTGACTCCTGAGTTCTAAGTTCTTCCACATGCTTGCAGAGCTCGATGCCATATGCCAGTTTCAGGGTCCAAATGATCTTTCGCGCGCTGTTAGTCTACGTTCTTTCGTTCCTTTGCTTCGGAATACATTTCGAGGCTGCCGCTGCAGAATTCCAGGGAGTTCCATTGCCGGAAAATACCAGTGTGGTGCTGGCGGTCGCCGCCGAAGGTGTGCAGATCTACGAAAGCAAGCCGAATTCCGCCGGAGCGTACCAATGGGTCCTTAAGGCGCCAGAGGCTGAGCTGAAGAGCTTGACCAGTGAAGTGCTCGGAAAGCACTATGGGGGGCCGAGCTGGGCGCTGAACGACGGAAGCCAATTCGTCGGTAGCTTGCCCCCTCTGAAGGCGATAAGCGCTCCGGACGCAGGGAACATTCCCTGGCTATTGCTGGCTGCCAAATCCAAGTCTGAAACAGGTTTTCTGAGCCACATCGACTTTGTGGCCCGAGTCGCGACATCCGGTGGCGTCGCTCCCGCGGAGGCGCCGAAAAGTCCAACGGACACCGCCAGGGTAAATTATCGGGCGATCTACCTTTTTCTGCAAAAACAGTAGTCGCCGGCGTCTTAAAATTTCAACGGTTACACCTTGACTCGCTCAATTTGCGCGCCGAGTTCGCCGAGCTTTTCATCGATCATTTCGTACCCGCGATCGATATGGTAAACACGATTGATTTCGGTCGTTCCGTCGGCCAGTAACCCCGCAAGAACCAACGCGGCCGATGCCCGAAGATCGCTCGCCATCACCGGCGCTCCGCTCAGGGTTTCGACGCCCTGGATTCTTGCCGTAGCTCCGTCCAGTTCGATGGCTGCACCCATCCGTTTCAACTCTGAAACGTGCATGAAACGCTGTGGAAAGATGTTCTCCTTGACCGAACTCTCTCCAGCGACTGTCGAGAGCAGGGCACACATCTGCGCCTGCATATCAGTCGGGAAACCTGGGTACGGCTGGGTCTTCAAACTCAGCGGTTTAGTGGTTCCATTGGGGCGAATGATCAGCGAACCATTGGTTCCACCCACACGAAAGCCGCAAGTTTGCAACGCGTCGGTCACCGCAGTCAAGTGATCGGCTCTCACCCGGTTGACGGTAATCGCCTTGCCTGCAATTGCGCCGGCAATGAGAAAAGTTCCCGCCTCAATTCGATCCGGGATGACCTCATGTTCCGCGCCTTGCAATTCCTTGACTCCTTCAATCACGATTCGGGCGGTCCCAGCGCCTTCTATTTTTGCACCCATCTTGTTGAGAAAATTCGCCAGGTCAACCACTTCAGGCTCACAAGCGGCATCCTCGATAATCGTTAGGCCATCGGCAAGAACGGCAGCCATCATGATGTTATCGGTTCCCAGCACGGTCGTACCAAATTTCCCTTTGAGTGAGATTGTCGCTCCGTGAAGAGAAGGGGCAAAGACTTTGACATTGCCCGCATGGACACGCACGGCGGCGCCCAGCGCCTGAAACCCGCGCAGATGCAGATCGATCGGCCGATCTCCAATGACGCAACCCCCAGGCAGCGAAACGGTGGCCTCTTTTTCCCGACCAAGGAGCGGTCCCAGCACACAAACCGACGCCCTCATCTTTCGAACAATTTCGTAGGGCGCCACACTGTCCACGTTTTCGGCTTTCACCGTCACAGTCCCGCTCGCCCGCTCCACATCTGCGCCCAGATGCGCCAGAATCTGTAGCATGTAATGGACATCGCTCAGGTCCGGCACACGCTGGATCACGCACTGCTCTCTGGTTAGCAGCGTTGCGGCAAGAATCGGCAAAGCCGAATTCTTCGATCCACTGATTTTGACTGATCCCGTCAAAGGATACCCACCACGAATGATGATTTTATCCATGCCTTGCGATGAGAAGCCGTTCGACTCCTTGGTAATCCTTCTTGATGGAGATGTCGCGATAATTCTGGCTGGCCATAAAACCCGATAGCTGTTGGGCCTGGCCTTGCCCGAGCTCAAGGGCGATCAAACCATTGGACGCGATCTTGCCAGGAACTGATTCAATCAGCCTTTTGATAATCGTCAACCCATCTTTGCCGCCGTCCAAGGCAAGCGGCGGATCGTACTTTACCTCGCGTTGCAGTTCGCGAAGGTCTGCCGTGGGGATGTAGGGAAGATTCGCCACGATCCAATGAAATGGACCTTCGGTGTGCTCGAGCAGGTCCGAGCAGTGGAATGCGATCCGGTCCGAGACTCCCAAGCTTTCCGCGTTCTCTTGAGCCAATGCTAGCGCATCCTTCGAGAGATCAACCGCCGAGACCTCGAGTTCCGGACGTTCCAAGGCAAATGTAATCGCCAGGACGCCGCTCCCGGTGCCGACGTCCAAAAGGCGTTTGGCAGACTCCCCGCAGATCGCGAACTCCCTGAGCATTGTTTCGACCAGGAGTTCCGTTTCAGGCCGGGGAATAAGCGCGCGACGATCGGTCTTGAACGTGCGTCCAAAGAAATCCCAGTGTCCAAGGAGATGTTGCAAAGGTTCGCCTTCCGCTCGTCTCCTTACCTTATCACGCAAGGGCTCCAGTTCTTGCTCGGACAGGGATCGATCAAACTCAAGGTAGAGTTCGATTCGCTTCTTCCGGAGAGTGTCTGCGAGAAGATGCTCAATGCTCAGCCGAGGCTGTTCGACCCCTTTTTTTCCAAAGTAGGCTGTCGTGGCTTGCAAGAGCTCAAGAACGGTCATGAGGAAGTTGTCAGTGCCAGTGTCACTTGGGGAGGCAGCGCAGATCTCTCTTCTTTAACGATCAACACGGACTCGAGGGAAGCTGTGCACAAGGAGAGCGTTGCCATTCCACTGTTCAGCAAGATTAGCTAGAACCGTTCGGACTGACACTGGCACTGGCGACTGCACCTAGTCCGGCTTCTTTCAGCCGTTGCTCCATGTCGCTTGCCTGCAACGCATTTACCATCTCGTCAAGCTGGCCTTCCATAAAAAGATCCAGATTGTAGAGGGTCAGACCGATCCGATGATCGGTGACGCGGTTTTGAGGAAAATTATAGGTCCGAATCTTTTCCTCTCTTCCTCCGGACCCGATCAAGCTGCGCCGGTGTGCCGAATACTTTTCCGCTTCCTCCAGCTGTTTTTCCTCGAGTAGCCGGGAGCGAAGGATGGCGAGAGCTTTCTCTTTGTTCTTTTGCTGGCTTCGACCATCCTGGCATCGGACAATTTTGCCCGTCGGGATATGCAGGACCTGGACCGCGGAATCCGTCGTATTGACGCCCTGGCCGCCGGGTCCGCCAGCACGGCTCACTTCTATCCGAATATCTTCGGGCCGGATTTCGATATCGATATCCTCGGCTTCTGGAAGGACAGCCACTGTCGCGGTCGAGGTGTGGATCCGCCCTTGCGCTTCAGTCAACGGAACACGCTGCACGCGATGAACACCACTTTCGTATCGCAAAACCCGAAAGACGGACTGCCCGCTCACTTTGAAAATCATTTCCTTGAAGCCGCCCAGCTCAGACCCGCTTCCTTCCAACTCCTCGATCTTGAAACCGTGCGCTTCGGCATATCTGGAGTACATCCGGTAGAGGTCCGCGGCGAAAAGACCCGCCTCATTTCCACCGGTCCCAGCTCGGATTTCCATGATCGCATCGCGATCCTCATGCGGCTCGGGCGGGAGAAGCGCGTATTGCACCGATCGCGAAAGCTTTTCAACACGGTCTTCCAGAAGCGGAATTTCGGCCTGAGCCAATTCTGCAAATTCTGCATCGGGTCCGGCAGCCATTACCCGGTTTTCTTCCAGTTCACGGACGGTTTTTTCCAGGCGATGCCAATCTTCGAGAAGTGACTTCAGACTTGAATGTTCACGCAAGACATCCCTCGCCCGCTTTGGATTCTCAAAGAGTGATGAGGACTCGACCTGCTTTTCGAGCTCGTGAAATCGTCCCCGCTTCTGATCAATTAGTGGTCCAAAGTCCATAAAATGGCAAAACGGTGAAAGCGCAACAAGCGCTTCTCACCGTTCAAAACCCAGATCCAAAAACCTACTTCGACTTGCCCTTAGCGACCAAAGTCTTACCGTAACGTCGGGCGAATTTCTCGACGCGGCCGGCTGTGTCGACGAATTTCTGTTCACCAGTGAAAAAGGGATGGCACGCGGCGCATATACCAATCTTAATATCGCGACGAGTCGACCGGGTGCGGTAGACGGCGCCACAAGCGCAAGCAATGGTCGTCTCTACGTAATTTGGATGGATATCAGCCTTCATGTCATTGAAAAGTAAAAAGGATTGAAAGCTACCACACTGTTCGGATGACGCAAGTGGAACAAAGGCTCTTCGAGAGCACCTGGCGGAAGGTCTTAGCGAACAGAAGTCGGGAGACAGCGATCTTTTCAGACAGCTCCGCGATATTGCGGACGTTTCAGGAAATCGAAGACGAACGCGTCCTCTGGCGGAACCGTTTATCGACGTTTTCACGCGGCGATTGCATTGTTGCGGCAATTGGGAATGACCCGACTTGGCCTGCGTTTCTCCTGGCATGCTGGGACAAATCACTCGTGGTCGCGCCGATCGAGCCGACCCTCCAGGCGGACCAGCTCGATCGGATCTTCGAGCTAACCCAGGCCCAAGGATTCGTGCAGACAATTGAGATCGAGCATTTCAATCGTTCGCCCATTCGCTGGGACAGCCCAAAACCAGATCTCCTGAAAATCACTTCCGGCACGACCGGAGCACCAAGAGCCGTGCGATTCCGCGAATCGCAACTACTCGCCGACTGCCGAAACATCTGTCAAACGATGGGAATTCAACCCAACGACTTGAATTTCGGAGTCATACCGTTTTCCCATTCTTACGGATTCAGCAATCTCATCGCTCCCCTTCTCTATCAGGGAACGGGCCTGGTTTGTTCCAACGATCGAATGCCGCGAGCAGTCTATCACCACCTGCAGAGCTGCGGCGCAACGGTCTTTCCCGGAACGCCGGCCCTTTTTCAGGCGCTTGGCGCCCTTCCTGACGTCGGCGAATTCGCCAGTATTCGCCTTTGCGTTTCGGCAGGCGCTCCGTTGACGCTCACGATTTCCCGCCAATTCCACGGCAGATTCGGACTGAAGATCCACAGCTTTTATGGATCCTCGGAATGTGGCGGCATCGCTTACGATCGCAGTGAGGATCCCGAAAGCCCCAGCGGTTTTGTCGGCACTCCGATGAACGGAGTGGAAGTGACCAGAATTGACGACGATCGGATTGCCATTCGCGGTCCGAACGTGGCCGATGGTTACTTCCCGGCTTCAGACAACCACCTGCTGGACGGGGTACAATTTGTCCCAGGAGATATCATCGAATGGACAAATCGGGGTCTGCAGCTCGTCGGTCGCGTTTCAGATTTCGTCAACATCGCCGGAAAGAAGGTCCACCCAGCAATCATCGAAGAACATCTGCGTAAACTTCCAGACGTTGTCGATGCCATCGTCTTTGGAATTCCGTCCGCAAATCGAAATGAAGAATTGGTCGCTTATGTGGTAGCCTCAACCGCTGTTTCCCGGCAAATGCTGGAAAGCCATTGTCGCGAAGGCCTCAGCAGCTGGCAGGTTCCTCGAGAATTCCAGTTAGTGGCCCAGCTTCCGTTTAACCAACGCGGTAAGATCAATCGATCCGAGCTTTCGAGGTTGCATATCGAGTCCCGCTCAGAAAAAGTTAGGTCGCCCTGAATCGGCGAAAGCTCGCATTGACCAATCCAGTGCACCAAGTCAGTGACCGGTGTAGTGGCGCTGCTGCGTATTTTGGCTGGATGCGCGAAGCGAAGAGGGAGAATACCCGCTGTGGTCTTTGACCGATGAGCGACAAAGCAGCCGGTCAAAAGACGCGCAGCCCGGAGGGTTGCGATGAAAATGGGCCGGCGGCCGCGTTGCTCCTCAGTCACGTATCGATTCAGATATGCTCCTTCTACCGCCAGTCCGGCTCGGACCGCCTTGCCGGCGGCCCATTTTGATCGCAACGCCACTACACCAGTCACTGACTTGGTGCATCCAGTGCACCAAGTCAGTGACTGGTGTCCTGTCCCCGAAATAGAAGGCATATTTCCGGAGGATTCACAGGCTGGTGAGATCTCGGAACTGCTGACTTCTTCTTCGGGAAATTTCGACCTCGGAACCCGAGCGCAGTTTTATCCGTAGACCGCGACTGAACCAGGGTTGGATGCTCTGGACCCAGCGAAGATTGACAATCTGGCTCCGATTGGCACGGAAAAAGACCTTCGGATCTAGTCTGATCTCGAGTGCGTTGAGCGACCGGGCCACCAGAGCGCGCTCCCCTTTGAAGTGGATCCGCGTATAATTCCCCTCCGACTCAAGCAACTGAATGTCCGAAAGTTGCACCATCCAGCAATTCTCGCCGTCTCGAACAAAGACCTGATCCGCTTCACGCAGGAGTTCTCCCGGCGCGGCGCTACCTGGCGCTCGGACGCTTTCGCGATCGCTCATTCGACTCAGGCTGGCAGCGAGTCGCACGGGCTCGATGGGCTTCAACAGATAATCGTGTGCTCCAAATTCAAATGCCTTTAGCGCGAACTGGTCGAAGGCCGTAGTAAAGATAACCGCTGGAAAAGAATCCAATTTCATCAGGAAATCGAATCCACTTTCACCTGGCATCTGGACATCCAGGAAAATCAGATCAGGCTGCAATTCCGTTAACAGCGCGCGGGCCTCGCCGGCATTGGCTGCTTCTCCTACGACGTCCACTTGTGGGTGGTGCGACAATAATCCCCTGAGCTCCCTTCGAGCCAGACGTTCATCATCTACCAGAATTGCTCTCATGATGCGGGAGAAACCCCGACGGACAAGGGTTGCCCGTTCGGAACAAAAACTGCCACCTGCACAAGTCCCGGAGTCTCCTCGGCAATCTCGAGCTCCGCGCCACGTCCGAACAGGCGAAGGAGCCGCTCTCGAGCGTTGCGAAGCCCTGTGCCGGTCGACTGCGACTCCGTCGGACCGAGATGTCCGGTGTTGTCCACCCGAATGCAAAGACGGTCGTCAACAGGGTCGATTGCCGCGGAAATCGAGAGTTCAACAGACCCGGGATTCTGTGAAACCCCATATTTCACCGCGTTTTCCACCAGCGTCTGCAAAAGCATCGGAGGAATCGGCCGTTCGAGCGTTTCAGGCTGGATTTTCTTGGTGACCGTCAGCCGATCTTCGAAGCGGAGCAACTCGAGTTCGAGGTAATCCATCACAAAATTCAATTCGGTTCCAAATGGAACGGTGGCATCGGAGTCCTTTGACAACGAGTAGCGCAGGATCGAAGCGAGCCTGGTGACGGCATCTCTGGCTCGCGCTGGGTTTTCGTCGATCAGCGCGCGCAGACTGTTCAATGCATTGAACAGGAAATGTGGGTTCACCTGGGCGCGCAAGGCGTCAAGTCGGGCTCGCGAAAGGGCTGCCGCAAGTCGCCAACTCTCTTTTTCGGCGCGCCGGCGCTCTTCGAGAAAGTAATATCCAAGATAAACGCTGGACCAAAAACCGAACGTCAAGAGGCCGAAGAAAAAATCAAACAGCAGTTCGAAAAGATGTTGGTTGATGTATCCGAATGTCGCTGGCCGCCCCACGAGAAAGGATTCCAGCGGCGCTTCCACGTAGCCGATCAGAATATGCAAAAGGGATAAGACGGGGGTCGCCGCGATCACACGCATGACAAGGGAACCGGGCGCCAAGCTCAGCCAGTCCTGCGCCAGGATGAACCAGCGGAACCAGTGAGATATTAAAAAACCGGCGGCGGCCAGCACCACGGCGCTCAGGAAATACCCTAGCGCATGGCCTTCAGTGATCCATCCGGATATTGTACAGAGAAGCGCGTACGCCAGCCAGCCCGCGGATTGACATATCCAGTATCCGAGCTGTGGCCTTGGTCTACCTGTTTGCATAGCAACCGTCCAAACGCGATGGGCTGTCCTTATCCTCTGCTGAGGCAATTCTATGCAGCAAATGACCGATAAATTTCAACTCGCTTTTCAACGTGACGATAAAAGCACGATGCAAAAACGAATTCGTATGAAGGATGAGCGGAGCCTGCAGGCAGTCGACAATCACGGTGCAGGTTTGCCGGGGCGAATGATTGGCTTCAGAGGCTGGCGAAACTGCAAACCAAATGATGGACCCAAAGACGACTATCGAAACCGCCCACGACGTGATCGACGTCTCCGGGCGCGCACGATCGTATTTCCTATCATTTCTCCAAGATCCAGATTTCATCTCGATCGCATTTTGGCACATGATGCTTCGGGCGAATCAATAATTCTGACCAACGGGCCCAAGCACGTGCTCAGCGGGCATAGCGCACCAAGAACGGGGCAATTCAACAAACAGGGACGCGCATAGTAAACAGAGGTATCATGGAATGTCCTCTCGGTCGCATCAGCGTTCCTTCCGAGTAGTCCTAAAA
Organism: uncultured Verrucomicrobiae bacterium; assembly: GCA_963846195.1. Lineage (GTDB taxonomy): Bacteria > Verrucomicrobiota > Verrucomicrobiia > Chthoniobacterales > JAFAMB01 > JAFAMB01. The sequence continues at coordinate 101,202 of CAWJVG010000018.1, forward strand.
TGACATTCACAATCTTGACCCCAGACGCCCAATACCCGGATGACGCCGTCGTGGAGCGGCAAGTTGCGGGAAAAGATGTCGAATTTTTTATTCACCGCACCCGTGACCCTGCCGCGATCCCGTTTGAACAACTGGCGGCATGTGACGCGCTCCTGGTCTGGCACGAGATGAAGATCGATTACGTATTGATCGACAAAGCAAAGAAGTGCCGTGTCATTGTCCGAGCTGGCGTCGGCTATAATCAAATCAACCTTGAAGATGCTGCTGCGGCAGGGATTCCGGTCTGTAACACCCCTGACTATGGCACCAGCGAGGTGGCCGATCACGCAATCGCGTTTTTGCTGTCGCTGGCGCGCGGCATTCCGGAATTCCAGGACGAGATGCGTCGCGACGTCCGGGCCCCATGGAAATACCCGGAGACCACGTGCATGCGGCGGATTCGCGGTACGACAATCGGCCTGGTCGGCCTCGGACGTATTGGAACAGCGACGGCCTTGAGAGCCAAGGCATTCGGACTGAATGTCGTCGCGTATGATCCTTATGTCTCAAGGGGAACGGAAATCGCCCTGGATGTGCGGCGCGTCGAATCGCTTGAAGCGTTATTGCGCGTCAGCGATATTGTCAGCCTTCATTGTCCCCTGACGCCGGAAACCGAAGGCTTGATCAATGCCGCCGCCTTCGACGCTATGAAGCGGGGGGTGCTGTTTGTCAACACCGCCCGAGGTCCAATTGTCGACAACGGCGCTTTGTATGAGGCGTTGCGGAACAACAAAGTGGCCGGGGCGGCTCTCGACGTGCTGCCGCGCGAACCGCCGTCGCCCGACGAACCGCTTATCCGCGAATTCCTGAACCAACCTGACTGGCTCAAGGGGCGGCTGCTGCTCACTCCTCACGGAGCCTGGAACAGCCCGGAAAGCCGTCATGATGCACGCAGGCTATCGACAGAGACGGTAATGGGTTATCTGACCGAAGGAAAATTGCGAAATCTCGTCAACGGCCATCTCCTCGATCGATCTCGCGTGCGCGCATGATTATTTCTCGGTCACACGAATATTGCTGAACGAGTAAGAAGCCGGATTTGCGGAAAGGCTCGAGAGCGTGAGCCGTCCTGGATTGACTGACTCTGTGGTGTGGAAGACCACGCTGCAATCTGTCCATTGATCGGATATTTGCAAGATTGTTCCCTCTGCAACGGACCCCTGATTTCCGTCCATCTTTTCAGGAACGACATAGATGAACTGGGAGGGCACAACTTTCGCCTGGAATTTCACTTCGTACGTTTTTCCGGGCTCGAAGTTAATATCTGGAGCTCGCAACTCGACGCTCCAGAATTCCGCACCGATCTTGGAGACCACCGCCGTTACTGCCGGTTGACCATCCGGCCCATCGTTGCTGACGGCGGCATGGGCCTCAGCGCCTTGAATCGCCTCCAGATGGAAACGATCCACATCGATCTTGCTTTCCTGTGCATAGACAAACCCTGCGGAAAGCAAAAAAAGAGTCACCTGAAATACCACAAAAGGTCTCATTGAAATTGCATTCTCGCTGGTCTTTGCTCGGGCTTCAACTCCCCAGCCAGACGGCCTGCCGGCAGACCGGAAAACGCCGATGCCCAAATCGCTGCCAACCAGCTGCCGATGCCAACCGGTGCAGCTCGGAAAACGAAAATGCTCGCCGGATCGAAAGGCGGGCATCAAATCGCGTCATCGGCGCCCGATAAATGCAGGAGGTCAGTAGGTAAATGCCGGCAATGCCGAAATCGCTCCTTTCCAAATCTGCAACCAGCACCCCCCTTTGGGCCATGGACCGTGCCTGCCGCAGAAGCCTGATCGCGGAGTCATCCGCAAAATGGTGCAGCGCCAGCGAACAGAACACGAAATCAACGGAAGTTGAAGACGCGACCTTGAATACGTCGGAAGCGGCAAAAGTTATCTCGGGATAGTAACGTGAATATTCCTTCGCCAATTCGAGAGTCGCCGGCTGAGAATCAAACGCTGTGATGCGTACGCTCACATGGTTGACGCGGCACCAATCGACCACGAAGCGGGGGATATCGCCAAACCCTGTACACAAGTCGATCGCGCTGATGGAACTACCTGGAACAAACCAGCGGCGGAGGAAATGCCGAACGAGTTTGTAGCTTCCGAAGTATCGATTCAGTTGTTGAAGATTCTTCAGGTCAGCCAGCAACTCCGCCGATACGAGCTGCGGGCGATCCATCATTTCGATCGTCGCATCATCGAATTTGCGCACCGGGACGAGTATATTCATGCACCCAGAAGACTCTCGAGATGGATACGTGTTGGTATCGATCACGACCTACGCCGAAACGCCGTCACGCTCGTCCGCCGATGCGCTCCCCCCTAAGGGTCAGCAAGGCGAGCATTCGGCCAGTATGCCCCTTCTCCATCCGGTAAGAATAGTATTTCTCCAGATCCGCTGCAGTATTCTCACCCGAATCGAAGACGTGGCTCACACCAGAACGCTTAAGACTCCGAACGATTTCAGCGGCGAAATCCACTTCGTAAAAGGGCGGCCGAATGCAGGGGCTTAGCTGGGCCACGAGTTCTGCAGGGTCCGTTCCAAACTCTGTCGCCATTTTTTGCACCGCGGCGCCGACGATGTTTAATTCGGTGCCTTTCCTTCCCGAATGCACCAAGCCGATGGCGGTCCGGCAGGGATCAACCAGGAAAACCGCACAACAATCGGCCACGCGTACCCCGAGTAACACCTCTGGATCGCGAGTGAGCAAAGCGTCGACGTCAGCGGTCTTCGCGGTTGAATCAGCCGTGACAACCGCAACAGAGTTGCCATGGACCTGCTCTGCGAAGCGAAATTGCCGGGCTCCAAAGCTGCGCCGTGCGACTTCGTGAAATGCCTCCAGTCTTCGGAGCGCAATCTCGCGATCGGCGCGAACGTCGAGCCCCGGCACTCGCAGAACGAACCCATGCAGAACATTTTCCAGCGCACCAAGGGCGGGGAAATGCTCCACGGACGGCCTTGTCATGTTATTTCAGGACAGGACACTAATCATTCGATGCATCCACTTTACCCTGCGGCGGTATCAGCGATTCGCGTTTTGCCTTCATGGTCGACGGTTTTCCCGGGTCGAGTGGCGAATCATGTCGTGAACGAGCGGCTTTTACGGCCTCGTCCGCAGTCAAAGTAGACGGGCGCGTGAGCGGCGCATCGAACATGTCGTTATATCTGGTCTCGGTTGCCGTTGCCTGTTGGTACGAGGCGACTGCTGAGACATATGAAAACTCAGCCTGCACCAAGTTGGAGCGTGCGGTGGTCAGAGCCTGTTGGGCCGTCAAAACGTCGAGCTGCGTACCTGTACCGGCCGCCAGACGCTCATCAGCAAGACGCAAAGCCTCGAGGTTGACGTTCACACCGGTCTGCGCACTATCCACCGTTTGGGCGGCTTGCCGCAGGTTGCTCACGGAAGTGGCAACTTCAAGTTCGACTTGCCGTACAGAATCATCGTAGGTCACTTTCGCCTGCTCGAGCTGCGCTCGCGCCTGCTTCACTTTCCCGTAGGTCAGAAACCCATCGAACACGTTCCAGGAGCCCTGCAGGCCCAGGAACCACCCCTGCAAGGTGCGCGACAGGTTGTTACTCAACGGATTGCTCTCTTGCTCCAATCCGACATCGGCTGAAATGGTTGGCTTCCAGCCGGCCGCCTGGACGGTGATGTTTTCCACACTCGCAAGAATTGACGACCGTTGTGCTTTTAGAAAGGGACGATTGGCACGCGCTGCAATCAGTGCAGCACCCAAGTCGTACTTGATCGGCTCAAAGGTAAGCTCCCCCTCCACCGGCAGCGGATTGTCTGTCGCATACTGTCGATCGGCCGGGATTCCAAGAGTCCGGGCAAGCGTGAGCGCCGCAATACGATAATTGTTCCGGGCTGCAATCAGCTGCGGGATCTGGTTTTCGAGCGTGCCTTCGGCTTGTAGAACGTTGAATTGCGGAACGGTGCCTGCCTCATATCGGCTTTTCTGGTCTTCCAGTTGGCTTTGGAGAAGGTTCACCGATTCCTCTTGAACCTGCACCAGCGCTTTATCGAGAAGGATTTGGTAGAACTGGGTGCGAACAGTCTGAACAACGGTGTCGATGGTGTCGCGCAGCGTGTAATACGCCGAGTCTTCGTTAATCCGCGCCGCTCGACGCGACGCAATGGTCGCACCGCCGTCGTAGATCAGTTGTGATGCGGTCAATGTGACCTGCCAGGTCTGATTCGCCGAAGTGGAGGCACCTCCGGATAGGGAGCTTACTGGAATCGCCTGGGCATTATTGACTCCCGCGGTTCCGGTCGACGTGACAGTCAAGTTACTACCTCTCGGCACGCCGAGAAGATCGAACGGAGATTGGCGAGAAGAACTACTAGGCTTCAACGCGTTGTCGGTCTGCGAATAATTGGAATTGACCGTCAACTGCGGGAGCAATCTGGCCTGCGCCTGGTAGACAAGGCCTTTCTCCGCCTTGATCTGTTGGATTTGCTGCAGGATCGACGGATTCTGCTTGAGCGCGAGTTGAACAGCTTCATCGATGGTCAGCGGATGACTGCGATAGCCAGCAGTCGACTCGCCGGCAATTAAAGCGCAGGACATCCCTGCGACGGCTAAGACAAAAAGCGCGGGTCTCATCATTTTTTGGGCAGTTTATCGGAACAATCCGCGATCTTACGATAAATTTGGAGCCAAGCCCTTCCTTCCTCGGCGGTCAGATATTCACGCAACAGAGTCATAATCTTGTTCACCATGTCTCTACGAATTTCGGCGACGAGGCCAGAACCTTTCTGGGTAATTTTTACCATCACTTTACGACGGTCGTCCAGCGCGTGGGAACGCTGAACGTATCCGAGCTTTTCGAGCCGATCGACAAGTCCGGTCGCTGCGGCCGTCGTATGGCCCATTTTGGAAGCGATCCCTGACATGGTGATCACTTCCTGCTTTTCAAGGCACCCGAGCAAAAAGTACTGCGGAAAAGAAACATTCCCGTGACCCAGCTCCTCGGACAGATTGTGCAGAAACTTCCGCTGCATGTGCATGACGATTTCGGCAAGTTCTTCTGCAGCGACTTGCAAATCGAAATCTGAGCGTTGTCCGGTCGAGCGTTGCTCGGTCGTAAACATAGACAATATAAAAAATCAACAGCGTTAAGCTTCTCTCGCCTTGATTAAAGCATAGACCCTCTGGTTTGCAACTCGGCAGCGAGCCGGTTTTTCCCCTGCGCGATGAGTGTTCCGAAGTCTGCGCGGCCCGCACGGATCCATTCATTCAAGACGTAAATCGCGAGCGAAAATCGCCATTTGCAGGTAGTCTGTTTTTAGGTGAGGAATGCCTGTTCAGATCGTTTCAGGTCCAGTAAAATCGTGTTCCAAGCGAAGCACTATGGCATACCAAACAGTACAGGCGCCCAGCGGGGGCAAAATCACCATTCACAACGGCAAGATCCAGTGCCCGGACAATCCGATTATTCCCTTCATTCGAGGCGATGGGACGGGGCCGGACATTTGGGCGGCGAGCGAACGCGTGTTCGATGCGGCTGTTGAAAAGGCGTACAAGGGTTCCAGGAAGATTGCCTGGTTTGAAGTTTTCGCGGGCGAAACGGCCAAGAACCGCTTCGACAATTGGTTGCCGGAAGAGACGGTGACGGCTTTCAAGGAATACCTGGTAGGAATCAAGGGGCCGCTCACCACGCCGGTCGGGGGCGGAATTCGCTCGCTTAACGTGGCGCTACGGCAAATGCTGGATTTGTACGTTTGCTTGCGCCCCGTCCAGTATTTTAAAGGTGTTCCGTCGCCCGTAAAAAATCCCGAAAAGGTCGACATGGTGATCTTCCGGGAAAACACCGAGGATATTTACGCCGGAATCGAGTTTCGTGCGGGCTCTCCGGAGTCGCAGCGTTTTCTGAAAATGTTCGAACAGGAGTTTCCCAAGGAATTTTCCAAGATTCGTTTCGGGACCGAAGAAGCGACGAAGGAATTTCTGTCCGCGGAACCGGTCCTCGGGGGGCCTGCCGTTGAAGTTGGAATCGGGATCAAGCCGGTAAGCCATCTTGGATCCAATCGCCTTGTTGCCGCGGCGATTCGCTACGCGATCACCAACCAGAAAAAATCAGTTACTTTCGTGCACAAGGGCAACATCATGAAGTTCACGGAGGGAAGCTTTAGAGATTGGGGATACGATCTGGCCGACACTCTTTTTGGCAACGAGACCTACTCCTGGGCCAGGTGGGAGCGGACAAAGAAGGAGAAGGGCGAAAAAAGCGCCAACGATGAGATGAAATCCGCCTTGGCGGCCGGCAAAATACTCGTCAAAGATGCGATAGCCGACATCACCTTACAACAGATCCTGACGCGCCCCGAAGATTTTGATGTGATCGCGACGCTGAACCTGAACGGTGATTATCTTTCAGACGCCCTGGCGGCTCAGGTCGGCGGGATTGGGATTGCGCCCGGCGGGAACATCAATTATCACACCGGGCACGCGATCTTCGAAGCGACCCACGGGACCGCTCCCAAATATGCGAACCTCGACAAGGTCAACCCGGGATCGGTGGTTCTCTCGGGAGAAATGATGTTGAGGCATCTTGGCTGGACGGAGGCTGCGGAGTTGGTGATCAAGGGACTGAATAGGGCTATCGCAAGCAAGAGAGTGACTTACGACTTCGCGCGTTTGATGGAAGGTGCGACGGAAATCAAATGCTCTGAGTTTGGTGATAACATTATCGACCACATGGATTGAGACCCGTTGCACTAGTGCACCAAGTCAGTGACTGGTGTAGTGGCGTTGCGATCAAAATGGGCCGCCGGCAAGGCGGTCCGAGCCGGACTGGCGGTAGAAGGAGCATATCTGAATCGATACGTGACTGAGGAGCAACGCGGCCGCCGGCCCATTTTCGTCGCAACCCTCCGGGCTGCGCGTCTTTTGGCCGGCTGCTTTGTTGCTCATCGGTCAAAGACCACTGCGGGTATTCTCCCTCTTCGCTCCGCGCATCCAGCCAAAATACGCAGCAGCGCCACTACACCAGTCACTGACTTGGTGTACTAGGTCGCAATTTCAATCTCGTCCTTTGAGGAAATGTCCTCCGGAAAAAAGATATTCCGTTGGCGATCCCACACATAACGATGGAGAAGAACCTTCAAGGTCGCGGTTAGCGGAATTGCGAGAACCGCTCCAAGCAGACCCCCGAGGACGAGGGTCCACAAAAAGACGGACATGATGACGGTCATCGGGTGGAGTCCGACCGAATTTCCGACGATTCGAGGAGTTGTCACAAGTCCATCGATCTGAGCGACGATCAGAAAGAAGATAACTGTTACCCACAACGGGTGCACCCAATCATTGAATTGCGCAAAAGCAATCAGGATCGCCGGTATGTAGCAGACGATGTATCCGGCGTAAGGAATGATGCCGAAAAAGGCGAATCCGAGCCCGATCAGAAAGCCGAATTGCAGGCCCACGATCGAGAGCCCGATTGCCAAGAGGATCCCGTTGATGACGGCGACCACGAGCTGACCGCGAAAGAAATTGATGAGATAGCCGTTGATTTCCGTAAGGACAGTGACCACCTCGTCCTTAAATTCCGAGCGCCTGAGCGGCAGGTAGTTGCTCCACGATTCCGCAATTCGCGGGCTCTCTTTCAGAAAGAAAAAGAGATAAATAGGGACAATCAGCAACCCGACCATGAATCCGAACACGCCAAACACACCCGTCAAGCTTGTTTGGATAAACGTTCCAGTCCGTTGGACCAATGAAGGAAGCTGATCCTGCAAGTATTGCAGTGACTGCTGGACGTAAGGATTGTTTTGATAGCGTGCGAGACCACCTTTGGGGTTCTCGCCGCCTTGGGACGGCGGTATTTCTGGCTCAGGCGTTGGGCTGGGCGTCAGCCCCGGTGTCGGCGAGGGAGACGCATTGCCCCCGAGCTGCGGAAACTTCTCCAGATTGTGCTCCAGAAAACCGTCGATGGCGCTCCAGCCCCGTTCCACATATCCTGGGAGCGCAGAAGAGAACTTGACACTTTCTGTGTAAATCGAGGGCACGACCCCTACGACTAGAAGCGCTGCGCCCAGGACAAACGCTGCAAACACTATAATGACAGCCAGAAGCCGAGGCAGTCTTTTCCGGGTAAGCCAACTGACAACCGGCTCCAGCAAGTACGCGAACACCCCCGCAACAGCCACCGGCAACAGGAGAGGTTGAAGAAAGGCGAGAATTCGGGTGGCGACATACAGTGTGAAAATGACGATCCCGGCAATCACCAGCAAAGAGAGCGAGGTGATCGCGTTCCATACCACCCTTTTCTGCCATGGCGTTGGATACAAGATGGCAGAAAGATGAGTACGACATTCGCAGGTTGCAATGAAAAAGCGCTTTAGGTTGGGGTGAGCGCCGCTTTGGCGTCCTGTCCCCGAAATAGCAAGTGAGACGGTTTTGGGCGCCCGGGAGAATCGGAGCATTGCGGGAGAAGCTTCCTCCGATTGGGCCCCGGTTTAGGAAAGCGAAGCGGGTCGCTTCGCCTCCCCTGTATTTAAACGGATATCTGGGTAAGATGTCTACCCTGTAACATAACAATATGACCAATTCGACCGAGGCGATCACCGAGGAAGTAAAGAATAACGGGCAATGGGTCCACGCAGTTCAAAATGAAATTTCTCGAGTGATCGTTGGCCAGAAATATCTGATCGACCGTCTGTTGGTTGGTCTGCTTAGCAACGGACACGTCCTCCTTGAAGGGGTTCCGGGATTGGCGAAAACGCTCGCCGTGAAAACGCTGGCTGCCTGTGTTAACACAAAATTTCAGCGGCTCCAATTCACGCCTGACCTATTGCCGGCGGATATCATCGGGACGATGATCTATAACCCGCGGGATGGCGAATTTCGGCCGAAACTCGGTCCAATCTTTTCCAATTTGATTTTGGCGGATGAGATTAACCGCGCTCCCGCCAAGGTACAAAGCGCCCTGCTGGAAGCGATGCAGGAACGGCGGATCACCATTAGCGACCAAACCTATCCCCTGGCAGATCCGTTTCTGGTGCTTGCCACCCAAAACCCCCTGGAACAGGAGGGCACCTATCAACTGCCTGAAGCGCAGTTGGACCGGTTCATGTTAAAGCTCAATGTTGCGTACCCATCCAAAGCCGAGGAGCGCAGGATACTCGATCTCATGGGCACTTCAGCGCCCGATCTCTCCGTGCAAACTGTCGCCTCCGAAGCTGAAATCATCCGGTCGCGGGATATCGTCAATCGCATCTTTATCGACGAGCGAGTGAAAGATTACATCGTCGATATCGTCTGGGCGACGCGTCGCTCGGAGGAATACCATCTTGGGATGGAAGGCTTGATCCGGTACGGCGCGTCTCCGCGTGCGACCATCAACCTGACTCTCGCGGCTCGCGCCCACGCATTCCTGAACGGAAGAGGTTACGTCACTCCTCAGGATATCAAATCGATTGGCCTGGATGTTCTGCGGCATCGGGTGATCGTCAGTTATGAGGCCGAGGCCGAAGAGATAACGAGCGAGACAGTCATTCAAAGAATTTTCGCCGGACTTCCTGTCCCATAGGCCTGATCCATGCAGTCTGTCCCTGAGATTCTGAAAAAAGTACGTAAATTGGAACTTCGCACCCGTCGTTTCGTGGAAACGGCTTTCGCCGGCCAATACCACAGCATCTTCAAAGGACGCGGAATGAATTTTGACGAGTTCCGCCAATACGATTTCGGCGACGAAGTTCGCTCGATCGACTGGAATGTGACGGCTCGGATGGGCGAGCCGTTTGTCCGGAAGTATGTTGAGGAACGCGAACTGACGGTGATGCTTTTGATCGACGTAAGCGCGTCCGGAAGCTACGGCAGCGTCGACGCGAGCAAAAGAGAACTGGCGGCTGAGGTCGCCTGTTTGCTAGCCTTTTGCGCGATTCGCAACAGCGATAAAGTCGGACTGATCTTGTTCACCGATCGAGTCGAATTTTATATCGCACCGCGGAAAGGACGGCTTCATATTTTGAGGTTGATCCGAGAAATCCTCTACTTCGAGCCGTTAGGAAGAAAAACCGATTTGAGGCCGCCGCTTGATTTTCTGAATCGCGTGATCACCAGGCGAGCGGTGGTGTTTCTGGTCTCAGATTTTCAAGCAAAGAATTACGAAAGGCCTTTGACCATTTGCGGCCGGCGGCACGACCTGATAGCGATTCCCATTGAAGATCGTGGCGAACATTCGTTGCCAGATATCGGTTTGGTCCTGGTCGAAGACCCCGAAAGCGGAGTGATCTATGAGATCGATTCGTCTGATGGCCGCGTTCGGTCCGAATTCAGTGAACTGGCCGAGAAACAGCGAGTGAGTCGAGATGCTTTATTCCGCCGGAAAAGCATCGATTCGGTCCCGCTTCGCACCGATCAAGATTATTTTCCCGTTCTCCGGTCTTTTTTTATCCGAAGAGAAAACCGCCTGCGACGTCAATGATCTTGCTCTTTCTAGCGCAAGCCACATCGAAAGCGCCGGACGAAATTGAAGACATCCGACCGCCAATCTCTGGTTCTCCGACGCTCTGGTTGGTGCTCCTTTTAGCGATTCTGCTCGTCCTGGCGATTGTCGCCTATTTTCTTTGGCCTGGTCCGAAGCCAAAAGTAATCCAGCCGCCGCTCCCAAAAGAAACGGCAAGGCGGCGCCTCGAAGAGGCGAAAGCAAGAATTTTAACCGATAGCTCCTACGAATTTAGCGTTGAAGTTTCCGATATCCTGAGAAGTTTTATTGAGCAACAGTTCGGCATTAAGGCCGTTCGACAAACCACGATCGAATTCTTGAATGAGGCTTCGCAGACTTCACACTTTGACCTCGCCCATCAGAACATGTTGCGGGAATTTCTGGTTGCCTGCGACGCGATCAAATTCGCTCGGGTTGCCGCAGGAAAACCACAAAGTGAGACCCTGTTTGCACAGGCTTCTGCCTTCGTCGAGGAGGTAAAATGAACACCTACTTCCGATTCGAACAACCCTGGTTCCTGCTGCTGGCGGCTCTTCTTCCACTATTCTGGTTTCTCGGAAGGCGCCTCCAAAGACCGCCCGTTATTCGATTCGCTGCCGCCTGCGTCTTTGAGCAAGCAACCAATTTTCGACGGTCCTGGAGGAAGGCCGTCCAACAGGCGCTCTATTACACCGGCTGCTGTTGTTTGATTGTCGCACTCGCCCGACCGCAATTCGGAACCGCCACCAACCGAATCCGGGCGAGCGGCATCGATATCATGATTCTACTTGATGTTTCGCTCTCGATGTTGTCGGAGGATTTCTCGATTGGTTCCGAGCGAGCGAGCCGCCTCGAAGTGGTGAAGCAGGTAACCGAGAAATTTATCAACGGACGGCCGGATGATCGAATTGGCGTGATTGCATTCTCAGGCCGCGCCTATCTGGTCAGCCCGCTCACGCTCGATCACGCCTGGTTAGTCGAAAATCTCTCCCGGCTTAATATTCGCCGAATAGGTGATCAGACCGCAATCGGCTCCAGCCTTGTGGAAGATGGCACTGCCATCGGTTCCGCGCTGGCGACAGCCGCAAATCGGCTTCGTGACAAACGAGCAAAAAGTCGGGTCATCGTTCTGCTGACTGACGGCGATAATAACGCAGGCAAGATCCCACCTTTAACGGCGGCCGAAGCCGCAGCGGCGATCGGTATTAAAATTTACACCATCGGGGCGGGCACGAATGGATTGGTCCCTTTCCCGCACTCCGACGGTTTTGGGAACACCTATTACTCGCAGGAATACATGCCGTTCAAAGAGGACACCTGCAGGGAGATCGCCCGCATCGGCAACGGAGTTTTCTTCCGAGCCTCCGATACTAAAACGATGCGAGAAATTTTCGATCAAATTGATCATCTTGAAAAAACGGACGTCCAAGTCCAGAAGGATCAGAGCTATCAGGATGCGTTCAGCTGGCTTCTGGGAGCAGGTCTTTGCTTTCTGGGGGCTACGTTCGTCCTAAGCGAGACGATCTGGAGCAAGGTGCCATGACGTTTGGTGATCCTGGTTTGCTATGGTGTTTGCTGGTGTTGCCATTGTTCGGGGCGCTCGTCATTCACAATGATAGGCGACGCCAGAAACGACTCGAGCAACTGGTTGCCGCACGGCTGTTGACTCAACTCACCGATCCGGTCGCCCGGGTGCGCCAACTGAACAAACGCATTCTTTTCCTCGTAGCATTAGTCGCATTTATCGTGGCCCTTGCACGGCCGCAGGCGGGATCCGTCGAACAAACTTTTGAGCAGCACGGCCGGGATATCGTCCTGGCGATCGACACATCTAAAAGCATGTTGTCGACAGATTACGCTCCCAATCGCCTGGCACGTGCGAAGCTCGCCGCTCAAGATATCCTCGACGCCATGAGCGGCGATCGGATCGCTCTCATCGCTTTCGCCGGCGCCGCTCAGGTGGAAGCTCCGCTGACCGTAGACTACCAGACGGTCCTCGACGCAATTACCCAGCTCGACACAAAAACGGTCGAACGCGGTGGAACCGATATCACTTCGGCTATCCGTTCCGCCGAGCTGGCGCTCGGTAAATCCGAAGGGTTTTATCGCGCGTTGGTCCTGCTCACCGATGGCGAGGATCTTGAAGAAAACGCGGTCTCGGCCGCCAAGGAAGCTGCCTCGTACGGCATCCGCATCTTTACTGTTGGGATCGGAACCAAGGAAGGTTCCGTAATTCCGATTGACCCGGAACGCCAGGAGCCTCTTCGGGATCGCAACGGGCAGACCGTACGATCCCGTCTGGATGAAAACCGCCTCAGGGAGATCGCAGCGCAAAGTGGCGGATTTTACGTTCATCTGGAAAATGGATCGACGTCGCAATTGATCGCTAACGGTCTTCGCAAGCTCCGCGAAGGAAAGATTGACACGCGTTCGACGCGAGTACCCATTGAACGCTATCGCTGGCCGCTGTTAATCGGGTTATTTCTGCTCTTTCTATCGGCGACGCTCAGCGACCAGAGAAGAGGAGCGCGCGCCCGGGGACTTTCGGTCGAAAGCGTTGTCGCGATGGCCATGCTGTCTTTCGTTTTGAATGCGCAGGGAAATCCCGGGCTCGATCGTTACAATCAGGGAGATTTTGACGGCGCCCTGGGAAGTTTCCGCGAAGAACTGAAACGTGATCCGGACTCTCCGGCGATCAACTTCAACGTCGGGGATGCAGCCTTTCGCTTGCAAAAGTATGATGAGGCGTTTGAAGCTTACTCCAAGGCGATGGTCAGCAGCGACCCGGTTCTTCAAGAAAAAGCATACTACAACGCCGGGAACTCCCTCTTCATGGAGGGAAACCATTCCCAGGATCTCGAACAGCAATTGTCGAACTACTACGATGCCCGCTACCAATATCACCAGGCACTCGATCGGGATCCGGGAGACGAACAGGCGAAAAAGAATTTGAGCCTCCTCGAAGAGCGAATCAAGCAGGCCGAGAAGGAAAAGGAAGAACAGCGGCGAAGACAGCGAACACAGCAGCGGCAGTCACAAAGACAACGCAAGCAACGAAACCGCAATCAACAGCAGCAGGAAAATATGGGCCAGAAGCCGGACCAACAATCCGAGCCTGGCTCGCGAGAAGCAGAGCCCGACGATTCGCAAAATCCCGGAAACCGGCAAGGAGATCCATCCGACTCGGACGAAAGCGGCGATGATGACAAGGCGCAGAACGAGCCGAGCCCAAGTCCGGAAAAAGACGGTCAACCCCAAGAAATCACACCGTCGGACGAACAGAAAAGGCGAATGCCGGCTCCTCAGGAGTCCAAACCAGGCATGATGTCTGAAGACGAGGCGCTCGGCTTGCTCGATTCATTGAAAGACGAAAGTGACCGGATTGACCTTATGCACCGCAAAACCGACCGCGGCGTCTTGCGCGACTGGTAACATGAAAACATTAATCGGCGTTCTAACTTTGTTGCTCTGGGTTGCGACTCTCGCAGCAGCCGACACCTCGATTTCCGCTTCATTGTCCGAAGCGGTCACAGGTGTCGATCATCCGGTCCAGTTGGAAATCAAAATCGAAAACGCACGTGTCACACGCCCCCCTGCAGTTTCCGCGAACGGGCTGTCGATTAACTTCGCCGGAACCTCGAGCCGAACGCAAATTCTGAACTTTCAGGCCTCCAGCCTCACGACCTTCACCTACATCGTGACTCCAACCAAAGAAGGCGTCTTTGAAATTCCGGCGATCGAAGTGTCGGCAGGCGGTAAGGTCTACCGGACATCCAGTCTGGTCCTCAAGGTCATTCATGAGAACAGCAACAACGCCGACCAACCGTCGAATGCAGATAAGCCCTATTTCGCCGAACTCGTGATCCCAAAGGAATCGGCATTCGTTGGTGAGCAGATCCCTATCGAATTGCGCTTTTATTTCAATCAGCGAATGCAGTACCAGCCTTATCCACAAGGTCAGTACCCGCTCATCGATGGAGAAGGCTTCGTGACCAGGAAATACTCGGAGCCGACCGAAAAGCAGTTCGAATCGAATGGCCATGTATACCACGTGGTAGTCTACAAAACGGGATTGACGGGCGTTAAACCAGGAAAACTGGAACTGCAGTCGGCCACTCAAAGTTTCCTGGTGTCGACACCATTCGGAATGAGAAATGCCCCCGGGTTTATCGATCCGACAGAGGCTTTTCAGCAACAGGTCATCGACGTAAAAACCAACGGCGCCTCGATCGATATCAAACCGTTGCCGGATGTCGATCGGCCCGCAAGCTTCTCGGGGGCGGTGGGTGATTTTACGCTCGCAACCTCGGCTCAACCGACCGAGGCGCGAACGGGAGACCCGGTGAGCATGAAGGTCGAAATCAAGGGACTCGGCAATTTCGACCGTATCGAGCGCCCTGCACTGACCAATAGCGACGGCTGGCGTGCCTACCAACCTTCGGAAGCGACCCAGGCGTTGGACGACCTCGGTCTGAATGCGGTTAAAACCTTTACTTTCCCGCTCGTTCCCGCAAAACCGGTAAGCAGTCTGCCAACCGTTGAGTTTTCTTACTTCGACCCGAATGCCGAAAAATACGTCACTCTGAAATCGTTACCGATCAATATCAGGATCGAAGGAGAACAACTGCCCGGCATGGCAGCGTCTCCCAGACCGGCAAACGAATCTCCCCCAGCGCAACCCACCACGGCTCCCACACTCGATGTGCTCGATATTCGGACGGATTTACCGGCGCCGGCCACGTTCGTTCCTTTGACCCAGCGGCCCGTTTTTTGGATCGGACAAACGATTCCGGCTGGTGTGCTTTTGTTGCTCGGCATAGGGTTTTGGATCCAAAACGGCAGGATTGCGAGTCAGCCGCGCCGGGTTCTGAATCGTGAAAGACGGTTGCTGTGGGAGAAAATTGAGGCATCGACGAATCGTCCGGAAGTTTTGCAGGCCGCCGTTCGACTCCTGGAATTGAATTCCTCTGCGCAAACCAACGGCAGGAAGAGTCTGGCTCGATCTCTCGATGAGGTGATCAGCGAAGGGACGATCCCGCAGGATTTGCGAGGCGATGTGCGCGAGCTTCTCGATCTCAGAGAGGCAACAATATACGGTCATGTCGGCTCCGGTTCGGTAACGGAAGACGAGCGAACGAGAATCAAGGCCATCTTGAATCGTTGGAAAGCCGCCGCATGACCTGGATCAGGTATGTTCTAGTTGTCGTGGGCTCCTTCGTGTCGGCCGCTCCGCTTGCTTTTGACGGGAAAACCTGGGAGGCGGCAAATGAAGCCTATCGCAAAGGCAAATACGAAGAGGCAAAAGTGGATTACCTGCAACTGGTTCATGCGGGTCAATTCAGCGCCGATCTCTTTTACAATCTAGGCAATGCCTGGTTTAAATTGGGCGATCAAGGAAGGGCCATTCTTAATTATGAGCGCGCGCTCCTCCTTAACCCAAGGCTGGAGGAAGCCAGCGCTAACTTGCGCGCCGTTCTCAAGATCGTTGGAAATGATCTGCAACCGACTTTCCGCGACCAGGTCGCGGTATACGCTGACTACTTTCCGCTTACGGCATCGATCGCCTTTTGGACGTTTGTATTCTCTCTTTTTCCAGCCTGCCGTAAACAGGAGCGTTTCAAGGTGTTCTGGCGCAATCTTTGCGTGATCGCCGGGCTCCTTTTTTTATGCAGCGGGGTCGCTTACGTCTGGATCGGTGCAGGGACAAAAGATGTTAATCGGGCACTGATCGTCGATACCGCGGCAGATCTCAAATACGGGCCGGCCGCCAGCGCGCGGTCGGTGGAAAGCCTGCAGACAGGGGAACAAGTGAGCTTGATTTCCGAGAGAGGCGATTGGACGTTTTGCCGATCAAGTAGTGGCAACTTAGGATGGATCCTTACCCGAAAAGCCGAGCATATCGTTCCGTAACTTGGGTTCTTGTTAGCATCCTGCTGGTGGCGCTGCAGTCAGTCAGTGCAGATCCGGAACCGGACTGGATTGGTTCACTGACATCCGCCAAAGGTCCAGGAAATTTTACGGCACCTCCTGCAATGCGTCTCTCCTACCGGTTCGGCTGGAGCGGCATCCAGGCTGCTACCGCCGATATTCACTTTTTCTCGCCGACCCGGAATACATTCGAAGTCGATGCTTCCGGAGCGACGTCCGGATTTCCACGAACTCTCTTTCGGATCGATGTCTATCATCAGGCCACCGAGAATAAAGACACGCTGATGCCGATCCATTTCTTTCAAGAGGAGAAATACCGCCAGGAAACAGTAAAAACGAACGTCAACTTCGAGCCGGATTACGTCACCGGCCTGCGGGAGAAAATTCCGAGCGATCGTCCATCCAAGCCGAATGTTTTCAAGTTTAGCCCTGTCTTCGATTTGACGACTGCGTTGCTTTGGGTCAGGAGCCAGTCGCTTGAGAACGGCGACACCGAATCGCTGGTAGTCTGGGCCTCGAACTCCCCTTATCTGGCTACGGTAACGGTCATCGGCCGGGACACGCTCAAAATCGACGGGCAAAGGCAAAACGCGATCAAGCTGGATCTCAAGCTCAAAAACATCGACAAAAAGATGCAATTGAAAGATCACAAATTGTTCAAGGGCGGTCGCGGCTGGCTCTCTGATGACGAAAAACGGATCCCATTGCGGATCGAGGCCGACATCTTCATCGGCTACGTCTTCGTCGAATTGGAATCGATGCAGTTGGAATAGGGCAGCAGTGTCAGTTGTCAGTTGTCAGTTGTCAGGGCAAGAACAGAGGGATCAATGTTCAGCGATTGATAGCCAAGAACGCTGAGAGACAAGCAAGTAGAACATCAACGAACCGCTGCTATACAACTGACAACTAACAACTGACAACTGACACTGACACCTCCTACAGCCGATGATGAAAGCGGAGCTCGGTGCGCAAGCGCTCAACCTCGTCCATCAGTGTCATCACCAACTTGATGCCGGCGAGATTCAACCCGCACGTGGACCGCAAAGATTCGATGCGGCGTACGATCCGGATTGCCTCGTCATCAAAATACCAACCACCGCTGGCCGGATCCGTGACCGGAGATACCAAGCCATGTTTGTAATAGAGAACGATCAGCCGACGCGGCACCTGGGCCAGTTGCGCCGCCACTTCAATCGTATAAACGGCTCGTGCGCCGGGCTCGAGGATTTGCAATGCGTTCATAAGGTTCTCATCGTCATTGTCGGATCGCTTCGTGAAGCTCTATCGAGATCGATCTTTGTATCCTGATCACGTTTTTCTTGGATTAAAATCTGAAATCTGACCGAGTTTTTTCCAAAGTTCGCGTTCTTCGTCTGTGATCTTTTGCGGGAGCTCGATGTTGATGACCACGTAGAGATCGCCTTGCCGGTCGGTGCGACCAACGGGTAACCCGTGACCCCGGATCCGTAGTTGGCGACCTTGGTTTGTTCCGGCCGGAACGCGCACCGAGACCTGGTCTTTTAGCGTCGGCACAATCACCCGCGTGCCCAGCACGGCTTCCCAAGGTGACAGGTCGAGGCTGTAGTACAGGTCAGAGCCTCGGACGATATACTCCGGGTGCGCTGCAAACCGCACACGAAGATAAAGATCTCCAGGTGTCCCTCCCCCAATACCGTCCTCACCCATCCCGGCCACCCGGATGGCCTGACCTTCGTGCACGCCCGGCGGGATGCGCACCTTCAGCGTCTGAGTTCGGGCTCGCCCGGTGCTTCGGTCGACGCGTTGCAACGAAATCGAGCGTTCCGACCCCGAGAGCGCCTCTTCCAGCGTTACCAGGATATCGCTCTCGAAATCGCTGCCGCGACGCGCGAAACCAACTTCTTCCGCCGACCCGGCGGCAGGGCCCGCAAAGTCGTTCGCAGTGCCGAACCGGCTGCCACGACCAAAGAACTGCTCAAAGAAGTCGCTAAAACCGGTTCCGTCGAAGTGGAATTCAACGCCCTCTTCGCTGCGGCGTCCTCTCCCACGCCCGCCTGGTTCAGTCTGGAATCCTGCTCCTTCCGCCCCCTCGGGCCCTAGGTTGTCGTACTTGGTGCGATTCTGCGGATCACCCAGAACCTCATAAGCTTCATTAATCTCCTTAAACTTTTCCTCCCCACCCTTTTTGTCCTTGGCAACGTCCGGATGATATTCCCTGGCCAATTTTCGAAAGGCCTTCTTAATATCGTCCTGGCTGGCGCTCCGAGGTACACCCAGAATTTTGTAGTAATCCTTGAACTCAATCGGCATGCTCACTCACTTCCTTGAGATTCAATTCGTCGGCACCGATTTGGGGATTCGCGACGCGGATGGCCGGCTGCTCTTGTCCGATAAGCTTGTAAAACGTCTGACCATCCATCGCCTCATGCTTAATTAATTCGGCGACCAGGCGCTCCATTTCGGCGCGGTGCGCCGACAAAATCTCCTTTGCTTCAACGTAGGATCTCGCGAGCAGATCTCTCACTTCCTCATCAATTTCGCGAGCCGTCCCTTCGCTGCAGTCTCGCTGAATTTGAGACTCACCATTCAGAAAATTTGGCTGACGTTGCGCGCAACTGGCCAAGCCCACCCGCTCGCTCATCCCATACATGGCCATCATTTGACGCGCAAATGCAGTCGCACGCTCCAGATCATTCTGCGCGCCGGTGCTGACCTCGCCAAAGACAATTTCTTCAGCCGCGCGGCCACCTAACAATCCACGAATGCGATCGACTAATTCGCTGCGAGTGAGCAAGAACTGGTCTTCCGTCGGAAGCTGTAAGGTATAGCCCAGAGCGGCTCGCCCGCGCGGGACAATGCTGATTTTGTGGACTGGATCTGCATGGTCCGTGTGGGCGGCGACCAACGCGTGACCCACTTCATGATAAGCCACGCGGCGTTTGTCTTCGTCACTCAACCTGCGGCTTTTTCGTTCGGGACCGGCGATGACTTTTTCGATTGCCTCCTCCAGGTCCGCCTCGGTGATTTGCACGGAATCCCGGCGCGCGGTCAGCAAGGCCGCTTCGTTCAAAACGTTTGAGAGGTCAGCGCCAGAAAAGCCGGCGGTTGCCGCCGCAATTCGGCGCAAGTCCACATCAGGAGCCAGATGTTTGTTTTTAGAATGCACCTTGAGTATTGCCTCCCGACCATCGAGATCTGGCGCATCCACGATCACTTGGCGGTCAAATCGGCCGGGGCGAAGCAGCGCGCGATCGAGCACTTCGGGCCGATTTGTGGCCGCCAAAAGAATCACGCCGATATTTGGCTCGAATCCGTCCATTTCTACCAGCAAGGCATTCAATGTTTGTTCGCGTTCGTCGTTCACGGCGCCGACGTGCACACCGCGTTGCCTGCCAATGGCATCCAGTTCATCTATGAAAATAATGCAGGGTGCATGGCCCTTGGCCTGTAGAAACAAGTCGCGTACACGCGCAGCGCCCACACCGACGAACATTTCGACAAAATCGCTCCCGCTGATCAGAAAGAAGGGTACCTTGGCCTCCCCGGCAACGGCGCGAGCAAGCAGCGTTTTACCTGTGCCGGGCGGCCCGACGAGAAGCACACCCTTTGGGATACGGGCGCCCACTCCTTCATATTGTTTCGGGTTTTTGATAAAATGCACCACCTCCTGGAGTTCGAATTTGGCCTCGTCGCAGCCGGCCACATCCTCAAAAGTGACACCAGTGTCGGGATCTGCTACGAGACGTGCGCGACTCTTGCCGATCGCGAATAAGGATTGGGCCTGACCGCCCATTCGCCGAGCCAGCAAGTTCCAGAGGAGAACCATGACGGCGATGGGCAACACCCACGCCAGGAAGAATTGCGAAATAACGCCGGGACGTGTCGCTCCGTATTTCACCCCGGCCGCCTGGAGCTCATTCACAAGCCCCGGATCCTCGATCCGTTCCGTCCGAAAGAAGAATGGCTTTGCTTCGGGGGTTGGAGATTGCGTCGGGCTCGGCGAAGAGGTAGGCGTCGGGCTTTCCGTCGGCTTATTTTTCGGCTCCTGATTCAGTTTGGGAACGATATGCCCGTCGATTTCGTTCTGCTTGACAACCGCCTCCGCGACCGCGCCCTGTGCCAGATAGTCCCTGAATTCGCTGTAGGGAATAGTCCGGTACTCCACCTGATTGCCCAGCTCTTGCCAGGCCCAGAGGAACATCAAAGTAATCAGAAAATACCAGATCCAAAGCCGCCACTGCGGCTCCAGCTTGTCGACCTTGGCCGGCTTCTTGATCGGTAGCGTAATCCGCGGTTCTCGTTTCATGATTCGATCTCGTTGGCGATCCGGTACATGGTAAACGCGAAAATCTCACAGCCCAAGTGCTTGTGAGATTTTCGCGCTGGAAGAGCCGTAAGTGTCCTGTCCCCGAAATAGCAGGCAACCTGCTATTTCGGGGACAGGACACTAGGACAGCGGGCTCTCCTTATGATTTTGGAAGACCTAGATCCTTAAAACCAAAAAGACCTCGCTCTTTGATAATCGCGGCGACATTTTCGGGCACCATCGCGTCCCACCCGGATTCGCCCCGCTGGATTTTAGCCAGCACATCCCGGGAAAAGATATCCATCACCGACGGATTGCTTCCCTTGATCGGCACCAGGCTGCCCGTTTCCAGGAGGTGAGCGTAGAGATTGCGGAGATGTAGTTCGACCTGGAGATTGATTGCATTGATCCAAACGTCGATCGCAAGCGGGTGCTCGGATTTGCCCAAACCTGTTGTCGGAGATTCGGTCGGGTTCTGTGAGCAATACCTATCATAGGCGTTGATACGCATCGGATAGATGTAGAGCTTCACCAGGTTCCGGAAAAGGCGTCCGAACGATTCGAGAATGCCTCCGTCGAGATTCTCGTAATATTTCTCGTTGAAAACCTCGAGCAGATTATTGATGCCCATAACGACTCCAACCATTTCTTTGGTGTAGCGCCGGAAATAACCAATCAATCGGTAAAACTGCAGGTAATTGGAAATGAAAACATTGCTCCCGGTAGCCGCAAGCGTATCGATTCGGGCCAGGAAATCCTGGTAGTCAATATTTCCGGCCGCCAGGAGGTTATGCATTGTGATCTCCATGAGCACAACGATGCTTGCTCCCTTCAACACCGGTTCCGCGCTAAACTGTGCGAGAGCGCAACGCATCATGTCTTCATTCACAAGAGTGACGGGCCGAAAACTTCCGCGCTCCACAATGATCGCCTTCTTATAAAAGATTTCCGAAGGCTGGATCACTTCGCCTTTGGGGCTGAATAAAACCGCGTTGGTCAGCTGATGCTCCACGAGTTTCAGGCTCATGATCCGATTGTCGACATCGGCGAAAAGCGGACCGGCGAAAGTAATCATATCCACTTCGATGCGATCCTGAACAAGACCGTCCGCCAGGGAACGAATAAAGCCATCCTGGTCTTGCGCTAGATAGAATGCGCCATAGAGCAGGTTGACCCCTATCACACCCAGCGCCTGCTGCTGCAGGACATTCTCCCGGTCCATCATTCGAACATGCAGAACGATATCGCTCGTCGGCCCTTTCGGCTCAGTCTGGAATCGAACCCCCATCCAGCCATGGCATTCGTTTGTTCCTTTGAAACTCCTGGCGGCAACCGTGTCGGCAAAAACGAAAAATGCCGATCGATCGCCTCGCAACGCCTCAAGACGATGAACGAGCAGATCATATTCACGGTTGAGCATCAGCTCCAACCGTTCGCGGGAAACGTAGCGAGCCGATTTCCCGTAGAACGCGTCGCTAAACTTCATGTCATACGCGGAAATGGACTTTGCCACCGTTCCTGCAGCGCCGCCTGCCTGGAAAAAGTACCGGGCCACTTCCTGGCCCGCACCTATTTCGGCGAACGTGCCATACTTCGGCTCATCGAGATTAATCGCGAGAGCCTTGCGATTCGTTGTTGCGAGTTCCGATGATTCCATTGGGGGTCCCTGATCGAGCGCACCAGCTCTGCGTTTGGTATATCAGTCTTCAGACAGCTTGCAATACCATTACGATGTCGGGGCTCTTTCCGTTCCATCTCTGCGGCCGGCGTCCGCGACCGGCGTCATGCGAGAAAGCGTCGTCCGAACCCGCGGAAAGGCTCCTGGATACCGATCCTGCAGGAAGATCAGAATCTTCTCGCGGATCTCACAACGAAGATCGAAAAGCCTCGGCGAGGTATCGGCGCTGGCCAGAATGCGAATCTCGACAGAATCAGATCTGAAATCGGTGACTTGAACTACGAAAACGCGCTTATCCCAGAGTTCGGAGGCCTGCACGATCCGCTGCGCCTCAGCTCGGATCTCATCGATCGGAATAAGAAAATCGGAATAGAAAAAGACGGTTCCGATCAGGTCAGAACTATTACGTGTCCAGTTTTGAAAAGGTTTCTCGAGAAAATAAGTAATCGGAACGACCAGACGCCTCTGGTCCCACACGCGGACTACCGCATAAGTCAATGTGATCTCTTCAATCGTGCCCCATTCGCCTTCGACGATGACCACGTCGTCTATCCGCATGGGTTGCGTGATCGCGATCTGGAGTCCCGCAATAATGGTGGAAAGCGATTTTTGCGCAGCGAACCCCGCGATCACTCCGGCTACCCCAGCGGACGCCAATAGCCCGGTTCCGATCTGCCGAACCTCTTTGAAATTCATCAGAATAGCGGCGATCGCAAGGACGAGAATGACAAACACCAGCAACCGCCGGATCATTTGCACGCGGGTTTCTACCCGGCGCTTCTTATAGTCATCGTACTGCAGCATTTCCGACCGGGAGGTCATCATCGTCTCCACGGCGACGATGGTCCGAATGAGCAGCAGAGTGTTAGCAATGATTCCAGCAATAGAGAGGATCTTGAACAGGGCCTCTTGAATCGGGCCCGGCAGTTCAAGCAAGTAGATCGCAGTCGAAAACGCGAAGAGGATCAGGTTATAATGGAGTGCCTGCCCAAGGACCGGAAATACACTGTAGTACCAGCGCACGGAACTCCGGTTGGCAAAATCGTTGAGCCATTGCTGGACTAGGCGGACAATCCGCAAGCAGAAAAAGACGCCGGTCGCAAAATAACCGATGTACGCCACCTTGGCTGCAATGGCGAACGTTGGAAAGCCGCCCAACGCCAGTCCGATGTGCGGGAGAAGTGGTACTGCAGCGAAGAAGGCGCCGGTAAAGATAAAAAATCCGCTCAGCGCTCGACGCAGCGCGAAGAGAATTCCATCCCGCCAGAATCGACCGGTCGTCGGTTTGAAACGGCTGAGCGAATAATTCTTGAGAATGACGACGCGCGCCAGCGCAGCAAGAGCAAATCCGATCGTGAGAATGAGCAACAACAGCAAAATCTTGGCGGGCGTGATCGCCAACAGAAGGGGTTGCCTGCTCCAGCCTCCGAGCACCGAACTGAACTCAAGGGATTGAACGTCAATATCGTTGGAGAATCGCTCGGCCAGATTTTGCAGCCAGGAACTTTTGACCCAGGGAAAATGAGCAGGAACGTATGGCAGATCCGAGGTCGCCTCCGGTTCAATCTGCGGCCCGGTTGAGAGGGCGATCCCTGGAACAAAGAGCAGAACCCAAAACAATTTCGACAAAGCGTTGCGCACAGGAAGCTTTTACACAGTGAGGTCGCAGCCAAAGGGTAGATTATCAGGGCGAGCGTTACAGCGAGGCTACAATGGAACTTCAGCACGAGCGACTAAATTCTGGCTGAGAAGGCAGAACTCAGAATTCAGAATTCAGGAGTTCAGGAGTCAGCGGCAGATTGGGTTGGCGTATTGGCGTCAATGGCGGGTCGGCGAACGCGGAACCATTGATGAGCCGATTTCTAAGACAACGGGAAGAACTCCCCAAAGGTTGACAAATCGACATCCAGACATCCTGCAACTCCTGCAACTCCTGAATTCTGAATTCTGAATTCCCAACATGTCTCCTGACATAGGGCTGTCACGACCCTCCTTTATCGTGTCCGCAGCATTCGATTGGGTGACCACTCGCGGTCCAGTCGGTTGCTTCGGAAACACCAACAGAATGGAGTTAGCATGAATGTCACTTCCAAAGCCAAGGAATCGATCAATCGTCAGGACGATTGGAACGCCTCGCAAGCCGAGTCTTCAACCCCCGTAATCGAGTTCTTCACGGCGCGCGACCGATTGATCGCCGACGGCAGTGACCGCACCCAGTTATTCGGGCGCGGAAAGGAAAGAGGGAGTATTCCCGGCAGTCGGGAGCTTTTGCGACCGCTCTGCGATCCTGTCGAAGATTGGTTGAACTCTCTGATTGCAGGGGCAGCGCTCGTCTCGCTGCTGATTGGAATTCTTTGCTTACCCAGCTTCACGGTAAGCAACATGGAGCGGCCCAAGCTTCTGCCTATCTCGCAAACGGAAATCTTCCTTAGTACGGAAAAGCCAGATTAAATTATGAGCCGTGAACCGCATCGATCGACTCGTCGCGATCCTTATTCATTTGCAGGGACGCAGAGTAACGCGCGCCGAAGATATTGCAGATGAATTCCAAACGAGTATCCGCACCGTCTACCGCGACATTGCAGCGCTCGCGGAGGCGGGCGTACCCATCGTGGGCGAAGCCGGAATTGGATATAGCATTGTAAGGGGATATCACCTGCCGCCTGTGCACTTTACGACCGAAGAAGCTACGGCCCTGATTACGGCGAGCATGTTGATGGACCGTTTCACCGACCATTCGCTGGCGTCATCCATGGATTCGGCGCTGGCAAAAATCCGAGCTGTCCTGCCGCCAGACGAACAAGATCACATCGCGCGTCTCGAGGGGCGAATGTCTCTGCCAAACGCGCCGCAGCGAAATCGTCCGGCTAGTCTGTTCCTAATCCAAAAAGCCCTCGCCGATCGCACAGTGTTGCGGATTTCTTATCGCGGTTCGGGTGCGGCCGAAGCGCTGCGGCGGGAAGTCGAGCCCTTGGGATTGACCTACTACGCGGACAGGTGGCATTTGATCGCCTGGTGCCGCCTCCGAAAAGATTATCGAGACTTTCGAACTGATCGAATCGAGGCCGTCCTCTCTTCTCCAGAGCAATTCAAACCACATGAAGAATTTTCCCTGATCGACTTTCTTGGGCGCTGGGACAGTCAGTCCGTTTCCTTCAGCGGATCGATTCGAGCGGAGCCAATTGCCGCAGAGCGCATCCGAAAAGAGGCGCCTTTCAAGATTCTCAGGGAAGAACGCAGTCCGGAGGGGGTGACGTTCACCGTGGAAGTCGGTAACTGGAACTGGTATACCGGCTGGCTGCTCTCTTTTGGCGAGCGAATAGTCATTCTTGAGCCGAATGAGCTTCGGGCGCTCCTGTGCGAAGCAGCGAGGACCACGGCAAACCACCATCAGGCGAAGTAAGCAAAAACGGTGGGAGAGCGGTCAATTTCTCCAGCTCCTTCAGCTAAGAGGTCGGCACGGCAGTCAGCCCAAAGTAGCATTGGCGTCCCGCCTGTGTGTCCCCGGGCACCGGCTTCGATCTCCAGAGCGGGCGGACGTTGGATCCTGATTGGCGATGGGATCCCGCTGGCAAACCGAGGCTTACGGCAAACCAAGAGCAGCCCTCTTTGCCTGGGGTTGGCAGCATTGCGGTGGGCGCCAAGAGCAGAACACAGGCGGGACGCCTATGCTACAGTCGGCTCGGCGTCATGCCTGCGACCTAGGCCGCGTCGGGCGTCTACATTCTTGGAATGTCCAAAGTCCGGTGCAAAGCGGGACGCTTTGCTTACAACTCGGCGTTCAGCTAGAGTACCAGAATCTTTCTTATGGGACCGCCTGAACATTACTTGATGTGTCCGCCAGAGTTTTTCCAGGTCGACTATGTCATTAACGCCTGGATGGAAGGCAACATCGACCGCGCGAACGCACCTGTGGCTGCCGAACAGTGGCATGGCCTGCATCACCTCCTCGCGGGTCAAGGAAAAGTCGAACTGATTACTCCACTTGCGGGGTCTCCCGACATGGTCTTCACGGCTAATGCGGGGCTGGTCTTGGGCGATCAGGCGGTACTGAGCCGCTTCTTGCACCGGGAACGTCAATCCGAAGAGCCACATTTTCGCGAATGGTTCGAGCAGCATGGCTTCCGGGTGCATGAAGTGCCCAAGGATTTACCGTTCGAAGGCGCTGGCGACGCGCTTTTCGATCGCGTGCGACCCCTGCTGTGGGCGGGGTATGGTTTCCGCACAGAGCTCGATACCCACGCGCTTATAGCCGAGTTGCTCGGCGTCGAGGTTGTCAGTCTGCGGCTCATCGATAAACGATTCTACCATCTCGACACCTGTCTCTGTCCTCTCGAGAGAGGATTTTTAATGTACTATCCGCCGGCTCTCGACGCTCGATCAAACGCCCAGATCGAACGCCGGATCCCGGCGGAAAAGCGTCTTGTTCTCGACGAATTGGACGCCACTCACTTCGCTGCGAATGCGGTCAATATCGGAGAGACCGTCGTCCTCCATCGCGCGAGCGAAGCCCTCAAGTCCCAACTTTCAGCCGCCGGTTTCCAGGTCTATGAATCGCCCCTGAGCGAGTTCATCAAGTCCGGGGGTGCTGCCCGGTGTCTGACATTGCGCCTGAACGAGCCACCAAAGCTGGGAGCTCACGCGCACAGCGAGATCGCAAGCCGCGTCCTAAGTTTGGAAGGACATCTGCTCGACTCCGGTTTGCTCGATCGGGCGTTGGAATTGACCGTCGAGAACGGAGGCAGTTTTCAGATTTTGACCTTTCAGCTCGGCAAACAGCGTCAGAGCACTTCGCGATCGGAGATCCGCGTTTCGGCTCCGGGTGCGGATGTGCTTGGAAACCTTGTCGGGCAGCTTATCGAACTCGGCAGTGTTCCGGCCGCCGCTCAACGCACAAGCGACGCCCAACTTGAAGTCGTCACCCTCGATGGCGTTGCGCCTGACGATTTTTATGTCACCACAATCTACCCGACGGAAGTACGATTGAACGGCAAGTGGGTTCGCATCGGCGGCCAGAGGATGGACGGATGTATCGTCACCGATGACTCCAACCCGGCACAACCGACCGCAACCGTCCGGCTAATGCGCGATCTTCGGCGGGGCGATCGGGTGATCGTCGGTATTGATGGAATTCAAACGATCCGCAAAAGCGAATCCCGTGAGGAGCGTGGACTCGGCGCGGCACCCGCTGCAGAATTCGCATTCATGGGTGCGGGCGTGAGCAGCGAACGCAAAATCGAGCTCGTGGTTCGCGAGATCGCGTGGGAATTGGAACGGATTCGCGAGCGAAACGGCAAGGTGGTTGTTGTTGCCGGCCCGGTGGTCATTCATACCGGTGCATCGGAACACCTGGCCGCGCTGATACGGGCCGGTTTCGTGCAGGTCGTGCTTGGCGGCAATGGTATGGCTGTTCATGACATCGAGCAGTCATTGCTTGGTACCTCCCTCGGCGTGGACATGAGTCGCGGCACTCCAGTGCGCGGCGGCCACCGGCACCATCTTCGGGCCATCAACACGATTCGACGCTGCGGGAGCATCGCTGCCGCGGTCGAACAAGGAGTGCTCACGAGCGGTATTTTCTACGAATGCGTCCGCGCGGGGGTTCCATTCTCTTTGGCCGCTTCCATCCGGGACGACGGTCCTCTTCCGGGTGTTTTCACCGACATGATCGAAGCTCAGCGCGAATAC
This sequence comes from uncultured Verrucomicrobiae bacterium, assembly GCA_963846195.1. GTDB lineage: Bacteria > Verrucomicrobiota > Verrucomicrobiia > Chthoniobacterales > JAFAMB01 > JAFAMB01. Next base: position 129,254 of record CAWJVG010000018.1, read on the forward strand.
GCTCGACTGATTGCAGGCGCAGAAATGATTTTGATGCTCAGTTCGATGCTCCATAGCATCGGCGTCGGCAATATGACTCCGGCCGGCGTGAAGCTCGTTTGCGTGGACATCAACCCGGCCGTGGTCACGAAACTGGCCGACCGAGGTTCCATCGAAAGCATTGGCGTGGTCACTGATGTCGGCTTGTTCCTAAGCCTCTTGGTCCAGCATATCCGCGCAGAGCGCGCATCGCGATAGGTGGCCAAAAAATCGCGGAATTGATAAACCACAGCTGTCCCATTCTGCAACTCCTGAACTCCTGCAACTCCTGAATTCTTGATTTCTTGAGATTCACATTCCGGTGATGATGCGTTCGACGGCTTCGATCGTCGTCTGCTTCGGATCGATCTCGTCTGCGACTTTCTTGCCGCGCCGCATGACCACAATGCGGTCAACGACCTGAAAGACATGGTAAATATTGTGAGCAATGAAGATGCATGAATGCCCGGAATCTCGCGCGCTGCGGACGAAACGCAGGACCCCCTGAGTCTCCTCGACACCGAGATTGTTGGTTGGTTCGTCCAGGATGATCAGTTCACTCTCGAAATGCATCGCGCGGGCAATGGCGACCGCCTGACGCTCGCCACCGGACAATGCGCTGATCGGGGTGGTAGGCGGTATATCTTTCGTGATGCCAACTTTCTTCAGGAGCCGGCGGGTCACCTCATCCATCGTTTTCTGATCCAGCCGATCGAGCAGACGCGGCCCTTTCACCGGTTCACGCCCGAGAAACAAGTTCCGAGCAATCGAGAGCTGGACTACCAGCGCTGAGTCTTGATAGATCGTCTCGATTCCCCGTTCAATGGCGTCGGTTGTATTGCGCATCTTCACCTTGGCGCCATGCATGTAAATCTCTCCGCCATCCGGCCTGAGGGCGCCTGAGAGAATTTTGATCAGAGTCGATTTGCCCGCGCCATTGTCCCCCAACAATCCGACGATTTCATTTTTGCGAACGGACAGCGTGACGTCATTGAGCGCCTGCACGCGACCGAAGTACTTGTTGATGCGCTCCATGCGCACGAGTTCGTTTGCCATCTAGATCAAGTCCCTGCACGGTGTCTGCGTTCGAGTCCCGAATGGAGCGCCATCATCCCGAGGATGATCGCGCCGATGAAAATATTGTAGGCAAGCCCTGGAACGCCAACCAGGACAATGCCATTCCGCATCATCCGCAAGATCAGCACACCGATGATCGTCCCGATGATTGTGCCTCGGCCGCCGGTGAGCGCAGTGCCGCCGATGACGACCATCGCGATCACTTCCAGTTCATAGCCGGTACCGCTATTTGGGTTAGCCGCGGAGACCCGGATCGAGCTGGTGACACCGGCGTACGCCGAAATCACAGCCGTCAAGATGAAGAGTAAGATCTTCGTTTGGGTGACACGGACTCCGCGCGCACGAGCCGCATACTCGTTACCGCCCGCGGCCTGGATCCAATTGCCGGCTTTAGAATGCGTCAGCACATAGCCGAGGATAACCGAAAACAGAATGAACCAGAGTAGTGAGGCGTAGATGCGGAGCGAGCCAAAGGAGAATTCGCCCACGATAAGGTTCGTGAGCGTAGAGTTAGCTGTCCAGGTATGCTGAGGAAACCCATCGGTGATGTAGAGCGCGGTCCCCCGTACGACAAACTGCATTCCGAGTGTCACCAGGAACGAAGGGATTCTGAGTCGAGTCACCATCCATCCGTTGATGAAACCGATCAAAGCGGCGATGCCGATAGCGAACAGGAAGCCCACTTCCAGCGGTCCAGCGTGGGTGTTGTAGAACGTCCACATCATAATCGGCGCGAAGCCGAAGACGGAACCCACCGACAGATCAAATTCGCCTGCGGTCATGAGCAGCGTCATTCCCAACGTGATCATGCCGAGCTCGGGAGTAAAGGCCAACAAATTGCTGATATTGCTGGTTGAAAGGAAGGCCGGCGATCGCAGGGTGAAAACAAGGATCTCGGCGGCCAGCAAAACAAACGGCCCAAACTCAGGTGCAGAGACAAGCCTCTGCAACAATGCGTTCAATCGCATCTGGATCCGTTTCGGGCCGCGCAGCGGCCCGAAACAGTACGTTATTCCTTACTTGTGCGAGCCGCCCTGCAAGATCTTGAGGTAATTCGCAGCTTTATCCTTTTCGTAGAGCGTTCCGACACTGACGTCGAACCCCGGAGGAATGCCGCTGGCCGCCATCGCCGCGATCGAGAGCGCGATATAGCTGGTGGCCTGGGGATCCTGCCACATTGCGGCATTCACATAGCCATCCAGAATTTCTTGAGCCGTATCGGGTGAATTTCCCCAACCAACGACCGGTATTTCTCCGGGCTTGATGCCGACCTGGTCGAACACGCGCTTAATGCTTCCAGTGACGAGGTCACCGAGCCCGATGATCGCCTTGATCTTGCCACGATTAGCCGTGAGATAATCGGACATGCGGGTGATGATTTCCGCCTGATCTAGTTTGGCTTCGGTGATTTCGTGGGTCACACCAAGCGGTCCGAACACACTGTCGATTCCCTGGGTCTCCAGGACTCCATAGGTCGCCCCAGGAACTTCCACTGGGGTCCAGACAGCATCTCCCTTTTTCACGAATCCGTGATCGACCAGATACTGCGCCCAACGGTGGCCAATCGCCACATTGTCGCCACCTACGTACGCGTCCCGGCCGCTGGTTTTGTCTTCGGTGTTCATGATAATCACCGGAATCCCGGCGGCATGCGCCTCGGCGATGACTTTCGTCAGACTGCCGGGGTCAGGAGTGCTGGTAACGATCCCAGTTGCCTTGGCGGTGATCGCCGCACGAATCGCTTCCTGATGCGACGGCACGTCGCCACTATGGAAGGAGGTGCGAACCTCGTGCCCTGTATCCTTGGCCCATTGCTCCGCTCCCTGGAGAAAGTAGGTCCAAACCGGGTCTGTCGGAGATCCGTGCGAAATCCAGAAGTAAATCGGCTTCGCATCCTCCGCCGAGATCACGCAAGGAGCGTGTATTGCGACAACAGCGCTGAGAATCAGCGTAAAGAAACTTATTTTTTTGAACATCGGGGGGTCTTCTTTCCAGCGAGAATTCAGTACGATACTTGTTTATCAAAGTCTCGACCGTGCAGCCATATAACGGAACGGATAGCTTTAGTAAACACTATTTAGGGGAATTCAGAAGTCAGGAGTTGGGCGAAGATTTCGAAGATCGGGTCGGGTCACGGTGATTGCGCGCCGTGACCCTCCCACACCACCGGACATGCGGTTTTCCGCATCCGGCGGTTGAATCCGGCAGTGGGTTTAGCCCACTGCGTCCTGCCATGGTATGATGAAGCCGTATCGGTGCAGGGTTCGGTTTTTGAGCGCGGTATTTACGACCCAGTGTTTGGCCATGCGCCAAGCCCCTCGTGAGCAGCTCGCCAACTGTAGCGCCTTACCTCTGATTCCCAAGCGCCGCATTGCTTTCCGTCGCCCCTTGCGATTATGCCACCGTTGCCAGAAGCACTTGCGCCTGTGTCGACGGATCCAGCCGCTGAGGTCCTTGACGTTGCATTGCCTTTCGGCCAGTTGGAAGTAGTTCCACCACCCTTGGATGTAGCTTTGCCACTGTTGACTGAGTTGCTGACTGGTCTTGCTTTGTCGCGCGTCCCAGAGTTCGTGTATTCGTTCCTTGAGACGTTGGACCGCTTGGTCCCCTATCTCAATCGTTCCTTCCGCGTCTATCCGGAACCCCAGTAGTCCACTTTGTTCTGTCGGTCCTGCTCCACTCTTGGTTCGGTTGACCTCTAGTTTCAGTTCTTTCCCTAACCATTTAACCACGCTTTCCAGATTACGTTCTGCTGAGCGTTGGCTCGAGGCGAAGATGGCGATGTCGTCTGCATAGCGGACGAACGCCAATCCACGCTTTTCGAGCTCCTTGTCCAGCGGGTCAAGGTAGATATTCGCTAACAGGGGGGCTTAATGGTCCGCCCTGCGGTGTCCCTTTGGCTCGAGCTTCTTTCTTTCCACCTCGTTGCATCGGGGCCCGCAGATATTTGCCTATCAGTTTGAGTATCTCCTTGTCCCGAATCTTTCTGCCCACCAGATTCATCAGTTTGTCGTGATTGACTTGGTCAAAGAACGCCTTCAGATCGATGTCCACTACCCACCCTTTTCCCGCTTTGACGTATTCCTGCGCCGCTCCTACCGCGTCTTGCGCACTACGTCCAGGCCGGAATCCGTAGCTATGGTTACTGAAGTCCTTTTCGAAAATCGGACTCAGTACTTGATGGATCCCTTGCTGGATCAGCCGATCGACTACGGTCGGTATTCCCAACGTTCTGACCCCTCCCTTTGCCTTGGGTATTTCCACCGCTCGGACCGCCGCCGGCTGGTATTCGCCACTTCGCAGCTTGCTCTGCAGTGTTTCCCAATGCTTTCTCACATGTTCCTTTAATTCCTCTACGCTCATCCCGTCTACTCCGGGCGCCCCAGCATTGGCCTTTACCACTCGGTAGGCCGCGTTGAGGTTTTCCCGGCTTAGCACTTCGTCCATGGTCATTTCATTGAGCCCTTCTGCACTTTGTCTCGCCTGGTGCGGGCTCGCTTCCCATCGCTCGGTTCCTTCAAGCAGATCCACTGCTTTACTCTCCCCTCGCTGATCTGTCTGGGAAGTGTGCTCTTGGCTCGCTCCTAGACTGTTTCGGGAATCTTCTTGCTCCGCTTTTCCAGAGTTCCTTCAGCTGGTCTGTCTCTTGATTCTTTGGCCCTTCGCTCCTTCCGGCTTTCACCGGCTTTCTTCACTACTACGGCCTCTGCTGACTTCTGCCGCGCTCTCGCCCGACAGATCTCCCCGAGTAAGGTGTCCAATGTTTCGACCCGTGTCGTCGGGCTCTACCTCTTGCGTCTTTCGGTGACGGTTGGATTTCGTATTCCTTAGCATACTCTTCGCCCGCAAGCGGCCTCGCTGCCCGTTCGTGTTCCTACGATCGTGTCTTTGCTACTGCTTCTTTCAGCCCAAAGCCTCGCGGCCTAAGCCTTGCTTTTCGCTACGGTTGCTGTCACGGCTTCCGATCAATTCCTTTCATTTGACTACATTGGACCCATGTCGGGCACACTAAGTAAGGCGTCTCGCCTTACCCAGTAAGACTCGACTTATCCCGCACAACCAGTAAGGCGGGACGCCTTACTCTGGAGTTTGGACATTTAGGAAGAATACTCGCGCGTTCGCCAAGGCTTTTTCGAAACGTCTTCTCAATCAATACGGGCCTGCCTGACTTGGCAAGCGGCCCTTTTGCGCCGAAGGGGTACGGCCTGAAGGGCCAAGAAAGCATAGCCCAGGCTAAAGCCCGTGTGCGTCAACTTAAGCGCCTAAACGGGAGTCTTAAGCGCCGAAGGCGCGTGGGAGCTTAGCCCAGGGTGGAGCGTAGCGGAACCCTGGGTAATTAAAAAAAATGCGGCGTAGCTCTGAAGGAGCGGAAGAAATCTGGCCGCCGAGACCATAAAGACTCGCTCGGTATTTCCATAGCGGCGGCGATAGTCTGTGACTCGGGGTTCGTCTCTTCCGCTCCTTCAGAGCGGTGTGCATATTAATTCGAATACCCAGGGTTCCGCTTCGCTCCACCCTGGGCTAAGTTCTCTTACGCCTTCGGCGTGCAGCCGTTAACTAAGTTGACGCGCATGGGCTTTAGCCTGAGTTAATTTCGTAGCGACGGCCGCCCTGAAGGGGCGGTGGAAAACGCTCCCGCGATGCAGGATGTTTGCCATCGGAGGCCGGCCTCACGCCCCTACAGCTACAGGGCGGAACACGTTTTTTTGATCTAAACCCAGGCTAAAGCCTGGGCTAAGTTCTCCTGGCCCTTCGGGCCGCAGCTGGCCCATTTATAACGCTTTAGCTAAGCATAGCCCAAGCTTTAGACCCAGCCGCGCAAATGGCGGCGAAATGTCCAAACTCCACAGTAAGGCGGGACGCCTTACTTACTACGTCCGGGCAACCTGGGACGCTTTGCTACTTTCATCGAGCGGATTTCTGGCCGCCTGCGGCAATAATCACTCCGATGATGACGAGCCCGGTAACCACGAACCGAATGCCCGCGCTCACTCCGAAAGTATTAAGCATCGTGAGCAAGAGTACGAGGAAGAGTGCACCACCCCATATCCCCGGGACATTGGCCTTCCCACCGCTCACCGATGTACCGCCGATCACGACAACCGCGATCGAAGCAAGCAGATATTCGTCACCGATTTCCAGTGAGGATCCTCGAAAGTAGCCAGCCAGAAGCGACCCGCAGATCCCGCCCAACGCCCCACTCCAGACGTACGTTGCGAATCTAACCCTTTCCACAGCGATTCCGGCGAGCCAGGCCGCGCGGGTGTTTTGGCCGATGGCGAGCACCGAGCGTCCAAAGATTGTCCGGTGCAAGATCACCCCTACCCCGATCGTGAAGATCGCCGTGCCGATCGCCAGAAAAGGTATCCCAGCGATTTGAGCAGAGGTGAACGCCGCGAACCCGGGCGGCGGCTTGATCTGCAGACCGCGTCCATAACTGATGCCGGCAGATTGGATAATGAAGCTGGCCGAAAGGGTTGAAATGATCGGCGGAATGCGAAGCAGCCAGATCAGAAGATAGTTGAAAATCCCGATGCAGATCCCGGACGCCAGCGCGCCGAGGAGACCCAACACGATCAAGGAGTCGGATCCATTCATCATTTTCATGGCGACGGCGCTCGCCAATCCGATATTGGCGGGCAACGATAGATCCACGTTGCCTGGTCCGAGTGTGATGACGAACATCTGGGCGACGCCTGCGATCACAGAAAAGACGGCCAGCGCGAGGGCGGCCGTAATCATCCCGCCCGCACCGTAGCCGTGCGTGAACCCAATTGCAGCGAGCCAAACCAGAAATGCACCGAAGTAAGACCAGATCCACGGCTTTCCATGAGCATTCAATCGCCCGACAAACTTCATCGCATCCTCCTGTCGGTCTGGTTAATCATGGCGCGCGCAGCGAGCACGATGATGAGAATTCCGCCCTGCGCACCGACCTGCCAATCGGGTGAGATTCTCATGAAATTGAGAAGCGAGCCGGCAAGTGTCAGGGTCAAAGCGCCAACGACAGCTCCGATCGGCGACACGCGTCCCCCCACGAATTCCCCACCCCCGAGAATGACTCCGGCGATCGACAGCAAGGTGTAGCCCTTTCCGATGTTCGCGTCGGCGGAGGTCGTTAGTCCAATCAACGCCAGCCCGGAAAAGACCCCGAAAACACCCGCGAGGGCAAACATGACAATTTTGGTCTTCAACAATGACCATCCGGCCCGGGCGATGGCGTTCGGGTTGCCGCCGGAGCCGCGCAAGATTGCGCCATAGGATGTTCGCATCAACCCGACGTGAACCAGCACCGCGATCACGATTGCGGCAACAATTGGAAACGGCACATAGGGGACACGAAAATTCATCAAGTCATGCAACCAGGCCGGCGGTTTCCCACCCGGCTTGGGCAGGACCAGGATTGCCAATCCCTGCCAGACGAACAGCATCCCGAGCGTCACCACAATCGACGGAACATTACGCAGATAAATGACCGCTCCCACGCCGGCGTAGACAGCGACACTCCCGAGAAGTACAGCGACACCCATCAATGGGGCATCCCGCAGCCATGTTGCTGTCACGCAGCCGACGAAGCTGACAAATGTGCCAATCGAGAGATCGAGGTCGTTCACCGTGATGACAAACATCTGGGCGATGGTGGCCAGCGCCGTGGGGATCCCCAGGTTGAGCATCAAGTTGAGCCCTAAATAGCTCATCGCCCGAGGATTGAGCCAGGCTATTCCGAGAATGACGAGCGCAAGCGACAAGGGCGGCAGCGCAGCCCGCAGAAACCGGAAGGAGGATTGGGATGCGCTCCCCGCAATTTTCACGATATTCGCGCCAGTGTCATTATAGCCATTTCAAAAAAAATCTTCCTTCGCCGACACGCCGACCAGCGGACACGTTTCCCTCTCAATTCACTTTCACCCGGCCTCCTGAAAGGAAGATTGGATAACTCGCTCCTCGCTAAGTTCGCCGCGGCGCAGATCCGCAACAATCCGGCTGTTACGGAACACATAAACGTGATCGCAGTTTTCCAGCTCTTCCATTTCGGTCGTGTACCAAAGGAAAGTACGCCCGGCATTTGCTTCCGCTCGGATCAGATCATACACCTCGAGCTTGGTACTGACGTCAACGCCGCGCATGGGGTCGTCCATCAAAACGATTTTCGCTTCGGAGCCCAGCGCGCGTGCGAACAAGGCTTTTTGCTGATTTCCGCCCGAAAGCGAAAGAATATTGTTGCGCATGTCCGGCGTGCGAATATTGACGCGCTTCTTCCACCGCGCGGCAAATTGGTCCTCCAGCTCTGAGGAAATGAGGAAACCTCTGCGAAGTCTGGTGATAGACCGAATCCCAACGTTTGCACCAATCGACCAGAGCGGGAAAATCCCCTCACTCTGGCGGTCCCCGGCGATCAGTGCGACTGGATCGGTCACATCGAACCCGGGAAGGCGTCGCGTTGCCCCACGAAATATCGAAAGCAACAACTCGGTTTGCCCGTGACCAGATAGCCCAGCTAGCCCGACGATTTCGCCTTGATGAGCAACAAGTTCGATGCCCTCGCTCCGTGTCATGGAGCGTGCACGGACCCGAACCGGAGTTGAACCGCGCGGCGCCGCGCGTTCCTGGACTGATCGCATCTTGTTTGCCGCGGCGCCACCCATTGCGATCACCAGTTTGTCCCGATCAAAGCTGGAAGCGCGATCAGCAGCCGCCACGGCGCCATCCCGCATCACCACGATGCGATCGGAATACTCGAGGATTTCGCCGAGCAGATGAGAAATCAGCACGCAGCTCGCTCCGGTCGCCACGACTCGCCGAACATGGGTCAGCAACTGCGCTGCCGTATGGCTATCGAGCGACGAAGTTGGTTCGTCAAGAATCACCAGGTAAAGGGGCGCCTTGGTAACCGTGAAGGCGCGAGCCACTTCAATCATTTGACGTTTCCCAATTGGCAAATCGCCGACGACAGCGTCGAGTGCAATGCCGTGACCTGGAAAAATCTCGTCGAGTTGTTTTCGGATCAGTTCGCCGGCTCTCTTTCGCCAACCCCATCCGGCAATGCCCGGGTGAAGGACCCGGGCATTTTCGGCCACCGTGAGATTAGGGCAAAGCGACAGTTCCTGAAACACGCATCGGATTCCCAGCTTTTGGGCGAGAAGCGCCGAATAACCTTCACGGGATCCGCCGGCGACGATAATTTGCCCGTTATCGGGACTGAGCGTGCCGGCCAACACATGCATCAGCGTCGATTTGCCGGCGCCATTGTGCCCGACCAACCCGACGCACTCGCCGGCATCGACCACAAAATCAACTCCCGTGAGCGCGCGCACGGCGCCGAAACGCTTTTCGACGCCGGCCAACCTCACAATGTTCACGGATGGTTCGGACATGTTTGGGAAACGGATCGGCGAGTTCGCGTATCGGTGGGTCGGCGTATGCGAAGCCAATAACGTCGTCGAGACCTCGTTTCCATTATAGCCGTGTTGAAAAGCAGCCTTGTTTCCCAATACGCCAACCCGCCGACCCGTTGCCCCGCCGTGGCGCTACTTCTTCATATTGGCCTCAATTGCCTTCTTCGCGTCTTCCTGGGTGTATTCATGACTGGCAACGCCGCCGACCGGAATAGTGGGAAGCGCAGCCTCGAAATCATCCTGCGTAAACGCGAGATACGGTACAAGCAGGTCATGCGGGATATCCTTGCGTCCGTCCAGAATCTGCTGCGCGACCCAAAAGGCCAGCGTTGAAACACCCGGTGCAATTGATGCAGACCAGGTCGTGTAACCGCTCTTGGCTTTCTGCTCTTTCCACCAAGCGAGTTCGTCCTGGCGATTTCCCATGATAATAACTGGCTCCTTGCGGCCGGCCCCGGCAAAGGCTTGCGCTGCTCCGTACCCATCGCCACCCTGGTCAACGACGCCGGCGATTTCGGGGAGTGAAGGGAGAACGGTCGCCACCGCCTTTTGCGCCGTCGGCTGATCCCAGTCACCCTCAACGCTGTTCACGATTTTGAATTGCGGATTTTTGGTGACTCCCTGCAGGATCCCGGCATGAATTGCGTCATCGATTGAGGTACCAGCCAGACCGCGAATCTCCAACAGATTTCCCCCTTTCGGCAGCCAACTCGCCAGATGCACGACCTCCTGCTCGCCGTAGTCTTTGAAATCGACGACAACGCGCCAGGCGGAAGGTTCCGTGACAATTCCGTCGAACGATACGACCACGATCCCTGCGTCGGTGGCCTGTTTAATGGCGCCGTTCAACGCATCCGGCGAGGAAGCGTTAATGACGATCGCATTGTAGCCCTGGAGAATCAGGTTTTGAATCTGCGCTGCCTGCGTCGGCACCTCTTTGTCGGCCGTGGTAAAGACGTCGGCGGCGGCAACCACCCCGTCAGCAACAGCTTTCTTGGTAACGATGTCGTAACTCTTCAACATGGCCTGTCGCCATGAATTGCCCGCGTAGTTGTTAGAAAATGCGATTCGCATATTCTTGGTGTCCGCGTGGGCCACTCCGATCAACGCAATGCCAGCCAGGATAGGGAGCAGAGCGGTACTGTAGGTAATTCTTTTCATGCCTTATTTCCAATCGATGCTTGAGCCATTGTTCGGTGGCACAACGCTTCTAAGCGGATGCGCGGCACAGGCTCACCCCCTGCCGAGCGAGGCCAAACGCGCAGGCTTCGGGCTTTGGTAAGAAGAACAGACTTTGAAAAGTGGGGGGAAGCCAGCACCGAACAGCACGAGTGCCTCGAACGCTGCGCCAAGGCAGTAGACTATATGGAAAGGTCGGTTAATCAAATCCTTTCGCAGTCGCACGAGTTCGGCCACCGCCCAGGGGCACTCGGGGGTCGCTGGTGCGAGTAAGACCGCGTAACGTCGGGTATTTGAGGCAGCAAATCCGGAAAAGTGCGATAGGATAGCCAGGAAACGGCGCGCCTTCGCTTACGGTGACGCAACGACGCCGAAATTGGTCATAAAGTATGGGCTCTTCGCTGAAAATTGCCTCTGTTTTTGGGATCGCGGTGCGCATTCACGTGACTTTCCTGCTTTTTTTAGCGTGGATTTGGTTCAGTTACTACCAATCGGGAGGGTTATCGGGCGCTGTCCAGGGCGTCCTATTGATCCTGATCCTGTTCGCCTGTGTACTCTTGCATGAATTCGGTCACGCATTCGCGGCGCGCGGATTTGGCATCAAGACGCCCGACATTACTTTGTATGCCATCGGCGGAGTCGCTCGGCTCAACCGCATTCCAGACAAGCCTTGGCAGGAACTCATTGTGGCGATCGCCGGACCCCTTGTAAATGTGGTGATCGCCGCAGTCCTTATTTTCGTGATTCACGTAACCGCCAGCCTCCAGGAAGTTGAGCACCTGGAAAGTCCAAGGATCGAACTGCTGGCCAAAATAGCCTCCCTGAACGTGTTTTTGGTCTTATTTAATTTGATCCCGGCGTTCCCGATGGATGGAGGCCGAGTCCTCCGGGCCCTGCTCGCGATGGTAATGTCGTACACTCGGGCAACGCAGATTGCGGCCAGGATCGGCCAAGGCCTCGCTCTCGTCTTCGCCATTGTTGGACTTTTCGGCATTCCGCCTCTTGGACTTCGCGACAACCCATTTTTGGTCTTCATCGCAATCTTTATTTTTGTCGGAGCGCAGCAGGAAGCCGCTATGACACGAGCGAATCGATCTTCGCGGCCATGATAAAGTCGTTGCGATGCAGCCCTCGAATCTTGTGGGTCCAAAGTGTCACGGTCACGCGTCCCCACTCCGTTAAAATGGCCGGATGATGGCCTTCTTCCTCGGCCAATGCCCCTACGCGATTCGTAAAACTCAAGGATTCCGCAAAGTTTGCCATGCGATAGACTCGTTCCAGTCTCTCAATGCCCTCGCGTTCCAACAGCGTCCATTCAGGGATTTGCGGTTTGAGCTCGAGGACTTCGGCCTCAGTCGCCCGTGGGGAGTCGCGGCGGCAAGCCGTGCACTTTTCGTTTGTCAGCGCGTCCATAATTATCCGTCAAATAAAGGGCCCAAGCAATGAAAGGTCAGCGGCGCTCAGCCGTTCTTTTGCCGTTTTAGCCTGGTGCCAATAAGGGTACAATAACCGAGGCAAGCTCGCGGAATCAAGGCGCGCTGTTTCTTCCGAAGAGAGAGTCAGGTTGGCAGCGGCCAGATTGTCGGCCAATTGAGCTTCCGTGCGAGCGCCGATGACCAGCGACGTGATCCCCGGGCGTCCGAGCGTATACGCAAGAGCAATTTGAGCGGCCGAAACCTTCCGTGTATCAGCGATTTCAACGAGAACATCGATGATATTGTACAACTGCTCTTCATCATGGATAGGAGGTTCACCCCAGTCGTTGAGATGACGCGAGCCTTCCGGGGCCTGCTGACCGCGCCGATATTTGCCGGACAACAGACCGCCCGCCAGCGGACTCCAGACAAGAATGCCGAGCCCCTGGTCGATCGTGATTGGAATCAGTTCATACTCAGCGTCGCGGGCTTGGAGCGAATAATAGATCTGCTGACTGACAAACCGCACGTAACCGCGGCGGTCAGAGGTGGCAAGCGCCTTCATCAAGTGCCAGCCAGAATAGTTCGAGGCGCCGACATACCGCACTTTACCGGAACGCACCAGTGTATCCAACGCCTCAAGCGCTTCGTCCAGCGGGGTTCGCCCATCCCATTCATGAAGCTGATAAAGATCGATCCGATCCGTTCGTAGTCGACGCAGGCTCTTTTCGCATTCGCGGATAAGATGGTAACGAGATACCCCGCCGTCATTCGGTCCTGGGCCCACGACCATCCTTGCCTTGGTCGCGATCAGCAGATCATCTCGGCGACCTTCCAAAACCTCGCCGAGTATTTCCTCTGATACGCCGTCAGAATAGCAATTGGCCGTGTCAAACAGATTGATGCCGGCTTCTATGCAAAGATCCACCTGGCGGCGCGCACCGTCGACATCAGTTGCGCCTACCTTGCTGAATATGGTGCGGCCACCAAAGGTCATTGTGCCCAGGCTGAGCACAGAGACCATCAGGCCGGATTGTCCAAGTTGACGATATTCCATGGATTTCTCCATACATCATGAGTCAATCCCCTGCGAACGTCTTTGAGCAACGAATTGGAGCGGGAGCCGATTTTATTCGAGCTGTTCATTCAAAGCCCCTAGACTCGTCGAAAGCCGCGGTCATCCTTGACCGCTTGTGCGCCCTCCCGAAAGCGTTTAGGATCGTCGCGCAACCGTCTTGAGCAAGTCATTTATGAGGTTCTGGATAATATCTATTCTGGTCGTTAGCTTGGCAGCCAGCGCGTTTGGCCGGCTCGGAGACACCGAGAAGCAATTGACGGCGAGATACGGGAAACCAGTTTCAGTGCATCCCGGCGGTAAATATAATCCCTACTTCGACAAGCTAATAGATTTTCGAAAAGAGGGTATCGCTATCTCATGCGGACTTCATGCCGGACGATGCGTGACGATCCAGTACACACGGGACACCGGCTTCAATACCCTGGAATTTGAAGGCTTTACCTTACTTAATCGCGTCGGCCCTCCAGTCTTTGTGCAACGAAGTGCGAACTCGCTAAAATACACGTTCGCGGAAGATTATCCGGAAATCGTGAAAGGGTCGCAGCAGGGTATTCGAAGGATGCGACAAGATGTGAATTCGTTCCAGCACAAGAACTGAGAAGCCTAGGAGGCTAATTCAGTTTCCAATCTGTCCAGGAACTCCTTTTGAGAGGGATTGATCTTCTTTCGGGCGATCGGTAAGGAGAAGAACTGGCCCTTATCGATCTCCGGAAAATCCGTTTTGCGCCCAGAGCGAGGGGGCCATTCCAGGCTAAAGAGATTGCTTTTCACACACGGGGTATCGCCGCTTCCTCGGAATGCCCAGGCAAAGATCCGTTTCCCGGATTTTAGCCGGACCTCACCGAGGCCGATAAACGGCTCGGAACAGGAGATCGAGGTCTCTTCTTCAAATTCGCGTTTGGCTGCTGCAAGATGATCCTCCCCATGGTCGATCAATCCCTTCGGGATCGTCCAGGCCCCTTTATCTTTTCCGGCCCAAAACGGTCCACCGGGATGCACAAGAAAAACTTCGAGAATGGACCCGGAGTAGCGGTACATCAACAGACCGGCACTCATTTGCGGCACGGTGCAAATTAATCACCAGGAAACCGAGCCGCAACAGAGGGTGAAAACGAATCAGAATGGTGACGCACGACACACCGAAACCGGTCGTTGAGACCCCCAAAAACTTGAAACCTGCTTTTGAGCCTCACAAGGGATTTCTATGGCCTTGCAAAAACCCGTTTGCGATGCTCAATATTACAAGGCATTCATGGACCATGACATTAAGACACTTAGTTTTTGAGGTCATTCCGCAGGAGGACGGCAGTTGGACGGCGGTCGGCATCGGTGACGATATCTTTACCGAGGGAAGCGATTTCGAGGATCTGAAAGTGAATGCCTTGGAAGCTGTACGCGCACATTTTTCCGACGAAGCTTATGACAAATTCGAAGTACGCTTAGCTCAGGTAGTCTCGCAATTCGTGTTTGCCGCTTGACAACGCCAACTGACATATCGGGCAATGATCTGGTCACATGCCTTTGCAGGCATTGGGACTACCATTTTATTAAGCAAGTCGGGTTACATGTCCGGCTTGAGACCTTAAATCCCCGTTTTCAACGAGTGACCATCCCGCTGCATGCGGAGATCAAAGAGGGACTGGCAGTCATGATTCTCAAGAGCGTTGCCACCCATAAGCGGGTAGACGTGCGCACGATTTTCGACACGCTCTGACAGCTAGTGTCCTGGGTTTTCATTTGGAGCGATAGAAAGCACAAAATGCGAGACGAACCGCTCCCATTTCTGATAAGGCAACTCTCATGTATCGGCCCCTCCCCCTTTGCAACGCTATTCCTCCATCCCTCGCCGCCTTAGTTTTTCTGATCTCCCTGGGATGCGCATCGCACACGCATGCCGTGAGACCGAGGCTACAAGTTCAGATCGTTTCCCAACCGACAGGCGCTAGAATCGAGGTCAATGGCCAATACGTTGGCGACGCACCCATCTCCGTCGACATCGAAGCCTCGAGCGACGGTCGTTTTTGGAGAGACACGATTATCAAAGCCTACCCAAAAGACACCGGCTACACGCAGATCAAAGCGTTTAATGGGAAATCACGCTGGGCGATCAGTGATATGGTGCCGCCCAAAATATTTTTTGACACGCGGACCGAACCGGGTGCCGGACTCGAGAGCAATCAGTAGCCTTTGTTTTCAGCAGCCGAGGGCTCACCTCTTGCGCCTGGCGGCTTCCGCCATGGCTCGATCAATCAGGAGCGTTGCCAGATGCTGAGTGCCTTCGTCGAGTTCGGCATTTGCTTTTTTCAGGCGCTGGGGATCGTGGCTTTTGAGCGCGGCTTCAACTTCGTGGACCAACGCATTGATTTTTTTCCGGTCGTTTGCTTCGATCTGATCACCAACAAGTGTCAGCGCGCTCCGGACCGCCGGCAACAGTTCATTGCTTTTCAAGACCGCCTCAGTCAAGAGCCGTTCGGCCATGTCGTCAAAGGCGTGGTCTAAGGATTCCGCGATCATTTTCTCCACGGCCTCATCCGACACGTCGACGGCGCTGCTCAGTTCGACGACTCTTTCCCGCCCGGTCCGCGTGTCACGCGCCAGGACGTGGAGAATACCGTCGGCGTCGATCTCAAATTGAACCCCGACCCTCGCGAGGCCTTTTGCAACCGCTTCAAATTCTAGATCAAAACGTCCGAGTTCCCAGTTGTCCTTTGCGAGTTCGCGTTCACCCTGTAAAACCACGATTTGCATGGCCGTCTGGTTCGTGACCGCATTCGTGAACATTTCGCCCGCTTTGCATGGGATCGTGGAATTACGCGGAATCAGGACATTCATCAACCCACCGAAGGTCTCAATCCCAAGAGAGAGAGGAGTGACGTCAAGCAGGACAACGTTTTGAACCTGCCCCGAAAGAATGCCGGCCTGGATCGTCGCGCCGATCGCCACCGCTTCGTCAGGGTTTTGGGTGGTATTCGGGAGTCGTTGGAAGACCTCTGCCACAAACTGTCGAACAATCGGCATGCGTGTCACGCCGCCGACCAGAATCACCTCGTCGAGCTTCACTGGGTCCAGCTTTGCGTCATCGAGTGAGCGAAGGCAATGCGAACGCGTCCGCCGGACAATCGGCCTGGCGACCGCTTCCAGCTCTTGTCGCGTCAGGTTGTACGAAAAACTTCGATTGCCTGACAGGAACGGAATTTCGACCTGCACCATCTCTTCGGTGGACAAGCGCAGCTTGGCAGCCTGCGCGATTTCCCGGATTCTGGCAACAAACAGTTTGTTATCAAGTTCCTGGCGAAGATCAGGATGGCGGGCAGTGATTCGTTCCTTCAAGAGACGGACCAGTTCGCGGTCAATATCGTCGCCCCCGAGTCGAGTATTGCCATTCGTAGACAGCACGCGAAAAACGCCTTCATTGAGTTCGAGAATCGAAATGTCAAACGTCCCGCCGCCAAGATCATAAACGGCGATTCGTGACCGATCGTCGAGTCGATCCAAACCATAGGCGAGCGCTGCGGCTGTTGGTTCATTGATCATTCGATCGACCGCAAACCCTGCCAACTCCCCCGCCCGCTTTGTCGCTTGCCGCTGCAGATCGTTAAAGTACGCGGGAACCGTGATCACCGCGCGATCGACCGGGTTTCCCAGGCTTATTTCCGCATCCGCCTTGAGCTTCTTGAGCACCAGGCCGGAAATCTCCTCCGGCATGAGTAATCGATCACCGATCTCCAGCAACATCCGGCCGCTTTGAGATTTCACTGCAAAAGGGAACTCGTCCTTCTCCGATTCTCCTGGTCTGCGTCCAATCAGGCGTTTGATGGAATAGATCGTACGCTCCGGAAACAATGCACGCATCCGGTCCGCAGCCGCACCGACAACCGGCTCGCCCGTTTCCGGGAGATAAACCACGGAAGGCGTCAGCCTGGAACCATCTCGATCAGCGATCAGGATAGGAAAGCCAGAATCCATCACGCCTATCAACGAATTCGTTGTGCCGAGATCAATCCCGACGATATCACTCATAAGCTCTTATAAGTTCACCAGAAATACACGAATCGGATGCTAAGCGAGTTCTTCCAAGCGAATTTTTCTTTCACGGACCTCGCTTAACCACTTTTGAATGAACGTCAGGCGAAGCGCAATTTGGGCGAGCGATTCACGGCACTGAGCCGGACTCCCGAGCCAGACTCTATCCAATTCGCCAAGTTGCGAGAGCATGCGGCTCTCCCGCTTCGACAGTTCATTTTCTATCTGATCCAGGTTTTCGCGCACTCCACCCATTCTCTGGAACGCCAGAGCGCGCAGCAACGCCGAACTCTCTGTTGCCAGTGAACCGAACTCCCGGTCGGCTTCTTGCAGTGTGTCGACGACGCTTCCGAACAATTCGCCGAGATCAGACCCGATTTGCCCTTCGCGCACATCCCCGAATTCAAGCTTCAGCAAATGCTGAATCCGCGTCGCAGGATTCGCGATGATCCGAAAGGCCAAATTCAGAGAAGCCAAAGCGTCCGCTTCGGCCTGGCCAAAACGGAGCGATTCTGTCTTACGAAAGTAGGAGTGCTTCAGGGATTCTTCGTTAATGGCGGGCCGTCGCTCGATATCGAGGACGGCGAAGTAATCGATCATGCAGAAAAACTTTCGCCGCAAGAGCAATGCGCTACGGCGTTCGGATTCGTGACCTTGAACCCTCCTTTCTGGAGGTCGTCGCTGTAGTCGAGCAAGGACCCGCTGACGAACAACGCGCTTTTTGGATCAACGACGACTCGCACGCTATTGGACTCCACCAGAATGTCGCGGTTCGCCGGGCCATCGACAAGATCCATCTTATACTGCAAACCCGAACAACCGCCACCGATGACTGCGACTCGGAGCGCGCCCTGAGGGCGACCCTGTCGTTGCAGCAACTGGGAGAGCTTCGCAGCGGCGCTTCCAGTCACCTTCACCAAACGCTCATTTCCAATCTTGTACTTTACTTCGGTCGCTACCGTCACGCGCGAATATGGAATCTTCGCCGATTAAAAGCAAACGCCGGGAGAAAGGTATCGGCGAGCCGGCGTTTGCAAGGCCACTAACTTTATCGAGACCCTCTGGTCAAAGCCGTGTTGGAAAGTAATCTTCGCTCCCCGCGCTGATGCGCCGACCCGTCGACCCGTTTCCCCTACGTTCCCCTTGCCGGCGGCTGAAATCTTGGTTTGGTGGACGTTCTATGCCGGACCGCCAAAGATTCAGGACCGAGCTAATCAAAACGCTGGCGCTCGCCTGCCCAATGATGGCTGGGCAAGTTGGCCAGATGTTGATGGGCTTGGTCGATACGCTGATGGTCGGGCACGTTGGAACGAGTTCGCTGGCCGCGGCCGCATTCGCGAATTGCCTCATGAGTGTCGGGTTTGTGTTCGGTATCGGGGTGCTCTCGTCGGTCGGGGTTCTCGTTTCGCGAGCGCACGGCGCCGGCATGGACCGGCACAAGCAGGTAATCCTGTGTTCGTCCATCTGGCTGTCAGCCATGGTCGGAGTGATCCTGGCAACGATCCTGACATTGGCGCAGCCTTGGCTCTCCGTCTTTCACCAGCCCGAAGCAGTCCTCGCTCAGGGAAAGCCGTTTATCGCGATCTTGAGTTGGTCCCTGGTGCCGGCGCTTGTTTTCATTAGCTCGAAGAGCTTTAGCGAGGCGGTCTCGAGACCGGTCGTGCCCGCGCTCACCATGTATCTCGGTGTCGCTCTGAATGTCTTCCTGAATTGGGTGCTCATTTTCGGCAACCTTGGGGCACCCCCAATGGGGCTCGCCGGCGCCGGCTGGGCAACCTTGGTCTCGCGCATGGTGACCATGACGGGTACGCTTTTGTTTTGCCTGCACGTTACACGCAGTCGTTTCTCGGTTCTCTGGCCAAGTTTGATTAGTCCCCCGACAATCAGCTCGCTGCTACGGATCGGATTGCCAACCGGATTCCAATATCTCGCCGAAGTGGGCGCTTTCGCATTCGCCGCGATTCTGATGGGGTGGATCGGAATGGCGGCGCTCGCGGCTCACCAAATCGCGATCACCTGCGCCGCGACGACATTTATGTTCCCGCTCGGCATCTCGCAAGCCGTTGGGGTCCGGATAGGTCAAGCCGTGGGTGCTGGGCGCCCCGATCTGGTGCGGATGATCGGTATCGGGGGGCTCTCCCTTTCCGGCCTGATCATGATGTTTTTTGCGCTGGTCTATGCCGTTCTCGGGCATTCGATTGCGAACTCCTTTAACAGCGATTCTGCAGTCGTCGGTTTGACTGCAAATTTGTTGCTCATTGCCGGCATATTTCAAATCGCTGATGGTGTTCAGGTGACGGCGATGGGCGGATTGCGAGGACTCGCGGACGTCCAGGCGCCGATGATTTTTGCGTTTGTCTACTACTGGCTATGCGCCATTCCGCTGGGATACGTCGTGGCCTTCGTGTTTAAGGCAGGAGCGGTCGGGATCTGGATCGGTCTGGCGACCGGACTTTTCATCGCAGCCATCACATTGACGATCAGATTCTGGTTGCTGACCTCCCCACGGGAACTTGTCAGTGTCAGTGCTAGTGTCAGTGTCAGAGGGGCACGCCACTAGTGCACCAAGTCAGTGACTGGTGTGAATGGCACGAAGATAAGGACTGTTTGGGATGGTTCTTCGTCCCGAAGGGACAAGAGGATTCAGCCGAGGGTTTCAACCCTGGGAACCGGATCCCCGTGACGACGCGCCCTGTAAGGGCGCAAGATAGAGCGTGATAATAACACACATATCTTGTGTATTTAAAACATGGCTCAATCCCTCGCCCTAGTCTTGGTCGACATTATTTTCTCCACCAAAAATCGAAGTCCATTTTTCCAGTCCACGGAAGTCCGATCGCAGGCACACGCTTATCTGACCGGAACTTTGAGAGCTTTTCCGTTAGCCAATCCGCGAGCAAATCGGTTTTTTTATAATCGCGGAACAGGAAATCCATCATCGCAGGATGACTTTTCAAGATGAGTTTCGAGCGCTGCTAAACAGGCACGAAATCCGTTTTGATGAGCGGTATATGTGGGATTGATCCAGGCAAATCTTATGCCCCTTCAGGGCGTAACGCTAAATTGAATGCTTCCCAGGGTTGAAACCCTGGGCTGAATCCTTGTGGGGTCTCAGATATGGGTGACACTTTTGTCTCAGTATTTAGGTTACACTTTGTCTCAGCATTTGGGTGACACTCGACGCAGCTTTGGGTTCGATTATTCGGAGGATTTTGCAGGACTGGTTCGCGCCGTTTTCCGCCTTGAGACCGTAGGTCGAAAGGGGGAAAATGGCGCGTCGGGCAGGTGACCTAACAGGATATTGCCGAGGTATATTTCATGAATCGTATCATTCCACCTCCTCAGCCCAAGTCTCTGGCTTTTAAAGGCTTCTCCGATGAAGCGGCGATTATTCAACCACTGGATATCTCCTTTGGAGTTGACTTCCCTGACTTCGAACTCACTTCCGTATTCAATCGCCCTTGGAGGATGGTATCTGAGTTCCGAAGTGACGTACATTTCAGCCGGAGTTTTCATATCTAACGCTTCGTGAGGTCGCTCCTCATTGAAGCTTCTGATCCAATTCCTGGTCCTGCGCTGTTGTGCTTTGAGGTTGACTGCTGCGGGATTGGCGATCTCCATTTTTAAGGTCAAATGCATGCGTTCGTGCGCTCCATTCTGGTAAGGTTTGCCCGGATCAATGAAGTCTACTTGGATACCTAGCAGACGCCACCACACGCTCAACTGAGTCAATCCCAACACCCAACCACCCCCAAATGGTTTGCCGTTGTCGACCCGGATCGCTCGAGGCAGCCCATATTCCTTAAAGGTTCTCTCAAAGCTCTTCCAGACAGCCGCTAGGGCCATCGAGGCTAAATCCTCGCAGCAGATAATGTATCGGCTATAAAGATCACTTATCGTCAAGGGGTAGCACTTGTGACCATCGCCAGTGTAAAACCAGCCCTTAAAGTCTACGCCCCAAACATCGTTACACCATACAGGGGCCAAGCGTGTGGTATCCGGATGCTCCGGGCCAACCTTTTGCCGAGTCCAGCGTTGTGCCGTGACCAATCCAGCCTGCTTCAAGATTCGACTTATCGTCGCTCGCGAGGGAATCTGTTCCCCACAAAACATTCGCCTCAAGCGCGCAAATAGTTTTTTCGATCCCCAGCTGGGATGCTTTTTTTCTGTTCCAAAATCCGAAGCTTCCATTGGGCACTCGCCACATTGACCGAGTTTTGCCGTGGACCGCGGCGCCTGTCTCCTAGTGACTTACTTCCTTCTTCACCAGATCGTTTGAGCCACTTGTAGCCCGTCTTGCGACTAATCCGGTGTTGCTGGCATAGTTCTTTAAATGGCTTCTCTTGGCGAAGCGCTTCTCGCACAAAGTCTTCTCGCTGTTGATCTGGGGGCGTTTCTATTTTCCACGGCATCCCTTTAGTCTCTCTCCACCTTCTAAACTGTCACCTTTATTCTGACGCACCCCAGGCCAAATCTCACCCTGGGGTGTCACCCAAATACTGAGGCAAAAGTGTTACCTTTACGGTGAGATCGGACCTCCTGTAGCCCCTCCGGGGCAATAGAACGCCCTAAATTCTGCTTATCTTCGCGCCATTCGTGACTGGTGTATTGGCCTGCCGCGTATTTTGGCTGGATGCGCGAAGCGAAGAGGGAGAATACCCGCTGTGGTCTTTGCCCGATGTGCGACAAAGCGGCCGGCTAAAAGACGCGCAGCCCGGAGGGTTGCCGTTCGGACTATTCAAAGGCAAGCCAAAATCTTCTCAACTGGCACTGACACTGACACTGGCACCGGCACTGGTAACTTCCTCCAAGTGACGCTCCGAGATCGCTTCTACTTGGGCCACCGAGGAAACCTTTTGAAGCTCAGCTCGCAGCGTGCGACCTCCGGGCATCCCTCTTGAGTATGCCATCAACCGCCCGCGGAGCGCGGCCATTGTGTGCCGCTCGGAATCGCCTTCGGTTGCTGCCATACGGCAGTGGCGAAGAATATGACTCCAGCGTTCTTGGAGTGAGGGATTCGGAGAAAACTCCCCAGTCTGCAAAAAGTGTTTGGCCCTTCGGAATAGCCACGGAGATGTCATCGCCGCACGCCCGATCATCAGTCCGCGCACTCTGGTCGTTCGCAGCCGATGAACGATTTCATCGACCTCGCCAAGATCGCCGTTCCCGATAACTGGTATTGAAACTGCCTCCGCGACCTGGGCAATCGCCTCCCAGTCTGCGATTCCAGAGTACCCCTGTTCCTTGGTGCGACCATGGACAGCGACAGCCGCTATCCCGGCCCATTCCAGAATCGTCGCAGTCGTCGTGGCGTTGATCGTGTCCGAACTCCAACCCAGCCGGATCTTCGCCGTCACCGGTAAGGGATCGACCGCCCTCACGACCGCCAAGGCAACTCGTTCCAGGAGTGGACAATCCCTTAGTAACGCAGATCCGCCATGCTTACAGACTACTTTATTCACCGGACAACCAAAATTCAGGTCGATAAAATCCGGCTGCACCCATTCCCTGACGGATTTTGCCGCCTCCGCCATCCGCTGCGGGTCCGCGCCGAATAATTGAACTCCCAGCGGGCGCTCCTCAGATCGGAAGTTGAGCATGTTCCGCGTGTGATCGTTCCGGTGCAAAATGCCATCCGCTGAGACGAACTCGGTCACCAACACGTCCGCCCCCTGCTCTTTGCAGAGCCTGCGAAACACTGAATCCGTAACGCCCGCCATCGGCGCGAGGTACAAGGGCAGCGTATGATTGAACCAGGGAAGCATCGGAGAAGTGGTCAGTGTCAATGTCAGTGGGGGCTAGTTTCGTCTTTTAGATTTAGTTCCGCCCTCGCGCCACATTAACACTTTTAGTCCAACTGACACTGATAACTGCTTTAACCTTGGCGGGCCAGGAGCGAATAAATCTCCTGCTGCACCGCTTCGAGCTGATCTAGCCGCAGCCGCGGGTCAGGTATGAGGAAGGCTTCTCCGGTCTTGGTGTGTTCGTAAATCAGAATTTTATCTTCCGCCGTTTCACGAACGTCCACCTGCTTCAGCGTTCTCTTTCGCTCCAGCAGGATCGCTAGAACATAGCGCGCGTTCATGTGTTCTGGTAGATCCTCGCTCACCAGTCTGCGCAAAAGCTCTTCGACAGATTCCTTCGGCATGGCCTCCGGAGCCGCCGGAGCTGGGGCCTGAAATTTGGACTTCCAGAAGGAGAACGGCGCAACGCTCTCCTTGATTTGCTGCCATGCGGTTTCGGAAATATCTTCACGCTTGAATCCGACCCGATCCCGAAATAAGAGGGTGTAAATTGTCGCACCATTCTCAAAGGCTTCGTGCGTTCGAGCGCACTGGCGGCTTCGGGCCTTGATTTCCCACTCTGACAACATCGTTCCGATGAATAAGCACGAATTGTCGCCTGGTCAATGTGGGGGAAGAATTCAGGAGTCAGTTCCAGGAGTTGCAGGAGTTGCAGAATACGCGATCAAGGTCTTTATCCGAAAATCTGGGACAGGCATCTTCCTGGGAAAATCTTCGCCAAGCTCCCAGATTCTCTAGCTCCTGAACTCCTGCAACTCCTGACTCCTGAATTCTTGATTCGTGTTGACTCCTCGAATTGAAGTTAGCGATTTCCGCAGCCACGGAGCTTTTTCATCGTGCAATCGTGCTCCTTCTCTTCAGATTGAATCTTATGGAAATGGTCATCCCGCCGGGCTCAACGATCGGCCTTTTAGGTGGCGGGCAATTGGGGCGGATGTTTGCCATCGCGGCACGCCGAATGGGGTATAGAGTCCATACCTACGAACCCTCACCCGACAGTCCTGCCGGTCAAATTTCGGACCGCGAATTCAACGGCTCTTACGCGGACTGGGAATTGCTTGAATCTTTTGTGCGATCGGTTGATGTGGTGACTTTCGAATTCGAAAATATTCCTGCAGAAGTCGTCGACAGGATTTCGCGATCGAAGCCAGTCCATCCCCGATCCGAGGTCCTTCACATTTGTCAGAACCGCGAACGCGAAAAAAACTTTCTTCGCACGCATCACTATCCACACGCTCCCTTCGCTATCCTTGCGAGTCAGGCTGAGCTCGACGCTGCCCTTGACTCAATCGGCGCTCCTGCCGTTCTGAAGAGTGCCAACTTTGGGTACGACGGCAAAGGGCAGCTTAAGATCAACCCGGGGGACAAACCCGATTACTCACTTGGCGCCGGACGCTCTGTTCTCGAAAAATGGATCTCTTTCGATCGTGAACTCTCCGTCATCTGTGCGCGCGATGCCAAAGGCAACCTCTCCGTTTTCCCGGCCTCAGAAAATGTGCATAGCCGCCACATTTTGGATTATTCCATCGTTCCTGCGCGAATTGATCCAGTAATCCAGCGCCGTGCCCAATCCATTGCAAAAAATATTGCGAGCGACCTGAACGTGGTCGGCCTGATTGCGGTAGAATTTTTTCTGACCCCCGACGGCGAGTTAATCGTAAACGAGCTCGCTCCCCGACCCCACAATTCCGGGCACTACACAGTAGACGCCTGTTTGACGAGCCAGTTTGAACAACAATTGCGCGCCGTCTGCGGATTGCCCTTTGGTTCCCCGGATCTTCTCAGACCAGTTGTGATGGTTAACCTGCTCGGCGATCTTTGGAAAGCCGGGGGACAGCCCGATTGGCGACCAGTACTGAACGATCCCTACGCAAAACTTCATTTATACGGAAAACTGGAAGGCCGTCCTGGGCGGAAGATGGGTCACTTCTGCGTGCTTAGGGACACGATCGAACTGGCCCTTACCGGGGCCTTGCAAATCAAGGAGGAACTGATCAAGGACCATGAGCGGCTTTAGACACCAGACGCCTGCGCGACCCACGAAACCAAACGGCGCGGCGGTCGCCTGTAGAGTTTGGATCACTCGGCATTTCGTGGCACATCCGATAGCGCTATCGCTGGCAATCTGCTCGATTCTTATTTTCGGGGGATGTCAGCCCAAAATTGCGGAGACGACACCATTTGGCCTGAGAGTCGCCGAACTGAAAGTCTCAAATGTGCCTGTTACGGCGGAGATTGCGGATACTCCCGAGGCATCGGAAAACGGCCTTATGTTCCGTGATTCGTTACCAGAGGATCACGGGATGCTTTTCATATTTGAAGAGCCAAAGAAGGCCGCGTTCTGGATGAAGAACACAAAGATCCCACTTTCGATCGCGTACATCGACTCGACCGGCAAAATTCTGGAGATTAAATCAATGAACCCGCTTGATGAGACTGTTGTTCCAAGCAGCTCGGATGAGGTGGCCTATGCACTGGAGGTCAATCAGGGTTGGTTCGCTCGACACGGGATTTTGACCGGTGCGAAGATCGACGGAATCCCCCGAAAATAGGATGAAAACAAAGGAACAAACTATCGAACTCCTGGAAACCATCGCCAGACTGCTGGAGCTGAAAGGCGAGAACCCGTTCAAGATCCGGGCCTACACCAACGCTGCGCGAGCGCTTGAGACTTTTTCCGGGAATTTTCAGACCACCGTCGTGGAGGACAAGCTCGGGGAACTGGACGGAATCGGTGACGCGATCACCAAGAAGATCTCCGAATACGTCCAGACCGACAGACTGGAGTATTTCGAGAAGCTGCAAGCCGAGTTTCCGGAGACAATCTTTGAATTGTTCGAAATCACTGGGCTAGGCGGCAAGAAGGTTAAAGCCTTGTATGAAAAGCTCGGTGTCAAGAGCATAGCCGAACTTGAAACTGCGGCTAAAGATGGGCGCATCGCTGAGCTCCCCGGATTTGGGGCAAAGACCGCTGCGAACCTGATTCAGGCAATCGAACAGCGTCTCAAACATACCGGACGGTTCCTGTTGTCTGACGCAAAGATCTGGTCCGACGAGCTGCTCGAACACTTCCTGGGTCATCCAGACGTTTCGCAGATCAGCCCGGGGGGAAGCTTTCGAAGAGGAAGAGAAACTATTGGTGACCTGGACATTTTGATCGCGACCAAGCAGCCCCAGCGGGTCATTGAGCATTTCCTTGCCCACCGCGCCATTCATCGGATCCTCGCCCGAGGCGATACGAAGGCCAGCGTACTCCTGAATCATGGGATCCAGGCTGATTTGCGGGTGGTTGCCAATCCCGAGTTTCCGTTTGCGCTTTGTTATTTCACCGGGAGCAAGGAACACAACGTGGCACTGCGCGGGCGCGCACTCCAAAATGGCTGGACCTTGAACGAATACCGGCTGGGCCCGGAACCTGGTTCCAAACGGGTTCCCAAACCGATTCCGGAAATTCAGACGGAGGCGGACCTGTATCGGGCTCTCGGTCTAGCTTACATCCCTCCGGAATTGCGCGAATACCATGGAGAAATTGCGGCTGCCGAATCGGGAGAATTGCCCAAGTTGATCGAACTGCAGAATCTTCGCGGAACGTTTCACAACCACACGAGCGAGAGCGATGGACATAATACGCTGCAGGAAATGGCGGAAGCCGCGCATGAACTCGGCCTGGAATATCTAGGAATTGCCGACCACAGCAAAAGCTCGTTCCAGGCCCATGGTCTGGACGAAATACGGTTGCTTAAGCAGGTCGAACAGATCCGCGAATTGAACAAGACTTTTGATGACGATTTCCAGATTTTCTGCGGTGTGGAATGCGACATCTTGAAGGACGGTCGCTTGGATTTCTCGGACGAAATCCTTGCCCAGCTCGACTATGTCGTCGCCAGCGTGCATGCTTCGTTCACTTTATCGGAGAGAGAGATGACAAAGCGCATCCTTCTCGCGATCGAAAACAGGTACGTAACAATCCTCGGCCATCCCAGCGGCCGCCTTTTGCTGGCACGCGAGCCGTACCAGGTCGACCTGGGGGAAATCATCAAAGGGGCAGCCCAAACCGGGACCATCATCGAGTTGAATGCGAATCCGCGTCGCTTGGATATGGATTGGCGATTCTGGAAAACCGCCAAGGAGCAAAGTGTACGGTGCGCCATCAATCCGGATGCGCATTCGGTTCACGGCCTTCAGGATCTTTGGTTTGGCATTCAAAGCGCGCGAAAAGGTTGGTTGACGCGCGAGGATGTGGTGAACTGTCTCCCATTGCCGGAGGTGAGAAAGGTCCTTCGGCAAAAGCGCGGACAATTCTAGAAGGGCGGAAATCAGCGGAGCAGAACTCAGGATTCAGGAGTTGCAGGAGTTCAGGAGGGCAAGGCCTTGCGGGTACAGATGATTTTGTGGGGAACGGGAGAGCTCAATCGAGCTTACAGGCCGCTGAATTCCTCCGAACTGCGCGCACATCCGGGATTTGGTACTCCATTCTCGAACTCCTGAATTCCTGCAACTCCTGAATCCTGAGTTCTGAATCCTGAATTCTCTCCCATTTATTCCTCCGGCAATTGCACAATCAGCTCGGTGTAACTCTTTCCATCGCTCTCGGCAGAGATTCTGCCTTTCATCCGAGCAAGGTCGCCCCGCGCTTTGAAAAGACCCAGACCAAATTGCTCCCGTTGCCTGCGGGTGGTGAAAAATGGATCAAACGCGCGGCGCAGCACTTCAGTCTTCATGCCGTGCCCGTCGTCCCGGAATTTTAATTCGACCGTTCCGTGATCAGCCTGCGCAGTGATGTAGACGGCTTTCGCGTTCGCTTCGCCGGCATTTCGAAAGATCTGCTCCAGGATTTCTTTCGATTTCCGACGATCCACCTGAACCTTGATCCCTTCGTCATACTCCTCCACGATCGACAGGCCGCGAGGGGGTTCCACGGCCGCGATGAGGTCAGAAACCGCAACCAGCTCCGGACGAAGCGGCGTCACTCGACTCAAAGAAGCGGCTTCGTTCAGACATTGCGACAAAAGATCTGCGGCTCGAGACATTTGTTGAACGGGCTGTAAAATGTCTGGTCTGAGGTCCGGCTCGAGAAGCAATAACCCGGAATGCCCAGTTAAAACCGTAATCACGTTGTTCAACTTATGGATCAGGCCTGCAAGCAACGAAGCATAGTACTCTGCCGTGTAGCTTTCTCCATTCACGTTAGACGGCTGTACTTTCTGCTCCACAAACGACTCCTGGGTAATGATTAATGGACATCCAAATGCCTTGATGGGGAGAATACGGCTTCCTGTGATTAAATCAAAGCGCGAAACGTTTCGATGCATTGCGGATGAAGTCCAACCTGACGGCAAAATTGCGCGAAAACTAAAGTCTGCATTGCTCCAAATCTCGCAGGATCTAGGAGCGAAGCGGGCTCGACTCTTGGATTCGACGCGCAAACACGGAAGATATTTCGGTCAATGGCTTGTCGAGATACCACTTCTCGAAGTTGTTCAATAAATCGGCCGCCAATGTGGCCCTGGACAGCCGGACCCGCGTAAATCGCTCGACTGCAGCAGTCGGGTACCCGTCAATGCTCGGTGCCGATCGCACATTAAGCCCAATGCCCAGTACCTGAAAGCTCCAGGTATTGGACGTTTCCAGCAGGAACCCGGCCAGTTTGCCGCCCCCCAATATCAGATCATTCGGTGGCTTGATCTGCACGGTTTGCCGGACCCATTTTTCCACAACCTCGGCAGAGGAGACCGCCGCCATTTGGACCAGCAGCGCCCATTGAACCGACGGGATCCGAGTACGCAGAAGAATCGAAAACCAGAGGCCGGATCCCGAGGTTGACAGCCATTTCCGACCGCGTGTCCCCCGCCCGGCGGTCTGGCTTTCGGCAAAGATCACGAGACCTTCACCGGCGCCGGCAACACCAGCTTGCCGAGCTCGATCATTCGTGGAGGAGGTTTCTCGAAAAACCAAGACATCCCGGCCGATCGTTCGTGTATGAAGTCCCGCCAGGATCATCTCAGGGATCAGTGCTTCCGGCTCTTCGACGATACCGATTGTTTCCTGAGTTCGGCTGAAAACGAATCCGCATTGCTGCAGGCGCTCAATGAAAACCGTCATCTCATGGCGCGCGATGCCCGTTTGTCCAGATAGCTCCTCGAGTCCAATCGCCCGCCCAGCCGGCAGCAACCGCCGGAGCAGCTCGATTTCTCTCGGATCACACATCAAATAACTCCAGCGAGAAGTCGATTGCCTTGGCAGAGTGCGTCAGTTGACCGGCCGAGATATAGTCGACGCCTGTCTCAGCGATCTGACGAACGGTTGCCAGGGAGATCCCACCGCTCGCTTCAAATTTAAGACCTGGTCTTTTCAGCGACACGCACGATCGCAATTGATCCGGAGACATGTTGTCGAGCAGGATCACGTCGACCCCATTCAGCTTCGCGAAGTCGCGCACCTGATCAATGGAATCTGCTTCGACTTCAATCAAGATATCGGGGTAGATCCGGCGAATCGAACAAATCGCCTCCTGGAGCTCAGGTCTTGCCAGGAGATGATTGTCCTTAACCATGACCCCGTCATAGAGGCCCATCCTGTGATTCTGCCCTCCGCCGGCCTTTACCGCGGCTTTTTCCAGAGCACGAAGCCCAGGGGTCGTCTTTCTGGTATCCAGAATCGTAACTCCGGTGCCATGCACAGCCTCAACGAACTCGCCGGTCAATGTCGCGATCCCCGATAGGCGCTGAATAAAATTCAGAGCGACGCGTTCGCCTGTGAGAATTGCGCGGGTAAAACCGGACAATTCGATCACCGTTTCGCCTGGTTCCGCGAAAGATCCATCCCCCTTCAGGATGACCAGCTCAAGTCGCGGATCAAGCTTCCGGTAAATTCTCCGGACGACGTCAACGCCCGCGATAACGCAGGGCTCCTTCGCGAATATTCGCCCCTTGGAAACGCGCGTTTCCGGAATGAAAAAGAGGGAGGTTAGATCGCCGGTGCCGATATCTTCGGCGATCGCTATATCGATTGGATCCAGCAATGAGGTTTCCACGTCCACAGCGTAACATAGGCTTAACGCCAGTGTCCTGTCAGGTCTGGTTGATTGGCAGAGTCATCACGAAAGTGGCACCCGCGCCAGGCGCGCTCTGGACCGCGATCGACCCTCCGTGTGCTTGCACCGTGTGTTTCACGATCGACAGGCCTAGCCCTGTCCCGCCCGCATCTCGAGATCTGTCTTTGTGGACACGGTAGAAACGCTCGAAGATATGCGGTTGATCGCTCAGCGGGATCCCGACGCCGTCGTCGGAAATACTGACGAGAACGGCCGTTGCGTCGCGGCGAGCCTCCACACAGATTTTTGCGCCTGCTTTTCCGCTGTGCTTGAGCGCGTTGTCCAGGAGGTTGTAAAGAGCTTGCTCGATACGGAATGCATCGGCATGGATGCGCGGCAGATGCTTTGGAACGGTCACGGTCACGGCTGCCGCGCTCTCCCGAATCCGCGAGTCAAGTTGCTCGCGAACCCGGTAAATGCTTTCCGATAAAGCGACCAACTCGAAATTGAGACTGATTTTCCGGGACTCCAGTTGAGATAACGCCAGCAGGTCTTCAATCAGAAGATTCAATCGCTGCGCATGTTTATGCATCGTGCGCAGAAACCGGAGGTTGGTCTCGTGATCGTCCCCTCCATCAATGAGCGTTTCAAGATAACCCGTGATAATCGACAGAGGCGTTCGCAACTCGTGGGAAACATTCGCCACAAATTCTTTCCGAACCGCTTCTAGCGAACGGATCTGGCTGACATCGTGAAAAATCACCAACGCACGCGTCAGCGACTCACGATCACGAGGGCGAAGGCTGACAGACGTGATTTGGAAATGTTTCAGTTGGAATTGATCGCCGTCCCTGATCTCGGCTTGCAACTCTGCCGATTGCGGTTCTCCCGTATTGAGAGATTGCTGAATGACTTGGTGCACAAGGTGGTTCCGGAAAACCTCCATCACCGTTCGATCGATCGGGGACTTGGGCAACGAGAACATCCGCTGCAGTCGATCGTTCACCAGTCGGACGCGCATCCCGCTATCCGCGATCAGAACACCCTCAACCATGCTCGCGAGAATAGCCCGGAGACTAAAATCTTCGTCCGCGATGTGGCGGGCAATCTCTCGCTCTCGGCGCGCAATCTCTTTCAGGTCCTTGTGAATCTCCAGGACGATTCGGGGACCCGGGACCGAATGAGAAAGCGTCCCGTCTCTAAGCAGTTGCCGCACTTCTCGCCTCAACAGCAACAGCCGCCGCCAGAGCGCAATTGCAACCAGCCCGAGCAGGCTTAACGAGGTCAGCCAAAGAATCAGCCATCCTATGATCACACGCCGTGATGAACGAGAAATCTGTAGCCCTCACCTCGCATGGTGATAATTCGCCCGGCTGCAGGGCCTAACTTTTCACGAAGCCTTCGCACGTGCGTATCGACCGTACGAGTATCAATGGCATTTTTATATCCCCAAACATCCTGCAAAAGTGTCTCTCTCGAGAGCGTCCGGCCTCGATGCTCGACTAGCGCAGCAAGCAATTTGAATTCTGTGGTCGTCAGATCCAATCGCGCTCCATGGACCGTGATCTCGAAATTCCCTCTGTCCACGCAGAACTCGTCAACCGTCAGAACAGACGAATTCCGGACCACCCGAAGTCGCCGAAGCAAATTTTGTACGCGCAAAACCAACTCGCGTGGGCTGAATGGTTTGGTGATATAATCGTCTACTCCAAGCTCAAGGCCGGCAATCCGATCAGTAATCTCGGTCTTGGCGGTGAGAATCAGGATCGGGATATCTGCTGTTTCATCCGCTTTCCGGAGGGCTTTGCAGACTTCGATGCCAGTCATCTGAGGAAGCATAATATCGAGCACGATTGCATCGGGTCGTGATTGGGCGGCAGTTGCCAAGCCGGTCGGACCGTTGACGGCAGTCAATACGTCAAATCCTGCCCGGCGAAGATGGTAACGGACCAGATCAACGACATCCGGTTCGTCTTCAACAACTAATATTGTGTCCACCATTCGGCTCGCAGACTATCGAATGGCATTCACACCATCAAGGTAAGTCCAAAAAAAATGATCCGGGCTGCGCACGCCAAGGAGTAGAAGTCGAGAGATTCGTGCGCAAACCCGAATCGCCTTAACCGTTAAACATAGACAGGCAACGCGGGCCGCTGTTCAAAAGTTTATAACTTTCTCTGAATTTTTATGAGTCGCAATGACGCCCGGAGTGGATTCTTTTCCAGCTTTTCTGCTTAAATTGTTCGTCTTCTGCGACTTAAGTCGCCTCGGTGATCGTCGCAGTTTTCTCGAAAAAAACGCTCGGACCTTACTGGAGACCAACCACGCGCTCCAGGACTCTCTTCTCCGACGTCAAAACGTCATGCCTCTTTGAGCCATTCCCGCCCCCCTTTCAGCGGGTTCTCGGCAGGGCATTTAAACTCACATGTCCCCAAATCCCTATAATCGTAATCGTAATCGTTGTCGTACTCGATCGAGGACGAGTTCGAGTTCGAGGACGATCACGATTGGAATCACTCACGTCAAACAAAGAGGACTTTACTGACTTGAGCGCCGTATTGGTAAAGCGGGACGCTTTACTTACCTCTTCGTCAGGTGAGACATACGAGCAAATACGCCTTCTCTGTCTGCCAGATGATTGGAATCACGTAGTTACGGCATTCCTTCGGAAATTGAAAATGAATATCGCCACCGGTGGAAACGATCGGGACAGAGATCAAAAAGTCTCGGCCAAACTCTTCGCGGGCATTTCCACTCAGGGTATTGGCAATTTCTCCTACCAGGTCGCAAATCAACTCGCCGTTGATCGGAGCCTCATTGAGAAAGCGCAGAATATTTTCCAGCATCACCCTGTTAGCGGTAAAGCAGACCGCACCACGCGCTTTACCAGAAACGCCTATAATCCCGGTGTACTCCAGAAACGGCTTCCCCTCGTCCTTGATAAAAGGGGGTTCGATGACCACCCTGAGATCTTTCCTCACGGATTCAAAATACCGCCGGACACCGGTGATAAATACCTGGATGTCTTGGTCGTTCATTGGATTTCAGTCCTCAATGAGCAACTCAAATGCCTCCCGCAATTCCGAAGGATTGATCGGTTTACAAAGAAACCCGCTGGCACCCCTTTTGATCGCGTCGAGCGCGGTGGCTTTATCGCGCAACGCCGAAATAATGAGCACCCGCGCCTCCGGATTGATCGCAATGATCTTGTCCAGACATGTCAGGCCGTCCATCCCTGGCATGGTGATATCCAGGGTGACTACATCGTGCAGTTTGGCCCCGTACAATCGCACCGCGTCTTCTCCTGTCGAGGCTTGATCCACCTCCGTGATTTCTCCAGATTCCAGATCTCTTTCAATTGCTCTTCGGACTACGCTCGAGTCGTCAACGATAAGAAGTTTCATGCCACGGGAATTTCTAACCGAAACTCACAAAATTGACCTTGTTTGGAGGAGACGTTCACCACACCGCCCAGTTTTGCGGTCAAATCTCTGACAGCATCCAATCCGACGCCGCGCCCTCCGTCCGTCGTCGGTCGGTCCATAGTAGTAAAGCCGGTTTCGAACAACAGATTATTTAACTGCTGTTGTGTCCAGGCTTCGATACTGCCCGCGCTCGCATAACCCAATTGCACCGCACGGCGTCGCAACAATTGATAGTCAATCCCCCGGCCGTCGTCACGCACGGCCAAAATAATTTTTCTCTCAGTCTCGGTGAGGCGGTAAGCGTAGATCTGTATTTCGCCAGCCGGATGTTTTCTTTCGGCCAATCGTTCAGCAGGGGATTCAATTCCATGCAGGACCGCGTTTCTCACCAATTGGGTCATGATCATCTGAATCGGCTCACGCAGAGGATTCGGCAAACGATCAAGGCCATCCTTGATCTGAAGATCCACTCGAAGCTGTTTCCCATTTCGCTGAGCGATTTCTTCCGCAAGCTCGACGAGCGGCCCAAAATCCGTCTGGCCGCTTTCTCCGGCGTCTTTCCCGAAGACCTTTTGCATGGACAGAAGACGGCTGATCAAATCGTGGGTCATGGCGATCTGGTCCAGGAGCGAGGCCAAACCCGTCGTGATAGGCAAGAACTGTTCCCCGCTGAGCGCCGCATCTCCTCGGACCGCGGCGATCTTTTCCTCGAGCCGGTTTGCCAGATCTTCAAAATAGGAGAGCCGAAGCATCGCAGCATTTCCTTTGATCAGGTGAATCGAGCGTGCGATTTTTTGCAACAACAGTAAATATCGATTAGAGCGCTGGGCGCTCGACTCACCAGCATGACTTCCAAATTGCTCTGCCTCCAATAGATTGAGCATCATAGTGACTTCGGATTTGGCGTGATTGAGGAACTCCGCAAGAATCGGCGGATCAAGGTGCATAATCCCAAATAGCATTTCGATCTGAGATTTGGCCTTCGTCTCGTTCTCGGTGATCTGCCTCGTCAGCGCAATCCGAGAGGTCGAATCGAGTACCGTCACCATAATCTGTGTCGTCTTGCCTCCTTCAACCACCCGGTTAAATTTGAATTCTAAAAACTTGCTGCGCTTCGCCCGGTCTGGTCGAAGCTCTCGATACTCAATTTCACCTAACGGGTTGGTCTGCTGGATCAGCTTTTCCTTGATGCGAGGATTCAGCAGCAGTTCAAGATAGTGTTGTGTCGCCAATAAGCCTTCGCTCGTAATGATCGGCTGAAGCCCTGATTCAGGCGCCGGCCGCAGAATGTCGAGAAAAAAGATGCCATCAATTTTCCGCTGAAAGATTGCCTCGGTGATCTTGGAGTAGCCTGGTTGAATGATGAAATCGGGACCCATCAGAAATAGGCCCTCATTGACTGTCTCGAGAATCTTATGCACGTGACGATTCCGCTCTTCGACCTGATCAATCATGTAGTTGAACCGTTCGGCCAGGAATCCGATCTCATCCTTGCTGGTGATCGGCGCCCGCGCAGCAAGATCGCCGGACCCGATTCTCTCCGCCGTATTGACCAACTGCACGATCGGCTGGGAGAGCAGGTGACCGAAGGTAAGGGCGGCCAAAATAGCGACGATCAAGATGACAAAACCGCCAAACGCGATGAGCCGGGTAAGGTGAACCGCCGGCGCGAACGCTTCATCGGTGCTAATGGTAATGACTAAGCCCCAGTCGAGGCCGGCAGTCCCAAGTTGCTCGTACACTCCAAGGGATTCCCGACCGATATCATCAAAGAATGTGACCTCGCCTTCATTCGACAAAACCTGGTCCGAGTAGATGTTTTCGACAGCCTTGTTATGCAATGGGCCGCCAAGAACCGCTGTGAGAGGACCAGCTGAACCGTCCGGCTCAAAAGACAACGATTTCATCTTAACCGGCATTTCTTTGACAAAACGGGATTCCGTTCGCAGCTTCATATCCGGTCCCACAATGTAGGCTTCTCCGGATTCTCCCAGTCCGACCGCGGACCAGCGGCCTTGAAATGTCACCAGATCGGTGAACGTGCTACTGGCGATCTTGTGAACGACAACTCCCAAGCGGCCGCCCAACCGATTGTTAATTGGACAGCTCAAGAAAAGCATCGGTGATCCATTCGCACCGGGGTAACGCTCCAGATCTGTGATCACCACATCGTCCCCGGTAGTACGGTCCGCCGACGGACTCGACCCGTACCATGCGCCCAAGAACACCTTCTTTAACTCTGAGTGTGCTCGCCAGCCTTTAAAAACGTTGGTACCGAAGTCCCAACTCTTTTCGTAGGTGTAAACGACGTTGCCAAGATCGTCGATTAACATCAGGTCAAAGTAGCTGTTTCGCCGAACTACCGTCTCAAATAATCCGTGATACAGGCCCATCGCCCGAGCAAACATCGTTTTGGAAAAGGCGATCCGAAAATCCAGCGGAAGATTTTCGTTCTTTGAAATATCCAAAACCGAATTTTTCTGGAATTTGAATCCGGGACTTGCGGGATTTTGCAGAATGTACACATATTGCAAAATCGCGGCCACTGGGCTGAGGTCACTGAATTGGTCAAAGTCGCCGACGGGTTCACCAAGACTTCGCAAATCGCCCATCGGCCCGCGCTCGTAAGCATCACGGAGTTTTTGACGAACCCCGGTTAGGAAAACGGGGTCCACCTTGAAACCTGCCGCGTCGAGGTCCTCAATCAAATGCTCATACCCGGATGACAACTCGGTGACAGCATAGCGCACCGTCTGCAATTCAGCTTGAGCAGTCACATCTCGACGCTGCTCGGCAAACAAGGTATTGATCACCTGGGACAAAGAGGTTCTCAGTGATTGGAAGCCGTCCAATCTCGCCTTTCGAAGTGCGATTGCTGATAGAAAGAAGGCTGTAATCGCGAGGGCCGCCAGGATCAAAAAACCGATTCCGGTCGTAAAAAGCAGTAGCTTCGATCGAATGGTTAATCCACGCGAGGCCAATAACTCCTCATTCTCTTTGCGTGAAGCCTCAGAGTGCATTTACGTTTCGTCGCGAGCTCATTTTGCGTAGTCCGCGGGATCTAATTTCTTGATCGGCACGGCCCGACCGTGGTCCACCTTCGTCAGAAATACCTTGTGCGTTCCCTGTCGGCTATCGGGAGCAAATTGAATCGCGAACGACCGGAAGTCGATCGCAACATGCTCCAGCGAATTAACCAGCGAATCCTCCGTCAAATCCTGACTGGCCCGTCGCAATGCATCGACCAGAACAACGCCATTCAGGTACCCCTCCAATCCCATGTAACTGAAGTCGGTTAGCCCAATAAAGCGCATGTCCGCCTGGTAATCGTGCACCAGC
Source organism: uncultured Verrucomicrobiae bacterium (assembly GCA_963846195.1). Classification (GTDB taxonomy): domain Bacteria; phylum Verrucomicrobiota; class Verrucomicrobiia; order Chthoniobacterales; family JAFAMB01; genus JAFAMB01. The sequence goes on from CAWJVG010000018.1 coordinate 166,041, forward strand.
GGCAAACCGTCGTCATAAGGAGACGGAACCACCTGGGAGATGATTACTCCGTCCCCATCCTCCGCCAAATACTTGATCAACGGTTCCGTTCCAACCACCGATACATTACAAAAAACCGTATTTTTCATCCCTGATTCTTTCGCTCCGCGAATAAAATCCGCGCAAGGCTTGTACGACCCAAACAAGATTACTGCGTCCGGTTTAGCTTTTGAGATACGATAAACCGCCTCGGGCGCTTTGACCGAATTGCGAACATAAACGCCCTCGCCTTCCAACATCAAGCCGCGACGCCGCAGCGCTTCGACAACCGCCGCACGGCCCGCGTCGCCAAAGCTGTCATCTTGACGAAAGAGAGCGACTTTCTTGCAACCAAGGTCCGTAACAAGATGGCCGACCAAGGCCTCCGCCTCTTCGCTGTAACTTGCGCGGGTGTTGAAAATCAAGCGCTGCATTGGTTGTCGCAAGATCGCTGCGCCAGAAATCGGCCCGACCATCACGATGCTGGCCTCGTTGACCATCGGAAGGATGGCCCTGCAGGTCGGAGTTCCAAGAAAATCCATCAGCACGAAAACCTTATCCTGGTCGATCAAACGCTCAGTGTTGCTTACCGTCTCCACCGGCTCGTAACGATCGTCGTAATCCACTAAGACCAATCGTCGCCCGGCTACTCCGCCTTGCTGGTTGATCCTCGTAAGACATGCCTGGCATCCTTGCCGAATTTGGGTTCCCAAGACACCGATGCGACCAGTTTGCGCGTTTGACATTCCTATCTTGATCTCATCGCCTGAAATCGGGCGATCGTGGGACACAAACTGCGCAGATGCTCGCCTGTCCGAAAGCAGGAGGAACGCGAGTACTCCGGTCAGCACGAAAGCAGTGTGCCCAAATGATTTACCTGGTCCGTCCACATTTCACTTCCACCGGGCCGGCCAGAAGCGGTGTTCTGAAAATTGCTCTCTATTCCAAATCAACGATGGATGATAATTGATCGGGCCCCGATTGCAATGATTCTCGACATTTGCCACCCGGACGAAAATTGCACGCCGCAAAGGGCGGAGGGGCTTCCGTTGAAAATCCGCTTGGCTGAACCTGAACTTGCGCTAATTTCATTTTCCCCTTTTAAGTGGTGGTCGTAGCTCAATGGTAGAGCCCCGGATTGTGGTTCCGGATGTTGCGGGTTCGAATCCCGTCGGCCACCCCAGCGCGATCCAAGCCTTACCGGAAGGTCAGGAAACGCAAATCCGCCTCGCTCAAGTGCAGCATCGCTTTGCTCCAACGAAAAATCTTGCGTTGATGTTGGCTTAAATCAATCCGCGGCTTTGGAACTTGCAGAGCGAGGGATTAGAGTTAACGCCATTTGTGTCGGCGGAACTGCATCTTGGATCTGGGCTCCGGTCTTTCCGGAAATGCCCGCAGACCTTTTCGAGCCAATCTCGGAAATTGTCGAGTCGTGGACAGGCGAAAATATGCCATTTACTAGAGGCGGGCAGGCAGTCGATGTCGCCAACGGGGCGCTCTGGCCCGGAAGAAGATTGTAGCCTCGCTGTAGCACCGTCGTCG
>CAWJVG010000019.1:0-78851 GCA_963846195.1 uncultured Verrucomicrobiae bacterium
GATCCAGGACCTGGACTCCAAGTTACCGGGTTTCGGACACAGCGATCTGGTAACTGCCCCGTGGCTGCCGAGCACTCGGACGCAGTGATCGTTCATTTAAAATCAACCCCGACGGAATTCAGCCGGCTTCCGGCAAAGTATATGCCTCGAGCTACGTCAAAAAGTGATTAAGTAAACCTAGACCGCCAGATGGGAAACCTGAACTGCCTCGTCCTTAGAGTGATGTTGCTAACGCTTCTTGCGATGCCTCTTTCGTCGAAGGGAGGTGTTAACGCAAAAGAGTTCCGCATCGGTTATCAAAAGGCCGCCAGCACGCTCGTCCTGCTCAAGGCCCATGGTACATTGGAGCAACGACTTCGGCCTCTCGGTATCGAAGTAACCTGGTCCGAATTTACAGCGGGACCGCAACTGCTGGAAGGCCTGAATGTCGGCTCCATTGATTTCGGCTATGTCGGCGAAGTGCCGCCGATTTTTGCGTTGGCAGCCGGCGCGAATCTGGTCTATACGGCGTACGAACTTCCGACTCCGGAAGCCGAAGGCATTCTGGTCAGCCAGGAGTCACCGATTCATGAAATCGCAGACCTGAAAGGCAGGAAGGTGGCTTTCAACAAAGGCTCTGACGTTCACTGGCTGGTGGTAAGCGCGCTTCTAAAGTCAGGTTTGAAGTACACCGATATCCAGCCGGTTTATCTCGCGCCTCCGGATGCCCGGGCAGCCTTTCAGGGCGGCGCCGTCGATGCATGGGCGATTTGGGACCCATTCCTCGTTGCAGCGCAAAAACAACTGGGCGCTCGCATCCTGACGAACGCCGTGGGCATAGCAAGTCGTTACCAATATTTCCTGAGCGCGCGCGAGTACGCAGAAGAGAAGCCCGAGGTGCTGGCCATAGCCATGGAAGAACTGGGCAAGATCGGAAAATGGGTTCGGGAGGATTACCGGGAAGCGGCTGCTGAACTGGCTCCAATTCAAGGCTTGGAACCGGACGTGATTGAAGCGGCTCTCAGACATTACCAGCACATCTATAGACCGATCGATGAAACTGTGCTGACCGACCAACAAAAAATCGCCGACACGCTTTACGGACTCAAACTCATTCCGAAGAAGATTTCGGTGCGCGACGCTGTGTTATCGACGAATCAAACGAAAAACCCAAAACTTTAGCTAAGCGCCGAGGCAATCGATGAGCGTTACCACAAGATTCAAGCCCAGCCCGACCAGATCGAAGGCTTACTCATCCAGCGCGGAGTCAAAGCCCTGCCACGCAAGAGCGCTGAGATCGTGTTGGATTTTGATGCGACCGATGATCCGCTTCATGGCAGCCAGCAAGGCGCTTATTTTCACGGCTACTATCGCCACTACTGCTACCTGCCGCTCTACTGCTTTAGCGGAAACATTCCGCTTTTTGCTAAGCTGCGCGATTGCAAGCGCGACGCCAGCGATGGCACGGTGGAGGCACTCCGGAAGATAGTGCCGGCCATTCGTCAACGTTTTGGCAAGAAAGTTCGGATCATTGTGCGCGCCGACAGCGGGTTTGCACGTGAAGCGATCATGGCCTGGTGCGAAGAAAATCAGGTGTTCTACTGTTTGGGTCTGGCACGCAACGATCGGCTCGCGGAGCTGCGAGAACGCACTTTGAAGCTCTCAAGGCGCAGATTAAGGAGGGCAAAGAAGAAACGCCCTGTCGGAGTTTCACCCAGTTTGATTACTCGACTCTGAACAGTTGGTCCAAAGCGCGACGGGTGATTGGCAAAGCGGAGATTTTAACCCAAGGTGACAATCCGCGCTTTATTGTGACCAACCTACCCAAAGATGGGTGGACTACTCGGACCCAAGCGGCTCGATTTGAAGCAGGGGCTTTGTACGAGAAGTTTTACTGCGCACGGGGCGACATGGAAAACCGCATCAAGGAACAGCAAATGGATCTCTTCGCCGATCGCACCAGCACCCACTGGATGGCTTCCAATCAGTTGCGGCTGTGGTTCTCGACTTTTGCTCACTTGATCATGAGTACTCTGCAGGCCGAAGTTTTGAAGGGTACCGAACTTGAATCTGCTTCAATCGGCCAGATCCGTTTACGACTCTTTAAGATTGCAGCTCGGCTCAAAAGGAGCGCTCGGCGTATCCACATCGAACTCTGCACGGCCTATCCTCTCAAAGCGCTTTTCAGCTTGGTTCACCAGCGACTCAGTGCCTTGAGCAGTCCCGCTTAATTTTCAAGCCCGACCGACAAAAAAGTGTTGCTCGCAAGAGGCGAACTCAAGGCACAAGAGCTTTGTCTCTGAAGCGTGCAAAAAAATTTGGCCCAGCTCCCAAAAAATAGCAGAACTGTGAAAAATGACCTGAAAGCCACGAGATTTCGCTCTACAGACGATCGGGAGCGAAGCTCTTGTGCTCAATAACATTCCCTATGCATGTTACGATCATAGGAAGGGGCTAGTGCACCAAGTCAGTTACGGATCCAGAACTCAGGAGTCAGGAGTTGCAGGAGTTCAGGAGCTAAAGAATCTGGGATTCCGGCGAAGATTTTCCTAGGGAGATGCTGGTCCTGGATTTTCGGATAAAGACCTTGCTCGCATATTCTGCAACTCCTGCAACTCCTGACTCCTGAGTTCTGGATCCGTCACTGACTTGGTGAAATACCTGTTGTTTCGAGGACAGAACACCAGGTGCCGGTAAGAAGCGCCGCGGGAAAGAGGCTTGGCAGAGGGTAGACGGTATGCTATGATTGCTATGTAAATTGTGGAAAACTCCATGAATATAGCTAACAAAACGTCCTCCTCTTCGGAGTCGTCGGTTCAGCCCACTTTGCGCGAACTCCAGCAAACTGTCCTCCAGTGGTCACTTGACCGCATCCAGGCCACCAGAGCACTCGTCATCGATATGCTCCTTCGATGGCCCGAGCTTCATGCCTTCGAAGCGACTCATTTGAAAGCGGCGCGCGAGGCTCTGGAAAAGGCGGCATTCGAACTCAGCCACTTGAAATAGAACCGGCGAAGCCCCGGCGATCTGGAATCTCCTGGCGCTCGGACCGATGTATCAGAGAGGTTGCAGGAGTCGGAATTCAGGAGTCAGGAGTTGCAGGAGTTCAGGAGCTAAAGAATCTGGGATTCCGGCGAAGATTTTCCAGGGAGATGCTGGTCCCGGATTTTTCGGATAGAGACCTTGCTCGCATATTCTGCAACTCCTGCAACTCCTGACTCCTGAGTTCTGATTCCTCGAGTTCTGATTCCAAGTTTTTGCTCACTCTGGCGGCACTGGTCTCGGCTTTCGATTTTCGTCGGTGGCAACGAAGGTAAATGTCGCTTCCGTTACCTTGTTGCTGATGTCATCGATCCGGCTCCGCCGCCAAGCCTCCACTCGGATGGTCATCGACGTTCTGCCGACCCTCACAATGTTGCAATAGAGACTGACTTCATCCCCGACAAAAACCGGTTGATGAAAAATCATGCCGTCCACGGCAACCGTCGCACAACGGCCGCGGCACCGGCGGCTGGCGGCGTTTGCCGCTGCAAGGTCCATTTGCGACATCAGCCAGCCGCCGAAGATGTCTCCGGAGGGATTGGCGTCCGCGGGCATGGCAATCGCGCGGATCAGCGGTTCCCCTGCGTGTGGGTGAGTTGAGTCGGGCATTCGGCTAAAATACAGGCTGGAAGGCTGCGCTAATATATTGCTGTCATCGGCCGGGGGCCAGTTTTCCAGCGATGAAGGCTTCGAGCTCAGCTCTGTCTGGCAATCCATGGTAGTCGCCGAACGTCGAGACGCAGAATGCGCCCAGGGCGGCACCGCGCGAGACCGCATCCGGAAGGGAGCATTCGTCGAGCAGGCCGGAAATGAATCCTGCGCAGAACGCGTCTCCAGCGCCGACGGGGTCGATCTCCTTAACCGGATAGCACGGACAAAAACCGCGTTCTTCACCGTTCGCGTACCAAACCCCCTGGTCACCGGCTTTCAAGATCACTTGGGAAGGACCCAGGCTGCGTAATCCGTCCAACATAGAATCGGGCTCGGTGAATCCGGTGAGAATTTCCGCTTCCGTCAGGCTGGGTATCAGGATGTCGCAGCCTTTTGCGAGGCCCAAAAAAACCGTTCGCGCCTGGTCCGCATTCCAGAGCCGGAAACGCATATTCGGATCGAACACGACGGTCGCGCCAGCGGCTCGAAAGCGTTCCACCACCTTGAACGTCAACGCGCGATTCGAATCGCTCAATGCCGGCGTGATCCCAGTGACAAAGAGAAACTTCGTCGTGAGCGCTTCAAACGACTCGGCCTTCAGCGCCGCGGCGGCAGAATTCCGCCGATAATAGAAAATGCGAGAGGTATTACCCGGAGCCGGCTCTTTAAACATAATGCCGGTGGGCTCGTTGGCCGAGACTTCCACTCGGCTGACGTCTACGCACTCGCCACGCAGAGTCTTGAGCACTCGGGAACCGAAAGGATCGGAACCGACGCGGCTGACCCAGCACACAGAATGGCCGAGGCGCGCGAGGCCGATAGCACAATTTGACTCTGCGCCTCCGATGGATGCGTGGTAGGCAGTGGCGTTTTCGAGTTTGTCGCGCTCCCCAGGCGCAAAAAGAACCATCGTTTCGCCGAAGGTCACCACATCATGGTCTGAGGCTGCCGGCTTCGGGTTCATCGTAGCGCGCGGGCTTCGCGGACGATTCCAAGGAGTCGTTGAGCGATTTCCCCGCACCGGTCAAACTCATCGTTCGTCTTGGGGATAAGAGCTCCGCCCGCTCCAACGGCGTCAACCCCGAACAGCATGAATTCACGAGCGTTTTCCAGGTTCACGCCACCGGTCGCCATCAGCGGGATCTCCGCGAAAGGACCACGGATCTCGCGGAAAAAATGGGGCCCGAGTGTACTGGCGGGAAACACTTTGACATAGTCCGCTCCGGCGGCGGCAGCGTTCCAGATTTCGGTGGGGGTCATAGCGCCGGGCATGATCGCCAGGCCGCGTGCACGCGTAAGGCGGATGACCTCCAGGTTCAGGTTCGGCGTGACAAGGAAGGTCGCGCCGGCTGCAAGAGCAGCTTCTGCGCGCGAAACGTCCGTGACGGTGCCGGCGCCGAGCAGAGCGTCCGATGGAACACGCGATCGAAGCGATTTCAGGATATCCACAGCGCCCGGAGTATCCATCGTGATCTCGACCAGGCGGATCCCGGTCTGGAAAAGGTGTTCAATGCAGCGGATGGCATCGACCTTTGGCCTGCGAACGATCGCGACAACCGGCGCTTCGGCAACGATTGATTGGACTGAAATGCTTTTCATCGGTGGCTAACTTGATCGGCGTAAGGCTTTGTCCAGCGCAGAAAGGAAAAAATATTCTCCCCACATCACGCTTTCATCGATTCCGAGTTGTTTGCGTTCGTGATAGCTTCCATGTTTGAGAATGCCTTCCCATTCCGGAGTTTCGTTCGCGAGGAATTCTGGGCCGAGCAGCGTATCGAGAATAACAATAGCGTGCGCTTGATAGCGTTCTGCATCGGCGGGTTCAGAAACGGCGCCGGCAAGCTCAAGCAAGCCGGCTGCCGCAATGGCTGCGGCGGAGCTTTCGTAAGGCCGGACAGGGTTCGGCTCTTCCCAGTCGTTTGGGGGAACCCCGGAGGCAGGTGTTCGTGTAAGGTAGAATTCGGCACAACGTCGAGCGGTCTCCAGAAAGCGTGCGTCACCGGTGTACTGGTAGGTGGTAGTGAAACCATACAAGGCCCACGCTTGACCCCGCGCCCAGCTCGAGTCGTTTCGCCAGCCTTGATGCGTCGTCTGCCTCAGGAACTCGCCTGTCTCGAGGTTAAACAGACCCTCGTGCGCAGTGCTTCCGTCGCCGCGTACCAGGAACCGTCGGGTCGTGAGACAATGTTCTGTGGCGATCTGCCACAGAGTCTGGTCCTTCGTCTGGTCTGCCGCGTAAAAAATGATTCCGACATTCATCATGATGTCGATGAAAAGGCTGTCCGGCGCGATAAAGGAGCGGAGATATTTGCCTTGCTGGTTGAATCGTAAAGCTAATGTCCGCCCTGCCTCGATCAGCACCTTGTTTTTGTCCGGATCGCCTGTCAAATCGTACCACTCCTTCCAGGTCGGCAGAAAAAGGAAGCCTAGATCGTGCACGTCGCGATCAGTCTTGCGGTCCTCAATCAAAAGCGAATAATGCTCAGCCCGTTCTCGCCACCAGGGGTCGCCGGTGTGCCTCGCGAGGATCCAGAGCATTCCTCCCAAAAAGCCTTCACACCAGTTGGTCCAAGTTTCCGATTCATGCTTCCATTTTCCGCCCTTGGTAAATAACGGGAAATAATCCGGATGGTCGATGACGAGGCGACGTACCTGGCCTTCGGCGAACACGAGCGCCCTTTGAGCCCGTTCTGTGAACAATCCTTTTGCCCGGGCACTCATTTGCTGATTGATCGCGGTCCGGCCCACCAAGAACTCCTTGGGCCAAGATGCAATTGAATCGTTTTCAGTTCGGTAAATTCCTCGATCGCAAACCGGCCGAGTTCCCGGCCTTGCCCGCTTTCCTTATATCCGCCGAACGGGAGTTCGGGGTATCCATCCATAAACGTATTCACCCAGACCGTGCCTGCCCGAATCCGTCGGCTGACAGAAAGTGCTGTATCGAAGTCGCGCGTCCAGATCCCGCTCGACAAGCCATAGTTCGTGCTGTTGGCGATTTCGATCGCTTCGTCCGCAGTGTCGAAAGTGAGAATCGAAAGAACCGGGCCAAAGATTTCCTCTTTGGCAATGGCCATTTCGGGTCGCACCTCATCAAAGACCGTCGTTGCGATGAAGCGCCCGTCCAATATCTCAAGAGGCTCGCCGCCCAATTGAAGTCGTGCTCCCGCGCCGCGTCCTTGATCGATATAACCCATGATCTTGTTGAATTGCTGTTCACTCGCAATGGCGCCGACCTTCGTCCTCTCGTCCAGCGGATCCCCGACAGGAACCGCGCGGGCCAATTCAACGACTTTGCGCACGAATTCCTGGGCAATCGGGCGCTGGACTAAAAGCCTGCTGCCGCTGTTGCAACACTCGCCCATGTTAAAGCAGATGCCGAAAACGGCAGCATCCAGGGCGGCCTCCAGGTCAGCGTCTGCAAAGATGATCTGTGGATTTTTGCCGCCTAGCTCGAGTTCAACCTTTTTCAGATTGTTGCGAGCGGCATTGATTACCGCTTTACCGACATTGGTCGATCCGGTGAAGGACATCATATCGACCTGAGGATGCAGACTGAGCCGGGTTCCGACCGGTTCGCCGTAACCGCTGACGATGTTGACGACTCCGTCTGGAACGCCCGCCTCTGCCAGGATCTTGCCGAGCCGGAGCGTTGTTCCCGAAGTCAGCTCGCTTGGTTTGATAACGCAAGTGCAGCCGACGGCGAGGGCGTAGGGGAGTTTCTGGCTCACGATCAACAGCGGGAAATTCCACGGCGTGATCATTCCGACGACACCGACCGGTTCGCGGACGACCAGACCCAGCATGGACGGTCCCAGCGCGTTGTAACTGTCGCCATAAATGTGCCGACAAAGGGTGGCAGCGTAATCCCAAAGGTTGGCAGCCCAATCCACTTCATCCCGCGCCTGGGAAATAGGTTTGCCGCTTTCGAGCGTCTCGATTAATGCCAACGACTCCTTTTCCTGGCGAATGAGGTCTGCCGCTTTCAAAAGGCATTTCATGCGATCAGTCCCGGAAGAATGCGGCCAGGGTCCGCGATCAAAGGCTTCCCGCGCTGCATGAACCGCGGTATCGACATCCTGGATCCCGGCTTCCGCGTAATCTCCAACGACGGTGCCGTGCGCAGGACTCTTGCGTTCAAATCTTTTTTTGGATTCGGAAGGAACCTCCTTGCCGTTGATCCACAACTGGTAGTGAAAGGGGGATTTTGGAAGCATGATTTAGCCTAAATTCCGGATTTGAAACCACAGATTACACAGATTTGAGGAGGGGAAGAGACGTATCGGAGTATTGGCGGATGGGCGTGCCGCTTCGCACGGAGCCATTGCCATAGTCCCCTTTCCCGATCTGTGAAATCTGCGTAATCTGTGGTTTATCTTTTCTGATGATTTTGGGGTTAGTGCCCTTCAAATTGAGGGGGGCGTTTCTCGCGAAATGCAGCAACTCCTTCTTTCGCGTCGTCTGTAAAGGCGTTTGCGGCCGAGGCCAGGGATTCGAGAATCGCAGCCGAAGGGTGCGCGATCAATTGTTTCGCTGTCTGGACGGCGACTGGCGCGTTCGCGCAAATCTTTTCAGCGAGTGTGTTGACCGAATCACTAAGCGCGGCGGCCGGAACCACTTCGTTCACCAAGCCCCAGCGTTCGGCCGTGGCCGCGCTGATCTGCTCACCGGTAAAAATCATTTGTTTCGCACGGGCGCTGCCGATCAATTTCGGCAAACGGCCGGTTCCGCCCCAACCCGGGATCGTGCCAAGTTTGACCTCAGGCATAGCGAACCGTGCCGAATCCGCAGCGATTCTCAGATCGCATCCAAGCGCCAATTCCAAGCCGCCCCCTAAGGCGAAACCCTGGATCGCGCAAATGACAGGCTGCCGCGCGCGCTCGAGGCGATCGAAAATCCGTTGGCCGCGGCGCACCCATTCCGACCACATTTCAAGCGGCGAGAGTGCTGTCCAAGCCAGGATGTCCGCCCCAACACAGAATGCTTTTTGGCCGGTCGAAGCGAGGACGATGACTCGAACTACGCGGGACTCATCCGCGTCGCTGATGGCATCCTCCAGCGCTGATAACATTTCCGGATCAAACGCGTGGAGTTTTTCGGGTCGATCCAGCATGATATGGGCAATCGGCCCGCGTAATTCGAACTTTATTTTGCCGCTTTGGCTCATCGCTTTTCTCCGGTCATCAATCGGTTGACGAGTCTTTCGGCTGCCCGGTAGGCGAGCGCGAGGAGGCTGAGAGTGGGGTTGATTCCCGGACAAGTGGGAAACGCGGCGCCGCTATACACGTACAGGCCAGGGGTATCGTGCACCTCAAGTTCGGGATTCACAACGCTTTTGCCAGGGTCTTCTCCCATGCGAGCTCCGCCAAAGTCGTGGCTGCTTCCCACCCCGGTGAACCGATTCCCCCGCCAGGTGTTAGTCGCGCCCATCGCGCGAAGGATTTCTTCCGACTTCGATTCCATCCAATCGGCCAGCCGGTGTTCGTTCTCCCGGAGATCGTACGTGATTCGCAAAACGGGGAGCCCAATTCCGCTCCGGTCCCGGTAGTGCGGGTCAAGCTCGACGAAGTTATTCTGGTACGACAAGGTGTCAGGTTGGATGCGCACAACGCCGAAGTGCTGCCATTGCCGGAGGTGATCCTTATAGGGCTTACCCCAGCGCTGCACACCGGGTGGTAGCGCTTCGCGACTGATCTGGATCGGCAAAAACTGTTGTTCGGCGCCCAAGGTAGCACCGCCAACAAAACCGTGCTTGAGAGAGTCAAAACCGGGCGCGAAAAAGTCGTCCACCACTAACCCTTGCGCGGCAGGCCCGGTGTGCCGATTAAAGATCGTGTCAGGGAAGAAACCGTCGACGTGAGCGAACATTTTCGTCATGAAATGCTTGCCAAGTTGGGCGCGATTGTTTCCGAGCCCATTGGGATGCTTCGAATTGCCCGAAAGAAAAAGCAGCCGGAGATTTTCGAAGGTGTACGCGCTTAAGATCACTGTCCGCGCCTTTTGGAAGCGGCGCCGTCCCAATGGATCCACGTATTCCGCCCCGTTGACTCGACCGCTCTCGTCGGTTCCGATCCGGATGACCCGGCAATGAGTTCTCAAATCAAGGTTCCCGGTTGCCAGCGCTTCAGGAATGGACGTGAGGGATGGATCCCATTTATCGCCGTTGAACGAACCGAACCCATTACTCCACGCGCAGTAAGCCGTCGCCGGGCGACCGCGGTATGGCACTGTATTGACCCCGACAGCGACCGGGTGGGGGTGAAGACCGATTCGTTCGGTCGCTTCTCTGTACAACTCGCCGAGCCGGAATGGGCGCATGGGCGGCATCGGCAACGGTTTGCTTCGTTTGATGAATGGGTTGGACTCGTCGCCGGCGATTCCTATTTCGTGTTCGAGAAGCGTGTAATAGGGTTCAAGTTCGTCGTAGGTCAGCGGCCAATCTACCAACGTGCAACCCGGCGGCAGCACGGAGAGGCCCCATCGGTTCTCCACGTGGCTCAACATCTTAAAATGGTGCGGGTGGAATCGCCGTAACCAGGCGCCGTAATGGATGACCGATCCTCCGACGCTGTTCATCATACGACCCAAAGAAAATGTTGCTTCCTGCGTAGGTTCGTTCTCGTTACGCCGCCAACGGGGTACCTCGGTCAGGAATTTTTGACCCATCTTGGCGCGGCAATAATAGGTCGCGCCAAGCTCGTCCGGAAGATAGTCCGCTTCAGTCCGAAATGGGCCAGGCTCCAGCGCAACGACTTTCAGGCCTGACCGAGCGAAGACAGGCGCCACCATCGAGCCCACAGAACCCGCACCGACAATCAGGATGTCGGCTTCTGCAGCCGGTTCAGCGGTGCCGCGATGGGGATCATAGCCTGGGACGGCCCGCTTTGCCTCGCGTGAAGGGCTAAAATCTGCCAGTGACCGGATCTCGCCTCCTTTGTCGACCGGCTTTTCAGAGAGGTTTTCTTCCGCACTGTTTTCCAACCAGACGCCAGGGTGACCTAAAAAGCGCCAGCCTGCCTTACCGCGATTGCCCCCGTAGATCGGGTCAGCAAAGAGGCCCTCCTGCAGGTGGGATCGCGCCAATTCGAAAAATGCTTTTCCCTCGATTGCGCGGAAATTGGGCGCTGCATCTTGCTCAAGCGCTGCGATCAATTCTTGCCGGTGAACGGAATCCGTGTGGACGAATGGTCTGCCGAAGCGTTCAACAGATTCGGCGTCCAATGCGTAAACGGCGAGCCGATAGGTCTCCAGATATTCCGCGTAGGGGCCGCTTAAAGCACGGTCGAGGTACCGAATGACGCCAATCGAGGATGCGCCCGGCCCATATTCATCGGCCGGGAAGAGTTGCTCAAAAAGAGCATCCAGGGTGGCGGCTTCCGCAAGATTGAGCGCCGTAAAAGCATACGGGTGAGGCAAGGATTCGGTGGTCATTGGTTACTGGCGTTCGATGTGTTCGGCAACACGCAGCGCCTGGCAAGCGATGGTGAGCGCCGGGTTCACCGCGGACGAAGATGGGAAGAACGAACCGTCGACCACAAATAGGTTTGGTACGTCGTGGCTCCGGCAAAACGGATCCAGTACCGAGGTTGCCGGGTCCGACCCGAACCGCATGGTACCGCACTGATGAGAATTAGTTTCAATCCCCATGCGCTGAATCAGCACGACAGGAAAGCCTGCTCTCTTCAACATCCGTGTGCCCGCTCGAATTAGCCGGTCGTGCGCGCGGAGATTGTTCGGGCGGTAGCGCACTTCGATTCGTCCAGCGGCTCCTAGCGTCACCCGATTCTCCGGGTCGGGTAGATCTTCGGACATCACCCACCAATCAACGCTCCGCCGGGCGAATGCGCGCAGTACCGGTTTGGGCACCCAGCGTTGATTCGCGGTGAGCATGCCGGCCTGCAACTTTCCAAGAAGCTGCAGATTTCCGAGCGGATACCGGTGACCTTCCTCACCTCGAAAATAGAAATCGTTAATAGCCATGGTCTTTTGGAAGCTGGTCGGGTTGATGCGGAAGGGATCGATCGCCATCAAAGCGGTGTTGTTGTGAACCATATAATTCCGACCAACCAATCCAGACGAGTTTGCGAGTCCGTTCGGATAAAGAGAAGAAGCGGAGCGCAGCAGGAGAGAGGCCGAGTTCACTGCGCCGCACGAAATGGCAAATGTCTCTGCCCTCACGCGCATGTTTTCACCGTCACGTTCAATTTCGACTTCGGTGATTTTGTTGCCGGAACCATCGATCGCGAGTCTGCGGGCAAAAGCTCGAGTCATTAGTTCAATGTTGCCCGATTCAAGGGCAGGGCGTACGCAAGAAACGTCCGCCTCAGACTTCGCGTGAACCTTGCAGGGAAACCCGTCGCAAGTTCTGCAACGAATGCATCTTCCGCCCGGTCGCAAATCGATTCCTAACGGCAGAAAATAGGGGTGCAATTTCTGAGATTCCAAGCGCGTCCTGAGGTCTTCGACATATCGTTCGTGGGGCACTGCCGGATAGGGGAAGGGCGCTGAGCGCGGCGGTTCCGTGGGGTCAACTCCGGCTTCGCCGTGCACGGACAGCATCTGTTCTGCACGACAATAGTAGGGCTCAAATTCTTCGTAGCGGACCGGCCAGGCCGGGGAAATGCCTTCTTCGTGTTCAACGTCCGAGAAATCCTCCTTTCTCAACCGCGGAAGAGCCGCCCCGTAAACCTTCGTGTTTCCTCCGACAAAGTAATGGACGCCGGGATAGAATGGCCGGCCGCTCTCGTCAAACCATTGCTCTTTTGGTTTGTATCGAGTTTGGGCAAAGACCGCCTCCGGACTCCAGTTTTCTGGTTCGGACGGAAGATAATCCCCTCGTTCCAGCAGGAGAATTTTGCGTCCCGAATTGCGCAACGCATAGGCCAGCGTCCCGCCGCCCATTCCTGTTCCAATAATCACCAGATCGTAAGCCTTCATAGCGAGCGCGCAAATCTCAGGTCAACCCAGGCTGAAGCCTGGGCTAGGTTCTCCTGGCCCTTCGGGCCGGCGCTGGATCCGGAAAGGAAAGCTCGATCGCCTGGAGGATTTTGCGGCCCAAGGGGCCACGAAAGCATAGCCTGGGCTACGTTCTCCTGGCCCTTCGGGCCGGCACTGGACGCGGAAAGGAAAGCTCTAGCGCCTGGAAGATTCTGCGACCTGAGGGGCCACAAAAGCATAGCCCAGGCATTAGCTCGGGTTGGCGACGACCGCTCTGAAGGGGCGGCAGAAAATGCGGCAATTGCGCAGCACGTTTGATTTCCAGGGGGCATTGCAAAGGGGGGATTATTAACTATGGCGATTCAATTTCAGCCCAAAAGGCTCTGGTTGAAAGATCCGTTTATCCATCACGGCGAGGTTCTCCCTTACCCGAAGGGGAAAACCGGCCTGCCCAAGAACATCACGCTTCAAATCGAGGCCGGGCGCGATTTCGATGACCGTTAACCCTTCAGGTTCAAGACTCAGTACACAGCGTTCAGTGATGTATAATACCCTTTGTTTAAGCTGTTGCGCTCTCCGGCCGCTGAAGGTCACATGTTCGACATCAGCAACAAATTTTTGATTTTTGCCTTCTTTGGCGATGCGCAACTGATTGTTCTCCACCCGAAGATCAAGACCTCCGGCCGTGAAGTACCCGCAGAAAAAGATCGCGCGAGCTCCCGCCGTAATATCGACGAACCCGCCGCAGCCGGCCGTCACGTGAGGACGAAGCGCGAGTCGAGAGACGTTCACATTCCCAAATTGATCGACTTGAAGGAAAGAGAGGCAACTGCTGTCAAAACCGGCGCCTTGGAAGAACGTGAATTGGTCCGGCGACGCAACGATGGCATCCGCGTTTGAGGCGCACCCGAAAGCAAAACCGAGCAACGGCATCCCGCCCACGGCGCCCTGCTCGATTACCCAAGTCACTTCACCGTGCAACCCTTCTTCCAGCAAAATGCGTGGGACAAGCGCGCAAATGCCAAATCCCAGGTTGACGACGTCCTCCTCAAAGAGTTCCAGGGCGGCGCGTCGTGCGATGATCTTATCGACTCCCCAGTCGATTGGCTTGAAATCCCATAACGGCCGGAAGACCTCGCCGCTGATCGCCGGGTTGTAGGCGGTCTGGGTGGTCTGTTGCTGGTCAGGGTCAATGACGACGTAATCAACCAGGACGCCAGGTACCCGGACCTGTTGCGGCCGAAGGGTTCCGAAGGCGGTCAACCGTTTCACCTGGGCGATAACGATCCCGGCATTATTGCGTGCCGCCAGCGCTTGATCCAAGGCCCCGAGATAAGCCCCTTCGTGCTCCATGGTAAGGTTGCCGTGTTCATCGGCGGTGGTCGCGCGGATCAACGCGACGTCCGGGGGGATCGAAGGAAAAAACAGCCATTCGTCACCTTCGAAATTCACCACGCGAACGATCTCCTCGACCGTGCAGCCATTCATTCGCGCACCGTTCCGTCGCGGATCCACAAAGGTGTCCATCCCCACTTTGGTGAGGATTCCGGGTCGTCCGGCGGCCGATTCGCGATGCATATGGTAGAGGATGCCGCTCGGCACGTTGTACGCTTCGACCTGGTTGTCGATAATCATCTGCCAGATCTTTGGACTTGGCAGATTTGAAGGACCGCTGGGGAACGAACCGGCAATGACTCGTTTCAGGAGGCCGGGATGCGCCAGATGATCGATCCCGGGAATGCCGTACATGTCGCCTGCTGCAATCGGGTGGAGCGTGGTCAGGCCCCGGGGACGCCCATTCTCCAGAAAGTGTGTTCCAATCGCACGCAAAGCGGCATCCGGACATCCCAAACCACTCGAGGAACTGACAGTGACGATCGCTCCGTCCCTGATTAATTCGACGATTTTCTCGATTGGGATGATCTTGGATCGCGCCATAAAAGCTATCTAGGGGTCCGGGATGCGGTCCCGCACGACTGGCGAACAATCAATCGAGGTTGAAGAATCACAGTGCGGATGGGGGAATCACGTTGTTCAATTCTTTTTAGCAGCAATTCTGCGGCTGTCTCCCCGAGTTCCCGAGGGGAAGTATCGACGGTGGTCAAGCCCGGAAGACTTTGCGCAGCGTCCGGCACATTGTTAAACCCCACCACTCCAAATTCCTTCCCCGCCCGCACGCCAGCATGCTGAAGCGCTTCGATGACTCCGAGCGCGACGACGTCGTTGAAACAGAGAGCTGCCGTGGGGCGATTCTCTATTTCCAAAAGTCGCTGCACGTTATCGTACCCGCCCCGGCGGGTCGGAGGTGCAGGAAGCACCAGGCAAGGATCGAATTGCAGACCGAACCGGGCCAAGGCCCGCTGGTATCCTTCCATTCGCTCGCGGCCTGTTGAAATATCCGGATCCCCGCCGATGAAAGCGATTCTGCGGTTGCCGAGCTTAAAGAGATGTTCTACGGCAAGCAGCGAACCTTGAGTGTTATCGACGCCCGCATAGTCGAACCCGGCTGCGCGCCGGGCAAAAGCGACAGTCGGCAATTGACCTGCAAGAGTAACTGCCTGGGCTGAGGCTCCGCGCCCGATCGCGGGACAGATCAAGATTCCGTCCGCGGGAAACTCCTGCATAGTCTTCAACAATCGTTCTTCCTTGGCTCGATCCTCGGAGGTGTTTCCCAGGAGAGTGACCAGGCGTGCGGTGGCAAGGCGTTCCTCGATCGCAACGATGACCTCGGCGAAAAATGGATTGGTGATGTCGGAGACGATGAGGCCGATGGCGTGCGACTGGCGCATCCGCAAGCTGGCTGCGCCCCGGTGATAAATATAGCCAAGTCGCTTGATCGATCTCTGAACACGTTTGCGGGTAGAGTCGGCGACCGATGGTACGTTGCGGATGACCAAGGAAACCGTTGCGCGGGAAACGCCGGCGTCTGCGGCTATATCCAGGAGGGTGACGCGCTGTTTGAAGATTTCATCCATGAAATGAGACGACCGGAAAGCGTAAGTGATGGCAAAATTTCACCCCGCTGATTAGATCGATCTAAGTTCTTATCCGGATGCCATGTTGCGGACAAGTCATTTTTCCAAGATCTGGCATTTATTGGTAGATCGATCTAGCGGTAAGCGGACCGTCTCGGTTCGCCGAATTCCAGAGCAAAGCGGGACGCTTTGCTTACGCCTAACCTTGAACGTTGAACGGTTGTTCGTTACAACAGTGCACTGGAGACTGAACGATGTTAACCCGACCGATCTACGATTCAATGATACTTACCGACGCAAAGAACAACGTTTCCGTGAAGGAATGGAAAATTAGCTCGGAGGACGCTGGAACAGTTTCCGACGGGCCCGGGTGGAGCGTTACCAAACGCGTCCTGGCAGGCGGTAAACAGGAGGGCGTTGAGGTGATCGAGGTGGATAACGGCCTCCTGAAGTTCACCGCCGTTCCCACGCGTGGTTTTCATCTCTGGACAGCCAGTGTCGGAGACCTCCGGCTGGGATGGGACTCGCCGGTGACGGAAATCGTGCATCCGCAGTTCGTGAATCTGGCAGAACGCGGCGGTCTTGGCTGGCTAAACGGTTTTGGTGAATGGGTCTCACGCTGCGGCCTCGAATCGATGGGGCCACCCTGCAGGGATGGCAATCAGACTTACACGCTGCATGGTCGGATCAACTACATTCCCGCAAGCTATGTCGAGGTGCGGCTCGAGTCCCAGCCGGCGCCTCGCATCGTTCTTCGAGGAATCGTGGACGAATCGCTCATGTTCGGGCCGCAACTCCGATTGACCACGGAGATCTCGACCGAGATCGGAAAGCCTGCCGTGAGTTTCGACGATACGGTGACGAACCTTTCCGACGCTCCTCAGGAGATGGAGAGTCTTTATCATGCGAATTTCGGCCCTCCTCTGCTCGGCCCGGGCGCACAATTCATTGCACCGGTCAAAAAAGTCGCGCCGCGGGATTCGCGCGCTGCGGAAGGCGGGATGGCAGGCTGGAATGTCTACACTGGCCCGCATGCGCCAGGCTACACCGAAGAGGTCTACTTCATGGAGTTGTATGCAAACGATGCCGGTGTGACAGAAGCATTGCTAAAATCTGCGGACGGCGCCAAGGGCGCGCACGTTTCGTTTAACGTTCGCGAGTTGCCTTTCATGACGCTCTGGAAAAATGAGGCGCCGGCGAAAGCCGGATATGTGACAGGACTGGAACCGGGTACGAGTTTCCCGTTTCCCAAACCGGTTGAGCGTGCGGCCGGGCGGGTTCCGAAGCTCAAAGGTGGCGAAAGCTACAGGACGCACGTCACATTCAGTGCGCTGGTTTCGGGAGGAGAAGTTGAAAAAGCTGAGGAGTCAATCAGAAAACTCCAGCGCGCCGACCCTGAGGTGCAGATTTCGCCGATGGACGCGGAGTGAGGAATATAATCTGTGAACTCTGTGGTTTCTCCCTCTCCCCTTTAGCCTAAACCCTCTTGAAGATGACGCAGGAATTGATCCCACCGAAACCGAATGCGTTGCTCAGAATGTATCGTAGATCCCCTTCGCGTGGTTCGTTTGCGACGATATCCAGATTGCAGGCTGGATCAGGGGTTCGATAGTTCAGGGTCGGCGGGATTAGTTGATTGCGAATAGCCAAGGCGCAAAGAACGCCTTCAATGGCTGCACTCGCACCCAGAGGATGTCCGTAATAACCCTTGGTTCCGCTCACAGGGATTGATTGCGTCCGTTCACCGAATACTTTCCGGATGCAGAACGCTTCGTTGGCATCGTTGAGCTGCGTCGAGCTCGCATGCGCATTGATGTAATCAACCTGGTCCACATTGAGCCGTGCGTAATTTAACGCGTCACGGATCGCACGCACACAGGAATCGCCAGTAGGCAGAGGCGTCGTCATGTGGAAAGCGTCGTTATTGAGGCTGT
This sequence comes from uncultured Verrucomicrobiae bacterium, assembly GCA_963846195.1. Classification (GTDB taxonomy): domain Bacteria; phylum Verrucomicrobiota; class Verrucomicrobiia; order Chthoniobacterales; family JAFAMB01; genus JAFAMB01. The sequence goes on from CAWJVG010000019.1 coordinate 17,516, forward strand.
ACCCGATGACTTCCGCGTAAATGTTGGCGTCACGCGCCTTCGCGTGTTCGTACTCTTCCAGGATCAGGCTGGCCGCGCCTTCACCCATCACGAATCCATCGCGATGCTGGTCGAACGGGCGACAGGCGACCGATGGGTGGGCGCGGCTCATGGTCCGGATAAAGGCAAACGCTCCATAGGTCAGCGGACTCAACGGAGCTTCGGCGGCGCCTGCCACCATGACGTCCGCCCAATCTTCGCGGATATAGCGGAGCGCTTCACCAATCGCGACATTACCGCTGGCGCAACTATTGGAGTTGGTGGTTCCGACGCCGCGAAGTCCGAACTCGATTGCCGTGTTGCAATGTGCCGACCCGCCGAAAACCTGCAAGGCGAGCGTTTGCCGGACCGACTTTGGCCCGCCATGGACAAACGCTTCGTGCTGGTTCTCTGCATTCGCGACGCCGCCGAGTGCGGTTCCAAAACTGACGCCGACGCGATCATGGGGAACATCGGGAGAATAATCCAGGCCGCTGTCTTCGAGTGCGAGTTTGACCGAGGCCACTGAGAACTGTGCGTAGCGGTCCAATCGCTTCAATCGATGCGGAGGGAAAATGGTTTCAGGAGACCAATTCGAGATCTCGCCGGCGCTAGTCGCCTTGAAGATCGAAGCATCAAAGGTTGAGACAGGCCCGATACCTGATTTTTTGTTTTTGATCGCCTCCCAGAACGCTTCTTTTCCGATTCCGATGGGTGTGATTGGTCCAACTCCGGTAATAACGACTCGCCTCATTTTTTCTCCACATGCGCCTTCATATGCTGCAGCGTCTGCGTGGCAACGTAATTGATGAAAAATCCGCCGATGATCGGCTCCGCGATCAGTGCCAGGGGAGGCACTCGGAAAGAGAGGTCATGAACGATTTGCACCTCGACCCCAAAGGCCAGGGGCCGAAACTTCCAGACGACTTTCATCCCTTTCGTCCAGGCTTTGAGATGTTTAAAGCGTATTTCCCGGTTGTCGCGGTCGATAATCTGCTCCGATACCCATGCGACAGGTATGGCGCCCCGGTTGGCCGCCATCTTCACGAGATTCCGGACCGGCCCCTTCTCATAGTAATGGATGTAGCGATAATGTGGAAGAAATGTGGGCCAGAGTTCGAGGTTGGCGGCTGCTTCGAAGATCGCCTCTTCGGTGGCATTCATGACAATCGCGTTGGTGTGGTACATGACGTTCGATCTGCAACGTAGTGAAGGTAACACTCATCCGCTTCAACTTTCATCAACTCGAGCCGATAGATTCGAGAGGAGGGAAGAAATGCTCCGGGCATCCCAAGAATGCCGGGAGCACTGGTGCCGCCGGCAAGAATCGGAGCGATCGTCAGATAGAGCTCATCGACGACATCTAGTTGGGCCAGGGCCCTGGCGAGTTGAGGTCCTCCCTCGCAGACCAGCGTGCGGACCTGGCGCGTTTCATACAGATCGTCCAGAACCTCCGGGAGACTCACGCGATCACCTGGCGTGAGATGCAATTCCGCCTTGACCTGAAGGTCCCTTTGATTGGTGAGCGGCATTTGCGCTGTTGAATAAACCAGTATGGGAGAAAAGGCATGACTGAAAATATGTAAATTACCTGGAATATCGCCTGAATTCGAAATCACGACACGAATAGGGTACTCGCTTTGACCACGCTGAACGCGGGCTCGCCGGAGCGCTTCATCTGGCAGGCCCATCGACATCTGATCGATCTGCAAGGTGTTCTTGCCGACCATCACGGCATCGCCGAGCGAACGAATCTCCAGCAGACGATGCTTATCAAAGGCGGAAGTGAAACCAGAGGGAGTCTGTCTGGCCGTCGACACCTTGCCATCGACCGTCATGGCAAAGTTCAAAATGATTCGAGGCCGTCGCATAAAATCTAATACTTCATCGAATGCAGAATTATTCCCAGCCTGACATTCAACGTTCAACGTTCGGCGTTCCGCAGGCGCAGCCAGGACATCGCCGGCGCCGGGCAAAACGTTGAACGTGAAACGTTGAACGCCAAACGCTAGGAAAATCTCTGTTTCCAGTGGGTTAATGCGGCGACAATGTCGTCTTTGGACGCATTGGAACTTAACTCCCACACCATTGGTTGCTCGGCTGTTAGGGCGGGGGTCAGCGCCGGAAAATCGATCATTCCGCTAAATGGAACGCGATGATCGCGCGCAGGGAACTGCACATCGTGGATATGGCAGCCTATCAGCCGTGGGGCCATCTCTGCCAGCCATTCAGCGTGATCAAGCAGAGTCAAATTGTGGCGTACCTGGGCGTGACCGAAATCATGCCAGTAACCAATGGAACCGTCTCCGATTTCCTTGAAAAGGCGACGAAACTCTCGTTCGGATGGAAAAGTCTCAATTCCGATCCGGTTTTCAATACCCAGGGTAACGCCGGCTGCTTTCGCGTGGGCGAGGGCCGGTTGCAACCATTCGACAACGCGATCATACGTCGCAACGGCCTCCCGTTTCCGGATGGCTTCCAATTTAAGCCTCACATAGCGGCGATCGAGGTATCGTCCGGCGAAAATGGACCGGACGAGCCGCTCCGTGTAGTCCCATTTTGCCACCGAACCAAGGTGCATTACCACGCGGCTGACTCCGAGCCGCTGCGCATAGTCTATGGTCTGGAGAGTGTAATATCGTGCGCGGTCTCGTTCGGCTTCGCTCGCAGAAGTACACTGGTAACAGTCCGGCGCAGAACCCTGGATCTCAACGGGAAGCGGACAGAAATTGTGGAGGCTCGTTACCGCCATCGGACGGTCGGCCAGGAATTTTTCGACGCCCTCCCAAAGAGATTGCCGGATCCCGTGACCCAGTTCGACACGGTCGAAACCGAGCGCGAAGATTTCCTCCAGCATTTCGTCGCCGCGAGTGTGACGGTCTGAATTCCAGCAGGTGGAGAAAGCAAGAGGCATGGAAAAAGCAGAATTCAGGAGTCAGGAGTTGCAGGAGTTCAGGAGCTAGAGAATCTGGGAGCTTGGCGAAGATTTTGCCAGGGAGATGCCTGTCCCGGATTTTCGGATAAAGACCTTGATCGCGTATTCTGCAACTCTCTGACTCCTGAATTCTGCTTTACTAGCGCGCCCAGGTGATCAATCGCAATTCATGATCCTGAACGAGGTTTGGGTGGGTCGGAATGACGCGTACGTTGAACCCGTAGCTTCCGCTTTCCGAGGCCGGAATCATCCCGCTAAAGCGATAAAGTCCATTGTCTCCACCTTTCTCGACGCTCGACAGGTCGACAGTGTAAGGATTGCGCAGCGTTCCGTTGTCCGAATCGCCCACGTAGGCCTGGACGCGGACGTGAGTCGGATCGACAGGACCCAGGAAAACGCGGGCGACGATCTCCAGTTTGTCGCCGACAAACATCGACGATCTGCCTGACTGAGAGGTTTCCACTGACTCGATCCAGATGGCCGGCCAATCGACACGCGTCGCGTGTTTCCATTTCGCAAGTTCCACGGCTGCCTTGCAATTGTTCGAGCTGAGGGCCTTGAACCCTTGCGCAGCCGGTTCATACAATCGCTCGGTGTATTCTTTCACCATTCTGTGGGTATTGAAGACGGGCGTAACACTTCGCATCGATTCCCGCATCAGCTGGATCCAGGCAATCGGAATGCGTCCATCCGGCTTGGCGTAATAGAGCGGAATAACTTGGTTCTCGAGGACGTTGAACAGACTGTCTGCATCCACCTCGTTTTGAAAATCCGGGCTGCCTTCGGTGATTTCCGGTCCGATTGCCCAACCATTCTTGGAGTTGTAACCCTCGCACCACCAGCCATCCAGGACGCTGAGGTTCAATCCGCCGTTGGGCGGCAATTTCATGCCGCTGGTTCCACTTGCTTCGAGGGGACGAAGCGGGTTATTGAGCCAGAGATCGACTCCCTGATATAGCCTGCGCCCGATGTAGGTATCGTAGTCTTCAATGAAGACCACGGCTTGCTCGAGCTCCGGTTCACGCGATTTATTGTAAACTTCCTGAATAAATCGTTTGCCGGGTTCATCCTTCGGATGGGATTTACCGGCGAAGATGAATTGGACCGGACGCTCGTTATTCTGGATCAGGCGCAAGAGTCTCTCCTTCTGGCTAAAAAGCAAAGTCCCACGTTTGTACGTCGCGAAACGGCGGGCAAAGCCGATCGTGAGCACCTCCGGGTTGAGAACGCTGTTAATCTTTCGCAACTGCTCGGGCGATTCACCGAGTCTGAGACGTTGGCGGCGTAACCGGTCGCGTATGAAATCGATCAGACGGGCTTTCAGTAAATGATGGGTTTCCCATAACACTTCGTCAGGAATATCAATAACTCTGCGCCAATACTCGATATCGGTGAGGTGTTCCTCCCAATCGGCACCCAGATACTTGGCGTAAATGCGATGAAATTCGGGAGCCGTCCACGTCTTGGTGTGGATCCCGTTCGTGATACTGGTGATTGGCACTTCCTGGATTGGAACGCCTGCCCAGACATCCTGCCACAGCCCTCGACTGACATCACCGTGGAGTTTGCTGACGCCGTTAGCGTGACGGCTGACTCGCAATGCGAGAATGGTCATGCTGAAAGTATTCGTTCGCTGCGCTGTCGGTTCTCCGAGTCGGAAGAAATCGTCAAAGCTGATCCGGAAATCGTCCGCGTACCAGGAGAAATGCCGGACCATCATTTCGCGCGGGAAAGCGTCGTTTCCGGCCGGCACAGGAGTGTGCGTCGTAAAAACGTTGGAAGAGGCGACAACCTGAAGGGCGGTATAATACTCCAGCCCTTTGGCCTGAACGTATTGGCGGATCCTTTCCAGGGCGAGAAATGCGGAATGGCCCTCGTTCATATGATAAACCTCCGGGTAGATCCCCAGGGCATCCAGGGCCCTGACCCCGCCGATGCCGAGGACGATCTCCTGTCGAATTCGCATCTCCAGGTCGCCGCCATAAAGTTGTGCCGTGATAGGACGATCTTCGGGAGAATTCTGCTGGATATCGGTGTCCAACAGGTAAAGCTTGATCCGGCCGATCTGGAGTTCCCAGACCTTGGCCGTAACGTTTCTGCCCAGAATCGAAACCGAGACTTGGAGAGGCTGATCGCCGATCTTGGCTTCCAGCAATGGCAGATGATTGAAATTCTGGTTGAGGCTCACGGCTTCCTGCCAACCCTCTTTATTGATCTGCTGCCTGAAATAGCCGTGCCGATAAAGCAGCGTCACCGCGCAAAAGTTCAAATCGAGGTCACTTGCCGACTTGCAGTGGTCGCCGGAAAGAATCCCGAGACCGCCGGAATAATTGGGCACGGACTCATGGAACCCGAATTCCGCCGAAAAATAGGCGATACGGGGCGCGGTGTTTCGAAGTTTCCCATAAGTATCGGTGCGTGCCATGTAGGCCTTGAATTTTTGGTACACAGCCTGCATTTCGCGGATGTAGTCGTCGTCAGCTCCGAGTTCGATCAAACGGGCTTGGCGCGAAAGCTGTAGCATCCGGATAGGGTTATGGTTCGTTCTATCCCAGAGCTGAGTATCCAAATGTCGAAAGAGTCGCCGCGCATCGGGCTCCCAAGTCCACCACAGATTGTGAGCCAGCTCACGGAGCGGTTCCAGATTCTCCGGCAATCGCGGTGATACATTAAACGTTTGTACAGGTTGCATCGTGTTTCTCCTTAAATTCTCACCGTCCGGTCCGCCTAGTCGGACGACGGAGTCTCCTGAAGCACAACCTGTGCTGAGCCGACATGCAAGCCTTTAGCGACTGAAAAGCAACAGTCAAAGCGGGCCGCTTTGCTTACGAAGATTGACCTTCGGTTTCCGTCGCTGGATAATGGCCGACGCACGATGAACTATCGCACTTATCGAAATACCGATCTTCAGGTGAGCGAAGTCGGGTTTGGGATGTGGACCGTCTCTACCGGATGGTGGGGCAGCTTTACGGAGCAGGAAGCGATCAACCTTCTGCGCAAAGCGCTCGACCTTGGAGTAACGCTCTTTGACGCAGCGGATACCTACGGGAACGGTCTGAGCGAAGAATTGATCGCAAAGGCGTTTTCCCAGCAGCGTGATCAAATTGTGATAGCGACGAAGATTGGCTACGATTTTGTGCATCACGGGAGCGAACGACGCGGGCAGCGCGAGATTCCTCAGGATTTTTCGCCGGAAGCATTGGTCCGCGCCACTGAATCCGCTCTGAAACGGCTGAAAACGAATCGGATCGATCTTTTGCAGCTCCACAACATTCGGATGGAACAGGTTGCCGACGATGCGGTCTGGGAGACTCTTGAGAAGCTGCGTGAGCGCGGCTTGATCCGATACTACGGGATAGCGCTCGGGCCTGCAATTGGCTGGCTTTACGAAGGGATCAATTGTGTAAAAGAACGTTCAGTCACCAGCGTCCAGCACATTTACAATCTGCTTGAGCAACATCCGGGCGCAGCCATTCAGAACTCCGCGAGTGAACATGGCAAGGAGACGATGTTCCTGATCCGCGTGCCGCATTCCTCCGGAATGCTGGAAGGGCATTATACTGAGGAGACCAGGTTTCCGCCGACCGACCATCGAAGCCATCGACCGCGCAGTTGGCTTCTCAATGGAGTCAGAAAAGTGAAACAGCTCCGTTTTTTGGAACACGCTGATCGGACCTTGGGGCAGGCTGCGTTGCTCTGGCTGCTGAAGGATCCGCGGGTCGCCTCGACACTCCCGAACATCTACGACGAGAAGCAGTTGACCGAATTCGCGACGGTTTCGGAACGTCCGGATCTGACGGACGATGAGATGGAGCAGGTTGCAGCTTTGTATGCAGCTAACTTCGGTATTGAAGAGGATGATCCACCGAAGTTTAAGGGGACGATGGAATTGGCCGAATCGCGATAGGCCATTTGGAACTTAGAATTCAGGAGTCAGGAGTTACAGGAGTTACAGAATACGGGAATTCCGTTCTTCGTAGAAGGCTGAATTCCTCGACATTCTGGAATTCCTGTAACTCCTGACTCCTGAATTCTTCTTCAATTATTCCTTCCTCCTGGTATCAATGCAGATCGTCACCGGACCATCATTGACGAGATCGATTTGCATGTGAGCGCCAAAGACTCCGCGCAAGACCGGTTTGGCGACTTCCGATTCAAGTTGCTCGCAGAACTCCTGATAGAGCTGGTTTGCCTGCTCGGGCGCCGCTGCGCGAATGAAGGAGGGCCGGTTGCCTTTCCGCGTGCTCGCAAACAACGTAAACTGGCTGACGACAAGGAGATCGCCTGCAATGTCTAGAACGGAGAGATTCATTGCGCCGGTTTCATCCTGGAAAATGCGGAGCCTTGCGATTTTGGCGGCCAGCCAGGGAACATCGTCTCGGGAATCCATGTCTTCGACACCAAGAAACACCAGCAATCCACGTCCGATGCGACTGACGAGTTGGTGGTTGACCTCCACAGAGGCGCGTGTCACACGCTGAATCATTGCACGCATGGCGAATCCTAGCAGTGGCCAGTTTTAGTGTCAGTGTCAGTGGGGGAAAAGCGAGAATCCTCGCAGCGGTATTAAAATCTCTGATCGCCGGCTGAAAACAATTGCGCGCAGAGAAAACTGCTAGCGAAAGGATTTCTGACTTTCTCCCACCGACACTGGCACTGAAACTGGCATAAGACTGACAACTCGTTCGTTCGCGTGTAGGTTGTGTGAACTGGCTGATGGACTTCTTTATTGTTTTGATTCTCGCAATCTTGGTTGGGGTCAGTGGTGCGATCTACTTCCGGATCTTCAGATTTGTGTACGTGCAGAACGGCGGCAAAGTTGTTGCAAACCAATTCACACGCACGGATGGATACATGGTTCTCGGTTGCTTGACGATTTTTGCTCTTCAATGCATTCAGAATCTTCAAGTAAAAGGGAACACGCTTCCCGCGACGATCGACACAAGTTTGTTGGTCATTGTACAACTCGGGTTCTGGTTGTTGGTCATCGGAACGATCCTGGTTTCCTTCCTTCTTCGCCGGATGCGTCCTGCCGATCTTTTCGGGTTCGATCGACTGAACTTTGCGAAAGTTTTTCTCTGGGGTGCCGGGTTATTACTTGCTGCACTCCCGATGATATTTGCGAGCAGCGCGGTCGTCTCGAGCCTCATGCACATCAATTCGCAAAATGATTCCCAGCCGATCATGCAATTATTTGAGGGCGTCGCGGAGCCGACCAGGAAGATCCCGATTATTTTATTGGCAGTCGTCATTGCGCCGCTCGCAGAAGAGTTCTTCTTTCGCGGTTTTTTATATGGAGTCCTGAAGCGTTACGCGGGAGCATTGCCAGCCTTGTTGTTCACGGGCGTCGCATTTGCCATCATTCATCTCCATATCCCTTCCCTGTTGCCCCTGTTCCTCTTGGCGTGCGTGTTGACGCTCGCTTACGAATCGTCCGGCTCGTTGCTTGTGCCGATGGCCATGCATGCGCTCTTCAACGCTATTACTTTAGTCGGTGTCTTTTTCACGGGGAAATGAAGCTCAGCGAACTCGGAGAAGACGCTGTCGTCCAACGATTGACTCGATCGCTCCGTCTGAATGGCCGGGTGAAACTGGGTGCGGGCGATGATTGCGCGGTGGTCAAGACGGACGGGGGCCTGCAGTTGCTGAAGTCGGATTGTGTGATCGAAGGAATTCATTTTTTGCCTGAAACTGATCCGAAATGGATTGGATGGAAAGCGATGTGCCGGTCAATCAGCGACATTGCGGCGATGGGAGGAACTCCGCTGGACGCACTGGTCACGCTGGCGGTCCGTCCTGACACAGAGTTCAAGTGGTTGAAACGGGTCTACACCGGTCTGGAGGCGGCGGCGAAAATCTATGGCGTCAATCTGGTGGGGGGTGAGACCGCGAAATCGCCCGGCCCATTCTTTCTCTCGGTGACACTGACAGGAAGGGTCGACCATGGGAAGTACGTAGGTCGCTCCGGCGGGCGCACAGGGGATTGGTTGTATGTCACAGGAAGACTAGGGGGCTCGATCGGTGGCAGGCACTTGCGATTTCGGCCCCGGGTAGCGGAAGCGCGATGGCTGGTGAGTCGATTTCCGGTGCATGCGATGATGGACCTGAGCGATGGGCTCGCCACGGATCTTCCGCGGCTGGCAATCGCCAGTCGTCTCGGCTTTGAAGTGGATTTGGAGAATCTTCCGCTTCACCGCGGTTCCAGCCCCGAAAATGGTTTGAGGGATGGGGAAGATTACGAGTTGCTCTTTGCTTTGCCGTCCGCTGCGAGAAAACGATTGGAAACAGAGTGGCGGATCAAGTTTCCAACGTTACGAATAACCGCTATCGGCAGACTTGTTGAGAACGGTAGGACCCGGTTTTCCGAAAAGGGGTACGATCATTTTGCGGTATGAAGGCAGGTCAGTAAGATGCATCGCGTCTCCTATGATCCAGAAGAGACACGTGTAATCGGCTCGGAATTTGGCCGAAACGCGCAGGCGCGGACAGTTCTGAGCCTGGTTGGTGATCTTGGCGCCGGAAAAACGGAGTTCGTGAAAGGACTGGCACTCGGGCTGGGAATCGACGGTGAAGTTACAAGTCCAACTTTTACCATTCTTCACGAGTATCGAGGAGGGCGCCTCCCGCTTTTCCATATGGATTTCTATCGCCTTCGTGAAGAACGGGAACTGGACGAGATTGGGTTCGACGAGTATTTGAAGGCGGGTGGCGTTTGCGCAATTGAGTGGGGCGACAAATTTCAAGATCGCTTGCCGCCTGACTCGATCAACGTGTTCTTCTCTATAGAAGGCGGCGATCGAAGGGAAATCGTCTGGTGAAGAGCTTGCTCATCGAGAACTCGACCGAAAGCGGAACCGTGGCGGTCGCCGGTGAAGGAGCCATCTTGGTGCGCCGTAACTTTTCCAAGGCTGGAGAGCTCGCTGTGGTCGTCCAGGAGATCTTTTTGAACCTTGGTGCCCCGGATGAAATTGTTGTCGGGATTGGGCCTGGCTCGTACACCGGGCTAAGGGTAGCGGCTGCGATGGCGGTTGGGATTCAGTTGGCGCTGGGCTGTCCTGCGTTTGGCTGTCCATCGCTTTTCGGTTATCCGGACGACTCGTACTATGTTGTGGGCGATGCCAGGCTTGGTGCTGTTTTTCTGGCCGGGATTCGCGACAAACAGTTGACCCGCGGTCCCGAATTGCTGCCAGTAGGCGAATTTAAACTGTTGCGGCCAACCCTGGGTGAAGCGCCGATATTCGCGGTGGGACCGATTCCAGGCTGCACTGAACTGCCGATTCTTTGTCCTGCGGCAGAATACCTGATTCGCCACCGGGGAAATTTCGTGCCGACGCTCGAGCCGCTTTATCTAAGGGAACCGCACATCACCTCCCGAAAGACTCACGAGTCGAATCGCTCGTTTCCAAAGTAAGTAAGGCGTCTCGCCTTACCTAGTAAAGATGACATGAGCCGACAGGCAGCAACACCCGCTGCTACACTGTCGGCTTTATGAACAATAAACCAAGCTATCGACGGGGAGGCGAAAGCCAAACCGAAAGTGACCAAATTAGGTTTGGACCTGCACGTGAGGCAGGTTACCGATGGCAAACATCCTGCATCGCGGGAGCGTTTTCCACCGCCCCTTCAGGGCGGCCGTCGCTACGACGTTAACCCAGGCTAAAGCCCATGCGCGTCAACTTAGTTAACGGCTGCACGCCGAAGGCGTAAGAGAACTTAGCCCAGGGTGGAGCGAAGCGGAACCCTGGGTATTCGAATTAATATGCACACCGCTCTGAAGGAGCGGAAGAGACGAACCCCGAGTCGCAGACGATCGCCGGCGCTATGGAAATACCGAGCGAGTCTTTATGGTCTCGGCGGCCAGATTCTTCCGCTCCTTCAGAGCTACGCCGCATTTTTTTTACTACCCAGGGTTCCGCTACGCTCCACCCTGGGCTAAGCTCCCACGCGCCTTCGGCGCTTAAGACTCCCGTTTCGGCGCTTAAGTTGACGCGCATGGGCTAAAGCCTGGGCTATGCTTTCTTGGCCCTTCAGGCCATACCCTTCGGCGCAAAAAAGGCCCGCTAGCCAAGTCAGGCAGGCCCGTATTGATTGAGAATACGTTTCGAAAAAGCCTTGGCGAACGCGTGAGTATTCTTCCTAAATGTCCAAACTCCAGAGTAAGGCGTCTCGCCTTACCTATTCAAAGCGGAGCGAACCGGGACGGTTTGCCGACGGAACAGGTAAGGCGGGACGCCTTACTTACAACTTCTGACTCCTGTCTTCCACTGTCTTCCAGACTTGCGTGTCTGCTGGTTGGCCGTGTAATGGTGCAGACGTCATGAAAATCGTCGTCGCCTATTCTGGAGGACTCGATACGTCCGTGATCCTGAAATGGATTAAGGAGACGTACGCTGCCGAGGTCATCGCATTCTGTGCTGATATTGGTCAGGAAGAGGAACTTGAGGGACTTGAAGAGAAAGCCCTGCGCACCGGCGCCTCCAAGTGTTATGTCGATGATCTGCGAGAGGAGTTCGCCCGCGATTTTATTTTTCCGATGTTCCAGGCGTCCGCGCTCTATGAAAATCAGTATTTCCTCGGGACGAGTATCGCGCGGCCGCTGATCGCAAAAAGGATGGTGGAAATTGCCCGCACCGAAAATGCAGGGGCAGTCGCGCACGGTGCGACTGGCAAAGGCAACGATCAGGTTCGATTTGAGTTAACTGTCGCCGCGTTGGCGCCCGAAATAGAAGTGATCGCACCATGGCGGCTAGAAGGATTCCGGGAACAGTTTCCTGGGCGTACCGAGATGATTCAGTACGCGGAGAAGCAGGGAATTCCAGTGGCTGCCAGCGCCAAAAAACCGTATTCGATGGATCGTAATCTGCTTCACATCAGTTTCGAAAGCGGAGTGTTGGAGGATCCGTGGGTCGACGCCACCGGCCCTGAGTTGCGCGACATGTATAAGTTGAGTGTTGCTCCGGAAGACGCTCCGGACGCCCCCGAGTATCTGGAGCTGGAATTTGAACGAGGGCTTTGTGTCGCGCTCGGCCATCACCGTTTGCAAAGTTTACTGGATCAGCTCGGCTTTGGGGGGGATCTCGTCATAACCGGGGAAGGCCGTGTCCTTCTCTCTCCGTTGTGGGTCATGAGAGTGTTAAATATTCTCGGGGGCCGGAATGGCGTCGGGCGCGTGGATCTAGTGGAGAACCGATTCGTTGGAATGAAGAGCCGCGGGGTTTATGAGACGCCGGGTGGCGCCATTTTGTTTTTCGCTCACCGACAGATCGAGTCTCTGACCATGGATCGTGAAGTGATGCATCTTCGCGACTCGCTGGGGCCAAAGTACGCTGAATTGGTGTATAACGGATTTTGGTTTGCGCCTGAGCGCGAGGCTTTGCAGGCGTTGCTGACCGAATCGCAGAAGAACGTTTCCGGAGTCGTTCGAGTGAAGCTATACAAAGGCAATATCTCAGTGACCGGACGAAAAAGCCCAGTCAGCTTATACAGTCCTGACATTGCAACGATGGAGGCTGACCCGACCAAGGCCTATAACCAATCGGATGCGACCGGGTTTATTGCACTGAACGCGCTTCGGCTGAGGGTTGCCGCGAGGATTCAAAGGCCGTGATCCGGCGAGGCAATCTTGACTGGATGGCGATGAACTGAGAAGAGTCTGGGATGCCGCAGCCGGTGTAAGGCATTCGCTCTCGAAACCTAACCGTTCTTCCCCAATGACTACTTTTGCAATCCCGCCACGTTGGTGGATTACGGCGGCGGCCCTTATCGTTTCGGCGGTTCTGCTATCTCCTTTTTACTGGGTCCTGGTCGGTAGTTTCATGACCCCGGCAGAGCTATTCGGTGGACACATGACTTTCTGGCCTAGGCATTTTGTGTTCCAAAACTGGTCCGTAGCCTTGGGCCGCCTTTGGCCACACATACAAAACAGCCTGCTGGTGAGCGCAGCGGCGTCCGTTGGCACACTCATAATCACCGCGCCCGCCGCGTACGGGCTGGTATGGAGGAAACCAAGGGGGCGCAGAACACTTATGGCGTTCATGCTGATGACCCAGATGCTGCCGGCAATCGTCTTTGTGATCCCGTTATTCATCGTGTTCACCAAGATCAACCTCGTAAATACCCTGGCCGGGCTGACTCTCGCCGACATGACGTTTACGATTCCCTTCGCCTTGATTATGCTGTCCGCCTATATGAAGGACCTGCCCTACGAGTTGGTCGAGGCTGCGCTTGTGGATGGGGCCGGCCAGTTGCGAGCGTTTCTCATGATCGTCCTGCCCATGACGCTTCCCGGCCTCATCACCGTCGGTGTATTCAGCTTCCTAATTCCCTGGGGTGACCTTATTTTTGCCTTGAGTCTAATCACTGATGACAGCTTGCAACCACTCACACTCCAGCTCTACAAAGCCATGGGCCAGTACGGAATTGATTGGGGATTCCTATTGCCAGGAAGCGTTCTGACAGCCATTCCGGCCGTGCTTTTCGTCGTCGCGGCTAGTCGGTTCATCGTGGCGGGTGTGACTCGCGGCGCCATAAAATGACCCGAATAGGCGATGAGAACTAACGCGAAAATCCCGGCCAGAAAGGAGACGCAGCCTCTGGTCGCGGAACAGCCGCGCTGGACGCCAAGAAAGGCACGTTTCGATACCTCCCCCTACTTGTTCATTCTGCCCTTCGTTCTTTTCTGCCTGGCGCTGCTGTTGTACCCAGTCGTGTACAGTCTCACCCTGAGCTTTCGGCAAGCTACCGTGGACACCTTTGTGAGCGGAGACATGCCCTTCAACGGGCTGGCGCAATACCAGGCCGCGGTTGCCGACCCGGTCTTCTGGAGAGCGGGCGTCAATACTGTCCTGTTCGCGTTTTTCAGCATCCTGTTCCAATTCAGCATAGGGTTTCTCCTGGCGCTGTTTTTCCAGGCGAATTTCCCCCTCAAGAATTTCTGCCTGGCATTGCTCCTTATCCCGTGGGTGTCGCCGGTGCTCACAGCGGCGAACATTTTCAAAGGGCTGTTCAATGAGATTGGCCCGGTCAATCAGATCTTCCATATGATTGGCTTAGGCCCTTTGCCTTGGCTGGCAGATCCCGCCTATGCTTTTCCAGCCACGATCGTGGCGAATATCTGGATCGGGTTTCCCTTCAATTTCATCCTTTTGTACGCAGGGATGCGCAGCATCCCAATCGAGGTCTATGAGGCAGCGAAAATTGATGGAGCGAACTTCTGGAAGCGGGTGGCATACATCACGTTGCCGATGCTGAAACCAGTCTCCGTGGCTGTCCTGACGCTTGGGACGATTTACACCGTGAAGGTCTTTGATCTGGTATTCATCATGACAGGCGGCGGTCCTGCGAACGGAACCCAGCTTTTGTCCACTTACGCCTACCAGGTGGGATTCTCGGTTCTGAACTTCGGCGAAGCCGCCGCGATTGCGACACTCATGGTCCTGTTGGTGCTGTTGCTTAACCTTGTGCAGTTGCTCCTCCAGCGAAAGTGAGCTTCAAACCCAAACATTCTTTCCCATCTTCGAGACAAGCGGTCACGTATCGAGAAAGAGTATATGGAAATCTGAAGGTGCGGACCGATACTTTACATGTCAGACTTAGCCTCTGCCGTGAACACCAACAAACGGAACTAAGATGAGTACAGAACCAGAAAAAGAAACGTCGGAAAAGAAAAGTACCGAGGATACCGAAGTAAAATTCGTTCCTGAAGGAACCTTTGGGGGCTCCATTGAGAAGCCTGTTATAGTCAAAAAGGGTGAGCAGGTACCCGAGGACACTGGGGATCAAGGCGGGGGCCAAAACTGAACCAATTGCTCTAATCCGCAAGAATCAGGCAAAACCCGAAGCGACGCGCTTATAACGGGTCAGGATGGGAGGACGCGACATTTGCCACCGTGCGTCTTCGCGTCATAACATCGCGAGTGCGTCGTTGCGGGAAAGATCATGACATGGTCGGCGGCTTCGTAGATCCAGAAGGTGACGCCGTGTGGGTAATCGTAGTCCGAGCGGTCATCGCAGGAGGATTGGAAAACAGGAGTCAGGAGTTCAGGAGTTGCAGAATCCGGGAGTGATCTACTTTGAGTGAAGAAATCCTCTCAGGAGGATATCCGAGCTCCAGTACTCCAATCCTCCTGGTTTCCGCCCGCAATGAGCTCGCCGCTTTGGCCTTGGTTTGCTGATTGCGGGCTGGAACGGTCTATTTGCCAAGAAGCGTTTTGATTTTTGCGGCAGCGTCTTTCAGCGCCTCTTCGGCGCTCGCCTGACCCGTAAGCGCCCGCTGAATCGCGGTGCGCGCTGCCAAAGAGATCTCTGGGTATTTGGCCCCGCCGTCTTGAGACCTTGCTCGGGCCGTAGCCATCTGGTCTACGAAGGGTTGCAACTCGGGATTTGCTTCGCCCTGTGCCTTGGCGACGCTTTGTATCGACGAGATATAGTTAAACGTGTCGCAGATCTTGCGCAGGCGTTCCGGATCTTGCGTGAAGGCGATAAACTTCACGGCGGCTTCCTCGACTTTGGGATTGGTTTTCAAGACGCACCAGACCTCGCCGCCGAGTGGGACCACCGGCTTCGAACCCTCTTTAGGGACAGGAATTGTTACGATGCCGAAATCGACGCCGCTCTTTTTTACGTTCGCGAGCTGCCAGGGACCCATGACCATTGTAGCGGCACGCCCGCTGATAAACTCGTTAGGAACGTCGCCCTGATTCCAATTGACCACGTCTTTGGAAGCGTAGCCCTTCTTCACCCAGTCCACCCAAAGCTCCAGCGCGGCCTGGGCGTCCTTCGAGGCAAGGTCGCTTAAGCTGCCGCCGTTGCTCCAAAGGAAAGGTTCCCACTGCCACGTGGCTTGCTCGTCATTCACCGCCGAGAAAGCGATACCGTACACCGGGCTCTTGGTCGTCTTGGAGGCGGTATCGGTGAGCTGCTCCCATGTCTGAGGAGGCGAAGAGACGCCGCCGTCAGTCAAGATCTTTTTGTTATAATACAGAGCGAGACTGTTGCTTCCGATCGGCACACCGTACACTTTGCTGCCCTCGGACACCGCGGCCTTGGGTCCGGGATAAATGTCGCTCCAGAGCGGGAGCTTCGCTGCGTCCGCGGAGATGTCCTTCAGGATGCCGGCTTTGGCAACCCGCCGCACGTCCGGGTTATCGATCGCGGATATGGCCGGCGGTTTGTGAACTGCGGCCATCTGCAGGGTGTGGCTCACCAAGTCTCCAAACGGGACATACGTGAAGTGGATTTTTACGTCTGGGTTGGCAGTTTCAAAGTCTTTCTGCAGTGCATTGAGGGCGTCGATCTGACCTTGCACATTGAAATAGTGCAAGATTTCGACAGTGGTCACTTCGGCTGGCGCATTCACCAGCCCCAGACCAGCGAGAGCGGAACCGAGCAGGATCAACCAGCGGAACCGCAGTTTTAGTTTGGTATGGCTTTTCATTGGATTTGACTTGGGTATTTAGGGGGAAAGAGTTTTGAATTCCGAATTTATGGCTTAGCTTTCGCGCCGCAGCCAAACTAACATCTCGCCCGAAGTGCGATTGTCCCAGGCATAGTATGGAATCATTTTGAGCTCGCAGGGGGTTAAGGCAGGCGGCGAAAGAGGATAGAGAGAGCAATCTTCCTGTTGCTCTCTCGAGCCTGGAACCGACAGGGTAACGATCTCGCCTAGCTCGCCATTTTCACTCTTGATCATAGCACCTTTCGCGGGATTTACGGCACATTGGTCGAGCCGACCACCATTGTCTGCCTCTTCTGCGCAATAGATCAACGGGCCGCGACTGATCGCCACTCTGCCTCGATTGCCGATTACCTCGTAGTTGGAAAAGTGTGTTTGAACCGGCATCTCAAATCGCGCAGTCAATTCGTCTCCAGAATGCCAGGAGCGAGAGACCACTGCATAGCCGGCGACAATTTCCGGCCTGATTTCCCGGCCGTTCACAGTGAACTGGTGGTCGCCGGCCCAGTTCGGAAGCCGGAGAAAGACCTCAAAAGGGTTGCTGGCTACGCGCTCGAATCGAACTGAAGCCGTACCTTCCAGCGGGAAACCGGAGGCAACGACCAGGTGAGCTTCCTCGCCCTCCATGGAGAATTTCGCTTCGCTGGAGACGTAGTGATGAATTGCAATTGCTTTGGGACCCGAAGAATAGAGATATCCGGACAGTGACAGGATCAGGCGAGACAGGTTCGCCGGGCAGCACGGACACCACCACGGCCAACTCACCCGGTGATGTGTCCCGTCGCTCGCGAGCGGGTTATGATAGAAGAAGGATTTACCGTCAGTCCCGAGCCCCGCCAGAACACCATTGTAAAGAGTTCTTTCCATGGCGTCGGTGTAACGGCTGTCGAGTTCAAGATGAACCATCCGATGGGCCCATTGGAGCAGGGCAATCGCAGCGCAAGTCTCCGCATAGCTTTGGAGGTTTGGCAGATCGTAATCCCTGGTAAACCCTTCGTTCTCTGCCGCAGAGCCAAGGCCTCCGGTGATATAGAGCTTACTCCTGCAGAGGTCTTCCCAGAGATTTTTGCAGACGGCGACGAGTTCTTCGTCTCTCAGTTCGTAGGCTAGATCAGCGACCGCGCTATAGAGATACATCGCGCGTACGGCATGCCCAACGACTTCCCGTTGCTCCCTGAGCGGCACGTGCGCTTGCATGTAGGCGTAAGGAGAGACCGGATGATTTGGACGAAACGGTTTGGAGTCCAACCGTTCGACCGCTTCCCGGTCGAAGTAGTGAGGAGTTATTCCTCGCTGTTCAACGAAATACCGACTTAGACCCAGGTAGCGCTGCTCGTGGGTCAAACGATACAGGCGGATCAGCGCCAGCTCGATTTCTGGATGTCCACAATAACCGGGCAGTTGATGGGCTCCGGTGCCGAATACCGTCGCCAGATGATCCGCCAGCCGAATGGCAATATTGAGCAGAGTCTCCTTACCAGTGGCTTGACGATGGACGACGGCTGCTTCGATCAGATGACCCGCGCAGTAGAGCTCGTGCAGATCGCGAAGGTTTTTAAACCGGTGCCGTGGGCGCCATGTCAGGATGTGGCTGTTCAGGTAACCATCCTGTTGCTGGGCGCCCGCCAGGAGCTCGATCGTCCCATCCACGAGGGTTTCAAGCATGGCGTCTCGATGATGCTGCAAATACGCGCTCGCTGCCTCGAGCCATTTAGCCACGTCTGAATCCCAGAAGATACTGCCTCCCCAATACCACGTACTCGACTCTTCCCGGCCGCGGTGCATGCGCTGGTCGAGCCTCAAGGCGTCCAATTGGCCCTGGTGCCGCATTTCATTGTAGATGTGGCCGAGAGTGACTTGGCCTACCTGTTGCTGCAGCTTGTGCCAAAAGCCGCCGGTGAGGAAAACCTGCGTGTGATCAACAGGTTGCCAGGGGGAAAGCATGTTTACAGATTTAGTACGGAACGAGGCATTCGCGCAACGGGAGTGTGCAGTAGAATACCCGTCCGATTCCGACATCGAGGGAAACGGATCGGCGGGCGGCGTCATCTGGGATGGTCGTGATTAGCGGGGTGGGATCAGAATCATTGGGCAAGCGTTGTTTCGCTCAAACGCTGAACGCCGACTCGCCGACCCGTTTCCCCTACCGGATTTCAAATTTCGCGGCATAGCGCCCTGCCGTGAGATCGACCACTTCTTTCCAAAGAACCTGCATCTGGTGCAGGGCGGACTGCAGTTCGCGGGAACTTGCCATCGGAAGTGCAAGCACACCTTGGAGGCGTTCCGAGAATTGGTCAGGTTGCAGCTTGAATCGCTCGACCGCTTCCAGGCTGCCCTTGTCACCGAAATAATATTCGGAGTTGAGCGCGAACAGGGCCTGGGCGAGCAGGTATGCGATTCGTCCGAAGCATCCGACCGTGTTGAAAATGTCTCCGCGCGCCGCAAAACCGCTGGCATGAAGAGAGGCAAATTCCGCCGTCCACAAGGAGTCCGTGATAAGCTTCTCCTGCAGACGCGGCGGATAAATCTCAACCCCCTGTTTGAGCTCTGAGAGAAGGTTTTGGCGATCAAATAGAGGGAGACACGATTTCGTCTCAGCCAGGTAAACCACGCTCACAAACCCGAATGTCGGTTGCTGGTAGAAGTCGTGGTGATAGATGCCCGCCTGACACTCGTCCAGTACGCGCCGCACCTGGTCGCTATTGCGGTACAAAAGGTCCACCTTACCGGCCGATGTATGAATCCAAGCGCCCCCATTGACCCAGGGACCCCACTGATAAAAGCCGGTAACGGTCGGGGTACGATCCGGGACGGATACCCTGGCAACGCTGGCGCGAATAGCTTCGATCTCGGGCGGAGATTTCTCCGAATAGTACAGGCCGATATCCAGGTCGGAATCCGGCCGCGAAGTTCCCCGCGCGTATGAACCGCCCAGAACAACGGCTGCAATCCCTGGGATCTCAGAGAGCTGAAAAGCCATTGTTCTGAGTAGCTCGAGTTGCGGAGAGCTGAGACCGAGAGAGTCGAGCATTTTTGGAAAAAATTCAGAACTCAGGAGTCAGGGGAAGCAGAATTCAGGAGTCAGGAGTTGCAGAATGGATGAGTGGATCGATTGTGGGCGGACAGCCCGGCTGCAACGCGGTTGTTCTGCAGCGAACTCTCGGCTATCAAGAGCTGAATTCGGGCCGGAACTCTTCGATCGCCCCGCTCATCCATTCTGCAACTCCTGCAACTCCTGACTCCTGATTCTGCCAGCATCGCTCACCAATCTCCAGAGATTGGTGAGCGATGCTGGCTAGCTCCTCCCCTTCAATTGATAGATCTTAGCCAAAGACCGAAAGGTTTCGATCTGTTGCTGTTGCCAGACCTGATCGCGATGCAATTCCCGGCTCATAATTTCAGCGACGCGAGGCGCGGCTTCGACGGCCGCTGAGGAGTCGAGCAGGAGCGCGCGGGTCCGCCTGGCCAATACATCCTCGACCGTACGCGCCATTTCCTCCCGGATTGCCCAGACGACCTCTGCCTGCAAGTACGGCAGCCGATTATTGAGCGCCTCGCTGAGCCCGGTCTCCGAGGCAGCTAATTCTTCAACCTTTTTTCTTTCAGCGCCATAGACGGCCAGATGGGACGGCGGCAAAAAAGTTTCGGCGCCACTGCTACTTCCATGAAGGGGCAGGGTTGCAGTCCGAGACGGGACGGGTGTAAAACCCCCGATTTCGGTAACCCGATTGATGCAATCTTCGCCCATTCTGCGGTAGGTCGTCCATTTGCCCCCGGTGATGGTGACAAGGCCGGATGGCGAAACCAGAAGGGTGTGTTCACGCGAGAGCCCTGCGGTCGAGCTGGCATGACCTGCCTTGACCAGGGGCCGAAGTCCGGCGTAGCAAGAGAGCACATCCGATTCGGTTGGATCCTTGGCTAGATACCGTGCGGCCTCGGACAGGATGAAAGAGATCTCCTGGTCCTGGATCCGAGGCTCTTCCACCGGTTCGGGAACCTCACCATCCGTAGTGCCCAGGATCAGACGATCGTGCCAGGGAATACCGAACAAAACTCGGCCGTCGGAGGTTTTGGGGACCATCAGCGCCGTTGCGCCCGGAAGGAATTCTTTCGGAAGCACCAGATGAGCACCCTGGCTGACGGCCAACATCTTGCTGCTTCCGGGTTCGTCCATCTTTCGCAAGGCGTCCACGAAGACCCCGGTCGCATTAACGACCACGCGGGCGGAAACTTCCATTTCTGCGCCACTCTCTCGATCTCGAAGAATTGCGCCGGCCACTTTGTCGTTCTTCTTCGTCAGTCCCGTAACCTCCACATAGTTTGCGACAACTCCTCCCAGATCGAAGAGAGTGAGAGCAAGGGTGGTGGCCAATCTTGCGTCATCAAACTGGCCGTCAAAATATGAGATTCCACCCCGGAGATGACTCTGCTCGACGGTCGGAAGCTGCTTGACCGTCTCGGCAGCGTTTAGGATTTTAGAACGTCCGAGTGAAAGCTTACCTGAAAGCAAATCATAGAGGCCCAGACCGATCCCGTAGAAAGGAATCTCCCATAACCGGAAGGCGGGGATAACGAATTTCAGCGGATGCGCCAGATGCGGGGCATTCTTTATCATCAAGCCGCGTTCATGAAGAGCCTCACGAACCAGACTGATGTTGCCTTGTTCAAGGTATCGAACACCGCCGTGAGCGAGCTTCGTCGCGCGACTCGATGTCCCCTTGGCGAAGTCCGTTTTTTCGACCAGTAACGTCCGGAGACCTCGGGAAGCGGCTTCGACCGCAGTACCCAGCCCTGTAGCGCCTCCGCCGATTACCAGGCAATCCCAGATCGTCGAACGGTCTGAGATCGCCTGGATTGCAAGATTTCGGTCCACGACAATGAAGAGCTGCCTAGATCCAGGCTTTGGCTCGATCGAGTGCCTTATTCCAGCCCGCTCGCAATTTTTGGCGTTCGTCCTGGCCGATCTTTGGTTCGAAGGTGCGATCGGAAGCCCACTGGGACGAGATTTCGTCCGTCGATTTGTAAAAACCAACGGCCAATCCCGCCAGGTAAGCCGCGCCCATGGCGGTGGTCTCGGCGTTCGCGGCACGAACCACTGGCACCCCCAGGAGATCTGCCTGTGTCTGCATGAGGAGGTTGTTGGCGCAGGCTCCTCCGTCGACCCGCAGTTCCGCGAGTTTGATGGACGAATCGGACTCCATTGCGGTCAGCAGGTCGGCAACCTGAAAAGCGATGCCTTCCAGCGTGGCTCGAGCAATGTGCGCAGACGTGCTCCCGCGAGTCAGTCCAAGGATGGCGCCCCGGGCATACGCATCCCAATGCGGTGCTCCAAGCCCGACAAAAGCCGGCACGAGATACACGCCGCCGTTATCCGGGACGCTGGCAGCCAACGCTTCCACCTCCGGCGCCGTCTTGATAATTCCGAGACTGTCGCGCAGCCACTGCACCGCCGCTCCGGCGATGAACACGCTCCCTTCGAGCGCGTATTCGGTTACGTTGTTCTTTCTCCACGCGATGGTGGTGAGGAGATTGTTCTTGGACGGCACAGCCTCGGTTCCGGTATTCATCAACATGAAGCATCCGGTACCGTAGGTGTTTTTTGCCATGCCCGGTTTGCTGCACATCTGGCCGAAGAGCGCGGCTTGCTGATCGCCGGCAATCCCGGCGATGGGGAGCCCTTCCAGGGTACCCACAGCGGTTTCTCCGTACACTTCACTGGAGCTCTTGGCTGTCGGCAGCATGGAGCGCGGGACATGCAGGGCGCTCAGCAACTCGTCGTCCCAGTCTCGCGTATGAATGTTAAAAAGCATGGTGCGGGAGGCATTGGTCTCGTCCGTCACGTGCACCTGCCCCTTGGTCAGCTTCCAGATCAGCCAGGAATCGATCGTCCCAAAAGCCAGTTCACCGGCCTCGGCCTTTTCGCGGGCGCCAGGCACGTTATCAAGAATCCAACGCACCTTGGTCCCAGAGAAGTAAGCGTCGATGACTAAGCCCGTCTTTTTCTGCACGAGCGGCACCAGGCCGTCTGATCGCATCTGATCACAGATCGAAGCGGTCCGACGGTCCTGCCAAACAATGGCATGGCCGACGGGTTCGCCTGATTTACGGTCCCAGACAACTGCCGTCTCGCGCTGGTTCGTGATGCCGATGGCGGCTATATCTTTGTGGCTAATGTCCGCCCGGCCGATTGCGTCGGCCGCGACACCAATCTGGCTCGCCCATATTTCGTTGGCATCGTGTTCGACCCATCCCGGCTGCGGGAAGAACTGCGTGAATTCTTTTTGTGCGACGGCGATTACTTTACCTGAGTAATCAATCACCAAAGCTCGAGAGCTGGTAGTACCTTGGTCTAAAGCGAGTAAATATTTCATAAAATTTCCGTTGTGATAAGTTAGGGTTTAGTGGGGTGCTGGTGCACTCCCGAAAGTGGCGGCATAAATGAGGGCGCCAATAATCCCGCCGATGATTGGACCGACAACTGGGACCCATCCGTAAGCAAAATCGGAGTCACGTTTGCCCGGAATCGGCAATATTGCATGGGCTATCCGAGGTCCCAGATCGCGAGCCGGATTGATGGCATATCCCGTGGGGCCGCCGAGAGACAAACCGATCGCCCATACCAGGACGACAACAACCCATGATCCCCACGTGGGTCCGGTAATAGCCGGTGTGTCTTTGCCGATAAAATGAGTCATCGAGAGAACGCCAAAGACCAGAGTAAATGTCCCGATAATTTCCGTAACCAGGTTCGACGGGTAATCACGAATGGCAGGACCGGTGCAAAAGACAGCGAGTTTCAGGTCAGCATTTTCCGTTTTCTCGAAATGTTGCCGGTACGCAATCCAAACAATGACGCCCCCTAGGAACGCGCCGATCATTTGAGCGATGATGTAAGGCACTACGTTCGCCCAAGGAAATAGACCGATAACCGCCAAGCCGATCGTCACCGCCGGGTTAATATGAGCACCGCTGATTGGGCCCGCCGCGTACACGCCTACGGCAACCGCCGTGGCCCAACCGGTCGCTATGACAATCCAGCCCGAGTTCTGTCCCTTTGTCTGACTTAAGACGACGTTGGCAACAACACCGTCTCCGAAAATGATGAGCAGCATCGTGCCGATGAGCTCGCCGACGAATGAATTATTCATGTGTCTATGGAGGATGGGGGGATAACACAACAGCTTTACGCTGTGCGCTCTTATCAACTTGTGTTTATAAGAGTGAGAGAGTTCTAGGTCTCGGCCAGAGCGGAAACAAGTAAAATCTGGCAAATGTTTCTTAACTGACCTTCAGGAAGCCTGATCACGATGCTAGGAGACCAGGGTTCTTGAAAACTCGCGAACGTCGGAAGGTGCTTCGAAAGAGGGAAGCTTGGAGTTTAATTGATCGGCTATCCTGGGAATATCCAGCTTTCGGACCAGAGACTTGATCGCCGGGATTGCGGCGGCCGAGACACTGAACTCGCGGAGACCGAGACCGATCCAGATCGGAAGTGCTTCAGGATCAGAGGCGATCTCCCCGCAAATCGAAGCCTTAACCCCGCGTTGCTGAGCGGCGCGAATCACTTCCTCACATAGATGGAGAACCGCTGGGTGAAGCGAATCGGAAAAGGCGGATAGCATGGCGCTCCCCCGTTCTGCACACAGGACGTATTGCGTGAGGTCGTTGGTTCCAATGCTAACAAAGTCGAGATGCGGTATAAGTTGGTCAATCAGGATCCCGGACGACGGTGTCTCGATCATTGCCCCAAGCGGGATGGGCCATCGGTGAGGCACGTTTGCCTGGCTCAGTTCGCCGGCAATTTCGGTGAGTAATCTTCTGGTGGCGAGAATTTCTGACACGTCCGTGATCATTGGGATCAGCAGTTGTACCGGAAACGAATCCGCCAGCCGCAAAATGGCTCGGAGATGCGTACGAAAAAACCGCTGATTGGCCATCAGTAGCCTGATTCCGCGCACTCCGAGAAATGGATTTGCTTCCTTGGCTTGAGCTAGGAATTTGAGAGGTTTATCGCCTCCCACGTCCAGCAGGCGAATCGTGACAGGCAATGCGCCCCCGGACGGTGCAAGAGCTGCCTGATACGCTGCGAGCTGTTGGTTCTCATCGGGCGCCGGATCAAAATCCTGGAAAAGAAATTCCGACCGAAAAAGACCGATGAATTCGGCTCCGTTGGTTCGGGCACTTGCAATGTCGTCTGCAGAACCGGCATTGCCACCAATTTGGACGAGGATTCCATCCTTCGTGATCGCGAGGCCCTGGCTCTCTTCGAGTGCCCGCCGGCTTTCGGAGCGCTCCAATTGCTGCCGGCCGACCAGGTCAGCTAACAGATCCGGCGGAGGATCTATCCAGAGAGAACCGTCAGAACCGTTGATTGCGACCGTTTGAGCGGCGCGAAGGCGCTCGAGGTCTTTTCTGGCGCCACCAATCGCGGGAAGGCCAAGAGCTCGCGCCAGAATGGCTCCATGGGAGGTCGCACCGCCTCCGAGTTGAATCACCCCGGCAATCGAAAGCCGGCGAAACCGCTCGGCGAATGTCGGCGTTAATTCCTCGCACACGAATATTGTGGGATCGGCAAACGCGTTGTCGGAGAGGGCAGATCCATTTTTCTCGTCGATCAGATGGGCCACCACGGTTCGTTCCACTTCCCGGAAATCTGCTGCGCGAGCCCGAAGGTAGGGATCGTCCATTTCTTCCTGGTCGGCCGCATAGCGAGAAAGTATCTCATGCCATGCCGCCGCGGCGTTCAAGTGTTGGTCTTCAACTTTTGCCTGGACCTCCTTGAGGATCGTCGGATCCGTAAAGATCATTCGCTGTGCATCGAAAATTTCCAGGTCCTGCCGCTTCAGTGAGGCTCTCAGCCGTTCAATACGACCGTCAAACTCCGCGATGGCTGCTGCCACCGCCGCCCGGAGTTTTTCAACCTCCCGCTTGATTTCCGGACCGGACGCCAGCGTGTGGGTCGGCACCGAAGCGGCGATGGTGTCCAGCAGAACGGGACGGCCGATCGCGATCCCACGCGAAACGCCAAAGGATTGAGAGGCGTCCGGTGCCCCATTGGGTTCGTTTGGAAGAACCGCCTGATCTGCTTCGCCAAATTGGTTTTCGACCAGGGATCGAATCGAGTCGACCACCGGTTGAGGGTCGGGCGACGAAATCGAGAATCGCACAGAGTCACCCTCGTGGATCTGAAGGCGTGCGACATCGACCAGGCTCTGCGCCAGAATTGGCCCGCGGTGGGAGGTCCGATTTTCGATCAGCACTGCCGCAGGAAAACCCGACAAAGTTTTGATGAGCAGGGCCGCCGGGCGCAGATGCAGACCATGCGGATTCCGGATCTTCACATCCAGAATCTCGTTGACAGGGAGTTCTGGGGCGGGGGTGGTCGCCGGCCCGTGCGGCGCAACATCCTTCACCTGGTCTTGCTTGGCTACCAGGCCATCCAGCGCGGCCTTTGCCACCGCATCGAGTGGAGCCCCCAGATTGGCCAGGACCGCCGCGGCCATGCCCCCTTCCACAAGAGGCGCAGAGGTGAGTCGAACCTTTTCCTGTTGCTCGGGAGGGAGGAATTCTTTTGCCAACTCCGCGCTTAGAATCGCGCTCCCCATATCCATCAGGACGAGGACTCCATCGTCGGAATAAACGGTGCTGATCGCTTCCTGAATATCGATTGCGTCAGTACCCAGCGTTGCTCGATCGTCACCCACGCCGCCGGAAAAGGTCAGCGCCAGATCCGGGTTGACCACGCGGCGCAAGAAGTCACCTGCTGCCTCGGCCAAGGCACGACTATGGGACACGAGAACGATGCCTACCATGACATGGCGCGGAGTTAAAACCGTAGCGGTTTCACTCTTCTCTTCGTTTCTTAGGTGATCCTAGTGTTTCCGCTGCCGAACGGAATAGTAGAACGATGGAACTGGCGCCCGGATCAGGATGACCGGCGCTCCGTTCGCCCAAATAGCTCGCTCGACCCTTGCGAGCGACCAGCGGCACGGTCGATTTCAAACCTTCCTCGGCGGCGCTTAGCGCCTCGGAGAGGGCCTGGTCGAGAGTCTCGTCGGACTCGATCGAATGCTTGTATGCCTTGATCGCAGGTTGCAAGGCGTCCACCATCGTTTTGTCGCCGATAGCGGCTTTTCCTCGCAGGACGACTCCCGCCAGCCCTTTCTCCATGACTGCCCCGAACTCGCCCGCAGAAAGCTCCATTCTGGTTCCCGCGCTGGTGCTGGCCTGCAAGAAGAAGGTGCCATAGAGGGCGCCACTGGCGCCGCCGACTGTTGAGATCAACGTCATAGCGACCCCTTTGAGAAGCGTGCCGATGTCGGCATTTTGCAGATCAGCCCTCTTTGCAAGCACCGCTTGAAAACCACGGTTCATATTTACCCCGTGGTCTGCATCGCCAATTGCCGCGTCCAATTGGGTTAGGTATTCTTTCTGTTCGGCGATCTGTGCGGCGTACCGCTCGATCCAGGCGAAAATCTGGTCTGATGAGATATTTGACATAGAGAGTGGGCGGACCTCGAGGTCCGCCGCGATGGTGGCCGCAACTATAATCCGCTTCTGTCTCAAGCACCCCAACGAAGTCCCGGCGTCAGAACCGGGGCGTCCCAGAGCTTTGTCAAGGCATTATCCAGTTTCAGCAAAGTGATCGAAGCACCAGCCATCTCCAGGCTCGTAATGTAAGGTCCGACGAGACTGCGGGTCACTTTAATTCCGGCCTTGGTCAGGATTTCGCGTGCCTTGCCATAGACGACAAAAAGCTCAAGCAGCGGTGTGCCTCCCATGCTGTTAACGAACAGCAGGACCTCATCCCCTGATTTGAAGGGCAAATCTTCCACGACCGGCATCAGAAGCATTTCAGTGATCTCGTCGGCGCTCTTCAGCTTGGTCCGAGTTCGTCCCGGTTCACCATGGATGCCGATACCGATCTCCATTTCATCTTCCGGCAGGTCAAAAGTCGGCTTGCCGACATGTGGGACAGTGCAGGAGGTTAGAGCCATCCCCATGCTCCGACCCTGGGCGTTCACCCGCTGGCAAAGGGCGGTCACTTCTTTAAGGGATTGTCCCGCTTCGGCTGCCGCACCGCAAATTTTCTCTGCCAGGACAGTGGTGCCGACGCCGCGTCTGCCAGCGGTCCAAAGGCTGTCTTTGACGGCAACGTCATCATCGATAACCACTGCTTCAACCTCGATGCCCTCCGCCCTCGCCAGATCCGCGGCCATTTCAAAGTTCAGAACATCGCCGGTGTAATTCTTGACGATATGTAGAACACCCTTACCGCCATTCACTGCCTTCGTCGCCTCAAACATCTGGTCAGGCGTCGGGCTCGTGAACACTGCACCGGGGCAAGCGGCATCCAGCATTCCGCGCCCAACGAATCCTCCGTGCATGGGTTCATGACCGCTTCCGCCGCCGGAAACCAAGGCGACTTTACCTTTCACAGGAGCGTCTGCACGGGTGATATAATTCGGATTGGTGTGAACCTTGATGAGATCGCTAAACGCGGCCCCAAGGCCGGTAATGGATTCAAGGACGACATTTTCAGGGGAATTAATAAGTTTTTTCATGTTTGGGGGGGCAGGAGTTAAACCGGGAACAAGTTATCAGGATTCTGCTGAATAAAAGGGAAAAAGAAAATGGTGAAAACGAATAATTCAGGACCTGCGGTTTTTGGGGAACTCCGGCTGGTGTTTGCAGTATAAACCGGCCAGCCGGTACAGGTTTAGGCAACGTCCTCGCTTTGCTTACTCGCACGCTCTTACTCCTTGGCGGCAACTTCAGATTGTCTCGAGGGCTGCGCGTCGAGCTCCTCGACCAATTGCAGCATGCGTCGCGTGACTTTTCGAATCTGGCTTGGCGTCAGGAACGAGAGGTTGAGCAGTTCCATGAACAATAATCCCTGGGAAGCGAGAAAGAGAATTGCGATATCTTCGGTCCGCAGCGTGAGTTCCCTGGAGAGATCGACAAACTCTTTCCGGATCGACTCGCGCATCGGTTCAACTAGCTTCGGGTCGTTGGCAATCGCCGCGATCACGGCCGTCAGCACAGGCCGCTGGCCCTCCAGGTGCCGAAGCGTTCCAATGATATTCGCTTTCAGCTTCCCGTTTCGTTCCCCGGAAAGCGATTCCGCGAATTTAATGTGCTCGCGTTCCAACAGTTCCATGGAACGGCGGATCATCGCTTCGAGCAGGGCTTCTTTCGATCGGAAATGATAAAAGAGGCCGCCCTTGCTGACCTTGGCTTCATTTGCGGCTGTCTCCAGCGTCAGATGCGCCGGGCCGTGCTTGGCAACAATTTCTTCGGCGGCCTGGAGGATCAGTTCGCGAGAATCTCTTTTTCGTCGAAAGGACATCGACGCGGAGCTGGGGGAATCGCTCATGCCTGACGCTACGGGAAACCGGTCGGATAGTACACTAAAATGGCGGCCGCCAACAAGAAAATCACTGCCTTTCAGGTCGACGAAGAGAACGAGCTTTTCTTGCATAAGCTTGCGAATATTTGCCCAAAGGACTAGCCTCCTTCGGTTAAAAATCCTTAGAACTTTCCAACCGCGATGAGCTCGGCGACCGGGTGCGGCGGCTGCCGGACCTGAGCGCTGCGGTTATATAGGGGTGCGAAAGGAAAGAGCAACCATGTTAAGTCTGATTGGCACATTAATTATCGGGTTAATCGTTGGCGCCATTGCAAAGCTGCTCGTCGGGGGTAAAGAACCGGCTGGCTGCCTTATCACAATCGCGATCGGAGTGGCTGGCTCGTTTGTTGCCTTTTATATCGGGAAGCTGCTTGGCTGGAACTCCGGGCATCCCGACAGTTTGCTGCCAGTCGGATTCATCCAGTCCATCATCGGCGCGGTGATTCTTTTACTGATTTATCACGCGATTCGGCGACGAAAGTAGAGCGCAAATTCAGAATTCTGTTCCCTCAGTCCACAATCTGGACCGGGGTCCGCAAATCGACGTTGTTGAAGAAGATCTCCGCCATTTTCCCGGGCATCCGGATACATCCGTGCGAGGCGGGATAGCCGGGCAAATAACCTTCGTGCATACCAACGCCGCCGGTAATGCGCATGAAAAACGGCATCGGCGCACCTTTAAAGATGGCTCCCGGCGGCCTGGGATCTTTGCCCAGTTCAACGTCCTTTTGCACGATGTTTCCGGTGGCATCGACGTAATCTCCGTAGAGGCTTGATGCGTGGTCTTTATCTTTTTGAATGATCTTATAGCTGCCCACCGGCGTGTCGTGGCCTTCCCGGCCAGCCGAAACTTGGGAGACACCCACCAGGACGTCGCCCTTATAAAAATAGGCTCGCTGCTCCTTAAGATAAATCTTGACCGAGGGCGTTCCCGGGACACCGTCTCCATCCCAATAAGAAATTGGGTCATAACTTGAACCTGGTTCCGGAGAGTTTGCACCAAGATCGCCGGTCGCCGGAAGATAGGCGGTGTTTGGATTTGCCAGCCGCGATTTTTCGCTGTTACCGCACCCAGCCAGGAGCAAAACTGCCAGAATTATTGGAAACCGTCGGATACTCATAGTCCGGGAATCAGCTCGGAATAGCCTTGAATTTGCGAATCGTCAAGTCACCTAAAATACGATTGCCGGCGATGGAAGGATCCACGCACAGTTTGCTGGCGGCGCCAGCCTCTGCTATATCCAAAGCGTCACCTATGCCCACCTACGAATATCGATGCGAGAAGTGCGATCAAACGTTTGAGGTTTTTCAGTCGATGAAGGACGAGTCGTTTGTCGTTTGCCCGGAGAAGTTGTGCCGCCAGGAGTTTTGGGGCCAAGGTAAGGTGAAACGTTTGATCGGGACAGGTGCGGGACTAATATTCAAAGGTTCGGGTTTTTATACCACCGACTACCGAAGCGCCAATTATCAGGAAAGCGCCAAAAAAGAAAGTGGATCAACGAAAAGCGACGATGCGAAATCCGCCGGGGAGAAGGCGAAAGAGAGCGGATCGTCCAAAGGCGAGGGAGCTAAGGGCGAGGGGGCCAAGGGCGAGGGGGCCAAGAGTGGCTCGGGTTCGGATAAGGTGGCCGGATCTTCCGGAACTTCCGGACCGACTCCATCCACAAGCAGTTGAGGGGTGATGGCGTTGGGGATGCGTCCGCCACATGACAAAGCGATTCGATGGCCTATAGTAATTGGATGTTCAGGTTGACTCGGGGTGAGCAGCTGCTGGTAGTTGCGCTTGGCTTGGCGCTTCTTCTTGGAGCAGTCGTAAAACACGTACGGACAACCGTTGCTCAGCAACAGCAGGTTGAGGCCAGGTAAAAAAATGCAGAGATCCTTCAACGAAGTTGTCGAACAAATCATCGAAAGAGATCCTCGATACGGGAAAGAAGCCTACATCTTCCTCAAAGAAGCCCTTGAATTCACGATTAAACAGAAGAAGCGCGGAAAAACCGAGTCGGGATCGCACGTAAATGCCGGTGAGTTGCTCGATGGAATCAGGCAACTGGCACTCAAAGAGTTTGGACCGATGGTGATAACCGTTCTGGAGTATTGGGGTGTCCGGTCTTCATTCGATGTTGGCCAGATGGTGTTTAACTTGATTGGTGCGGGCGTTTTCGGGAAGACTGAGTCCGATTCGGTGGATGATTTTGACCGGGCCTTGGATTTTCACGTCGCGTTTGTTGTACCGTTTGAGCCTCGCAGTTCGAATCCGGCAAATTCCTGAACCTCTCAATGATATCAATGGGGATTCCGGATGTTCATCCTGCGCTTTTCGAACTCTCCAATGGGTTGACCGTTATAGTCGCCGAACAGCATTCAGCGCCGGTAGCCAGCGTTCAGGCCTGGTGTCAGACCGGTAGCATTCACGAAGGAGAGTGGCTGGGGGCCGGGCTGACGCATTTATTGGAGCACGTGCTTTTCAACGGGACGGAGCGCCGTACGTCAAAGCAAATCAGCGACGAGATTCATGGGATGGGGGCCTACGTGAATGCTTATACGTCGTTCGATCGCACAGTCTTCTGGGTAGACTGCCCGGCCGACGCTGTCCGCCGATCAATCGATATCTTGGGCGACATGCTGTTTCGATCACTTGTCGAACCTGGGCCGCTCGAAAGGGAGATGGATATAGTCCGTCGCGAATTCGACATGGGACTCGATGATCCGGACCGAGTTTTGAGTTACCTGATTTTCGGAACGGCTTTTCAAGCGCACCCCTGTCGATATCCGGTGATTGGGATCCGCGAAGTGTTTGATCAGTTGGCTCACGAGGATGTCCTGCGGTACTATCGGCGGCGGTATCTTCCGAATAACTTATTTCTCGTGGTGGCGGGGGATGTCGAACCAGACCGGGTGCGATCCGATGCGGAAGAACTTCTTGGATTTGCTAAACGCGGGCCGCTGGAGCCGGTGATTCTTCCGGAAGAACCTCCGCAGTTAGGTCGCCGCGAGACGACGCAACGATTTCGGGCGGAGCTCGCTTACTTCAACCTGGGCTGGCACGTGCCTGGTGTTTCACATGAGGACATGGCGGCCGTGGACGCGGCTTCCGTCGTTCTCGGGGGTGGGGCGAGTTCGCGGCTCTATCAACAGCTTCGTGAAAAAGAAGGACTCGTTTACGGCGTCGGCGCCTACGCCTACACTCCAAGTTTTCCAGGTTTACTGACTGTTTCCGGCCAGTGTGCCAAGGAAGTCGCTGATCTGGTCCCGAGTCGGATCGTGGAGTGTGTCAACGATCGACGACAACGCCGATTCTCAGAGGAGGAGCTCAGAAAGGCGAAGCGGATTATCACCGTGAACGCGATCGAACAGTTTCAGACTGTCAAAGGTTTGGCGTCCGATCTCGGCTTGAATTGGCTGTATGCGAGGAATCTCGATTTCAGCCGGCATTACCTGGAGCGGCTGCAGACCGTGACTCCGGCGGATGTCGAAGGCGTCGTTTCCCAGTATCTCACGGATTCCAATCTGACGGTTGCGGTGCTGCGCCCGGAGAACGAATCGAAGCGAGTTACGATTGTAAAGAAGAACAGCCCAGACCCGCAACTGCATTTGCTGCGCAACGGAACCAGAGTTGTTCTGATTCCAGATCGGCGTCTTCCGATGATCTACGCTTCAGCGGTGTTTCGCGGGGGCTCGCTCTACGAAAAGGCCGACAACAATGGAATCCATCGGTTGCTCACTCAGGCCATGCCAAAGGGTACAAAGAGCCGGTCGGCCGAGCAAATTGCGGAGCAGATTGAGGGAATCGGCGGCATGCTTTTCGTCGAATCCGGGTTCAGTACGATGCGGATTTCAGCCAGTTCATTGTCTGACGATTTTAGCGATGCCTTTGCAGCGATGATGGACGTAGGAGTCAACCCAACTTTCCCAGCCGAATCGACCGAACGCGAACGGGAAAGCCAGATTGCTGCGATTCGGGCAGAGAAAGCGCAACCCCAGATTGTCGCTCGGAATCTTTTAAGAGTGGAGATTTACGGCGATCACCCCTACGGCCTGAATCCGCTTGGTTGCGAGGAAACGGTGCTCCAAATCAACCAGGACGATCTGATCCGCAAACATCGGACATGTTTTACCTGGCCAAGTGCCGTTTTTGGAGTTTGCGGCGATTTTGATTCTGAGCGGATCCTCGAGATGATTGAAGAAGGGACGGCGGATTCAAAGCAGGAACGACCTTTGGAGGAGCCGTCAAGCTCGGTTTGGAGCGATTACAAAAGCCGTTTGGTCATGTCTTACGAGGGCAGGCACCAGGCGGTTATCTGCATAGGGTATCTTGCCTGCACGATCGAAAGTCCGGATCGAATCAGTCTCGAAATTCTCGATGAGGCGGCCGGTGATTCGAGCTCGCGGTTTTTTGTCAAAGTGCGCGAAGAACTGGGCTTGGCCTACTCCGTCGGGAGTTCGTTGTTTCTTGGAGTTGCTCCCGGGATATTCAGCCTGCACGCGGCAACCGCTCCGGAGAAGGTAGAACGGGTCATGGAAATTCTCCAAGCCGAGCTGGAGATCCTGTCCACCCATGGGCTGGAACTGCAGGAATTTGAGCGAGCCAAGACGAGGACGTTGTCGCAACTCGCTTTCCAGCTCCAGAACATGGATGCCTACGCGCACAGTGGCGCGCTCAACGAGTTATATGGGTTGGGATACGACTATGTCCATCGGCGCAGGAAGCAGATCGAGAGTCTGACGATCGATTCCGTCAATGAAGTCGCCCGGAAAT
Source organism: uncultured Verrucomicrobiae bacterium (assembly GCA_963846195.1). Lineage (GTDB taxonomy): Bacteria > Verrucomicrobiota > Verrucomicrobiia > Chthoniobacterales > JAFAMB01 > JAFAMB01. The sequence goes on from CAWJVG010000019.1 coordinate 51,090, forward strand.
ATTTGATGGATAAACCCGCGATAACGGTCATTGTTAGGCCTTGAATGGAGCGGAAGATCCGATATGGCAGAATACCAGAATACGACTGTTTCTTCGGGTGAGATGGCGCAGCGGTTTATCGAGTTCATCATGATGCAGGCCCAGAATGCGGCCTTTATGTTGGGCCAGATCCCGCATCCTCAAACGGGGAAGGCGGAAGTGAACCTGGATGTAGCCCAAATGCTGATTGATCAGCTTGTGATGATTCAGGAGAAGACCAAGGGCAATTTGAACTCCGACGAGTCGCGAATACTGGCCGGGACCATTTCAAATTTGCAAATGGCGTTCGTTGAGGTAGTCCGGGAGGAACCCTCGAGCAAGTCGGCACCTCAGGGCAAGGCGGCAGTTCAGGCCGAGGCCCCACCGCAAGTTGAACAGAAGCCCGGGGAAGAATCGGGACCGGAGCAAACGGATCCGGACGGCAAAAGGAAGTTCGTCAAGAGCTACGGTTCTTGAACGGGCCTGATTAGCGCAGGCTGAAGACCATTTTAGTTTTGGTCAGGCATTTTGCAGGCTTGCCCTTGAAGAGTGAAAAGATTCGAAATCCGGGGCGTGGAATTTGGGGGAGAGAGGCCTGTTTATATACTTGGTCCGTGCGTGATCGAGTCCGAGAAATTTGTCCTCTCGATCGCTGGCGATCTCAAGGACATCTGTGCGGCGCTGGATGTTTCGTGGATTTTTAAGGCGTCCTACGACAAGGCGAATCGCACTTCCGTTAAATCGTTCCGCGGCCTTGGAGTGGAAGCCGGATGTCGATTGCTTCGCAAGATCGGGGATGACTTAGCGGTGCCGGTGACCACGGACATTCATTCGCCGGATGATGCAAAGGCGGCCGGCCAATTCATCGACCTTTTGCAGATTCCAGCTTTCCTCAGTCGGCAGACCGACCTGATTCGAGCCGCCGCCGAAACGGGGAGGGCGGTGAATGTGAAAAAGGGTCAATTTCTCGCCCCTTGGGATGTTCGGAATATTGCAGAGAAACTCGAAACCTACGGATGCTCCTCTTACGTCTTTACCGAAAGAGGGGTCAGTTTTGGCTATAATAACCTCGTCGCAGATATGCGGGCGCTGTATTGGATCCGGGAACTTGGATATCCAGTCATTTTTGACGCGACGCATTCTGTTCAACGTCCAGGCGGCGCTGGAGACCGTAGCAGCGGTGATGGCGTGCTCGCGCCGGTGCTTGCGAGGGCCGCGGCCGCGGCGGGATGTGACGGAATATTTATTGAAACCCACTATAATCCCAGTGAGGCGCTTTCAGACGGGCCAAACCAAATCCCGCTCGGGGATCTTCCGGCTCTGCTGGGAAAGCTTAAGCAAATTCATGAGATCAGCCGGTAAAATGCTTGCGGTGGTCTGGCTGTTCGGGAGTGCAGTAGCAACACTGCTGGCTGACGATGGCAACGGTCCGGGTCGCCGAATCGATCTGCCGGTTCCGATCGGGCACGATGTGAAGGGGCTGCGTCTTCCAGTCCGGAATGATCAGGGAAAGATAGAGATGCAATTTGACATAGAATCCGCCAGGCGGCTGGATGACCAGAACGTCGAAATGCACACGGTCACGATCCAAACCTACAACCAGCAGACGTTCAAGCCCGATGCCAAGATCGAGTTGGTATCATCGACGATGAATCTGGATTCCGAGCAGATCTCGACGAAGGAGCCGGTCCGAATCACGCGCGACGATTTCTCTCTCACGGCGGACGCCGGTGAATTCAACTCGAAAACTCGCCAGGGAACGGTGTACGGAAATATCCATCTGGTGATCTATAATCGGAATGATTTTCAAACAAAGTCCAGCTCCGAGGGTCAACAACAATAGAGTCAGTGAAGAAACTAGTCATTTTTTTCGGAGCAATGGTCTGTTTTGGTGCAGTAATCGGGATGGCGCAGCAAAAGTCCGCTACCCCGGCGAAACACTCTGCGGCGCAGGCGGCGGCAAAATCTGCGGGCGCGAACCAATCTCCCGCCAACGCTAAGCAGGCTCCCGGAGGGCCCGCGGCGGGAGCCCAGTCGAACGAGCTGTTTGGTGGCGACAGCAGTGGCCGTCCAAAGGGTCCGACGGAAATTACGGCCACCCAGGAGGCGCAGTTCGATACAAAGACTCGAACCGGAGTCTTTATTGGGAATGTCAAAGTAATCGATCCCCAGTTCACGTTGACCGCCGATCGATTAACGGTTCACCTGAACAAAGACGAGGACGGGGGTGGCTTGAATGAAGCGAACGCGCAGGGGAATGTGGTGATCGTCCACGTCAATCAGCCCAAGACTCAGGGGCAAACTGCCAAAACGGCGAGTGCGCCAACGCCTGCCGCAGGGATCACCACCACCGGGCCAGCCCCGGCCCAGGCTCAACAACCCCCCATCTCGGTCGGTAAGGGGGACAATGCCCTCTATGAGGCAAAAGACGGTTCGATCACATTGACTGGCTGGCCGCAAGTGACACAGGGCGCCAATACGCACGTCGCAACGGCGCCCGGAGTGAGAATGGTGCTGTACAAAGATGGGCGAATGCAAACCTACGGCAGCACAAGGACATTGATCGAGGATAGAACAACTGCTACGAACAATCCAAAAGCGAATGTCGCCCAGTAGGTTAGAAATTGAATCACCTGTCCTGGAAGCAAGACGGCGGGTCGAAACGCCGATTCTTCGTACGGATAAACTGGTCAAGATTTACGGTGGCCGGTCGGTAGTGAACGGGATCGATATCCATGTCAATGAAGGCGAAATCGTCGGTTTGCTGGGACCAAATGGTGCTGGTAAAACGACCACGTTTTATCTTATAGTTGGATTAGTTCGGCCGAACGGTGGCCGAGTTTATTTCCAGGATCGTGACGTGACTGGGTTTGCGATGCATCGGAGAGCCCGAATGGGCATGGGGTACCTTCCCCAGGAAGAGTCCATCTTCCGAAAACTCACCGTCGAACAGAATATCCTGGCCATTCTTGAGACGCTCCGGATTTCCCGCCGGGAGCGATACCGGCGTTGCGATGAATTGCTCCGCCAATTTGGAATTGAGAATCTGGCAAGAAATCAGGCCCTGACCCTCAGCGGAGGTGAGAAACGTCGTCTGACGATCGCCCGGTCGCTGGTAACCAATCCGAAGCTCATGATGCTGGATGAACCGTTCAGCGGAGTCGATCCGATCGCCGTCTCCGAAATTCAGCAGCATATCTCAAACCTCCGGAAATCGGGTTTAGCCATTTTGATCACCGATCACAACGTTCGCGAAACTTTAGAGATTGTAGACCGCGCTTATCTTATTTTTGACGGAAGAGTCGAAAGCCAGGGCACCCGGGAGTTTCTGATTAATGACCCAATTAGTCGGCAGCTCTATCTTGGTGAACGTTTTCGCATGTGATCTTACCACCATGTTTTTTGTTACTGTTGCAGTAGCCTTTACCGGGGAGATGGTCATCTTGATTCAATGGGTACAGTTTATGCTCGATCTCGCTGAATGCCGATCTCTTAGCCGTCATTAACCCAAACAGAAAGCGCCCACATATGCAGGTTCAGAATGCGAATCCACCGATCCAGGTGACCGGGAGGCACGTAAGCGTCACGGAGGCGATGAAAGAGTATTGCCGACGTCGGCTGTCATGCCTTCACCTTGATTATCCAAAAATTATCGAAGTACAGATAATTATGGATGTTCAGAAATACCGTCACACGGCTGAGGTTGTTTTGCATTGTAGCAACCACATCACGCTCGAGGCCAGCGCGGAAAGCGATGATATGTACGTTTCCGTCGACGAGGTCGTGGACAAAATCGCCCGGCAGATGCGCAAATATAAGACCCGCCTCATGCGCCACCATCGGCCTCGCAAACATACCGTGCGGCACCTTGAGGAAACCGTGCTGCGCTGGGAATGGGTAGAGGGCTTGGAGGAGGCGCCGGACACCGATTCCGCTGGGAACAAGCCGGACACGAATCTTTCCGAACCCTCTGTAATTCACAGCGAGAAATACCCGGTGAAGCCGATGTTTATCGATGAGGCTGTTCTGCAGATCGAGATGTCGTCGAAGCAGTTTCTTGTTTTCCTGAACGCTAAAACGGAGAAAGTGAACGTCATTTACCGGCGCAAGAACGGAGATTTCGGGCTCATCGAGCCGGCGTTCAAGTAGTTCCAGCAAGAGTGAAACGGTGCCCGGTCGACGCGGTGCACAGCGCGCCAGACCGGGCACTTTTTTTTGTGTGGGCCGCAAGACAATAGATGGGCGATGCCACACTTTGAAATGGATGCGCTGGAGAACTTTGCTACTATCTTGCCGGTGAATGCTGCAAAGCTGCCATGATCACTTTGTGGGGTTCTGAGACGGCCAGCCATGATGCGCCAAACTGCCAAAAAGCCAGAATGAGACGAGGGAAGTTACCTTTTATCCCGGTTGGCGAATTCTACACGCGGCACGCCGACGCATTACAGCTCAAACTGGTGGGTCCGGCCTTGGGATTCGAGCGTAAGATCCGTGAACCAACGATCAATCGTCCTGGTCTGGCTCTTTCCGGATTTTTCACTTACTTTGCGGGTAAACGCATTCAAGTTCTTGGAAATGCTGAATCAAGCTATTTGAAAAGCTTGGCGGAAACTGAACAGGAGACCCGGTGCCTTCAACTTTGTGAACAGCACATCCCTTGCGTGGTTGTCTCCCGCCACCTGCCCGTTCCGAAAGCGCTGGCGGACGCCGCTGGCCGCCTGGAGATCGCCATCTTTCGCACCCCAATGGTGACCATGCGGTTTATCAACGCCGCGACGATTGGTTTGGAAATGGATTTTGCACCGGCCACTACCGAGCACGGAAGCATGGTCGACATCATGGGAATCGGGACGTTGGTACGCGGCTCGAGCGGTGTTGGCAAAAGCGAGTGCGTTCTTGGGTTAATCGAGCGTGGGTACAGTCTGGTCAGCGACGATGTCACCCGATTGCGTGTTCTCGATGGACGCGAACTGGTCGGCACGGCGCCCGATCTGACCCGATATCACATGGAAGTTCGCGGGCTCGGCATCATTAATGTCGCCTCTATTTTTGGTGTTGGTAGTATTCGGATAGAAAAGCGGCTCGATCTAGTTGTTACGCTCCGGGACTGGCAGGAACTCGAGGAAGTTGACAGGATAGGGCTTGAGCAAGAATTTTACGAGATACTGGGGATCCGTATTCCGCACATCACCATTCCAGTCCGGACAGGACGCGATCTGGCCCGATTGGTGGAGGTAGCGGCGCTTGATCAAAAGCTGAAAAGCCTTGGTCAGAACAGCGCGGTGGAATTTAATCAACGGTTGTTGAATTTAATGCAAACGAACAAGGAGATGTGATGGGTTTGTTGGGTAAGCGATCAGCTACCGGGAAAGTTCAAAAGGAGGTCACTATTTTGAACAAGCTGGGCTTACACGCTCGCCCGGCGGCCATGTTCGTGCGGGCTGCCAACAAACACAGAGCCGAGATCTGGGTGGAAAAAGATGGGGAGCAGGTAAATGGCAAGAGCATCATGGGTCTCATGATGCTGGCGGCGGGCCAGGGGACGAAACTGGTTCTCTCGGCGGAAGGCGCTGATGCCGAGAAGGCTATTCAGGAACTCGAACTGCTGATCGAAAAACGGTTCGATGAGGAATAGGACCTGAATGAGCGGTCAGGAAGTAAGATTTCAGGGAATTGGTGTTGCTCCCGGGATTGCCCGTGGAGTCGTCTTTATCCATCACCCCGACGATGAAGAGCCGCCGAAAAGAAGGATCGAGGACTCGGAAGTTGCTAAAGAGATCGTTCGGTTTGAGTCGGCCCTGATTGCGACCCGGGCGCAGATTCTGGAGATGCAGCAACGGATCGCCGAGGCGATTGGAGCGAAGGATGCGAGTATCTTTGATGCGCATCTGCTGGTGGTGGAGGATCGCACATTGATCGACGAAGTGCTCCGCAACCTTGAGAGAGAAAAATTCAATGTCGAGTTTATCTTCGCGGAGGTCGCCAATCGGTACGCGCGTACGCTGAGCGAAATTGATGATCCCTATCTGCGAGAGCGGGCTTTTGACATCCATGACGTCACCCGTCGCGTCATCCGCAACTTGCTGGGCCGGTCGACCAAGACGATGGGAAACATTGATCTGCCCCAGATCGTAGTGGCGCACAATATTACTCCTTCCGATACGGCCACCCTGAATCGTCAACTGGTTCTCGGATTCGCCACGGATGTCGGGAGCAAGACTTCGCATACAGCCATTATGGCGCGTTCGCTGAGTATCCCGGCGGTCGTAGGCCTGAAAGACATTTCACAACGCCTGAATCCCGGCGAGCACGTCCTGCTGGATGGAACAAACGGCATCGTCATTCTCAATCCGACGGATCAGACGCTGTGGGAATACGGCGAAATCGAAATCCAGCTGGAACACGTCGAGGAAGTGTTGACGGGTCTGCGTGAAACGTCGAGCACCACGTCGGACGGCCGTCATGTCATTCTCTCCGCAAATATTGAACTCCCTGAGGACGTTCCGCTGGTTCTGCAGGCCGGAGCCGAGGGCATTGGGTTGTACAGGACAGAGTTCTTCTTTCTGAATAAAAACGATTTGCCGAGTGAAGAAGAGCAATACGCGGCGTACCGAGCTGTGGCGGAAGCTATTCTGCCGCAATGGGTCATCATACGTACGCTCGACCTGGGCGGCGATAAATTTCTAAGCCATTCGCACCTGCCGACAGAGATTAACCCGTTTCTCGGATGCCGCGCGATCAGGTTCTGCCTCGAGCGACCCGATATCTTCAAGGTTCAGTTGCGAGCGATTCTGCGGGTGAGCGCCCTTGGCAACGTTCGTATCATGTTTCCGATGATCTCTGGTCTTTCCGAGCTGCGCCAGGCAAAGGAGATCCTGGAGACGTGCAAAACGGAGCTTCGTGAAGAAGGTATACCGTTCAAGGAGGATGTTGATCTGGGGATCATGATCGAGGTGCCCAGTGCGGCTTTGGTGGCGGAAGCTTTGGCGCGCGAGGTTGATTTTTTCAGCATTGGGACGAATGACTTGATCCAGTACACGATCGCGGTGGATCGAGTGAACGAACGGATCGCCCACCTGTACGAACCGACACACCCGGCGATTCTGCGGCTGATTGAAATGACTGTGGCAGCGGCTCACGCTCAAGGAATCTGGGTCGGCGTGTGCGGCGAGATGGCGGGAGAAATCACGCTGACGCCGCTTCTGTTGGCGCTTGGCGTTGATGAATTAAGCGTCAGCGCGGGTTTGGTCCCGAGGGTAAAAAAAGCGGTGCAGAGTTTGGACACCAAGGACTGCAGTCGGTTGCTGGAAGAGACGCGAGGTCTCGCGTCAGCGACCGATATTCTGGCCCGATGCGAAGATGTCGCGAGACAACATTACGCCGAGCTGCTGAACTAGTGCACCAAGTCCGAGGCTGGTTTAGCGGCGCCGTCGCGGAATTGGCGATTTTGGAAGGCGCGAGCGAAGCGCCCGTATGTGAATCATACCGGTCGAGCGAGCAATGCGCCAAAATCGCCAATTCTGCACGGCCCAAGGGGTTGAGCTGAAAATGAGCCGACGGCTGCGTTGCTCGTCGGTCACGTATCGATTCAGATACGCTTCCTCCTCGGCGCCTTGCCGGCGGCTCATTTTGAGCTCAACGCCACTAAACCAACCTCGGACTTGGTGCACTAGCGCACCAGGTCTGGCTCAGCTCTCAAGCCTGCATTTCCTTATAAAAGTTTGTCACGCGAGCGAGACAAAGAGAGCGACCGGACTCTTGGTGCGCGATTTCGACATTGTGCACGACCAACTTGGAAGAGCGGCGGACGACACTCGCTTTCGCCAGGATGTGCCCGTCGGCGGCGGATCGGATATGACTTCCATTAATTTCAATTCCCACCGGAACCGTGCGGGACAAATCCTCACCCCAACAAGCGTGGAGACTGGCCGCGGTTTCTGCTAGAACCATGCTGATCCCGCCGTGCAACAGGCCCAAAGGCTGGCGAGCGCGATCGGACATGGGCATCCGAAGAATCAGTCCTTCTGCGTCCGCGGAAATTATTTCCACACCGAGCGCTTCTGGCGCCGTCTTTGGAAGCAAGGCGCGAAGCTGTTCAATGGAGGTTACCCGGGTCGAGGCAAAGGCCATAACAGTTCAGGAGCTTACTGATAAACGCTGAACCGGTAAACGCCGAACGGCAAACGTTGGACGTTGAGCCCCAGACCAGCCGAACTGGCTCCCCGACCCTGATTTTCAATCACCGTGCGGCGGAGCTCGACTCTACAGAGATTTCCAGAAAACCCGCACTCCCGCCGATCAAGAACGGCGTACCAGGGTCAGTCGCACCTTCGCGATCCGATCGCGCCAGTTCTTGGATCTGGAAATCCTTGACCTGGAGGGAGAACGGACTCAGCCATTGCGGCGGTCGGCGCCTTTCGACAGATGTTCCAACTCTGATCTGGCCTCTTCAGCGCGACGGCGGAGAACCCTCTACATTCGGAACCCGTGTCAAAATATTTACCTCGAAAGGTTCTTCCAGCAGGTCTCCGAGGTTTCGTTCCAGGTGCTGATAGTGAACACTCGCTGCGTGTTGCATCAGCGCAGCCTGGTTTTCCCATGATTCGTAGAAATAAAAACGTCCCGACTCGTCCGACTCATATAGTTCATACAACTTGCACCCGGCTTCTGCCTGCGTAGGAGCTAACATGCCCTGCAGCATTGCCTTGACCTGGCTTTCATTTCCCTTGCGGGCCACCCCTCTGGCAATTACATGCACTTCATCCATTGTCTTTCTAATCTCATTTGTGGTGAAACATGCTCACGATTCCGGGTGGAAGAGGAAAAGTCCCGTCTCAGCGTCCTCCTCTTTCACTAGAGAACTCGGTTCATCGGTCAAAAACAACTCAAGAGTTGGCCAGACGGTCGCGCTAATGATGTGCCCGCCCCGCGTGGTGCCGTCCGGTAAACCAACCACAGCGTGAGCATGCACCGCAGGCTTTCCGTTGATTAAGCCAATATCTCCTATCAGGGAGAGAACCTCGACCTGCTCAGTGACCGGAATCTTCTTAAAGGCTTTTTTCTCCTCATCGAACCATCCGAAATGGGCTTCGTGAAAAGCCCCAATTGCTGTGAAATGGCTAGCCTTAAGTTGATTGTTTTCCGCGAACTCCGTCAACCCGGCCATCAACTCGTCGTATTTGCCAAAGATGACGGCATAGGTTTTGGAACCTCCCTGTGATAATAGTTGGCTGCGGAGACCGGGAGCCTTTCCGCGAGCGCTGATCGGTCCAGGCCGAATATAGGCATCCGGTAGAGGCTCCTGCGCTCTCAGGCTCCGGCCTGTCAGAATCAACGAGCATCCCGCTAACGCCGATAACTGCAGGCAACGGCGACGTGACAGGGAAAGTTGTTTCATAAAAAAGATCAAGGGATTGCGCTTCTTGCGCAAAGTCTATACAGCGACCGGTTCGCGCGAGGGCGGCGCCATGAATTCGGGGCCAATCGGATCCGTAATTGTCTCGCGAAGAATCCTGTCGACTTCCGCATAATCATCGCTCGAGAGCTTCCAATCGAACGCCTGATCCACCGCATCAAGTTGACCGGCATTTCGCGCACCCCAAAGAGCGGTCATCGTTTCGCCTCGATCGAGAATCCACCGAATGGCGAATGCCAGAAGGCTCTTCCCATGCCTCTCCCAAGCGTGTTGACCGAGTCTCTCGGCTGCTTTCAAGTATTCGGTTGCGCGCGGTGGCAGGAATTTTGGATCTTTGAGTCGCAAATCGTCACCACTAAACTTTCGATTGGCTCTCATTTTGCCCGAAAGCAGGCCACGACAAATAGCTCCGTAGGACAGAACGAGAAGCTGATGCTTCAAAGCGTACGGGAGAACGTCGCCTTCGATCTCGCGCTCAAAGATATTGTAGGGGGACTGGGTGCTATGTAGCGGTGCCACCCGTCTCCACGCCTCCATTTGTTCTGCCGAGAAGTTGCTAACGCCGAGCGCGAGAATCTTACCTTCGTGCTGAAGTTCAAGCAAAGTCTCGGCGGTATCTTCGATTCGAACAAGCGGGTCCGGCCAATGCACCTGGTAAAGATCGATGCGGTCCGTGCGAAGTCGCCGCAAGGAATCCTCTATCTCCTCGCGGATCCGCTCCGGTGTCGAATTGCGGTAGACATTCCCATCAACCCATTCCAGGGCCACTTTAGTTGCCAGTACCGCTTTGTCGCGGCGCCCTCCATCCGCCAGAGCCTTTCCGACGATCTCCTCAGAGTGACCAAAGCCGTACACCGGCGCGGTGTCGATCAGATTAATTCCTATATCTAGAGCGTGCTGAATTGTCTTAATCGATTCAGCCTCATTGCTCCCACCCCACATCCAACCTCCAATTGCCCAGGTTCCGAGACCGATCTTGGAGACCGGCAGGGGAATATTATCGCACTTCACCGTTTCTATCTTCATTGCTTTGACGACCGACTGACTGAGTCAGTTTTTGCAGTGTTAATATCTAATTTCTGAAGGTAGCTTAGCACCAAGACGTGTCTTGTTCCATGCTTCGCAAGCGTGATTCTTATTGGCTCGATCGAGCTAGTTGCACCAAGTGCCTAAACACCCGTTTCGGCTATAAAATGAGACGATCATCAGTGCAAATGATGGTTCTAAGTGAAGAACAAAGCTATGAAAGCAAATGGAATGTTCAACAATAATACTGATCTTCCGTTGGTTGTGATCGCGCAATCGAAGAGCCTCGCCCTACCGGGAGCCTACCGTCGGTGTCTCGCCGCAAGCCTGCAATTACCGACGAAAATTTGTCACCCGAGCGATCGCCAAGGGCCATAAGTTGAGGGCCTCAGCGATAAACGGTGGGTTACCTATGTTCTAACTGCTCCCTGAACCGATAAACGCCAAACGTTGAACGTTGAACCTCGACCGCTCAGCCCCAAACCAGCCGGACTGGCTCCCCGACCCTGATTTCCAGTTGCCGCGCGGCGGAGCTCGACTCTACAGAGATTTCCAGAAAACCCGCACTCCCGCAGATCAAGAAAGGCGTACCAGGGTCTGTCGCATCTTCCCGGTACGATCGCGCCAGCTTTCGGATCTGGAATTCCTTCACCTGGAGGGAGAACGGACGAGCGACGGAGTAAGGCGGCAAGCGGTCCCACGGAAGATTGGTGACGCAATTTCCAAAATGATCTATATGGATGATCCTCCCGGTAAGGGTACCGTCTGCCAGTGTTTCGCAGCGAACGGTCTCAAATCGTATGGGGTCTAGAATCGTCGGACCGAGATCCTCGGGCGATACGCCCTCTGCCAGCGCGGCCGCCACGGGGGCAAAAATATCCCTACCGTGAAAAGTCGCGCTCGGATTTGGCAGGAAATAGGCACTATTCGTCAGGTGTCGGATCCGGGCGTCCGGAACCTCTTCTAGAACGAAGCTGAAAAGGCCATTGTCCGGCCCGACAAACAGGTGAGCCCCCGCTTCGATCAGAACGGGGCGGCGATCGGAACCAACCCCGGGATCGACAACCGCCAGGTGGATGGAACCGTCCGGGAAATTGCGGTACGCCACGCTCAGCGCGAACGCTGCGGCCCGGATCGCTTGCGGCGGAATGGCATGAGTAATATCGACCAGGACCGATTTTGGACTTCGCGTCAGGATGACTCCCTTCATCGCACCAACGAAGTAGTCCTGCGTACCAAAATCGGTGAGGAGTGTAATGATCCGGATCGACACAACTCTTAACTCCCAGGAGGATTCTGCATCGATCCCACCAGAGAGGCAAGGAGAGTTCGAGTCGTTTGACCGCTGAAAGTTTCTTGAGCACAGAGTGAAGACAGGGGCCTCCGGTCTCATCGCCAGTTCTGGCCGCTGCCTTGATCGCCAGTATCAGAACGACGCTCGCTCCATTCCGAACGCCAACGAGATGTTCAATCGTGCCGGCAATGTTCCTATCGGTATTGATTTTGCACCTTTGCGTACGCACCAGGATATAAAGCCTGCTGATACCCAATCAAAGGTTACAATTATTTTATAAAATCAGACGACCTATGTTCGCCTTTGAGTCAGATGCGTACCGAGCAAACCGGAACCCGACAAAGATTGATGCGAGACTTCTCAATAGCTCGAGCGAGTCAATACGAGCCACTCTTTCGAAGCATTGAACAAGCCTTGCTCGGTACTAGTGTGCTTCAGAATGTGCATATTGACACTGAAACAAACAGGATGCTTCGATTCGGCGTCTGCGGTCCAACGGCGGCTCTTCAGAATAGACCCAGGCAATCTATAAGGGCACAAATAAATGATTCGTTCCGACTATAGAGCAGCGTCATAACCGATGCTAATACTTTCCCTGGTGAATAACTAAAATATGACAACAAATATATCTCTGAACAAGAATACCTATCTTTGGTTTCTGTTGATCCTACCCGCTATCGCTCTGCTGGGGATGACAGGATGTTCTACCTCCGGCGGCACGGTCGGGCCAAATTTTACGGGCGGATATGTACAGATTGCTCCCAGCGCATATAACCCTGAGAGCCGGAGCTTCGACAGGCCATGGCCCTATGGCCCAGAATCCACCCAACAATAGCAGCCAGGCGGACGAGCGATGGCGATCACGCGTGTCCGCGTCGAGAACGTATCGAAGGTGCAAGATGCTCTAAGCACGCCGACCGGTACTATCGATTCCGGTCGACGAAAACTGCAAATCACTATTCGATTCAGAAAAACAACCAACCATGAGTCAAGGTAGCTTAGATGTTGTGGAAGTTCAGGAATTCAAACCCATTCCACAGAAGGGCGGGAAAAAAAGGGCGAAATGGCCTTTTCTTGCTGGAGTGGTCGTCTTAGTTATGCTTGCCGTCACTGGAGTCGAGTTGCGGTCCTCGAAGACCCAACCGATCCAACAGCAGTTAAACGGGGCCGCCGAGATGGCTGTGAGCACTGTCCACCCCCAGAAAGCGTCGATCACGATTCCCGTGCTGCCCGGCCAAACGGAAGCTTATACTGACGCACCGATTTTTGCGCAGACGAGTGGCTACCTGAAAATTTGGTATCATGACATTGGGGCAAAGGTCAAAGCTGGTGATGTTCTCGCCGAGATCGACACTCCCGAAGTCGATCAAGAGCTGGCACAAGCGCAAGCGCAACTCAAGGTGGCACAGGCGGCTCTTAACCTGGCGGAAGTCACCTGGCGGCGAAACCAGGAACTTTACAACAGGAACATCATTGCCGTACAGGACTATGACACTTCGACTGATACCTATCGCGAGAACCAGGCGATAGTCATGGCAGACCAGGCGAGCATCAATCAGCTCGAAGCGCTCGAAGGATTTAAAATCGTCAGGGCGCCATTCACCGGTATTGTCACCGCACGAAACACCGATATTGGAGATTACATCGCTGCAGGCTCCGGCAGCCAGCTGTTTCGCATGCAGCAGACTTCGCCGTTACGCGTTTATGTCAACGTGCCTCAGGCCTTTGCCGATTTTGTGAAAATCGGCACCGAGGGAGATCTAACTCTGGATGAGTTCCGAGGCCGGGTATTTGTGGGACACGTGACTAACACCGCGACAGCGATCGATCCAACGTCCAGAACACTACTGACTGAGATCCAAGTACCCAACGAAACAGGCGAGCTCCTTCCAGGTGCCTATACTCTGATCACGCTGCGAGTTAATGATAATACAGGTATTTTGACCATCCCGTCCAACGCGCTGCTCTTCCGGTCAGAAGGAACGGCGGTGGGAGTAGTCGACGCAGACAGTCGAGTGGAGATTCGCAAAATTACGATTGGCCTCAATCTCGGAGATAAGTTGGAAATATCGCAAGGATTATCCGAGATGGATCAAGTGATCGTCAATCCTTCAGACAGCCTGGCGGACGGCATGACTGTAAAAATCTTGAACCAAAAGCAGACGTCGAAGGAGGAATGATCAAATGTGGATTGTAAACCTAGCATTAAAACGGCCTTACACTTTCATTGTTCTGGCAATTTTTATTCTCATTGCCGGCGTACTTTCGATCCTCAGCACCCCTAAGGACATCTTTCCGTCGATCAATATTCCGGTCATTTCCGTAATTTTCAATTTTGCCGGTATGGCTCCGAGAGATCTGGAGCAGCATCTCACCACGGTGTACGAACGGGTGCTGACGACAACTGTCGACAACATCGAGCATATTGAATCGGAATCCCTCTTCGGTATCGCGGTGGTGAAAATCTATCTGCAGCCGAACGCCAGCGTCCCGAGAGGAATAGCGCAGGTCACCTCGGTCTCTCAAGCGATTCTCAGACAGCTTCCCAGCGGTACCACGCCGCCGCTGGTCCTTAGCTACAGTGCCACGAACGTGCCCGTGCTCAGAGTCGGTTTGAGTGGTCTCTCCGAGCAACAGCTCAATGACCTGGGACTGAACTTTGTTCGGCCGCAGTTGATCACCGTGCCCGGCGTGTCTGTTCCTTACCCATACGGAGGGAAGCAGAAATACGTGGAGGTCGACCTCAATTACAAGGCTTTGCAAGGCTATGGCTTGACGCCTTTTGATGTCATAAATGCGATCACGGCACAGAACCTGACTTTGCCTTCTGGCACTGAGAAGATCGGTCGATTCGAATACCTGGTCGGATTGAACTCCAGTCCGGACACCATTGAGAAGCTAAACGCTATTCCGATCAAATCGCTGCCGAACGGCACGACCATTTACATTCGAGATGTGGCGAACATTGTCAACGGAAGCATTCCTCAGACGAACATTGTTCGTTTCAACGGCCAGCGTGCCACCATGCTTGACATTCAAAAGACCGGTAACGCCTCGACCTTGGACATTGTCCAGGGTGTCAAAAATAAGATACCGGATCTAAAGCAGACTTTGCCGCCGGCCTTGAATATTTCGATGCTCTCGGACCAATCCGTTTTTGTGACAGGCGCTATTGACGGCGTGGTCCGAGAGGCAGTGATCGCAGCGTGTCTCACTGCGATCATGATTCTGCTCTTTTTGGGCGATTGGAAGAGCACCCTGATCATCGCGATCTCGATTCCTCTGGCCATTCTTTCTTCGATCGCCGTGCTGAGCGCCATCGGAGAGACGCTTAACATCATGACCTTGGGAGGGCTCGCCTTGGCGGTTGGCATTCTGGTCGACGACGCCACGGTGACGATCGAAAACATCGATCGGCACCTGGCCGAAGGTAAACCCACGTTGGAGGCAATTCGAGATGGCGCAGCTCAGATCGCCGTCCCTGCCCTGGTGTCCACGATGTGTATCTGCATTGTTTTTGTTCCGATTTTTTTCCTTTCGGGAGTCGCCAAATACCTGTTCTCGCCGCTGGCTGAGGCGGTGATCTTTGCCATGATTGCCTCCTACATCCTGTCGCGAACGCTGGTCCCGACGTTGGCGATGTATTGGATCAAGAAACACCACAAAGCGTCAGACCAGGGCAAAGGGAAGAAGACGTTTCCGCTTTTTGCCTGGCTTTCCCGTTTCCACCTCTGGTTTGAAAATCGATTCGAAAAATTCCGAGAGAGCTATCGCGATCTGCTGAGTTTCGGGCTCCGAAACGCTGGTAAGCTCGTTGCGATTGTCCTAGGCTTTACGGTATGCACGTTCGTCCTGTTCCCATTTCTCGGGCAAGATTTCTTCCCCTCGGTCGATGCCGGAGCATTCGATATGCACGTTCGGATGAAAGCCGGTACCCGCATCGAAGAAACGGCTCGATCGGTAGATCAGATCGAACAGATGATCCGCCAGGTCATCCCCGCCAACCAGCTACAGGGGATTGTTGACAACCTTGGGATTCCCTATAGCGGCATTAACACCTCGTACAATAATACCGGAACGATGAGTGCTGCAGACGGCGATATCCTGGTTTCGCTCAAGCAGAATCACGACCCGACAAATAAATTCGTCCAGGCGATCCGTGCTCGCATGCAGCACGATTTTCTGGGGATCGGTGTTTGGTTCCCACCAGCCGATATTGTCGCCCAGATTCTTAACTTCGGATTACCGGCCCCCATCGATGTTCAGATCGTTGGTGCCGATCAAGAAGCTAACTTCCAGTTCGCGAACAATCTGATGAACCAGATTCGTAAGATCCCTGGTGCGGTGGACTTTCGGATCCAGGAGCCGAATAACGCGCCTGAGCTGGACATTACGATGGACCGCACGAAAGCATCGATCCTTGGCATTAACGCGCAATCCGTAGCTAACACCGTTCTCGGTGCGCTGGCCGGATCGCAGCAGAATGCTCTGAACTTCTGGGTCGATCCGACAAATGGGGTGAGCTATCAAGTTAACGCTCAAGTGCCGCAGAATGAGATGGATTCTCTGGACGTCCTTGCGGAACCTGCCCATCCTTGGCGGTACCGGACAGGGTCAGATTCTCGCAAATGTCGCCCCCATTTCGCGCAGCAACACGTTCCCGGTTATCGACCATTACAACATCAGACCGGTGATTAACATCTACGGGAACATCGACGGCAAAGACCTGGGGTACTTTGCCAATCAGGTACAGAAGTTGATCGATGCTTCAAAGAAGAACCTTCCCAGAGGAAGCTTTGTCTATCTTCGAGGGCAGGTCAGCACTATGCATAACTCGTTCATCGGCTTGTATCTGGGCTTAGTGTTTTCTTTGGTGCTGGTCTACCTGCTGATGGTGGTCAATTTCCAATCCTGGACCGAACCGTTCATCATCATCACGGCTCTCCCCTGCGCACTTGCCGGGATCGTCTGGATGCTGTTTATCACCGGCACGACCTTAAGTGTACCGGCTCTAATGGGCGCGATTATGTGTATGGGAGTGGCTACCGCGAACAGCGTTCTGGTCGTCACCTTCGCCAATGAGCAGCTTGAACATTACCATGACTCCTACCGGGCAGCGCTCGAGGCTGGCTATGCTCGGATCCGGCCGGTGCTTATGACGGCAGCGGCGATGATCATCGGAATGGTTCCGATGGCCTTAGGCTTAGGTGAAGGCGGCGAGCAAAACGCTCCGCTGGGTCGGGCGGTGATTGGTGGCCTGATCTTCGCCACTGGTGCTACGCTGTTCTTTGTTCCCACCATCTTTATGATCATCAGAAGAGGTAAGAAATTTCAAACGAGCAAACCTATCCTGGAACCGGCTAGTGGGCCCCAGAATCAAGGTCAAATGGATTAAGGTCAAGAGGATCTCGCTATGAATGCTGCGTCCGAATTAACAGTGATCCAGGATACCAGAAAGGGAACCGGAGGTTTGCCAAGCAGATCATCCGGCAAAGCTGAATCAGAGATCAGAAAAGGCTTCAAGGTCTTCTTCCTCGCCGGAGGCGCGTTATTTATCGGCGTTGCTATTCTGGGAATCCATTCGCGGAACGCTTGGACCCTCGAAGTTCAGCAGGTCACTGACAAGGCCGCGCGAACCATCGTGCATGTCGTCCATCCGACCAGGGGCATCGACTCGATATCAGTCGAGTTACCTGGCCAAACGATGCCATTCACAGACGCACCGATATTTGCTCAGACCAGCGGTTATCTGAAGAAATGGTATTTTGACATCGGGGCTAAGGTCAAGGCCGGCGCTGTTCTGGCCGAGATCGATACCCCTCAGGTCGATGCCCAGCTAGCTCAAGCGCAGGCTCAACTCAAGGTGGCACAAGCTACCAATGATTTGTCGAAAGTAACCTACGAGCGTTTCCAGGATCTTTTTCAAAGGCAGGTTATTGCGGCCCAGGACTTCGACACTGCAGCCGACAACTACGGACAAAACCAAGCCACGGTAATCGCAGACCAGGCTAACGTGAACCGGCTGGAGGCCCTCGAAGCGTTCAAAACCGTCCGGGCTCCATTCGACGGAATTGTGACGGCACGAAATACGGATATTGGTGCGTTTATCCCGTTGGGCTCTGGCACTCAACTTTTCCGGATAGCGCGGATTTCGCCGCTCCGTGTGTATGTCGACGTACCAGAATCCTTCACGGAATTTGTGAAGGTCGGCGCCGAGGCCGACCTTACCGTCGGACGCGTTGCGAGACGAATATTTGCGGCGCGGGTTGTCGGGACGGCCGGAGCGATCAACCCGACCTCCAAAAGATTGTTGACTGAGCTGGAAATGTCCAACAAAACAGGTGAGCTCTTCCCGGGTGCCTATGTACAGGTCACTCTGAAGATCGAAGGTAACAAAGGTGACCTGACGATCCCGGCGGGAACATTGCTCTTCACCTCAGGAAAACCCGCGGTGGGCGTAGTCCGTCAGAATGGCACTGTCGAGATCCGGAAAATTGCGATTAGTCGCGATCTCGGGTCAAAACTGGAAATCTCCCAAGGTTTGTCCGAATCGGATCAGATCATTACGAGTCCTCCTCCTGGCCTTGTGGACGGCGCCGTCGTGGTCATCGCGAAACCAACATGAAGCATCGCCGGTCTTGAATGGCACTAAGACGTCTGATCTGGCGCCCTTTCAGGGCGCGTCGCCCGGGTGGGCGGTTCCCACGGTTGAAACCCCTGGGCTGAATCCTCTTGCCCCTCCGGGGCGATAAATCGCCCCAAATCCTCCTTATCAAAGCGCCATTCTCGCCGGTCCTCCAAAGAAACAGAAGCTGGAGCTTCCGCTTCCATCACAAACCTTTCGGAGGCTGATTTTGCCTCAGCCAGTCCAGAGTTTGTTCGGCGCTTTGATCGGGCGGAAACACCGGATAAAAAACCTTGGCGACGCAGCCGTCATCAATAATGAGTGTCAACCGTTTGATCAGCGTCATGGAATTGAACCGGAACGTCGGAAGTTTGAGCGCGCGGATGAAATTCAATTCGCAATCGCTCAATAAAGGGTAAGGAAGTCCCAGCCGTTTGACCACTTCACGTTGGTATTCCGTGTCTTGCGTGCTCAACCCGAACAGGTGTGACGCACCCGCACCGGTCAATTCCCGGAAGTGATCCCGGAACGCGCAGCTTTGAGGGGTACAACCCCGCGCGCCCGGTATGGCATCCCATCCGTCCGGAATCGGTTGATCCGGTTGTCCCGTTCGAGGATAACAATAGACAACCGTCCGCCCGCGCAGCTGAGCAAGATTGACCGGATAGCCGGCGGTCGATTCGAGCCAAAGGTCCGGTATCTGCGTCCCTTGCACATGATCGCAAGCGCCGTCGTCTTGCGGAATGGGCAGATCAGCAGGCAAATCCAAAGCGTTGCGCATGAAATAAAAATAGGCCGGTTCCGCCTTCTGCGCAAAGTGCTGGATACTTGCAAAAATGGGCCCGGCAAGATCCAATGCTGATACATTTCAAACCAGGCCGTCGCAATATCGTAACCATATCTTGCTTGAGTTTGTTGGTGCTTCAGGAAAATAAACAGGAATGCCAGGGAGCAAATTTGAATTTTTGAGATTTGGGTACTCTTATGCTCAGACCCTCCAAAACCGTCCTTCTAAAGAATCATCTTTCGTCTGCCTAATCGGGTCTTTGGTTCTGACAATCGCGGGTCTTGCGCCTTCCGCCTACGCCACGACGAAAGGGCTCAGCCAGATCATCACACCGGACCTGCAGCCTCTGGGCGATTTGTCACTGAGTTTTCAATGGCAAGGCAAGGAGATCGGCAATCCGTACGAGTTCCAAGGCGAAATCGGGATTACCAAATGGTTCGAAGCTGCGGTCTTTCAAGGTATTCAACCGAGCGAGACAATCTTTGGTTGCCAACTCGCCTTGGTGCAAAAGGACCCGTGGCTATTGACGACGGGCTTTGTCAACTGGTCGACGCGCGGAGCGGGACCGCAGCCTTTTCTCGAAGGTGGCTATTACCTGGAACATGCAAAATTCATTGCGGGCTGCCAGGCCGTTAGCGGACGGCCGGAAGCTGTGCTCGGCTTCGCCTACGACTTTGACAAGCACTGGCGTTTTCAAGTCGACTACCAAAGTAGAAGGGAAAATTTCTATACAGTAGGAATCACCTGGAGTCTCAGTGACGAATTTCAAATCAATCCCGCAATTTACTTTTCAAATAACCACGCCAGCGACATAGCGGGCTACATCGTGTTCACCTACACTTTTCATCTGTGCAAAGCCAAGTAGGGGCTACTTGTTCTGACGTAGCGACGGGCAAATCTATGATATTTATACACAAGGAAATTTTGTCCGGAGGGTCACGCGATTTAATAGCAACGTTCTGCGAGCTCATGACCTACGTGGCGCAAGGCTACGGTTTGCCGCTGCCGGGCTCATCAAAGACTAACAAGTTTTGCCTCACTCGGTTCCAAGCGGTTTTTCTCTTGCCCGAATCGTGTGGGCAGCCGCCCGAATTCCGAGTTTTATTCCATCTGAGCGGCCGCTTCCCGCCCTGGGCTCACGGTCAACCCAATTCTCCACGAGGGCTTCCATTCAGGCGCGGAACCGATCCCGAAGTTCTTTTCGATCAAAAAAATTGACAGGAAGTTCCTTCTCCAGGTTCCACGGAACATTTACGATCAGAATCCGATTTCGCCCCTTGAGCAAAAGCACAGTTTTGAGAATATCCGCTCGCCGATTGTGCAACAGGCCGTAGTACCAACGTGACTCGATGAGCTGCGGCACCAGTACAGCGATCACGGTCTCCGGGTTTTGGCCTTCGAGCTGCCAGATATAATTCAGGATCGGCGTGATCACTTTACGATACGGTGACTTTAGAATCACCAGCTTGGGTTCCGGTAACTTGGCTCGATCGATCGATGGTTGGACGTCAACGCACCATTCGCTGGAGAAATCACGGTCACTCTGTTCTTCCTGAATGTGCAGAACGTGGATGTCTTTGGATAGCCCATAGGCAGTCTGAAGCGCCTTTTCGGCCAACACGTTCAAGTAATCGATCGGAACGACGGCAATCATTTTGCCAGGTTGTTCCAATCGTATGGGACCGGAGACAGCCACCTCCCGCGCAATCCTCGCATAGTGGCGATGAATCGACAGCATCAGGATGAACAAGAGTGGCAACACGATGACCACCAGCCACGCCCCCTCAGCGAACTTCGTGACGATGACGATCAGAAATGTGATAGCCGTGGCGACAGCACCTGTGCCATTGACCACCGCGCTGAGCCGGGCATTTCGGTCTTTTGATCGCGACCAGTGCATCACCATGCCGGCCTGGGATAAAGTGAATGCGAGGAAAGCTCCGATTGCGAACAGGGGAATAAGCTTATCGGTCACTCCGTTAAAGAAAATCAGCAGACTTCCGGCGAGAACCGTCAGCACAACAACGCCTTGCGTGTACACGAGCCGCCGGCCACGCACGGCGAACGCTGCGGGAAGAAATCCATCCTGCGCCACGGTGCGGCAGACACGGGGGAAGTCGGCGAACGAAGTATTGGCCGAGAGGCAAAGCACCAGGAGAATGGCCGCGATCGTTACATAGTAGAAAATGCCTCTGCCGACGATCGCTTCAGTCAGGAGCGACAAGATGCTTTGATAACCGGGTGAACCGGGATCGGTCGCCCTTATTTGGTAAGCCGAAACCAAATACGCAATGCCCAGCAAAAGGAGAATGAGAATCGCGACGATGATCGTGAGCGTTCGGCGCGCCGAGTCAACCACTGGTTCTTTAAACGCTTGAACCCCGTTGCTCACCGCCTCGACGCCCGTCATGGCAGTGCATCCCGCCGCAAATGCTTTCAGGAATAGCCATAAAGTGATCTGCCCATGCCCGTTCATCGGTGTTGGCAGCGGATCTACCGGTTGAGGATGTCCGCCGGAAACCGAAGCTTTGACGATGCCGATGAGGAGCACAAGAACCAGGCAACCGATAAACAAGTAGGTCGGCGGCATAAAGGCCAAGCCGGATTCGCGCAGGCCTCGAAGGTTAAAGAAGGTGAGCAGCAGCAGCACTGCAAGGCAAAGCAGTACCGTAAAAGGCTGCAACAGCGGTAATGCGGAAGTGAGTGCTCCAATCCCAGCCGAGATGCCGACCGCTACGTTCAACGTGTAGTCGATCATGAGCGCTGAAGCTGCGAAAAGGCCAGCATGGGTGCCCAGGTTTTCCTTGGCAACAGTATAGGAACCTGCCCCTCCGGGATAACCGGAAATCGTTTGGCGATAACTAAAATAAACGACCGCTAGAATGGCGGATACCGCAATAGTGATCGGAAGGCTGAACCCGATTCCCGCGAGGCCGAGCGGGATAAGAACGGTCAAAGCCGCTTCTGGTCCGTACGCCGCGGAACTTAAAGCGTCCAGCCCGAACACAGAAACCCCGGCCAACGGACCAACGCGCTCGTCCTTATCCTCGTCCGAGGCCAAACTACGACCGAGAACAAAGTCTAACATTGACATAGGCAGATCATTATAACCAGGAGTTCGAACCGCTGAGTGCTCATTGATTGGCAGACTGAACCGTTGGCGAAGACGGTCGGTCTGCGGGAGAAGAAAAAACTCTGAGGAATTTGACCGCGATCAGCGTCAGCAGGACGAGCAAGTAGACTCGCAAGGCCCAAAGCGCGATCTTCACTGTACGCGTCATTTTGATCCGTGGCATATCTTGGTTTCAGGTTCTATCGGTTCCCCTCATGATATCCCGAGAATGAATGACTCCGAGCAGGCGTTCATGATCATCGACTACCGGGATCATGTGAAACTGATACCTGGTGAACAACTCCTCCAAATCCCGACGCCTGTCATCGCCCAAGGCGGAGACGACAGGTGATATCATTAGATCACCGAGCAAAACTGTCTCCGCCGCGAGGACAATCTCCCGTAAATCCACCACACCGAGAAGCGTTTTTCCCTCATCAATAAGATAGATGTAGGAAATGCTATGCAGTTCAGGATGAGAGCCACGAATCTCCTTTAGAATTTCGGTGACAGAGGTCGTCTTTTTTGCGGTGACGAAGTCGGCAGACATCAGCGCATTGGCACTGGATTCCAGGTCAGCGATGATCGCTTTAATACGCTCAGACTGGTCCTTCGGGAGAATATCCATCATCTGCATCATTTGATCGTGCGGCAGCACCGAGAGGAGATCGGCGAGTTGAGGGATCGACATCTCTGAGAGAATCGTTTGGGCACGTTCGCGCCGAATATTTGCGATCAGGTGCCGCTGTGATCGAGGTTCGGCTTCAATGAGGACTTCGGCGGCCTTTTCTGAATCGAGGGCAGAGAACACCGCGTGCTGCACCTGGCCAGAAAGGGTCTCGATGGCATCGGCCAGGTCTTCTCCAGGTAATTCCTTGATCTGCTGGCGGGTGATCGAAAGGGAAACGGCATCGGTTTCACCTGCATCCTCCAGCGAGAGCGGTTGCACATATCGCCAGGCAATGAGTTGGTCATTTGCCCATTTGAACCGCTCCAATCCCCATCGGCGGAGAAAACCGTTAAAGGAAACCTCCACATGAACGAAGATCATGCGGCCCTTGGAATAGAGGAGTTGAACGTCGTTCACTACCTCCGTCTTGCGGCCGTCCATATCCAGAATCGTGCGGCCTATGAAATGTTCACCCAGCAATATCCAACTTTTTTGATCGACAAACGAAGGATACGGCTGCCCATTTTCCGCTGGCGCGATAAAGATTGCGTCGTTATCGATTTTGACAACCTTTTCCCATGGGATGAATTCGTTCGGCCGACCCATACTATGTTCGACATAGATCCCGACCGCCTCGGGATACGGCTCTACCAGGCGAAAAACCAGGTCGGTGACCTTCCCGATTTTCTGGCTGAATTTCTCGCCGCAAATCCGGCGCTTGATCAGCTGCGTGAAATAAAAAAGTTTGTAATCCTCATTCCCGGGCGCGGAAGATCCAGTCTTGAACGTCGGCGATGACGATGGCGTATCCATTCCAGTTTTCGCTCATTTGGGGGACCCGAACAACTCAGGGAAAAGCACTGAAACTCCGTAAGCTGTTGAGACGACGATTACGAACGCGGTGATACTCCAATTGGCAATGTTTTGCCAGCGGGTATTTACGTGGTCGCCCATCAGCGGCTTGTCATTCAAAAGCAGAATCAGGAAGGTCAACGCTGCCGGCAGCAGAGTCACGGCAACGACCTGCACAAAAATCGTAATGATGTTCTGGATATCTACAGACGCGACCAGCGATACCGTGCCGGCAGACATTAACATCACCACGTAAGCCACGTAAAACCAGGGTCCTTCGCGGACGCTTCGGTTGAGCGAATGCGCCCAGCCGAATACCTCTCCCAAAGCCCAGCTTGTCGCGAGCGAGATGCAGAGCGCGCCGAGCAGCCCGGCGTCAAAGAGCCCGATGGCAAAGAGTATCTCGGCCCACTGACCGAAATGTGCGTTGGGCATTACTTGAGGCATCGCGGCCGCCGTTTGGGCGGCCGAGTCGATCATTCGCCATTTTGGGTCCGGATCCGGATTGAAGTAGAAGACGGCTGCGGTGGCGATGATGATGAAGGCAGCCACGATGCACGTCATTAAGGAGCCGACAAACGTATCGATTTTTCCGGCCCGGATGTCGGCTACATCCATGCCCTTGTCTACCACGGCAGATTGCTGAAAGAATATCTGCCAAGGCGTGATGGTGGTGCCGATGTTTGCCATGACCAGCGTCAGCAAGGCCACGGGTGTGAAGCCGTTGTTGAAAACGAAGTGAGGATGGTAGAAGCCCTTTAAGGCTGTCAACCACCCCCCGTGGACGTTCCCTGTGCGCATGGCCCAAAACGCCGCAGGAATATAGACAAGATTAAAGAGGCAGAAGAAAAGCGTGATCTTTTCAAACGTCCAGTACCGGCCGGTGATCACGATGCTGAGCAGCAGCAGGGTGACGCCCAAAAAAGTGATCCACTCAGGAATGTTGAACAGGCGCATGGCCTGAGTCATCCCGATATATTCAGTGACCAGCGTCAGCCAGTTGATGAGCGCCAGGTCAAAGATCGAAAACCAGCCCCAGAACTTTCCGAATCCGTCAAAGATGGCCTCGGCATGACCCCGCTTGGTGATCGCACCCAGGCGGACAGTCATTTCCTGAACATAGTAGGCCATCGGCACCAAGATAATAAACGCCCAAAGCAGGTTGAATCCGGTCTTCGCCCCGGTTTGGGCGTAAGTCGAAATGCCGCCTGCGTCGTTGTCGGCGATCATCGTGATGATGCCCGGTCCCATTGCCGCGAGAAAGAGCAACGCCCGGCGGTTCAGCCGCGTAATCCGATGGATACTCTTGCTGACCCAATACACGTCGCGGGATGCTATTTCACGGACTATCCAATCGCAAGGGGAAAGCCTCTTCGAACCAAAAGCTGCTATTCGTTGGTCGTCCTGGCCTGCCTCATGTATAGCAAAAGGAAACTGTTAGTCAGAATCGGCCACATCGAGTGCAGATGAATGAGACGAGGTTGATTCTTGTGCATGCGCAGATGTTACTTACAACTGCCAGGCGAATTCCTGGCTCTGAGCATAAGCACCGGCACGTTGACGTGATGGCGAACGCTATCCGCGGTGCTGCCGTAAAGCAGGTCGCTGATGAAACGATGGCCATGCGTGGACATGGCCACGAGATCGCAGCCACGACATCCGATCCATCGTATGATCTGATCCGCGGGGTCACCGTAGGCCAGTTCCGCTTCCACCTGGATGCCTGCCGCCGCCAGGCGGGACCGGACAGATTCCAGATAGGCTTTGTCGTGCTGGATTTCAGCACTCACCGCTTCAGCTCCAAACAAGCGTGCGGCCCAGCCGTCCGCCACGTGCAGGAGTACTAACGAACTGTCAAAGGCTAGCGCCAGTTTGGTCACGTGCTCCAAAATGGTTTGATCAGCCGTAGTGGCATCCAGGGCCACAAGAATTCTTTTGTACATAACGTTCGGTGTTTTTCAGCGAGACGCGAAAACAGCCATTGCGTCATGGATCGCGCCGGGCAAACCATAAATATCCAGCGCGGTGATCAGGAGGCAGGAGGCCCAGCCAGCGATGGAGAGGAAGCGCCCGTTGCGATAAGATCCCATGAGCTTCCGCGAGCTGGTGAACCAGAGGAGCGGAAACATGGCAAGCGGCAACTGGATGGCGAGGAGCACCTGGCTGAGGTTTAATAGATCGTTCACACTGCTGTTACCGCGCAGGCCAATGAGGAAGATCGCGGGCACGATGGCCACCAGGCGGGTGATCAACCGGCGCAACCAGGGCCGGATCTTCCAATCCATGAATCCCTCCATCACTACCTGCCCGGCCAGGGTACCCGTTATAGTGCTGCTCTGCCCGCTGGCCAGCAGCGCCAGGGCGAAAAGAAGGCTTGCTGCGGCAACGCCGAGCAGCGGAGACAGGGTGAGGTAAGCCACCTGTATCCAGTCCGCATCCGCGTTGAACACCACCACCTCACCGCCGGGCAATGCCATCTTGTCCTTGCCAAAAAAAAGGAGCGCCGCCAGTACGAGGATGGCGGCATTCACAAAAAACGCAAGAGACAGCGCGATAACGGAGTCCAGTGTATTGAACTTGATCGCGCGGCGAACCGATGAATCATCGGCTTGCAGTTTTCTCGATTGAACGAGCGCGGAATGGAGATACAGATTGTGAGGCATCACCGTGGCTCCTATGATGCCGATCGCGATATAGACCATGTCTTTGTTTTTGAAGAAGGCTGGTAGATTCGGCGCCACCGTTGCAGAAGCTATTTCCGGAAGATCCGGCTTCGTCTGGGGCAGGACGAAGATTTCGACAAAATAGCAGACGCCGATGGTGCCAATCAGGACGACGATCACTGCCTCGATCAATCTCATTCCTAGCCTTTGCAGGGAAAGGAGCAGCAGCACGTCGAACGCGGTGATGATGACTGCGGCGAGGAGCGAAATCCGCGGGAATAAGAGATGGATTGCGACTGCGCTGCCTAAGACCTCGGCCAAGTCGCAGGCGGCGATGGCGATTTCGCAACTGAGGTAATTCGGCCACCGCGTCCACCCGGGCAGATGGTCCCGGCAACATTGGGCCAGGTCTTTGCCGGTGACCACGCCGAGTCTGGCAGAGATTACCTGCAGGAAAATCGCCATGAGGCTCGCCAGGCCCACAATAAAGAGCAGGTTGTATTTGAACCCGGCCCCGGTACTCAGGTCTGTGGACCAGTTTCCGGGATCCATATAACCCACGCTGATAAGCATGGCCGGTCCGGCGAAGGAGAATCAACTGTGCGGAGACCCCTCCAAAGAGCGATGCCTTCGAATTGGTCGGGATAGTTCGTTCGCGTTTTTCATCTCAAATCTTCAACGTGAGTTCAGGAAACGCCGCCCCATTTTAGGTCATATTTACTTAGTTAGTGTATACTATATTAAATAGCAACAACTAATGATTTATTTTTCCGCTCGGCCGCCAGTTCTCAGATCAATCGCTCGTTGTGCATTTGCTAAAAAGCGCCTGATGATGGATCTGGAACGATGGATGTAGGTTCATTTCTACGAGGCTTACCCGGAGGGCAGGCGCTCAACAGCGCCAAGGATCATATGATTGCGAAGGGTGCAAAGGCCCATTGCAATAAGTACATCGAACCCTATGGAACCGTGGTCGACTTGCAATTGAACACCGTGGAACGGTCGCTCTTCTTAACGCTCCAGCTCAAAGGAGAAGAAACTCCGGTCGATGTTCATGTACGCGAATACGCATTTTCGACCGAAGAAGGAAAGTCCGTTCTGGTGATCGACGGCACCAAGATCGACACTTCCCGGGAGTGGCTGACGAAGCTCCTCCACGATCATTTCGGCCAGAAACGGCTAGTCGTGCCCGAAAAGCTCGAGTGGGTGGTTCAACTCTTGAGCTGAGTGCCAAAGGCAGTGGGGATTTATTGGGGATTTAGGGGACAGGGTCATGCGTCATTTAATCGTCCTCGATCTT
>CAWJVG010000020.1:0-315949 GCA_963846195.1 uncultured Verrucomicrobiae bacterium
GTCTTGATGTCGTTAAGCAGTAGGTAATGGACATTGGACCCTTTGTTGAACGCGACCTTCTTCCCTTTCAGATCTGCAACCGACCGAATATTGGAATCTTTCCGGACCAGAATCGCCTCCCCTGCCGGGTAAGGTGGTTCATTCCCGATGTAGACGAGAGGAACTCCGGCAGCCTGCGCGAAGATGGGCGGGGCTTCTCCCGTGTGACCCAAGTCGATGCTCCCGGCATTGAACAGACACAGCGCGAGACAAACCGCAAAGCCCGATCGACGGCGGCAAGGACCTCTCCCCGCGGCTCTGGTGGACACGCATAAAGCAAAACCATGGAATGAAATGGCATTCTCCTCGGTAGACATCGAATAGCGAATATTCTATACTCAGAAAGTATTCTTTGACTTATTTACTAAGAGATAATCGGCGGACCGCAAGTGCCAAATTATATTTAGTTGCGTGAAACAGTCTGAATTTAGCGCTATTCAGGCGTTGACGCGAACCTCGACAAAATCACCAAGGAAAACTCTTGCGTTCTCTTTTACCCCTATTTATTTAGTATTGTATGTTGGGCAACTGCAGCGTTTTCACAGATCTTGGGCTCCCGACCGGTCCACCTTGGAGTCTGCTGTCAGCCCTGGGCTAGCATGGCGGCTGCATAAAAATCGCTCTTTTCGTTTGAAGAGACGCCAGCCAAGACGCCAGTTCACTTGCCAAACTCATATCAAGTTTTTCCCGCCATCAACCAAACACCCGCTCGTAACCCATGCCATCGCATACCTGGAATTTTTATTGGCAGCAAGTCGGGACCGGAGTCTTGATCTTTCTCGTCCTGGCAGTCAGCTTCCTTGGTCGCAGAGCGCGAGCATGAGTTTTGGCGTCCAATGAGCACAACGAAATGGCTCAACGCTTTTGCGCTCGGTCTGGCGGCTGTCGCGGTGGCGCTGGTGGCGCTCAAGAACTACCAAGTAGGCAACAATGGCCAGCTTCTCAATGTCTCCTATGACCCGACGCGTGAGGTCTACCAGGAGATTAATTCCAAGTTCATCTTGAAGTATGAGTCGGAAGCCGGGCACCGAGTGAGTATCGAGCAATCCCACGGTGGTTCGTCGCGTCAGGTCCGAGCTGTCGCGGAAGGGTTGGCGGCTGATGTCGTAACGCTGGCACTTCCTTCGGATATCGAAGATCTCTCAAAGCGTGGGCTCATTGCCGGCGACTGGAAAAGTCGGTTTCCTCACAATTCTCAGCCTTATTCCTCTACGATCGTTTTCGTGGTGCGCAAGGGCAATCCGAAGCACATCAAAGATTGGCCAGATCTGGTTGGGCATGACGTTACGATTATCACGCCGGACCCCAAGACCTCGGGGAACGGCAAGCTGAGCGTCCTGGCCGCCTGGGGCTCAGTGATCTATCGGGGCGGAAGCGAAGACCAAGCCCGTGACTTTATAACAAAACTCTACCAGAACGTGCCAATCCTGGGTCAAGGTGCCCGCGAGTCTGCCACGACGTTCGCAATGGCAAATGAAGGCGACGTGCATTTGACTTGGGAAAACGAGGCCTTGCGGGAAGTGACCGAGTCCAAAGGCGAGCTGGAAGTTATCTACCCGCAAGTTAGTATCCTGGCAGAGCCAAGCGTTACCTGGGTGGATGTATATGTAGAGAAGCACAGATCCGAGTTCGCGGCCAAGGCTTACCTGGCATACCTATTCAACGACTCAGCGCAGGAGATCTTTGCTAAATTTGGTTACCGGCCAATCAGCGAGGCAATTTTGAAAAAATATCAGGATCGGTTGCCAAACATCCAACTCTTTCCGGTAACGCTTATTGCTAAAAACTGGGCTGACGCACAGGCAAAATTCTTCGGCGACAACGGAATTTTCGAGATTATTCACTCTGCCCAATCCAAATGAGCTTACCCTTCAATTTAAGTTTCAGTTATAAGTGGGACATCGCGCGTCGCGATTTGGTGGCCGGCGCCACAGTCGCCGCGATTGCGATTCCCCAGGCGATGGCCTACGCGCTTATTGCCGGAGTTGATCCCCGTTTCGGCCTCTACTCGGCCATCGTCGTCACGCTGGTTGCTTCGATCTTTGGTTCATCCTCCCACCTGATCAACGGGCCGACAAACGCCATCTCGCTGGTGGTCCTCAGTGCTCTCATCGGGTTCGAAGCACGCTTCGACGCCTATCAGGCAATGTTCCTCCTCGGGATCATGGTCGGCGTCGCCCAGATCTTGATTGCGGTCTTGAAGCTGGGGGATTTAACGCGGTACATTTCCGAGTCGGTCGTGCTCGGATTCATGGCGGGCGCTGGTCTGCTGGTGGCTATCGGTCAGGTTGGCAATTTCCTAGGCGTAGCAAAAACGGGAGGCAGCGGTCATTCCGTGCTGGTGCGCCTATGGGAAACAGTCACCCAAAGCGGCCCGTTCAATCTGTATGCCGTCGGGCTCGGCCTCGGCACGCTCCTGGCGGCGCTGGTCCTGCGGAGAGTGACGAACAAACACAAGTTACCACAAATGGACATGCTGGTGGCGCTGATCATCGCCTCCGTTGTGGCCACCTGCTTTGGTTGGTCGACGCCCAACCCGGATGGCAAAACAATTATCTCCGTGGTCGGAACTGTTCCAGCCGCCCTGCCGTCGTTCCATATCCCGGAAATCAAATTCGAGTGGGTGAACCGCCTGTTCGGCAGTGCCGTGGCGATTTCCTTCCTGGGCTTGCTCGAAGCACTCGCCGTCGCCAAGTCGATAGCTACCCACACCCGCCAACCGCTCGACTATAATCGTCAGTGCCTTGCCGAAGGTATTGGTAATCTAGTTGGCGGCTTCTTCCAGTCTTTGCCTGGCTCCGGTTCTTTGACGCGCTCGGCGATCAACTACCAGTCGGGCGCCATCAGCCGGATGTCCGGTATCTACGCCAGTATTATCGTAGGGGTCGCCGTGCTCACGCTCGGGCCGTATGCCCGTTTCATCCCCAAGCCGGCACTGGCTGGCCTGCTTTTTATCACCGCTGCCCGTTTGATTGACTGGCAGCGCCTCAGTTATGCGATCCGCGCGTCCCGCTTTGACGCTGTGCTCGTCTTTGTAACGGCCTTCGCGGCGATCTTAATCAGCGTCGAGGATTCCATTCTCATTGGTGTAGCTATTTCCCTCCTTCTGTTCGTTCCCCGCGCCGCCAAGCTAGGAATTCGAGAACTAATTGTCACGCCGGAGCGAGTGGTGCGCGAACGCCAGCCAGACGAGCCGCGTTCGCCCTCGCTCGTAATCTACGATCTCGAGGGTGAGCTCTTTTTTGGTGCGGCGCCCGAGCTGGATCGCTACTTGGACCAAATCAAGCAGGAGACAATCAAGACCGGCATAAGATACGTCGTCCTGCGCCTAAGACGGGTCCGTAACCCGGACGTGGTGGCAATTGAGCGCCTCGAACACTTCCTGCGCGACGCGGAAAAACGCAGCGTTACCGTACTGTTGGCTGGCGTTCGCCCGAATC
Source organism: uncultured Verrucomicrobiae bacterium (assembly GCA_963846195.1). Lineage (GTDB taxonomy): Bacteria > Verrucomicrobiota > Verrucomicrobiia > Chthoniobacterales > JAFAMB01 > JAFAMB01. The sequence goes on from CAWJVG010000020.1 coordinate 3,480, forward strand.
TTGCAAAAATCCTGCGCAATGTTCAATTCAACAAGTGGCTGCCGGCTGGGCGCATTTATACAGAAGAAGAGGAACCTTACTCGGCAACCCTGAACGCCGTTCGCGACGCTTACAGGCTCCTGGGTCAAGAGGACAAGACTGAGGAAAAAGACGCGGCATATTATCTCGTATAAGCAGTGTCGCAGATGACCCGATAAATCGTAATCGAACTCGAACTCGTCCTCGGGCCTTTTCTCCCCGCCCTAAATGTGAAAATATCGCGGGCTACGTCTGGTTATTAGTGCTCTTTCCGCAAATGAAATCGAGTTCGAGTTCGATCACGATAGGATGGCAAAATCAAATATTAGGAACGTTCTCACGTTTCTTTTTTCTGGGAAACCGATTTGACCCCGAAACCGGATGTTTATCCCGCCCCCAATCGTAATCGAACTCGAACTCGTCCTCGTCCTCGGGCCTTTTCCCCGACCTGAGTGTGGGAATCTCGCAGGCTACGTCTAGTTATTAGTGCTCTTTCCGCAAAGTGAAATCGAGGACGAGTTCGAGTTCGAGTTCGATTACGATAGGATGGCAAAATCAAATATTAGGAACGTTCTCACGTTTCTTTTTTCTGGGAAATCGATTTGACCCCGAAACTTGGATGCTTATCCCGTCCCCCAATCGTAATCGAACTCGAATTCGTCCTCGTCCTCGGGCCTTTTCCCCGACCTAAGTGTGAGAATCTCGCAGGCTACGTCTAGTTATTAGTGCTCTTTCCGCAAAGTGAAATCGAGGACGAGTTCGAGTTCGATTACGATAGGATGGCAAAATCAAATATTAGGAACGTTCTTATGTTTCTTTTTCTGGGAACCCGATTTGACCCCGAAACTGGATGTTTATCCCGCCCCCCAATCGTAATAGAACTCGAACTCGTCCTCGGGCCGTTTCCCCACCCGTAGTGTGAAAATCTGGCAGGCTACGGCTAGTTATTGGTGCTCTTTCCGCAGAGTGAAATCGAGGACGAGTTCGAGTTCGAGTTCGAGTTCGATTACGATAGGATGGCAAAATCAAATATTAGGAACGTTCTCATGTTTCTTTTTCTGGGACCCGATTTGACGCCGAAACTGGATGTTTATCCCGGCCCCCAATCGTAATCGAACTCGAACTCGAACTCGTCCTCGGGCCGTTTCCCCCATCCTAAAGCGTGAGAATCTCGCAGGCTACGGCTAGCCCCAATAAATCACAAAATATGATCGTAACATGCATAGGGAATGTTATTGAGCACAAGAGCTTCGCTCCCGATCGTCTGTAGAGCGAAATCTCGTGGCTTTCAGGTCATTTTTCACAGTTCTGCTATTTTTGGGAGCTGGGCCAAATTTTTTTGCACGCTTCAGAGACAAAGCTCTTGTGCCTTGAGTTCGCCTCTTGCGAGCAACACTTTTTTGTCGGTCGGGCTTGAAAATTAAGCGGGACTGCTCAAGGCACTGAGTCGCTGGTGAACCAAGCTGAAAAGCGCTTTGAGAGGATAGGCCGTGCAGAGTTCGATGTGGATACGCCGAGCGCTCCTTTTGAGCCGAGCTGCAATCTTAAAGAGTCGTAAACGGATCTGGCCGATTGAAGCAGATTCAAGTTCGGTACCCTTCAAAACTTCGGCCTGCAGAGTACTCATGATCAAGTGAGCAAAAGTCGAGAACCACAGCCGCAACTGATTGGAAGCCATCCAGTGGGTGCTGGTGCGATCGGCGAAGAGATCCATTTGCTGTTCCTTGATGCGGTTTTCCATGTCGCCCCGTGCGCAGTAAAACTTCTCGTACAAAGCCCCTGCTTCAAATCGAGCCGCTTGGGTCCGAGTAGTCCACCCATCTTTGGGTAGGTTGGTCACAATAAAGCGCGGATTGTCACCTTGGGTTAAAATCTCCGCTTTGCCAATCACCCGTCGCGCTTTGGACCAACTGTTCAGAGTCGAGTAATCAAACTGGGTGAAACTCCGACAGGGCGTTTCTTCTTTGCCCTCCTTAATCTGCGCCTTGAGAGCTTCAAAGTGCGTTCTCAGCAGCTCCGCGAGCCGATCGTTGCGTGCCAGACCCAAACAGTAGAACACCTGATTTTCTTCGCACCAGGCCATGATCGCTTCACGTGCAAACCCGCTGTCGGCGCGCACAATGATCCGAACTTTCTTGCCAAAACGTTGACGAATGGCCGGCACTATCTTCCGGAGTGCCTCCACCGTGCCATCGCTGGCGTCGCGCTTGCAATCGCGCAGCTTAGCAAAAAGCGGAATGTTTCCGCTAAAGCAGTAGAGCGGCAGGTAGCAGTAGTGGCGATAGTAGCCGTGAAAATAAGCGCCTTGCTGGCTGCCATGAAGCGGATCATCGGTCGCATCAAAATCCAACACGATCTCAGCGCTCTTGCGTGGCAGGGCTTTGACTCCGCGCTGGATGAGTAAGCCTTCGATCTGGTCGGGCTGGGCTTGAATCTTGTGGTAACGCTCATCGATTGCCTCGGCGCTTAGCTCCAGACGATTGAGCGTGGAGTGAGCCGCCAGCGCTTTGCCTTTATCGCGCTCCAAAACCCGATCCTGGCCCATTGGATCGCTTTTGCCGGCAATCAGTCCATGGATGGGATCAAGCCGCAAATGGTCATGATCATTGAGATCTTCGTAACCTAGCACCAAGCCATGAAGCCGCTGATTGACCAGTTCCTGAACGCTATGTTCGATATAACGCTGGTCACGGTAATCGACGAAGCAGCCGGCAAAATCCCGTATCAAGCCGCTGTGGCGCTCCAGTTCGCGCAAGATTAACCCGCCCCCATCGCTGGAGAGGTAGCCACCCCCGAAATCCACCTCTACTTTTCGGCGACCTAAGTCTTGAAATAACCACGATTGTTCTTTACAGTCTGTCATCGAAGCGGCGTCCTTTTTGTAAAGTTTAACTCCTTGAACAAGAAGAACTTACAAAAAATAGACGCCGCTTTGCTAGCTTTTTTGTGAGTTTTTCGGGCTAGCTCCCTTCCAGCACCGACTCCACAGGCCGGTCCGAACAAAGATTGTGATCCGCCAGCCACTGGGGATTAAAGAGCTTCGATTGATATTTAAGTCCTGAATCACAGAGGATCGTGACGATGACTTGCCCGGGGCCGCTTTCCCGTGCGTATCTGACGGCTCCCGCAATGTTAATTCCCGAGGAAAGGCCGAGGAATAAGCCTTCGTCGCGCAACAATTGATAAACGATCGTTGCAGCGAATTGATCGGTTATGCGGTATGCCCGGTCTACCACGACACCCTCGAGATTTTTGGTCACCCTGGTTTGTCCGATGCCTTCAGCGTAAGATTCGCCGTCTTTTACGTCAGTGTGTCCCTGCGTGAACCAGGACCACATCGCGGCACCGTAAGGATCGGCGCAAACGAGGGCAATCTTTTCCCGACGCTCTTTAAGATAGAGTCCCGTTCCCGCCAGCGTGCCTCCGGTTCCAATCGCGGATACGAAAGCGCTGAGTTCACCCTCAGTTTGATCCCAAATCTCAGGACCCGTTGAAATGAAATGCGCTTGACGATTCGCCGTATTGTCAAATTGGTTTGCCCAGAACCAGCCCCGTTCGATGGCCAACCTTTGAGCGATGCGATTGTAGTTCTCAGAGTCGCTGTAAGGCTTCTCCGGAACAGTCAGGACATCGGCCCCAAGAGTCCTGAGAAGACTTATTTTCTCCGGCGACTGCGTTTCCGGGATAACGATCACCGTGCGATAGCCCTTTGCATGCCCGACAACGGTGAGGCCGATGCCGGTGTTCCCTGCCGTCCCCTCAATGATCGTATCGCCAGGTCGCAATCGTCCGTTTGATTCCGCATCCAGGATGATCCCAAGCGCCGCTCTATCCTTCACCGAACCTCCCGGATTCATGAATTCAGCCTTACCAAGGATCTCGCAGCCAGTCAGTTCGGACAACTTTCGGAGACGGATAAGAGGGGTTTTCCCGATATGGTGTTCGATTCCTTCGTAGTGTCTAGGACTCATGGTAGCGTCGCTTCCTGAGAATACCCTAATATTTCGGGCACTAGTACATAATTGCGTAAATTCTTTATATTTTTAGTAACTCCCACTTGATGGACCTGCGATTTAGTCCATTCGAAGGGAGCCGCGTCGCTATTGTAGTTTTTGATGAATTCGTCGATCGCATGGCGCAGCTGAGCAACACTGGTAAAGTTGGCTCCTTGCAAGGCTTGGCGGCTCAAGATGCTAAACCAAATCTCAATCTGATTGAGCCAGGAGGCGTGGGTTGGAGTGAAATGAAAATGCACATGAGGGTGAGCTCTCAGCCAACGATCCTCTTTGGGCTTGTGGCTGGAAAGATTATCCAAAACCACATGAATTTCCTTATCGAGATGTCCGGCCAAGACTCGGTTCATAAACTCGAGGAATTCCCGGCGACGCCGGCGCCGGTAGTGGCCGGCCTGAATTTGGCCGCTGGCAATGTGGAGAGCGGCAAAGAGGGTTGAGGTGCCATGGCGCTTGTACTCATGACTAAAACCCGTCAGCGCCTTGCCATTGGGCAGTCGGATCCAACCTTGCGCCCGTTCCAAGGCTTGAATGGCTGGTTTTTCATCGATGGCCAAGATGAGCGCATTCTGGGGAGGATTAAGATAAAGACCCACAATGTCGGCGGCCTTGCGCGCAAACTCCGGGTCAGTGGAAATGCACCAACTGTGGCGCCGTTCCAATTCGATGCCTTGCTGGCGCAAAATGCGCCAGACTTGATCGGGGGTAACATCGGCCAGATGCTGGGCAATCAGCCGCCCATTCCAGCGCCCATAGCCTGCCGGTGGGTTTCTATCAAGGAGCTCCAGCACCCGTTGGACTGTGACTTCATCATATTTGGCCGGCTTTCCACTGCGCGGCGCGTCCTCCAATCCAGCGATTCCGTGACGCAAAAACCGCCGGCGCCACTTGCTGACTGTCGCCTCGGGAATGCTCAAACTTTTGCCAATCTCACGCCCACTGAAACCTTCTGCCGCCTTGAGAATAATTTGACTCCTTATTTTAAGCCGATGTTCCACTCGCTGCGCTCGACTCCAACCCTCCAACAGCTTGCGATCTTCCACATCTAGTTCGATTCGACCCGTTGCCATCGGCCCATCAAACCATAATCTTTAATAAATATAAAGAACTAAAGCAACTAAGTACTAGGCGGTCTTTCGCTTGTTCCAGGGGAATTTGGCGAGCAAAAGTGCCATGCCGCACCAATCGCTGATGCCGGCAAAGACCAGTCCCGCGCCCACAAAGGCCGAAAGTCCGATAAACGCCGGATGAACGAAATGGCCAAGCGCCACACCAGCCAGCACCAGGACACCGGCAGCGATTCGAACCTGGCGCTCCAGACTGATTACTTTCACTTCGCCACGTTCGACCGGCAACCCGGCGGCAATCCAGGCCTCAATGCCGCCTTCAACCACTACGCCTTGATCGAATCCTTCGGCGGCAAACTTTTCCGCTGCTTTTGCCGCTCGCCCGCCAGTGCGACAGATCAGGTAGACAGGCCGGTCCTTCGACAGCCGGCCGGAATCGAACAGCACCTTGGGTCGCAGCCCAACGAGTGGCTCGCTGCGGGCCTGGGCCACGTGCACCTCCGCATGTTCCAAGGGCGTGCTAACGTCGAGCAGAACGAGATCCGGCTTTGCAGCGAGCAACTTCTTCATTTCAGGCGGTGTGATCGCTTTCACGATACTGGTCTTTTCTCAAGAGTTTAGAATAGTCCGTGAAGAACCTGCACAACAGATCAACTTCCCCCGTTCCTGCGGCGTACATTTAATTGTCAACGGAGTGCAGGTAGATTCCGAGAGGCTTTCAATCCATATCACATCGATAGGCCTTTCCTCCATTCTGAACAAGCGAATTCTGTCATGCTCACTTTCCCTCACCTTTCCCGAATTCTCCTGTATCTCTCACCGTAGAGCATGGATCCAAGCCTGTCTTGGCCTCCCAGCTTCGAAACCAGGCGCTAAAATGGTGCAGCGTTCAAGGGCTTATTGACCCGTCGGTCAAACTCCACTTCGCTATTGACCATATCAATTTAGTAGACGTAAATTCTCAGCGTGTCCTCAAAAGCCTTCAACTGGTCTCTTCCGCGCCGGTAATACCATCTTCCAGCCGAAACAATGAAGCTATTCTGGTTTATTCCGACTCACGGCGATGGCCGGTATCTCGGCACGCCGACCGGCGGTCGGCCGCTCGACTATGATTACCTTCGCCAGATTGCCGCCGCGGTGGATTCTCTGGGGTATTACGGAGCACTGTTGCCAACCGGCCGTTCCTGCGAAGATGCGTGGGTGACCGCCTCGTCTCTGATCGGTGAGACAAGTCGGATGCGCTTCTTGGTTGCGGTTCGACCGGGTTTGATCTCGCCAACACTGGCTGCCCGGATGGCTGCTACTTTTGACAGGCTGAGTAACGGCCGGATTCTGATCAACGTTGTGACCGGCGGCGATCCGATCGAGCTGGCCGGGGACGGTGTCTTTGAGGAGCACGATAATCGGTACGAGATAACCGATGAATTTCTCCACATCTGGCGTTCAATCCTCGCGGACCGAGGAGAAGTCAATTTTAAAGGAGAACATCTCAGGGTGCAAGGCGCGAGAGCGATCTTCAAAGCAGTTCAAAGACCGTATCCGCCCCTCTATTTCGGCGGTTCGTCCGCCGCGGGTATCGAGGTAGCCGCACGACACGTGGACTATTATTTGACCTGGGGTGAACCGCCTTCGCAAGTGGCAGAAAAAATTGACGCCGCACGCAATTCGGCCAGGCGGTACGGGCGCGAACTTGGGTTTGGTATCCGGCTTCATGTGATCGTCCGCGAAACCGAGGAGGAAGCTTGGAAAGACGCCGATCGCCTGATCAGTTATTTGACCGACCAAACCGTTCAGACGGCGCAGGCAACTCTGGCGCGACAGGACTCGATGGGACAACGCCGCATGCTCGAACTCCAGAAAAGGAACGATGCGCGGCGCACCCGAGAAGCACTGGAAATCAGTCCGAATCTATGGGCCGGTGTGGGTCTGGTGCGAGTCGGTGCTGGAACTGCCCTGGTCGGGAGCGCGGATACTGTCGCTTCCAGGCTTCTGGAGTATCAGCAATTGGGTATCGATACGTTTATTCTGTCGGGATATCCCCACCTGGAAGAGGCCTACCAAGTCGCGGAACTGCTTTTCCCTCGATTGGCGGTTCAATCCGAAGTTCCCAATAACAACAGATCGAATTCTTCCGCGCCCATGACCGGCGAAGTGGTGGCGAATGAATTCGCGCCAGGCCAGGCCGCGGCGGCTTCATAGACTGAAGAATGAATTACCTCCGACTTTTAAAGATATGAAGCAGCCATGGCACTCCTTGATCCTGCCTTGGGTTCTCCCGATTCTCCTGTTAACGAGTTGGCAACTCCTGTCACAGGTCGGTGCCCTTTCCCCGAGAGTACTTCCCTCTCCGCTGGCGGTCTTCGAGTCGGGGATCCGTCTCACGAAAACGGGAGAGTTGCCGCTTCATCTGGCGGAGAGCTTCAAACGAGCCAGCATTGGCCTCGTCATCGGCGGGTCGCTGGGCTTCCTGTTCGGCCTGCTCAATGGCTTATCAAATTGGGCCCGATCTCTTTTCGATTCGTCGGTCCAAATGATTCGCAACGTCCCCCACCTGGCGATGATTCCTTTGGTCATCCTCTGGTTCGGCATAGGAGAATCAGCGAAGCTCTTCCTGATTGTGACCGGGGTCTTCTTTCCGATCTACATCAACACTCTCCACGGCATCCGCTCAGTCGATCCCAGGCTAATTGAAATGGGCAGGGTTTACGGACTTGATCCGTTCAGACTGTTTCAAAAAATTATTCTTCCAGGTGCCCTGCCTTCCATTCTCGTCGGCCTGCGCTACGCCCTCGGGGTTATGTGGCTAACCTTGATCGTTGCCGAAACGATCGCCTCCGATAACGGCATCGGTTTCATGACTATGAACGCCCATGATTTCCTTCAGACCGACATCGTTCTTCTCGGGATCGTACTTTACGCGCTCCTTGGGAAACTGGCGGACAGTTTAACGCGGCTTCTCGAGCGATGGCTGCTGCGCTGGAACCCTGCCTATAGATGATTGGAGTACCTGATGATTGCACTCGAAGAATCCAGACAAACAACGAAAACCGCAATCCGTCAGACTCCTGCAGTCGAGCTGGAAAAGGTTGGTAAACGATTCGGCGCCAAGGTGGTGTTGGACTGCGTCAATCTGAAGATCGCTCCCGGTGAGCTGGTCGCCATTGTCGGACGCAGCGGTTGCGGTAAATCGACATTGCTGCGTCTGCTTGTTGGCCTCGAATCGGAGACCGAAGGTACAATTCGGATGGGAGGCACGCCATTGCGAGGTCCTAATCGTGAAGCGCGGTTGATGTTTCAGGATGCGGCTCTGCTGCCTTGGCAGTCGGTGCTGGAGAATGTCGCGTTGGCGGCGCCACGAAATCCCGATGGATGCAACGAGGCTATGCGAGCGTTGCAGTTGGTCGGTCTCGAGCAGCGGGCGAAGGATTGGCCGGCGATCCTTTCGGGCGGCCAACGTCAGCGCGTCGCCTTGGCCAGAGCGTTAGCCAGCAAGGCGTCCGTTCTCTTGCTTGATGAGCCTTTGGGTGCTCTCGATGCCCTCACGCGCCTGGAAATGCAGAAACTTATCGAAGAAATCTGGCTTTGCGAAAAATTCACTGCAGTGTTGGTGACACATGACGCCGAGGAAGCGGCCGCGCTGGCTGATCGGGTATTGGTCATGGAGGAAGGACGGATCATCGCGGAGAGTCAGACTAGTCTTCCCAGACCCCGCGACCGAAGTTCGTCGGATTTTGTTAGCCTCCGCGAAACATTGCTTGGCTGGGTAATGAATGGCACGAAGAATCGTCGACTCGCTTGACCTGCCGATGAACGAGAATGTCTTAATTGCAGCAAATGAATCAATTCAAATACGAGGTGTGCTTCAAGGACTTCGAGGTATAGGCATTCCGGCGCGTCTGTTGCCAAGCGCGCGGTCCGCGATGGCCTTCCTCCAGGATCGCTGGCCGGCGGTCGTCGTCCTGGACAAAGCGCTAACTGATATGTCCAGCCTTAATCTTTGCCGGGGCAGAACTGAGGGAAGAACAAAATGGCCCCTGGTTTTGCTTTTATTGGATGACATCAACGATCAACTCGGCGCGTTCGAGCTGGGGGCTGCAGATTGTCTAATGAAGCCGTTTGATGTTCGCAAACTGGTCTTGCAAATTCGCAACCTTCTGCGGTCCATTGGCGACTCAATCAAAGCGGAAGAGCTAAAAATTGGCGACCTCTCGCTGGATCGTGCGCGGCACGAGGTGAGGGCGGGCACCAGCATTGTGCGGTGTACGCCGAAAGAGTTTGTCCTTCTTAGTCTTCTCATGGAACGCTCTGGTCGGGTCCAGACAAGAGAACGGCTGATCAATGAAGTCTGGGACATGGATTCCGAAAGTGGGCCGCGCGCGATTGATCGCCATGTCTGTTATTTGCGTGCCAAGCTTGGCCCGCTGGGCCGTTATATCGAGACGGTTCCCAGGGCCGGGTATCGGTTAGTGGCCCAAGATCAGATCGCAGCTTAGGAAGAATCCAATTTGAGAAGAAACGCGGCCTGCCGGGATTTGATTCTGCTTTACTACCACACCGTAATTGCAAATAGAAGTTACCGGCAAACCGGTAAAGACGATGTGCGATTCAAGGCCTGTCCATGCAGAACTTGCACGAGTGTATCAACTTCTTCGTAAGTATTGTAGAATGCGAGGGACGGACGCACCGTGCTTTCGAGGCCGAAATGACGTTGCGCGGGCATCGCAAAGTGGTGGCCGGCGCGCACCGCGATTCCGTGGGCTGAAAACCGCTCGCGCTCGCGGACGCTAAGGAGGACTCAGTACGCCAAAAGATTCTCTCTCAGTGTCGAACCGGTGTAGCGGGTACGGAAACGTCCCCGACGTTGCAATTCCGGCACCACCAGATCGACGAATTCTTCGAAACAACCCGGCGTATAAGTCGCCACCAACATAAATCCATCCGCCCCGCCCTCATCCATGAAATGCTCCAGTTGGTCAGCGATGTCGGACGGCGTGCCTACCAAACGCGGCATTCCCATGCCTTCTGCATAAATCAGAGCCGCCTCACGGACCGTCACTGGTGCTCCGCCTTTGGCGTAAATGATGGAATCGAATAACCCCTGGATTCCAGGTATCTCAATATTCTGGACATATTCGTTGGGGTCGTAGTTCGAAAAATCTGGACCAAAATGGCCAGAGATCCAGGCCATGGCGCCTTCCAGCGGAATACATTGCTGGATCCGCTCGTACTTCTCCTGCGCTTCGCTTCGAGTCACGCCGACGACCGTCTGAACACCGTAAATCCGTTTGACGCTGTTCCTCAGGCGACCGAAGCGTGTTTCCAATCGCAAATTAAGATCGTCCGTGTACTCACGCATTCGATTGACGTTAGGATGGACAGCAAAGATGGCCTCCGCGTGCCTGGCGGCAAAATCGCGTCCACGGTCGGATGATCCAGCCTGCCAAAGCACGGGACGCCCTTGGGGCGACCTATAAACAAACGACCGCCCTTTGCAGCGAAAAAACTCTCCCACATGATCGACCTCGCGGACCTTGGCTGGATCGGCGAATATTCCCGTCGCGCGGTCGGCCACGATCGCGTCGGGTTCCCAGGAATCCCAGAGCTTATAACAGACCTCCATGTACTCTTCCATTCGCTCGTAGCGGCCCGCCCGTTTTGTCATTTCGACGCCGTAAGCGTCCCATTCGCTCTTGGAATAGGAGCTCACGATATTCCAAGCCACGCGTCCTCCGGACAGGTGGTCAAGGCTCGAGAGTCGACGGACCATCGAATAGGGATGTTCGAAGGCCGTGGACAACGTAACGCCGACCCCTAGATGAGAAGTTGCCGTGCTGATAATCGGAACAATCGTCGAGGGCTCGTGGACCGGGCATTGGACCGCGTATTTTACGGTTGCGTCCGAGCTGCCTTCATAATTGTTATACGGCGCGAGTTCGTCCGCAATAAACATCGCATCGAACAAGCCTCTCTCCATCGTACGCGCCATGTGCTGCCAGTAGGCAGGGCGCGACCAGTCCCAGTTAATTTTGTCCTTTGGATGGCGCCACATTCCTGTCGCGTGACTATTCACGCCATGCTGGACGAATCCCAGGAGGTGAGCGCGCTTCTTGATCATAGCTTTATTATCGATCTGGTTCGTTAGCATCCAATACCCGCACTTAAACTTCGGGGACGAAAGAAATTAGCATCCTTCGACTCTCGATCAGTCGTCGAGCTCCCGGCGAAACGTGTAAGCCACGGCAATGGGGCTCGCCAAGGCTAGTAGAATACCAAGATATAGCAACTGCGGAGCAAAACCGTAGGCGATGATCGCCAGCGACGAGGCCAGGACGGCAATTATTGCTCCGATGAAGCTGTGGCCAAACCCATCGCTCTTTCCATCATCCGGATCATCGAGCGTTTGGGCGACGCGTTGCAGCACCAGCCACATGTAACGCAAATAAAAGGAACTGATGACTACCCCAATCACGATCGTCACAATCGTTGTCCAGGAAACAAAAAGGTTAGACATGATGTTTTTCTTTTTTTTCAAACCAGACCGTCTTGGCGATCACTCAGCCGGTATTGCCTGCGGCCCCGACGAGATCGTCGCGTCCTGGACCTGTCGCAATCGCTCGAAGTCAAAACGGAAGTTATTCAGCAACCCGATCACGAGTGGCACCACCGCGCTGATGGCGAGGATCGAAAGCGAACCCCAGAGGTCACCAGCCGCCGACCGGATCGGCATGCCGATGGCGATCGCCAGGATCGTTCCGCCGACAAAGCCCCAGCCGGTCGTTCGCGACCAGAACAAGGCCAGAACCAAAGGGATGAGAATAGCGGTGCGGATCGCATAGCTGGTCAGGACGATCGTGACAAAATCAACACCAGTCAGGACGACGGCGGCGGCAATGATGGCCGTGAAGAACATTGGCACCTTCGCCCAGAAGAATAGCTGCTTTTCGCTTATCCTGGGCACGAGTGGCTTGATGATATCAACCACAAACACTGAACTCGTGGCGGTAAACGCACTGTCGATTACTGAATAGCAGGCCGACAGGATCACGATCACGTAGAGGATAACCAGCCACGTCGGCAGCCCCAGATGGGAGACCAGGTATGGGCCGACCGCCGCAGCGTCGCCGCCGAGTTGGGTGTTAACGTTGACATGCAATGCGAGTCCAATAAGGCCGAGCAAACCCAGGCAGATCGGGATCGGATAGAACCATGCACCTGCCCAGAAAAACGATCGGCTGACGTCTTTTTTCTTGAGCGCCCAGGCCACCTGCCAGAATTCCTGGCCCGCGATCGTGGCGGTCAGGAGACCGAGCGCCAGCGTAATGCCGAATCCGGTTGCCGCGTCAGGCCGCGTAACGCTGAGCAAATCATTTCCTTGGGCTGCCACCGAATGCCACACCGCATTGACGCCACCCGCGTAATGCAGCGCCGCCACCAGAATAATCGCCGATGGTACGGTATGGAGAAGGGTGGACAGTGCGGACGTCGTGATGGAGGCCCATAAGCCTCCCAGGATAGAGTAGATCAGCACCACCAGGAGACCGATGATCGCCGCAAGTCTCGGATCGACCCCGAAAACGTTGGATACGACGAGCGAAGTGCCCTTGATATTGATGATGACTTCAATCAGTGACCCGAACAGCGCGCCGAGAACAACCACGCCTCCAGCAACCCCATTTCCGCCAAAACGCGCTCTGACGAATTCGGGGATCGTGTACCCCTCCGGCATCAAGGTCCGGATCTTCCGGACAAACGGTATGGCCGCAATAACCGCCAGACCGTTTGGCACTGTAAACCAGAACAAACCGGAGAGACCGAACGAATAGGTCTGGGCGGCCGACATCATGACCGCCATCGCCCAGGTCCAGATGGAGATCAGTCCGGCCACGCCGAATCCGAACCCGACCTTGCGGTTCGCGATGACAAAGTCCTTGGTGTTGCGGACCAACTTGACTTTGACATAGTAGACAAGCGCCAGCAAAAGCACACCCAGGAGAATTTCGCTGGCGATGCCGAGCTCAGGCCTGAGTGCCTCATTAGCGGAAAGTTGTACCTTGCTCATTTCTTATTGTCTATCAGATTAGTATTGGATAAAGCCTAGCCATAAATTCAGACCACGGTGCTGTCAATGGCATAATGCGGCCTTTCTCAACAATTCCTATGAAGGCCTTTAAGGCTCAAGTGACCAGCATCGTCGCCTGGGTTTCGCCCGCGGTGAAGAAGCCGCTGGTCCGGAACTCGAACTCCGACCGGCCCCGCACCGCCAGCATGGTAAAGCTTGCGCGCAAAGCTCATTCCCTACTTATTCGATAGTGTTTGAACGTTTAGCACCGCAGGCGGGCGAAAACGATGAAAGACCTCCAGCCAGATTTCGATGCAGACATCCTTGTGATCGGCGGCGGCACGGCCGGTTGTGCCGCGGCGATTAAGGCGAAAGGCTATTTCACCAGTAGACCAAGCCGTGCTTAGAATGATGTCGCTTTTTCGACTTTACTCGAGTTGAGACTGCCGGTTCCCATTGACCGGACACTGGCTGCAACCCTACATTGGCCGGCAACCAGATCTTCCTATGAGGCCTGTGCGCGCTTGGGTTCTATGGCTTGTGGCCGGTCTCCTTGGACTTGGGGACGCTCAATCAGCTTACTCCCAGAAGATCAATCCGCCCTTCGGCCTTCATTGGGCGGAAGGACAAAAGGAAATTACAAAAGCTGTCGGCCGCGCCGGCGCGCGAATTGTTGAGAAGTCTATGGTAGAGGGCCGCGAGGCTTGGACGATCGAAGGCCTGGTGCAACCCGCCCTTCAGCGGACGATTGTCTATTTCGGCAGCGACAAGGACCTGGTGGAAGTCGAACTCCAATATCAGCATTCCGACTGGGACCTCGTCGCCTATGAGGAATTTCTCAATGACGCACGTCAACTGCTGGAGACCAGGTACGGACCTGCTACCGTGTTGGCCAAGGACAAAAGGCCGGAGGGCGACGTCATGCAGACAGTCGTCGGATACGAGTGGAAGAAGCCGTCCGGCAGTATCCAGCTTTTTTTCTTCTCGGCCGAACGCAACACCGACGTCTATCGATCGGTGAGCCTCCACTACCGGGCCGGGTGACTGAAAGGCAGAAAAGCAGAAATCAGAAGTCAGGAGTTGCAGGAGTTCAGGAGTTGCAGAATGGGCGGTGATCCGCGGTTCCGTGGATCGTGATTCATCCACTTTCATTCGACAAAGATTTCGTGGCAACAAATGTCAATTCGAAGCCAGCATTGATCTCTGCGAATCGGTTATCTCCTGAACTCCTGCAACTCCTGACTCCTGACTTCTGATTTCTGCCCTTCAGCTCGGGACAGACGCGTGCACGAGCGCGTATCGGTGACTCGCATCGCGGAATTCCGGCCGATTTTTCCAGACTGTCAGATCAATGAATTGCCATTGGAACGGATCAAATCCGACGACGCGATAAAGAGCCTCAGGTGCTGATGGACGATCGGTCCAGGAACGCAGGAATTCGCCAATCTGCGTCTGACGCGGCAACGGGATGATTTGTCGTAAGCAATAGCGACCTTCTTTCAGTTCGCCTCTGTCACCAGTGATCTCATGAATCAGCCATGACCGAACACTCGGGCGAGCGAAGACCTTCGAGTAGTTATCGAACAGATCGCCCTCCAGGAAGCCGCGCATCGATTCTGCATCGGACCAAAGATAGATCGAGCTGTACTCGTTCACGGCGGCCTCGGATCGTTCATTGACTCCGTAAAGCTTAAAACTCAGGCCAGGGTACTCGTCGAATTTAGGGGCGACGCTTATCGCGCGCTTCCGGACCTGGTCCATTGTTAAATCGTCGGGTAAAGGCGTCTCGTACTGCATCAAGATTTGTTTGTAAATGCTCATGAAAGTTCTTTCGATAGGTGCAAAATAAGAAGAAAGTTTGAATGAGTAAAATTGATTTATTTAACGACTTGCATTAATAATATTAAAGCATGACAGAGCCACTCTTCGATTTGCGTCTACTCCAGACGCTGGTTTGGGCGGCTCAAACCGGGAGTTTTAAGGAGGCAGCAAAACGGGTTGGAAGGACCCAGTCGGCGGTCAGCCTGCAGATGAATCGACTTGAAGGACTGATGGGCGCAGCCGCTTTCGAACGGAGCGGACGAGGGATCACCCTGACTGCCCCGGGTGCTATACTGGTCGGTTATGCCCGCCGGATACTGGCTCTGAATGACGAGGCAATGCAGGCGGCGTCAGGAATCGGAGTGCAAGGTACCGTGCGCCTTGGTCTAGTGCAGGACTTTTCGGAGACGGTGCTTCCGGGCGTGCTGGCGACCTTCTCTCACGCCCATCCCTCCGTGGAAATCGACGTGCAAGTCGAACGGTCGGTCGAATTGTTGCAAGGAATTCGAACCCGGCGACTTGATCTCGCCTTGCTTTTTTCGAAGGACAAACTGGATATCCCTTCGACCCGCATCGGAAAATTGCCGATGAAATGGGTCGTTTACCCCGGGTTTCGGTTTCACCCGGAAGAGACGCTCAAGATGGTTTTGTTTGAGGCGCCGTGCCTCTTTCGGGAAACGGCCGCGATTCTTCTGGGCCAGAAACGGTGGAAACAGACGTTTAGCAGTTCCAGTCTTGCGGGAACCTGGGCAGCGGTTGGAGCCGGTCTTGGTATCTCTTTGAGAACTGAGCTCGGTATTCCGGATCATCTCGAAACACTCTCCCGTTTACCCGGAACCGGACGATTGCCCATGGTGGATATTGTGCTTTTGCAGAGCCGAAATACCCCCGTGGTTACCCGTCTGAGAGATTGCCTCTTGCAACGGGCCAATTTAACAGGCGGCTCGACCCCTCTTTTTCACTGACTACTTTGAACCGTTACTCCCAACCGGTGTTTGAGTTCGTCAAGGCCGAGCCCGGTGATTTGGACCGCGCGGCTATCCCGTTGACGTTCGATCCATCCTTGCTCAAATAGGTACTCTGCCAGCGCCGCGCCCAGCGCGCCGGCGAGATGATTACGACGTTCGCTCCAATCGAGGCATTGCCGGGCAAAAACGCGGCCGGATTTCTTTAAGGCGCCGATATCGATTCCCAACTTGGAAAACCATTGTGCTCCTCTTCTGGTGAGCTGATAATCCCGACCCACTTCTCGCAGTAACCCGGAGCACGATAGCCTCCGTTAACGAGACTCCGAGACTTCCCGCCAGGTGGTTGTAACAGGTGCGAGCAATTTGAATTGGACTTCTGGGACCCGGATGGTCGGTTTCCATTCTAGGAGCGAATCTCGCCATCGATTCGAGCAGATCAGCAACACGAGCGTTTGCGATCCGATAGTATCGATGACGACCCTGCGGAATCACCTGGAGCAGCCGGCCTTCGGTCAGTTTAGCGAGATGCGAGCTCGCAGTCTGACAGGTAATTCCAGCTCTCTGTGCCAGTTCAGTCGCAGGCAAACTCCGTCCGTCGAGCAGGGCAATCAGAATTCGACCTCGCGCAGGCTCGCTCATCAACGCAGCCAAAGAGGAAATATCCGGTTCCATATCCACAGGATGCATCAACCGCGCCAAGGCAACACTTCGATCCATATCGAATGGTCCAAGAAAGGTCCCGTGAGAAGATAGAGCGATGAATCCAATTGCGCCCGCGAATTTTTTGTCTCTGCCGAATCGCAAGGCGACACCGGCGGCGGACCTCGTGCCTTCACACCGACCGACTCGCTCTGTTGCTTGGGTTATAGCGGCCAGCAGCTTCGCCTTCGCCGTCATTCAGCTCGATGTCACAATTGTCAATGTTGCCCTCTCCAGGATCAGTGAAGATCTGGGTGCTAGCATGGTTGAGCTGCAGTGGGTGGTCGATGCCTACGCGCTTGGGTTTGCGGCTCTGCTTCTTTCGGCTGGAGTTGTCGTGGACCGTCTGGGATCAAAGCGCGTTTTCGTGACTGGACTTGTCAGTTTTGCAGCCGCCTCATTGGCCTGCGGTCTGGCGCCGGGGCCGGGTTTTCTCAACGTGACGCGAGCAATCCAGGGAATCGAACAACCGCTGTTTTATCCAGTGTCGATCGCGCAAGGTCGGGCACCGCCTCGGCTGTGCTGAACACGGGACGGCAGGTCGGCGGCGCGCTTGGCGTCGCAGCGTTTGGTGCCCTGGTAAGCGGCGTCACGGCTAACCAAATCGTCTCGGGTCTCAATATCGCGGCGCTAACCGCCGCTGCCCTACTGATCATCGCAACCGTTTTCGCCCTGTTCGTCCATCCGGCGCCAACTCCCCATCTGAAACCTGATCCTCGAATTTGAAACCACAGATTTTACGGATTCCACAGATTGTCCCGTCACAGGACATCCCCGATCCGGCGAATCGCCTCCCGCATCGCGGCATAGCCGAAGTGACCTTGTTCGACTAGGGCGAATTGTGACTCGGGCCAGACCTTCGCCAACTTTCTCAGGACAGAAGGTGGCGCAATCGTGTCGTATGACCCGCCAATAACCAGAACACGTTTCCCCTCGCAGGCTGGCCGACCATCCAGGGGAGAGGTTAAATGCGCGTGCCGCCTGGAGACACCCGGGTGGATCCTGGCAGTCCGCAACGTTTTCCGAATCATCGACGCCGCA
This sequence comes from uncultured Verrucomicrobiae bacterium, assembly GCA_963846195.1. Taxonomy (GTDB): domain Bacteria; phylum Verrucomicrobiota; class Verrucomicrobiia; order Chthoniobacterales; family JAFAMB01; genus JAFAMB01. The sequence goes on from CAWJVG010000020.1 coordinate 21,166, forward strand.
GGGCTTTCCCAGATAGCGTGCTCGACGTCCGCGATCGGCTGCAAAAGCGTCACAAATCGGAACTCCTTTTCCAAGAAAGCTCACCAACGCGCCGACCCATCCGCCGTAGCTGGTTCCGATCATCCCAAAGTCAGGACAGCCATTCGCTCGCAAAAACTCCATGAGCTGGCGCACTTCGGTAACCGCCTGGCGCAGCGTCTCCGCGTTATGAGGAAGATTCGAGGTCAAAGCGAGCGCTCCGTTAAAGTAACCCCGCGGCACCCTCGAATAATGATACGGCAAGTGCATCAGCACCGCATTCCAGCCACGACGATTCAAATGTGAAGCAATACGGCAGTACCCAAGGTCATGGGCAGACATCAAGGCGTGAAGAAAGATGACCGTGGGCGCCCGGTATCCCTGGGCAGTCAGAAAAATGCGGGCACGTGCCGTCTGATTTTCCGGAAACAGAGTTTGCACCGGACTTCGCCACTCGAGATAACTCCCGACCCGTGCGAGATCCGGCGTATCCTGAACCTTGTAAAACAGATCACGCGAAAGCGGTTCGCAAGCCGACAGATAGATGTCGAGTTCTTCCGGCGTGCAGACATGATTTCGCAGTCCCCATTGGATCCCGTTGATCAGGGCGCACATCACGGCATCGAGACCGACCGCCGTCTGCATCCGGAGGAAGGTTCCGACCGCAACGCCAGTCCTGCCATTCAAGGGAGATAATCCTCCCGTTTTCTTGCCTGGGGTGTCGTCGGCAAATCCTTTTCAGCCAACCCGAACTCAATCACCAGTCGCTCTTTTAGCGAAACGAATGCCTCGGAAAGCGACTTTTGCACCAAATCACGTGCATCTCGCTTCGGGAGATCGCTTCGAGGCGAGATTTTTTCACCAAACCCGATCCAGACCGGAACACGCCGAAAGCGAAACCAGTTTCGTCTGTCATATAATCGATCGGTTCCAAGGATCACGCCCGGGACGACAGGTTTGCCCGAAAGTACCGAAAGAGCGCTTGCCCCAGGCCACATAGGCGCTCCTTCGAGCACAGAACCTTTGCCCGCACGGATCCCACCCTCGGGAAAAACTCCAACCACCCGGCCATCGGCAAGTCGTTTCACCGCGGTTCGAATTCCGGTACGGTCGTTCCCGTCGCGCCGCACTTTGAAGGCACAAAGCGACTCCATGAGAACCGCACTTGCGCGATTGCGAAACAACTCCTCCATGGCCATCCAATCCACGTAACGGCGAAACCGTGAACCCAGAAACGGAGGATCAAAATGACTGATGTGATTGCTGGCCAGAATATAACCGGTACCGGTCGGGAGATTCCCGAAGTAAACAATCCTCGTCCGGCAAACCAGAAAGAAAATCCCCCGAACCAGCCACCTGGAGAGATGCGAGAAAAGACGCTGTGCAAAGTGCTTGGCGAGCATGTAAAAGGCGCAGAACGCAGGAGTTCAGAGCAATGGAGTGATGGAGTATTGGAGACCAGTCAAGAGTTGCAGAGTCGATCGCGGTTCACGCGGATAGTTTGACCAACCGGAGAGCTTGATAACGAATTCTGCGGTATTCAAGGAATGTGTGGATATGTCGATGGATTTGGGATCCAAACGTCCTGCCAATTATTTGTCTTAGCAGCAGCCTTTCCCTGGTGCGTCTCCGATACTCCATCCCTCCAATACTCCATTGCTCCAAACTCCTGAACTCCTGCGTTCTGATCTATCGATTCACCAAAATCACGCGAGAGCCACACACACCAATCGGGTTCGACTGTTCTGGGTCCAGGCCGAGGTAGGCCCTCCATTCTTGGAGCGCGCGGCCTTCAATCACCAGAAATACCCGTTTGGTTCCCCTCCACGCTTTTGCAACCTGGTCACGCGTTAGATAGTGATCGAGTCCTATCCCAAGCGTTCGGGTGGCGAACTCGATATTTGGATGACCGTCCACCCAGTAAACCGGCTGGCGCAAATAAAAGAACAACGTCGTGCTTATGTTCGGATCGCTCTGCGCGATGACAAGACTTTGTAAATCGTCCCGAGCATGAATTACCTCCGCGACCTTTGCGGAGGAAAACTCATCTTCGACCACCTGCATGCCACGTGTGCCAATCGCGAAAATCGCCGCCATAAATAACGCAAACATAGCCAGGCAGAGTTCAGATCTTCCTTTACGATCGAACAGAAAAACCAGAATCCCCGCCACGAAAGCCGCGATTGATACTGCACAAAGAAGCGGGACTATCTCTTTCCACACCGTGGGCGGCAGAACCTGAAAGACGTTCAGGATCGTGTCCCCGATCAGCGATGTGGAGCTTGACGATTGACTCCACAAACTTCCCCGCGAAACCGCGGCCAACAGGGAGACCACAAGTCCTGAGGCGCCCAGCGAACTGACAACGACTGCAGGCCATTTATAGGAAATCACATTTCTGGCCACGGCCCATGCGATCCAGATTGCGATCGGCGCCCATGCGATCATCAGATAATAATCCTGAATATTTGCAAAACTGATCCCCAGCGCAACCACCAGAAACCACGACAGAAGAAGTAAACCATCCTCGTTCAACCAGGGCCGACGATCTTTTCGTGTTTGGAGAGAAGCCCGGATCGCCGCTGGAAAGAGAAGCGAAATCGGGAACAACAGGACCAGATGCTCAGGCCAAAAAATCCATAGAGGTACTCGATCACTGTCCGGAGGCCATCTACAACTCAACGCGGAGCCGATCTGTTCATTGAAGAAATGATCCTTCAGAAATCCCGGATAGCGCCATTCGACCGCCAGATACCAGGGCGCCAGAAACGCAAGGAATAGAATCCAACCGTGCGGCCGCAGAATAAATCGGCGCCAAATACGCCGGATCGAAGGTCTGAGCCAAGCGGTGCAAGAAAGCGCGGCCACCGGAATAAGCAGTCCGTGAATACCTTTCGTGAGCGTGCTGAGCGCGATGCACGTCCATGCAACCATCAGCCATCGGTCGACCTCCCCTTTTCGATCCGGTATCTCCTCCACCTGCGCTGCCTTCAGCAATGACCAGAATGACAATGCCATGAAACAACCGAGAAAAGGCTCAGGCATTACCAGGTGGGTGAAGAAAAAAGTGCCGGTAAACATCGATAATATCAAAGCGCCGGCCAGTCCCGCGGACCAAGTTCCAATCACTCGGCGGGCGAGTAGCCCCGTGGCAAAAAACCAGCCCACAGTGGCCAGCGCAACAGGAAGCCGTGCCCCAAACTCGTTGACTCCAAAGGCGCTCATCGACAAAGCCTCGAACCAGTAGACCAAGGGTGGCTTCTGTAGCCGCGGTACGCCGTTCTGGGTCGGAATCAGCCAGTCGCCGCGTGCCATCATTTCCCGTGCTGCTCCTGCGTATTGACCGTCGATCTGGTCGAATAGACGGGGCACCCAGCAGGTGAACAAGTACACAAATAAGACCGCGGCCAAAGCGAGCATCCAGGAGCGAGGCACTTTGTCCCGGAAAATCCGACCGAAAGGAGGCCTGGTTCGAATCGGGGCGCCCAAATCCGATACCGTTTCGCCGTCCGGCGTGGAGTGCGTATCCGTCGATGAATTCTCGGCCGAGAATTCGCTGGCATTCCCAAGGTCCGCCATCCCACACGGACCAGATGCCCTCCCTATTCGCCGGTACCGGTCAAGCATGCAGGATCACTTTTTGGATTCGGCCACTAACCGCTTCAACTTTCCGGCCAAGGATGCCTTTGCTGCCGAAGACATCCGATCGATAAACAAAATTCCGTTCAAATGATCGGCCTCATGTTGGACCGCTCGGCCCAAAAGGCCTGCTGCTTCAAATTCAATTCGATTCCCTTTCAGGTCCTGGGCGGTGACTTTAACTTTTACCGGGCGCGGAATTTCTGCCGTAATTTCCGGGAAGCTCAGGCACCCTTCGGTCCCAAACTCAAGCTCTTCGCCAAACTGTAACTCCGGATTAATCAGGACCAGCGGCATATGTTCTTTCGGGTCAACCTCTTCGCCCTCAATCCACATTTGGCTTGGGCGACTCTCGGCGTCGCTTACATCAATCACCGTCAGTTGCAGAGTTCGTCCTACTTGTTGCGCGGCAAGACCCACACCGTTTGCGTCGTACATCGTTTCGAGCATATCGGCCGCTAACGCACGAATTTCGTCATCGATCTTCTCGATCTGTTTCCCTTTCGTACGAAGTACCGGTTCTCCGTAGATCACTATTTCTCGAATCATTTCTGATCGGGCGCCTTGGTGAATGTGGGCAGGTTCTTAACCCCGGCCTTTTTTAAAGCATCGAGCACTTGCACGAGAAATCCGAATGATACCTTCTGATCCGCCTTCATCGCAAGCGCCCGATCCGGTGCCTTCTTTTGGACGTCTTGCAACGCGGAGGTAAGGTCGTCCACGCTGTTCAACGGATGATCGTCCAATACGATCTTTTCGTCGGCAGTGATCGCCAGCAGAACCGGATCCTTCGGATTCTCGGCTTGCGTCGCAGTCTTTGACTCTGGCAGCTTGATTGACAGTTCCGATTGAGCCGTCTTGAACGTCGTGGTGACGATAAAAAAGATGAGCAGCATCGCGAATATATCGATCAGCGAGACGATGATGATCTGAGGAGTTCGTTTCCGCTTGACGTAAAACCTCATCGTGTCGCGCCCTCGAGCGAGTTCCCTTCCGGTGCGAATGTTTCCGGGCCTCGGTTGCTTTGAAAAATCTTTTCGACGAGATCAATCAGCAGCGACTCCATCTCAACCGCCAGCCGCTCAACGCGCCGGGAAAAGTAGCTGAAATGCAACCAGAGCCGCGATCGCGATCGCCAATCCGACAATTGTCGTGCTCAACGCTTCGCCGATCCCGGAGGCGATGCCCTTAAGGTCCGACGTCGACATCGCCCCATTGCCTATATTGCCAAAGACTCGCACCAGTCCGGTCACCGCGCCGAGCAGCCCGAGTAACGGCGAGATACCAACGACAATCTCCAGGATGAAAAGACCGCTTTCGAGCCGAACGATTTCTTGTCGTGCACGGGACTGAACCACCTCCAGCGTCTCCTGCTTCGTGGCGTTATAAGGACGCACTGCCACCTCCACAATCCGTGCGAGAGGCGATGTGTCGTCTTGTATCAGATGGCGCAAATGCTCGGGATCATCGCCCGGCCGGATCTTGTTGATCTCCTTCTCGATCAAAGCTGGGATGACGGCACGACGCCGCAATGCAAATGACCGCAACAGGATAACCGTCAGTGCCACAAAAGAGCAGACCAGCAGCACCGCCATAAAAATGCCGCCTTTGACGAAGAAATCCAACGTGTTTTCAAACAAGGCTAATTGAAACATGACTAGTAGGTAAAATTAAAGCTCATCGTAAACTCCATCCGATCTCCAGAAAACATCGGTGCGAGATCTTCCGGCATGGGCGGTATGTTTGCTTCAATGATCGATTGCAACGATGTGGAGGCTAAAGTTTCATTGGACGAATTGCGAAGCACTCTCACATCTTCCACTTTTCCGTCCGCGCGCACATAAAATCTGATCTGTACCGTGCCGATATTGATCAAGTCACCTCGCTCCCGCACGTAATAGTACCACCTTGAACCGACCGCATCCTGCACCGCCTTTTCGAATCTGCCCTGCGGGGTTCCCAACGCGGCGATCGAAGATCTCCCGCGATTATTAATGTTCCCCTGCATGCGGGTTATCCGTTGCTCCTGGCGATAAGCCGTTATAGGAGCCGGGCGCTGGGGCAACGTTTGCTGTTTCCGGGAGGGAGTCGGCAGTGGAGTTGGCGTCGGACGCAGCATCGCCAGTTCTTCGTCAGAAGGAACAACCTCCGGCGTCGGGGTCGGGGTTGGAGTCGGTGCTGGTGTAGGCGTGGGCGTCGGAGTAGGAGTTTCGAGCGGTTTGGCCTCTTCCTGCTTCTCTTCCTTTTGTTGCGGTTGCGGCTGAGGTTGCTGACCAGGGTCGGTCGCAAACGCCTGTCCTTTGTCTGCTAAGGAATATTGCTCATTCTTGAACCCTATATCCGGCGTATCCTTTCCATCCTGAGTAGGGAGTGGCGCATCCCCTTTTGCCGGTTGTTCACTCGCTGCCGCTGTATCCTTGTCGGATTCAAACATCGAATCGACAGGTTTCTGGTCAGTCTTCTGATCGTCATTTGTGCGAAGATATTGGCGTTCCTGTTTTTTTTCCTCTTCCGGGGGCGGCGTATCCACCATCGTCATCTGCGGGGGTGTTTCATCCGCCTTTTGTTCCGGTGCCGGAACATCCGGCCAGAGAGCGATCACCTTGCTCGATCCAAGGATGATGATGACGTGCAAAATGAGCGACCCAACGATCGCATAGATGATTTTTTTCCTATCCGACATTGAGAAACCGGCCTAGACTAATTCTGCTCCCCCGGTAGCTCAAGTGATTACCAAAAGCAAAACAAATAGCGGGGAGAGAAGCGCATCGGCGTCGCTCAAAGCAACGCTCTCCATCGTGGCAATCCGATCTCGGACCGGAATTGCGACTCGCAATCTTTGAAAACGCCGACACGCCCGTCCGCCGGCTCGTTTCCCCACTACTCTGTCGAACTAATGACCTTCTCTCCTTTGAGTTGGCAAACCAAGTCGAAGACCGAGAGACGCGCGCACCAGGTGATGTCCGAGTCTTTGCCGATCTTTCTTAAGTGTTTGCCATTTTGAGTCTGTCTGAGCCATTCGTCCAGATCGTCGCCCACCTGCTCATAGAGGCTCCGTGTGATAATCGCTGAATCGGATAGCCGCTGATCGTCAGACAATCGGGCGACCAGCGCCCCTGCGGCGATAGCGTCCTCCAGACTGAATTCCTCGCCGGTTCCCGCGCAAATCAGCAAAAGGCTTTTGGGCGGATGCGTGAAAAGATAGTCCGCCAAGGCGTCAATATTCAGTAAAGCACCAATCAGGACTTTGGAGGCGCTGCGCACGCTTTCGATGGCCGCCGTTCCGTTCGTGGTTGTCATCACAACGCGCCGTCCTCCGAGTTTCTCGAATTCTTCCGGAGAATTCCCGAGATCGAAGCCTTCTGGAGGCAATCCCTCTCTTTCTCCGGCCAACAACAGCTCAGGATCTTTCAACTTCCGCGCGCGGGCTTCATTCACCGTGCGAACCGGAATGATCGCCTCCACGCCGGCCGTCAGGCCGGTGATGATGGAGGATGTCGCTCGCAAGACGTCAAATACTACAGCGGTCACCTCGCTTAAGTCGGTCGCTGATATTCTACGGATCTCGCTTGGGCAAAGGGCTACTTGAATCATTGCCTTCTTCGGTACGTCAATCGCCAGTGATGAAACAAGTATTGTTGCGCGTAACCCGCATAGGAACCGAAATAATCGGCCGCAAACGATTTTAGCTCGCGCAAAGGAACGTTCGTACGACCCGAGAAATAGACCTCGTTCAGAACCCGCGCGATCCAAACATCGACCGGCACCGCATCAAGCCGGTCATACGCAAACAGCAAAACGCAGTTTGCGATCTTTTCGCCTACCCCCGGCAATTCACAGAGAGCCGCGCGTGCCTCTTCCGTAGACAAATCATGGAGCGCCTCGAGATCCATTGTTCCGGACGCCACCCTTTTCGCGGTCGCAATGAGATTAGCCGCCCGGAATCCCAATTTGCATTCAAGAAGATTTTGTAAGGGAATCTCTGCCACCCGCTCGGGTCGTGGATAGGTGAAGACCTGCAGCTCGCCCCGTTGCAATTTGCAGCCAAACCGGCTCCGGATCGCCAGCGAAATCGCCCGGATGTGCTGAACTTGCTTGAGCGGCGAAGTGAGAAAGGTCGCAAGACATTCCCACTGAGGTTGTCGAATGATGCGCAGGCCTCGACAAAATTCGACTGCCACCTTGATCACAGGGTCGGTAGGAAAAGTTTCCAGAATTTCGGGCAGAGGGTGGTCGAGCGCCAGGTAGCGAGCAGCCAGCTTGGATTGACCCGCAAAAACCCGGACCGACGCACCCACCTGCTCCAGGTAAACCAGGTTCTCCGCGATCGCCCCAATGAACCCGCTCCCTTGCCGTGTCCAATGGAATACCTGTCCGGAATGGAGTGTTTTCTCGAGATCGAAATGGGGAGCCGGGACAGAGTGCAAAGACGTCACGGCGGGAATTTGCACCGGCTAAGGGAAGCATTCAACGTTCACCGTTCAACGTTCGACGGGCTGTAAGCGGCGTCTCGGTTTGCCAGATTCGAAACAGCGGAAGCGCTCACGTGGCCAGACGTCGAAACGCCGTGCGCCGCCGAACGTTGAACGCCGAACGTGAACGCTGAACGCTGAACGCCTACGGGCTCAGCCGTTCGATCTTCCAACTCCCATCCACGGCTTGGGTGTACAGAAAACGATCGTGCAATCGGTTCTCGCGTCCCTGCCAGAATTCAAAGCGGTGCGGAACCAGCAGGTAGCCGCCCCAGAATTCCGGAACGGGTGGATCGTCCCCTTGATACTCCGCCTTCAAGGCTGAAAGACGCTCCTCCAATACTTCCCGGCTTTCGATCACCGAGCTTTGCTTTGACACTATGGCGCCCAACCGACTGCCGATTGGTCGCTTGTCGAAATACGTTTTAGACTCTTCCCGGCCGGTTTTCTGAACAATGCCCTCGAGGTTGATCTGTCGTTCCAGCCAAGGCCAGTGAAAGTTCAACGCCGCGCGCGGATTTTCCGCCAACTGCTGCGCTTTGCGGCTTTCATAATTTGTAAAAAACGTCACGCCCCGCGCACTGAAGCTCTTGAGCAACACCACACGCGCAGACGGTGCCCCTGCCCTTGATGCCGTCGCCAAAGTCATCGCGTTTGGTTCCCGGCCACCGGCAGTTTGGACCGATTCTTCAAACCACAGTCTGAATTGTTCAAAGGGATCCCCGCACAGATCCTTCCGGTAAAGCCCGGACAACGTGTATTCCTTCCGCAATTCAGCAGCATCAAGCGCCGGTTCCATAATTCCGGAACTAATTCCGGATCGGAGACCTTGTCGAGGCACAACCTGCCATAGCCGAAAGCAATCAGAACGCTTCGAAAAGAGTATGAGAAAAGCTCCCCGCGAAGCGTATACTGTATAAGTTTGGATGCTCGGGTCGGTACCGGGTTCCCCACACCTCTGCGGAGAAAGTTCTGCTCGCGCTACAAAACGAGTTTGTCTTGCGAGAGGATGATCTCAAGCGGCGCAACAGAATGTTAGAACCAAAGAACGAAATGCCATGAGCGAAGGTTCGGTAGAAATCAAGGATTTGGTGAAAACCTACGTGGATGATCGGGGTCGCCCGACATTCACGGCAGTCAAGAATATCAGCTTACACATCGAGAACGGTGAGTTCATGGTGCTTGTTGGACCTTCCGGGTGCGGAAAGTCGACCACGCTCCGCATGATCGCCGGTCTTGAAAAGATCACCAGCGGTACCATCTCGATTGGTGGCCGCGTCGTGAATGAACTTGAGCCGAAAGATCGCGGGATTGCGATGGTGTTCCAAAACTACGCGCTCTATCCGCACATGACCATCTTTAACAACATGGCGTTTGGCCTTCAATTGGCCAAGAAAAAGAAGGATTTCATCAACGAGATCGTTGGACGAACTTCGAAGGCCCTGGGCCTCGACCATATGCTCGAGCGCAAACCGAACGCTCTTTCCGGCGGCCAGCGCCAGCGTGTCGCTCTCGGTCGCGCCATTGTGCGCAGCCCTATTGTGTTCCTTTTCGACGAGCCTCTCTCCAACCTGGATGCCAAGATGCGCGTTCAGATGCGCTCTGAGATCTCCCGACTGCATGCTGAATTGGGTTCGACAATGGTTTACGTGACCCACGACCAGGTCGAAGCCATGACCATGGGTGACCGAATCTGCGTGATGCGCGATGGCCTCATCCTGCAGGTCGCGGATCCGCTGACTCTGTATCGCCAACCCGACAATCTTTTTGTCGCCGGCTTCATTGGCGGTCCGCCGATGAACCTGCTGAAAGGAAAAGTCCAACGGCGCGACGGCGGTTTGTTTTTTGTGGAAGCAGGCGATAAAAACAACCTGACTTTCCCCCTCAAGGGACGCCTTGAATCTCTCGCCAGCAAGTACGTCGATAAAGATATCATTTTCGGTATTCGCCCTGAACACATCACGAACGAGCCGAAGGAAGGCTCCAGTGTGCCGGTGACCATGATCGTTGATATCGCCGAACCGATGGGTTCGGAATCGCTGGTCTACATGAAGGCAGGGACAGGCAACTTGATCGCGCGAATTCACGGCGAACATATGTTCCATCTGGGTGAAGAGGTGACCGTCCAACTCGACCTCGAAAAGGTTTCATTGTTTGATGTGGAAACCGAAAAAGTAATTCGCTAGCGACGTCTGTGGGCACCAAGGTTGTAAAGTCTCCGCGATTGATTCAGGTTCCACCTAATGCAGGCCGTTCTGCGAGACCACCTGGCCGGTTCGTCATTTCAAGAATTCTCCATTGCTAATGAATGCTGACTATTGGGAACAAAGGACGGCTTTGATCAGGGATGGCGCTGTTCGAGTGCTATCCCTGTCCACGCCCGAAGAGGTCGATTATTGGCGCGACCAGCTCAAGTCGAATCGCAGAAATAGTCATGAAATCGAGCTGATGACCTGGGGAAAACATGCATCCACGCTGCGCGGGCGCGCGCACTACGGCCGCTGTGGCGAGGTTGCTGAGTACCTCTTCCAATTCGTTCGCACCTCGGAAGGAAGGCTGTTGAAGTTCGGCACTGTCGCCTTTTCGAAATCAGTGGACAGTGCGCTGGCGCGTCAAGTGATCGATATCGCCGGAACTAAAAACTGATACCAGAGTCATTCTGGCCGCGGCGATTCTTTTGCCGTTAGGTTTTCCGACCTTTTGATAAATGGCGTAAACAGATCAATCGGGACTGGCAGAAAGGTCGTCGTGCTATGCTCGCTGGAAATCTCCTTCATCGTTTGTAAAAAGCGCAGTTGCAGGGCGATCGGCTGCGCAGAAATCATTGACGCCGCCTGCACAAGCTTTTCAGCTGCCTGGAACTCGCCTTCCGCATTGATGATTTTTGCCCGGCGCTCCCGCTCCGATTCGGCCTGGCCAGCCATTGCGCGCTTCATGCTGTCCGGCAGAACAACGTCGCGGACCTCCACCGAGGTCACCTTGATTCCCCACGGTTCGGTCTGACGATCGATGATCTCCTGTAGCCTCAGATTGATCTTGTCGCGCTGCGACAACAGTTCATCCAGTTCAGCCTGCCCGAGCACGCTCCGCAAGGTAGTCTGCGATATCAGCCAAGTCGCTTTCAGGTATTGCTCGACCCGCACCACCGCTGCCGCCGGGTCAATGACGCGAAAGTAAACCACGGCGTCCACAGTCATCGGCACGTTATCACGTGTCATGACTTCCTGACGCGGGACGTCAATGGTCACCACACGCAGATCCATTTTCACCATACGATCGACAACTGGTATAAGATAAATCAAGCCCGGGCCTTTAACGCCGAGCAGTTTGCCCAGACGGAATATCACGCCCCGCTCGTACTCGCGCAGGATGCGGATCGTCTGTGGAAGGATGATTATGCCCAGGAGAACAATGGGAACTAACCAAACGAGCAATCTTGCGGGTTCTTCGAACATGCGATGCACTCAAGCTATCATTGACTTGAAAAGATATAGGGAAAGAAAAGAAATAAAACTATGCATATCGAAGATCATGCGGCCGGCGCCGTTATCGGCGCGTTGATCGGGGATGCCCTTGGACTCGGTCCTCATTGGTACTACGACCTCACAGAATTACGGAAAGATTACGGCGACTGGATCACTGGGTACACTAACCCAAAACCCGGCCGTTACCACGCAGGAATGAAGGCGGGCCAATTGTCTCAAACCGGTCTCATCCTGGTGATGTTATTGCGGTCGGTAGTTGAGCAGCGTGAATACCAGGAAGAAGACTTCACCCAGCGTCTGGACAGCGAGCTTCTGCCGCACCTGGATGGAACGCCGATGCAGGGACCCGGCGGATACACTAGCCAATCCATCCGGGAAGCTTATCGGCGCCGAGTAGAGCAAAAGCTCGGTTGGAACCGGACTGGAGGACATGCCGATACCACTGAGGCTGCGGAGCGAGCTGTCGTTCTCGCCGCCCGTTACGCGCTCAATCCCCAAAAAGTCGCGGAGACGGTATCAGCTAACTGCCTATTGACGCAGGCCGACGAGGCAATAGTCGCCATGACCGCAGCTTTTAACTGCGTGGTCGCGCTCCTGGTAGCCGGGGAGAAACTGGACGTCAATTTATCGGACAAACTGATGAACCTGGTTAAACAAGGAAGCTTGCCATTTCATGCCGTCACCGGCGAGAACCTCACGATGCCCCGCCCTGGCGACCCGGACCCCCCAAGGACAGGAAAATTCTCCTCGCCCGATGCACTTCTGACGCCCTCGTACATGGCCGAAGCCGCTCACGATCCCCATATCCGAATCGAACCGGCGTGGAAGGTATCAATTGTTTATGGAATGCCTTGCGCGATTTATCATCAGTTACCGGCTGCCTACTATCTCGCCGCACGATTTCGCGACGATTTCGAGTCGGCCGTCCTTCATGCACTCAACGGCGGCGGACAAAACATGTCACGCGCCTGTCTAACCGGCGCGCTGGTCGGGGCCCAGATTGGATTGTCGGCCATTCCAGAACGGCTTGTCATCGGTCTCGAAAACCACCGAGAATTGGTTGCCCTCGCACAGCGTCTCGGGCGGCAGGCAGAAGTCGCGCCGCCCCTCAGTTCAGCCGGTGCTGCCCAAAACCAACTATAACTATTCGAGAAAAGTATAGGAGAATCTCTCTGATCGCATGGACTATTAGCCAGTTCCTATTTTGTACAGTCAGGCAGTTATGCTCATTGCAAATTCCAGTCCCATCGAACACAGGAGCGACAACCTCCATCCGGGCTTTTCGTACTCTCCAAGCCTGCAAGCCGCCGTGCAACTGATCCTCGCAGATCCCGCCTTCCTGGGCGACCCGGAAACCGCTTCGTTCAAATTCATCCGGGCCGCGAGGTTTCTCAAATACAACGCGCCACACGTGTTCCAGGTGCGCGAGATGCGTTCCGGCTCGAAGAACAACATGGACCGCTGGCTCTGGGACCTGGTGGGCTAGGGTTACCACACCTCCGCTAGCCGAGCTTTGCTATACTCCTTCTCGCTACACGTCAGTTGCTTTAGAGTATAGCTGCGATAGCTTGCCGAATGTTGATAATAGTCAGGCAGCATCTAACAAAGCATGCTATAATTCTCACAGAAAATAAATTATGAAACAATATCTCCTTCTGCTCCTGGCTGTCCTGGGGCTTCTAGCCTCGATTCCCACGGAATCCAACGCTCAGGTTTCCGTTTCCGTCAACCCAGGATACTCTCGCGGCTACTACTCTCGCGGCTACTACTATCAGCGTCAACCTTACTATCGCCACTACTACTATCACCATTACAATCACCGGCATCATTGGCACTATCAGGATTAAAAGCTGACGGCAAAATATTTTGTCGGCAAGAGCTCCAGACCTGCCAGGAACCTGGCAGGTCTTTTGCTTTCAATCAGCGCGTCGAAAGCGGGGGAACTTCTCGGCACTGAACGCTCGACTCGATCACGGCCAATTACTCGAAGCCAAGGTGAATTATCTCGCCGGGCCGTAGACGGGACTTTTTCTGCGTTCGTATCGTAACCTCAGTGCGCGAGCTGTCCGTTCTCGCTGCCTCCAGTTGCCTGACCCCGACTTCAACGGGATCCGCAGTGATGCTTCGGGCGTCACTTGGAAGAGGGTCAAGAAATGTCGCCTGAATATTCCAGATGTCGCATTCCTCGACGCTTGGATCCTCTTTAATATTTTTCGTTATTCGCGCTTCGATCGTCTTCATTTTAACCGTTCCTTAATCTAATGCACCGTCTCACGATAATTCGAAGCGGCTCTTGCTCCGATTGCGGCACCGTTGAAAGGCACATTCCGAAACCGCCCCAAACCAGAGATAGGATCCATCGGCCACCGAAGTTTCGATCCTTTCAGAGCGCTGAAAACGCAAAACAGATTAAAATCAATGCCATCAGCAGTAAAGCAATGAGCACGTCCAGAGCGAGATTCACTGCCTTAGCAAAACTCTTTTCACCTCTGAACCTGACAAAGATCAGAATCAGGATGATCAATATAACGTTGAATGCTACGACGGCAAGATGCGGCACTAATTCCCTCTCCGGAACGCTAAACGCTCAGAAGCAATTGCGCAAGGTACCGCCCTCCATATCATGAGTCCATTTTCTCGGAATAAAAGGCTTGATCGCCTCGCACGTCGAAATGTACTATCAGATCTATGCTTTGGACTATCGCGGTAATCTTGCTGATATTGTGGCTTCTAGGATTCTCGTTTCACCTGGGCGGAGGCTTGATCCATATTATTTTGGTCATCGTTGTGGTTGTGATCGTCATCAGGCTCGTTACAGGTCGCGGGGTGTAGGTGTGTGACCGCAGCCAATCGCTGCGAACCCGGGCGCCTGACCAAAACTCCAGCCAGAGCGTTTCATCTCGGAAACGCTCTCCCAATAGCCGCGGCGCAGGCCAAATCGCCAGACCGCCGAGTCTGAACCAATGTTTTCTCCTTAGAGATGGCGCTGAGAATGGCGCGACACCCATGTTCTGTTTTTCAAAATCCCTGGGCGTCCTTCGCGTTTCTTTCGCCTGACTCGACGGAGAATCCAACCGTCAGCACGATTGCAAATAGGATCCTTCGAACCCTTACTGACTGTAATCTTGTCTTAAATGCAAGTTGATCGCGGGGCCGTCCGACTGATAGTCGTCGGGAGCGTAACCACGTTCGTGGTAATAACCGGGGTCTTCAGCATAGCGACCGTCACGGTAGTCGGCGCTTTCCTGGGCGTAACGGCTATCGTGGTAGGTCCCATAATGGCCTCGATTATAATACGTGTTCTGATCATCTGTAGACTCGCAGGACTGGGTAGCCAATGCTCCTAGCGCTAAAACAAAAACACTGAGGGTGAAATATTGTCTTTTCATGTTATGTGGGTCTCCTTTCTACCTTGTTGCCCTGGACCGAATCCAAAGGCTCAGATAATTCGAAATTGGCTCGATTAACCAATGACACCAATTCTTATTGTTCCTATCGACCAAATCCGCCACTTCACCAATACTCTTGAAAAACCATTACCATTGTATTTGCGTATGGCGGGAATAAAGCCCAGAGGAATGCGTCTGTGCACAAAGAGAACTGTCGCGTTGTTGAGGTTGGCCGAGGGACAGACGGATGCCAGCTAACCAATGAGTCGGAGGATCTCTTCGATAATGGATCGAACAATCATGCCCGCTCAAATGTCTAAACGTCTATGAACAAGCTTCAAATCAAAGGCTCTTGGAACGAGCTGAAGGGAAAATTTAGACAGCACTTCGGAAAATTTCCACAAGGTAGAGCAGATGAATTGTGGGGACGCCTTCAAAGAACGATCGGAAAGTGGACGAATTCCGGCAAATGAGGGAAGGACTAGCCGAGAATCCGGCCTGCGAGTCGGCCCAAGAGGCTGTTTTCATCCAATGAAAATGGGCCGGCAGCCACGTTGCTCGTCGGTCACCTACTGGGAATAGGCGGCTCGGAGTAACCACCAACTGCTTGGTCGATCCAGAGACACATACCGAACCATATGAAAACTGCACGACTTCAGTCTCTGCTCTTGGCGTTGATCGCTTCCTGTCTGGGAACGACCGCAGTCCATGCAACCGATGCTCCATCTCCGGTCGGTCTCTGGAAAGGCGACGACGCCACTTTCGAGATGTATGAGAGTGGCGGCAAACTCAGTGCCAGAATCGTGGCTTTGCGGGATCCGAAGACCAGCGAAGGGAAAGAGAAGACCGATATTCACAATCCGGATCCGACGAAACGCGGCCACCCAATCATCGGGCTTATATTTATCTCTGGATTTGCCAAGAAAAGTGACACGCACTGGGAGAATGGCACAATCTATGACCCGAAGAGTGGAAACACCTATTCTTGTTTAATGGACCTTCAAGGACCAGACAAAATCCAGGTCCGTGGATTTGTGGGTGTCGTTGTGATGGGCCGAAACTACATTTGGACCCGGGTAAACTGAGGCGGTTGTTAGTGACAGGAGGCTAGGCGTCCTCGCTTTTTTTTGGTTCGCAAGAACCAAACCGGGACGCTTCGCCCACGCCCAGCCATACGAAAATGCTATGGCTCTGCTTTGACAAGAGTATTGGTGAAACTGCTGAATCGGGACGATGTCACCAGACACGGCAGAGGAACCACTGAAAGTGGCTGAAACTGAATACAGGGTCTGGTATCCAGCATCTCAGCAGCTCAAGAACCTCCCGTCAAACTCTCCCTATGTTACACATCATCTGGTATATCATTGTCGGCTTTCTCGCCGGATTCGTCGCTCGTTTAATCATGCATTTGCACATGGATATTTTCCATACCATCGTGCTCGGAATTATTGGCTCAATTGTCGGCGGTCTTATCGCCCGACTGTTTTCAAGACCCCGTGACGGAGCTTTGTTTCATCCTGCCGGGTTGATACTGTCGATCATTGGTGCGCTGATTGTTCTCTTCGTCTTTAACAAGGTGGGGCCACACTATCATTGGGGCGAACTCATGCACTGAGCTTTTGCCACCCAAAGGCGCAAATTCCCTGGCTGAAATGCCAAACCATAGGCAAAAGCAATGGTAACGCTTGCAAAATAGTATTGGGAATCCGCAAGGATAGGGTCGAAACCATCATAGCAAAAGGAAACCCTTCTAAGATTATTCAACACCTGCTACAAGACACTTGGGGAACGGAAGCGGTATGAAGATCGGGATTGTCGGCGCCGGAAAAGTGGGCGGAGGCCTGGGGAGATTGTGGGCTAAAGCCGGACATCAGGTCTTGTTCAGCTCACGCCATCCGGAGCGGTTGAAACTGCTTGTTGAACAATCAGGTCCCGGATCCAGTTCGGGCACTGTGGCGGATGCGGCTGGTTTTGGGCAAGTTATCTTGTTCTCACCGAATTTCTGGAGTGTAGACGATGCGTTGGAGGCCACTGGACCGCTGGAAGGCAAGACTGTCGTGGATGTTACCAATCCACTTGAATGGAATCCGAACGGCCGAATGGTGCGTTCGTTGCCTGGTACGATGACGGCGGGCGAAGAACTCGCCAAAAAGCTGCCAGACGCCTATGTTGTCAAAGCCTTCAGCACGGTCCCCGCGTCTTTCATTCCCCACGCGTTTTACAGGCCCGGCCGGCTGCAACGTTTAGTGGTATTCTACTGCGGCGATCATCCACTTCCGAAATTGGCTGTTCACCGATTAATCGCCGATTGCGGCTTCGTCGGCCTCGACGCCGGTCCGCTCCCGTTAGCCAGAGAGCTCGAGGCTCCCGGGCGACTACATCGAGCGGGTCTTGTCGGGATTGAGGAAGCCGGCCGGCTGCTAAAGGAGGTCACTGGTTCGGTCCGAATTCAGCATTTCGCCCCCCGCTCCTCTGACCAGGGGGCATTTGCGGGGGAAATCGGCTAGTACACCAGTCACTGACTTGGTGCGGTAGTAATCTGTCATTCCCGAAGCGACTCGGATTGTGTCAGTTGAATTGGCGGTGCCCGACCCTCCCCGTTTCCACCCGCACAGACTTGAGCCAGGATGTCAACAAATCGAGAAACAACTGGTGCGGATACTGCGTCCGGTTTCCAGGCGGCTCCCACCGGGACCCACGCGCTGTCTTCGGGAGCCAGATCACGGAAAATAACGTCCTTGGCCGGTATCTTCTGCAGCGGTTCGCTCACCACCGCAACGCCAAACCCCGCCGCGACAAAGGCGAGCGCACTCGCGGCACCGTCTGCTTCCTTGATGATTCGCGGCTTGAAACCCACCCGGCGGCAAACTTTCAGAAGCCAATCGCCGTAATTCGGATACATCCGATTCAGCCCGATGAAAGGCTCCTCTTTTAAGAGCGATATCGGAATCTCGGGCTTGCTGGCATGTGGATGGGACTTCGGCAGCGCCAGCCGCACCGGGTACTTAATCAAGAACCGGACATGCAACAACTCCAATACCGGCCGATCGCTCGGCACCAGAATACCCACGGAGATGCGCCCCTCAAGAAGCGCCCGCTCTTGCGCTACTGAATCCATCTCGATGCAATCCACTACGATTCCCGGCGCAGTTAGCCGCCAAACTTCCAAAGCCTTCCCCAAAAAATCATGCGTGAGCGCAGACATATAGCCAATGGACAATTCTCCGATCTCGCCGCGGCTGATTCGCTGGGCTTTTTTGATCGAAGACTCGCAATCTTCCAGAATCCGCCTGGCATCAACCAGGAACGACTTGCCGGCCGGGGTGAGCGCCACTCCTTTTCGGCGTCTCTCGAACAAATTTATTCCCAGTTCGCCTTCCAAGTCATGGATTTGCTTACTGAACGGCGGCTGGGAAACGTGTAACCGATCAGCCGCGTGAGTAAAATTCAATTCCTCGGCGGCAGCGACGAAGTATTCTAGATGGCGGAACTTCATGCCTGGTATCGGTCGTAAGCTCGTCTTGGGCAGAGCATCGGTTCATGGCGCTTTGAGCAAAAAGAGGATTATAAGCATCCTACCCGAATATTCCGGGAAAGCAATGCCTTTAGCTCGAGTCGTCGATCTGGTGGGGAATTCCCTCCGTGACAGCCGCAATATCACAGTTCAGACCAGTGCAGATCTGGCACAGACTTGAAAAAGTCAGGTTACGTTCACCGCGCTCAATCCCGCCGAAATAGCTTCTGTCTAACCCGCACAGGCTCGAAAAGTCTTTCTGACTCCACCCCAACTTTTGCCGCGAAGCTCTGATGCGCCATCCAAGTTTTAGTAGTTCTACATTCATGACTGACATATTCGAAAATGTTGCTCCGCGGAGCGTTTAGTGGAGATGGTGTGTCGAGAGCACTCCATTCGTGATGCCTCATCGGATCTGATTCCGTTTTGTGCTCAGGGACAGTGTGAGAAGGACTCCAAGGGCGAACCCGACGGCGGCGGTAATGAACAACAGAATGGCCAGCGGCATCACGACAGTCGCAAAAAGCGCGTGCGTCGCGACCGGTTCCCGATTCTGGACGACGATGATCGCTACCAGGATCGCCAACAACGACGCGGCAATGAGTTTTAAGTTGCGCATAAAGTCAAAGAACTTTCCGTCCGCGAGGTTTAACTTAAGCGAGCCACCAGCTTTCGAGGGTAGCGACTGCCGGTCCTTTTGAAATATCTGGATCGATCACGAGTTGAAGCATCCAAACGTCGTCCAGTTCGACTTTGTAATCTTCGGTCTGGGTTGTTGAACCGCTCGGACTGAAATTCCACTGTTGCTGAAACAGGGGCCGAAGTGAGTCCATCTTGTTCTTGGACCATTGCAGGCTGAATTGCTGCGTGCGGTCCGCGTGCTCCTCGACAAACCGGAGCCAGATACGCCGAATCCGCTGCGGCTCATCGAAAAAAAGCCGAATGGTCTGCTTTCCTCGTTCAGAAGCCCGCCAACCAAGCCCGCTACCTTCCCCAAATGCCGATTCGATTGGATACTGCGAATCCTCGGAGGTAACTTCAACTTGCGCGATTGCGCCAATGTCTAGCCAGGATGCCTTCTCGGGCGCCGATTCTGTCTCGGCCCGTCTAATCATTTTTCTCATACGTTTGAATCATCATCTAATTTTCCCCTTCGTAAAAGAGAGTCGGGGCGTTCGATACTGCACGGCAGGCGACCTCTTGACATCTCCGCCTCAAAACGAGGGGCGTGTTCCGCTCTCCACCGGCACCGTGAGGAGATGAGTTTACGCGCCTGTGCCGGGAACGGTGATCCCTGGCTGCAGCTTCGGTCTTCTTCCATGCATCCTCCCATACTGTTCTAGACGAGTTACAGTTGTGTTTGTATATGTCTTTCGATCTGTCATTTCGCTAGAACCAAGCGCGTTCCAGCTTATGTTCAGAACGAATCGCTTTCGGCGAAGTGAACTTCCAAATGAACGGATCTAAGCCCCTTTGGCTACGGGCAGCTCTCTACTGCAGAAGCGCAGCTATCTCTTTTGGTCGAATTATCGGCGAAGCATGGCAGCGATACGGCCAAATCGACGGGGAATTATGCGCAGCTTCATTCGCATATTACGCGTTCTTCTCCTTATTTCCTTTGATCCTCTTACTGGTGGTACTTGGGACCTTCTTTGTCCCAGACCGATTGCAAGCCGCTCGTGATGTGGTGAGACAAGTCCAGGAATACGTGCCGCTCCAGACCAAGGATAAAGCGGTCCTCGTCGACACGATCGATCATGCCATTGAGAACGGCTGGAGGGCAGGAATATTCGGGATTTTAGCACTGCTCTGGAGCGGGCTCCGCTTTTTCCAGGCACTCGTAATCGGGGTCAACCGAGCATGGGGATTCAAGGATTACAACTGGTGGAAACTTCCACTTAAGAACCTTTCCATGATCGGGATTCTGATCAGCGCTCTCGTGTTGGGCCTGTTAGCACCACTGGTATTCAATCGCCTGAAAACCGTTTTTTACTTGGACCTCAACCTGATTGTCGGCGTGCTCCCAATGATTCTTCCACCCGCAATTCTCTTCTACGGACTCCTGATGTTTTATAAGTTCGCTCCTCGCCGACCAGTCCGCTTTAGCCAAGTCTGGATTGCCGCACTATTGGCCACTTTGTTTCTTGAACTAGGCCAGAACGTCTTTGAGTGGTATCTGGGAGCATTCACCAGCTTTAATGCGCTCTACGGAGTTTTTGGAACGATTATGGGATTGCTGCTCTGGATCTACTTTTCAGGAGTAATACTTCTGTTGGGCGGTTGTATCACAGCGACCATCCATAGCCCGCCCAGCACCGGGAATGCCGGAGATCCCGTGATTGCCCGAGCTGCTGGCCGTTAACAGGGCCTGTAGCATAGGCGTCTCGCCTGTCGCCGGGCGTCGGCTTCAATCTCCAGAGCGGGCTGACGTTGGATCTTAATTCGCCATGGGATCACGCTGGCAAACCGCAGCTTGCGGCGAACATAGAGCAGCCCCCCGGACTTGGCAGCGTCGCGGTGGGCGCCGAGGCAAAAACACGGGCGGGAAGCCAGGCGGGACGCCTATGCTACAGTACGCAAAGGCAACGATAAGTCGTCGATAAAAGTATGGGATAAGCCGGCCCAATCGAGCGACAGTCAGGCCATTGCTTATTCCATGAGAAATTTTACGGCTCCCGAGGCATACCGGTTTTGGGTAACGTCGCTTCCCCGAGCTCGGTGACTCAAAGCTCCTAGCTACCACCATGTTCTCGCGAATCCCTTTCAAAAATGTCAATTGGCCGACCAGCTCGTTTCTGATCGGCACCTTGTTTCTCTCGCTGACCGCAGTGCCCGCCTATCTCTATCTCTTCGGAATCGATTGGTTCCAGGTTGCACTTTTCTTTGTGATGTTTTGCGCGTGCGGATTTTCTATTACGGTTGGTTATCACCGGCTATTCTCGCACCTCACCTTCCAGGCGCACTGGGTTGTACGGCTCCTCACGCTGATCTTCGGCGCTGGAGCGTTTGAAAACTCGGTACTACTCTGGGCTTGCCAGCACCGCACCCATCACAAGCATGTGGATCACGATGAAGATCCTTATTGCATCTCCAAAGGCTTCTTTCACGCCCACGTCGGCTGGCTGATGTTCAAAATCAATCCACGGCCGCCATTCGATAACGTAGCCGACTTGGAAAGAGATCCACTGGTGATTTGGCAGCATCGGCATATCCACTGGATCGGGACTTCAGTTGCCTTCGTGTTGCCGGCGATCATTGGTTTTGCCTGGGATGGTTGGATCTCGGCTCTGGGCGCATTTCTGATTGCGGGAGTTGCGCGCGTGGTGGTGCTTCAACATTGCACTTTCTGCATTAATTCGCTCTGTCACTACCTGGGCACGCGCCCATATTCCTCCAAATGCAGCGCCCGCGACTCGTGGCTGATGGCGATCGTCACTTTTGGAGAGGGCTACCATAACTATCATCACGAATTTCAACACGATTATCGAAACGGCGTGAAGCCGTGGCAGTTCGATCCGACGAAGTGGCTTATCTGGACCCTCTCGAAGGTCGGCCTTGTCACTAAACTCCGGCGTGTTTCCCGGGAGAAGATCCTCCTTGCAGAGCTCGCTGAAGCTCAGCGCCTGCTCAAGACAACGCTGGCCCGACCCGGCCTCACCGACGCCGCCTCCTCCTACATCGCGAGCGCTTACCATCGTCTGCAGGCCACCGCGCAGCAATGGACACAGCGCAAAGCCGAACAGTTCGAAGTCACCCGGGAAATGCTCGCCGAGCTCCGCACCGAAATTCGTTCGGCGACCAGTACGCTCCATCTCTTAACCTCACGCGTCCGCGGGTAAGTAGGCAAAGCGTCCCGCTTTGCCCTCTCGGTGGGTTCGTGCCGGGACCCGTCAATCAGCCGAGAATTTTTTCTCCCGGTTCGTAAGCATCGATGAGAATGCTATCGCCAGCAGCAACATCAGGCTGCGATAACATCTCGAATTCGACTAGCCCGTTGAGACCCACGGTATGTTTCTTTGAAGCAAAGCTTTTAAGAGGCTCACGAAGTTCCATTTCATAGAGCGTCTGCGGCCCATGATAGGAAACACGAATACGCCAAAATTGTATGTCTCGTCTGCTGCGAGGCCGTAATATCAAGACGCTGAGGACTCTGGCCTCTAGAGTTTGCATGAGCGACTTTATCGCTATTTGCTAGAATAGAAACGATTCCTTATTTCAGTCATAGCATTTGGCACAGTTCGCGTCGACAGTAATGATTATGACGCCCATTCAAGCCAAAGTCGCATCGGCGGAGAAAGAAGGCGATCAATACCGTGTTATTGTCGACCTCGTGCCCTCCGAATTTTTCGGTCCCTTCGAACGGCTGCGATTCAAAAAGGATCCCTACTGTGGTTCCTTCAGCACTTCACTGACCCGCAATTGGCTCACGCTGACTTACCGAAAAGATCCTGGTTTCAAGTCCGGTGACAGCTTTCCGCTTTCAAGGACTGACTAGTGCGCCAAAGTCACATTTCTCCAGGAAGCATTAGGATTTCTGACGAAAGTGGGTTATCCTTCAAGTGCGCCAAGAGTCGCCGTGACAAGTCTGCCGACTGAAGAATTTATCGAGCAGCGGAGCGGACCGGCCCTGTTACCTGTATCGATCGCGTAATCGCAGGCCGCTTTACTAGTTTCGATTTATAGGCAGTTCGTCGTGCGTCTTTACGCCGAGAAAGTACGTAATGAATGATATTTCAAACAAAAATGAGCAAGGCTTTCCGGGCGGCTCCGGATCTTTGGACCTTGACCGCATGAGCTATGATCACCGCGAACTGAAGGCTGTACCTGGAGGAGAAATTATCAACCACACCCCTGCATCCATTGAGATGAATCGCGATGTCGGCGACTTTTTTTATGACATTAAACCGACTCGCGATGCCGGCGTCGGTCTGACTGAGCAAACGATCGATTATATCGTCGATGTGAAGGGCGAACCGGACTGGATGCGCGCGTTCCGCAAAAAGGCGTACGACATCTTCAAGAGCAAACCTCTTCCGACACATTGGGCGGGCGACGAGCTGAAGGAAATAGATTTCGACCGGATCCGCTACTACCTGGCGTCGGGCGACGCGCCAAAGCGGAGTTGGGAAGATGTTCCTGAGGACATTAAAAGAACTTTCGAACGCCTTGGCATTCCTGAGAATGAACGGAAGTTCCTCGCCGGAGTCGAGGCTCAATTTGACAGCGAAGCGGTCTATTCCAACATCAAAAAGGCGGTCTCGGACCAGGGTGTGATCTTTATGGGCAGCACCGACGCGCTCAAGGAAAGACCGGATATTTTCCGAAAATGGTTCGGTAAGGTCATCCCGACCGGAGACAATAAATTCAGCGCCTTGAACAGCGCGGTGTTCAGTGGCGGCAGCTTCATCTATGTTCCGCCCGGAGTGAAAGTTAAACATCCGTTGCAAGCTTATTTCCGTATTAATGCGGAAAATTTTGGCCAGTTTGAACGCACCCTGATCATCGCCGACGAAGGCTCGGAGGTGATGTACATGGAAGGCTGCACAGCGCCGAAATTCACGACGACCACGCTCCATTCCGCGGTGGTGGAACTGGTGGCCCTTCCGGGCGCTAAAATTCAATATGTGACGGTTCAGAACTGGTCGCCAAACGTGTTCAATCTGGTCACTAAACGTGGATTGGCGATGGAAGAGGCGGAAATCAAATGGATTGACTGTAATATCGGATCAAGGCTGACGATGAAGTATCCGAGCGTCGTACTGAAAGGACGCAAATCGCGCGGCGAGGTCATTAGTATCGCTCTGGCGGGTGATGGTCAGCACCAGGATACCGGAGCGAAGATGATCCATGCGGCGGATGAGACGACCAGCAACATCGTTTCCAAGAGTATCAGTGTTGGAAAAGGGCGCGCGACCTATCGCGGTTTGGTGCATATCCCGAAACATCTCAAAGGATGCAAGAACAACACCGAGTGTGACGCGCTTTTAATTAACTCTACCAGTCGTACGGACACCTATCCCGCCATTTCCGTCCGTGGCACCGGCAACGCTACGCAGCATGAGGCATCGGTCAGCCAAATTGGCACGGAGCAAATTTTCTATATGCGGCAGCGCGGATTAACCAAAGGCCAGGCCATGAGCCTGGCGGTCAATGGATTTGTGAATGACCTGGTTAGTCAATTCCCTATGGAATATAGCGTTGAGCTGAAGCGATTAATCGATCTGGAGATGGAGGGCTCCGTCGGGTAAGGAAAACGTCCCCGTTTTCCAATCGATTCCGAATTTGAAGCCACAGATTACACAAATTCGTTTGTAATCTGTGGTTTGATACAATCTCGAATCTCGGGCTAATAGTAATTATCCCCCTGGATCGTACCGACTCCCACGATCCTGCCTTTTCCATTGACCAGATAAAACTTCCCGTAGTCCTCATCTTCATCTTTGAAATCGATCGCCCAATAGCCGTGCTCCGGGCGCCAGGAAACTCGTGTGACCTTCGATAATGGGTACGGATATTGTTTGTTCGCTTGCATGGCAATGGCAACTGCCGTGTCCTTCGGAATTCGCCCTGGAACAACCGTATCGTCCGTTGATTCGCAGGCGGCCAAAAAAAGAAAGCCAAGGAGAAGTGCCCAATAACGCATGGTTCGCATCGTAAGATGTTCAGTCTGGTTTTCCAACTTGAAATCGGCTGACTCCCCGAAGAGAGTCCCAGCCATATGTCCATCCGGGCAACCCTCAATGACTCCATCGCAGCCATTCGCACAATATTCGAGCTCGAGAATACGGTGGCCCTGGCGGCAGATTTACTCCGGAAGACTTTGCTCTCCGGGCATAAAGTCCTCGTTTGCGGCAACGGAGGCAGCGCATCTGACGGCGCTCACTTCGCAGCTGAGTTGGCCTGTCGATTTGTGTCCGATCGGCGCCCTTATCCAGCGATCTCCCTGACTGGGGACGGCGCGTTGATGACCGCGATCGGAAACGACTACTCGTTTGCGGAACTTTTCGCCAGACAGATCAAGGCGTTCGGGGTGCCCGGTGATCTGCTGGTTGCGCTGAGCACCAGCGGTAAATCGGAGAATATCAAGTGCGCACTCGAACAAGGAAAAGGACTTGGACTGACGTCAATCGCTCTGCTTGGCCGCGATGGCGGATTTTGTCGCGGATTAGCTGACGTGGAACTGTTGATCCCCGAGCAGGTCACTGCCAGAATCCAGGAAGCTCACAAGGTCATCATCCACCTGCTTTGCGAACTTGTGGAACCCGATCTCGCCAAACGATAACAGTGCAGTACTTTTCGGTCGCCGCAGCTTTCTTTTTCGGAGCGATCATCGGATCATTCCTGAACGTCTGTATCTATCGGATCCCGCGGGCGATTTCTCTGATCCGTCCCGCGCGATCTTTCTGCCCGGATTGCCAGGGTTCAATTCCGTGGCACCACAACATCCCGATTTTCAGTTGGTTTCTGCTCCGCGGACGATGCGCTCGTTGTCGTGCGCCAATCACGCCACGTTACGTGATCGTGGAAATGCTCACGGCGTTCTTGTTCGGGACTGCAGCGTACCTGGTACCGATTCCCACGTTATTTTCGGTCTGCGTGATCCTGTCCATCCTGGTGGTGACGACCTTTGTCGACCTGGAGTTTTTCATCATTCCAGATGCGCTGAGCAAAGGCGGGGTCGTCGCGGGTCTGCTGTTGAGTCTCCTCACGCCCGGACTGCACAAAACGTCAGCTCCGCTGGTTTCCGCCGTTCTCTCACTGTCAGGCGCGTTTGCAGGCGCTCTCATTCTTTTTGTAATCAGTGAACTTGGAAAACTCGCATTTGGCCGGTACAAGGTGAAACTCCAAAGCCCGACGAGATTCTCCTTGGAGGTTCTGTCACCCAACGATTGGCAAATCGTGATCGACAACGAGTCCTTCGCGTGGAGCGACCATTTCTCCCGCAACTCCGATCGGATCATCATTCATGCAAACGAAGTCGAAATCAACGGAGCCGCCTATCAGGACATCGATCTGATCTTCTTTCACGATCGCCTGGTCACCGCGTCGGAGACGATGCCGCTCGAGAAGATCACGAGTTTGTCGGGACTCACTGCTTCCGCACAATTTCCGCGCGAAGCCATGGGGCTGGGTGATGTCAAACTGCTCGCGGCGATCGGCACGTTTGTGGGCTGGCAAGGCATCCTTTTCACGATCGCCGCGGCTTCATTTCTCGGAGCTGCCTTTGGCATTACGGCGATCGTCTTTGGAAAACGCGAGCGATCCGCAAAAATCCCGTTTGGTCCCTACCTCGCCATGGGAACGGTAATCTGGTTATTTTGGGGCGACGCACTGCTGTCGTTGTATGAAGGAACACTACTTCGGCTGTGAGTCAGAATGCAGGAGTTGCAGAATACGCGAGCAAAGTCTTTATCCAAAAGTCCAGAACAACCGTAAGCGTCCCGGGTTGACCCCGCGTCGTAAGTAAGGCGTCCCGCCTTACCTGCTCCGTCGGCAAACCGTCCCGGTTTGCTCCGCTTTGAATGGTAAGGCCAGAAGCCTTGATTCGGAGGTAAGGCGAGACGCCTTACTTACTTCCGCCTCACGGGATCGAAAGGATCCACTCGTGGGCCGGGTCGTTGTGGAAGTGCCAAACGCGCTTCGGACCTGCCATGACGTTGAAGTAATAGGATTCGTATCCGGCCGGGACGACGACGGGGTGGTAACCACGAGGCACGAGAACGACGTTGCGATCTTCGACCGCCATCGCCTCGTCCAGATCGCGCGAGTCGCTGTAAACGCGCTGAAAGACAAAGCCCTGAGGCGGATCGATGCGATGATAGTAGGTTTCCTCAAGCTGGCTTTCTATCGGGACATTGTCGATGTCATGCTTGTGGGGAGGATAACTTGAGGAGTTTCCGCTTGGAGTCCTGACCTCAACGACCAGAACGGATTCGGCGGGCTCATCCTGCGGCAGGATGTCACACACATAGCGCACGTTGGAGCCCTTACCGCGTACGGTGCGGCGAATGAAAGCAGGCTCGATAAGTCGCGGAGGAAGTTCACCTTTGGCTGGACTCCCAGCCACGCCAAGCTCGGCGTCGGTTTTGGCAATCACGGTAAGCTTTGTCCGCGGGGGTAGATAAACCGCATAGGGAGAAGCGTTCTCGAAAACGCTCATGCGTCCGCCGATTTCTTTCCAATCAAATCCTGCCGTCTGTGCGGAGACGATCCCGGTCAGCACGACTACGCACAGCTCGTTGTAGTTATCGGAAAAGGTAAGAGTCTCACCGGGTGTCAGCTTATACGCTGAAAAGCTTACATAACCCCAGCCCGCCGACTTGGGAGTTACCGAGACAATTTCCCGCGAATCTTTATTAGGTTTAATAAGCAGATTCATGTTCCTATCCCCGAAATAGCAATTTGCAGCAGCAATCAGGGTCTGGTGGATACCCACGCCCCGGAACGGCTCGACTGGTCCATGGCCTCAAGAATTTCCTGATTCCGGGCGCCAAACTCAAAATCGGGGAAACAACCCTCTCCGCTGCCAATTCCTTGAACGAGATCATGGACTTCGAAAACCTTGATATCAAAATATCCGAGGCCTCCACCGGCAAAATCGAAGCCAAAGAAGGCCGCGTACTGCGGAACTTGTGAACCGCAATAGATGGTGGCAAAGCCTCGGTCGCGTTTTTCTTCGCGCATCCGAAAAACCTGAAGTTCATTAAATCTTTCCCCGTTGTTCACGATTGTGCCCTCCGTCCCGGAGACCTCCCAAAATACCCCAAAAACCCGGCCAGCACAGACGCGGGACGCTTCAATAACGCCGGCGGCTCCGGAGGAAAATTTTACCAGGGACTGGATCTGGTCCTCATTTTCGACTGCGCGTTTTTTCGCATCGACTGCGACCTGGCTGCCGTAGCCCGCATCGAAGTCCGGCACCGGACGATCCTTAAAAATGGTCTGAGCTTGCGCCGACACCTCCGTGATGTCGCCCATGAGAAACTGAGCGACAGAAACCGTGTGTGCTCCGAGGTCCCCGAGGGC
This sequence comes from uncultured Verrucomicrobiae bacterium, assembly GCA_963846195.1. Taxonomy (GTDB): domain Bacteria; phylum Verrucomicrobiota; class Verrucomicrobiia; order Chthoniobacterales; family JAFAMB01; genus JAFAMB01. The sequence goes on from CAWJVG010000020.1 coordinate 49,709, forward strand.
TCCAGTGCCCGCAAGCTCCCTCGAACAACGCCAAGACCATGGCAACGACGAGTCGTTAAAAAAGCCTTGATCGAACCTTCCGCGAAAACGGACCGGTTCGCCGATTTCACCTCGCTCGATGATCTGCTTGGCCACGAGCGCGGCCGGAGTTTTCATGTTGTTGAAAGCGACGAGAGTGTGAACGCCCGCTTCTTTGGCAGCAGCGGCCATCCGCTGCGCGTCTTCAACCTTTACGGCCATCGGTTTTTCACAATAGACGTGTTTGCCCGCCTTAGCCGCGGCCAGGGCCACATCCACGTGCAAGTGGTTCGGCGTGGTGATGTCAACAACATGCACGTCAGGATCTTCGACTAAGCGCCGCCAGTCGCCGTAGCCCTTTGTGAATCCCAGCTTTCGACGAGCGCCTTCGGCTAATGACTCGTTTTGATCGGCGATCGCATACAACACAGGTGTGCAAGGCAGATTTCGATACAAGATTCCGGCCCGCCGGTAGGCATCCGCATGGGCCTGCCCCATGAACCCGGAGCCAATCAATCCGATATTGAGGGAGTTTGACATGTGTTACCTTTGTGGAGGTTGATCAGAGCAGAAAATTCTTGACGTACTGGAAGGCTTTCGCCGTGTACAGGCGCGGCGCAGCTTTTGCCGGATCTTGTTCCGCTTCTACCACCACCCACCCTCGATAGCTGGATGAGCGGATAAAGTTCCCGATTCCTGCAAAATCGACATTGCCGTCGCCTGGAACCGTGAAGAGCCCCTCTCGGACCGCCGAATTAAAAGTCACATCATTTTTGCGTGCCCAATCCAGAACACCACGGCGCACGTCCTTCAGATGAATGTGCACCACGCGATCTCCAAACCGCCGCAGGATCTCGCCGTAATCCGCACCGGCGGCATAGGCATGGCCGGTGTCGAGAAGGAGCCCAACCTCTGGTCGTGCGACCTCACAAAAAGCGGATATCTCTTCGGCTGTTTCCACGAGCATCTTCAAATGGTGGTGGTATGCCAGCTTGATGCCCCGCTTGTTCAGCCGAACTGAGAATTCCGCAAGTTTTTCCGCATAGGCCGGCAAATCGATCGATTTGAGTGGAGTCTTTCGGCTCAGAGGTTCGTCCCACGGGGAATCGCCCTCCATCCTTCCACACTCACCGTAGACAAGCACCTGGCAGCCACATTCTTCCAGCAACCGAACATGATCCTTAGCCTCCTTCCATTCTGCTTCAACCGACCGCTCGGAGAGAAACCCCGAGTGCCAACCGGTGGCTAACTGAAGCCCATAGCTTGAAAGCATCGGCAAAAGTTCCCGAGCATTCCTGGGAAATTTACGGCCTAACTCCACACCGTCATAGCCATTGTCCGCCGCGTCCTTCAAACACACTTCCAAGGGAATATCACCACCTAATTCCGCCAGGACGTCGTTCGTCCAACTCAGCGGACTGACTCCCAAATGGACCCGTGATCGGGAACCGTTCGAGTTTGCCATTATTCTTGCTCAACTGCCAATTTTTACGGGTTGTCCCGTTTTGAGAGACTCGGTCGCCTTGTCGGCGATTAATTGCGCTCTGAGCCCATCCTCGAGCGATGGGCTCGGAGCTGTCCCCTGGTCGACGGATCGCAGAAAAGCGTCCAACGCCTGGTAATAACTCGACTCAATACGCTCGAACCAACCGGGATGCAGGCCGTCTTCAACGATCGTTCGTCCCTTATAAAGAGCCATTCCTCTGAAGTTCTGTCGTCGCGACTCCGCAAGTCCTTCCGATCCAAAAACTTCGATTCTCTCGTCGTATCCGTAGGCAGCGCGACGCGAACTATCGATCTGGCAAAATGCGCCCGAGGCCATCCGCAAGGAGACAATCGAGGTGTCAACATCGCCGGCTTCACCGATCGCTGCACTGACAAGCGCACCGCCAAACGCATAAAGCTCTACGGGCTCATCATTCGTCAGCCATCGCAACAAATCAAAAAAATGGATCGTTTGATCCCGCATCTGTCCTCCGGAGAACTTCACGTACTCGATGGGTGGAGGCTGTGGACCACGACTAGTGAGTTGAACGATCTCGATCTTCCCTACTTCACCTTTTTCGACCGCCTGTTTCACCGCCGCGTGACTGGCGTCGAAGCGTCGGTTGAAACCCAGCATCACTGGAACGCCAGTTTTCCGAACCGCCCTAACCGCTTGCTCGGCTTCCTGGTAATCGAGGCCGATCGGCTTTTCACAATAAATGGCCTTTCCGGCGTTCGCAGCCCGCACCAGGTAATCGACGTGGGTGTTCGTTGGGGTGGCAATCACCACGGCTTCGATGCTCTTGTTATCGAATACCTCCGCGATATCAGCCACGGCCAGGGCTCCGGTGGCAGCCGCCGCTTTTTTGGCAAATTCATAGTTCGCGTCATTCACCGCCACCAACTCGGTGCCGGGGTGACGGGCAACGTTCCTCGCATGGACAGAGCCGATAAAACCGGTCCCGATCACGGCCATTTTCAGCATATTTCTCCTCTTGATTCATTTCCTCAGATTTCCTCGACAGCGGTCCAGGCGCCTCCAGCTGCAAAAGAGCGCATCGCGGATTCCACGAACGCTACCCCACGTGCTCCGTCGGAGACATCCGGAAAACCGAGCTCCGATTTTGGGTATGCCCGGCCTTCCGATTTTGTTACAATGGCTTCCGCTACCTCGGTGTACAGATTTGCGAACGACTCCAAGAAACCCTCAGGGTGTCCTAACCCAACGCGCGTCCAGCGGACGGCTTCGGGCGAAAGCCCATCTGCCCCTTGCGCTAACATCCGTGGTGGACCATCAATCGGGCTATACTGCAGGTGGCAAGGATCTTCCTGGTGCCAGGCTACACTGCCCCGATCCCCATAGACACGAATCCGCAAACCGTGTTCGTTGCCAATCGCCGCCATCGACGCCCAGAGAGTTCCGCGAGCCCCGTTGGAAAACCTGAGCAGCAAATGCGCATTGTCCTTGATCGCTCTGCCGGAAACGATCTGACTCATTTCCGCCGCTATTTGGGTGACTTCCAGCCCGGTTATGAATCGCGCGAGCTGATGCGCGTGCGTTCCCAGGTCAAATAGCACGCTCGAATCGCCCGAAACGAGAGGGTCGGTCCTCCAGGCAGCTTGTGGGTGTCCTTGCTTCTCCAGCAATTTCGCGGCCCAGCCGGAAGCGTGTTCGACCTGTACCACGCACACTTTGCCGAGATCGCCGTTTCGAACCATCCGGCCCGCCTGACGAACCATCGCGTAACCGGAGTAATTGTGTGTCACGCAAAGAATCAACCTCTTCTGGTCAGCCAGGCGTTTTAGTTCTTTCGCTTCCAGCAACGAAAGACAAAGCGGCTTATCGCAAATAACGTGGATTCCCGATTCCAGAAACCTTTTCGTTATCTCGTAGTGGCTGTCGGTTCGCGTAACGATGACCACCACATCGATCTTATCGTCCCCCCGCTTGGATTCAGCTTCCGCCATGACCCTGTAATCAGGGTAAGCCCGCTCCAGGTCGATTCGGAGATGTTTCGCTGCCGACAGCGATTTTTCGCGGTCCCGCGAAAAGGCACCGGCGACCAGGACATACCTGTTATCAAGACGCATCGCCGTACGATGCGCTTCAGCGATTCCAGCGCCCGGTCCGCCTCCAACCATTCCCGCCCTGATGATTCTCTGTTCTTCTGTACTAACCATCGATCACGTCACGGGCAGCGTATAGTCGCCTGGTTCCTCGATCATGGTCCGCTTCAGCAAATCGACCGATCGCCGCATTCCTTCCATCCGTGAAAGAACAATATCTTCGTGCTCGATAGAGAGCCAACCATCGTAGCCGTTCAGTCGAAGTGCATAACAGAACTCCCGCCACCAGAGCTCACCATGGCCATATCCTAGTGTAACATAACTCCAGGACCGATCTTTGACGTTCGCGTGTCCGATCGTTTCCAGGCGCCCCGTCAGGTTCTGCGCCGCTTTGTTCATGGAAGTATCCTTCGCGTGGACGTGATGAACGGCCTTGCCAAGCGCGCCGACCGCCGCCAGAGGGTCCGCATCCATCCAAAAAAGATGACTTGGATCCAAATTGGCGCCCACGATCGGGCCGATCTCCTGCCTCAGTTTCAGGAGCGTCGGGACGTTGTAAACCAGTTGATGCCCGTGCATCTCAACGCAGAACTTTTTTATGCCGCATTCTTTTCCCAGAGCAGCTAGCTTCTCCCAGTAAGGCAACAGTTTCTCATTCCATTGCCACTCCAGAATTTCCCCATTTTCCAGCGGCCAGGCGCAAGTGACCCAATTCGGCCTGATATCGTTGGGCCCTCCGGCCGGCAATCCTGACATCAGGACGATCGTGTCGACGCCCAGCAGTTCCGAGACCCGTACCGTGTCAGAGACAACCTGGCTTTGACGTTCTCCGTCGACCGGATGGAGCTGATTTCCGTTGCAGTTCAACGCAGCCAACTCCAAGCCGTTTTTCTTGAGCACATCCAAAAACTTCCGTCGCTCCTCCTTGCCCTGCAAAAGAGCTTGGAGGTTGGCATGCGTTGCAGCATTCCAGTTGCCCGTCCCGATTTCCAATGCCTCCAGACCAAGGTCCGCTGAAACTTTCGCCGCTTCCGGGAAGGAAAGGTGGCCCAAACTCTCTGAGACTGCGCACAGTTTCATGTGATCCGACTAGGTCTTTTCGCGCGGACACTAACTCACGACTCAGCAAACAAATGCATTCCTGGTTCCGCGGAACAGCTTATTCCCAAAAGCGGGTTGGGAGTTGGGTTAATTGGGGGACTTTTCCCTTTTACTAACTGTGTTCGGCTTAGTCAATTCGGATCAAGTTCCGCGAACGTTTTTTGAAAGATTTATAAGACTTTCGCCATTTTCGGCTGAAACTTCACCCAACCCCTTCGATTCTATGACGAGATTCTCTTTGCAAGATCCGGACCTGTTTCGCCGCCAGGCCTACCTTGGCGGGCAGTGGTGTGACGCCGACAACGGCGCAACCCTGGAAGTCAACAATCCCGCAACCGGGGAAATTCTGGGGACAGTCCCCAGAATGGGCGCCGCAGAAACCCGGCGGGCAATCGGTGCGGCCAAAAGCGCCTGGGGCGACTGGCGTCGCAAGCCGGCCAAAGAACGAAGCGCTCTTCTGCGTCGATGGCATGATTTGATGATGGCTAACGTCGAAGATCTGGGGAAGCTGATGACAGCGGAACAAGGTAAACCGCTGGCCGAAGCAAAAGGCGAAGTCGCCTATGCCGCCTCTTTCATTGAGTGGTTCGCCGAGGAAGCCAAGCGCGTCTACGGAGATACCATCCCTTCGCCCTGGAATGATCGCCGGTTGGTAGTGATCAAGGAGCCTATCGGGGTCTGCGCTGCCATGACTCCTTGGAATTTTCCGGCAGCCATGATCACGCGCAAAGCCGGACCGGCATTGGCTGCGGGGTGCACCATGGTTGCCAAGCCCGCTAGTTCTACTCCGTTTTCTGCCCTGGCGCTTGCGGCATTGGCTGAACGTGCTGGTATTCCAGCCGGGGTCTTCAGCGTCTTAACAGGCAACTCGAAAGAGATTGGCGGAGAAATGACATCCAACCCGGATGTCCGGAAAGTGACCTTTACGGGTTCGACGGAGGTTGGTAGCCTCCTTATGAAACAGAGCGCCAGCACCATCAAGAAGCTTTCCCTCGAGCTGGGTGGTAATGCCCCATTTATCGTGTTCGATGACGCAGATCTGGACGCCGCGGTCGAAGGGGCGATTATTTCCAAATATCGCAACGCTGGCCAGACCTGTGTTTGCGCCAACCGTCTGTATATCCAAGCAGGCGTTTATGAGGCTTTTGCCGAGAAGCTCGTCGCCGCGGTCAAAAAACTTAAAGTCGGTAACGGGTTCGAGCCAGGAGTTCTCCAAGGTCCTTTGATCGACCAGGCCGCAGTGGAGAAAGTCGAGGAACATATTCAAGATGCTGTTTCGCAAGGTGCCCGGGTGCTCCTGGGTGGTAACCGGCATGCACTTGGTCAAACTTTTTTTGAACCGACCGTATTGGCGGGTGTTACTTCCCAAATGAAGGTCGCGAGAGAAGAAACCTTCGGTCCGTTAGCACCTTTATTTCGGTTCGAGACCGATGAAGACGCCGTTAAAATGGCCAATGACACCGAGTTCGGTCTTGCGAGCTACTTTTATAGCCGCGATATCGGCCGCATTTGGAGAGCCGCTGAGGGGTTGGAGTCTGGCATGGTCGGCATTAACACCGGCCTCATCTCGACAGAGGTGGCGCCATTTGGCGGTGTCAAACAATCAGGGCTGGGTCGTGAAGGTTCCCACTACGGCATAGAGGAATTCTTAGAAGTGAAATATCTTTGCTTCGGGGGACTTAATAGCTAGCAGAATTCAGGAGTCCGGAGTTGCAGGAGTTACAGAATGGATGCCATTCTTCCAGCATTGCTTGCTCCACAAACTGCGCGGCTTTCTAACCTAGATTGCAAGAATCGTCCTCCAGATCCATCGCAAACTCAGCGCACAAGCGCGATTGCTCATCCATTCTGTAACTCCTGCAACTCCTGAATTCTGAGTTCTTCTACCCCCCCAACTCCTGACTCCTGAATTCCCCCCAAATTTCCCCCCAAGTATGGAAATCGACACCCGCTTCCCAACCAGGCTCAATACAGTTTCTGACGCGCCGGAGCCACTCCGCGGTGCGTTAAAAGAGGGTTTGCCATCCGGAGAACCCGTCCACTTGCTTGTGTACGCTCCTGCTTTTTCAACCGAGGACGAAATATCACCCGCAACGGTACTAGCGGTGACAGGCAATGGCTGGATCATCGCTTCCCAGACCAGTGACGGCGGGGTTACAGTGGAAAAGTCCGATTTCGCCAACACCCTGTTTCTGGAACTGACGTCTATTCTTCTTTTGGGCCAATTGAGAATCGCCTTTGCCGGGGCCGACGCATCGCTCTCCGTAACGATAAAGTTCGAGACGGTCGGAGACGACCTTTATCGCGAGGCCATCGATCTGATTCTGGCGGGCATCGACCCTGCACTCCATGCGGTAGACGAGAAGGATCAGGGCGAGCGTGCGACGTTCGAGAGCTGGCCGATGAAATTTCGGAATGAGGCGCAGCGTTACCGGCCCGGAGGGCAGCGGCTGCTGGCCGCACTGCAGTGGCCGGTTATTTTCAACGAGGTCCGGCAAGAACTTGCTCCCGCCGGCGCGCTCCTGATCACCGCACGCGAGATTGTGCTGATTTCGGAGCAGAAAAAATCTTCGGCGGAATACGCGGAACAAGCCTCGTCTAAAGAGGATCCGGTAGGGCCGTTCGCTGAAGAAGAAGCCGGAGGGACGATCACCTTTTTCCCTCGTGTCCGGCTGGCGGACTTTCAAGTGAGCCATCAGGAACAGTTGGGCGTTCTTGCTCTTCAGGTGCATGCCGCGCACGGAGGAGAAAAACTGGAGATCAGCTTCCCGTCTGATGAAGAAAAGGCCGTATTGAAGGCCATGGAGCAGGTGTTGCCTTCCACGGGCTCATCTTCCTGACACGGCTTGCCCACAAAAAGCATTTTCTACCGCCCTTTCAGCCTTAGGGATGCATGACCCCGAGCCGATTGGATCATAGGCGTCCCGCCTGTGTTCTGGTCTCGCGCCCACCGCGACGCTGCCAAGCCCAGGACAAAGATAGCTGCTCTTCGTTCGCGGCAAGCTGCGGTTTGCCAGCGTGATCCCATTGCGAATTAAGATCCAACGTCAACCCGCTCTGGAGATCGAAGCCGGCGCCCGGGGACACACAGGCGAGACGCCTATGATACTTTGGGCTGACCCGCCGCTCGCCGATACGTTTCCCCTCGGGCACGACGCGTAAGTGAACGTTTGCGAGGCTCCAAATTCATCGCAAAAATTCTCGACAAGGTTCAGGGGCGGAACTAGCCTTTCACCGTTGTTGCCCCGCTGATTGCCCGTTGCGCCCTTTGCAATCCGGCCGTCAAACAGGCTGTTAAAACCCCAGAGAAAATTGAAAGGGAACTTCTCGAGAAGTAACCTTTTTTTTCGTCGTTACTGTTTAAGAATTCGGCTTGACCGCTCTGCGTTGCGGATCAATCCCCCCCAAGCACAAGAAAGAAATGAAAGAAATGAAGCTCGCAAAAGTTTTCCTTCCAGCGATTGCCTTGATGACCATGGCCATGGGCAGTATGCCCGCCATGGCCGCCGAAAAGGTCAAGATCGGGGTTGCCATGGCGTTATTCGACGACGTCTGGTTGACCTATGTCCGGGATGCCATAACCAAATGGGCCAAGAGCCATCCCGATGTCGAACTCACCATTGTCGACGCGGCCAACGACAGCGCCAAGCAGACGGGACAGGTTGAAAATTTCCTGGCTCAGGGCATGGACGCCGTAGTCATCCTCCCAGTGGATACCGCTGCGACCGGACCGATGACCAAGTCGGTCATCAAAGCCGGCAAGCCCTTGGTGTACGTCAACCGCAAGCCTTCAAACCTGCCAAAGGGTGTCGTGTATTGTGGTTCTAACTCCATCGAAGCCGGGATCATGAACATGGACGAACTCGGTAAAGCGATGGGCGGCAAGGGTAATCTGGTCATCTTGATGGGCGAGTTGAGCAATGAAGCCGCGATTGGCCGTACGGATGGAATAAAGAAAGTCGCTAAGGAAAAGTTCCCGGACATCAAGATCGTCCGCGAACAGACCGGCAACTGGAAGCGTGAACAAGGCAAGACCATTATGGAGAACTGGCTGGCTTCCGGCCAGGAGATCGACGGGGTCGCCTCCAACAACGATGAGATGGCGCTGGGCGCATTACAAGCCATCAAGGCCGCCGGAAAACTCGGCAAGATCCCAGTGGGAGGCACCGATGGCAGCCATGACGCTTTGGAGTCAATGGAGAAAGGTGAACTGAACAACACTGTTTTCCAGGATCCCGTCGGCCAGGGCGAAGAGGCTGCCAATGCCGCCTATCTACTGGTCAAGAAAGAACCCAATCCGAAAGTGGTGGATGGAAATATCTGGATTCCCTACCAGCCCATCACCAAGGAAAACTACAAGTCGTTCATGAAATAAGTCTTCGTCTGGCCACTGTCTACCCGGAAGACAGTGGCCATTGAACCAGAGAGGAGCTGGCTATGGATAACGAATACGTGCTCAGCATGGAGGGTATTTCCAAGCAGTTCCCAGGTGTCCGTGCCCTTAACAATGTCCAGTTGCGCGCCCGCAAGGGAACGGTGCACGCCTTGATGGGCGAAAACGGCGCAGGTAAATCGACGCTGATGAAATGCCTGATCGGCATCTATACGCCGGATTCCGGCACCATAACCTTCAAGGGTGAACGGCTCGATATAACCAACACCCACTATGCCCTCTCCAAGGGTATTTCGATGATTCACCAGGAACTGAGCCCGATTCCCCAGATGACGGTCGCAGAGAACATTTACCTCGGTCGCGAAGCCATCGCCTGGAATGGCCTGGTGGACATGCGCAAAATGAACCGCATGGCCACAGAACTGTTGGATCGGCTTCACATCAAGATCAAGCCAACCGCTAAAATGTGCGACCTCAGTATTGCCAATATCCAGCTGGCTGAGATTGCCAAAGCGGTTTCCTATAATTCGGACTTGATCATCATGGATGAGCCGACCTCCGCGATCACCGAGGTGGAGGTGGAAGGACTTTTTACTATCATCAGATCATTGAAGGCCCAAGGGTGTGCGATCATCTATATCAGTCATAAAATGGACGAGGTCTTCAAGATCACCGACGAGGTCACGGTTTTCCGCGATGGTCAATACATCAGCACCGACGCAACCGCTGATCTAACCCATGCCAAGCTTATCGAAAAGATGGTTGGCCGTACGCTTACTGATATGTTTCACAAGGAGACAACCGACATGGGTTCGGTTTTCCTTGATGTTCAAAACTTGAGCGGGAAAGGATTTCGGAATGTCAGTTTCCAGGTCAGGCGCGGCGAGATTCTGGGCCTTGCGGGCCTGATGGGGGCTGGGCGCACCGAACTTATGGAAGGTGTATTCGGGGTGACCCGGAGCCATGGCGGAACCATAAAGATTAGCGGGAAAGAGGTGTCAATCAAGTCACCGGCTGATGCCATTCGAGGCGGCATGGCGTTGCTGACCGAAGACCGGAAACTAACCGGTTTGTACCTCAACGCCAGCGTTCGCGAGAATATGTTCATCGCGAATATCAATAGATACATGCTAGGCCCCTTCATCAATTTCGGGAAAATCGAGAAGGATTGCGAAAAGATGCGGGGGTTAATGCGCATCAAGACGCCTAGCCTGTTGGAAATTATTAAGAACCTGTCCGGCGGCAATCAGCAGAAGGTATTGATTTCACGTTGGTTATTGACCGAGCCGGATCTCCTGATTCTGGACGAGCCAACGCGCGGCATCGACGTCGGCGCCAAATCAGAAATCTACCGGCTGATGACCGAATTTGTTCGCTCCGGCAAGGCAATTATCATGATCTCGTCGGAATTGCCGGAAGTCCTTGGGATGAGCGATCGAATCATGGTGATGCACACCGGCGACAAGATAGGTGAGCTTTCGCGGGCCGAAGCAACCCAGGAAAAGATCCTTCATATGGCGACGGGGATGAGTTTGGCGGCATAAAAGAGGAGCATTGTGGAAAATCCAGGACTGACTACCGCAGACAAGGTTAGAAGCGGGCAACAGGGCGCACACGTGCTTTCGAGCATCTTCAACAAATATGGAATCTTTTTGATTTTTGCCGTCATGGTTTTGGCGGCCTCGATGCTGTCCCCCGCTTTCTTGAGCAGTACCAACCTGATCAATGTGGTGCGACAGATGTCCATCGTCGGGCTGATCGCACTTGGTGTGACTGGCGTGATCGTCAGCGCCGGCATCGACCTATCGTCGGGCTCGGTGGTGGGCTTGACGGCGGTCGTTGCGGCGAGTTTGTCTCAGGACCCCGAATATTCAACCCCCTTTTATCCTGGTCTGCACCTGCCCTTAATTGTCGCGGTGCTAGCGGCTTGCGTAGTCGGTGCGTTGGTGGGTTTAATCAATGGCACCCTGGTTGCGAAAACCCGCATTCCGCCGTTCATCGCTACCTTGGGCACCTATACTGCGATTCGCGGCCTGGCCCTGCTCTATACCGGCGGTCGTCCAATTTCTGATCTGACCGATTCCTATAACTTCATCGGACAGGGGGATGTGTCGGGAGTTCCAGTTCCCATCATTATTTTGGTGATCATGGCGATCATCACCCACGTCCTTTATGCCCATACCAAATTCGGAAAATACATTTACGCTATTGGCGGCAACGAACAGGCAGCGCGGGTTTCGGGCATCGATGCGGCCAAGTATAAGATGCTCATTTACGTCTATGCTAGTTTCCTGGCGGGACTGGCCGGATTGGTAGTTTCCTCCCGTATTGGTTCGGGGCAACCGGGGCTTGGAGTCGGCTACGAACTTGATGCCATCGCGGCCGCGGTCATCGGTGGCACCTCCCTTTCGGCTGGCGGAATCGGGACGGTTGCAGGAACAATTGTTGGAGCGCTCATTATCGGCGTACTAAACAATATTCTCGACTTGATGAATGTGTCTGCCTATTGGCAGCAGATCATCAAAGGATGCATCATTGTTGGTGCAGTCATTCTTGACCAGCTCAAGCAACGCAGCGGCAAGTAACAGTTTCCTCACCGGACCGCGAGCGCGGCGGCCACCATGTTCCTTAGAGCCTTCTCCACTTCGGGCCAACCGCGCGTCTTCAGTCCACAATCCGGATTCACCCAAACCTGTTGTCTCGGCAAGACCTGAAGCGCTTTCTGCAATAAGCCGCTCATTTCTTCGACGGAAGGCACACGCGGGGAATGGATATCGTAGACGCCGGGCCCCACTTCGTTCGGGTATTGAAATATCCGGAATGCCTCAAGCAACTCCATCTCGGAACGGGAGCTTTCGATGGAAATCACGTCCGCGTCGAGCTCGGCGATCGCTTCGATTACGTCGTTAAACTCGCAATAGCACATGTGGGTATGAATTTGCGTGCGATCGGCAACACTTGCCGTAGCCAGCCTGAATGCATCCACCGACCATCGGAGGTACTCGGGCCAGTCCGCTCTGCGCAAAGGCAGACCCTCGCGGAGGGCTGGTTCGTCCACTTGAATGACTGAAATGCCCGCCGCTTCCAGGTCATGCACTTCGTCGCGAATCGCGAGCGCAATTTGGCGCGCGGTCTCGGCCCGAGATTGATCGTCGCGGACGAAGCTCCATTGAAGAATCGTGATCGGACCGGTGAGCATTCCTTTCATCGGCTTCCTGGTTTGCGCCTGCGCGAATTTGGACCAGCGCAAGGTCATCGGTTGGGGTCGTTCCACGTCACCAAAAAGAATCGGCGGCTTCACGCAACGGGAGCCGTAACTTTGTACCCAGCCGTTCTCCGTGAAAACGAACCCGCTCAATTGCTCGCCGAAATACTCGACCATGTCGGTCCGTTCAAGCTCGCCGTGAACGAGAACATCGAGACCGATCTCATCCTGCCAACGAACCACCCGCGCCGTTTCCTCTTCCAAAAATGCTTTCGTAGTCGGCTTCGGTGATTTTGCCCTTCCGATACTGCGCCCGCGCCGCGCGCACCTCTTCTGTCTGCGGGAATGAACCGATCGTCGTAGTGGGCAAATCAGGGAGCTGCAAATGGTCGCGCTGCGCAAGCCGGCGCGACGAATACGTACTTTTCCGCTTGAGATCGCTCTCCGACCACGGATTTGCTCCGGGTCTTTACCTGTTGCGAATGAATTCGCGCGCTATGGAGGCGACCCTCGTGCAGCTCCCGATTCCTCGCCACGATGTCCGGCCTGCCTTCATAAGCTTGTCGTAGTTCGGACAACTCCACGAGTTTCTCCTCCGCGAAAGCAAGCCATGATTTGATTTCCGGATCTAGTTTCCGCTCGAACTTCAGTGAAAACGGGACATGCAGGAGAGAGCACGACGGAGCGATCCAGACCGCTTCTTCGCCGCGCTGCGAAACCGCTTTGCGAATGATCGCCAATGAACGCTCGTAGTCGTTGCGCCAGATGTCGCGTCCGTGCACCAGACCGAGCGAAAGAATTTTTTTGGGGTCAAGCCAGCCCATCAGCTCTTCAAGTTCCCTCTCCGATCGAGCAGCATCAATATGCAAACCATGCACTGGAAGTTGCGCGAATGTTGGCAGGTTTTGCCCAAGGTCATTGAAATAGTTGGCGACGATGAATTTCAATTCAGGCACCGCCTCGGTCAGGGTGGCGTAGGTTTGCCGCAGGCGGTTGTGCTCTTCCGAAGTCAGGTCGAGCGCAAAAATGGGTTCGTCCAATTGGACCCATTCGGCTCCCGCTTTCGCCAAAAGGCGCAGGGCCTCGACATAGACGTCAATCAACCCGGGAAGTAGTTGAGATCGGTCGAAATCCTTCCCGTGAACTTTGCCTAGCCTGAGAAAAGTGCACGGTCCCAGCAATACGGGCTTGGTCTTGATGCCGAGTGCCAGAGCTTCCTGAAACTCCTCGACGACTCTTCGTGGAAGAGAGCGCGAACCGCTGGCCTTCGTGGAATTCCGGCACGATGTAGTGGTAGTTCGTGTCGAACCACTTGGTCATTTCCATCGCGTGCACGCCCGCAGAATTGTCGTTTGAAGGAGTCCGTGCCGGTATCTTCCCGCGAGGCGGCCTTGCCACGCGCCATGGCAAAGTAGGTGGGTAAATCGATGGACGGGCCTTTCCAGCCAAACCGTTCAGGCACCGCGCCGACCATCGAGGCGGCGTCGAGAACATGATCGTAAAGACTGAAGTCGCCGCACGGAATCAGATCGATCCCCGCCTCTTTTTGGTGCAACCAATGCACCCGCCGCAGTTCTGCCGCGGTCTTCTGGAGTTCTTCTGCGGTGCTCGCCCCGCGCCAATAGGCTTCGAGCGATTTTTTGAGTTGACGAAGGGCTCCCACACGTGGGTAGCCCAAGTTATGAATAAGGATCCGAGATCCCATGATATCTCCTTGTCATTCTTGCGATGAAGGTTGATGTGGCGTCGGCAGACAAGGTGTTCGGACTCCAAGCTTCTCGGCCACTGAACTTGACCCTCCTCGCCTCCGCCTTCACCGGTCACCCGATTGGCTTTGCCGCGCCGCGCTCCCGGACAGGGAGACAGCGCGTGGAGGTCTGTAGCTTGTTACCGCAGCGGGACTGTTGCCGGTTTTCACGGCATTCCCTCGATTCTGCGACGAAACGCGAAAGCGCACGGCCTTCGCCTGAATTCAAAGAACCAGAGCAAACCCTAGCGAATAGGTCAAATACGTCAATTGAAGAAGGCAGGAATCGAAAGGCAGAATTCAGGAGTTGCAGGAGTTCAGGAGTCACAGAATCGGAAGGCCAATTAGTGCACCAGTTCGGAAGAATTCTCAAAAGTGGTTGACCAGCCACATGGCTACGCTGGGTTGCGCGAATCGGTGCGGCACGTTATCGTGCAGCGTTTTTTTAATCTCCAAAGAAAATCAATATTGCCCGACGAAAGTTTAGGAAGTAGAACCTGATGGCAAAAGCCCGGAGTTCAACGCTGAAATCCTCAAACACCGAAATGCCTACCGGAACAATCGAATTTAAGTGCATCCGGATAAACTTGAAAAAGGTTTCGACTTTTGAACCGGACGAAACCCGTATCGACTCGCTCATTGAGTTCGACCTCAAAATTGGTGATCAGCGGTTAAGAAACCTAAAAGCCGAGGTACGTCAGAAAAATGGAACGGACTTTCAAAGCGAACCACTCGAAGTGGGAAATGCCATTGGATACAATGGTCCCTGGAACGATGAGGAATTCCAAAAGTTCTGCGCGAGATATTATCGCGATGTCATCGGATCGTCTGGCATGGGCCGAACGATCAGTCGAGGAGAACGCAACCTGATCGAGCGGGTCGCCATACAGTTACGTCGAAGCGAAGAAATCAATCTTCTAACCTGAGCCTCGAATTCGCAGAGGTAAGCAAAGCTTCCCGCTTCGCTCTGGAGACATTTCAAAAAGGTAAGACGCCCCGACGGGAGGCAATGACGCCGAGCCGATGGTACCATATGCGTCTCGCTGTGTTCTGTTCTCGGCGCCCACCGCGACGCTGCCAAGCACAGGACAAAGAGGATGTTTCCTCAGCGTTACGCTTGAGCCTAGTTGTGGCTAAGTTGCGCCACAGTCCCCAAGCAAAACCGGCACAGGCACGCCGGCTCGAACTGGTCTGCGGCAAGAGCTCGCAGGATTCGACAAGGCACGCTGATCTCCTCACACCAGCAAGGTCCCTTGTAAAGATGACCTTTTGCCATCCGGCACTGATTGTCGCCGCCGCACACAGGGCATTGTTCGTCCCGGCTCAGGCACTGTGCCCGGATTAAAGAGAGCGACGTTTGCCCCTGCGAGTTGTTCGTTTCCATGGTTCGTTAAGCGATGCGGCGGATCCGATCACCAGGTTGGATTTCGCTCCCTTTCACTTTATTGGCATACCTCACAGATATTTCCGTTGTCTGCTGCTTCGCGAGAGCACAAGGGCGCTGCCGCGATCGGTTCCGGTTCACTCCTCTTGCGTTCACGGTTGCTCGAATCAATTCCCGATTTGTTCAAGGTCCGCAAATAGTAGGTGGTTTTGAGGCCCCGCTCCCACGCCTCGCGATACATGAAAGATGCTTGGCGCGCATCGTTATCCGCAAGGAACAGGTTTACCGACTGCGACTGGTCGAGCCACTTCTGGCGCACCGCTGCGCATTGGAGCAGCCAGGTCGGCTCGATTTCAAACGCTGTCTTGTAGAGTCGTTTCAGGTCGTCCGGCACGCGTTCGATTCGTTGGATGGAACCGTCGAAGTATTTTAGATCGGAGAGCATCTCTTCATCCCAGAGCCCGAGCGCCAATAATTCCTTTACCAGATGCCCGTTCGTGCGGACAAATTCGCCGGACAAATTCGACTTGGTGTGAATGTGTTTATAAGTCGGCTCGGTGCACGGTGTGCAACCCATGATATTCGAAATGGTCGCGGTCGGAGCGATGGCGAGACAATTCGAATTGCGCATCCCCTGGCGGCGAATCTTGCTGCGCAAACCGTCCCAATCGAGACGGCTCTTGCGATTTACCAGCACGGGCACACCTCGTTCCTCTTCGAGCAGGGCCAGAGTATCGAGCGGCAGGAGCCCGCGGTCCCACTTCGAGCCCGCAAACGAAAGATAGCGACCACGTTCCGCCGCCAGATCGGCCGAGGCCGAGTAGGCATAGAACGCAACAGCCTCCATGATCTCGTCATTGAAATCGACGGCGTCAGGAGAGTCGAACCGGATCCGCTTGGTATAAAGCGCGTCCTGCAGTCCCATGACACCCAATCCCACCGGGCGATGCCGCCTGTTGGCTCTCTCCGCCGCTTCGGAGGGGTAGTAGTTGATATCGATCACGTTATCCAACATCCGCAGAACCACGCGAATGGTGGCTTCGAGCGCGGCATAGTCGATGGAGCCATCTTCGCGGAGATGATTCGGAATATTGATCGACGCCAGGTTGCAGACCGCAACTTCTTCCATGCTGGTATTGAGTGTGATCTCGGTGCAAAGGTTCGAGCTGTGGATAACGCCGGCATGGTCCTGCGGCGAGCGAACGTTCGAAGGGTCCTTGAATGTAATCCATGGATGTCCTGTCTCGAAAAGCGATTCGATCATTCGCTTCCACAACGCCAGCACGCGGATCTTGCGGTAGAATATCTTCCCTGCTTCGGCGAGTGCCTCATACTGGAGATAACGCTCTTCGAACCTGCGCCCATAAAGCTCCGGCAATTCGGATGTCTCGTTGCTACGGAATAGCGTCCACGTCGCGTCCTTGGCCAACAGGCCCTCCGAAATGTCGCGCAACCTCTTCATGAAAAGGTCGGGCACCCAAAGGGCCGTGTTCATGTTGTGCGCGCGACGTCGCTCGTCGCCCGTTTCCCTGCGAAGATCGAGAAAATCCTCGATGTCGGCGTGCCATAGTTCGATGTAGCTGCACAAGGCGCCGGGCCGCTTGCCTCCCTGGTTCACCGCAATACAAATATCGTTGGCCACTTTGAGAAAAGGAATGACGCCGGAAGATTCGCCGTTGGTGCCCTGAATGTACGCGCCTGTAGCGCGCACCGCGCTCCATGAACAGCCCAGGCCTCCTGCCCATTTTGAAAGCAAGGAAAATCGGGTCCAGGTTTCGGCAATCTCCTCAATTGAGTCACCGCAATAGAGCAGATAACAACTTGATAACTGAGGGCGATGCGTGCCCGAATTGAAGAGCGTCGGTGTCGATGAACAAGCCCGCTTGTTCTGGTAGAGACCGTAGAACTCCCTGGTGCGATTCTCGCGATCGGGCTCCCTCACCGATAACCCCATCGCTACGCGCATCCAGAAAATCTGGGGAGCTTCCACGCGCCGGCGTCCATCCGGTCGGGTGGCGTCCTTCACGTGAATCAGGTAACGATCATAAAGATTCTGGATCCCGATAAAATCAAACTGGAGATCGGCGTATGGATCAATCGCTTCGGCGAGCTCGTTTAATCGAAATTCGCCCAGGCGAGCATCGAGCCGTCCCTGCGCGATACCATTCGGGATATAACTTAGGAATGCCTTCTGATGCGCTTCCCTAAGTTGATCGATGCCATCGGCTATTTTCCACGGCAGCGTCTCCTCGTACACGTAAGTGAGAAGAATGCGCCCGGCGAAAAACCGGCTTTCAGCGTCGACATCGAGAAGATTCTTCGCGTTAAGAATGATCGTCTCGCGCTGTTCCTCGGTCGTAAGTGAAAGTGAAACACCACGCATGAGCCGCGCGGTCAACTCCTGGTCCGAAAGCGTCAGGTGCAATCCGATCTGCGCGAACGAGAGTCGGAGTCGCAGATCCTGGACGCGATCAGGAGATGCCAGCTCAAGCTGTTCTCCTCGACCCGACACGGCTTGCGCTTCGATCTCGCGCAAAGCGGCACGGCGGGCGCGATATTTGGCATAGGCCAGTGCGACCGTGCCGTATTTGAGCTCGATGAGCAGGCTTTCGACGAGGTCCTGTAATTGTTCAATGTGAATGAACCGAGGAAATTGGTTCTTCACCCGAGACTCCGCTTCCACTTGCAGTCGCTTGCCGATCGGGTCATGTCCCACTGCCGCGCAGGCGGCGTTGACAGCCTTCTCGATCTTCTGACCAATCCATGGCACCACACGCGGTTTGGCCCTCTTGACCCCTGGTAAATCGCGACGAATGACGCGCGGAAAGGCGGGAGCGACGGCCATCTCAAGGTCCGCTTGCAGTTCCAGTGATTTGGTACCCATGGCCATGCCTTTCGGTTAAATCAGGTCCTCTTCATTGGTGTTCTTAACGCTGCCCCCTGTCTGGTATTCGGTGACGCGAGTCTCAAAAAAGTTCTTTTCCTTCTTGAGGAAAATGACCTCATCGAGCCAGAGAAACGGGTTCGCTGTCACTGAGGAAAGGCGAGACAACCCAAAGCCTTCCAACCGCCGATCGGCGTTATAGTCGACGTAATCGAGAAAATCCTTCTGGGTGATCCCCACGATGTCCTCCGGCAGGCAGTCGAAGACGAATTCCTTTTCGAGTTCCACCCCTTCGCGCATGAATTCCACTAATTCAGCGCGGAACGTCTCCGTCCAAACATCGGGATTTTCTTCGATCAATTTTTCCAGCACGTACTTCCCAAGCGCGATGTGATTGGACTCGTCGCGCAGGGTATACTGGAACATCTGTCCGACTCCTGTCATCTTGTTCTGGCGATGGAGAGAAAGGATCATGGCAAACAGGGCGTAGAACTGTGTGCCTTCCATGACTTGCGTGATGCCAAAAATCGCCTTCGCAAATCTCTGCTTGTTTTCGGTCCGTGTCAGGTCAATGCCCATTTTCAGCTCGGGCACATGACGCGTGATGTAGGCGTTCTTTTTCTGGATCGAGGACACATCTTCGAATTTGGCGGTCACTTCATCGAGGTTGATATTCAGGCTGTCGATAACGTGAAGCAGCGAATCCATATGAATCGACTCCTCTGCAATGTGCCGTAGGAACGCGTGCTTTAATTCAGCGGCGGTCAGGTTGTCCTCAATGACATGGAGGACGCTGTCGCCCACAATTCCCTCGGCGGCCGAAAAGTAGCCAACGCCCATCTCGATGATCCAACGCTCACGGGCGTTCAGCTTGTTGGAATTCCACGTGGCGCAATCCTTGGACATATCGATAACGTCCGGCTCCCAGTGATTGGCCTTCATCTGTTTATAGATCCGATAGGCCTCGTGATACTTGAGCGGCAATAAATTAAGTTCCGCGCTGCGGATGCCGTTGATTACCCGTTTACCTGCCAGGCGAGCACGAGCTTTTTCTTTGTCGAGACGAAACGTACGGTTCTGAAATGTGTAAACGACGTGGCGTCCTTCTTCGCGTTCTGCGATTTTTTTCTTTGGCTGCTCAAATATTTCAAACATGACTTGCTCCTGATCCAGGCGCCTGCCAAGGCGCGGTTGCCTACGCGGAGCGGGAGAAACAAAAAGCCTTCCCAACCCCAAACCAGGGATCCGGAAGGCAGCAAATCAGCAGCATTCGGTATCCCATCCTCTCTTTGGCGAGAGAGTTACCCCGAACAGGCGCCCAGGGATTTGATGAGCATGAAAAAGCAGGTCTTCTGACTTCGAGGTTATCCTACTGGCCCCTCCTTTCCACGCTTTCGCGCAGTGGCTTCAATGGGGCTTTCGTCGCTCGTTACAGCGGCGCTACCGCACGGGATTTTCACCCGTTTCCCTATTCTCCTCCGGCCTTGACCGGAGGCACTTTTTCATGGGCCCACCACAAAATGTGGTGGGTATTTCAAAGAACTATACAACCTATAGTGGACGCCTGCGATTCTCGTCAAGTGAAAAAAGAGACGGGAAACAGAAACTGGCAGCAGCGCCACTACACCAGTCACTGACTTGGTACACTAGTTTCCAGTCGTAAGCACTACCCGAAATCGCGCTTTGCCGCTCATCATTCGCTCGTAGGCTTCCTCGACTTGTTCGATCGGATAGACTTCGTTCATGGCCCGCACACCCGTAAGCACACTGAACGCGAGGGTGTCCTGGGAGTCGATCGCCATTCCCGAATACCATCCCTTGACCGATTGCCGGTAAATAAGGAGCTGAAGAGCAGACACTTGAAGCGACGGAACCGCACCGATGAGCATCAATGTCCCATTCACTGCGAGTCCACCTTCCGCCGCACTCATCGCCTCGGCATTCGTTACGGTGGCCAGGATGACCTTGGCGCCCCCAAACTTCAGAAGTTCTTTGGCCGGGTCGTGGGTCTGGCTGTCAATGTAATGGTGCGCACCAAGTTGTTTGGCGAGCGGCTCTTTATCTTTTCCACGCGCGATGCCGATCGTTCGAAAGCCCATCTTTGCGGCAAATTGAACCCCGAGATGGCCAAGTCCACCTAGCCCGAGCACAGCGACGACCTCGCCGGCGCGCGCTCCGCTGTTTCGAAGACAATTGAACGTCGTGATGCCGGCGCACATCAGAGGCGCTGCCTCCACCGCCGATAATTCGTCCGGGACCGCGGCGATCGCTTCCGCAGGAGCAACCATGTAGTCCGCGTAACCGCCATCGAAACTGACTCCGGATACCAAGGTCGAGGTTTGGCAGGCAAAAAAGTCTCCTCGGCTACACGAATCGCAGTACCCGCAATGGCCTCCATGCCACCCAACTCCAACCCGCTGCCCGGGCTTCCAACGTGCGACACCCTGGCCGACTGCATCCACGATTCCGACCACTTCATGTCCGGGAACTCGCGGGTACTCAATACCTGGAAAGAGACCCTCCTTAGTAACCGAGTCGCTGTGGCAAATTCCGCAGGCCTGTACTTTGATTCGTACCGACCCTGGCGTTGGCTCCGGGATATCACGTTCCACGATTTCAAAGGCTCCCTTCGCTCGAGGGACCTGAACTGCGCGCATTTTTGTCATAATTCTCCGGTAGTTATTTTGGTGAGGACGCACAGTAAATCCCAGAGGCGCCGGCACTCAAGCGGAGATTGAGGCAGCGATGAAATCAGAACTCAGGAGTCAGGAGTTGCAGGAGTTACAGGAGTTCGGAGGCAGTGAATTCGCCGCGTCATGCATTCATTGGCAGACTTGTCTTGTTTTGCCATATCCGTCGAAACGGATATGAGCAAAACCAGACGAGTCTGCCAATTGAATCCAAGAGGCGAATTCGCTGCCTCCCTATTCTGTAACTCCTGCAACTCCTGACTCCTGAGTTCTTCCTCCCGCAACTCCTGAATTCTGTTTCATCCTTCCTTTAAGCGAATTGCTCGCAATTTCTTTGACAGAAAGACCCGTTCTGATTTCACCTCCGCCAGCTCGGATGCCTTTTTGAAATAAGCGGCGGCAGCCTCTGAATGATGCAGTTGAGCTTCAAATTCACCCAGGACCGCATAAAGCAAGTAATACGAGCGTAATTCCGATCGATTTCGAATCGCGTCGACGGCTTCTATGCCGGCCGCAGGACCTTCCACATTCGCAACAGCCACGGCACGATTCAGGGCGATAACGGGAGAGTTGTTCATCTTCGTCCATTGATCATACAAGGACAATATTCTTGGCCAATCCGTAGACAGATAATCCTCGGCCATGCAATGACAGGCGGCGATGCCGGCCTGAATATGATATTCACTCAGTTCCGGCCCGGCAGCCGCCTGAGCCAGATGAAGGATGCCTCGCTCGATCATTGGCCGGCTCCATTTCGAACGTTCCTGCTCCTTGAGGCGAAGGATGTTTCCCTCCAGGTCCACGCGCGCAGGCAGGCGCGCGGCGTTTAACAGCATCAAGGCGACCAGAGCATGAGTTCGCGGCTGGTTCGCCACCGGATGCTCGGCGAGCAAGGTCGCCAAACGAATAGCTTCATAACAGAGGTCCTCTCGCACAAGGTTCTCGCCGCTCGACGCCTTGTAACCTTCGTTGAAAAGGAGATAAAGAGTCTGCAGCACACCTTCGAGTCGAACGGAAAACTCTTCGCCGGACGGAATCTCAAAGGGAATGCCAAGCTCGCGGATTTTTTGCCTGGTACGCGTGAGCCTTTTGGCAATTGCCGCTTCAGTCGTCAGGAATGCCTTCCCGATTTCGGCTGCGCTGAATCCGCAAAGCGTCTTGAGCGCCAGCGCCGTCTGCGCCTCCTGCGCAATCAGCGGGTGGCAGCAGGCGAAGATCAACCGCAAACGATCGTCCTTGATCTCTGTCTCGAACGATGGCGATTCGTCTACGACCGAATCCGCAGACCACTGCTCAACCGAGATGGCAATCTCCGTTTGTTTTTCGCGGAAAAGTTTTTCCCGTCGAAGTAGATCGTACGCGAGATTCTTTGCCGTCTGCGTGATCCATGCGGCGGGGTTTTTGGGGATTCCGTAGTAGGGCCAGGTTCGGAACGCCCGCACCAAAGCTTCTTGCACGACATCCTCGGCCAGTTGTAAATGGTCGATCCCGAAGACGCCCGTCAGGACGGATACCAACTTACCGGCTTCGACCCGGAAGAGATGCTCCGTTAACCGAGAAATCTCCGCACTCGGCACACTGCCGTTATCCTGAGTCGGACTCACCCAGCACCGTCGTTTCTTAGGGGCTATGACGTAGCGTAAGCAAGCCGCTCATTCACCTTTTGGAGTGACGGACACAAGCCTGCCACGGGCCTGACCTCCACTGTCACCCCGTACTTCAAAACCGGGCACCCTTTGGCAATTTCCAGTGCTTCGTCCAGATCACTTATTTGCAACAGGAAATAGCCACCGATGGCCTCCTTCGACTCCGAAAAAGGCCCATCAGCAACCGTCAAGCCCTTCTTCCAGGTAACGATCTTGCCCTCGTGCAGCAACGGACGCGCGGATTTGATCTTGCCTTGCTCGACCAATCGATCGAACCAGGCAGTCCATCTACCCATGACAGTCTGAAGCTCTTCCGGGGAAAGGTTTTTGTCCCAGTGCGTTCCACGAAATAACAGCATGTATTCCGGCGTCGTTGTTTGCGTATTCATCATATTCTCGTCTTCCTTTCGTTCTTATTTGCTGCGTGATCAACCGCTCGTTCAGCGTAGCAATTTTTGCTCTGGTTTATCTGTGATGGTCTTCGCGTTGTTCTTAGAGCGAAATTTCTTCGCCACGAGAGCCGCTAAGCCGCCTGTGGAGGCGGAACTTGCGACAAACAGCGTCATGGTTGCAATACATGCAGGGCACATTGGTTTTTCTTTCGGGTGTTGGTTGTTGCGCTTCAATCAAACGACGAGCGAGCCCGCACCATTCAGGACAAAATTCGCAAAATCTTTCTGAAGGCAGAATTCAGAATTCAGGAGTTACAGAATGGATTGAACCTGCGGATTCAGGCTTGTCGATAGCTCCTGCCATCGATTCACAGCGATAAGCACTTATTTTTGTCGGACGCAGGGCTTTGCACTCTGTAACCCCTGCAAATCCTGACTCCTGAATTCTGCCTTCATTCCCAGAGCAGAAACCAACTGAAAATCGGGATGTTGCAGCAAGGGGTGACCTCAACTGTCACCCCGTACTTCAAAGCCGGGCACTCTTTGGCAATTTCCAGCGCTTCTTCCAGATCACTTATTTGCAAGAAATAGCCGCCGATTGCGGTCATTCGTCGGCAAAAAGTAAGAATTCGCCACTATCGACAAGGCTAAATCCGCAGATCCATTCTATTCTGTAACTCCTGCAACTCCTGACTTC
This sequence comes from uncultured Verrucomicrobiae bacterium, assembly GCA_963846195.1. GTDB lineage: Bacteria > Verrucomicrobiota > Verrucomicrobiia > Chthoniobacterales > JAFAMB01 > JAFAMB01. The sequence continues at coordinate 73,418 of CAWJVG010000020.1, forward strand.
TGAATTCTCCTTATTCCCCCCTCGGTCTCTTCAGCAGCTCCTTCGCATGTTCGATCGCCGATTTCGTTTTGCCGCCTAACATGCGCGCAAGCTCTTCGATCCGGTCCTCTCCTGTGACTTCAACAAGCGAAGTCCGGGTTCGCCCTTCCGTCACTGCCTTGCTAACGTTGAAGTGACGGGTCGCGGCGGCCGCAACCTGCGGCATATGGGTGATGGCGATCACTTGTCGACGCTCGCCCAGCGAACGCATTTTCGCTCCGATCGAATGCGCAATTTCGCCCCCGACATTGGCATCAATCTCGTCGAATACCAGCAGCCCAACGAGGTCCTGTTGTGCGAGAGCAGTCTTGACCGCCAGCATTACCCGTGAAATTTCACCGCTGGACGCTACTGCTCTCAGCGGCTTCAACGGTTCGCCGAGATTCGCCGCAAATAAGAACTCGACCGTCTCGAACCCGCCAGCACGCGGTTCATTGAGCGGATCAATCCGGATCTCGAACGTCGCCTGTCCGAAGCCAAGATCTTTTAAATGTGACTGAATTAATTTCGAAAGACTTTTCGCCGTTCGCATTCTGGAACGGGTCAATTCCCCTCCAAGCAGCGTCAGTGTGTGTCTCTCGGCCAGGAGCCGAGCGTCAATTTCCGCCAGCATCTCTTCGCGGCGATCCAGGCGCTCGAGCCGCCCTTTCAACTCCTCTCTTAGCTCAAGGAGACCGTTTTCGTCCCGATGATGCTTCCGCTCCAAAGACTGCAAAAGATTCAGTCGCTCCTCCATCCATTGAAGCGCCTCCGGATCAATTTCAAGCCCCGTCCGATAGGTGACGATGCTCCGTTGCAGTTCTTCGAGTTCGATTGCCGCAACTTCATGAGCGCGCGTGAGTTCGGTAGTGGATTCGTCCAGCCGATTGATTTCGCGCAGCTGACGAGCGATCTCGGCCAACTGCTTCAAGACGCAATCCTCCGCCAGCGAAAGTTGCTCTAAAATCGAACCGCTTATCTCAATGAGACGCCTCGCGTTGGAAGCCACACTGTACCGAGCCCGGAGCATCTGGAGCTCGGAAGGTTGCAGGTTGGCGGATTCAAGCTCTTGCAACTGGTGCTGCCAGAGATCCAGATTCTGGTGGGTCGCCTCCTTGAGAACCTCTTCCCGTTTCTGGCGCAAGCCGCTTAACGCTTGAAAGGTCGTACGATATTTCTGAAACGATCCCCGATGATCGGCGAACGCATCAATCAAGACCAGTTGTTGATCGCCCGAAAGTAACGACTGGTGATCATGCGGACCATGCAGGTCGACCAGACCGTCTCCAATCTGTTTAAGGTTTCCCAGGGTTGTCTGCGATCCATTGACAAATTGTCGGTTGCCGCCTGAAATTGCAAAAATCCGCTTGAGTAACAGCTGACCTTCTTCGCAGGCGTCGATCCCCTGCTCGCCCAGCATCTGATCCATCTCCGCACCGTTTTCCAGTTCAAAGAGCGCTTCCACGGAACACTGGTCGGCGCCGGTCCGAATGAGGGACTTGTCGGCACGTTCGCCCAGGACGAGTTTGAGTGCGCCCACAATGACCGATTTACCAGTTCCTGTTTCTCCCGTTACCGCGCTGAATCCGGGAGCTAATTCCCAGTCCAGCGATTCCACCAGGGCAAGGTTCCGAATTCGTAGCGATCGCAGCGTTGCGGGCACAGAGCGATTATGTAAAGGTGCAGCGGTTTTTTTTCAATAGATGCTAGCGATCACTTTTTTGGGCACCGGGACGTCCATGGGTGTACCCATGATTCGTTGCAAGTGCGAAGTGTGCCGATCCAGTGATCCCCGGGATCAGCGCCTGCGGTCCTCCATTTACGTACAAACCTGTGACCGATCCTGGGTTGTGGACACCGGCGCCGAGTTCAGAATCCAGGCCCTCCGCGAGAAAATACAGGATTTGGATGCGGTCCTTTATTCTCATTCGCATGCGGATCACATCATGGGGTTCGATGATCTCCGTCGCTTCGGCTCAACGGATGGCGGTGCGATCCCCATCTACGCCTCCAGGGAAACCATGCAAAGCCTGAAAAAATGTTTCGCCTACGCCTTCAACGGAACAGCGCGATTTCCCGGGTATGTGCTCCCGGAACCGCATCTGATTGAGGGCCCCTTTCTGCTTGGGTAACACGGAAATCCATCCGATCCAGTTGGAGCACGGCAGCGCCCATGTCTTCGGCTTTCTGTTTCGTCAGGATGGACGTTCCGTTGCCGCCTACCTCAGCGACTGCAAGACGATCTATCCGGATGGGCTCAAACTTCTCGAAGGAGTCGAGACCTTGATTCTTGGGACGCCCTGCCGCAGAACCCACCCGACTCACATGAACATGGTCGAAGGTATCGCTCTCGCTAAACGCCTGAGTCCAGCGCAAGCGTACTTCACTCACTTAAGCCACGATTTTGGCCATGTTACGACCCAGAAGGAGTTGCCTGAAAACGTTTTTCTCGCGTATGACGGGCTCCGGCTGGAGCTGTAGAAGTATCCCGCTCAATTTCTACTTCCAAAACGTCCTAATATATATAACATCTCTTTGTAATGTTGTATGGACACATATTACAAAGAATCTTTCTGTCTCTCTTACGAGTCCGTCTACCAACAAGCGCGCGACCGAATCACGCCGACGTTGTGCGAACCCCACAGCAGTCTCACCGAAAAATGGACCGAACTCGAATGGCAGGCCATGTGGTACTCAGGTGCGTTCGGGACCACTTTTCGTACCGTTTCGGGTTCCCTCGTTGAGATTATCCAGTTCGGGTTCTGGAATCGTGAGCCGGGCCCCGATTTCGTGCACGCCTCGCTTCGGGTGGATGGAGAAAAGCTGCTGGAGGGAGATATCGAACTGGATATGCACGTCGCAGACTGGGATCGTCACGGCCATTCGCAGAACTCGGCCTTCGATCGAGTCGTGCTTCACCTGTTCCTCCGCAAAAGCGGCGCCAGCCATTTTACGCGGACCACCCTCAATCGGGAGGTCATACAGGTTCACTTGCAAAGCGAAATTGACCTGCTTCAGGACCATACCCCGATCGCCCATCCTGGCCGCTGCTGCGCACCTCTCGGACAGCTGCCAGCTCGCACGATCGATTCTCTGATCGAGACAGCCGCCCGCCTCCGAATGCAACGGAAAGCGGATCAACTGCATCGGGCGGCGCTCGTACACGGCATGGACGAGGCCCTCTTCCAGGCGTTCGCCATTTCTCTCGGTTACAAACTCAACAAGATTCCGTTTCTGGTACTTGCCCAGCGGGCGAAGCTTCAACTGCTTCGTGATCACGGACCCGCCGCCGAGAGTCTCTTGTTCGGCCTCGCGGGATTTCTGGAGGACGCGACACTTAACCATGCACCGTCCGTCGATCCGGACTATTGGCGGCGCCTTTGGGAACATTGGTGGCAGCTCCGGAGCCAATTCGCACACCTCGTCCTTCGCCAGAATCTCTGGCGATTCGGCATGACACGGCCTGGCAATCATCCCCATCGACGCCTCGGTGCGCTGGCCGAATTAGTCCGTCGCTGGAAAGAAGTTCGATTGTTATCTCCCCGACTCGATGAGGTCGCAGATTGGATGAGCGGCTTGTCCCATCCTTTCTGGGATTACCATTATACGCTTACCTCGCGGCCCGCCGTCCGGCCATTGCATCTGCTCGGCCAGACCCGGATCAACGAAATTCTGGCAAACGTCATTCATCCGATGCTGGTCGCCACGAACCAGGCCGACTGGGACGCCTACAAAGGAATCCGGTCAGAACTAAGCAATCGGCGATTGTCAATCGTCTGCCAGCGGCTCTTCGGTGACACCGAACGTGCGAGGGAACATATCCGTTTTCTCTATCAGCAGCAGGGACTCCTGCAGATCTTCGAAGATTTTTGCCTCGCGGATGCAACGAATTGCGCCAGTTGCCGATTCCCTGAAATGATCGCTAAACTGCCGGATTCCAGTGCGGCGATCGGCAGTTGGAGTTAGTAGTTTGCCGGAGAACATCACGGTCGAGATCGAAGCGATCTTCGGGGTCTTTTGACTCTTCTTCCATGTTTACCATCCACGAACTCGATCGCTCCGGGGAAATCGTTCATCGGACTTTGCCAGTAACACCGCAGATCCGTGCACTGCATTCGTATTTTGCAGATCAGAACTGCGGCTTTGCAAACCGTACACTAATAGAAAAGCGCCAGAGAAACCCCTAGCCTGTCTCCGGCGCCTTTCCCCCCCAAGACATCGTTATCCGCCTGGAAATATCGCGCTCGCTTTGCCTCGCGATATTTCCGGGTTAGCTGCACCCCTGCGACGTTCCGCATTCTGTGCAGACGCCGCACGCTCCGGCACGAATCACTTTCGTGCTTCCGCAGTTCGAGCAACTCATGCCGATATACATATTTTCCAACGCGGCGCGAACCCGATCCGCGTGCGTCTTCGATAAGCCGTTTCCATTCGCCACAGATTCTGCTGTGCCTTCCGAATTCGATCGATTGGTAATGACATCAATGATTTCTCTTTCTGCCGTCCGCGGAAGTTCCGCCACGGGACGATTGATCGCTTTCTTATCGATATCAGCGATCTCCTTCATCGGCAGGTCAAGTTGCGACCGGCTCGGCGAGGTGGCTTCCTTGTAGCCTTTGATGAATTGGCAGCCAAGCCATCGAAAGATATAATCCGTGATGCTCGTCGCGTTGCGGATGTCCGGGTTCTTCGTAAAGCCGCTTGGCTCGAACCGTTGATAGGCGAACTTCTTCACAAGGCTCTCGAGGGGCACTCCGTACTGGAGAGCGAGCGACGTCAAAGTCGCGACCGTGTCCATCAGACCGCCAATTGTACTCCCTTCTTTCGCCATTTGGATGAACAACTCTCCAGGCTGGCCACTTTCGTACAAGCCAACGGTGATATAGCCTTCGTGACCGGCGATCTCAAATTTGTGGGTGAGCGAGACCCGCGTGTCCGGCATCCGATTCCGAGAGGGTTGCGAGACTTGCGCCCGAAGTGTCTGAACCTCTTTCTCAAGATCCGCGATTCGGCTCTGCATCGCCTCCGGCTCAGGGCTCACCACAGCCATTTCTTCAGCACCACCCATATCCCTGGTCTTCTTGGTGTTGAGCGGCGCAGAACGCTTTGACCCATCACGATAGATCGCCACCGCCTTTAGCCCGAGCCTCCAGCCTTCGATATAGGTGTTCATGATCTCTTCGGCCGTGGCACCATTCGGCAAATTGACCGTCTTCGAGATCGCACCACTCAGGAAAGGTTGGCACGCTGCCATCATGCGCAAATGGCCAAGGTAATGCAAACTCCGCTCCCCCTTGTAGGGCTTGAACGCGCAATCGAAGACCGGCAAATGTTCTGCTCTGAGCCCGCTCTTGATGCACGCTCTGACTTTCGGGAACGGCCACATCTTCGATCGTGTCATGTTCGTTGATGTGCGCCAGAATTTGCTCGATCTGTTCCGGCGCATAACCCAATTTTTCGAGGGCTGCCCGCACAGTCTGATTGACAATCTTGAGCATGCCTCCCCCGGCAAGAAGCTTGTATTTTACCAGCGCGATATCCGGTTCGATCCCTGTGGTGTCGCAATCCATCAGGAAACCGATCGTTCCAGTGGGCGCCAGGACGGTTACCTGCGCATTCTTGAATCCATTCGTTTTGCCCGCACGAATCGCAGTATTCCAAATCTCCTTCGCTTCTTCCTTGAGGAAGCCGAATTCGATCGAGTTCTCAATCCGGTCGCAATATTGACGATGCAATTGAATGACTTCCTGCATCGAGTCCACGTTATCCGGGGCGACAGTGCGCGTGAAACCGGTAGCCCTGGAATCGCGATACCCGGGAAAAGGCCCCATCGCGGAAGCCATCCGAGCACTCTGCAGGTACGCTTCGCCGGTCATGATCGCGGTAATCGAACCAGCCAACGCTCTTGCTTCGTCCGAATCATACCCATGCCCGTAACTCATCACCAGCGCGCCCAGGTTGGCGAAGCCAAGACCAAGCGTCCGAAAGATATGACTGTTTTCTGCAATCTCCTTCGTCGGATAACTTGCGTTATCGACCAGGATTTCCTGCGCCGTAATGAACACCCGGACCGCCGCCTTGAACTTCTCGATGTCAAAAACTCCATCGGGTCGCTTAAACTTCATCAGGTTCAGCGAAGCCAGGTTGCACGCGGTGTTATCTAAAAAGAGATATTCTGAGCACGGGTTCGTCGAGTTTTGCCGTGCTGTTCCTTTGCAGGTGTGCCATCGGTGAATGGTCGAATCAAATTGCATGCCCGGATCGCCACAGATATAGGTTCCTTCGGCAATTTTTCGAAGCAGGGTGCGCGCCTCCTTTTTCTCACATGGTTTTCCACTGACCACGTTGCGGGTCCACCAGTCATGGCCGTCGATCGCGGCCTGCATAAACTCATCACTCACGCGCACCGAAAGGTTCTCGTTCTGGTACATGATCGAGCCGTATGCGTCGCCGTTATAGCTGCCATCATACCCCTGCTCGATCAGCGCCCAGGCCTTCTTTTCCTCCTTGGCTTTCGCCTCGATGAATTCTTCGATATCCGGATGCCAATCCTTGAGCGTATTCATCTTGGCCGCGCGCCTGGTTTTACCACCGCTCTTCACCACGTTCGCTACCTGATCGTACACCCGCAGAAAGGATAACGGGCCACTGGGACGTCCACCGCCGCTGAGTTTCTCACGCGTACTTCGCAGGGTCGATAGATCCGACCCGGTTCCACTTCCGTATTTGAAAAGCATCGCCTCGCTGGTCGCCAGCCGCATGATATCTTCCATCGTATCATCGACCGCTTGGATAAAGCAGGCGGAAGCCTGCGGATACTCGTATTGCGTCGGCGCTCGCTCCGCCTCCCCTGCCTCGCGATTGAAAAAGTAGTTCCCTTGTCCAGATCCTTTTCCGATCCCGTATTGCTGAAAAAGACCGACGTTAAACCAGACCGGGCTGTTGAATGCGCCATGCTGATTGACGCATAGCCACGTCAGATCGCCGTAGAACGCCTCCGCCGAGTCTCGATCCGAGAAATAACCGTCCGCAACCCCCCAATCCGAGATCGTCCGCGTCACTCGATGAATCAATTGACGAACCGAACTTTCGCGGCCGCCTGCGGCTGGATCCGTACCGTTCGCAATGTCTCCGTAGAAATATTTCGAGACAGCGATCTTCGTTGCCAAGGCACTCCAGGATTTTGGCACTTCAACATCTTCCTGGCGAAAAATGACCTTTCCGCTGTCGTCGGTGATCTCCGCAACGCGACGATCCCACTCAATGTCATCAAAAGGCGAACTACCTTCCCGGCTGAAAAGGCGCTCAAATTTCAGACCGTTTTTCTTCTTTCGCGCGCGCGATCTCCGCACCGGCGGTCTCAAATCACTGGTTCGGACACCTGTTTTCAATTTAATCATCGAGGGGGCCTTCTTCCTGAAATTTGCGCTCCGGCAGCAATAACTTGTCAATAACTGCCCGTTTCCGGGTTAAATCCTGTGGTTAACTTGTGATTTACCGGGGATAACCTGCCCCGAAACCCATTATATAGCACAAGCGTCATCCATTAACACTAGATCTTGTGGTTATCAAGCAAAAAGCGTCCGTCGAGCCCAAAAATTTTTTCGTGCTGCGCGGCGGCTGCTTCGTTTCAGGTTCTTACGATAAAAGGCGGCCGCCAGGGCCGCCTCCTTTCCACTCAATTCGAGCTAAAATAATTCGGATCAGCGGACCAAGTCGGATCTCTCCTCCGCTTTGGTGGTGTTTGTCGCCATCAAACGGTGATCGTCGGCGAGCTCCTTAACCGCGCGGCTAATTCCTTTGTCCGCGATGACAACTTCCGTACCGATCGTGATCCAGTTGTAAACCTCGATGATGTCGGTGGAGCGCATTCGAATGCAGCCGTAACTAGCCTTTCTGCCCAAGGTGTCTTCCTCGGGCGTCCCATGGATATAAATGCACCGGTGAAAGGCATTCCTGGTTCCGTAGTCCAGACCGCGCAGCCAAATAATACGACTCACGATCGGATCTCGGCCAGGCGCGTTGATGGACAGAACCTCCCCCGTATAGCGCCGTCCCTGAAAAACGCCTCCAAATGGGACAGTCCCACCAATCTTCGTCGCGACCGCCAGACGTCCGATCGGCGTGCACCAACTTCCGAGAGCATCTCCTTCACCATAGCGGGAGGTGGAGATCTTGTAGCTTTTGTACACCTGCTCGTTGACCACCACGGCTAGCTTTTGTTCCGGAATACTGACCACGAGCTGTGTTTCGAGCACCGGTGCGGGCGTCGGCGTGGCAACGACCGCCGGAGCCGCGTTCTGCGGCGCTGGAGACAGAGCAGGAGCCGGAGAGGGATTCTGAGCCTGGCTAAGCGTGACAAAGCCGGCCAAAAACAACAATATCAAAAAATGTTTTCCCATCCTCTTTTAAGCTACCGAAATGTCCCTGTGATTCCACTGCGGGCGCATAATGCGCTGCCAAACTGAACAAAATGCCACGTAAGCAAAGCCGGCTTGAAACAACATTAGAAACGGTAGTGACAGAAACTCCCTGTTTTGAAAAGCATGAAATACAAAGTATGTAAAGTACACAGCGAAAATAAATTCCACGAGCGGGATCACCGTTCGCACTGCAAAATAGCGGTTTCGCTTCCACTGCTGCTTCGCCCTTTCTATGCCATATTTTGGCGTGCGACAAAAGTCCGACCGACGATTGAAGATTGCCTCCAAAACCGCCCGTGCATTGTTGATTGAGACGCCAATTCCTAGTGCCAGGACAAACGGGAAAAACCAGATCTCGCGTTTCCAATCTTTTGGATGGAGTTCCCTTTGAGCACAAAGATAGAAAAATGCGGTCGACACCGTTGTTGCCACAAAGATCGGGAGATCGATCAGGAACATTCGAACAATACCGCCGGTTGCGAACGAGTTTGCTCCCGCCGCGGATGGATGCAATAGCACGCAAAGGAAGGCCAGTAACAGGTACGCGAAATTGGCGGTCAAATGCGCCGTCGCTTCGATCTTGATGAACAAAGGCAATTTGCTTCGCCAGATGCGCGGCAAAACTTTTTTACAGGTCTGGATGGAGCCCTTGGTCCAGCGGTGTTGCTGCGATTTAAACCCGTCAATGTCGACGGGCAACTCCGCCGGCGTCACGATGTCGGCCAGAAACACGAACTTCCATCCGCGCAACTGAGCGCGGTAACTCAGGTCGAGGTCTTCCGTCAGCGTGTCATGTTGCCAGCCTCCCGCTTCGCCAATGCAGCGTTTTCGCCAGAGACCGGCTGTCCCGTTGAAATTAAAGAACCGTCCCGTTCGGCTCCTGGCTGTCTGTTCAAGAACGAGATGACCGTCGAGCAGAATCGCTTGAGCCCGCGTAAGCCACGAGTACGACCGATTAATGTGACCCCATCGCGTCTGAATCATCCCCACCCTCGGATCTGCGAAGTGGTGGATGCAGTCTTTAAGGATATTGCGCGGCGGAACAAAATCTGCATCCAGAATGAAGAAAAACTCCCCTTTCGCCTGATTGAATCCGTTATCCAGTGCGCCGGCCTTGAATCCGAGGCGATTTTCGCGATGTAGAACAACCGCATCGAATCCGTGCTCCCGCAGCTTCGCCACGGTGCGCTCAGTTAATTCGCGGGTCTCGTCGGTCGAGTCATCCAACACCTGGATCTCAAACCTGTCTTTTGGATAATCAAGCTCGCTGATCGACTTCAACAACCGCTCGATAACGTAGATTTCGTTATAAATAGGGAGCTGGATGGTGACGACCGGCAGGAGCTCAAATTCCGAGGGTGCCGCAGGCCTTCGGTGACGGTTTTTGAAGTAAAGATAAATGATAGAATATCGATGAATTCCGTATGCGGACAGACCCAGAACCACCAAGGAATAGCAAATAGTCCAAAGTATCGTTCCGACGTGTCCATGCATATTAAGTAATGATTATCAGAGGGTTAAGGCCCGAAAATCTCCGCGTCATGATGCCCCTTTGACTCCGATGGTCAAGAGGAAATCCTTGGCATAACATCTCTGGTCAGGTGCCGACAAAGGCGATATCTTCCGACGAAACACGGATGCTCATCGAATTGCCGCCCTTGATTTCTGCCACCCTATTGATCGGTTCGACTTTGGCGTTCGCCCAAATTGTCGAAGCCCAGGAGGATTCCGATCTGGCAACCGATTCGCATTTTCGAGAAGAACTCGGAGTCAACCAATACACCACCCCCTCGATCGAGGAACTTTTTGATACATTGGATTCCCTAAAGCCGATTCCCGTCCAGGAGCTGACACGTGCGCCGCGGGCCCTTCGGCTCGACAACCGAGTGAAATTTGCGCTCGGCTTTGGTGTCCTGATTGGCGATGGATTCCTCGCTGTCGAAGGAGAGCAGATGAAGGCTATCGAGCCACTCGGCCGCGAATTGCTCCGTCGAGCGAAAGGATTGGGGGTACAGCAACGAGTGAGCCGGCACAGCAAGCAAATACTGGATCTGGCCAAGCAATTGGATTGGGGCGGACTTCGCAAAGAACTCATCATAACGCAAAAGGATGTCGAATCGGCCATGCTCGATTTGCGCGACGAAGAAATGGTCCATCTTCTCAGCCTCGGCGGCTGGATCCGCGGTCTGGAAATCGGCGCTGCCAGCGTGGCGGCAGACTTTTCCCCGGAACGGGCTTCCAAGCTGCGACAACTGGATCTGCTCGATTACTACCTGCAGCGGCTGAAAACTCTCTCGCCACCTTTGAAGTCCACTCCGCTCATTTCGCAGATCATCTCGGGCCTCAAAGAGGTGCGCCAGAAACTCGCCGACGCGCCGACGGCCTCCCAGGAGGATGTCCTGGCCATTCAGGTGACCGCGCGCAGCCTGGTCGCCCTGATCGAAGGAACACCCTCCTCTGCCGCCTCAACCAGCTCCAACTAAGAACCCAACCTCCCGTCGGCTTCCTATCGTAATCGTCCTCGATCATTGTGGAGGTGGTCGAAGCTCCGCTCAGCCGGGGATGAGGTGACGTCAGGGGCATTCAGTTTGGATTCGCAGAAAACCGGTCGCGGCGGCATCCCCATCCGGGTTAAAGAAGTCGAGGACGAATTCGAGTTCGATTACGATGGATAGAATAGAGAAATCAACGATTGACATACCTTTTAAATAAATGTTGTTTCCCACGCGTGGAAACTCAATTCGATCACGAGAAACTGGACGTTTATCGTCTCGAACTCCTGTTGGTTGCCTGGATCACTGACTTCTTCGACGATGCTTCCCGCCTCCAACGTCGAGGCGAGTTATTTGAGCAACTCGACCGTGCAAGCCTCTCGACACTCCTAAATACGGCGGAAGGAAATGCCAAGCGTCAAGGACGTCAAAGAGCCAAGTTTTTTGATGACGCGCGTGGCTCAGCCATCGAGTGCGCCGCCTGTCTTGATGCTGCGGTTGCGAAACGCTTCGTCTCGAACGATCGGATTCTGCCTGGCAAAGAGATGCTTGGCCGCATCGTGGCCATGTTGACCAGACTCGTCGAACGCTTCGATCCCAATGAAATCCGCTTTCGAACGGATGGCTCTCCTGCCCCCCGATCGTAATCGAACTCGAACTCGTCCTCGATCTTCGGGGTGGCGATCGAAGCTCCGCTCAGCCGGGGATGAGGTGCGCCCCGCGTCTCGAAGGGAGCCTCGCCTTATCAAGGGCATTCAGTTTGGATTCGCAGAAAACCGCGATCAATAGAGCCGGTCGCGGCGGCTTCCCCACCCTGCCCCCATCGTAATCGAACTCGAACTCGTCCTCGTTCTCTTGGGGTGGCGATCGAAGCTCCGCTCAGCCGGGGATGATGGTGGCGCACTCGCCTTGGTGAAGTCGAGGACGAGGACGAGTTCGAGGACGATTACGAGTGTGTAAATAAAACAATTTTCACTTGTGTTATTATGATTTGTCGTTCATAATCACAACATTTCCTAATACCGTTGCTAAAATTCGCGTGACACACTCCTCACAATCTCCTGCTCCCGGCCCCGAGATGCTGAACGCCGTTGGCGAAATGCTTCGAAATCTGGAAGAAATCTCGACTGATCCGTCGATCATCGGTCAGTGCCCCGAACTGCCAGGAGTCGTTCTCGACAAGGTCTATGCCACCTGTCTGGATCGCGAGGGGCCAGAGTATGCCCAGGTCAATCGCGACTACCAAGCCTTGAGAGCTCATTATTTCAAGGCGCTCGCCACCCACCCCGTCGGCAGAGCGCTGGCGGCCTTGGCTGTCGGTTCCACCGGCGTTGAATTGATGGAACTAGGGCGCCCGCCTGCGTTCGTCGCAGAAACCCATTCTTCCCGCGGAAAGCCGGTCCGCGGACGTCGCGAATCCTACAACTGCCACCACATTGTCCCGAAAAGCATCCGCCCGGAATCCGGGGCGGTGTCAGTGAATCATCCAACCAATTTCGTTGTCGCCAAAACAACGCGGCGAGGTCTCGATCAGTCGGCAAATCCCCATCATTTCTGGCACAGCCTGTTTCTTCACCCCCAGACTCATAACGCGCCGGCAAATCCCATCCCAGTCTACGTTGTACGCCCGGTGTTTCCGTTCTATCCTCCGATTACCCAGGGTTTCCGGACCGTCGAAGAACTCCGCAAAAAGCTGGCGAGCCTCGGGGCACCCCAATTGCCGGAAGTCTGGGAGAACCGGATTCTGGAGTTTTCGAAGGCCACCCAACATAAGCCATACGCTGTTCCGAAGGAATTTCATGAGATCACCCGGATGTTCGGCGATCTATACAAGGCGCAAAACAAAAATCCGATCCTGAACCAACAAATGCGTTCCAGTCTAGCAGAGCAAGGAGCACGATTGGCCGCCGATTTTTTGCCGGCTGGCGCTTACGTGAACGGCAAACAACTGCCGGCAGACCACAAACCAAAGAAATCGATTCCGTTGATTGAATCGCAAAAGAAGCCTGAAACGGTCGTTCAGGCGCCGCCGGCGCGCCGGAAATCGCGCTCGACCAAACGCCCACTTCAAAGACCCCCACTTCAACCGCAACCAAATCATCAGAAGGTTTAAGTCCATGTCCCTGAACAAACGTTACTTAAAAGAATTGAGTGATCTTTTCGTAGAAGACCTGAAACGCTCCGACTACTACCGAGGACTCCCGCCTCATCAGCAGCGCGATCTTGATGATCGACTCGCGACTGAGGCTGCGGACGGGCTCTATCCGCTTCTCCCCGGCGCCGATGAACCGGAACTCCAGCGACTCGGGGAAGCGCTCTACGAGAAACTCCATGTGCACTTGCCCGAACCGGTGGCCAATATTCTTCGCCAGGTGGATGGTTTTGCCGAAAATGGAGTTTCGCTCTATGGCGTCGACGGAGAATTGCGCGACGACCAGTTCGATTCCGGACCCGGACTGCTGGCGGAGAATCTGGTAAACTGGTCAGGTTTTCCCGAGACGCTGCAAAAATATCTGTTCGTTGGAGATTCGGATCTCTGGCATTTCGCAGTCGAACTGGCCACTGGCGATCCACTCGCCCTGCACAAATCCACACTGCATCAGGCGCATCGATTTTCGACCACGGAAGAAATGGTCAATGACATGATGCAGCAAGCATTAGGCGACTTTGGCGATGAAACTGAGGATCTGCAGGAAGAATCAGGAGATCAGCCTGCCGGATTCCGCTTTTCCCCGAATTAATGTGCAAAATGGATAGACTCGACGAACTATTGCCGGGCCCGGAGGTCATTAAATCCGAGCGTTTGAGCGGGCCAATTCTGGATTCAGCTCCTCTCTTGGGGACAGATATCTGGCGAGAAGCCACCGATCTTTTCGATGTGTACGCTGAGACGCAGGCTAAGGCTGGCCTGCCCCTCGAACAACAGCAATATCTGAATGATCTGAGAGTGGACCACCATCTTTACGACACGCTTGAAGATGAACTCGGTCTGCTTGATTCCTGGCTGAAGAATCACATCGAGGACCCGGAAGCGATCCAGGTCGCGTCGTTGGTAAAGCGCCGGGTCGAACTCGGCACGCGATCCTGGATAGACCAACAGGAAGAACTCTATCTCTGGGCCAATAGAAACGAACAAGCTGATCTCGCCGCTTCGATTCTCGGCTGGCGCCTCCTTTGCCAGGAATTGGCTGAGTCACTCCTCGGATGGTCAATGCAAAGGGATGATGACCCACGCGCGCGACAGATTCGACTCTGGCAGGATTCGCCGGGATTTTACTCTCAGAATCGCCTCAGAATCTGGGCGCTACGATTTCTCGAGGATGCCCGTGCGCCTCAGGTTCTGGCCTGGGAGAGGGCCATTCGTCGCGAAATAGCTAAAGCCGATCTGAGGCTTCCATCCTGAATCCAGTGGGAGTTTATGGAAAGCCCATTCGATCGACCGCCGATCAATGTCAGCGCAACTCTCCTGGGTGGTCCCGTTCCAAGCTGGAGAAAGGACTATCTTGCGACCGTCTCCGCGACGACCGGCGACAAAGGGCGGCTGCTTGAGAGCCTCCGCACCGGCGAGGATCCTACGATTCGCGATGGCGTTAATTTGGCAGTAAGCCGTTTGCTCGATCCGGACTCCCCTAAAGATCCCCGAGGTAGAGTCTCGTTTCTAGTCCATGACGGAACCGGAACGGGTAAATCATTTCAAGCGATCCTGGCCGCAAAAGCGATTGCTCTGGAGACCGGAGAGCCGGCGCTCGTGACGACGAGAGTGGATCTCATTCCAGCGCTCAGGCGTGATCTGGATCGGCTTGGCCTGGATGACTCAAGAATCGCTTTTGTGGCGATCGAACAGCTGGGAGCATTTCTCAAAGATGCGCAGAAGCAGAAGCAACAGTTTTCGGTCACGGTGGTCGATGAAGCTCAGGATTGCCGCATCCCGGAAGCTCGCAAATTTTTGGATCGAGCTCCGTCAAGCAGGCAGCTCTTTTTAAGTGCCACGCCATTTCATAACATCGATGAGTTTTGTTATTTTATTTCAAAACTTACCGGCCAACCGATTCACCAGGTCAAAAATGAGATCTGTTCGGCAAAAGATCTTCCTCTCGTCGTCGCGGACCAATTGAAGCGGATCACTTTGGCCGGAGGGATGGTTCACCGTGAATTTCCATTTTACGGAACTGTGCCACCTGCCGAACTCTTGCCGCTGAGCGCCGAATCCCGCGCGACAGAAACGCAATTGACCGATGGCTATCTGCGGCTGGTGAAGAATGCCGATTTTACCCGACAACGAAAGCTGAAAGAAAATCTGACCACCGAGCTGAACACAGCCTCGGATGCCACCAAGGTCGATTCGATCCTTCAACGGACGCTTGATCTGCTTGCTCAGAACAGGAAGGTGATTCTGGTTGGTGAGGACCTGCCGGTGGCTTCTCGAATCCTGAAAGAACCCGATGGATTGCCGAAGGAGACGCCCGGCTTTCTCTCGGGCGTTCGGGCGGCGATGGCCGATCACGGGATCGAATGCTCATCCATCCAGGCGTTTCCACAGAACAGCGACGCAATACCAGCTCTCTCCCCGGAACGAGCCGCAATCGCAGCGAGGAATTGCGAAGAAATGACCAGGTTCGTGGACGGCGCCTATCGGACCAACGAGAACGGCCAACGAGTCGAACTCCGAGGCCGGGATAATCAGCCGATCTATGCGCCAAGTCAGACCAAGGTAATTCTTCTGTCGTACCAACAAGCGGCGGGGTGGCCGGAATTGAACCAACGGTTCCCACAAGCGCCCGAGGTTTCGATGATCCTGACGCCGACAGCAAGCGCGGATCAGTTCATGCAAGCCATCGGTCGCGGCAGTCGTCGTAACAGCCTAGGCCCGACGGAGGTCCATCTCGTTGCCAACGACAGTTTGGCCGATCGCCGCCGCCTGACCGAACTGCTGACAGGTCTCCGGTTCATTGCCGCTACCGGCTCGCCTGCGATCGCACCGTTTCTGCAACTGGCCGCCGACTGTCTCGAGACAGCATCGACGCGACGCGCGGCCCAGGACCAGAGACTCATTCAGCTCCAGAAAAGTCAGCAGGCGCGGAGCGCCCGAATTCTGGATTTCAATCGCTGTCGAATGCCATCGCCGCAGTCCGGCGTCCGACCGTGAAAGAGGTAGGCATGGCAGTCAGTCCAAAGCATAGGCGTCTCGCCTGTGTGGCCCCGGCGCCGGCTTCGATCTAGAGAGCGGGGAGGACGTTGGATCCTGATTCGCGACGGGGATCCCGCTGGCAAAACCGAAGCTTGCGGCGAACGAAGAGCAGCCCTCTTTGTCCTGCGCTTGGTAGCGTTGCGGTGGGTCGCCGAGAACAGAACACAGGCGGGACGCCTATGCTTCTACCCTCGGCTCGGTGTCATGCCTTCCCTAAATACGGCCGGTCGGGGCGTCTTACCTTCGTGAAACGTCCAAACTCCAGGGCAAAGCGTCCCGCTTTGCTTAATCCCACTTGGGTCTTGGGGGATTTTCGGGCTAATGAAATCCGATGCCATTTCCGGATTCCTCCTTTTTAGCTGTGTACGGTTCCCTGCGTCGCCGCAGCCTCGCGAGACAAGGCTTCTTTGTCCTGCGAAATCTTCGGTTTCACACACACGGGGTGGCGAGAGGACTTCTTTTCAACCAAAACGGCTATCCGGGGGTTCTCGAACAGCCGGGCCTAGTACGGGTCGAAGTCTATCGCGTTCTTAGCGAAGAGGTTTGGGAGACCCTGGACCGGTATGAAGGATATCGACCATCGCTAGGCGCCCGCGCTCTCTTTTACCGAAAAGAAGTTACTCTCGTGCGTCCCGGGATCCGGGCATCGGTTTATTTTCTCGGGAGGGAGATTCCCAGGGGAAAAATTTCTACTTTCAGGCATGGCGCTCGTCCTGATTCGCATTGATACTGACGCTGACACCCGATTAACCCAAAAGCCGAAGTAAAGACTCACACCGCGAAATCTGAGGCGTCTGTTTCGCAAATCAGGATATAGATTATGGATACTCCCTTCGCGATAGCGACAAATGTCGAGAAAGAGACCGGAAACAACTACCGGATCGACATCGAAATCATTGTTCCAGTGACCCTCGAAAAATTCAGACTGGATTTGAACGAACTCGTAGATCAACCCCATCAGATCGGCGGCTTCCCACCGTCCGGCGAATGGGGAAATGTCGTGGTAACCACGCGCGGTCTCCCAAGATTGAAGCCGGGAGACAAAGTGCCTGTGGTCGTGGAGGAGTAAACGCTACGCGGTTTTCTCCCGGAATCGGGCTGAGTCGCTTGGGTCGATCGCAAGTGTTTCATCTCACTAACCGTCGAGCGATCTGACCCCGGGGATGTCACTGCTAAAGATCCGCTGCGGCGGGGCATTGATCGGGACGCACGCCAAGTCCGCTACCGTTTTTCGGTGCTCTTCTGCAAGAAATTCAAAATTTCAGCTGCTTGTTCGCTCGTTGGATCTCCTTCGCCTTGCGTCCATCCTGTAAGCGTCTGCTGCGAGACTCCGATGGCATCGGCTATTTTGGAAGCTTGCTGGATAATGATGTCCCTGTAGTTTCCGAGCGCCGTGAGTTGTTCTTCGGTGGGTTGCATAGGTCAACGTAACCAATCTAGCATAGGCTGCCAGACTGTCGCACGCACCGATTGGGCGACGACTTTCAGTCACTCCCCAGGTCGGTCGCCGATTTCGTTCGGGCCATGTTGCAGTGGTTTCCTCGTACAGGTTGGAAGCCTTATGCTAGATTGCTCGCCCCCCGGACCCGCCGCGAGTCTTCATTGCAACAACTGTTCCGCACGAGCGATCACCTGATTCAGCTCTTGAACGGCCTGAGCGTACTCCGAGCCTCGCAAGGTGAGCGGTTGATCGGCCAGTTTCCGATACTCGCGAATGGCGTGAATCAAATGGGTGAGCGCATTCTGACGATCCTTGAGAGTCTTGCGAACGGCGTCTTTCACGAGTCTGCCTTCAAGATCAATGGTTTTTCTGACCGGGTGCTGAGCCTCAATCCCGGTTGTATCTTTAAGGACCCAGCGGATCTCCCGCAGAATTTCCCAGGCGCGCTTGCGCGACGCTCTCGACGCATCCAGTTCGTCGATTAGATCTTGCAGTGCTTGAGGAGTTATCGCCATGACGAATATGTTCATACGAACCCCGGCAAATCAGCTGGTGTCCTGTCCCCGAAATAGCAGCTCGGAACCTTCTCCCACGGCTTGGCCCCCTGAAGGCTTAATCGTACTTCTTGGTCACTGCATTTAATGATATTGGTCTTTCCATTCATGGTGATTCTGTTGCTCCCGCAAATCTGTCGGCCAAATCTGGGGAGCCGCAGTGGCTGAAAAAATTCCATACCAAAACGAGACGCCGTTTATTTGGTTTCTTTTGTTGTCTGTAGCCCTGAACGTTGGATTGGCTTTGTCTGGCTATTTTTTTAGATTTCCGGAGCAAAAGACCGAACCAGATATCGAGCTGTCCGCAATCGACACAAATGATGCACCTCCGCTTGGAGAACCGGATGCAGCTGAACCGCTGCCAACCCCGCCCGAACCAATCCCACCCCCACCACCTACGCCGCCGCCGATTCTCGAACCAACGCCACCGCCGTTAGATAAACTGCCGGAGTTCGAAGTGCCGGAGCTGACGCCGACTCCCACCCCGACTCCCACACCGACTCCGACTCCCACACCGACTCCTACTCCCACACCGACTCCGACTCCAACTCCGACACCTACTCCGACTCCGACACCTACTCCGACACCTACTCCGACTCCCACTCCCACACCGACTCCAGCTCCCACACCGACACCGGCGCCAACATCTACTCCGGAGTCCTCACCTACCCCCAAGCCGGAGAGTACTCCGCTAGCTACGCCGGAACCGGAGTCCCGCCGGAAGACGGAAAATAAATCGACCGGTACGGTACATGCTAACCCGAACGGTGTTGCTGGGTCTGTCAAAGGCAATCCGGCAGGCGCACCAAATGGGACCGGCAATGGCGGCCCACGCAGCAATCTCTTGCTTCGTAGTCCTAGTCCTCAATATCCGCCGGCGGCATTGCAGATGCATATCGCCGGAGACGTCAAAGTGCGGATCAGGGTCGAGAACGGCAATATCGTTGATGTGGACGCCTCAGGCCCACCCATGCTAGCAAGTGCTGCTTCGCGTTGGGTGAAAGCGAACTGGAAATTCAATCCCGCGGCCAACGGAACGTTTACCCTTCCGGTGAGCTTCGTGCTGCATTGACTCTTCGCTCGGGGCGTAGACCGCTAGCTTCTTCCATCACCGCTGTTTGGTTATTCCGTTTGCGGCAAAACAAAAGGCAAACACCCCCACAAACATTAGAACAACAAACGCGATACATATTGTCAACCATGAGGTCCGCCAGAAAATCGGGAATTCCAGGACCACTATGAACAGCGTCGAGATGATTGCAATTAAGCCCACGACAGCAGTAAAGAGCATCGACTTCTGCAATGCCTGGTGATCGTTTAAACAATCCACTCTCATACGCGTACACGATTCAGAAAGCTGCGTCGCAGAAAGGTGGAACGCTACCGCCTCCGGGACACTCGGATAAAACGAGGCAGTTACAAAAGAAGAGTTATTATCTACAAAGTTCATCGTCTTTGACCTTTCGGTTCTCAGGACTTCGATCGACGTAGAATTAACGCTGAGCCACTTAAGCAACTTTTGAGAAAACCGCGTTTAATCGAGATTCAAAGAGCAACCAGAAGGTAGCACACTTTCAGTCGGAGATCGCCTATTATCGACAGTTTTTCTACTCCTGCCTTTCCTCAAGCAGAATGCCTAGTCGTTGGTTGCCTAATAATCATTTCTAAGGGGGGGTCAGGCTGGCAATCCGCCTGTTCAAATTAAATTCGCTATCCGAGATATTCGACCTGATTGTCAAGCCGACTTTGCAGGACATCGGCAAAGACCAGATGGATAAAAACGGCGTGACGAAAGTGTTTGCAGACCGGATCGTCCAACATCTTTTTCGATCCTATCCAGAAGGTAACCCTTCAAATCTTCCCCTCGGCGATTTCCAAAGCGAGCACGTCAGGATCAGGAACTTCGCCTGCGTCCGGCGGGGCTCGAACCCACAACCTTCGGCTCCGGAGGCCGACGCTCTATCCAGTTGAGCTACGGACGCGAATAGCCCGGATCGTAAATCTTGTTCGCGCCGGCGTCAAACCAGGAGACGAAGGAGAGGCGAACCGCGTCGCTGTTCTCCTTCTGACACTGACATCGATACCGGCAACTGCTTCGATATTTTCACCATTCGCTTGCGAAACCTGCCACCTTGGTATTTGAAAAGAAGCCAATTAAAACGTCCTGGAGTTATCTCTCATGCAAAAGCCAGTTCACCGGATCCATTTTCTAGGAATTTGCGGAACAGCCATGGGCGCTGTAGCCGCTGCGTTCCGGGAGCTGGGCTTCGTCGTCACGGGATCTGACGACAATGTTTATCCTCCGATGTCCTCGTTCCTCGAAGCAAGAGGCATCAAAATCTCGAGTGGATTCAAACCCGAAAACCTCCCGGCGGATGCGGATTTAATCGTCATCGGGAACGCGCTTTGTCGGGGAAACCCTGAACTTGAGGCGGTTTTGGACCGAAAGCTGGCGTATCGCTCGCTTCCGGAAACGCTGAAGGATTTCTTTCTCCAAGGCAAAACCAATATTGTCGTCACCGGGACACATGGAAAGACAACCACTACCTCGCTGCTCACCTGGATATTCCGCGAATCGGGATGCGACCCTGGTTTTTTGATTGGCGGGATCGCACGCGATCTGGCTCAGGGCGCGGCTCTTGGCAATTCGAATTATTTCATTCTCGAAGGAGATGAATACGACACGGCCTTTTTCGATAAACGGTCCAAATTTCTTCATTACCTTCCCGAGACCGTCGTCATCAATAATATCGAGTTTGATCACGCCGATATCTTTCCCAGCCTCGATGAAATCAAGCTCAGCTTCCGGCGCCTGGTGAACATCGTGCCGAGTCGAGGACATATTTTCATCAATGCGGATGACGCGAACTGCGCAGCAGTCGTGACGAACTCGCTCAGCCAGGTTTTCACTGTGGGTTTCAACAAAGGCGCAACCCACCGGATTACAGATGTTCGTTACGACAGTTCCGGATCAGAGTTCGCTTTCCAGAATCATCTGTTTCGGTCGTCTCTAATTGGAGAATTCAACGTGCGAAATGCGGCCATGGCTGTTTCGGTTGCGCTCGCGTATTGGTTGCCGATTGAGGTGATCCGGAGCGCGCTGGCTCGCTTTTCGGGAGTGGCGCGCCGCCAGGAACTTCGCGGAGAGAGCAATGGAATCAAAGTGATCGACGACTTTGGCCATCACCCGACAGCGATTCGCGAAACGCTCTTAGCCTTGAGACATCGATATCCGGGGCATAAAATCTGGGCAATCTTCGAACCACGCACGAACACCACACGGCGCGCCATCTTTCAGACGGCGCTTCCAGAAGCACTTAGATTGGCCGATGGCGTTATCCTGGCTCGCGTCGCGAGACTGGAACAGTTGCCGTTGGAGGACCGACTGGATCCCGAACGAGTGGTGCAGACGATCCAGGCATTTGGAATCCCTGCTTTCTACGAGCCGTACGTGGACGACATTCTGCACAGGGTGAAGCCTCTGGCCAAACCGGGCGATGTGATCGTGGTCTTTAGCAACGGCGGTTTCGATGGGATCCACCAGCGTTTGTTGACGGAGCTAGCCGCATGAATTTCGAGTTTCAAGGGCATCGCGTCCACGATTTCCAATATCTGAACAAACGCTGGCAAAACCTTTCGCGAAAAGCCGGGTTGAAACGGTTGGTTTACTGCACAGCGGAGGATTTTGAGCTCTGCTGTTTGATTTCACCAGCGCTGGAAAACGCGAACGGAATCTACTTATCGGCAGGAATCCATGGCGATGAACCGGCTGCGACCGAAGGGCTCTATCAATGGGCTGAACTCCATCGCTCGATTCTGAGGGATATCCCCGTCATGATATTCCCCTGCCTGAATCCGTGGGGACTGGTGCACAATCGCAGGACCGACTCGGAAAACCGCGATTTAAATCGCTGCTATCGTTTGGACACTGTCCAGAGGATCAACGCACAAAAAGAGTTGCTGCGAGATCGTAAATTCCGCCTCGCAATGTGTCTGCACGAAGATTACGACGCCCAAGGGGTTTACCTTTACGAAATACGCAAAAAACTCACCACTTTCGGACGCGAACTCCTTGCGGCTGCGGGCTACTATGTCCCGATCGACGCACGTCAAACGATTGAAGGCCGCCGGGCCGCCCAAGGTTGGATCGCCCGGAAAATCAATCTGAAGAAATTTCCGGACCTCGCGGAAGGCATTTACCTCGCAACAAACCACAGCGAGCGCACGATCACGACGGAGACCCCTTCCGAGTATGACCTTGGTCCAAGAATCCAGGCACACATTGCGATGATCCAACGCGCCATTGAGTTAAGCTTTGTCGCGTTCGAGGGAAGGCCGCAGTTTCTTGACGCCTAATCGCAAAAACGAAGATTCGTGATAAACCACAGATTGTACAGAAAACTGAAGAGATATTGTCAAATGTTGTGTATCGGAAACGGGCGCATCCTTGTTGAAATGATTGATTAAGCGGCCTGTTGGGTTTGTTCTTCACCATCGACGAAACGGACACCGGTCACGACTTTTGGAATCAGTTCGAATCCCTGCAGCCGGCGCCAATGCTTCTGGGCTTCCAGACCAAGTTTGAAGACCATCGTCAGGGTCGCGATTCGTGAACCGCAACCTTTTGTTCGCTGAGTTCGTAATCGGACGGTAGCAAAAGTGGATTCGATGGGGTTGGTGGTCCGTAAATGCGGCCAGTGCTGGGCTGGGAAGTCGTAAAAGGTAAACAGCGTTTCTTTATCTTTTGCCAAGCATTCGCAGGCTTTTGGGAATTTGATTTGGTAACTGGAGATGAACTGATCGTAGGCTGCCAGAGCGGCTTTGCGAGTCGGCGCCAGATACATTTCATGGATCAGCTGCTTCGCTTTGCCCTGAACACTCTTAGGCATTTTATCCAGGATATTGACGGTCTTATGGACCCAGCAACGCTGCTGGGCGACTGGGCCGTATTCTTCCTGTAGAGCGATCCAGAAGCCCAGCGATCCGTCACCGATGGCTAGCTTGGGCGCGGTCGATAGACCCAGACGCTTGAGCTGCCCAAGCAGTTCACGCCAGGATTGGGTGCTTTCGCGATAGCCGTCGACCACTGCTAACAATTCTTTGGTGCCATCTTCGGTGGCTCCGATCAAGACCAGCACACAGGTTCGCTCTTCATCGAGCCGGACGTTGAAATAAACGCCGTCGGCCCACCAATAAACGTAACGCTTGCGACTCAAATCACGCTGACTCCACGCTTTGTAATCGGTTTCCCAACTGCTCTTGAGTCTGACGATGTTGGTGGCTGAAAGCCCACTGGCTCCTTCGCCCAAAATGGCGCTCAATGCTTCGCTGAAATCTCCGGTGGAGATCCCTTTGAGGTAAAGGGCTGGAATCAAAGCATCCACACTGGGAACCCGACGCATATACTTGGGCAGAATCGCACTGGAAAAACGACCCTTGTCCCGGTGCCGGACCCGCGGCTGACGAACTGGAATCGGACCTGCTCCACTGATCACCTCCCGCTCCGGCAGATGGCCATTGCGGACCACTAACCGTTGCCCGTTCTCATCGACTCGATCCTTGTGGAATTCGATGTAGTCGAGCACTTCGTTCTCGATTGCTGCCTGTAACAGCTTCCTGGCTCCTTCCTTCAGTAACTGTTCCAGAAACGGCTTTTGTTCATCTTTTGCTCGCTCATCAAGCGAGACCACTTTATTCTCTGGCACTGGTGCATCCTTTCTTTTTTGGCATCCTCGAGTGAGGCTGCCTTGTTTCTTTTTGCTTATTGAAAGGATGCGCCTTTCTTTATCTCCTCATCCACAACTTTCGGTTATAGCTCAAACTGAAGCCCAGGTAGTTGGGCGGCGGTATACCCTTTAATTTCAGTGATACTGGCACTCCCAAGCTAGAGACCCTCTATCTCTCTCCTTCAATCTGTGTAATCTGTCGTTTCACTTTCGGAATTCCGGCCTACCCTCCGGCCACGCCCTCTCCCCCTGGTTTGGTCATTTCAACCGGATCTAATGCTCGGTTAAGGGCCGCTTCCGGGAGAATCTGTTTCGCGCGGCTGATTTCACGGATGGTTTTCCCGGTCTTAGCGCTCTCTTTAGCGATCTCAGCCGCGCGGTCATATCCGATAATCGGTGCCAGGCTTGTCACCATCGCCATGCTGTACTCGACTAACTCCTCGCATCGCGCACGGTTCGCGGTGATCCCGGTGACACATTTGTCTTGAAACGCCCGAATCACGTTGGTTAACAGCCGGATGTTCTCAAGAATATTGTGAGCCATCATCGGCATCATGACATTCAATTCCAGATTCCCATTGGCGCCTCCCCAACAAATGGCGGTGTCGTTCCCGATCACCTGAGCACAAACCTGGATCACCGATTCACAGAGGACCGGATTGATTTTTCCCGGCATAATGGAACTACCCGGCTGCGTCGCGGGCAATTGAATTTCACCGATGCCACAGCGCGGACCACTACTCAACCAGCGGATGTCATTGGCGATCTTGAATAGGCTGACCGCCACAGTCCGTAATTCGCCACTGGCTTCGACCAGCCCGTCTTTGGCACCCTGTGCCTCAAAATGGTTGCGAGCCTCGCGAAAGGCCACTCCGGTCCGATTCCATAGATAGCCCATCACGCGGCCGGGAAATTCCGGCTGGCAATTTAGACCGGTTCCGACTGCCGTTCCACCCAAGGCCAGCTCTTCGACCGCAGCAATGGCGTTCCCTGCCCGGAGCTTTCCGTGCTCGACTTGCTTGGCATATCCGCTGAATTCCTGCCCGAGTCGGATCGGGGTAGCGTCCATGAGATGGGTGCGCCCGATTTTGATAATGTCCCAGAATTCGTGGGCTTTCGCCTCGAGTCCGTGCTGCAAATGTTCCAGAGCCGGCATGAGATCGTTCCGGATCGACTCACCCACCGCGACGTGGATTGCGGTGGGAATCACGTCGTTACTGGATTGGCCCATGTTGACATGGTCATTCGGATGGACCGGATCCTTCAACCCGATCGGCTTTCCCACAATCTGACTGACGCGGTTGGCTATCACCTCGTTCGCGTTCATATTGGTGCTGGTGCCAGAACCGGTCTGGAAGATGTCGATCGGAAAGTGGCCGTCCAACTTCCCGTCGATTACCTCTTCCGCTGCCTGGACGATAAGTCGGGTACGCTCTTCGTCGAGTTTCTCGAGATCCCGGTTTGCCTGCGCGGCGGCCCATTTGATCAGTCCAAGCGCACGAATGAACGGGCGACCGAACCGATACCCGCTGACTGGGAAATTAAGCACTGCGCGCTGAGTGGTCGCGCCATACAGCGCATCGTCAGGCACCTCCATCGTGCCCATGGAATCTTTTTCGGTCCGTGTTTGCATAATTGGGATGAAATATTGATTCGCTCGCCTCTCCAAAAATGAAAGCCGATTTTTCAGGATCTCCGGGCCGAAAATCTGCTTTGTCGGCTCCAATCCAGGAAAAAGCCTCAGACAACGTCGCCCGGACCAGCGGGCCAGCCAGAGCACCCATGCAGTTCGCTCCAAAAGGTCTTCCAAATCATTCTTCAGCTCGCGCAAGAGTACGGTGGCCGAAACGATCGGTCAAAAAGGGCGTTTTGGCCGACTTCATACCTTGTTTTCGCTGATGTTTTTGGCAGTTATGCAATGGGCGACTTGACACACTGGACTTATTTTCATAACAGGCCTAGTGTAGTCTTTAACTATTTTAATAAATCCACCTGTGAGTGAAACTCCTAATCATAATCTTCTCACCGTAAAAGAAACCGCCGAGTATTTACGGATACCGCTCCCCACAGTTTACTACCTTGTTCAACGGGGGCAGATACCCGCGATTCAAATTGGCGGACGGTGGCGAATTAAGAAATCTTCGCTGGATCGAGATATCCTCCGGCAAGATAAACAGGGTCAGCCCACCGTTTTGGTGGTGGATGATGATCCGGATCTTCAAGAATTATTTAAAGCATTTTTGAAAAAGATCGGTTTTAGTCGAGTCGTTGTGGGAACAGCCAAGGACGCCATTAGCAGCCTGCGGAAACAAAAGTTCGATTTAATGTTTTTGGATCTGCAGTTACCGGATGCGCCGGGCGACCAGGTGTATAAGACCGCCAAGCATATCGACCCGGATCTAAATGTCATCGTCATTACCGGATACCCGGACAGCGAGGTGCTAGACAGGATTTTGCAGATAAGTCCCGTGACCGTTCTGAAAAAACCACTCAAGATCGAGCAATTAAATCAGACGGTTAAGATACTCGGCCACTCCACTGCGAGGGTCGAACCCTAGAAAATTGCGTCGGGTACGCAAGAGCCCAGTGTTGATTCAGTCTTCAGCAGTTTCTCCTCCCAGGTCAGGCAGGAATAGTCACTAGGCCAAGCGCCGATTCGGACTTATAAGCCCAGGGCTTCAACCTTGGAATCTGCCCCTTTGTAAGCAAAGCGGGACGCTTTGCTTACCTCTATGCAATGCGATCAGGGTGACTGTACGCAATTCGGGGTTGCGCCTTTTTCGGTCGAGGACGGAGAGGAAGAGTGACGTTCGAACTGAATAGTGGCATGGTCGATGTTGAAGCGTTCGTTCAACTCTCGGCTGACCCTCCCAAGAAGTTCGTCGTCGCCTTCCGTCTGTGGTTTTACCAGATGGACCGTGAGAGCGGTTTCGGTCGTACTCAGAGGCCAGATATGCAAGTGATGGAGATCGTTGATGCCAGGTAGGCTCCGGAAATATCCCTGAACGCTCAGGAGATCGACTCCCGCCGGAACAGCGTCCATCGTCATATCAAAAGAGTCCCTCAACAAGCCCCAGGTTCCCCACACGATGATCGCGTTAATCACCAGACTGACGACCGGATCGAGCCACCACCATCCCGAAAGGAGGATCACCAGACCGGCGACGATCACTCCGGCAGACACTGCGGCGTCGGCAGCCATGTGCAGGAATGCCCCTTTGATGTTCAGATCATTTTTTCGCCCGGAAACGAACAACATCGCTGTTAGCCCGTTGATGACGACGCCGAGCGCCGCCACCCACATCACCGTTATTCCCGCGACTTCTTCGTGCTGTCCAAAGCGGCGGACTGCCTCCCACGTGATCCCGCCAACCGCGACGAGCAAAAGAATGGCATTGGCAAGTGAGGCTAGAATGGTGCTTCGACGCAATCCGTACGTGTACCGCGTACTCGGGCGGCGTTGAGCCAGGATACTTGCTCCCCAGGCCAGAAAAAGGCCCATCACGTCACCCAGGTTGTGGCCTGCATCCGCAAGCAAAGCCAGCGAGTGCGCGGCTAGACCAAATAAAACCTGGGTAACAACATAGACAACATTCAGAGTGATTCCGATGGCAAAAGCCTTACCGAAGCTCGCCGGGAGATGATGCGCATGTCCAGCACCGGCGTGGCCATGGTGGTCATGCGTATGTTCCGCTGCACCATGACGGGTCGTACCGGCGCCGAGGCAGTCATCTTCGTGCGAGTGCCGACTCGAGGCTTTCCCGATAACGTCCGGTTCTGTTTTTTCCATTACCGATCCAAGCTGCCGAAGCAAAGATATTTCACCTCAAGAAACTCGTCGATGCCGTAATGGGACCCTTCGCGTCCGAGCCCGGATTGCTTCACGCCGCCAAAGGGTGCGACCTCATTAGAAATCAAGCCAGTGTTGATGCCAACCATTCCGGATTCGAGTCCCTCGGCAACGCGCCAGATTCGTCCGACATCGCGACTGAAAAAATAACTGGCGAGACCGAATTCCGTGTCGTTCGAAAGCTGAACCGCTTCCTCATCCTTGTAGAACCGGAAGAGCGGAGCAACGGGTCCGAATGTTTCCTCGCGAGCAACTTTCATCTCGGCCGTAACATCCGCGAGAACCGTCGGCTCAAAAAATGTCCCGCCCAAACTGTGCCGTTTTCCTCCTAGCAAGACGCGGGCGCCGTTGGTGACAGCGTCGGAGATATGATCCTCCACCTTTTCCACAGCGTTCTTGTCGATTAGCGGGCCTTGCAGGACGCCGGGTTCCAGGCCGTTTCCGACTTTCAATTGCCGAACGGCCGCCACCAGTTTGTCGGCAAACGCGTCGTAAACGCCGTCCTGGACGTAGATCCTGTTTGCGCAAACACATGTTTGCCCGGTGTTCCGGAATTTTGAAATAATCGTGCCTTCGACTGCTGCGTCGAGGTCAGCGTCATCAAAGACGATGAGAGGGGCGTTGCCGCCCAGCTCC
Organism: uncultured Verrucomicrobiae bacterium; assembly: GCA_963846195.1. GTDB lineage: Bacteria > Verrucomicrobiota > Verrucomicrobiia > Chthoniobacterales > JAFAMB01 > JAFAMB01. The sequence goes on from CAWJVG010000020.1 coordinate 101,746, forward strand.
AGCGAGATCTTTTTGATCGTATCGGCGCTTTGGCGCATTAAAAGCCTTCCGACTTCCGTGGAACCCGTGAACGTGATCTTCCGGACATCGGGATTGGAAGTCATTTCTTTTCCAATCGCGCGCGGTTCTCCCGTCAGCACATTGAGGACTCCTGCAGGAATTCCGGCGCGTTCAGCCAGAACGGCAAGAGCGAATGCGGACAAAGGGGTGGACTCGGCCGGTTTCAGGACCATGGTGCATCCCGCTCCCAAGGCTGGACCTGCTTTCCTGGTAATCATCGCGGCCGGAAAATTCCATGGCGTGATGGCGCAACAGACTCCGACTGGTTCCTTGACGACCACCAGCCGCCGATCGTTCCAGGGAGAAGGAATGGTGTCGCCATAGACTCGTTTGCCTTCTTCCGCGAACCATTCGATGAAGGAAGCAGCGTAGGTGATTTCACCCTTGGATTCGGCCAGAGGTTTCCCTTGCTCGGCCGTCATAATCCGGGCGAGATCATCCGCGTTCGCCATGATTAAATCGTACCATTTGCGCAACAGAGCAGCGCGCTCCTTCGCCGTTTTCCGACGCCATTCGGGCCACGCCGCTTTGGCGGCCTCAATGGCGCGACGCGTTTCCCCGGCTTCCATATCAGGCACCTGCGCCAATATCTCGCCGGTCGCCGGATTAGTGACAGGAAAACTCCTCCCGCTGACTGCGTCGCACCAGAGACCGCCGATATAAGCCTGTTGGCGAAAAAGATCCAAATCTTCGAGTGAAAGCGTGGTCATATCTTCAGCAATTCCGAAACAACATGATGCGATCCAATCAAATAGGCAACTCGGGGGGAAACGTTTCGGGTAAGCAAAGCGGGACGCTTTGCTCGATTAGAAGAAGCAAAGCGGGACGCTTCGCTTACCTCGAACTGCCGGCCAGGAATTGTTTGAGTCGTTCGCTTCTCGGGTTCTCGAGAACTTCCGCCGGCGGTCCTTCCTCTTCGATTTTTCCTTGGTGCAGAAAGATAACGTGACTGGAAACGTTGCGGGCGAAACTCATCTCGTGGGTCACGACCACCATGGTTCTACCTTCCGCTGCAAGTTTTTGCATGACTCTGAGCACTTCGCCGACAAGCTCGGGATCAAGGGCGGAAGTCGGCTCGTCAAAGAGCATCACCTCCGGGTCCATCGCCAGGGCCCGGGCAATCGCCACGCGCTGTTGTTGTCCACCTGACAGATGCGCCGGGTACATTTTTTCGATTTCCTGGCTGAGCCCGACTTTCGCAAGGTCACGTCGAGCGCGCTCGATCGCTTCGGTTTTGGACAGGCCCAGCACGTGCACCGGTGCTTCAATGACATTTTCGAGCGCGGTCAAATGCAGCCAGAGGTTGAAGTGCTGGAACACCATGGCCAACTTGATCCGCATCTGGCGCAATTGGCCTGGATCTGCAACGTCTAACTCACCAGCCCTGTTTCGCTGCAGCTGGATTAGTTCACCATTCAGGAAGTATCGGCCGGCATTTGGTCTCTCCAGAAAATTGATACAGCGGAGAAGCGTACTTTTTCCAGAGCCGCTTGAGCCGATGATGCTGACGACGTCTCCCGCCTTGGTACGCAATGAGACCCCCTTTAGTACTTCGAAATCGCCATATTTTTTGTGCAGATCTTCAACGATGAGTTTGTCCATGAAATCGGGCACTATCGCAAATAAGCAAGCCATCTCCGTTCTGCGCTCCTGAATAGCCGGATAAGCGCAAACGAGACGCAAAGATACAACAGGGCAGCAATTCCGTAGGCAACGAAAGGCAGATAGTACTCGGACGATGCATTGCGAGCCACCTTCAGGAGATCAGGCACGGTCGCCGTCGCGGCTAGCGTCGTCGCGTGCAGCATCAAGATGACTTCATTGCTATAAGCCGGTAACGCCCGGCGCAGTGCCGACGGCAGGATGATGCACCGGTAGAGAGTCAGACCCGACATCCCGAACGCTCGTGCTGCTTCGATTTCACCCCTCGGTGTAGCCTTGATCGAACCGGCAAAGATCTCAGTCGTGTATGCGGCAGTGTTCAAAGTGAACGCCAGGATCGTGCAATTGAAAGCATCCCGGAAAAAACCGTTCAGGAAGGGTGTCGACCGAACCGCGTCCAGGCTGTAGACACCGGAATACAAGAGCAGCAATTGGACATATAACGGAGTACCCCGGACGACGTAGGTATAGAGGGACACGGGAACGGACAGCCACCGCCTTGGCGAAACTTTGGCAACTGCCAGCGGAACGGCCAAAACAAATCCCAGACCCAGCGACGCCGCCGTCAGCCAAAGAGTGATCACCAGCCCGGTCGGATGAGCCGGCGTGCCGCACAGATACTGTTGCCAGTATTGCTTGATCAGTTCGATCATAGCTCCGGTTTTCGGGTGCCGACGGAGTAGCGTTGTTCCAACGCCATGAACACAAGATTCGAAAAGGTGGTCAAAGCCAGATATATCAGGCCGGCCACGGATAAAAAGAAAAAGGCGTGGTAGGCTCCTTTGGAGCTTGTTCCAGTGATGGCATCCTGGGCGGCCCGAACGACCTCGTGTAATCCGATGATCGAAACGAGTGCTGTCGCCTTGAGGATGACCTGCCAGTTATTGCTTATTCCCGGCAACGCGAAACGCATCATCTGCGGAAAGAGGATACGTCGGAATATTTGCCAGCGAGTGAAGCCAAAGGCCGCCGCCGCTTCCAGTTGTCCTTTCGGAACAGCGAGCACCCCGCCTCGAAAAGTCTCAGTGAAATAGGCGCCGTAAATAAATCCGAGGACGCAGATCCCTGCCAGGAATGGATCGATATCAATCTGTGGCAGATTGAGAGCGTCTGTCAGCCGATTCAAACAATCCTGGAAGCTGTAGTACAAAAGGAGCATCAGCACCAGATCGGGCACCCCGCGGATTAGCGTCGTGTAAAAGGTGGCGGAAAGGGAGAGCAACCGATTCCGGGATAGCTTAGCCGCGGCCCCTAAGAGCCCGATGAGAAACGCCAGCAAGAGAGAGAGCAACGAAAGTTGGATTGTCTCCAGCGTGCCGTTCCAAAGCAGTCGCCCATACCCTTCAAAAAGCATTTAGCGCGAATTTTTATTATGCGTCGAAGCCACAATCGTCTTGCTGATTCTCTCGCCCTTACAGGGTTCATCCCACTTATTTTTTGCTACCCAGGCTGAAGCCTGGGCTATGCTCTCCTGGCCCTTCGGGCCGTGGGCAACTTTGCCATGCAGGGTTTGAGGCTGCTGATTCACTCGCCGTAGATATCAAAATCAAAATACTTTTTCGCGATCGCCTGGTACGTTCCGTCTTTCAACAAATCGGCGAGCGCATTGTTCAAGGCTGTCTTCAAATCGGTATCTCCTTTTCGGAGACCGATCGCAGCTGAGCTGCCCAGAATCGTGGTATCGTTTATCTCAGGGCCGCTAAATTCGAAGCCCTGACCCACCGGCGTCTTCAAAAAACCAAAATTGGCCTGTACTTCATCCTGTAGGCTTGCGGCGAGGCGGCCTGATTTGAGATCAGCGTAGACCTGGTCCTGGTTCTGGTAAGAAACGACATTCACTCCGTTCGGCTCAAAATGAGCTTTGGCGTACGCTTCCTGAACCGTCCCTTGTTCAACGCCGATGTTTTTTCCCCGCAGTGATTCTGCGGTAGGCTGCAGGTTGGAGCCCGCCTTCGCCACCATCCGGGTGGGCGAGTAAGCGATTTTGTTGGTGAAATCAATCTGCTGGAGTCTTTTATTCGTGACGGACATATCGGATAAGACCGCATCGATTTTCCGCGCTTGGAGCGCAGGGATCATTCCGTCAAAATCGTTTTCCACCCAAACGCAGGTAGCGTTCAGCTTCGCACAGAGCGCCTTCCCAAGATCGATATCGAATCCGACCAGGCTCCCGTCCGCTGTCTTCGATTCGAACGGTGGATAACTCGGGTCAACCCCGAACCGGATCACTTTCCAGTCCTTGGCGGAAATGCACGGCGACCAAGTGAGCAGAAAAGCGAACAGAAGGGTCAGGAATGCGATGAGTCTTTTCATGGCCTACACCTGTCGCGCACTAGACATCATGGCACTAACCGGTGCCAGTGGGAGAAGAGAAAACAAGGAAAATTTGAACAGAAGGCAGAGGTAAGCAAAGCGGGACGCTTTGCTTACCTCTGTTCAAATCCTCTTCTAACCTTCTGTCGCTTCTAGAACGAAATTGAACGTGCCGAGGTGAAGGGAGTTTGTTTCTTGTATTTTAAGAAGCAAATCCGGACGAAACAACGAATCGGATGCGTTTCGGGCTTCGCCTGGAAAGTAGAGTTGGGTGCAAAGGCTCGGGCCATGTGCCGCTTGCAGACGCACATGGTAATGACGGGTCCGCCCCGGATAAAGACCCGGTAAGATGGTTTCGAGCGCGTAGTGGCCACTGGCGTCCGAAAATTGATGACCTCGACAGCTGAAAGCTGTCAAATCGTATTGACCGTCACCATCGGCGTGCCAGAAGTCGAGCAAAACCCCGCTCATTGGCCGGCCCCGGCGATCGAGAACAAAACCGGACACTCTGCAAGGAGTACCCGTCAATCCCGACTCGCGGAAGTCAGTCTTAAGTGGTGAGTTGGGCCGGAAAAATGGGCCCGCTGTTTCCTGTGGGGTTAGTTCAAGCTGCTCGCCAACCGCTGGAGTGGGCTCAAGCTCGACAGTCTCGGTGCCGCGGCCGAGCAACTTCTGAACCCGCGCGACAAGAGCTACGGGAGCGGCCGCAACAGCGACCGCATGAAGAAATTTCCGTCTGGAAAAGGTCGAAGAATCAAAAAACGCCATTGACGATCGTTCACGCACTTGGAGTGTTTTGCAACGGTTCTTGTGCGATTCTCCTCACAAGCCAAGGCTCTGTTCGAAGAGGGTACGAGGCGCTATTTCCGGCTCGGACGGAACCCGCCGCTGCCGGAAGCCTTCATTGCATCGTAGCGGTCGAATCTGGCACTGGCACCGACACCGACACTGGTTACTGTCCGTCCTGTGAACAAATTGACTGTAAGTGTCGTCGGGGGAGGCGTCGGCGGACGGCTCAGCCTCAATGCCGCGGCCTGCTCTGAGCATTATGAAGTCGTGGCCCTGACGGATCTTCGCGCGGAGATCGGTATCGAGCTGGGCCAAAAATTTCCGGGACTTCAGTTTTTTACTGCTTACCGGGAAATGTTCCGTGTTTGTCCGACAGACGTGGTATGCGTCAGCACTTATCCGCCCTCCCATGAAGAAGTGGCACTCGAGGCGCTGAATCTCCCGCTCAAAGCGATCCTGGTTGAAAAGCCGCTCGGGCATTGCGTGGCCTCCGGCTGCCGTATTCTGGAATCTGTCAAGCGAAGAAATATCCCCATGGCGACGCCGCACGGTTTGATGGTGAAGCGTTGTTCGCTGGAGATTATCGAGCGCACCCAGAATGGCGAAATCGGGGACCTGAAGTTGATCGAAATTCAATCGCCCGCGTGGGATATCATTAACGCCGGTATACACTGGCTGAATTTTGCGGTAAACCTCAATGCCCGGATAGGCGTCGAATCGGTGTTGGCAGCCTGCGACAAAACAAAGCGGACATTTCGAGATGGGATGCAGGTTGAAACCGTCGCGGTGACTTATGTGCAGATGGCCAATGGCGTGAGAATTGTCATGCAGACAGGCGACTCTGTGCGTTCCAATGGTCGTCGGGAGGGAGTGACGTTTCGGATCATCGGGACCGCGGGGCAGATCGAATTCTGGGGTTGGGAGCCGGACTACTATCTGCTCAACACCCGGTATCCCGAGGGAAAAATAATCGTGCCGGAAGAGCAAGCCAGCTCGCTGCATCAACGCCACCTGGAAAATTTGCTGCCGATGATTGTATCCGGTGAACCGGACTATTCACTGCCGGAGACCTCGCTGGCAGCGCTTGAAATTTGCGAAGCCGCCTATCTTTCCGCAAAACACGGCGTTCAAATACGGTTTCCGCTCGACACGTTTCAGAAGCCCGGTCCGAATGACTGGGAACCCGGACAACCATTTGTCAGCGCCGATACCAGTGTCAGTACCAGTGCCAGTGTCAGAAGGGAGGAGCCATGATTCTTCGAATTCGCGGTCGCCGACCCGCCGATACGCCCACACGTTCCCGCCGGCCAGCCACGGTCTAACTTACACTGACCGGCGCTTCTTAAATATTTCTTGAAGCGGCGACAATTTGCGTGCTATTGAATGCCCAGGTAATACGCTTTACTTCGCGGCGAGGGTGGACTGGCAGTGCCCGACTTGGTTTGCGTAATTATTCCTTGGAAGTCGGTTCGAACAACGTCAGCCAGATCCCCCCTGCGCGATGCCTGTCCAAAAATTATCCCCCGTGGAATCCGGTTTCGACACCGTTCCTTCCAAACCGCGCCGCCGATCGCTTTATCGTACACTCTTTTACAACGAATCTATTTGTGCCTGGATTTTCCTCTCCCCAGCCCTTCTAGGGTTTACGGTCTTCTACCTCGTCCCGTGCGTGCGTGCGGTTTACGTCAGTCTGACAGATTGGAATCTCCTTCGTCCGGCAAAGTTCGTCGGCACCGCGAATTACTCGCGACTCTGGGGCGACTCGAATTTTTGGAACTCGATGCGGGTCACGCTGCTTTATGTGATTTACAATATCCCAATCCAGACCGTGATCGGTTTGCTCTTGGCGGCGCTTCTCCATCGATTAGGCCGTTCCGTGGCGTTGCGTTCCGTGATTCTCGCGCCGTATCTGATCGCGAATGTCATCGCGGCGATCCTCTGGTTCTGGATGCTTGACCCCCTGCTGGGCTTTTGCAATGCCATGCTGCATTCCCTCGGATTTTCAACAATCGCTTTCTTCAGCGATCAACGCCTTGCTTTGCCGACGATCGCAGCGGTCAACATCTGGCGCCACATGGGGTTCGTGGCTCTGCTTTTCTATACAGGGATTCAAGGAATTCCCCACAGCATCTATGAAGCGGCTCGAATCGAAGGCGCCGGGCCATGGAGGAGCTTTTGGAACGTTACGCTGCCGCTCCTGAGACCGACACTGGTTTTTGTCCTGGTGACAAGCGTCATCGGTTCCTTCCAGGTATTTGATTCAATCGCCGTCACCACCCTTGGCGGCCCGGTGAACTCAACGCGCACCATCGTCTGGTACATCTACGAATCGAGTTTTGTGAATTTCCGGATGGGCTACGCCTCCGCCATGTCATGCGCTTTGTTCGTGAGCCTTGCGATTGTGACGGCGGCCCAGATGCGCATTTTGCGCTCCAACCAATCGGATCTCGGATGAATAGGACCTATGTATCGTTGCGAGCGCGCGCGAACCTGGCTCGCTGGTTCGGATATCTAGTACTGGCTTTGTTCGCTGTCATTTCCCTCGGCCCGATCTGGATTGCGGTCAAAACAGCGCTGAGCGACAGCAAGACCCTTTTCAGCAGCGCAAGTTCCTTTCTGCCCCAGGATCCCACCCTATTCAATCTTCAGAGGGTACTCGGTTTCATTGATCCGGCAGACCCGCGGCTGGCTCAAATGAGCTACGGTAAAATCGACTTTTTCCGCGCCCTGGTAAACAGCGTTATCTTCACTTTCCTGGCCGTCGCACCACAAATCGTCTGCAGCGCCTTGGCGGCGTATGCTTTTGCGCGGCTCCGATTTGCTGGTAACCGCCTTGTTTTCTCACTCTTTCTCGGCGCAACGATGATTCCGGCGGTTGTGCTTTTTATCCCGAACTTCATCCTGGTGAAGGATCTCGGCTGGTTGAATACGTTTCAGGGGATGGCGGCGCCCTACGCGTTGATGACACCGTTCGCGGTGTTCTTCTTGCGTCAGATGTTTCTATCCACTCCACGAGAACTAGAGGAATGTGCGCTCGTCGACGGCGCCTCGTATCTGGCAATTTTCTTTCGAATAGTCTTACCGATCCATCGGTCGGCACTCGCGACGCTGACGATTATTACCTCGCTTTCGGCCTGGAACGAGTTTTTCTGGCCGTTTCTGGTGGGTCGTTCCGAATCGGTGCGGGTCATGTCGGTTGCCATTAATGCCTTCCGCCAGCAGCAGGCCGGTGGAACTCCCGATTGGAGCGGGCTGATGGCGTGCACGGTTCTTGGGATAGTGCCGATCGCCCTGCTCCTCGTCCTGTTCGGACGCAAAGTCGTCGAATCGTTTCAATACAGTGGCCCAAAATAGCCTCAGGAAGATTGCCTTCTATGAACGCGAAACTAATTATCAAGATGGTGCTGGCCGGCGGTATCCTAAGCGGGATTTCCGCGCGCGCTGCAACGGAAATCAACTACTGGTTATGGGACAACAACCAGTTACCATCCTACAAAGCCTGCGCCGACGCTTTCGAGAAAGAGAATCCCGACATCAAAGTCAAAATTACTCAAACAGGTTGGTTTGATTATTGGACGGCTTTGAGCACCGCCTTCGTTTCCGGAACGGCGCCCGACGTATTCTGGGACCATCTCTCTCGATACCCGGAATTTGTCGAAAACAATCTCCTGGTGGATCTCGCGCCGCTGATCGCGCGGGACGAAGTGCCGACGGATATCTACGTGGGTGGTTTGGTCAAAGTATGGGGCCGCGATGCGAAGCAGTATGGTCTCCCCAAGGACTGGGATACGATTGGCATCGTTTACAACAAGGCGATGCTCGATCGGGCTGGGATCAAGCCAAAGTCGCTCCCGGAATTGGACTGGAATCCGGAGGACGGCGGTTCGTTCGGTCAGTTGATCTCTAAACTCTCCCTCGACGGAAAAGGCAAAAACGGTCTTGATCCCGCCTTCGACCCTCGAAACGTCATGCAGTACGGGTTGCTGATCAATGGGCAGTCGGACGGACTCGGGCACGAGGAGTGGGCAAACTTCGCGGCGTCTCTCGGCTGGAATTATAGCGCTGGGCCGTGGGCCACCCATTTTGATTATGCGGACGATAAACTGGTCGAAACGATTCGGTGGTTTGCCGACACCAGTCTGAAGAAGGCCTTCATCGTGCCGGCAAAGGACGCTCGCCAGGCAGGAGCGACCGGCCTCTTTGCCGCGCAGAAAGGCGCTCTCGCGCTGACTGGGTCCTGGTTGGTGCACTGGTTCACCGAGAACTGCAAGTTTGAGATTGGGTTTGCGCCGCTTCCGAAGGGCCCGGCAGGACGGAAAAGTGTAATTAACGGGCTTGCAGATTCCATCTGGATAGGGACCAAGCATCAGGAAGAAGCTTGGAAATGGGTCAAGTTTCTGGCCTCGCCTAAAGCCCAGAAGATTGTCGGCGGGTACGGCGTCGTGTTCCCCGCGATCCCGGAAGCCGCCGAGATTTCTGAAAAGCGCATGACCGCGAAGGGCGTTGACGTATCCGCGTTCGTCGACGAAGCGAAGGAACCGGGCGGGACCTTTTTCCTCCCGATCAGTGAACACGCGAGTGACATTGTTCGAATCCTGCGAGCAAATTTCGATGCGATCTTCCTCGCAGGGCCAGACGTGGAAACGACTCTCAAAGCCGCGAACAAAGAAGTGAATTCGTTGTTCGACTGATCCCAGGTTTCCGGGGAACTCGGCTGCTCTCCGGATACAACTCTTTTGAACACCCCCAGATCTATGAGACACCTGAACAAAATCGTGCTAGCCGGCAGCATCCTTGCCTGCATTCCCGCGCAAGCGGTGACCGAAATTAATTACTGGTTATGGGACCAGAACCAGCCGCCCGCTTACCAGGCGTGCGCAGACCTATTCGAAAAGAACAACCCCGACATTAAAATCAAAATAACTCAGACCGGCTGGTTCGATTATTGGAATGCACTTAGTGCCGCATTCGTCTCTGGAACCGCGCCAGACGTCATCACCGACCACCTGGCCAGGTACCCGGAATTTATTCAAAATAATCTGCTCGTTGATCTGACCCCTTTGATCGCCCGCGACAAGGTGCCCACTGATATCTATTTTGGAGGGCTCGTTAAGGTGTGGGGAAGGGACGGGAAACAATATGGTCTACCCAAAGATTGGGACACCATTGGGATCGTTTACAACAAGGCGATGCTGGATAAGGCGGGTATCGATCCAAAGTCCCTCTCAAATCTCAACTGGAACCCGAAAGATGGAGGTTCGTTCGGCCAGTTGATCGCCAAACTGACTGTGGACGCGAACGGCAAAACTGGACTCGACGCCGGCTTTGATCCGAAAAATGTGAAGCAGTACGGGATGCTGATCGGAGGCCAGGTCGATGGATTTGGGCAGGTCGAATGGAGTCATCTGGCGGTCTCGAATGGTTTCAAATTCTATGATGGTCCATGGGCGAAGCACCTCAACTATGATGATCCCAAACTAGCTGAGACGATTCAGTGGATCGCCGATATGGAACTCAAAAAAGGGTTTATCGTTCCCGCCAAGGATGCGCGCCAGGCCGGAGCCAACGGACTCTTTGCCGGCCAAAAAGGGGCCTTGGCGTTCGTCGGTTCCTGGGACATTCATTGGTGCAAAGAGAATTGCAAATTTGACATCGGCTTTGCCCCTCTTCCTGAGGGTCCGGTCGGGCGACGGACGATGTTTAACGGACTTGCAGATTCCATCTGGATAGGAAGCAAGCATCAGGAGGAAGCTTGGAAATGGGTTAAATTCCTTGCATCACCCGAGGCTCAGAAAATCGTAGGTAGCTACGGGGTGGTATTTCCAGCAGTTCCGGAAGCTACCGAGGCCGCCAAGCGTAAAATGGCTGAGACCGGCGTAGACGTCTCTGCATTCGTTGACGAAGCGGTCGATCCAAATGCCACCTTCCTTTTCCCGATCACCGACCACGCGAGCGATCTTTTGCGCATTACACGGGCGGCTTTTGATTCGATCTACCTGAACGGGGAAGATGCCGCCAAGACCTTGAAGGCCGCTAACGAAGAAATTAATGCTCTTTTTGAATAGCCGGCGGCGATGACGCGACGCATCACGAGCAGTGATATTGCACGCGCGGCGGGTGTGTCGCAGACAACTGTCTCGTTCGTCTTGAACAAAACGGAGGGCACCAGCATCAGCGCCAAAACAAAGGCGCGGGTGCTAAGCGCCGCCGAGACTCTGGGGTACGTCCCGAACTCGGCGGCACGCACTCTGGTGAGCGGTCGTACCCACACGCTCGGATTGGTTCTCGCTCGCGGAGATCTAATGAGCTTCGATGCATTTGCCCCCTCCCTGATGTTCGGGATTAGCCGCATCTGTAACTCGCATGGATACAAACTACTGGTCGAGGCGGTCGAGCCGGGCTCCAGGCGCGATGCCTATTTCGATTTGACTCGCAGCAAAAGCATTGATGCGCTGATCGTTCTGAACTCCAATTCTGAGGATGAGGGCCTGGTGCGGCTGATTGAATCTAGTTTCCCGGTGATCCTCTTCGGTTCCATCCATCATCCAAAAGAAAATTCGATCAGTCCGAACACCTCTCGAGCTGTGGAGCGGATCACCCGGCACCTGATTGAATTGGGGCACCGAAAAATCGGCCATATCACCTACGCGCCACTTCGGTATGTCGGCGCCAGCGAAAGGTTGAAAGCCTTTCGGCGAGCGCTTGAACGGGTGAATCTCGAGTTCAATGAAACTTCGGTTGAATTCGGTGATTTCAGTGTCGAAAGCGGCTATCACGCAATGCGGAGGATCCTGGCGCGAAGGCATCGTCCGACCGCCTTATTTGCCGGCAACGATACGATTGCCGTTGGCGCAATCTCAGCATTGCACGACGCTGGACTTTCTGTTCCCGAGGAGGTCGCGATTGCAGGGTTCGATGACTTGCCAATCGCGGCCTACGTTTCGCCACGCCTTACGACAGTGGCTACCCAGGCCGTCGCGCAGGGTGAAGAAGCCGCGCTCGCCGCGATCGAGTTATTGAAGGGCCAACCGGTTGGTAAACGCAATTGCGAGCTTTCGCTTGAACTTGTGGTACGCGAGTCGTGCGGCGCCAACAGGTCAAACCCCTTGGTTCAGCAACGTCAGCTGATTTTGTAGGTACGCAATGCAGGATGTTTGCCATTGGAGGTCGGCCTCACCCCCCTACAGGGCGGAACGCGTTTTTTTGATCTAAACCCAGGCTAAAGCCTGGGCTAAGTTCTCCTGGCCCCTTCGGGCCGCAGCCGGGCCCATTTATAACTCTTGTTTGAAATCCGGAATCACCGTTCAAAATCTTTCGAGACCTCGGCGACCATTCTTTCGTACTCTTCCATGGTGTCGATGTCCCGTACGACGTGATCGGTCTCCATCTCGACCGTGAGTACCTGATCGGGATTTTGTTTGATCACGCGCCGGCACCCGATGTCGCCAGCAATGGCAAGGATCGAGGCCTTGTAGGATGAGTTCACAATGACCGGATTTCCTCTTTGTCCGCGAAAAAAAGGAACAACAATACTCTTGTCGGGTTTGCCCGGCTCGGCAAATGCGCGGATCAGGAAATTCACCTCCTCGGGCTCCAGAAGAGGTTGATCCGCGAGATAAATCATGATGGCGCTGGTGTGGGACGGGATCGCTGCAAACCCGGCACGGACCGAGCTGCTGAGCCCTTCAGGATAACCAGGATTTTCTACGAATCTTACTCGCCTTTCCCCAATTGCCGCTCTTACCTGATCGGCTTCGTAACCCAGGATGACAATGATCTCGTCCACCGCGGTGGCCAGCAGCGTATCCACCGCATGTGCGACCAAAGATTTGCCTTTGAAAGGGAGAAGCAGTTTGTTACGGCCCAGCCGTTTGGACATACCGGCGGCAGGAAGAAGAGCGGCGATCATTGGGAAATCAGAATTCAGGAGTCAGGAGTTGCAGGAGTTACAGAATGGGGAAAGGAATCTATCGGAGCTTATAACAATTTATTGAACTGTTGCTTAGATAATCCGGCTTCCAACTAATCGAAATTGGGTCCAACCGGCAATCCACTCATAGATTCTGTAACTCCTGCAACTCCTGACTCCTGAATTCTATCCCCTAAAAATATTTCTCCGGCGCTTTCTCAAATGTTTGTTTGCAGCCGGCGCAGCAGAAATAAAATGTCTTCCCTTTGTATTCAGATATTTGGTGCGAGTCGTTTGCGTCGACAGTCATGCCGCAGACGGGATCCGTCGCACGCACCGAACCGGTGACCGCGCTCAGCGGCTCTTGCGGGGCGATTGATGGCACGCTGCCCTTTTTCACCTGAATGATTTCGGCAAGAATACTGATCGCAATCTCCTGCGAGGAAGAGGTTCCGATTTGGAGCCCGGCCGGAGCTTTGATCCGACTTAACAGCTCAGGAGAGATCCCTTTTTCTGCCAGGAACCCGAGGATCTTTCGCGCTTTTGCACGGCTCGCAATAAAGGAGATGTAGCGGGCATTGCTATGAAGCGCGTGCTCTAGCGCTTCCTCATCGTGTTCTCCCTGCGTGGCGACGACGATGTAGGTTTCGGGCGCATGTTTGTTGTCGATCGGCTGGAGTTCTTCGCTGACGAAATCGGCGTCTGGAAAATTCTCGCGGCTCACTTCGGGAGCAACGACGCTAATCCCGAAGCCGACAGCTTTGCCAAGCTTCGCCAAACTTTGAGCGGCCGGCGAGCGACCAAAGATCAGGATCCGCGATTTAGGCAGCACAGGCTCAACGTAAACTTCCAGGGCTCCCCCGCCGTGACAGCTCATCGAATACTCCACGATTCCGGTTTCCGGTTCTGATTCTGCGGCAGGTGCGATCCGGACAAGGCGGGGGCTCCCCTCCTCGATGGCGCGCAAGGCTTCCTGAATCACCAACGGCTGCACGCAGCCACCGCCGATCCAGCCCCAGACTTTACCATCCGATTGAATAATTGCTTTGTCGCCCGGTTTGCCCGAGACCGGCGGCTCATATTTCACCACGATCGCTACCGCGAACGGAGTCTCCAAAGACCGTAACTCGTTCACCTTGCGTAAAAATTCGTCAAACATGGCTCAGGTGTTTCTCCAGTGCGAGCAGACTTTGCAAGTTGTGCGCGGGCACAAACAGGTCAATGAAAGGAAGTGCGGCGTTGATCCCGCGGGTCAGCGGTTGGTACTCTTCAAGCCCAAGAAGCGGATTCAGCCAAATGAGCTTGGCCGCCCGGCGCTTGATTTTTTTTAGCTCACCCGCCAATTCTTCGGGCGCTCCGGTATCCCACCCGTCGCTCAGGATGATGAACACCGTACGACGTGAGAGCAAAACGGAGGCGTGGCGTTTGTTGAAATCCCGTAGGGAACCCCCGATTCTCGTTCCCCCCGACCAGCCCGCCGTCATCTGCGAGAGGGTACGCAAAGCGTCCGACAGTCGACGGGTTCGCAACAGATTGCTGACTTCCACAAGGGTCGTACTGAAAACGAACGATCTGACCTCTCGCGAATACTTCCCGAGAACATAAGCGAACTTTAGAAGGAAGAAACTGTAGGGGTTCATCGAATCACTCACATCCAGGAGAATCACCAGTTTGGCCCGTTCCTTTTTCGGCCCTTTGAAGCGTAGATCAATCAACTCCCCGCCGCGACCAATGCTTTGCCTGATCGTCCTGCGCAGATCGATCGACACCCGGCGTTCCCGCGCCCGGAACCTTCTTGTCACTCTGTAGCTCATTCGCCGTAAGAGCCGCATGGAGACCCGTTCAAGCTCAGCCAGGTCGGTTTGCGGCATTTGCGAGAAATCGATCTTTCTCAGTCGCTCGACGGCGCTCGCTCCGGAAAAGACCTTCTGTTCACCGTCTTCTTCCAGCTCCGAGCCATTCCCAAAGCCGGTGACCATCCGGGATTCTCTTTCGCTTCCGAGACCTGGGGGCGCCAACCGTCTGCGCGCCGGATTTCGGGAGCGACTTTCTTGTCTTGGATCGGGCTTGGCCCAGAATGCGGTGAAAAGCTCATCGAACAGGACCCAGTCTTCCGCTGATGAGCAGAGGACCGCCCTCAGGGCGAACCTGAAAGTATTGAAGTCGGTCTTCGCGACAGCTCCCGCTGCTTGAAGACAAACGATTGTTTCCGTAGTGCCCGCACTTACCCCGTTTGCCCGAACGAACCGGCAGAATTCGACGATGGATTTCGCGGAGAGATGCGGGGAGGACATTTTTCAGGAGTTCAGGAGTTCAGTTGAATTCGTGCTCAGGGATAATGGTCCGAAAAGTCAAGCTTTCCTCTCAGATTCTTCAAAAACAAGCCGGCGTTCCCGGATTCTGTAACTCCTGCAACTCCTGAATTCTGAATTCTGGATTCCGCTTCACTCCCTCCCCCTGGATTTGGAGAGAAGTCTGCCGATCCCTTCATTCCTGACCTTGGCAAGGTCGTCGACCGATTTCAAAATGCAGCCCAACGTTTCGTCTGCAGATTCGGGATCCAGTTTCCTTTTTCCGAGCAAGATCAATGATCGCGTCAGGTCCAGAGTTTCAGCAACCCCCGGGGGTTTGGAAAGCTGCATTTCTCTGACCGCATGAACGAATCGGACAACATCGGAACTCAGGTCTTCTGCAATCTCCGGTAAGCGGACCCGAACAATCTCCAATTCCTTTGGAAGGTCAGGGTAGTCGATCCAATGGTAAAGACACCTTCTTTTGAGCGCGTCGCTCAGTTCCCGGCTGCTGTTCGAAGTGAGAATCACATGCGGCGCTTTCTTTGCTTGAATCGTGCCCAGCTCCGGAATGGTAATCTGAAACTCAGCAAGTAACTCCAGCAGAAAAGCTTCGAATGCTTCGTCCGCTCGGTCGATTTCGTCCACTAGCAACACGGGTGCTCGTTCTTCGTACAGGATCGATTGCAAGAGTGGGCGCTTTAAAAGGAAATTGGATCCGAAAACATAGTTCTCCTTTTCCTCGACAGTTTTGTCGCTTCCCTCCTGAATCTTGATGGCGAGAAGTTGCTTCTGATAATTCCACTCATAGACCGCAGAACTCAGATCTAATCCTTCGTAGCACTGGAGCCGGATCAGTTCTGTTTCCAGAATGGCCGCGAGCGCTTTTGCGGCCTCGGTCTTTCCGACGCCCGCGTGCCCTTCAATCAAGAGCGGCTTCTCAAGTTTGACGAGCAGATAGATTGCCGTTGCGAGTGCCCGATCCGCGACGTATCCAAGGCGCCCGAGCCGTTCAATCACGTCTTCTATGTCACGGATCTGCGCGGAAGACATGATCAAGGATCACAGATAGTCCGAGCCCTTGAAGATGCGCCTGAAGAGGCGGACGACGGGTTCCTGGATCACCGACAGGAGAAGAGGTAACGCTTTGATTGGTCGAGCTTCTGGCGTTGCCGTTGGCGCTTCGGCCGAGGCACTCGCCGGCGCTCTTTCCTGTTCCAACCGGACGCGAAGATTCGAAGTAAATTCCGCGAACATCTTGTTAGACACCTCCTGGATCATGCGGGCGCCGAGCTGTGCAAGCAGGCCGACAACATTTACCTCTGCAACGCTCGCGACTTCGGTGCTGCCATCTGGAAGAGTCTGCACCTTTCCGGTCATTTTCATCGACGCGCTGCCTTTGCCGCGCACGTCCTGACCTTTACCTACGATCTCGATCTCGTGGTTCTGGTCGTCAAGGCGCTCGATGTGAACCTGGCCTTTGTAGTCCGTGACGCTCGGGCCGACCTGAACCTTGATCACTCCTTTAAACGTGCGGTCGTCCACTGCCTCAGTGATCTGAGCGCCGGGAAGACAGCTGGCGACTTTGCGCGGATCACTGATAAACTTCCAGACGCTCGCTAACGGTTCTTGTACTTGAAAAGTTTTCTCAATCCGGATTGCCATAAAATTATTCCGAGATCCCTTTCTCCTTCAGGATCTTCCAGATCTTCCAAGGCGCGATCGGCATATCAATGTGTTTGACTCCCAAATGCGATAGAGCATCCACCACCGCGTTCACAAAGGCGGCAGGAGACCCGACGTTTGGTGATTCCCCGACCCCCTTGGCACCAAACGGATGATGGGGGGACGGCGTGCAGGTCTTGCCGGTCTCCCAGTTAGGCGTCTCGACGGCGGTCGGAACCAAATAATCCATGAAAGTACCGCCCTGGACATTGCCGCTCTCGTCGTAAGCAATCTCCTGCATGAAGGCAATCGCCAGGCCCTCTGTCAGCCCGCCGTGAATCTGTCCCTCCACAATCATCGGGTTGATGATGTTCCCGCAATCATCCACCGCCACAAAACGGCGTATCTTTGGTTCCCCGGTTCCTTTGTCGATGTCCAACACACAGATGTAGGTGCCAAAAGGGAACGTCAAATTGGGCGGATCGTAGTAGTGGACCGCTTCTAATCCCGGTTCAAGACCAGCCGGGAAGTTCGTGTACGCGGCAAAAGAAATCTCCTGGATTGTCTTGGATTTGCTCGGGGCGCCTTTGACGAAGAACTTGCCCGGCTCCCACTCCAAATCCTCTTCACTTGCCTCAAGCAAATGCGCCGCGATCTTTCTGGCTTTGTCACGAATTTTTCGCGCGGCCATCGCGGTCGCAGCCCCCGCTGTAGGGGTGCTCCGACTTGCGTAGGTTCCCAATCCGTACGGGGCGGTGTCTGTATCCCCCTCTTCCACCGAAATGTCAGCCACGGGAATCCCCAGCTCCTGCGCAACAATCTGGGCAAAAGTGGTCTCGTGCCCTTGCCCCTGCGATTTGACTCCCATTCTGGCGATGGCCTTGCCGGTTGGATGAATCCGGATCTCGCAACTGTCAAACATCTTGATGCCGCATATGTCGAAGGTATGCGCCGGACCTGCTCCGACAATTTCCGTAAAGCTGGAAACTCCGATACCCATCAACTCCCCTTTTCGCCGTTTTTCCTCCTGTTCTTTGCGAAGCTCGCTGTATCCGATCTTTTCCAGCGCCAGATCCATCGCCGCTTTGTAATCGCCGCTGTCGTAGCTCCATCCCAACGGGCATAGATACGGAAATTTCTCAGGTGGAATAAAGTTCTTAAGCCTGAGTTCAACCGGGTCCATTTTCAGTTCCTGGGCCAGAACATCCATTGCTCTTTCGATCAAGTAGGCGGCTTCGGTGACTCGAAAAGAGCAGCGATAAGCAATCCCCCCTGGGGCTTTATTGGTGTAAACGCCATCTACCTCGCAAAAAGCCTCTGAAAAATCGTACGATCCGGTGCAGATGCTGAACAAGCCGGCCGGAAACTTGGAGGGTTGAGCGGCGGCATTGAACGCGCCATGGTCGGCCAACGTCTTGACTCGCAACGCCTTGACCTTTCCATCCCGCTCCGCGGCGATCTCGGCCGTCATATGATAGTCCCGGGCAAATCCTGTCGACTGCAAGTTTTCCGACCGCGATTCGATCCACTTGACCGGCCGACCCAGTTGAAGGGACGCCACGACCGCGCAAACGTATCCAGGATAAATTGGAACTTTATTCCCGAAGCCTCCTCCGATGTCCGGCGCAATAATGCGAATGTTCTGTTCCGGCAGGCCCGCAACTATTGCAAAAAGTGTACGGTGAGCGTGAGGCGCTTGCGAGGTTTCCCAGACCGTTAATTTTGTGGTCGCTGAGTTGTAGTCGGCGACGCATCCGCATGTCTCGAGCGGCGCTGGATGGCACCGCGGAAAGAAAGCCTTCAGCTCGGCCTTGACTGGAGCGGTTTGAAAGACTCCGTCGGTAGCCTTCCGATCACCGACTTCCCAATGGAAAATGTGATTGGTTTTTTCCTCTCGATCTTCCCTGAGAATCGGGGCGTCGGCGTCGAGGGCCCGATGCGGATCCACAAGAACCGGGAGATCCTCGTAATCCACTTCAATCAGTTCAGCGGCGTCGGCTGCGGTATACCGATCTTCGGCCACCACAAACGCGACCTCTTGAGCTTGAAACAACACCTTCCCGGTCGCCAGGACCATCTGCTTGTCGTGGAAAAGTGTCGGCATCCAGGCGAGCCCCGCCTTGGCAAGATCCTCGCCCGTAATGACCGCGAGAACCCCTGGAAGTTTTTTTGCTTCGTCAGAACGGATTTCAACGATCCTTGCATGGGCATAAGGGCTTCGCACCATATGACCGTACACCATGCCCGGCAGACTCACGTCATCGACATAGGTGCCTTTTCCCTGGATGAATCGCAAATCTTCTTTGCGCTTAACCGAATGGCCCATGCCGCCAATCTCTGGAGATGTTTTTTGCAGCATCTTATTTCTCCGATCCCGCCATTTTGTTGGCCGCGTACTTTACCGCCTTGACGATGTTCTGGTATCCGGTGCATCGACACAGGTTGCCGGATATACCCCAACGAATTTCCTGCTCGCTTGGGTTGGGATTCTTTTCCAGAAGGGCGCATGCCGTCAGGATCATTCCCGGCGTGCAGAAACCGCATTGAAGCCCGTGTTCTTCTTTAAATCCTTCTTGCAGTGGATGGAGTTTGCCGTTATCGGCCACCCCCTCGATGGTGCGAATCTCGCGACCGTCCGCCTGCACCGCAAAGAGGGTACAGGACTTCACCGGCCTGCCGTCCAACAGCACGGTGCACGCACCGCAGCTCGTGGTATCACAGCCAATATGCGTCCCGGTAAGGGTCAGGACGTCACGGATGAAATGGACCAGGAGAAGCCGCGGTTCTATCTCAGCCTCGTGATCCCGGCCGTTCACTTTGACGTGAACATGTTTTTTAGTCGCCATAAGTCTCTCGTTGATTGAGTTAAATGTTCATTGACGAACAGCTCGTTCGCTCGCTCGGACCAGCGCGCGTTTCGTCAATTCCCTGATCATGGACACCTTGTATTCAGCCGGCCCGCGGAGATCCGAACTCGGCTGCGCTTCTTCGGCAGCAAGCCGCGCTGCCTGGCTGATTTGCTCTTCATCGACTGCTTTCCCGACCAGAAAGCTTTCCGCCTTGCCGGCTTTGATCGGTGTCGCACCAACATTTGTCAGTCCTATCCCCGCTCTTCGACAAACTCCACCGCCGTCCAAGGTAACCTGAGCGGCCACGCCAACCGTGGCGAAATCCCCCACTTTTCGTTCCAGCTTAAAGTAAGCACCGCCGCTTCCAGAGGGTGGAATCGGGATACGAATTTCGGTGAGGATTTCGCCGTGCTCCAGCGCGGTGGTGAAAACGGAAAGGAAAAAATCGGTGATCGGAATAGTTCTCGCGCCACCTTGTCCGGTGGCGATGATCTCCGCGCCAAGGGCCAACATCGTTGCCGGGTGATCGTTGGCCGGATCTCCGTGGGCCAGATTTCCGCCGACCGTTGCCAGGTTGCGGACCTGAGGATCTGCAATCGTTGCAGCAGTATCCTGGATGATCGGGTACTTCGAACGTATCAGGCTGGAGCTGTCCAGGTCCGCCTCGCGCGTCAGGCCGCCGATCTTCAGATAGCCGCCTTCTTCTTTGATGTACTGAAGATCCGCGAGCCGGTTGATATCAATGATGTATTCGGGCCGCGCGAGCCGAACCTTCATCATGGGAATCAGACTCTGTCCGCCGCTCAGGATTTTTGCGCTGTCACCATGCTCTTGCAGCAGGGCAATGGCTTCCGAAACGGTTTCAGGGCGGAAATACTCGAAGGATTGGGGGATCATTTTTCGCCTCTTCAAGGACGCAACAAATCACCGCCACGCGCGGCCCAACTCAGTGAAAGGAACGGTGAACCGCCTCATGGGCTGACTTGTCCGGGTATTATTTTAGGGGGAAAACCCTCGCTCTACAGAATGCTCGAGCGAGCGTCACTGCCCTTACCCATAAGCGGAACAGAGTTCTTGGACAAGGGGATTTATTCCCATCGCTCTCCAATCGCCGCGAGCGGATTGGACAAAATCCGGCCGCGGTTTAGTTTTCCTTTCTTAAACAGCAATCCCCCCACATTCGATAAAACGTCGCATTATGAGCCCGAACACCACCGCAGTTGTCCTGATCGAGTACCAGAATGATTTTACCACCCCAGGCGGCAAACTTCATGACGCCGTCAAACCGGTCATGGAGTCAACCAACATGCTGGAAAACACGGTCGAAATGGTCGCCGAGGCACGCAAAGCCGGTGCCACCATCGTCTATGTTCCGATCCAGTTCGCCCCCGGCTTTAACGAATTGAGCCGCGATCCCTACGGAATCCTGAAAGGATGCAAGGACGGCCAGGTGTTTGAAAAAGGCAGCTGGGGCGCTGAGATCGTTGACGTTTTGAAGCCGCAACCGGGTGATATTGTTGTCGAAGGCAAGCGTGGCCTGGACGGTTTCGCCACCACCAATCTCGATTTCATCTTGCGAAGCCGGAAGATCGACACGATCGCGCTTGGAGGTTTTCTGACGAACTGTTGC
This sequence comes from uncultured Verrucomicrobiae bacterium, assembly GCA_963846195.1. GTDB lineage: Bacteria > Verrucomicrobiota > Verrucomicrobiia > Chthoniobacterales > JAFAMB01 > JAFAMB01. The sequence continues at coordinate 122,914 of CAWJVG010000020.1, forward strand.
GTGGAATCCACCATGCGGACGGGCTATGAATTAGGATATAACGTGATCACGATCAAAGATTGTGCGGCGACCGTCAGCGAACAGGCACAAAGCGGCGCGATCGAACACGATTTTCCGATGTTTTCGCATCCGATGACCCACAACGAATTTGTCTCAGCTCTCGCCGAGACTGAGATGAAAGAGGAGACGCCGGCTTTCCGGGCGGCGGATGGCGATTAGACGAAGAGCGGAAGCATATCGAGCCTTGCGCGCTGCTCTTGCATCGTCGCCTCGGCTGGCGCCGAGGCGAAACGGCTTGCCGCATCGAGCACTTTAGGGACGAGGTGAATGTCTCCCACGCTGGCGAGAAAGATCCCCGGACGCGCAAGGGCCCAATGTACCGCCGTATCGATGTCGGTCTGATCCTCGAAAGGCTGATACCAGGTGGATCGTGTGCGTTCGCGACCCCACCACGGACCGCGCGCAATCGACTTGATTGTTAGCACCGCCACGTTCCGCTCGGCACAGACGGCGGCGACTCGCTCGAACGCGGCCGCATAATGTGGGTCTTGCATCATGATATAGCTGTATGGAAGCAAGACAGAGTCAAAGTCAAAACGTTCGAGGCTCCGTAGATGCGTCGCCGCGATCTGCGAGCCATGACCGGTGACGCCGATGAATCGCACCAGTCCCTGATCGCGCGCCTCGATGCAAGCCTCGAGCGCGCCCTTGGGGCTCAACGCGGTGTCCCAATCGATCGGGTCGGCAAGGCTGTGAAGTTGGATGAGATCCACGTGCTCGACCCCCAGGCGTTCGAGCGAAAGATGAATCTGGCGTTTGGCGCCGTCATAAGTGCGCTCACCGGTCTTGGTGGCGAGGAAAAAGCGTTCGGGGTGCTTTTTGAGCCAGGGAGCGACCCTCAATTCCGCGTCCCCATACCCGGCGGCGACATCGAGATGGTTGATACCGTAACGCAGCAGCACTTCCAGCGTCTGGTCCGCTTCGTCCTGGGTCACTTTCGACAAGGCGGCTCCGCCAAAGACCACTCGAGTGCTTTCGTGTCCAGTCCGTCCGAAGAGATTTTTGGCAATCATGAGCTATTTAGATGGGCCAGGCCACGTACGGGCCGGAACGAGCGGCCAGGACCCTTCGTTGTTCATTGGCAAAGTATAACCGTTACGAGTGTCAGCGCCAGTGTCAGCGGAAGAAAAGCGACGCGGCACCCATCGCGGCCGTACCCGGTTCGAACGGAGCCCCGCCTACCCCGTGTTCTGGCAATCGTTCGTGGGAGAAAGGCGATGATTTAGTAACGCCGACACACCGTTTCGCCGACCCGTTCGATTCACGCTGCGCCAATCTTCGTGGCCTCGGGAACCTCCTCCAACTGCCCGGTTCTGACGTTGTAGATATAGCCGTAGATCGGGATGCGCTTTGGGACCAGCGGATGTTGCCGAATCGTGCGCACATCGTCGACGACCGCCGCACGAGCGTCCTTGAATTCGAGCCAATCGATCTCTCTTCCAGCCGTTGATCCCGGACCTTGACCGACATCGACCCAGCCGGCCTCGGTCACGGTGGCGGTCTCCAAACTTTTTTCAAGTAGTCCGCCGATGATCTGCCCATTAAAAAGCTCCATGCCGCAATCGGTGTGATGAATCACGAACCATTCGTTTGTGCCGAGCAGCTTGTACGAGATCACCAGTGAACGAATGGCGTCTTGACTCGCCCGGCCGCCGGCATTTCGAATGACGTGCGCATCCCCTTCCCGGAGACCGGCGAACTTGGCAGGATCAAGACGCGCGTCCATGCAAGTCAGAATCGCAAAACGCCGAGCAGGCGGAAGAGCGAGTTTCCCTTTCTCGCCGAAAGCCTCAGAATAAGACGAATTGGCCAACAATACTTCCTTCAAAATTTCACTCATAGAGATGTTCTTTGTAGTTTGCCGACGTCGCGAAAGGAAAGTCGGGGGTTCTGATTAATTCCGACTAAGGGAGTAGGGTCAAGAATTTTCTGCGCATTGGGTAAAGCTCCTAGTGCACCAAGTCAGTGACTGGTGTAGTGGCGCTGCTGCGAATTTTGGCTGGATGCGCGAAGCGAAGAGGGAGAATACCCGCTGTGGTCTTCGACCGATGAGTGACAAAGCAGCCGGCCAAAAGACGCGCAGCCCGAAGGGTTGCGATGAAAATGGGCCAGCGGCCGCGTTGCTCCTCAGTCACGTATCGATTCAGACATGCTCCTTCTACCGCCAGTCCGGCTCGGACCGCCTTGCCGGCGGCCCATTTTGATCGCAACGCCACTACACCAGTCACTGACTTGGTGCACTAGTATTGACAGAGATTGAAATCGAAGGTGTGTTACCGGCAACTGTCTAAAGGAAGAGAACTAACCATGAATACCGTAAAAAGCCTGACCAAAGAAGCACCCCGCAGCCCCCGCGCCCGCCTCGGCGATTATGCGCTGATGGCCCGTATGATCGACAAGGGGCGCGCCGATTTGCAAGGCAACGTCGGCGAATATCACTACGCCTGTCCCTTGGATCAAATGCTCTTCGAGTTCAAGGGCGTCAAGGCTGATGAAGTCAAGAAGGTGCTGGCTTCGGGTGCCACCGACGAGCAGATCGTCGCCTGGTTCGACGGACATGGCACGGCGAAGACGGCCGAAGAAATCAAGGCTTGGTCAAACGGAGTCGAGGGCTATCGTCCCTACGACGATCCGGAAAAAAGGGAGTGGTTTACCGGCGAATGCACCAAGCTTGGACTCAAGCCGGAAAGCTCGACCTTAGTGGATTATCTCGAGGCGGACGACGCTGCCAGTTTCAAAAACTAACACCGCCAACCGCTTCACAACGGCTGAACACCGATGGTGCCGCGCAGTCGTTCCGGATAGTCGACAGACCGAACCATTTCGAGAGCGTGCTGAGCGCGTGCTAATCGTTCTGAAACGCCTAGACGCTCCGCTTCTTCGGCATAGTTGGCCTTGGCAGCAAACGCTTTCAGGCTGCGAACATGGCGATCCCAAAGCTTGATATCGGCCGTTTGCCTGGCTTTGAGGCGTTCGGCGTACCAGCCACTGGCGAGCATAGCTTTCGCGAGTGAATAGCGAGCGAATTTCGGGATGATCCAAGCCCTTTTCCCTCAAATGTATCTTCCAGCATGATATGGAGCAGCGCACGCAAAGGGGGGCAGGCAAACTGGATGCTCCCGTCGCTGAAGTAGAGTTGCGCTATCCGTTTCTGAGCGGAGATGATGTTATCCAGGCCATCCACGAAAATCTGCAGGTTCTGCAGCTCCGGGCGGAGCATCTCCTCCGTGAATAGCGCGGCGGGATGGTTGAACATCTGGCCGAAAAACGCCAGCACGAATCGCATTGTGATCCGGTAACCAAGCCGGCTCGCCGGGATAGTGCGACCGTCGTGCTGCAGGTCGACACATCGCTCAAGGTATCCTTCTGAAATGAGATATCGCGGATCGCGTTCCGCCACAGACATCCGGGACCAGATCTCCGGCACCAGCAAACTGATATCGTGATCAACCCTGAAATGCGGCCCCACATAGCCGGTGGCGGTCACGAACACCGCGTCGCCGGTGAGCAGGTAGGAGACCAGCGCGGCGTTGAGATCAATGATGGGCGGCAAGGCGTTAAAGGGCCCTTTGGTGAGTGCACCCTCAGAGCCTGCGCCGGTCGTTGAGGGGGATTTACCAGTCACGCTGCAGATGAACTCCATAAAGAGTTCGGGCAGTTCAAGGTAATGAATGGGATTGAAAACAGCCAGAGGACGGACTTCGCCTTCCGGCGGATTATTGCGGCGGCCGGGAAGCACGGCATTGACCGGCCTGTGGAGCGCCTGGCCCAGGGGGACGCGACGACGCAATCGAGCCCCAACCTCCGCGAGGTGTGCGTCGCGCGGATGCACAAGGTCGGGGCGCAACTGCAGATAACGCGGGTTCTTCGAAGGCTTGCCCTCGACGATTCGAGGATTGGCTGAAGAAACGAAAAAGGTGCCGTTCACCGCCGTCGCAGACTCGCGGATAAGCTGCTGCATTGGATAGGTGAATTGATCGAAGGCAATCGTATCCTCTGTCAAGGCCCTGGCATCGGCAGCGGTAAGTGCTTCGTAGTTCGAAAAAAAATTCCCGGGTCGGGCGAAATCGGCTTCAGTCTGCTTGTCATAGCCAGGATGGATCGCGTCGTCCGGCCGCTGAAAAAGGCGTTGCTCGCAATTCTTGACAAATTTATACGACGGGTTTTGATAGTCTGGATTGAGATTCTCCAGGGACGAACTCGGCACCACAATGGATGCGGTGATGTCGTCTTCAACGGCTAGTTTTGACGCTGGATAAAAGTCCTTGCGCAGACCGAATGTTCGCCACGCACCGTCCTGATCGAAACCGACGCGCATATAGTTAGTGACAAGGCGGCGGTTGTCGCATTTGAGCTCGTGGCCGGGGACTCCATTGATGAAATCGACGCTGAAATGTTCGCGCCATTTTTCACCCCACTCCGGCGTGTAGAAGCGTTTCACGACGAAGACCAGTTCCCGTTGATATTGTGGAATCGAGTCGAGCCACTTCGAGTACTCGTCGCTGTACAGATCGGGGGCGGGCGTCAGAAGCTTGATCACCGAACCGAGAGAACGTTCCGGACTCAAGATAGGACGGCTGGAAGGAGTCTTTCGTCGGTCGCGAAACCTGCCTTCGTAGCTGCGATTGATGAGTTCTTCGACTTGGTCAAAGTCGCGCTTGAAGTCTGACACGAATACCGGACCCTGGATGATCGAGTCCGTGATTGGTTTGGAGATTTCCGATTTTCCTCCCCCGGATACGGTAGACGGCTTGTGACAAAGTGTGCCATCCGCGACCGTGCCGACAAGGCGCCAGGCACGGCCTCCTGGCGGTTTGATCATCTCGATCTTGTAGCCCGATGGACGCAGATAGGTTTGCTTCGGCAACAGCTTGATAGTGCTCTCGATTCCATCGCGCAACCAACGCACCGTCTGTCTGTGCAAATCGAACCGGGCATTCTCAGGAACGTATAAAATGTCCGGGAAACGCTTGTCGACACCGTAACCTTCGGGACGAACGTCCATCAAGCCGGCGTAAGACGAGATCATCCCTTCGAATTGCGGCTCGCCTTTCCCGAATCTCGGATCAGGGGTGAAATCTTCCCCTAAATCGTAGCGGGGAAAAACCAGGGCGCCCCCGGCATGCTCTTCCTCGCAAAGCCCAAAGAGATTCGCAGAGAAACTAATCTGAGTTTTGACCTCCTTCTTGCAATAACCGAAGTAGTTGTCGGCGATGACCGTGACAATGACGCCGCTTTCGTCACGGCAGGTCATCTTGAAAGCCGTGCCATCATTGTAGATTTCCTGCTCGTCTTTCCAGCACATGCGGTCGCGAAGTTGGCGCTCCGTGGCGAAATCGATGTGCGGCAGACCGAGGTCTTTCTTGGTGATCTTCGTGAGATGCGGCGCGAGAATGACGCAGCCGGTATGCCCGGTCCAGTGCTCGGCGTCCAGCCCGGCATCGTTCTCCGGCAGGAAAGGGTTGCCGGCGTTTCCAAAGATACTCTCAACGAAATCAAGGTTGCTGACGAGACTGCCGGGCGCCAGAAACCGAATCTCCATTGACTTTTCCGGGCTGAATCCCGAGACCTCCGGACTGACGATCGGTCGCAGCAGCAGCGAGACAAAACATTCTGCCTGTTTTTCCTGTGCGGAGGTAAAGGGCAAGCGCAGCAACTCCGGCGGTGGAGCGAAGGCTAGCTGCAGCAGTCGCCCCGCAACCCGTTTCGGCACGCTGACTTTGTCGTCCGGCACCGGCAATCCGCCTTCCGCGACATGAAAAATCCCCTCCGTCGTTCGGCGGTCGCTTTTTGGGTTATGCAGCACCCCTTGTCGGACCCGATAGGAGTTCACGATATCCGATGCGAAACTGTCACGGATCGGCGGTAAAGAGAGAGCGCGCGCCAGACCCAACTGATCCAGCACGAAGGTGCGCGTCGGGAACTTGGCAAGCGCCGCTTCCTGCAGAAAGTCGTACAAAAAAGTCTGGACCCGGTTGTCCGCCGGGCAAAGATAATTTGCAAGAAGACGGTTAATTTCTCGCTGATGTGCGAGCAACGCGGACATCGCCTCGAACTGCGAACTATCGCCGGTCTCGCAGGTCGGGCAACCAAGGGCCGCCAACTTCAGGTTGATGTAATGGATCAACTTCTCGTCCGGAATAGTTGGTCGGTGTGTCATGAACGTTTAGACAGGAAGAATTTGCGACGATTCTCGCCTCGAAGAAGCTGCAGGATTCGGCCCAGGGTTTCAACCTATTAAGCGCTAAGATTGCGAGTATCGGGACCGTGTTTTTCCCCGGAGGTGCTCCATGACTGAAGCCAGGGGTTTAACCCCGGGAAGGCAAAGCGGGACGCTTTGCTTACCTCACGTAAGTAAAGCGTCCCGCTTTACCCTCCCGGGGTTGAAAACCCTGTGTCCTGTCCCGAAATAGCATGCGCGATGCGTATTTCGTCCAGGGTTGCGGCTTTCGCCTTTCTCGGTTTAGAAAAACGCCCTCCACTTGATCCGCTCAGGCACCAGGAGATCCCAGATGGTCAAAATGCGCCAGTTCGAACAAAAAGTGACCATGCGGTTGGTACTCAAGCGCACCGACACCTAGAAGTTCAGTCCCGACGCAGGCTGGAAGCCTAAGCTACGCTGCGAGGCCTTTGACTCGCGAGATTTTCGGACTCGAAGTACGTTTCGGAATAGCAAATGCTATCGAACTTCGATAAGGCGGCAAAAAAAGCTTTGTGTGAAGACCAAGAGCGAGCCGATTATCGTTTGCTTCCCTCGCGTATGAAAATCGAATCTGGATTGCCTACCATAGGTGCTAACCGTGGCGCGTGCGGCGTCGGAGCGCTCATCGACTTGAATGGGACAAAAACCCATCAACTTGTCGAAGATGGGTTGCGCATTCTATGCAATATCGACCACCGCGGGGCGCGCGGCGCCGAGGAGAAGACCGGGGACGGCGCAGGAATGCTCCTGCAGAAGCCGCACGAATTTTTTCATTCGGAGATTCCAACGCTTGGCGACTTTGATTCGTACGGTGTCGGACAGCTCTTCGTTCCAAAGGATCAATGGAAACAGATCGCGTTAAAGAAGCTGATCACGACGGTTTGCCGCGAAGCGGCTTGCCGACTGATCTATTGGCGCGAAGTTCCTACGGACAACGCCGATCTGGGAAGAACTGCACTCCTTTCCGAACCGGCAGTCCGGCAGATGTTCATCGAACCGATCGAGCCGCTGACGCCCGAACAGCTTGACACTCGACTCTACGTGTTGAGGCGCCTGATCGAAAAATCCGTTCGAAAGTCAGACATTTGCGGAAAGGAATTGTTTTACGTTTGCTCTCTCGACCGGCGGAAGATCGTGTACAAAGGGTTGCTCACTTGCAAACAATTGCAGTTGTATTACCCCGATCTCTCAAACAGCCGGATCAAGAGCAGCATCGTACTGGTGCACTCTCGATTTGGGACCAATACATTAGGCGCCTGGGAGTTGGCGCATCCCTATCGCACCGTCGTGCACAACGGTGAGATCAACACGTTGCGGGGAAACTTGAACCGCATGAGGACCCGTGAAGCCGTCCTGGCAAGCGAACGATTTGGGGACGATATCGAAATGATCAAGCCGATTACGGGCGATTCGCAAAGCGACACTGCCGTATTCGACAACGTGCTTGAACTGCTATTGGAATCCGGGCGAGGTTTGCCGCACGCGCTTCGGATGTTAATTCCAGAGGCTTGGAACAAAGACAAGCTGATGGACGCGAAGCGGCGGGCTTTTTACGATTACTTTTCGACAATTATCGAACCCTGGGATGGTCCGGCCCTGATAGCGGCGACCGACGGGTACAGAGTGGCGGCGATTCTCGATCGGAATGGGTTGCGCCCCTGTCGCTATTGTCTCACGCGCTCGAACATTGTGATCATGGCGAGCGAGACCGGGGTCCTCGATACGCCGGCCAGCGAGATCGTCTTTCAAAGTCGGCTCAAACCGGGCGAGATGTTTCTTGCTGACACTCTCGAGAAGCGAATCGTGCCCGAGAAGGAGATTTTCGAGGAGCTTACGACCCACGATTTCTCGGCCTGGCTAGCGGAGAACCGTGTTCGGCTAAAGGATATTGTGAAGCCGGGAGCAGAAGTTGAGGAGATCGTCGATGTCACGGCTTACCAGCGAGCTTCCGGCTACAGCTTGGAATCGCTCCGTTGCCTGGTTCAGCCGATGGCGGAAGAAGGCAAGGACCCAATCGGGTCAATGGGCAATGACACACCGCTGGCGGTTCTTTCCACCCGGCACAAGCCGCTGTTTCAATATTTTCTTCAGCTCTTTGCCCAGGTCTCGAATCCACCGCTCGATTATTTGCGGGAGGACCTGGTGACCTCATTGGAAAGTCACATCGGACGGCAACGCAATCTTTTGGAGGAAACTCCCGAGCATTGCCGCCAACTATTTCTCGAGTCGCCCATTCTTACTTACCGGGAGCTCGAGACCATTAAACATTTTGACCGATTCCGGTCGTGCGTCGTTGATGGGACCTTCGCAAAAGGCACTTCGCTTGGGACGGCGATCGCCGAGCTTCGCAAGAACGCGGTCGATGCCATCAAGCATGGGTGTGAAATCTTGATCGTGTCCGATCGAAAGATTGGACCGGACCGCGTCGGTGTGCCGAATCTGTTAGCCGTCGGCGCTTTGCATCATCATCTGATTCGAGCGGGACTTCGTACACGCGCAGCGCTGGTTCTTGAGGCAGCTCAGCCTTGTGCCGTGCATCATATTTGCACGCTGATCGGATATGGTGCGGATGCGATTTATCCCTGGCTGGCCTATCAAAGCATTGTGCAGATGGGCCGGGAAAATTGGTTGAGTGGCGAAGTGGACGAAGCGCTGAGCAAGTACAAAAAGGCGCTGGAAGGAGGCATCTTGAAGGTGATGTCGAAAATGGGGATCTCAACGCTCGAAAGTTACAAAGGCGCTCAGGGTTTTCAGGCTGTGGGACTGGATGCTGCTTTCGTGCAGGAATATTTTACAGGGACTAGCGCCTATCTGAACGGCGTCGGCCTGGAGGAGGTCGAGCGCGAACTACTCGAGCAGCACGAGTTGGCATTCGGCAACAAGATCGTGGGTAACCTCCCGCTGGACGTTGGGGGGGACCTTTATTGGCGCCGCGACGGAGAACTCCATCAATGGAACCCGGCGACCGTCGGACAGCTGCAATACGCTGTCCGGACCGGAAACTATGAAGCTTATCGCGAGTTTGCGAATTACTTGAATGACCAGGATCAGCGCCTCCAGACCATCCGCGGGCTGCTCGATTTCGACTTTGATGAACATGACTCAATTCCCATCGGTGAAGTGGAGGCCGTTGAAGAGATTTGGAAACGTTTTTCGACGGGGTCCATGTCGCACGGCGCATTGAGTACCGAAGCGCATGAGGCGCTTGCGATCGCCATGAACCGAATCGGCGGGAAAGCGGGTACCGGAGAAGGCGGCGAGCAGATCGAGAGGTTTGGCACGGAGCGCGAATGCTCGATGAAGCAGGTCGCGAGCGGAAGATTCGGGGTAACGATCAATTATCTGGTCCACGCCAAGCAGATTGAAATCAAAATGGCGCAAGGGGCGAAACCGGGCGAAGGGGGAGAATTGCCCGGACCGAAGGTGAGCGAAGAAATCGCTTCGGTGCGTTTCACCACCCCTGGTGTGGGTCTTATTTCTCCGCCGCCGCATCACGACATTTATTCGATCGAGGATCTCGCGCAGCTCATTCATGACCTGAAATGCGCGAACCCTGCCGCAGAGATTCACGTGAAATTAGTCTCCGAAGCCGGCGTCGGAACGATCGCGGCCGGCGTCGCAAAGGCGCGGGCCGATGCAGTGCTTATCGCGGGCGATTCCGGCGGCACCGGAGCCGCCATCAAAACCTCGATTAAAACGGCAGGAGCCCCTTGGGAGCTAGGTTTGGCAGAGACCCAGCAAGTGTTGCTGGCAAATAATCTGCGATCACGGATTCGTGTGCGCGCCGACGGCGGAATGAAGACCGGACGCGATGTTGTCATCGCGGCGTTACTGGGCGCCGAAGAATATGGGTTTGGCACCGCGCCGCTCGTGGCGCTGGGCTGTATCATGCTGCGCAAATGCCATTGCAATACCTGCTCGGTTGGCATCGCGACACAGGATCCTCGACTTCGAGCAAAATTTGCAGGTAAGCCGGGACATCTGGTCAATTACATGCGTTTCGTCGCCCACGAAGTTCGGGAACTGATGGCAGAGCTCGGATTCCGCGCCATGGACGAAATGATCGGACGGGTTGACAAGCTGCGGCAACGTGAAGTCACTCACCCTACACATGGGCTGGTCGACATTTCGCGACTGCTTTACCAGCAGCCTTCGCACGACGTTCCCCGAAAAATTCGCGAACAAAACCACAAGCTCGACGAAAAGCTCGATCATCTTCTGATCGAACTGGCGGCACCCGCAATCCAACACGGTGAACCGGTCATGATAGATGTACCAATCAAAAATTGTGATCGCACAGCCGGAACGATGTTGAGTTCGGTCATCGCGAAAAAATTTGGTCCAAACGGGCTGCCTCCGGACACGATCCAGATCCGGTTCACCGGGTCGGCTGGGCAGAGTTTTGGGGCATTTCTCGCCCGGGGCATCAGCCTTCATCTGGAGGGTGCGGCAAACGACTATGTCGGCAAGGGCCTATCTGGAGGAAGGATCACGGTCGACACTCCCAGGGATGCCTCCTACATTGCGTCACAGAATATTATCGTGGGCAACGTCGTATTATACGGCGCAACAAGCGGCGAGGCTTATTTCAATGGAATGGCCGGCGAACGATTCGCAGTGCGCAATTCCGGAGCAATGACCGTCGTCGAAGGCATCGGCGATCATGGATGCGAGTACATGACGGGGGGCGTTGTGGTGATCCTTGGCAAGACCGGAAAGAATTTCGGGGCCGGGATGAGCGGAGGTGAAGTCTTTATTCTGGATGAGGATAAAAGCTTCAGGACCCGACTCAATCCAACGATGGTCCGCATCGACGAGTTTAAAGATGGCCGAGACATTGAGCTGGTGGAGCGAATGCTGGCGAATCACGTCATTTACACCAACAGTTCAAAGGCCAAGCGGATTCTCGATCGATGGAAGGAGCACATCCCGAAATTCCTCAAAGTCATACCGGCCGCCTATGCGGAGGTAGTCGAGCGTCATCTGGCCCAAGGAAAAGACGTACGTGTTGCTCCACCTGCGCTTGCGGAGAAAAGAAAGGTAGCCTAGTGGCGGACGACCATCCAAACGGCTTTTTGAAATTCGCTCGCAATCCGATCGCCTACCGGGACCCGGCAGTACGTGTTGGGGATTACAGCGAAGTTTACTCCAGGGAGTGGGACGAAGGACAACTGAGAGAACAGGGCACGCGCTGCATGGATTGTGGCGTGCCCACCTGTATGGGCGGCTGTCCAATTGGAAACATCATACCGGATTTCAATGACCTCGTTTCCCGGGGAAACTGGCTTGGAGCCCTCGCCCGTTTGCATGCAACCAACAATTTCCCTGAGTTCACTGGGTACACTTGTCCCGCACCCTGCGAGCCGGCTTGTGTTCTTGCCTACAACAACGATCCGGTCGCGATCAAGAGCATCGAACGGGCGATCGTGGACCGCGGCTGGGCAGAAGGATGGATCACTCCGGAGCCGCCCAAAATACGAACGGGTAAACGCGTGGCAGTGGTCGGGAGCGGTCCTGCCGGGCTTGCTGCAGCTCAGCAGCTAAACCGTGCCGGACACGAAGTCACAGTTTTCGAGCGTGATGATGAGATAGGCGGCCTCATGGTCTACGGCATTCCGGATTTTAAATTCGGCAAATACCAGGTCGCGCGACGCGTCGACCAATTGCAGCGTGAAGGCGTGCTCTTCCGTACCGGCGCTAACGTTGGGGTGAATGTCCCCTTCCAGGAGTTGAGGGACAAATTTGACGCGGTCTGCCTGACGATCGGGGCGCAATTGCCACGCGAGGTCCCGGTCCCCGGTCGCCAACTCAACGGAATCTACTGGGCGATGGAGTACCTCACGAAAGAAAATCGGCGGCAGGCCGGAAAAAAGGTCGATGAGATGATCGACGCGCACGGCAAAAACGTGGTCGTCCTCGGCGGTGGTGACACGGGAGCCGACTGCGTAGCGACGGCGCATCGCCAGAATGCCAGCCAGGTGGTGCAAATCAGTATCAACCTCAGGGGATCCGACGAACGCCCTGGGGATAACCCATGGCCGGAATGGCCGATGATTTATCGGGAGACCTACGCGATCGAAGAAGGCGGTGTCGAAGAGTTCAACGTTAATGTCACAGGATTTCTTGACACCAACAACGACGGTGCCGTGGATCAGCTGGTCTTTGACCGCGTCGAATGGACCTATGAAAAAAAGGATCGGCGCATGGTCCGCACCGCCATGAAGGTCATCGAGGAAGGCTTAACAACGCCTGCAGATGTTGTACTCGTGGCGATCGGGTTCCAAGGTGCCGAGATGGGTCCTTTCGGGAACACCGGGATCGAGGTCACTAGCCGAAACACCATCAAAACAGATCGTAATATGATGACGAATTTGTCGGGAGTATTCGCTGCCGGAGATGCTAACCGCGGCCAATCCATCGTGGTCTGGGCAATCGGTGAAGGACGCGACGTGGCGCGCTGTATTGATACCTATCTGATGGGCAGTTCTCAACTTCCTGCGAGCCTGCGCACGCGAAATCCGCCCATCGGGAAGCTATGAACCCAAAAACGAAAGATATGAGTTAAACCACAAATTTCACAGATGCCTGAAGCCAAAGAGCCGGCTGTGGCCTTTGTCCGGAATATGAAAAGGTGCAGGGCCCAGACCCTATCCTGGTCTCATCTGTGAAATCTGTGGTTTCCAATTCTGAATTTTTGTTGACGGCAGGGTCCACGAAATTTGGCCCTCGTTTCTCCGAGGCTTTGCGTCGGTTCGATGAGGAGAATGGGCAGGACCCGAACCTCCAGGTCGTCGAAGGTGTCGCGCGTCCCCAAGAGCTGCTCTACGCCGAGCGGCTGACGGATTGGGTTCTTCGCCTGTACCCAGAAGCCTCGGAACACCTTCTTTTGGCGGCAAGGAGTCAACATATCTGTCGTTGGACTATTCCGCGCAACAGGTATGTAATGACGCGGGCCGGGTATCTGCGGTGGCGTAACGACCTGAAACAGTTTCACGCTGGCAAATCCGCAGATATCCTGCGCGAAGTGGGTTACGACGAAGACACCATCACGCGTGTTCGCAACCTGAATCTCAAAAAGTTACTGGGCCATGATCCGGACTGCCAGGTCCTTGAAGACGCGCTCTGTCTCGTCACTCTGCAGTATCAGCTAGCCGATCTCGTTGCCAAGACCGAGCCCGCCAAAATTATCGAGATATTGCGGAAAACCTGGAAAAAAATGTCGGAAGCCGCCCGCACCCATGCGCTGAAACTGAAATTTTCGCAGGTTGAGCAGCAACTCATCGAAAAAGCGCTCGAGTAGCCCAAATTTCGAATCTTTAAACACAGATTTCACAGATCAGATGAAATTTTCGAGGTAACCGATTGCCAAACTCCTTGGCTCAGCTACCTGCGTCATCCGTGCAATCTGTGGTCTATTTGTTTTCTTCTGTTTTTGTGGGCTGCACGTCCTCCGCAAATTCAACCGGCTTTTCGTAGATCGCCAGCACGATGCAGCCGGCATCGCTATGCACTTTGTGTCGAGTGCCGGGAGGATTGATCACCAGGGTTCCCGCTTTGGATATCCCGGCTTCATCCCGCTGCGAACCGGACAAAACCAGAATGTGTTCGTATCCCTTGTGTTCATGCATCGGCACCTCGCCATGCTCGTGGTATCGAACCAACGCGGCCGTCGGCCCGGTAATTCCGTCCCCGTAAAGCCGGAAAATGTCCACCCCCTTTTTGTAAGGTTCCCACGGAATCTGATTCTGCTGCGCAGCAAAGTGAAAGACATCATTTAGTTCAAGAGGGAACGCTCTGCGAGACGGTTGTGAGTCCATACAATATAGAGAGCGGTTTTTCCGGGAAACGAGAAATATCAACAAGCTCAAGTCGCGGAGGCGGGGAATCGGAAGGACCTGGTCTCATGAAATCGCAGCAATGAACGACTCGGAACTTGAAACGGCCCCAAAAACGCCGCCTTGCATCTTGATCATTTGCAAGGCAGCCAGATAGTTCCCGTAGTCCGTTGCTCCCGTGCAATCAGAGAGTACAAGACACTCGTAGCCCCGGTCATTCGCCTCTCGCATCGTCGTGTGGACACAGACGTCCGTGGTAATACCAGCCAAGACGATATTCTGAATGCCCTTATGCCGCAAAAGCATGTCGAGGTCTGTTGCGTAGAAAGATCCCTTCCCAGGTTTATCGATCACCGCTTCGCCCTCAATCGGAGCAAGCTCCGGAATAATCTGCCACCCGGGTTCGCCTCGCGTCAGGATCCGGCCGCAGGGACCAGGATCTCCGATTCCGGCACCAATCCGCCGGCTGCGCCATCGTTTATTTTCCGGAAGATCCGCAAGATCGGGCCGGTGACCTTCACGCGTGTGCATGATGTGAAAGCCGCGTTCGCGCGTCGCGGTGAGAACGTTTTGAATGGGTTGGATCGGCGCTCGTGTGAGCGAGAGATCATAGCCCATCTTGTCGACATACCCCCCTTCCCGCAAAAGTCGGTTTGCATATCGATCACCAGAAAAAGCGTGTTTTGGGGACGCAAATCACCGTTGTAGGGCCAACGATACGGATCAGCTTCGACGTAGCTTTGTTTCATGTTCGGTCGGTTAAAGCTCCTGGAACTCCAGAGAGAGCGCGTTTGTTGCTGCAAGTCAAAATCATACGGCCAGCGTGAGAATAAACGGAGAAGCAAAACGAGAGAAACTAATGTTTCCTAACAGATTGCCAAATATCTATGTTGTTACGAGAAGCACCCCGACGACGAAGTTCCGGAACCGAGACACGGAGATTGGCGCACGACGTCATTCGGTCGGCTTGGCTCAACGCTCCGTGGTGTTCTATTTCGACCGGTTTTGCTGTGACAAATGCAAATTTAGCGCAGTAAACGAGCACCGCTGCAACCGCCAGGTAACTCACCGCGACTGCCGGGGTCTGACCAAAACCAATTTTCTCGCCATGGATAAAACCGAAGAAGGTGAGAATTGCGCCCGCGGTTGCGAAATACGCTGACTTCATGAACTCTCGCTCGATAATGAACACCCCGATGGCGCCCAGTATCAGCCCCGCCAGGATTGCGCCGCCCCCCAAGACTTCCAGGCCTTTGTAGAGAACTCCGGTTTGTGCGAGTTTATCTAACCCGATGGCCGCTGCATTGGTCCCGGCTGCGGCCAGGGAGTTATCGATCTGGAGTTTGCCCCATGCGGCAATATGCGGCGTGAGTGCGAGAATAATGGCTGGAGCATGTGACTTCGGATTTTCCTGGAAGGCCTGCGCGCCGATCAACATACCGATATAGAGAAGAATTGGAGAGATTGCCACCACGGGAATCAACGCCATCATCACGGAGATGATGCCAAACCACGACAATAGGATGACCATCACTCCGGTCGCCGCAGAGTAGCCAATTCTTCCGCCCATTGCTTTCCAGCCTGGATGGCCAATGTAAACCGCGTTGATGAATGGATTTCCCATCAGGCAGCCAATGAGGCTGACAATGCCGTCCGCAGTTAAAACCCGAGTTGTGGGAAAGCTGTCACCGGCCACAGAAGCGCTCTCCACGTTATCCATCGCCTCGACCAGGTCGTAAATGCCGAATGGAATCGCGGTCACCAGAATCACACCGATGAATTGGAAACCCGCGAAAACATGGCCGACCGCCGGAGTCGGGAATGAAAAACCAAAGCTGGAAAATGCCTGGGAAAAGCCTGCAGGGCTCATCCCACCCCAATTCAGCCCAAACAAGGTCGATCCCCAGGCAATAATGCAGCCCACAGCAATCGCTACGAGGCCCGCTGGAACGCCACCAAAGTAGCGCACTCCACCGAACCAACTTGCGAGAATAATGGCAAAACAGGTAACGCCGATCACTGGCGTGATAAACATATCCTGAGCTGGTCGCATCGAGATGAACGCGATCGAAACGCCTGCGAGCGTGCCAAGGAGAGCTGCGCGCGGGGTGATCTTCCGGATGATCGGCGCCACAAATCCGCCCGCCATCAACACGAAGCTCTGAATGAAGACCCAGGTAAGGCCAGCTTCCCACCCTTTGACCGGATCACCAGTCTTCGCGGCGATCGGCAGCATTATCACGAATGTGACAACAAACATATGCGGCACGCTGGTACCGGAAGGAAGCGCACAAACGTCGTTGCGTCCTGTGCGCTTGGCCAAACGATAAGCGAGCCAGGCATAGTACAATGTACTAAGGAAAAGCATCATTCCGGTGGCCGGCAGGATGCGTCCAAAAACAAGTTGGTCCGGCATTTTCAGGACGAAACGCAATAACCCGCTCAGTGTGAGCAGATTGACCAATATGTTCGTTCCGAAGCCGAAGAAAGCGTTCCAGTCTCCGGCCACCCAGATGGAGGGTTTCGAATTGTTCATAACCTTCTCTTCACTCATCCCAATCTTCCTGTTGTCGCTGGTTGCCCTAACCGAGCGCAGCGAGAATTCGGGCCGAGTCCGACACCCAGCCGAAAATCCCCCCTTGCGCCTTAATCATTTTGAGTCCCATCTCCTGGAACTCCGGAAAGTAAGATCCCACGCAGTCCGCGGGGACAAGACAGTCGTAACCTCGATCGTTGGCTTCGCGGACGGTGGTGTTGACACAGACTTCGGTGGTAACACCGGTAACGACGAGCTTCTGGACACCGAGGTTCTGAAGGATCGCATGCAGATCGGTGGCGAAGAACGCCCCTTTGCCGGGCTTGTCGATGACCGGCTCTGTCGGTAGCGGGTAGAGTTCCGGAATAATGTCATGTCCCGCCTCACCTCTGATCAGGATGCGGCCCATCGGCCCCGGATCGCCGATCGAAGTTTTGCTGTGGCCGCGCACCTTCTTGGCCGGCGGAAGATCCGTCATATCAGGTCGATGCCCTTCCCGGGTGTGAATTACTTTCAACCCTTGCCCTCGCCACGCCGCCAGCAGCCGCCGGTTCGGTTCAATGGTCCGACGAAGCTGGGACACGTCATTGCCGAGCATTTCCCCGAATCCGCCCGGCTCCAGGAAATCCCGCTGCATATCGATAATGACGAGCGCGCACTGCGACGGCTCGAATTCATAAACGTACGGTTCTGCTTCGACACTGACTGTCCGTTTGCTGTTCATGAGGGGTCCTCTAGTTGAGTCGCAGAAGATAAGCCAACGATGTGTAAGCAACGCGCGTGCCAGATGTAGATCAACATGGCATAAGGAATTAATTATCTGAGTGTTATCGCCAATGTTCCGCACTTCCTATGACAACCGACCGGGGGTTCGAGGTATTGGATCTGTAAGTTGGGAAATCCATCCGCCCGCGCCCGAGCTTCCCATGTCGCTCGTTCTTTCCTCGAAACCCTGGGATCCAAGCTCAAAGCCTGCAGTTCGGGCTGGCGGGTAAGTGCCACTCGAACAACCGGCCGAAACTCTCCCGACTGATTCCGGCGCGTGTCGCGTGAAACGAAGCGATGGAATGGAGGACCTCCATCGATTGAAGAATCTGTTCCCGCAGCGCTTTATCACGCGGCTCCGCGACAGCCGCAAGCTCTTCAAGCAACCTCTGGCGGTTTCGCCGGTCCAGCAATCTTTCAGCAATGAGCGACAGTGCACAGCCCCAAAATCGCCGCGTTTGCCACCGGCAAACCGCTGACCAGTCGCGATGAAGAGAGACGTGATGACATCTACCGCCATTGAGAAGCTTAGCAGAAATGATGCCAAGGCGGAAAACGCGAAACGACGTCTGGGCGGTCGGCCTTTTCGGCGTAAGCGAAGCGTCCCGCTTTGCTTCTTCAAAGACGAACAGGCTTGACGGTTCCCTGCTCAGGCGTAATTCTGCCCACACTTCGACACTTGTTTAGCAATCGGTCCCCTCAAGATGCGCAGATTCCGGCACGGTCCCTGTCGAAATACCACCATCGTGGCGGGAATCACGAAACGGCCTGTCGACGCCAGGGGACGCGAGAAGGCGTATGGGGTCTCGACAAGTTCTTGAGCAACAAAGTGGTAAAAGGTTTGTCGATCAACCCCCAGGTCCACGGAGGTCTGATTCTCGTTATTCTGAGAGAACAGGAATCGGGAGTCGGAATTCAGGAGTCAGGAGTTACAGGAGTTCAGAATACGGCATCTTCGGTTCTTCCGCTTCGAAGTTCGAAAGAGGAAAACTTCGACTTGCGGCTCCCGTTGTTCTCACCCGAATCAATCTGACTCCTGTAACTCCTGAATTCTGACCCCTGCAGCTACTCCCGACTCCCGACTCCTGAAATTCTGGCTGCTATTTGTTTTTGCTTCGTAACAGGCAAGCTTCGTGCTCAAACGGGAAGGGATGATTGATCGTTTGAGTTATTCCGGAGATTTGCCGAGCCATGAAGGATCTCTCTGAAGTCTCGTTGAACATAGGCTCCCTTCAGGCGCATTATCGTTCGGGTAGCTTGACTCCGGGCGATGTGATCCGTGAAGTTTACAGGCGGATCCGGGCGCTCCCCGACAATCCGATCTGGATTTATCTGCTCCCGGAAGAAGACGCGGTGTGTGCTGCCGAGGCTCTGCACGGCACAGCGTCCCATCCACTGTTTGGAATCCCATTTGCCATCAAGGACAATATCGACGCGGCGAACCTGCCGACGACGGCCGGTTGTCCGCTGTTTTCTTACGTTGCCGAGAAGGATGCGACGACTGTTGAACGGCTTAGAAAAGCCGGGGGAATCCTGGTCGGCAAAACAAATCTGGATCAATTTGCCACTGGCCTCGTCGGGATGCGGTCGCCTTACGGAGCCTGTTCGAACGTCTTCGATCCTGAGTATATCTCCGGGTGGCTCCAGTTCAGGCTCTGCAGTGGCTGTCGCCGCGGGCCTTGTCAGTTTTGCCTTGGGAACTGATACGGCCGGCTCCGGGCGGATTCCGGCGGCTTTCAACAACATTGTCGGGCTGAAGCCGACACGGGGCGTCCTGAGTGCCCATGGCGTGGTGCCGGCTTGCCGATCCCTGGATTGTGTCTCAGTTTTTTGCCTGACCGCTGAAGATGCAGAAACGGTCCTTTCAGTCGCTGCCGGATACGATCGAAGCGATCCCTATTCGCGCCTTTTGCCCCCCGCAAAGGTCGCTGCTTCGACTTACCGTATCGGCATCCCAGCTCCCAAAGACCTTGAGAAAGTCGAACATGGTTACCTTGCGCTGTTTGGTCACGCCAAGGACCGACTTGCGTCGCTGGGACACACTTTGATCGAGGTTGACATCAAGCCGTTCCTGCAGACGGCTCAACTTTTGTACGGGGGGCCATGGGTGGCTGAGCGATTCGCGGCAGTCGGGCGTTTCGTCAAGGAGCACGCTGAAGCCGTTCACCCGGTGGTGCGCGATATTATCCTCGGAGGCGAAAAATATTCTGCCGTTGATGCGTTCAATGGCCAATATGCGCTGGAGAAATTTCGACAGGAGACATCCGACACCTGGAATAACGTCGACTATCTGCTTTTGCCGACTGCCCCTGATATTTATCGGATCGCGGAAGTCGAGAACGATCCGGTGACGCTCAACAGCCAGCTTGGTCTGTTTACGAATTTTCTCAACTTGCTGGACCTCGCTGCCGTCGCGGCACCAGCCGGGTTCCGAGCGGATGGCTTACCCTTCGGGATCACGTTCGTCGGGCGAGCGTTCACTGATTATTCTCTGCTCGCGCTCGCTGCTACCTATCTGCTCTCACTCCGTCCCTGCCTCGGCGGAACCAAGCTCTCCCATCCGGAGACTCCAGTTGCCGCGCAGGAAATCCGGTCAGACCGCATGACAATTGCCGTCGTCGGGGCACATCTGACAGGTCAACCCTTGAATTATCAGCTCACAGATCGGGACGCCCGATTTGTTCGAACAGCGAAGACAGCCCCCTCGTACCAGCTTTTTGCGCTACCCGGCACATCTCCGCCCAAGCCCGGTTTGATCAGGATCGGAGCGGAAGGAGGCTACTCGATTGATCTGGAGATTTGGGAGCTCCCGGTCGCGCAGGTCGGCAATTTTATGCGGGAGGTTCCCTCCCCTCTGACGATCGGCACGATTCATCTTAGCGATGGACGCGCAGTCAAAGGTTTTCTTTGTGAAGAAGCGGCGGTGCAGGACGCGGTGAATATTTCCGCCTTTGGCGGCTGGAAGGCCTACCTTAAGAGCCAGATGCTTGCTGCTGCGAATGGAAATCGGGGGTAGAGGCAGAATTCGAGTCGTAGGGCGAGGCTCCGTCCGAGCCGGGTCGACGCGTTCCTGACCGGAAATCAGGAGTTGCAGAACACGAGAATCCAAATTGCTGAAGACCTCAGCGGACAAGTTTATTTGCAAGAACGTTATTGACTCTGAATGCTAACTCACGAATTAGGATTATTCGGCGAGGTTTTGGACTTCTCCGCTATTCTGGAACTCCTGAACTCCTGCAACTCCTGAATTCCGACTTTCTGTCCCGGCTGAAAACGCTGGTTCTCCGAGCGGTCGCTTCGATCTCCGAAAAATTGCTGGGCGGCCATGTCTCAAAGCCCGATCCGGCGAAACCGCTCGCGGTCGCATGGCATTTGGCGAAGCAGGGCCAGCAGGGCCAGCGCCTTTTCGTCTTTTTACCGGGCCGACGAGACCGCGGACCGGATTTTGTCCAACGCGGATTTGTCACACTGGCCCAAGACCGAATCCCGGGTCTGGACTGCGTCGCGGTCGATGCAACGATTGGCTATTATTTCGACGGGTCGATCGCAGACCGGCTTCAGCGTGAGATTATCGGGCCTGCTCGCGCGGCGGGATATCGTGAGATCTGGCTAGTTGGCGTTTCGATGGGCGGCCTCGGGGCATTTTTTCATGAGCGCGCGTATCCCGGTGAAGTGCACGGCCTGATTTTGCTGGCGCCTTTTGTCGGCGACGATCTTAAGCTCTTTGCGGAGATTGATGCAGCCGGAGGTGCGGCCGCATGGGCCGGTTTGCAGCCGGCTGTCGCTCATCCGGATAAGGCGGAGTTTCAAAGAGAACTTTGGTGTTTCCTTGGCCGGCTGGGAATCAGCAAAGATGTCCAGCTCGAGACCTGGATTGCCTACGGAGATACCGATCGCCTGCTGCCCGGAATCGAGCGCTTGAGAGGCGTTATTCCACCCGAACGAATCCTCCGATTATCCGGCGGTCATAGCTGGGCAGTTTGGACCCCTGGCTTCACACAAATCCTGGCAAAGATTGATTGGACGAGAACCTGAGGATCTCGCGCGTTGGGAATCCGCGGGCGAGGCTCAGTGCGAGGCTGGGACGGAGCTTCGCCCTACCAAGATTCTTCGCCTGAATGATCGCCCACAGTACGGAAAGGGGCCCTCCCCATTCTGAACTCCTGCAACTCCTGACTCCTGAGTTCTGCCTTTCGGTAGGCATCCGCGTTCTGAGAGAAGTTCTTGAGTTCGGTGCACAAACTCGATAGTTTCGCCGTTCGATTTGAAATCGCCTGCCAGTTAACCGCTGCCCCCAGAGCTAACATCACCGCAGGCGAAATTTACGAACATGAACCCTCCGAACAAAGATATTTCTGGAACACCAATTCATCGCCGAACTTTCATTCGCCGCACGGCCGCACTCGCCGGAGCGACCGCCGTTATGTCAATCGTGCCTCGCAGAACCTTTGCTGCCGGCACCCCGACAGTGGTCAATTCGATTCGGTCTTTGTCGAATCCCTATCACGCCACGTGGAATCAGGGCGGTCAGGCCTTCGCCAAATCGATTGGCGCTGATTATGTAACCCTAGTCACGGAGGGTGATAGCGAGAAAGGAATCGCAGACATCCGAGCCATCCTGGCAAAGACTGGCGGCAATATGGTGTTGAACGTCGATCCAAACGACAGCCCGGATGCTCGGCCGATCGTCGAAGCCTGCGTTAAGGCTGGTGCTTATGTCACCACGCAATGGAACAAGCCGGCTGATCTGCATCCGTGGGATTTTAACCCCAACTACGTTGCACATATCGCGTTCGACGGCGTTCAATACGGGGAGGACACAGGCAACGCATTGATCAAGGCGATCGGCGGGTCGGGCGGAATTGTGGCGCTTGGAGGCATTCTCTCAAACACACCCGCGATCGAACGCAAGGCTGGGCTGGAAAAAGCACTCAAGGCCAATCCGAACGTGAAATTGCTCGATTTTCAAGTCGCGAACTGGAAGCCGACGGAGGCTTTTAACATCGTGAGCTCCTGGTTGACCCGGTTCGGCGACGATATCAAAGGCATCTGGGCGGCCAATGATGACATGGCCGTTGGCACTCTGGAGGCGCTCCGCGCAGAAAAGCTGGCAGGTAAGGTACCGGTCACCGGCATCGACGGAATCAAAACGGCGATTGAAGCCGTGCGCGCCGGCGAGTTCGCAGCAACCGTTTCCTGGGATCCATACTGGCAAGGCAGCATGGGACTTTCCATCGCCTATGCCGCCAAGACGGGAAAAATCGACCCGGCAAAAGAACCGAAAGAGCATCGGGAGTTCTATGGCACCGGCGTATTGATCACCAAGGAGAATGCTGACGAGTTTTATAAGTCCCACATCGAATCGGAACCGAAGATCGATTTCAACGATTACTGGGGCCGAGTGACGGGGCAGATTCGGCAGAGCTGAGGAGCGCGTGGAACCCCAGATCGGTCGTCCATCTGCAGATTCCAGTACGCCGCAGATCAGATCTCCTCAACGGCGCGACAGGGACGCAAAGCGGTCTTTGCGCCGCCTCAAACCCTTCGCGCCGTTCTTCGCGCTGATCGCGTTATCGCTTTTGATCGGCGCGCTGAATCCGCGTTTTTTTGAGTTCAGCAACCTGATTCGCGTCGCGAATTCGGCCGCCATCCCGTTGGTGCTTGCGCTGGGTATGACCTTCGTCATCGTGTTGGGCAGTATCGACCTCTCTGTCGAGGGGGTGTTGGCGATCGGTGCCGTGCTGATCAGCCTGTTGGTTCGAAACAACAGCAACACCCACAACTTTGGCTGGTTTGGTGTCGTGCTGGCGATCCTGGCTTGCGGAGCGATCGGATGTTTAAACGGGGCCGTCCACGTCGGCTTGCGCATACCGTCGTTCATGGTCACACTCGGGATGTGGTTTATCGGAGTTGGAGTTGCCACGCTCCTTCTCGGTGGATCGACGGTGCGTGTGCTCGACACGGGAATACGAAGCCTCGCGCTGGAGCGACCCCTGGGGTTATTTCCGATCGCTGTTTGGGTAGCTCTTGGCGCCCTGGGAGTCATGTGGATCATCGAGCGCCAGACCAGGATTGGGCGGTATATCTATGCGATTGGAGGCGGCGAGGATCTGGCGGCTCTTTCTGGCATTCCAGTCCAAAGGGTCAAAATTATCGTCTTCGCGATTGCAGGAACGTTGTACGGCCTCGGCGGCCTGCTGGCCGCGGCGCAACTTGGCCTCGGGAATGCCTTGATCGGAAGCGGACGGTTGTTCTCCACTGTCACGGCCGTGGTGGTCGGCGGGACGGCACTCACGGGGGGAGAAGGCGGGGTTCTCAACACTCTTGTCGGAGTCCTGATTATGGCGGTGTTGGGAAATGGGATGGTGCTGCTGGGCATCTCGCCCGATCTGCAGCAAGGGGTTCAAGGACTTTTGATCATCGTCGCAGTCGCGCTCTCCCTTGATCGTGCCCGCTTGAAAATAGTGAAGTAAAAATGCTCTCTGTCGAACATGTCAGCAAAGCCTTTGCCGGGGTGCAGGCATTAGACGATGTCAGCGTAGTGATAGGTGTCAACGAAGTGGTCGGCCTGGTCGGTGAGAACGGCGCCGGGAAATCAACTCTGATGCGGATTCTTGCCGGCGTCTATGCGCCAGATCGCGGATCGTTGAAATTGGATGGCGCTCCGGTCCTTCTTAGAAGCCCGCGTGACGCCAATCTCAATGGCATCGGAATCGTCTTTCAGGAACAGTCCCTTCTGGTGAACCTTACCGTCGGCGAGAACATTTATCTGGGGCAGGAAGCCGAGTTTACCCGTCTGGGATTGGTTGACCGCGGACGCTTGTATGCGGCTGCGCGTCGTCAACTTGCGAAGGTTGAGGTCGACATTGATCCTCGTACCCGGACATCGGAGCTCAGCTTCGCCGCACGCCAGATGGTGGAACTCGCCAAAGCGCTGGCATTGGAAGAGCGGACCGAACGCCATTTGGTCATTCTGCTGGACGAACCGACCTCTGTTCTCGAACAGCGCGATATCGATATTCTCTTTGCGCGGGTTCGGGCGCTCAAACAACGCGCCAGCTTTGTCTTCGTGTCGCATCGGCTCGACGAGATTCTCGCACTCAGCGATCGCATCTACGTCATGAAGGATGGGCGCGTGGTCGGACAAATGCAGGCTGGATCTACCTCTGTGCCACAGCTCCACCAGATGATGGTCGGGCGAGACCGGCACGCAGAGTACTATCGCGAATCACGGCAACACGCACCCAGGGAAGAGATCG
The DNA here is from genome assembly GCA_963846195.1 of uncultured Verrucomicrobiae bacterium. GTDB lineage: Bacteria > Verrucomicrobiota > Verrucomicrobiia > Chthoniobacterales > JAFAMB01 > JAFAMB01. The sequence goes on from CAWJVG010000020.1 coordinate 147,571, forward strand.
TGATGGAGGCGCGCGGCCTCTCCGTCAAGGGCGCCTACAAGGAGGTCGACTTCGTGCTCCGTAAAGGGGAGGTTCTCGGGATTGCCGGAGTGGTCGGCTCGGGCCGCGAAGAGCTCACACGGACCTTGTTCGGCTTCATCCCACAAACGAGTGGCACACTCCAGATCGACGGCCATGAAGTCCGTTTGACTGACCCGTCCCAGGCTGCCGACCATGGCGTCGGGTATATCCCGCGCGAGCGGCGTACTGAAGGCCTCGTGTTATCCCTCCCGATCGCGTTGAACATGACCTTGTCGAAACTGCCAGTCGGTCGGATCATCGGTGCCATCAGACTTGGTCGGGAGCGCCAGTTGGCGAAAAGCTGGGTGGACAAGTTGCACATCCGCACCCCGGGTGTCGAGACGCTTTGCCTGAATTTGAGCGGCGGCAACCAACAAAAGGTCGTCCTGGCCAAGTGGATGAACGCGCAGGCCCACATTCTCATCTTCGATCACCCGACTCGAGGTCTGGATGTCGGTGCCAAAGAGGAGGTTTACGAACTCATCAGGAATCTTTCGGAAGAAGGCGCTGCGATCGTATTGACCGCCGACACCTTGGAAGAGACGATCGGGTTGTGTCACTCCATCCTGGTGATGCGCGATGGCCAGGTCACTGCCCGTTTTGACGCCTCGCCGGGACGGAAGCCGTCACAAGTCGATCTCATTCAACACATGGTATAAACCCGAAAACCTGAAGAAAAGGTGAACCACGGATTACACAGATTTCATTTGGCCTCAGATCGAACAGCGGCGAAAGCGTTTCTGGCGGGCGGCACTGTGCGGGGAGCCATTCCGATTCTTCTCCTGCTCGGATTGGTCGTACTGATCGGCACATTGCAACGGAGTTTTCTGACGTTTGATACGCTCCTGGTCGTGATGGCGGACACCGCAACTCTCTTCATCCTTGCGGCCGGAATCACCTTCGTGGTGATGTTGGGCGGGATCGACTTATCCATCCAGGCAGTCGCATCTCTGAGCAGTGTCATCGTGGCTGTTACGCTGACACCGATCGGCTATTGGGCATTTCCATTGACGCTATTGGTGGGAATCGTCACCGGGGCTTTCAGCGGCATTGTCCATGTCTGGTTGCGGATTCCCTCGTTCATTGTGACCCTGGCAACCAGCGGTGTCGTAGCGGCGGCAGCCCTGCTGCTTTCACAGGAACGTTCGATCACTATCGGTGAGACCGGACGTGCGTACCTGAGTTGGATCACGGGACGTCCATTCGGGATCCCGAGTGTGATACTCATTGGCGCTTTCGTTGCTGGCGTTGGAATCTGGTTGCAACGCTACACACCTTTCGGACGTTACAGCACGGCGATCGGTGCCGGAGAAGCAGCAACGTGGGCTTCAGGGGTAAAAGTGAATCGGCAAAAGGTAATCGCCTATTCTTTATCGACCGGATTGGCGGCCCTGGCCGGCATCTTGCTCACAGGCCGACTGAGCAGCGGCTCTCCCACCTTGGCGAACGAACTGCTGCTCCCGGCAATCGCCGCGGTCGTCGTTGGTGGCACTTCGATAACGGGCGGCGCCGGTGGAATCGGTCGAACGGTCGTTGGAGCGCTGATTATCTCCGTCGTGCGCGTGGGCATGACGTTCGTCGGTGTGGACATTTTTGCTCAGCAGATCGTGTTTGGCGTGGTTCTGATTTTAGCTGTAGCCGTCACGATTGACCGAACAAAGATACTCATCGTTAAATAAGTTGCATAAAATTCCGAACCTGAAACCACAACTACGCAGAACCAAGAGGCCGCCCGCTGAGCGGTCGTACCCCCCAAAAAAAGTTTATGGATCTCGAACTGAAAGACAAAGTAGCAGTCATCACTGGCGGTAGTGTCGGCATCGGCCTCGCTGTTGCGGAGGGATTGGCAGCCGAAGGAGTAAATGTTGTCGTCGTCGCGCGGCAGGGTGACCGAGCGCACGCGGAAGCGGCGCGCATCGCGAAGAGATTCGGCGTCCGATCGATCGGAGTTCCCGCCGACGTTGCGACGGCGGCTGCCGTTGGACAAGTGGTTGCCGAGACCGAACGCGAATTCGGCGGCGCCGATATCCTGATCAATAACGCAGGCACTGGCAGCAATGAGACGATCATGGAGGCTCCTGACGAAAAATGGCAATACTACTGGGATCTGCACGTGATGGCAGCGGTACGACTGGCACGCGGCCTTGTGCCGTCCATGCGGAAGCGCGGGGGCGGCGTGATTCTGCACAATGCCTCGATCTGTGCAGTTCAACCGCTCTGGTATGAGCCGATTTATAACACCACGAAGGCGGCGCTGGTGATGTTCTCCAAGACTCTCGCGAATGAGGTCGTCAAAGACAATATTCGAGTTAACACGATCAATCCCGGTTTGATTCTTACTCCCGATTGGATCAAGACGGCGAAGCAACTTACGGCGGATAAAGGCGGTGATTGGGAGGGTTACCTGGCCTCTGTCGCACGCGAGCATGCCCCAATCGATCGCTTTGCTTCGCCGGAGGAACTCGCGAGCTTTTTCGTTTTTCTGTGTTCAAAACGGGCCAGCTATTCGGTCGGTTCGACCTATTTCGTGGATGGCGGGATGCTCAAGGTGGTGTGAGGAGCCGAAAGGCAGCATTCAGGAGTCAGGAGTTGCAGGAGTTCAGAATGGGGAGGAGGGCCCTTTCCGTTCTGAGAGCGATCATTGAGGCAAAGAATCTTGGCAGGGCGAAGCTCCGCCTGAGCCGGGGAACGGCGCGGAAAGGCAGAATTCAGGAGTCAGGAGTTGCAGGAGTTCAGAATGGGGAGGGCCCCTTTCCGTTTCTGGGGCGATCATTCAGGCGAAGAATGTCCCTACAGCCTATCTCAGCCCCATCGAACCCAACCAGCGAACCTCTCAGAACTCCTGTAACTCCTGTAACTCCTGACTCCTGAGTTCTGGCTCCTTCGGAGCCTCGCCCTGCCTGTTTTCCTCAACCGGTGCGTTGCTTTTCCCTCGCGGCCTCGAGAATCTTTTCGACACCGGACATCTGGTATTTTTCCGCGAGGATCGAGATCCGTCGGCAAAAAATGCGCAGCCCCGGGTCCTCTACCGACAGTTTCTGGATCCCGGCGCGGAGGGCCATCACGTCGCCCAGCCTCGCGAGCGGCAGGAGTTCTTCCAGTCGCGCGAGATCCGGTACCTCTTCGGTCAAGGGACGGCTAAGTGCGTCTTCGGCGCCTCGAAAATCTGCCTGGACGCCGTTCGCTGTTCCAAAGATTGGTCTCAATCCGAGCAACTCTTCGAAGAGCCCGAACAATACGGATTCGTTCACCGGCTTTGGCACGAATCCATTGAACCCGGCTGCCAGAGCTATTTCCCAGTCATCCACATAAACACTCGCGGAGGACGCGATCATCACCAGCGAAGCAAGTGCGGGATCCTTTCTGACTTCATGACAGAAGGTGATTCCGTTCGTATCGGCCATGCGGATGTCGGAAAGGACGGCGTTAAAAGGCTCGGCGCGAATCAGGTCCAACGCATCGTCGGCTGAGGAGGCAACCCTCGGATCCAGGCCTACTTCGCGTAACAACTCCAGCATATATTGGCGATTAGAGTCATCATCGTCGACCACCAGCAGTTTTCTGTTTTCGCCGATGAAACCCACGACTCTCTGGGCAGGGGTGGCCGCGGGTGTTCCGTTCATTTTTCCGACCGGGAGTTCAAACCAGAAGACGCTTCCTTTGCCTTCCGTACTGGAGACCTGCAGTTCACCGCCCAGCAGGCGCACGATGCGGTGACTGATGTGAAGGCCTAGTCCAACCCCGCCGCTTGCCTGATCGTTGTTACTCGCTTGATAAAACGGCTTGAACAAGTGCTGAAGATCGGCGGCGGGTATCCCTCGCCCAGTGTCTCTGACTTCCAGCCGGATGCGGTCCTCAATGCGGTAAATCGCCAGCGAAACTTCGCCGCTGTCAGTAAATTTTATCGAGTTCCCAACTAAATTGTAGAGGACCTGCCGCAGGCGAACCGGATCGGTGGAGATCCAATCCTGAATGGACTGATCGGCAGAGTAAATGAATCGCAGCCTCTTTTGACTCGCTCGGAGCTGCATTTCGTCCGCCAGCGTATTAAACAACGGCCTGAGCTGCACCGGCTGTGACTTAATGACGATTGTCCCGGATTCCACTTTGGCCAGATCGAGAATTTCGTTGATCATGTTGAGCAAATGCTCCCCACTCGACTGAATGGTGGTCAGTCGATGGCGTTTATCCTCCGGTACATTTTGATCGCGCAACATGAGTTGCGTATAGCCGAGGATCGAGTTCAGCGGAGTCCTCAGCTCATGGCTCACATTGGCCAGGAACGCGCTCTTGGCACGATTAGCCGCCTCAGCCGCTTCCTTCGCGTCCACCAATCGCGCCTGGCTCTCTTCGAGTGCTTTGGTGCGCTCGGTTACGATTTGGACGAGTTGTTTTTCTCTCATCCGCAGACGCCAGACCCGCAGTCGGACGAAACCAAACAGCGAGATCAGTCCCAGGAACGAGTAGACCAGGTACATCCACCAGGTCCGATACCAGGGCGGCAAAATCGTGATTGCCAACGTTGCTTCGCGGCTTTTCTCCCCGTCTTCATCTTCTGCGATCACCTGGAGCGTGTAGCGCCCCTCGCGCAACGACCCGGAGCGCCAGACCGGATCACTCACTGGCGCATTCCAATCGCGGTCCAAACCGTCGAGTTTAAGCCGATACCGAATCTGATCCGCACCTTCGAACCGGTCGTTCGCGAATCGTATCTGGATATCGCTCGAACCAAATGGGATCGTCAGATCTCTTCCTTCCGCCGGAAGAGGAATGGAAATACCGGAGACCGTACTGGCCTCTCTTGGAAAAAGGTTGAATGTCCGATTCGGGGTCAGCTTTTCATCCGTATCGATTCGCGCAATTCCATAGGTGCCGGCGACCCAGACTACCGCCGATCCGGATGCAATCTCAGGTTCGATCATTTGCGGATCTCCGATGGTTCTGGTAATCGCAGCCGGCAGGAAGGAAAATCCGCCATTCGAGTTGAGGTGAGCGATTCTTGTTTTCGGAAAGTTCTCTTCAGGTGCATTGCGAGGGGTCAACGCGACCCAGAGTTGCCCGGCACCAGCCGCGCCTAGAATCGCTTTGCTGGGGAAGTAGTCCCGGAAGAGTGATTCAAATGCTGTGATCAAGACAAATCTGTTGGCCGCAACGTCGTATCGCGCGATTCCATCCTTTGATAGGAAAGCGGGCTCTCCATTGAACTTTGTTAATGCGTCGGACTCACTGATCTGCGGTGCATCCTTTGCGCCGGCCAAGCTAACGACGCTGGCGGAATTGAAAACCTCCGCAGATTCCGGTTGAAGCTTTACGCGGAAAAACCCGCGATTCAATGTCGAGACGAAAAGCTCGTTCGCGCCACCCTCAATCACGTCTGTGATTTCTCCTCCGAAAGCACTCAGCTTTCCATCAATATGCCAGCCGTCGCCATTCCTGGAGATCGCCGCCAAGCCTTTATCAGAGGCCACATAAATTCTGCCTGGAATACTGTCGGATCTCTTCAGCGAATAGATGCGGTCGATGGGAACCGGAAGCTGTTTCAACTCGGTGCCGTCAAAGCTGAACAACCCTTTCCATCCGCCGGCAAGCAGCTCGGCATCCGCGTCCGCAAATGTACAGATCGGGCTCGTCGCACCGGGAATTTTCCGGAAATTTGAAGGTAGTGCGTTGGCGTCCGCTTTTTGCAACTCGAACAGCCCAACCCAAGTGGCGGCGTACATGCGTCCCCGAAAACGCTGAAGATTGAAGACTGCAGAAAGTGGAAGGCCGTTTTGCGAGTCGAAGAAGCTAGTTCCCGGCATCATCTCCACGCGGGTGAGGCCGGCGTTTCCACAGATCCACAACCCCCCTGCGCGATCCGGTGCCAGATTTAGAATATTTGGGTCTGGCAAGCCGCTATTTTCAAAGAGGACGCTGCAGAGTTCACCTTCACTGTTCAACAGGGCGACGCCGTGCTGGTCGATTGCCACGGCGATATATGGTCCGGGCAAGCAGGCCGCCCATTGAATTCCAAACCCCGCTAGAATCGGGTCGATGTCGGTGCGAAAGGGCTCGATCCCATTCGGCTTAAGACGGAATATGCCATGTTCTTTGGTTAACAAGAGAATCAGACCGGGGACCGGTTCGAGCACGCGATAGACGATTGTCGATCGAAGTCGCGGGTCATCGACGAGAGGAACCAGCCGCTCACCGACAATCTCGTAAAGGGGATCATTTTTGGCGCTGGCGAACGCTCTTTGCGCAGTCGTCGAAACAATGTAGTCAAAGCCGTTGCCGTGCGGCCATGGGATGGCATCCCAAGAGCCATTCCGGCATACGAGAAGAGCCCGCTCGGTGCGGACAAACTCGGCGTTGCCACAGCAGACCAGGTCAAGCACACCTCCGAGCTCGCTTGCCAGACGAACGTCCGCTCTCACGGGCACAAACCGGAAACGGTTTCCGTCCCGCGCAAGATTCCCTAATTTCCCCGACCCCCCGACCCAAATGATGCCGCTGGAGTCTATTGCCAACCCGGTAATTGAAAAGCCCCCCGCCACCGGAATGTGGTCCCATCGCTGTCCATCGTAGTCGAGGACGGAGCTATTATTGCCAAAAAACACCAATCCTTCGCGATCCTGAACTGCACTCCAGTTTTGATTGTCACCTCCATACTCACGAGTGCTGAAAAATTGGTAGAGCGGACGACCTAATTCGTACAGCTTCTGAGCCCTTGCATCGTGGATCATCAGCAAAGAGAGTACAAAAAAGGCACGCACAAGGCGCGAGTGGCCCATACCAGATCGCATATCTTAAATTAGGGCACCTTCCGAAGACTAATATCACCCGAACGGGTCATAGGTCTGCAACTTTTATCGGTTGTTTCAATGACTACCGATTGATATGTATAGATCTATGTCCGAGGAAGAAAATTCAGAATCTAGTGCGACCAAAGACCCCAATGACGGTAAGCAGGGTAGTGGGAACGGTACTGTCCAGCCAGAAATCACTGTCACTGTCCAAGTCCGATGGCCAACCCACCCTTAGTCGCAGCTACAACAATAGCTTATCGATGACGGACCCGCTTCGGCGGGTCCGGACTCTCGCAGGCACTGACATCAGACCGCGCTAACGTCGCTGTCGGATTACTTCAGTTGCTGCGGCGCCAACACGCCGAGTGCCAGCCGGGCTGCTCCAGTTCGGGTTTCAACACCTAGTTTCGCGAACAGGTTTATCGCGTGTTTTTTAACAGTATTCAAAGACGCGTCGATGATGATCGCGATTTCGGGATTCGTTTTGCCTTCGCTTATCCAGTAAAGTACCTCCGCTTCGCGTGCGGTGACGCCAAGGGAGAGCAGAGCTTTCGGACCGTTGTCGCCGTTTCGATGTTCGATCCGGAGCAGAGAAACGTTGCCGGTTTTCGAAAGCGCAAAATGGTCGACCTCGATTTCTCCGCGTTTCTTGTGACTGACGACTTTGGGTCTTTGCCTGTCTGGCCCGTGCAGCCAGGCTTGCAATTCAGTCGGGAGCTTTTTATCGGAACCTTGGGCAAAAAAAGTGTTGAGCAAGACGCGCGCCTGCCCGGTCGCAAACAGGACCTGACCCTGTTGGTTCACCACCAGGAGAGCTTGCTCCAATGAGGTTTCCAATTGCTTTTCAGCGTCCAGTCGCAGTTCGATTTCTTCCGCGAGTTCCTGGTTCTTCTGTTCCAGCGATTTTTGAAGGTCTCGGAGCTGCAAATGGGTCTGCACACGTGCCTGCACCTCTTCGGGTTGCACCGGCTTGGTCACGAAGTCGACCGCTCCCGCTTGAAACGCGGCAAGTTTTTTGCTCAATTCATCAGCGGCCGTCATCATAATCACCGGGATATAGCTCCATTCCCGGTTGGCTTTGATCCGCTTGCAAGTCTCTATCCCATCCAAACCGGGCATCATCAGATCGAGGAGAATGATATCTGGGAGCGTCCGTGCAAGCTGCTCCAAGGCTCGATAGCCGCCGTCGGAAACCAGGACACGGTATCCGGCTTCCGCCAGGAACCCAAGGACGACATCCACGTTTGCCGGCAGGTCATCGACGATCAGTACGGTTTTCATTGGGGAGCGGAGATTAAAAGAGGAACCAACCACGGGGAAATTAACCACAGATTACACAGATTCCTCAGATTTGAGGAGCGGGATATTGCGATTGAAGGCCGCTGCGGGATCTCACCCGGAAGAAAAATGCGTAGTGGTGTTCGATTGCTCTTCTCTTCCCATCTGTGAAATCTGTGGTTTAACACTGGGATTCCCTGGGAAGATCGAGGTTAGCGTCTGCGGTTTAGCGGGCTTCCAATTTCTTGATCGCCATCGCCTCATAGCGCTTGTCCTGGGCATAGATCGGTTTGAGTTCTGTCACTTTCCTCCACTGTTGCAGCGCGTCGCTGGTGTCCCCCATCACGTCCAGCGCCTTGGCAAATTCTGCGTGATGAACGATTCGTTCGGGCGCGATTTCGATTGCTTTTTTGTAGTGGGCCAGTGCCTCCTCTTTTGAAGCCGGTGGAAATTGTCCGTAAGTGATCTCGGTTAGTGCCTTCAGGAATGGGTTCAGATACACCATTTGAAAATTCCACTGGGCCAGGATCAAATGGGCGAAGTCGCTGCCAGGATCTAGACCCAGCGCTTTTGTCGCTTCAATATAGACCTGTTTGGAATAGTCGACTTTCAATTTGCCCTCGACCAGATCGCATAGCTTCCCGTAAGCGGCAGCCAAGGCAACATGGGTTTCGGAATCATTGGAAAGTTTGTCGGCCGCTTTTCGGGCAAGATCGAGAGCCATTTCTGCGAACGTTTTCTTGGCGGCCGGATCGGTCGCGTCGTCGACCTTGAGGATATACTGGCGTGCTAATAGCTTTGTGATTTCTATATTTTCCGGAGACAATCGATCCGCCATTTTTAGAATCGTGATGGCGGTATCCGTGTCACCCTTTTTTTCCAATTGCTCGGCGTCGCTGATCAGCCGGTCGACATCCTCTGACGCCAGCGCCAACGAGAGAGTGAGCCAGTAAAAGAAAACGAAAATGCGCTTCATACCTGAAAGTCCCCGCTTCTGTTTACTACGACTCGGCGATCTTTGGGAAGTCCGTAAAGACGAAGCTGCGCCGGAGGAAGCTCTGGCTCCGTCCGGACATCGATTTTGAGAATCGCCGTCGAACTCGTTATCGTCCTCGAAGTCCTTTGATCTGTGCCGGCGCCATGCCCGCCTTTTTGGCGGGGCGGCCCATGCGAGTCGGTGGCGAGTCGTGATGGCAAAAGATTTCGAGGACGAGTTCGAGCGCGATTACGATTGGGTTGGGATGAGATCGACTGCTTGAATACTGACGCCGCGCGCCGGGCGGGGCGGAGCCCGCCCTCCAGCATTCTCATCCCTTCGCATCGTTCACTCTCGACTACGCGCCGATACGCCGATACGTTCCCCTGCAATCGCCCGGCGAATGGGCGCCAGCGGGGCGGAATTGTTAAAAACAACTCTCGCTGCCTGCCGATCCACTCCCAGGTCCTTCCAGAGCTGAGGAAGGTCCGGAGTCACGGGCGTCGCTCTCATCCGGTCATAAAGCTCTTCCAGGACTGGAACTCCGACAGCTTGATCGGCGGCCTTCAACGCACGCGCGAGCGGCCACTCAACTTCTATACTTCCTCCTGATTTCAGGATGCCGCGCATCGCGTTCTCGAGCCCGAAGCGGTTTCCGGTGCGCTTGCGGATTTCGATGTCCGCCAGCAGACAGTACAAAGCGCCGCCCCAGTAGGTCCTGCCCCAGGTGTGCGTAAAGTCCAGTCCACGATCTCCGGATTTCGGCAACCCCTGAGCCATCGCGTCCACCATGTCGCCCCAGACCTTCTCCGGAGTTAAATCTCCTGCCCGCGCCCGAGCAATCGGCTCGACGTAGGTCGCCAAACCTTCCTCGATCCAATGATGGCTTTCTGGCACCGATGGAAACGCCAGGTGCACCATCTCATGGGTTATCGTCCAGTCGTCCGCAAAATCCGCTGCGGTCGTCGATCGGCCCACGGAGATCGAAATATGCGCTTGTTCCCAACCAAACGCCTTGCCGGCATGCACACCTTTTTCATCATCAAAATTGACGGCAATCGCAACATGAGGAACTGGAAACTGGGTGTAATAAGTCGTGACTGCCCGCGCTGCGGTAGCGATCCATTCAAGGACAAGCTTCCGCAGATCCGCGGGGGGAGCTGGGTCCAGGAAGATGTCGATCGTCGCTCCACCGATCTGGAGTTGCGCATTGTCGCGGCCATTGGCGTAGTTCACAAAACTGAGCCAGATCAGAGCGAAGCAGACGAAGGTTGATCGCATAGGAATGGTGCTCGTATTGGTGTCATCTCATATTAGAGGAAGCCCTTCGAAAATAATTCCATTGAATCGTTTCTGGGATCCTTTGAGGATAACGCATGCAGCGGGAACACACCTACAACATCAACGTCGCATGGACCGGTAACACCGGCAAAGGAACCTCCGACTATCGATCATACAGGCGAGACCACGAAATCAATGTGCACGGAAAACCATTGATCCCAGGGTCATCCGATCCAAAATTCCGGGGAGACCCCGCCCGGTACAATCCCGAGGAACTCCTGGTTGCAGCGCTCTCGAGCTGTCATATGCTCTGGTACCTTCACCTTTGCGCCGACGCCGGAATCGTTGTGGTGTCGTATGAAGATCGAGCCGAGGGAGCGATGGAAGAGTCGGCCGAAGGTAGTGGCCGATTCGTCCGGGTGACGCTTCGACCGCATGTGCGAGTGAAAACCTCCGTTGAGAAAGCCGAACTGCTTCACCATCGAGCCCACGAACTTTGTTTCATCGCGAATTCAGTGAATTTCCCGGTATATCACCAGGCTGTCACGGAGCAGCAGATTACGTAGCCGCAGGGATTAAAACTAGCTACAGGTTACACGGACTACGCAGATATGAAGAAAAGGGCAAACGGTCGCTGCAACACAGTTTCTTTTGCATGAGTTCCCGCAGACTTCTATCGTAACATCCTTCTCCTCAAATCTGCGGAATCTGTGTAATCTGCAGTTTAACTCTCGCTTTCATTTTTAGTTAGGCTTCCCCCATTTCGCATGATGAGTTCTCTTCTTGGCATTGATCTTGGAACCTCCAGCGTCAAAGTCGTTGTCTTTGCTCTGGACGGATCGATCCGCGGCATCGGGTCCGCCGAGTATCCAATTCTCACTCCCTCGGTTGGCTATGCCGAGCAAGAACCGGAAGATTGGTGGCGGGCCACTGTCTTTGCGGTGCGGCAGTCGATGGAAAAAGCCGAACACCCCGAAATTTCCGGAATCGGATTCTCCGGACAGATGCACGGCTTCGTTTTGATTGACGCCGCTCGGACGGCAATAAACCCAGCCATCATTTGGGCAGACCAACGGAGTGCCGATCTGCTGCCGGAGATCGAGTCAATCGTCGGTCCTGACCTGAAAAGATGCGGGACCGCACCGGCGGCGGGATTTCTTATCTCGACCCTGTTCTGGCTTCAACGGTATCAGCCGGACCTGCTCGATCGAGCGTTCACGTTGCTGATGCCAAAAGACTATATCCGATTGAGGGTGACCGGGGACCTCGGGACGGATGAGAGCGACGCTTCCGCCACCGGCATTTTCGACGTCGAGCGACGAACCTGGGCCGACGATCTGATCGCCCGGTTGAAGCTGCCGCGTTCAATTTTTCCCGTGACCAATGAGTCGATTGAGCTCGTCGGAACGCTAACCAGAGACGCCGCAGCGGAGCTTGGTCTGGTGCCTGGCATACCGGTGTCGGCAGGGAGCTCCGATCAGCCTGCGCAAGCTGTCGGGAATGGGTTAATCGACCCGCCGCTCGGTTCAGTGACAATCGGTACCGGGGGGCAGGTTTTCGTGCCGCTCAGCCAGCCGCTCCTCGACCCGAAACTCCGACTCCACACGTTTTGCCATGCGCCCCGTGCGAGGTGGTACCTGTTGGGCGCGATGCTATCGGCGGGCATGGCGCTCAGATGGTTGAGAGCCATACTCGGAAGCGAGCGCTTTTCCTATGCGGAGCTGGATCGTATGGCCGGCGACATCGAGCCGGGATGCGAAGGGCTGACATTTCTTCCCTACATCGTGGGCGAACGCTCTCCCATTATGGATCCGCGAGCGAAGGGATGCTTTGTTGGTTTGGCGTTGCGGCACGGATCGGGGCATTTGGTCAGAGCGCTTCTGGAAGGCGTTGCTTTTGCGCTTCGTCAGATCATTGAAACAATGGAGGATTGCGGCGCCAGCCTGCCCAGACTTGTCGCCTCCGGTAACGGGCTTGGGAGCCCGCTTTGGCGCCAGATGCTTGCCGACGTCATCGAGCGCCCACTTTTCCAAGGTCAAGATGCCTACGCCGCGGAACGGGCCGGTGTGGGAGCCGCGATGTTGGGCGGGATCGGCGCGGGCGTCTTCAAAGGATACGAGGAAACGCGGGCTTTAGCCCCCGTTTTCGATGTGACCACCTCCCCGACTCCAGACCGTGCAGACCGGTACGAAGCCGCTTATCGCCGCTTTCTTGATCTTTACCCGAGGCTGAAGTCCTGGTTCTGAGCGCCCGTAAGCAAAGCGTCCCGCCTTGCCCTGGGGTTTGGACATTTTAAGTAGGGTAAAGCGGGACGCTGCAATTCGGGCTGCGACTATCTGATCTTGCCCCAAATCCCTATAGTCGTAATCGAACTCGTCCTCGTACTCGTGATCGAGGACGAGTTCGAGTTCGATTACGATTGGAATCTCACTCAAACAAAGCCGACTTTACTTACTTCAGCGCTGTATTGGTAAAGCGCCCTGCTTTACCAAATGTCTAAACCCCAGAGCAAAGCGGGACGCTTTGCTTACTTCGTTTGAGAGGTAAAGCGAGATGCTTTGCTTACCTGGAGTGTCCGGCCCGCGGAGCTTGACAACTAACCTCCGGCTACGTTAGAGACATCCTGCATCTAAACTTTGAAATGATCTGATCGACGAAGGATTCGTTGATCGGATTCAACCCCCCGGAAAAGGAGTCATCATGCGTCTAAGTTTTTGCCGCGCGGCTATCGCCGCATCGGTTTTGCTTTGTTCGATCCTAAACAATTCAGCACAGGCCGCCGGCGAAGAGGTTGCGGTCGTCGTGAAAATCGGTGGAATCCCGTGGTTTAATGCCATGGAAAAAGGCATTCAAAAGGCTGGCAAACAATATGATTTAAATGCCTACATGGTCGGTCCTACCACCGCTGATCCGGCGCAGCAGGTCCGGGCGGTCGAAGACTTGATTGCCAAGAAGGTGAAAGTCATCGGCGTCGTTCCAAATGACGCCAAAGCCTTGGAGCCGGTTTTTGACCGAGCCCAGGCTGCTGGAATCCCTGTCATTACCCATGAGTCTCCCAATCAGAAAGGAAACACCTGGGATATCGAGATGATCGATAATGTCGGGTATGGCGAGGCGCATATGAAGGCTTTCGCGGAAGTCATGGGTGAAGAAGGCGAGTACATTGTCTACGTTGGCTCTTTGACGGTTCCGCTGCACAATTTATGGGCGGATTCCGCGATCGCCTATCAAAAGGCGCACTACCCCAAGATGAAGCTGGTGGCCGACCGATACGGCGTTGCCGAAAGTGTGGATGACAGCTACAAGACGGCCATCGATGCGATGCTGGCGCATCCGAATTTAAAAGGGATTTTGACCTTCGGCAGCCAGGGTCCAATTGGCGCCGGGCGAGCTATCAAAGAGAAGGGCAAGGCCGGCAAGATTGCGTTGGTGGGAAGCTTCTCGCCTTCGCAAGGGGAGAAACTATTGAAAGAAGGCGTGATTCAAACGGGCTACATGTGGAATCCGATGGAAGCTGGCGAAGCAATTGTCACGCTCGCTAAAATGCTCATCGACGGCAAACAGATCACTGACGGAATGGACATCCCGGGGTTGGGTAAAGTCGCGGTAGATAAGGAAAACCGCGTCATCAAGGTCGACAAAATGCAACCACTCAACAAAGACACCATCGACAAGCTGGTGGCGCTTGGACTTTAACCGAAACTCTAGTCAGGCGTGCGACTTTTCTGCCGCCATCACTAGCAAACATTAACCCATGAGCAAAAACCTCCCGGCTGTGCTTGACTGCAAATGATGAGCAAGCCGGGGTGGTTCACTCGCTAGAGGCCGGGGTGACGTCTCGCATCTCGTTCTCACGTTGCTGCGTTCAGCCGGTGTCCTGTCCCGAAATAACAGGCGTTTTGTTGCGATCAAGACACTAGTGCATGTCTATGCTGCCGAACAGCGCTGAGCAGGAGCGGGCCTCCGCTGCTGAGCCGGAGCGGGCGCTCATTGAAATGCGGGGCATCAGCAAGCGTTTCGGCGGCGTGCGCGCGCTGATCGATGTAGATTTTACGATCCGGGCCGCAGAAATCCATAGCCTGGTGGGCGAAAATGGATCGGGCAAGAGCACATTGATCAAGATCCTGTCGGGCGTCCTGGCGCCTGACATCGGTGAAATCCTTGTTGATCAGAAAAGCCACGCTTCTCTGACGCCCGCGGTATCGCAACGGTGCGGAATCCAGATCATCTATCAAGATCTGTCGCTGTTTCCAAACTTGTCGGTCGCAGAAAACATCGCCTTCCAAAAGCACATCGGAGCCCCGCTCCGGTGGACCGATCGGGCAGCGATGCGCGGACAAGCTGAAGCGGTCGTTGCGCGATTGGGGGTTTCGCTCCCATTCGATGAAACCGTCGGAAATCTTCCCATTGCATCTCGACAACTGGTTGCCATCTGTCGAGCGTTAGCGGCGGATGCTCGCCTTGTCGTAATGGACGAACCAACGGCCTCCCTCACACATCAGGAAGTTGAGGCGTTGCTTGGCACCATACATGGGCTGAAATCTCACGGTATCGCTACGGTCTTTATTAGCCATCGGCTCGACGAAGTGATGAGTATCGCAGAGCGCGTCACAGTGCTCAGGGATGGCCGAAACGTGGGCACTTTCTCGGTGCGCGAAGTAAACCGGAACCGACTCACCGAGCTGATGACCGGCCATCAACTTGAACTGGGCGCCAAACGGACGCATTCAACTGCGGAACCGCCGATTCTGGAGATTCGCAACCTGACGCGACACGGTCACTACAGCGACATCAACTTCGCGCTCCACCCCGGCGAAATTCTCGGGATCATCGGCCGTCTTGGTTCGGGTCGGACTGAGCTGGCTCTCTCGTTGTTTGGCATGAATCCGCCAGATTCCGGCACGATCCTCGTCGACGCCAGGGTGACCGCGATCGGCCACAACCGGGACGCAATCCGCCGAGGTATCGCTTATGTTTCCGAAGACCGTCTTTCGCTTGGGCTCGTGATGCCCCAGTCGATCGCCGATAACATCGTGGTCTCCGTGTTGGACCGGATAAAGGGGGCTTTCGGTTTTATCGATCGCGCCAAGCGCTCTACGACGATCGAACGATGGGTCAAAGATCTGCACATCAAAACAAAGACCGCAGGCCGGCCGGTCCGCGAATTGTCCGGCGGCAACCAGCAGCGCGTGGTGCTCGCCAAATGGTTGGCGACTAATCCACGAATTCTCATTCTGGATTCGCCGACTGTTGGTGTCGACGTGGGCGCCAAAGCCGGCATCTACCAGATCGTCGATCATCTGGCTGCGCGGGGTCTGGCGATCATCCTGATTACTGACGAAGTCGAAGAGGTGCTCCATCAGTCGCACCGCGTCCTTGTGATGCGGTTAGGGAGAATCAGCGCGGCGTTTTCACCGACTCAGGTGAGCGAAGCGGAACTTCGGGAGGCGATCAATGCGTAGATGCTTCTTGTCCCTGACCCGACGGCACGATGTCCTGCTCGCCAGCATTGTGGTTGTACTGGGGGCCGTTTTTGCCTGCTTTTCGCGCGAGTTTTTGACTTTATCTAACTTTGTCTCCCTACTGGAAAGCTATTCCGTCACAGCCATCATGGCGGCGGGTCTTCTGGTGGTCCTGATAGCAGGCGGGATTGACATCTCCTTTGCCGCGATCGCGGCGGTCAGTCAATACCTGGTGATGACCATCCTGGTGCAGCTCGGAGGGGATTGGGTGATCGCTTTCCTTCTGTCAGGAATCTTCGGCGGGGCACTCGGAATAGTGAATGCGCTTCTGATCTATTATCTCCGGGCTCTGTCGGTGATCGTCACGATCTCGACTCTGACTTTTTATTTCTCGATGCTGCTGTTTGTCACACGAGGCGTTTCAATTTATAACCTCCCAAACTGGTTCACGAACGACCTCTCGGTTCTTGGCGTGCCGTTTCCTGTGGTGGTCGCGGCGATCGTTCTTCTTGCGACGGCGTTTATTCTGAGTCGGCTTTCGATCGGCCGGCAGATCTACGGATTGGGAGGAAACTCCGAAGCGGCGAGTCGTCTGGGGTGCAATATTGTCGGGCTGCAATGCTTCGCGTATGGCTACTCCGGGGTTACCGCAGGCATCGCAGGGCTGGTGCAGGCACATCGGGTTGAGGAGGTCGTTCCGAATGCCCTCATCGGGCGCGAACTAGACGTTCTTGCCGCCGTCGTTTTGGGAGGAGCAAGCCTGATGGGCGGTATCGGAACGGTCAGCGGAACAATTTTTGGAATCATCCTCCTGGCGGTTCTGGAAAACGGCCTGACGCTGATTGGAGTCTCGTCGTACTCATTCGGGATCGTCACCGGTCTGGTTATTCTGCTCAGTGTAAGCGCCACCGCCTACTCTGCGAAACGCCAACAGTCTGAAAGAGCTCGCTATGTCGCCTGAGAGTACTCCGAATTCGTCCAAGCAACCACGCCTGGAGATGGTGAACCTTTTCGCCGCGGATCCAACCGTTACCTTGTTGATCGGATTTATAGTGCTGGCGGTGGCTGTATTCGGCGTCCTATCGCCCGCCACATTTCTTTCCACGGACACGGTGAAATCCATGGCCTTTCAAATGCCGGAACTCGGCATACTGTCGCTTGCCATGATGGTGCCGCTGATGAGCGGGGGACTGAACCTCGCAATCATTGCCACCGCGAATCTTTCGGGGCTCGTCATTGCCGCGGTGGTCACCCAGTGGATCCAGTCGTCGAGCCCGCCGTTCGCAATTGCGGGGGTTATCGCGATGGCCGTGTTAGCCGGGGCGATCACTGCCCTGGCCATTGGTTTGGCAATCGGAGTCATCGTCGCCTTTTTTCGCGTCCATCCGATTCTGGTGACGCTCGGTATGATGACACTCGTCAAGGGAATCGCCATTGTCACCACCCGGGGAACGGTGATCGGGGGATTCCCGCCTGCGATCCTGTTTATCGGAAACGGCACGGTCTGGGGGATACCAGTTTCAATGATTCTGTTTGCCTTATGCGCGATTGCGGTCGCAATGATTATGAGCCATACCCCTTTCGGCGTGGCGGTCCGCATGATCGGGTCGAACGAGAGAGCCACGCGATATTCCGGCGTCAACACGGAGCGTGTTTTAGTCGGCGTGTATCTGTTGTCAAGCTTGCTCTGTTGCATTGCGGCTTTGGTAATGATGGCTCGATTCAACTCTGCCCGCGCGGGATATGCCGAGTCGTACCTGTTGATCACAATTTTGGCCTCCGTGCTCGGTGGCGTCGATCCATTCGGCGGATTCGGCAAAGTCCTCGGTCTTTTGCTTTCGTTATTGCTGCTCCAAGCCATCTCGACCGGTTTTAACCTGTTGGGATTCAGCCCGCACCTTACCGAGGCAATCTGGGGGGCAACCCTGATTCTGGCGATTCTTATCGCACTGATCCGGGACCGCTGGCTCGGTCAAGCACGGCATCCGAAACCGCGGACGGCGTAGTTCTAGGGTCAGTGCCAGTAAAAGAAAAACAGACCGCCACCCAATTGCCTTGGGTTCAGTCGTCTGCGTAATCTGTGGTATCTCCCGCCTTCATTTTTGGGTTTCGCAGAGCGCAGGATCGGATTTAGGATTTGCCCTGTGGCGCAGATCAATCCTCGGACAAAGTCGTTACCTCCCTCCTTGATTAATCGGCCGGGCCGGGTGGTGGAGTTGCGTGGGATCATCCTCCAGAGCGATGCTGTAAGCGTACTTGGCGCGTGGATTATCCGACCCATTGAGACCCTCGACATGCACTTCGCCGGGTTACGTCGTTTCCCGGATTCTCCGTCACTCGCAATGCATGCCGGTTTGCACGTGACACTCGAGGATGGTCGAGAGTTCGTCGTGGAACAATTGTTTGGCAATCCCCGTGAAGACTTTGCTGACGGATTGAACTGGACGCCGCTGGAAACGTTCCAGGGACGCGATCATAGAGGCTGGGACGTAACCGTGCCAGCCATCGCGTTTCGCCAAGTTGATGAGGATGTTGTGCAACAGGTAATCCGGTTTCTGAACGGCATCCAAGGAAGGCCTTTTTTCGGTGAAGATTGTACGATGCTGATTGAACGGGCCTTCGGGAAACGCCGAATGTTTGCCGATAGTCCGACCGCTCAAACCCTGGGTTTCGGGATGCGCGTGGGTGACCCTGCTTTGGCGTTGCTGAAACCGGACGCGCGGCTCGATCCACGCGCGGAACGTCTTTTGCGAGCCGATCTTCTTCGCGCGTTGCCCGATCCAACAACGCAATGGGACTCTCCGAACGGTTATCTTTGGATTCGCCGGGGTGCCGGTCTGATGCTCATCCTCGCAGCCGTCGTCGTCGTCGGCTTCTTTACCAGAAAAGATCGACCCGCTAAACCCAAAAACCGAATAAGATAAACCAAAGATTGAGCAGATTACTGAACCCAAGGCAGCTGGGGTAGCGGCATTGGCTTTCATTCACTGACACTGCCAATTACTTCTTCTTCCGAGCCTCCGGTTCCTCCCTCCTCCGAATCTTTGGAATCAGTGAAATCTGTGGCTACAAATTCGGAAATTTACGTTACCGCGCCAGGTTTCTAAGTTCCCGTAACGCCACGGACAGCATCGAAAGATCCACCTTGCCGGCGGAATGAAGGTCGGCAACTAACTGCCTGCTCCGTTCCAATTCGCTCTTGTTTTGCGCTTCCCATTCGTTGATAAGTGCCTCCGACGCTTTCACATGGGGGCTGAGTTCCAAAACCAAGGTGGTAAGTTCGGTTTGCAGACGAGAGACATCTTCTCTGAGCCCCGCTCTGGCGAGTGTCTGCCAATGGGAATCTCCAGGCAGGGCGTCGACTTGCAGGCGCAGCCACGAAAGTTGAAGTCTTCCCCCGACGACAAAGTAGACGCCCGCCACTTCCTCGACGCTGCGCTTCGTTGTATTTGCAATCTCAATGATATCGAGCGCAAAGTAGAGCGGATCAAAGTTTACCATGCGCTTGGCCAGATCTTGAGGAACGCGATTTTGGCAGAGGCGTTCCATCGCCAGCTTCAAGCCCACGCTCTCTTCCGAAGACAAGAATTTATTGAGATCTGCAGCGATCGCTTTCACGCCAGGTGCGAAATGTTCCACCGTTTTCGCGATGTCATCTTGCAAGTTCTGATAGCGCAGGAACCACACCGTTGCGCGCGTGAACAGCCGTTCCGATTCAAACAGCATGTCGGATTGAACCGCATCCGGCACTTCATTGTCGAGAGCTTCGACCTCCTGCCAGAAGGACACGAAATCGAAGATCTCGCGCGTCAACAGGTAGGCCCGCACCACGTCTGGAGTTCTCGCGCCACTTTCTTCCTGCATCCGGTACACGTAGGTGGTGCCCACCCTGTTGATCATCTCGTTCGTAACGTGCGTCGCGACAATTTCACGCCTAAGCGGGTGATGCTCCATCTGTCCAAGATAGCGTTCCTGCAGCGGCGTCGGGAAGTAGCGCACCAGCGCAGCAGAGACGTAAGCGTCATTTGGTACGCTGGAAACGAGCAGCTCGTCATAGAGCATGATTTTGCTGTAGGCGAGCAGCACCGCGCGCTCCGGCGATGTAAGACCGGTCTTCGCCGCTTTGCGCGCAGCTAACTCCTCGTCGGACGGCAGAAATTCAATCTCACGATGCAGCTTGCCGCCCTTTTCCAGATATTTGATGAACCGCATTTGGGGATCCAGCGGCATCCTTTCACGAACGCTTAACGACTGCGCCTGAAAATAATTATCGCGCAGAACCAGCGCTCCGACCTCGTCTGTCATTTCCGCGAGCAGCTTGTTGCGCTCCTCTCCGTTCAGGCGTCCGTCAGCGACGGCTGAGTTGAGTAATATCTTGATGTTCACCTCATGGTCGGAACAGTCCACCCCGGCGGAATTGTCGATCGCGTCGGTGTTGATCTTGCCGCCGTTGAGCGCGTATTCAATGCGCCCGAGTTGGGTGAGACCGAGATTGCCGCCCTCCGCCACCACCTTGCAGCGAAGTTCCCGGCCATTTACCCGGATTGCGTCATTGGCACGATCCCCTGCATCGGCGTGCGCCTGATTCGTTGCCTTCACGTAGGTGCCAATTCCGCCGTTATAGAGCAGATCAACCGGCGCCTTGAGGAGCGCGCGGATCAAATCGGTCGGTGCGAGCGAATTATTTTCAACGCCCAGGAGCTGCTTGACTTCAGGAGTAAGCGGGACCGATTTGGCGCTGCGCGGGTATACACCACCGCCTTTCGATATTAACTTGCCATCATATTCCGCCCAGGAAGACCGTGGGAGGTTGAATAGCCGCTCCCGTTCCTTGAAACTTGCTTCCGGATCGGGATTCGGGTCGAGAAATACATGGCGGTGATCGAAGGCTCCGAGAAGCTTGATGTGCCGGGAAAGCAACATCCCGTTTCCGAACACGTCGCCCGACATGTCGCCAATCCCGATGACGGTGAAATCGGTGGTCTGCGTATTGATCGCCCATTTTCGGAAGTGGCGCTTCACCGATTCCCACGCGCCACGCGCGGTGATTCCCATCTTCTTGTGGTCGTAACCGACCGAGCCGCCCGAGGCAAAAGCATCGTCCAGCCAGAAACCATATTCCTTTGCGACGCCGTTTGCTATATCGGAGAAAGTCGCGGTGCCCTTATCCGCAGCGACCACCAGGTAAGGATCATCGGCGTCGTGGCGCACCACGTCTTTCGGCGGAACGATCTTGCCCGCCACCAGGTTGTCGGTTAAGTCCAACAGCCCGCGCAGGAAGGTCTGGTAGCACAGCACCCCTTCTTTCATGAACGCTTCGCGGTCAGCGGTAGGCTGCTTCACTACGAATCCTCCCTTCGAACCGACCGGGACGATCACGGTATTTTTAACCATTTGTGCTTTCATCAGGCCAAGCACCTCAGTGCGAAAGTCTTCCATGCGGTCGGACCAGCGCAATCCGCCCCGCGCCACTTTGCCGCCTCTCAAATGCACTCCCTCGACGCGCGGCGAGTAGACGTAGACCTCGAACATCGGCCTGGGCGCAGGCAATCCCGGCACCAGCGCCGGATTAAACTTAAAGGAGAGATAGGGCTTTGCCGCACCGCCGGCGTCCCTCTGGAAATAGTTAGTGCGGACGGTGGCCCGGATCAGGGCGAGAAACCGCCGCAGGATCCGGTCCTCATCCAAATTTTCAACGGAGTCCAGGGCATTATCAATCTCTGTCGTCAACACCAGGACGTGGACGCCTGCTTCAGCGACATTGGCCGGGTCGAAACGAGCGAGAAAGAGTTCTACCAGCATCCTGGCGATGGCCGCGTTTGCTGAGATAGCCTGCTCCATATAGGCCTGACTAAAGGTAAGTCCTGTCTGCCGCAGGTATTTGCAATAGGCACGCAAGACGGTGATTTCGCGCCAGCCGAGATTTGCCCGCAGCACCAACCGGTTAAAGTCGTCATTTTCGATCTCTGCGTGACACACTCGGACGAACGCTTCTTCAAATCCGCGTTTTAACTGCGTCACATCGGTCTTGACTCCCGCGGAGTGGCTCATGCCGAAATCGTGGACATACACTGCCGGCATTTCCTCGGGCTCCACCTTATAAGTGAGTTCTTCGAGTACTTTGGCACCCATATGTTCGAGCATCGGCAGACTGGACGAGAGCGGAACGGGTCCTCCCAGATGAAATGCCCTCAGGCGCAACGGTGTCGCACTATTCGCATCGCCCGCGTGCAGATTTACCGTCAGCTTCTTCTCCGGGCCAAGGCTCTCAATGATGGCGGTATCGGCCACGGCTTCGGCAATTGAACAATCCTCGCGATAGCCGGCGGGAAAAGCGTTTCCAAAACGCTGATATAGCTGGTTGCCCC
This sequence comes from uncultured Verrucomicrobiae bacterium, assembly GCA_963846195.1. Lineage (GTDB taxonomy): Bacteria > Verrucomicrobiota > Verrucomicrobiia > Chthoniobacterales > JAFAMB01 > JAFAMB01. The sequence continues at coordinate 169,784 of CAWJVG010000020.1, forward strand.
GTTCTTCGCCGAAGCGCGCGACCAGCGCCTCGTGCAGGTCGTCCTGCCAGCGTCGCGACACTTTAACAAGCTCTTTTTCAATCTCGCGGACATCGAAGTCAGGCACATTTTCCGGTTTGGTGCGAACGATGATTTGAATACGCGCCAGGGGCGACTCGGACAGATGCACGGTGTTCTCCGAGCTGATGCCGGTAAAAGCCTTCATCACGATCTGCTCCATGCGCTCCCGCACTTCGCTGCTGTGATTTTCCCTGGGCAAATAGATGAGACACGAAAGGAAGCGGCCATAAACGTCTCGTCGCACGAAAAGCCGCGTGCGTTGGCGATCAACCAGGCGCAAAATTCCCATGGCCGTTTCGAAAAGCTCATCCTCGGAAATCTGCAAAAGCTCGTCGCGAGGATGCTCCTCCAGAAGTCTGACAAGTGCCCTGCCCATATGGCCGCTGGGGTCGAATCCTGCCCGCGTCAAGACGTTTGCCACCTTGCGCCGCAGGACCGGAATTTCTGCCGGCCGTGAGCTGTAAGCGGTGGAAGTATAGAGGCCAAGATAGCGACGCTCACCTACGACATGACCCTCTGCGTCGAAACGCCTGACGCCGACGTAGTCGAGGTATCCAGGACGATGCACCGTGGAGCGCGCGTTCGCCTTGGTGAGGAGCAGCAACTCGGGAACGCGACCCAGCTTCCGAATCTGCGGAGGCGCCGTGGCAAAGCTCTCCGACACAGCACTTGGGCTTGTTTCGCGCAGAATCCCAAGTCCGGAGCCTGGCACGACGCGTAAGGCGTCTTCATCCTCTTCATTGACCAGGTCGTATTCTCCGTAACCCAAGAAGGTAAAATGACCCTCGCCGAGCCATGTCAGGAAAGCCTTGTCCTCTTCCGCTGTTTCGGGGTCGAGTGCATTCGGATAGGACGCACTGATATCGGCGGCAAGGCGGCTCAAGTTGTTTTTCATTTTTGAGTAGTCCTCAACCGCCTTGCGCACGTCTCCCAGAATGCGCACCAGTCCGGATTGCAACTCGATTAGCTTTTTAGATTCGGTTTGCCGGTCTACTTCGACATGAATGACCGATTCGGAAGAAACGTTCTTGCAGGGTTCGTCGGGCAGAATCTCTTTCAGGAGGCCATTCGCGTCCCGCTTCGTCTGAATGACCGGGTGAACAATAAGATGCAAAGTTAGCCCCTGGCGGTTGACCTCCATCGTAACCGAGTCCAGGAGAAACGGCATGTTCTCATGGACGATCTCGATGGCCGTGTGCATCGATTCCCATCCATCCTTTTCGCGTTGCGGATTGTAAACGCGCAGCCTTGCGGCGCCCGATTTGAATTCCGTCAGAAAGTCCAGGAACGCCAGCGCACTGCCGCACAGATCAGATATTTTCCGTTCCGCGAGGTCTTCCGGATCAACCCGGCTGTAATACTGACGAATGAACTGCTCGGCCTCAGCAATTTCCCTCCCCTCCTTGTTTCGGAGGTGCCCCACTATCTTTTCGATGATTTCTGCGTTTTCTTCGAGTGCCTTCAGCGACATGCAAGCCTCCTGAGCTATTCCTCTTTCTCCTCTCCTGCGGAGGCGGCCCCCGCCATGTCAAAAGGGGAGGAACATGTGATCTACGATAGTCTCTTTCTGAGCCTTCGAGTCAAGATGGAGGAAGTCATGATAACGAGCGTTACTGCCGGGGCTCGCAGAACGAGGATCTCCTGGCAGAAAACACTTTGTTGAACTTCGCGAAGGTGAGTGTCGATTATACGCCGCAAAACGACGATGGCTCTGCAGGAGTGCCGATTCCGTTCGGATGGGATATTCGCCGGTAACTCCAAGGAGTGATAGCTCGGATCTAAAAACGAATCGGTTGTAGTAAGCAAAGCGTCCCGCTCTGCCTAAACAGGCGGGACGTCTGTGATACAATCGGCTCGGCGTCATGCCTCCCTCAGCGGGCAGGCACGGCAGTCAGTCCAAGGTTTCATAGGCGTCTCGCCTGTGTGCCCCCGAGCGTTGGCTCAATCTCTAGAGTGGGACGGCGGGCCTTTCAGCTGGTCCTCAAAATCGAAAAGGGCGGTTGTTATTTCAAGCGTTTCCGGTTCCCCAGGAGAGCGGCACGAAAGGATCGAACTCTTCGACTTCCTCCGAGAAGATTGCCCGCCTGGAAATTGGACGCCGGATAAAAAACGGTCTGCTTTGACATTTGAATAATCATCGATGATCACCTCCGCTCATCTGGTGCGAGTGAACGCTTGGTCAGTCGTATCACGGCGTTTCGTGACCGTCTATGGTCCGAAAGAACCATTATCTTTGGTGCAAACGAACCCGCTGCCGCGGCGAGGCCCGGCGTCCCGGCCCAAAAATAACTGGTATTTCGCGGACTGGACACCAGTGCAACCAAGTCAGCGATTGGTGCACTAGGAACTGATTGGCATGTGAACGACAATGCTAGTGCCGCGCCCCGCCGAAGTTCGAAACTCCAATTGAGCCCCAAGACGTTCGGCCCGGGTCCGCATATTGGATAAGCCAAATCCCTCTTTGAACGCTGTCTGAGGGTCAGAGATGCCGAACCCATTGTCGGTGACCTCCAGAACGAGATTTGGAGATTCGCAGCGAAGGCTGACGCTGATAACTGTCGGCTTGGCATGGCGAACGGCGTTACTCATCGCTTCCTGAGCGATGCGAAGTAGATCCTGCTGGACGAAAGTTGGTACGTTTTCTTCAGGTGCCCCGGCGAAATGGAAGGTGCAGTGCAATATCCCCGGGATATTTGAGCGCTCGACTAATTTTTGCAGAGCGGCGATCAATCCCGACTCCTCTATCACAGTCGGGTGTAGGCTGAATGCCGTACGACGCGCCTCAGCTAACCCAAATTGCGCCAGGTCAATAGCTCGTTCCAGGTAAGTCAGGCCACTGTCGGTTCCTCTTTTAATAACCTTCCTGGCCGCGCCCAACTGCAACGTGATTCCGGTGAACATTTGGGCCAGCGAGTCATGGATCTCCCCGGCCAGCTTGTTTCGCTCCTCGAGAACAGCGGTTTGTCTTGCCCCATTCGCCAGTCGTGTGAGTTGAATGGCGAGGCTGGCCTGACTCGCGAGCGCTCGCGCGATTTCGAGCTCTTCCGGACGAAATTCCCGATCCTCGGTGAATCGAAACGTCAAGCTGCCGACCAATTGCCGGGCGGACATCAAAGGAACGACTAGCGATGTCTTTACTCCCATCCCAAGAAGGTAGGACCGAAATGCTTCAGGAGTCGGCGCCACATCGTCTAGAAGATGTATGACGGTAGTTGGTTGTTTCAGCAGGTTAAGCTGTCGCTCGTCGAGCGGTATAGTCTGTAAATTTTCTGGATACCTCGCTTCCGTCGGAGTCATCACTCGCCCGTCTTGAAAAACAAGATCTAACGTCAGAAAGTTCTTTTCAAAATTGCGTAATCGTAAAACGGACGAAGTAGCGCCCAGTTGCCGAGTCATGGCAGCCATCACTTGCCCAAGGAACTTGTCCAGCTCTGGCACCGATGCGAGCGCATCAAGACATCCACGCAGCGCTTCGTTCGCCTTTGCAAGTTCGGCCGCGCGTTCCCGGGCGGCTTTCTCCCTCTCTATCGCAAGTGCCGTTTGTTTAGCCTGCTCAGCGAGTCTGGCCATCTCCAGTGCTAAGGTCGCTTGTTGAGCCAATGATTGGGCAAATTCCAGGTCGGCACCATCAACCTGACGATTGCCGGTAATCCGTACCGACAACAATCCGATCAATTGCTCGCCGAAGACCAGCGGGATCAACACGAGTGCCCGGAGGTCAATGGCCGCAAAGCCAGCTCGCTGTTGAGGGGTGTACCCGAGCTGCGGATCGTTAACTGGGTCGTCGACAACAAAAGGGCGCTTCAACTGGAGCGCGATCCAATCGGGATCATCGCTCGACCACTTACGCGGTGTTCGAGCGTTTGGGTGATCCGATTCCTCGGCCACTACCACCCGGCCATCCTGGCAAACCGAGTGCAAATGCGCGCAGCGTTGCTGAATATCAACCAGCCAGAGGGTTGAGGAATGGCCCCCAAGTTGTTCGGTCAGCACCAGCAGCACCTGGTCGACGAAACTCTGGAGCCGTCTATCGCGCGCCAGCGCGTCCAGGCTGCGTCGCAATACTTCATTGGACCGGGCAAGCCGGGCCGCATTTTCACGAATCTTTTCTGCCGCTACCTTGCGGTCGATGCCTTGCGCGATCGTATCCGCCGCGGATGCCAGTGCCTCGAGCATGTCGGACTCGAGCTCTTTCCTGGCAAACATCCCGAGTACCCCGACAAGCCGGCCCTCGACCATCAGCGGGTGACCGGCAAATGCCCGCATTCCTGCTTTCCTCGCCCACTCGGGGTGGTTGATGCGGTCATCGTTTTGCAAATCATTTGTCAGGTGCGGTTTGCGCTCCTCTGCAATCAGGCCGACTTTGAATTGCCCGACGGGCACCCGCGCATGTCCGCCGTCCAACTGGGTATACAGACCTGCGCTGGCCTGAAGTTCGAGCATCCGCTCCTGTTCATTGAGCGTCCAGATTTGTGCAACGACGGCATCGAAGTGACGCACCACGGCCTCCGTGCACCGCTGCAGGATGGGTTGCAAGCCGCTCTCAGGTGCCTCGGAAAAAGCGAGTTGAACATCGGCACGCAAAGCCGCCTGGCGCGACCGCCTGCCTTGCATGGCTTCCGCCCGTTTTAACTCCGTAATATCCGTCGCGATACCACAGACCGCACACGGCTTGCCGGTTCGATCGCGCAGCAGAAATTTTGAAGAGATATAACACCGCTCCCCCTCACTCGACGGCACGGATTCTTCAAACTGTATCGGGATGCCGGCTTCAATCACCTGCCGATCGTTTGCCCGGACCGCTTCGGCAACGTCGGGCGGATGAATATCGAAGTCGGATTTACCGCGGATTTGGTTTCGCGAAACGGGATGCCGCCTCTCGTATTCGCGATTGACCAAGAGATAGCGGAGATCGAGATCCTTCACGAAAATGATCGCCGTCGTGTTGTCCACTACGTCCTGGAACCGCTGTTCAGTCTCACGCAAGGCTTCCTCGGCCCGCTTGTGCCCGTCCCGCGTGCGAAGAGCTGTCACGCCATAGGCCAGGTTGTTAGCAAGGTCCGAGTATTGCTCAATTGTGCTCGCGTTGAAGGCATTCGGCTCTCCGGCATAAAGACTAAGATTGCCAAGCCGTTTTCCGTGAGCGATCAACGGAAGAGTCACGCATGAAGCATATCCGCGTGCCACGGCGGCGGCGCGCCAGGGAGCCAGACTAGGGTCAGTTCCGGTGTCTTTGACCCAGTAGGGTTTACCGGTTCGGAGAGCGATGCCCGTAGGACCCTGCCCCCTTTCGGTTTCATCGCCCCAAGAAATTCTGGCGTTTTCCAGGTAATCCAAGCCGTATCCCGCCTTCGCCACGGGTCGCACTGTTTTCTCGGCATCGTCTTCGCAACGGCCCACCCAAGCCAAGCGGAGTCCCCCCACTTCCACCAGTATCTGGCATACGGCCTGAAAAAGCTCCTGTTCATCGGTAGCGTGAACGAGCGCATGATTGCATTGATAAAGCGTCTGCAGGATCCGATTCAGCCTGCTTAACTCCTGCTCGGTCGTGTGAACCGCCTCTCGAGGCTTCCTTCGATCGCTGTTTTTTTCGGTCATACTCGGAGCAGACAGCACTTGATTTGCTCCCCCCTTTGCCTGCCTCGCAGAAGTTGACTCATCCCGCTCGCCGCAGCTACCCAATATTAACCAGCCCACGTTCGGAAGCGATGGCAATGGCTTCTGTTCGCCCGATCGCGTCCAGCTTTTTTAAAATAGCTCTCACGTGGTTTTTCACAGTGAACTCACTGATGTAAAGAACCTGACCAATTTCCTTATTACTTTTGCCGAGAGCCATTTGCTTAAGAATCTGCAGCTCGCGCGGGGTGAGTTCAGGCTGGGCCATCGAGTCCGCCAATTTCGCGGCGACATCTCGCGGCAACGACGATTTCCCGGCGTAAACTTCGCGAATGGTCTCACATACTTGATCGGGCTCCGCTCCCTTCAAGAGATAACCTCTCGCCCCGCCCTTCAGGGCGCGTCGCAGGTCTTCCGCTTTCGCAGAGTTGGTCAACACGATAATCCGCGGACGAGGTCTTTGCGTCATCAGTTCGGAGACGACCTGAATGCCATCTTTCTTTGGCATTCGGAGATCCAGGATGAGAATGTCTGGCAAAAGCTTTTCGTACAGCCGGCAAGCTTCTTCCCCATCGTGAGCCTGACCCACCACTTTGAGATCATCTTCCAGGGCCAGGACCGCAACTAATCCCTCGCGAACAATCGGATGATCATCGGCGATCAGGATACGCACCTCTTTCTGCGAGGATCTTACGGAAGATCTCATAAAATTGACCCCTGAGCGAGCCACGCTACCCTAGCAAACACCGCCCACCAAGGCTAATGGAAACAAACGGCTCCCAGCCGGAGATCGAATCGTGAGGTTCCCTGAGTCGATACAGCTGGTGACGCGAAACCCCCTGCATCAGTTCGTGCCATTTCTGTGGTGGCTTTTTTTGATTTTTTGGCAAGATCGCTCGATGCGGCAAGATCTGGTGATCCTAGGGGAATACGAGCCAAATTCTGAAACGCACCGCGCGACCGATTCGGCAATTCGTCACTCATGCGCTGCGCTGCACACTGAATTAGCGACGCGCTGGATCTCAACGGCAGCCATCGAGGAAGCGGACGTCCTGCACGCGCGCGGTCTTTGGGTCGCTCCGGGCAGTCCCTACAAAGATCTATCGCGTGCCATCCAGGCTATCCGCCTGGCTCGGGAGAATCTCGTGCCATGCCTGGGAACCTGCGGTGGCTTTCAGCACATGATCCTGGAGTTCGCCCGCAACGTACTCGGGTTTACAGATGCCAATCACGCCGAATACGATCCGGAGGCTTCCAGGCTTTTCATCAGCGCCTTGAGCTGTCCCGTTGCGGGCATGGAGTTGCATGTCAGACTTCAGCCGCATACGACCGCCCGCAACCTTTACGGTAAAGACGAGGTCGTGGAGCGTTACTACTGTACTTTCGGCGTTAATCCGGAGTATTCGGAAACGTTGACCGGCGGCCGGGATTTGGTCATTTCCGGCAGGGACCTCCATCGAGAAATCAGAATAATCGAGATCCGCCCACATCCATTCTTCTTAGGAACTTTGTTCGTTCCCCAAATCCAATCCCAGGAATCGATGCCCCACCCGCTGGTAAGCGGATTCTTGCAGGCAGCTCTCCGGCGTCGGCCTGCTGAATAAGCGCACTGATGCACCAAGTCAGTGACTGGTACAACGAGTTAGGCTTGTGAGATCCGGGCTTCTGCCTAGTGTTCTCTACGGACCATGAAAGTCATCGCGATCAATGAATTCGGTACGGTTGAAAATTTCTTCGAGGAACAAAGAGACATTCCAAAGCCGCGCGCCGAGGAAGTGTTAGTCAGAATTCGAGCCGGGTCGTTTAATCCGATTGATTTCAAAATCCGGCAGGGCCGTTTTGGAGGCAATCTTCCACTGGTGCTAGGTCATGATGCGTCGGGTGTCATTGTCGAGGTGGGAAGCGGCGTCAGCCGGCTGCGAACCGGCGATGAAGTCTGGGCCTATCTTGGCGGCCCGGGGAGTAACGGGGCTTATGCAGAGTATGTCAGCCTCCCGCATGAATTTGTGACTGTCAGGCCTCGAATATTGTCGTTCGAAGAAGCCGCTTCGGTTCCCGTGGCCGGGCTGACGGCAAATCAGTCCATTCGTCTGAAAGCAAAACCGACCCCAAATGACTCGGTGTTTATTGCGGGAGGCGCCGGCGGCCTAGGTTCGGCGGCGATCCAGATTTTGCAGATGATTGGTGTGGAGAAGATTGTGACGACGTCCGGCCGGGAAGCCAGTACGCGGTTCATGGTGGAGCAACTGCGGTTGAGTCCCGAGCAGGTCATCGATTACCGCGGCAAAGGATTGAAACAGTTGACCGCAGAGGCGATCGCGGCGAACGGCGGCGCTTTCTTTGATAAGACGCTGGACTTTGTCGGGGGCGAAATGAAGCGTCTCTGTTTCGAATTGGTGAACTTCGACGGAGACATCGTCTCCACGGTTGAAGAGATTGACCCGTTTGTAGTGCCGGTCTGGCACGGAAGAGCGAGCCCGCTTTTTCGCCGATCAGCGTCTCTTCATTTCCATATGCTCGGGGCAAAGGGCCTTTACGGCTCCAGAGAAACTTGGCCGGGGTACACGCAACAACTCCACGAGTTAACATTCCTGTATGAAGCCCAAAGGCTATGGCCGGTCGGAGTGCAAAACATCGGCGAACTCTCCGTCGAGACCATTCGACGAGGACACGAGATGCTCGAAGCCGGCGGTATTCAAGGAAAACTGATTTTTACGGTGCCCTGGGATGGTTAGCGTTCAGCGTTCAACGTTCGGCGTTCAGCGGCGCAGGGTTCCGCTTTGATTCTTCTAACCGGCAAAGCGAGACGCTGCGCCAGTAAACGCCGAACGTTGAACGCTGAACGCCGAACGCTAAACGGTACGACTCAGTTCGAATAAGGGCCGAAAGGCCACGCTTCTTCAAAGCCTTTGGAATATGAATTGTAATGTGCCGCGCCGATCTGCACGTTCTCGCTCTCCGGATTATCGACTTTGTGCTCAATCCTGCTTTGCAGGGATCCTTTGTTGCTCGCGCACGCGGACAAATCAAGGACCACGGCGGAAACCAGAGGCACTAGCAATCCGAACAAAAGAATTTTCATAGTGTTTTAAAAACGCTTGCCGTCAAAAGCGGCGGGACAACAACTTGGCGGTTTTTCGAAACAATCGGCGCGCAACGATTCTCCTACGGTAGCGTCTGCGCCGCGGATCGACTACAGGCAAGTTCTGGACAATACCTGTTTCGACGAGGGGGCGCAATTGAGCCGAAGCGACCAGCTCCGCTACGGCGTCTCGTCCACGGGCTGCGACCCTGGAACGGGCGCGGCTCAGGGCCATGAGCGGGAAGTAGTGCCGATACAGATTATAGTTAATCATGAACCCCCTACCCACTTCGTGTCCCTGTTGAATCGAAACGGTGCGCTCATGGGACTCGCCGTGGAGCCGGCAGCCGACGCCGTACCCCGGAAATCCGGTGCCTGTGTACTGCGGTTCGTGCCAAGTCCCGTCGATCTGAGCGCTCAGAAGAAAATCAATACCCGCCTGAATAAACTGATCGTAACGAGAAGTCGGAATAGCCAGGAGCGCCATCAAAGCCCAGGCGGTCTGCGAAGCGGTGCTGTCTCCCACTCCACGCAGAGAGTCATCTACATAAGACGCAGGCGTTTCGCCCCACCCACCGTCCGCGTTCTGATGCTGCACTATCCAATCACCGGCCCGGGAGATGTACTTTTGCATGAGATCCTCTCCAATGGCGGCTAGAGCCGGCAGCACCGCAGCGGTCCCGTAAATGTGGTTTACTCCCCAACGCCCAAACCAGCTCCCGTCTTCCTCCTGGCGATTTTTAATAAAAGCCAATGCCCGCGCGATCGGTCGATCCTGGAGAGTCCAGCCCAGATGCGCCAGGGCCTCCACCACGTGCGCGGTCACATCGACCGTCGGCGGGTCAAGCACTTCACCAAAATCGCAGAACGGCAATTTGGTCAGGAGAGAATTTGTATTGTCGCGGTCGAAGGAGGCCCAGCCCCCGTTTGAGGATTGTAACGCCAGGATCCAACGCACCGCCCGTTTCATCGCATAGTCCATAGCAGTCGGATCGCTATGAGCTCTTCGGGCGCGTGCCAGAACCAGAATCGCGACCGCCGTGTCGTCCACATCCGGGTAAGAATCGTTCGCGCGCTCGAAAGACCAGCCTCCGGGCATGACCGAGGCAACCTTCACTTGCCAATCGCCGGGGGCCGTGACCTGTTTCTGCACGATCCAATTGACCGCACGCGTCATCGACTCGCAATCGGACGGCGATCGTCCGCTATCCAACAAGGCCTGCAAGGTCAGTACAGTGTCCCAAACGGGAGATTCACTCGCTTGAATGTAGATTCCCCCATCCCGTTCGTAAGACCAATGGGCGTCGAGCGCTTTGATGCCGTTGGCGACGACGGGATGGGTTATCCCGTAACCTTCCGTGTGCAGCGCCATCAAGGAATAGATCCAGGGAGGCTGGATACCACCCCACGCCCCGTCTGCGTCCTGATGCTTAATAACCCACTCGATACAAAGACGAATCGCTCGCTCCCTGCCCGGTTGAATCGGAAATTCGACGTACCGGCTCAAGAGCCGATCTGTCATAAGAAAGAAGCTTTCCCACGAAAAAAAGCGCTTTTTCGGTGTTAGCCGATAATCAAAATCGCCCCTTAAGATGGGAAACAACTCGTCCAGCCGCGCACCGGGCGGAAGGGGTTTGACCGGCCGCCGCGCCGATAAAACGCTTAAGGGAATGATGGTTGCTCGTGCCCACGAAGCGAAGTGATAAATGTTAAACGGAAACCAGAGGGGCGTGCAGATCAACTCGGGCGGCAACGTCGGAGTTGCTTGCCACGGCCACTCGCCGATTAAGGCAAGCCAATAGCGGGTGAAGACCCGGGTCTGGCTCAATCCGCCTCGCGCAAAAATCCATTCCCGCGCCCGGCAGAGCACGTCCGTGTCCGGCGAATATCCAACGCACCGAAGCGCAGCGTAGCATTCCACCGTGGTGTTGATATCGCCCGCCGGAGCATTGTGATACACCTCCCATGAACCATCCCCGCGTTGTTCATTCAGGATCGAGGCGACGATTCCGGCCTGCTTTTTTTCATCATCGATCCCGAGAAAATGCATCGCCAGAATCCATTGAGCTTCGATGCAGGAATTCGATTCCAGCATTCCCACCCAGAATCCTTCCTCTTGCTGACGGTCCAGAAGCCAATCCACGCCCCTCGCGATCGCATCGCTTAAGCGATCAGAGACAGGGATCGTACGCATCGGTGTCGCCTCCTTGTTCGGTTTATGCATCATGCAAATGTCTGCGGTTCTCACATTCTCTGATTAATTCGATCTGACTCCAGACTCTTTTTTCGTACGGGCACCACCCAAAGAAGACTTCGATGCATTCGGACCCCGCCCAGGCTTTGCCAATGTCCCGCGCAGGAACACTTCGGTCATTACCTCCAGAACCTTCTGGTCCAGATTTTCGCTTTCGGGCATTCCTTCATAGAGACGCACGTAGTTGTCCCTGTATTCCCACCATGAAAACATGAATCCCTCGACCAAAATCGTAAGAAGGGTCGGATTCAGATTCGATCGCATAGTACCGTCGGTCTGGGCCGCGGAAAAGACGAGCGACACACGTTCCAAAGCTTCTAATTCTCCTGGCCAGGGTGCGTTGTCTCCTTCCAGTTGAGACCATGCGCCGACGCGCAGAACAGTCGGATTCTCTTTCATAAACTCGAAAATCCGTCTGAGCACGGCGCTCGGGACACATTCGTCATTCGCCATTTCTCTAGCGGTGTCGGCCCAAAAAGCGTCAAATCGCAGGATCATCTGCCGCTTGATTTCATTGTAGAGATCGCGCTTCGTTCTGAAATAATGATGGATAAGGGGCTGGGAGACACCCGAGGCTCGGGAAATATCCCGCATCGAGGTTCCCGCGAAACCCTGTTTGGCGAAGACACGTTCCGCCGCTCGAAGCACCGCCGTGGGTGTCTTTTTTGCACCACCCTGGATCCTCTTCGAGGAGAGAAAGTTACGCCCCATATTTGACTGGTCGATCAATAAACGACTTGCTCAGCGGAGTCAAGCATTCCACTGGCGCGTGTGCCAACAACCCTGACAAAAATCAATCCAGAGCTTGGAATTCGCCTGACGTAGGACTCAAATAGCCGAGTGGGCAAAAATCCAGGCGCCGATTCCAAAGAAGCGATTACCACAGCTTCCGTCATGGCGAGCGGTAGCTTGGCTGCTCTCAAGCTGCTGGTCGGTGGATTGTCCGGAAGCCTGGGTCTTTTGGCTGAGGCGGCCCACTCTTTACTGGATCTGATCTCCACGCTAATCACTCTTCTGGTGGTTCGGGTGGCAGCGGTGCCCCCAGACAGCAACCATCCCTACGGTCATGAACGTGCCGAGCAACTCGGGGCGCTCGCCGGCATGACGTTGCTGGCTGCCACCGGGGCCCTGATTTTGTATCACGCGTTCGACACCATTTTTTTTCATCCCGGCGGCTCCTGCGGTCAGCGTTTGGGCATTCGCTGTCCTGATCGTCTCCGTGCTGGTCGACTTTTTTCGCGCGCGCGCTTTGCGCAAGGCTGCGACAAGCCATGCCAGCAGCGCACTGGCTTCTGACGCCGAGCATTTCGCCAACGATATGCTCGGCGCGATTGCGGTCCTTTTCGGATTGGCCGTCATCGCACTTCGGGACCCGCTGCATTTGCCAGAATGGTTGGTCGCGCGCGCCGACGCAGTCGCGGCTCTGGTGGTCGCCTGCATCGCGTTCCGTTCCGTATGGAATTTGGGTTCCAAGGCCGTACATGCGCTGATGGACGATGTCCCGATCGGTCTCACGGACCGTTTGAGGAGAAGAGTGGAATCGGTCGACGGTGTTGTCAGCGGGACCGTGGTCGTTCGCACTCGTTTTGTCGGGAATCGGCCCTTCGTCGAGGTAAAGCTTGGAACCGTTCGAGGCGCTTCTCTCGAGTCCGCGCATCAACTCAGCGAGGTAGTCGAAAAAGAACTGAGTGCGGAATTGGGCGACTCCGAGGCAATTGTCCATGTCGAACCCGCGGCGACTCCTAACGAACCACGGGCCGCGGGCGTCCGAGCGATCGCGGATCGACTCGGTTTGCGAGTGCATAACCTGAACATTTATCTGGTGGCGAAAGAGACTCGTATTGAGCTTGACCTGGAACTTCCGGACAGTCTGACCTTGGCCGAAGCGCACCGGCACTCGGAAAGATTGGAAGCAGCCCTGATGAAGGAACTGCCGGGAACGGTTCTTGTCACGGTGCACCTGGAACCGCGGAGCGACGAACCGAAGCCGGCGGTACGACATCTCCCGTCCACACGTCGGGTGGAGGAGGGTCTCGCGAACCTGCCTGAGGCCCGCAATGTCCGTGTCCAGGATGTGCTGGTGACCGATGAAGGATTGGTCATAACGCTCGAAAAGAAATTCAAAGGGACGACTTCACTGGCGCAGACCCACGAGTTGATGGCGGGCCTGGAGCGGGCGATTCACGCCTCGCTTCCGGAAGTGACGCGCGTACACATCAATCCGGAGATTGAATCGTAATCGCCGGATGACAGAGCAAAAAAAATCTTGCGCCGAATATATCTTGATGTAAAGATAACGCCGTGAGCGACACCGAGTCCGCTACCACCAACACTTCCGGAGTCCATCTCTGGTTGATTCTCATGAAAGCCTACCGGACCCTCGCCCAACTCGACGCGGGCAGTATTGCCGCTTCCGGACTCGGCCTGTCGGATTTTGCGGTGCTGGAAATCTTGTTGCATAAAGGGCCGCTGCCGGTCAATACGATCGGACGGCAAGTAATGCTGACAAGCGGTTCCATTACCACCGCAGTCGACCGACTCGAAGAAAAGCGCCTGGTCCGCCGCCAAGCGTGCCCGAATGATCGCCGCGTCACCTATGTAACCCTCACGCCCACTGGCCGGAAACTGATCCGGCGGGTTTTCAAGGTGCATGCCGACCGCTTGGAAACTGTCTTTGAACCGTTGTCCGCCGCGGAACGATCGACGCTGGCGCTGCTGCTGAAGAAGCTTGGAAAACATGGCGAACTATTACTGGGCCATTGAGCCCGATTCTTTTGCCCAGATATCTCTATATCATGTTACTCGCTCTGAAGATAATTTCCCTTGATTCGAAACCCTAATCGCAACCACCAAAATCATCTCATGTCTAAATTGCTCTACATCGAAGCCTCTCCCAGAAAGTCCCGTTCAAAGTCCATCGAAGTCTCGCAAGTTTTACTCGCCGAACTTCAAAATTCGCACCCCGCTCTCGAAATCGACAAGTTGGACCTCTGGACAACGGAACTGCCAGCCTTTGACGGAGACATCGTCGATGCGAAGTATGCCATCTTGCACGGCCAAGCGCACACTCCGGATCAGGCAAAAGCCTGGCAGCAGGTCGTCGGGGTGATCGATCGCTTCAAGTCCGCTGATTGGTATTTGTTTTCCCTTCCGATGTGGAACTTTGGCATTCCCTACGTTTTGAAGCACTGGATCGACGTAATCGTGCAACCCGGATTGACATTCAGTTTTAGTCCCACTGAGGGCTACAAAGGTCTGGTCACCAATAGGAAGGCCGTCGCGGTCTACGCCCGTGGAGGGGCTTATGGTCCGGGGACCGGCGCTGAAGGTTACGATCTGCAAATCAAAACACTCGGCGGTGTGTTAGGATTTATCGGGGTCACCGAGGTGACCAACATAGTGATCGAGCCGACGCTTGCCGCACCTGCCGACGTCGAGGCGACGATCGCGAAAGCGAAAGAGCTCGCGGTTAAGACGGCGAGATCGTGGTCATAGTGTCGGCTGCGGTTCGAATAAAATACAGGCTGGACGCCTCTGCTACTTCCAGCTCGACGCGTTCAATCTGAACCGCCAACCTTCTCTCCTTTCGGCGCGGAAAAAACTTGCGCTCCAGCCGGTCGCGCCGAAAAGAGGATGTATGGTCGCATTTGTAACTGGAACATCCTCTGGATTTGGCGCGGCAACCGCCCGCCGATTTGCAAAAGATGGCATTCGAGTGGTCGCTACCGCCCGTCGGCTCGACCGGCTCAAAGCGCTCTGCGAGGAATTTGGTGATCTAATCTTGCCGGTAAGCCTCGATGTGCGGAACAGAGCCGAGGTTGAATCGGTCGTCGCGGGGTTGCCTCCGGAATTCGCTTCGATTGATATCTTAGTCAACAATGCTGGGCTCTCGCTCAATCTGGAGCCGGCCTACAAGGTGCCGCTCGAAGATTGGGAAATGATGGTTGATACCAATATCAAAGGGCTTCTATATTGCACTCGACTGATCCTTCCCGGAATGGTCGCTCGCGGCCGCGGCCATGTGGTGAATATCGGATCGGTTGCGGCGCTCTATCCTTATCCGGGGGGGAACGTTTACGGCGCCACGAAAGCCTTCGTCAAACAATTCTCACATAACCTTCGTGCCGATCTGCTGGGGACGGCCGTGCGCGTCACTGATATTGAACCCGGTCTGTCAGAGACAGAATTTTCGATTGTTCGTTTCAAAGGCGACGAACAGCGTGCGGCGTCCATCTACGCAGGAACGACTCCGCTTACCGCGGCCGACATCGCTGACGCCGTGCACTGGGTGACGACCCGGCCGGCACACGTAAATATCGACACCATCTCGATGATGCCGGTATGCCAGGCCTTTTCGCCGCTGGCAATCTATCGTCAAAAAACGTGAGAGATTCACTCTAATCCCGATTTTTCTAACCACAGATGGTGGAATCAATCGTCGTTCTCTCGCCCGGTTTCGCCTCTCTCGAAGATCTGGATAATCTCGGCGGGTTTCTGAGCAACAAGC
Source organism: uncultured Verrucomicrobiae bacterium (assembly GCA_963846195.1). GTDB lineage: Bacteria > Verrucomicrobiota > Verrucomicrobiia > Chthoniobacterales > JAFAMB01 > JAFAMB01. Next base: position 185,303 of record CAWJVG010000020.1, read on the forward strand.
AGTTTCTGCCTTAACTTCACGTCGCGAAACACTCGCATCAGGGTCCCGACAAGCCGAAGGTACTCAGCGTCCATGGCCCGGGGAATGCCGATCAGCACCACGAACTGAAGCGAATCATCCGTTTCCCGAAGCGGGTCGGTCAATCGTCCAAACGCCATCAACATCTTTGTCACGGCTGAAGTGCGGATATGCGGCAGGGCAAGGCCATACTGCAGGTTCACTTTGCCGGCAGTTGGGCGTTTAGCCAGGTCCCGCAAAAACCCTGGCCAATCAGATATTCTGGTATCGGAACGAAGCGTTTCGGAAAGCTGTCGAATCGTTTCTTCCTCTGAAGGAGCGGTCATACCGAGGAGAATATGCTCTGGGAGCAGGATTCCTCGGATGCGAATCATATGGCGCTCCCGCTCCAACGAAGCTTGGTGCCGAGGATATCCGCAAAAGTAAGTTTTTTCGGCAGGAGCAGCGGGAGTTTCTCGTCCGCCGGTCGAACCGTGACTGCATCATTGGAAGAGAGCTGCATCGATTCCTGGCCGTCGACGCTCACGGATAACTGTTGCTCGCCGCTGCTCGGCAGAAGCCGGATCGTCGATTTGTTGGAGACAATGACAGAGCGATTCGTCAGAACATGCGGACAGATAGGAGTCACGACGAACACTCCCGAGTTCGGCATAACGATGGGCCCTCCGGCTGAAAGCGAATAAGCGGTCGAGCCAGTGGATGTCGCAATGATTAATCCGTCGGCGTTATATTCAGTCAGGTGGGTCTGATCGATAAAGAGATTCAGCCGGACCAGCCGAGAACGTTCGCCTCGAGTGACCACCACGTCGTTCAGACCGATCTGCGAATAGATCTCTGCCCCTTTCCTTTCGATCGATGCCTCCAGCAAGGTTCGCTCGTCGACTCGATAATCTCCTTTCGCGAGAGCCTTGGCCGCGACTGCGTATTCCGGTCCGCCGAAGCAAGTGAGGAAGCCGAGTGAACCGAAATTAATCCCCATGATCGGCTTCATCCGGCCACGCAGGTCGCGTACCAGTCGAAGGAGCGTTCCATCGCCCCCCAATGCGACGAAGAGGTCCACCCGATGGTACAGCTCGTCGAGTGAATGGCCTGGTTGACCTACAAGTTTGGCTGCCTTCTCTTCAACGAAAACGGCGACGTTGTAGGAGGAAAGTTCGTGCAAGAGGGCTCTGAGAGAAGCCGCCGCACCGATTTTTTGCCAATGCGCATAAATGCCGAGACTTACCGAAGACATGCTAAGAATTCCCGGTTGCCTTTAGCGCCCGTGATCGGCGACTCGATAAAGCCCAGCCATTCCCGGTGCAGATGTTCGACAAAGAGCTGGATCTTCTGGACACTGCGCATCCGCATCTCCGCTTCGCGGACAATGCCCCCTTTCCCAACCTGTTGCGGTTCCAATTCAAACTGAGGCTTAATCAATGCGATCACCATTCCCCCCGTTTCCACACAGGCAAAGATAGGAGGCAAAACGAGCGTGAGCGAGATAAAAGAGACGTCGACTACCGCCAGCGGCACGCGGGTCCCGATTAACTCGGGACTCAGTGTACGGGCGTTTAATCCCTCACGGACCTCGACCCGGATGTCGCTGCGGATTTTCCAGGCGAGTTGATTGTGTCCCACATCGACGGCGATCACTTTTTTGGCGCCGTGCTGAAGCAGGCAATCGGTGAAGCCTCCGGTCGACGCCCCGACATCCAAGCAGACCCGATCGATCGTATTAATATTGAAATGATCCAAGGCCGCTTCCAGCTTATAACCTCCGCGCCCGACGTACTTTTCCTCGGCAACGACTCGAACCACCGCGTCGGGATTGACGAGTGTCCCCGGCTTGTCAATCACACGTTCTTCGATCAGGACCTGCCCTGCCAGAATCGATCGCTGGGCACGTTCTCTCGAATTGAAGTAACCATGATCCGTGAGAAGCTTGTCGATCCTGATTCTCTTCGGCTTATCCATTTGTGATTGGGCGCATTTCGAACTTCCGTGAATTTAAGACTTGATTAACAGCCGATTCCGCCAAATCTATGCGGTTCCTGTTCCCAGAATTCGTCTATGTCGTCTGAAGAACTGAAAGAGCAAATAAAAGAAATGCTCGTCACGAACCTGATGCTGCGTACGCCAAAGGAGGAGATCTCCAATGATCTGCCGCTCTTTAGCGCCGACGGCCTTGGGCTGGATTCAATCGACGCATTACAACTGGTCGTCAGCATGGAGAAAACGTTTGGCGTGGGTGTGCCGAATTCAGAGGTCGCGCGGGTCGCTCTCGCAACGGTGAACACGATCCATGACTACATTATCGACCAAGTCGGAAAAAGCGGCACCTAGTGCACCAAGTCTGGCGTAGTAGTCCGCTATTCTCCAATCGTTTCGGCTTCGTTGATCGCATCGATCAATTGCCGAAGCCGTCCAAAGTTCCGGCGATGCGAACCTGCCACCAGGCGCGGCATGTTAGATAGCTCAGGTTCATTCTTTTCCGGTTTCAGTGCGCGGCTCGCTCGAAGGGGAGAACTCTCCAGCAAGTCGGAAAAAGCTTCGTTCAGTCCTTGGACGGCTTTGGGGGTTAACTGCCGATGCAACCGAATGACCATGTCCTGACCGACCCATCGGTAGGAATGGAAATTCCGGTAGAACTGGAGGACCATACGGACAGCGTCGTCCACGTCTTCCGTGATGGTAAAGAGACTGAAATCATCCGGGGAAATCAGGCCTTGGCCCAAGAGATGGGTTCTCAGGAACTCGGTCCAGCTCTTCCAATAGGTGCCTCCAATTTTATCGATCAGGATCACCGGGATAATCCTGGCTTTACCGGTCTGCATCAGTGTCAGACATTCAAACCCTTCATCCATCGTTCCAAAGCCGCCGGGAAAGAGGGCGATGGCGTGGGTTTCTTTGATGAAATTAACTTTCCGAGTGAAGAAATAGTTAAAAATGACGAGCTTCGGATCACCCTCAATGGTCTCGTTGGCTTTCTGCTCGAACGGCAGCCGGATATTCAGGCCGAAGCTGTTCGCTCGCCCGGCGCCACGTTGAGCGGCGCCCATAATTCCGTCGCCCCCGCCTGTGATAATCATGTATCCGTGATCGCGCATCTGCCCGGCGAATCGTTCTGCGGCATGGTAGACCTCGACTTGTGGACTCGTTCTCGCCGAACCAAAGATCGCAATCTTGCGGATCCCTTGATAAGGGGCAAAAACCTTGGCAGCCTGTCTGAGTTCTTTAAGGGAACGATTGATCAATTTGAGGTCTGGCACCGGCACCGAATCGCTCCCCATCCGGAGGGCCGTTACAATCATTTCTGCGATCAATTCATGCGATTCGCGAACGCCCCAATCATTGACTATTTCCTGGATGCGTCGGTCGAATTCCGGATCGCCCGACGACGCAAACGATGTGTGCAGCGCATGGATGCCGCCACCTGTGAAATCTTGCACGAGCAGATCTAGAACGAGAAGTTCAGGTTGTCCAGCGGGTTCGCCAGAGCGTCGCCAGACACCCGATCCATTCTGCAACTCCTGAACTCCTGCAACTCCTGAGTTCTTGGTCCCAGGCGCTTTTCTAATTTGCCTCTAGAGCCGGATGTGATATCTGCTCCGCTTCTCATGATTGTCATCCTCAAGCCCAAATCAACCAAGGAACAGGTCGAAGAAGTCGCCCTGGAAGTTCAAAAACTAGGTTATACCCCGCACCCGATCTACGGAGAGCTTCAGACAGTCATCGCAGCGATAGGTGACGAGCGCACGCACCATACTCTGGAGTCCCTGGCAGCCTTTCCTCAAGTTGAACGGGTCTTGCCGGTACAGAAACGGTATAAGTTGGTCAGCAGGGAATCCAAAGCCGAGGAGACAGTTGTCAACGTCGATGGAATCAAAATTGGAGGCGGCAACTTTGTGGTCATGGCCGGGCCCTGCAGCGTGGAGTCGGAAGAGCAACTGATTTCGACCGCCAGAATGGTAAAGGCGCATGGGGCGACGATCTTGCGCGGAGGCGCCTACAAGCCACGAACCTCGCCGTACGAGTTTCAAGGTCTGGGTCGTGAAGGGTTACGCATTCTGGCTGTCGCAAAGAAAGAAACCGGTCTCAAGATTATTACCGAAGTCCTGAGTGAGCGGGATGTGGAACATGTATGCGAGACCGCCGATATCCTCCAGGTCGGAGCGAGAAATGCGCAGAATTTCCAATTATTAATCGAATGCGCTAAAAGCCGGAAACCGGTTTTGCTCAAACGAGGAATGAACGAGCGGATCGAGGAGTGGCTGCTGGCGGCTGAATATATCCTCTCGAAAGGCAACCCGAACGTCTTGCTCTGCGAACGTGGAATCCGCACATTCGAGACGTACACGCGCAATACGCTGGATCTCGCGGCGGTCGCGATTGCCAAAAGGGAATCCCATCTCCCGGTGATTGTGGATCCGAGCCAGGGATGCGGGAGAGCCGATCTGGTCCCGATGCTCTGCCGGGGCGCTGTGGCCGTCGGCGCGGACGGGCTTTTGATCGAAGTTCACCCGTTTCCGGCCGAAGCATTGAGTGATGGCCAGCAACAAGTTGATTTTGAGGTTTTCTCTCGATTAGTCTCGGAATTGGAGCCGTTTCTGAATGCGACGAGTCAAAAACTCGTCTAGGGAAACAAGGAAGTACGGTTTAGTATGCGCACTGTTATTGTTATTCTTCTCGGGGCATGAATGAGACGTTTGACGTAGCGATCGTTGGCGGCGGTCCCGCTGGGAGTGCGGCAGGGACTCTCCTCGCCAAGGCGGGTCGGCGGGTGATAATTTTTGAGAAGGAAAAGTTTCCTCGCTTTAGTGTCGGAGAATCGACGCTGCCGGCCACTCTGAACACGCTCGAGCGAATGGGCGTTAGAGAAAAAATCGATCAGGGTGGTTTCCTGGTGAAACATGGGGGCGAAATTGTTTCCGCCTGCGGCAAACGCGTCCGATTTTATTTTCGCAACGGCTTCAGGTCAAAGCGCCCAACGGCTTATCAAGTCCTCCGATCTGAATTCGACAGAATCCTCCTTGATCACGCGGCTGAAACCGGATGCGACGTCCGACAACAGACGCCCGTCGATTCGTTTGAACTCGATGACGATGGCGTCGCTCTTTGCTCGGGAAGCGATCGAAAGGTTGTGCGCGCGAAATATATGATCGATTGCTCAGGACGTAACTGTCTGATCGGTAATCGCTTCCAATTGAAGCGCCGCTTCCCGAACTTGCGCAAATTTTCGCTTTACGCTTACTACGACGATGTCCGGCGTCTGGATGGCCCGGATGGAACCTTGACGAGGATGGTTCGGACAAAAGATTCCTGGTTCTGGATGATCCCTCTCAAAGGAAAGACGACCAGCATCGGCGTTGTCATGGACGCCGATAAGTTCAGAAGCATGAAGTTGAGCCCCGAAGACGCCCTGACTCGCTGCATTGCGGAACAACCGGTGGTAAACGAATGGATGGAGAATGCTCGGCGAGTCACGGAAGTCTATGCCACCGGAGACTTCTCTTATCGAAACAAGCCACTGTTCGGGGACCGTTGGTTGTTGGCGGGCGACGCGGCGGGATTCATCGACCCGGTCTTCAGCAGTGGCGTTTATCTTGCCCTGCTGTCAGGCGAACAATCGGCTGATGCCCTCAATCTCTCTTTGGATCAGCCGCAGAAACGCTTGAAGGCGTTCTGCTATTATGAAAAGCGGATTGGCCGGGTGCTTGATATTTATTTGCGGTGGGCCTCCGCCTGGTACACCCAGGAGTTCGTGGAAGTCTTCCTCTTCCCCAAAGAAATTCTCGAAATTGTGCCGACGGTGAGCGCGGTCTTATCCGGGAATGAGGTCCGCGATTTCAGTATGCGCTGGAGGCTTTGCATTTTTCACATGCTGGTCGCGCTCCAGAAGCGAACATCGAGGGTAGCTCCAAAGCTGACATTGACCCCAAAAACTACATGACGAGTCGATTCCTTATTCTTCTATCCGCAATTCTGTTGGCAGGTTGTCAGACTGCGAAGGAGATATCCGGACTCGGTCCCGAAGCAAAAACCCGCATTGGGCAGTTGCAATACACCACCGGCGGTCATTCCGTGGTGGGCGACATCATCCTGCGCAGCCTCAGCGGAGGTGATTATGACCTTTATTTTTCTAAAGCGGGCGTCACCGTGCTCGAATTTCAAACCCGTGGTTCGCACATGGTGGCGACGGGACTTCTGGTGAAAAACGGTTGGTCGGGTCAAACAGATCAGGCTCGCGGGCCGCTCAAACCATGGGCAACGCTCAGGGAAGTACTTCCTTATTTCGATTCCGACGTCCCGAGCGCACAAAAACCACATCGATGGTCGGCCTCATTCGAGCGGAAGGGTGGGGTTTTAGGGCGGGCCGATGTTCAATTCCCAGGGAGAAGGTCGATGGCTTTCAGCTTCGGCCAATGATCGGATGAATCAGCCTGTGCCTCAAATAGTCACTCCGGTTCAATCACCCGAACTGGAACTGACGCTGACGCGCAATACCTGGTACAGCCCGCTCAGCTTTGAAACCGCCAGTTGGTTGATCAAGCATTTCCCGAGGCCTTTGACACGTTCGATGAGTTTGGCGGCGGGAGAACTCGGATATCGTCTGTGCAGAGACCGTCGTGAAGCGCTGCGGCGCAACCTGAATGCGTTGACGCAAAATCAAAAGCAGCGTGAAGAACTCTCCAGAAACTGCTTCCACAACTTTTTACGCATGTTACATGATTTCTGCGACTGTGCCGAAAGTGGAATTGATCGCTTGAACGCTTTGATGGTGGAGCGACGCGGGTTCGAGTTTCTGGAATCGGCTCGTCGCAATGGCAAAGGGACGCTCCTGATTACGGGTCATCTTGGCGCGTGGGAACTCGGCGGAATGGTTCTGGCCTCGGATGGCTTCCCTGTCAATGTCGTGACCCTGGCCGAGCCGAGCAATGAGCTTAATGAATGGCGTCTGAAATATCGTCAGCGTTTCGGTATCAAGACCGTCACGGTCGGGACTGATAAATTCGCGTTCGTGGAGATCATCCAGGCGCTCCGGCGGAACGAGCTGGTGGCGATGCTGGTGGACCGGCCATACTTAAATAGCGGAATCGAAGTCCAGTTTTTTGGCCGTCCAACGCTGTTTTCGGCCGCTGCTGCGCGCGTCTGGCAGCACACGCAGGCGTCTGTGATCCCCGCATTTGTCTTACAATTGGAACCCGGAGAGTATGGATGCTACGCCTATCCGCCGATTGACATGTCCGCAGACCGCACGCTCGAGCAAAACAGCCAACGCGTGGCCGACGTGTTCCAGGCGATCATCCGAGAATTTCCGGAACAATGGTTCAACTTCGTGCCAATCTGGAATCACTAAATCACTATGAGAAAACTTCTTCTCCTCATTCTTCTGGGGATCGTTCCGCCTGCATTCGCCAGTCCCATGACGCAGAGCGACATCGATCAATTGGTTCAAAAACTGCAGACCCTCCACAATAGTCAACCTTCTCTCCAGGCAAACTTCCGGGAAGAACGCCATCTGGCAATGCTGAAAGACCCGGTCGTGAACGAGGGAAAGGTCTGGTTTACTCTGCCTGACAAAATACGGCGTGAAATCGGTGGCAGAACTCCAAGTACAACGGTCATTGACGGCAAAAAAATGTCGATCTATTACCCGAATTATCAGCAGTTAGAAATCTACGATCTGGAAAAGAGGCCGATCATCAGGGACTCATTGCGCGCACTGACGGCCGGACTCAATTTTCGTGAAGTCACGAATTACTATGACTTGGAAGGATCGAAGAATGGCAACCAGTATCAGATTACTCTCACTCCGAAAACGGCGGCGGTGAGAAAGCTGGTAAAAACGGTCGATCTGACACTCGATGAAAATCTCGCGCCCCAGCGAGTGGTCGTTCAAGACAGTAAGGGTCAGGTGTTTACTGTTACTTACACGGATGTTCGGCGTGAGACACTTCCGGCGTCGACTTTTGAGTTCTCGCCGCCACCAGGAACGAAAGTTTCCAACCCGTTAGGCAATTGACATCCAGCCGTTTTGCGGTAACGAATGGCTCCCGGCGCTCAATTGCCTCGTGGTGTAACGGTAGCACAAGCGACTCTGGATCGCTTTGTCATGGTTCGAATCCATGCGAGGCAGCCACTTCAGGCTGAACGACTTACGAAAAATGGCGTTTCCGATATCGAGACCGCTTACACGCTTTTTCGGTTCAACTTTCTTCAAATATCAATTGCAGGCGGGTCACCAAACCCAGGAGGTTCCCTTCGAGGATAAGGGAGCCATAGTTAAGCTTCTAACGGAAATCGTCCCATGAGCACCACCACATCGTCCACTAAACGTGCCCTCCCGGCTTCGCTTGAAGAGTTCAAAAAACGGCGAAGTCCGTTGAGCGATTATTCGAAGCCAGACCTCGGCGAGGCGAAGCCCCTCGATAGACTTGCCGTATGGATCACGGAGCACGTTGGTACGATCGGGTTCTTTCTGGTCATTTTTGTTTGGACGGTCCTGTGGTTGGGTTGGAACTTGCTGGCCCCTAAATCGCTGCAGTTCGATCCTCCGATGGGATTCGTGTTCTGGCTGTTTATTTCGAACGTGATTCAGATTCTCTTGATGCCGTTGATCATGCTCGGCCAAAACATTCAAGGCCAGCACTCCGAACGTCGTGCCCAGCATGATCTGGAGGTGAATGTTCGTGCCGAAGAAGAGATCGAGGTTATCCTGAGTCACCTCGAATATCAGAATGCCATATTGATCGCCATGGTTCAGAAGCTAGGCATTAACATGGAGGAGACCGAGTACTCCTCCGCGGCTCGCAAGCCACTCGCGCCATAAGCATCGATTTTATGTCGTAACAAGGTACCTGTTCAGCGTTTGGGATTCGCATCGGCACAACCCGTTTGGCCAGATCGCGCACGAGGTTGCCGGAGTTTCTTTCCTGCCGACCCACCGCAGTTCTATAAGGTGCCGTTCGCCTTCCACGCGATCGACCCGATAAAGGAATCCCTGATCGATGCGGGATTCACTGACATCAGCATCCACATCGTCGCGCTCGAGAAGGAAATCCTGGACGCCGCGTCTTTCGCGCGGGGTCTGGTTTATGGCAATCCGCTTATCGATGAAATTCGCATCCGCGCCGGCACCCATCCCGACCGGATAGTAAGTGGCCTGACTAAGGCGCTGTATCGCGAGTTGGCACCTTCAGGCCGAATGCAACTCCAGGCCATCCTGTTCGATACAGGCAGGCGCTAACCGATCGACGCAAGCGCCTGCTTCCCGCGCCGGAAATTCCAGCACTCGCCGTTTTCAACCCTCCTAGGAGGTATAATGTGACACCTCGAACCCCCATTTTCTAAAATGGGGGGCGAAAACGAACATGCCAGGCAGCCACTTCGGAAAAAACAGACGCAGCGCGCTGGCGCCCTGTTCCCAGGGAGCAAAGCAATTTTCATACTGCATTTCCAATTTTCCAACTGGCACTAAAAACGGAATTTGTTAATTTGACGGATGCGCGACGCAGTTCTGACATCCAGCGACGATCAGTTGCCGATCCAGCATCTTCTGGCGGCGCGCGGCGGTTGTATTCGCGAGAGTGATGTCGTCGATCTCATGGGGTTGGGAGACGCGTCGATTGTTGATCGATGGCGCGATCACCGGCAAATCGTCTGCATAAGAAACGAGGCCGGCCAGTGGGTTTACCCGATTTGGCAATTTGCGCGAAAACATAGACGTGTCATGCTTGGAATTCGGGATTGTCTTGCCGAACTGACTTTTGAAACGGAGTGGGAACCGGTCATCTTTTTTCTGAGTTGCCTGGACAGTTTAGGCGGCCATAGCCCACTGGATAGTTTGCGCTACGGCAAGATCGAAGCCGCCATCAAGGCGGCCAGACAATACAGTTCACGAAGGCGCGCGCCTGATCCCGGTGAGGGATAAACGCGTCGACATGGAGTGAGTTCGGCCTCGAAACAGGCTAACAGCCTGTGCTGGCAAAGCGGGACGCTTTGCTCTGGAGTTTGGACATTTCAAAAAGGTAAGACGCAGGGAAGCATGACGCCGACCCGATGGTAGCATAGGCGTCCCGCCTGTGTTCTGTTCTCGGCGCCCACCGCAATGCTGCCAAGCCCAGGGCAAAGAAGTCTGCTCTTCGCTTCGGTTGACCGGCGCCATCCCATCCCGAATCAGGATCTGTCCGCCCGCTCTGGAGATCGAAGCCGGCGCCCGAGGGGACACACAGGCGAGACGCCTATCGAGGCTCACGTAAATAAAGCGACTTGCTTTACCTTTTCCACTTCTTGGGAATTAAAAGGGAGTGCGTTGCATCTCATGAGGGATCGTCCGCGCAACTATTCTCAAACTGAAAGCTCAACAGACAATGTTACCATCCAAAGCAATCATTACCGGGGCGGCTGTGGCCGGCCTGTTAACCGGATCCTTCGCAGCGAGGTCGTACGCAACAAACGTTTCTGGAACACTCGCCTCCTCAGTCCACAACCTGGCTGACCAGGATAAAGGCAAACATGGGTGCAGAGGGCAAAATTCCTGTAAGGGACAGGGTGGCTGCAAGGCCGGCGACAACGGCTGCAAAGGCAAAAATTCCTGCAAAGGCAAAGGTGGCTGCAAGACTACCGAGAACAGCTGCAAAGGAAAGAATGGCTGCGCCGCTGGCAAATGACTTCGCAATGCAGAGAATCTCCCATTTTTTATCCAGGTTGGCGTTGAGTATTCTGGCGGGAGGCTATTTGTTGTCGGGTATGGCAAAAGCTCAAGAATTCTCCTCGAGTTCCACAGTGAACGTCCGGCTAATTGGCCCCAACGGCTTGCTCACCGAGCCGGTCGCTGTTCCGCGGGTTCACAAAACGGACGCTGAATGGCGCAAGCAATTGACAGCCGAACAATTTGAGATCGCTCGCGGTCAAGGAACCGAACCGGCGTTTTGCGGTACGCTCCTTGATAACCACCGGGACGGCATCTATCACTGTGTCTGTTGCGGGCTACCTCTTTTTGCTTCGGACTCAAAATTTAATTCCGGAACGGGGTGGCCTAGTTTTTTCCAGCCTGTCGCAAAGGAAAATGTCCTGACCAGAACAGACAACAGCTTTGGTATGCGTCGCACCGAAATTCTGTGTGCTCGCTGCGGAGCCCACCTGGGGCACGTGTTTGAAGATGGTCCGGCGCCGACCGGGTTACGTTTCTGCCTCAATTCGGCTGCGCTGACATTTGTTGATAAAGGGAAGGAAGTCCCCGAAGTCGTCCACACGGCACAGGTCAAGTGATTCGTCGCTGGCCGCAGGCGCATTCCTTCACGGGCGTTCGTTGCTGTCTACGCGCGTCCAGATCTGCGTCCGTCCGATCAGAGAAATACCAATGAATCCTCGCATTTCGATCTTTTCGGGGCCGTCGAGCGCCATCGAACAGGAGTAGGTATTACCGCTTTTCGGGTCGTAGATTGTGCCGCCCTCCCAACGCGTGTCGCTTTTCCGGGTGAACCCGGACATGAAAACCAATCCGATGATTGGTCTCTCTCTTTTGGACGGGTCAGGATTATGGATGTCCGTTTTATCCTTTCCTTCCGGAGTTCGGGGTTCTTGCATCGCAATAATCTTGCCTCCCAGCTTCCCTTCATTTTCAAATATTTGAAAAGTGGCATCTTCATTCTTCCAAAGCCCGACCGGGGAGACCGTGTCAGCCGCGCTCGACAAGAATGCTGGCACGCAGACTGAGAGAAAAGCCAGGAAATGAATTCGGAAGCGGTTCATAGGAGTCGGGGAATTACCTCCAGAGAGCGACCGTCATCGGCGATTGATCATTTGCGCTAAACGGCTTGGATTGAACGACGATGACGAGTTCCGGGGGATTTGCCATAATCGCAACGCGCATTTTTCCATCTTTGCTTTCGTAGCGATGAAATTTCCCTTTCGGACCTTCCGCGTCATCTTTGTAACTCACTCCAAGGGACTGGCAGATTTCCGTCACGAGGTCCACCAGGTGATTCAGGTCCGCGATATTGGCAACCAACGAGGCGCATTCCGTCAGCCCGGACGTCCCAACAATAACGTAGGCGGTGCCCTCGTGCGTTTGAAAGACCACGCTCTTGCCGTTGTCCGACTTGGGTGACCCGTAGGCGGCTGTCCATGAGGATATAGGTTGACCCAGCAGCAACTTGACGTCCGGCGCTGCTGGATTGGGTTCGACGGGGGGATCTCCGTAACAGATGTGAGCCTTCGCAAAAAGGAGAGGCGCGACCGCTAAAAAGCGAAGATAAAAAGCAATCCGCGGATTCCACGGATTCCGCAGACGATTGCGTCCAAAAAACTTATGGCCGGTGGAGATAACCATTTCTATGACAGAAAAGCATGCTAGCCGGCAAGAATCACGAAAAAGCCAAGGAAACAAAAAGCCCCGCTGCACTCGTCCTTCAGCAGCAGGGCTTCGTTGGGGTATTCCGTTAATGAGGGCGAGTTAGGTCGTGGGTTGGTTCAATTTGTCGATCCAGTTTTGCATCCGCGCCTCGCGTTTCTTCTGAAAGTCACTCAAGGTGGTCTGCTGGTCCTGGGTAAGAACAGCCTTGATCTGGCTTAACTCTGTAGCGCGGACCGTCGCGAATTGGGACACCGCGGTTGCGAGCGCTGTTGCATCGGCTGCCATCGTTCCTCTGTCGCTATTGGCATCAATATCCTGTCGCAGCTTCAGTCTGGCGGTCATAACAGCCGCCAAAGCCGGTCGAGTCTGAGCCCTCAGGCCTTGCTTGATAGATTTGATCTGCGTTTTTTGGGCGTCGGTAAGATTCAGCTTCTTCCAGATCCAGGCGTGATGATGACCCCAATGGTGTTGGTGCCCATACTCAGGACTCGGCGAAGGCGTCGAATCGGCGCTCTGCGCCCGAAGCTCGCCCAAGCCGAGCATTGCGAGAACCGGAACAAGAAAGTAATTCAATTTCATATGTAACAATGCTGACGTTTGGAAAAGGTAAAGGTTACGATTCCTAACAAACTACTTGCGAATCTCGTCACGCGTCGCAGGTCTAAATAGACCCCTTTTTTTCCAGATGGCTGGTAGCCGTTTGCCTTGCTTTTGTAAGATTAACAAGATCCGAGAGAATGTTTAGTGTCTCTCGCGTTATGGCATCGCTTTCCGTCAGACCATCGAAATCGCCTTTGCCCGCCATGCCCGAAGGAGCGTCCGGAAACGATTCCAGGCCGGAATCAGGCGCAGCAGTTTGCTCGAAGGCGTATTGTTCTCTCCGGTTGTTAATCGGTCTTAACTCAGTCTTGCCCTCACGGTCCAATAATAACTGGTAATATTTGTTACGATCATTCGCGCGAGCAATCTTCCGATCGAGATCAGCTTTTTTACGTAAGCGGCTTTTTTCAGATAGCTCATCCTTTCTAGTTTTTTCATTTAAAGAACCACGGTTATTTTCAATGTTTTCATTCACCACCGCAATTTCGGAAGTGAGATCCTGAAACAGAGGATTCTCCCGGATCCGGGCGTTCGATCGGCTCCGTAATTTATCCAGAAAGAGCGCGTTGCCGCCCGAGTCATCCAGGGCCACCGGCGCGACTGAATCGTACGCGAGTCGATGCTCCTGCGCATTTTCGCCTGGCACTGTTAATTCGGTCAGGGACGGCATGATCAGGTCCGAGATCACCCCCTTGACTTGCGTGGATTCACCTGTCACTCGATAGATTTTTTCGATCGTAATCTTCAGCGCGCCGCCGAGGTTAGGTAGATTGCCGAGTTGCTCGACGAAACGATTGAGTTCTATGACCGCCTGGACCGTCCCTTTTCCAAAGGTGCTCGAGTCTCCAACGATCGCGGCTCGCCGATGGTCCTGCATCGCCGCAGAAAAGATTTCACTTGCCGAAGCAGTCGACTTGTTCTCCAGCACCACCGTTGGGCCCTCGTAGAGCGCCTTGCCCGGGGGTTCTCTCACGACATGGATCTCGTCGTTCGAATCTTTCAATTGGACGATCGGTCCCTGGTTAATAAATAGCCCTGCCATACGGATCGCTTCGGCGACCGACCCCCCGCCGTTATCGCGCAGATCGATGACCAGACCTTGAATTCCTTCCCTTTCAAGTCGCCCGAGCAGCGTCGCAACGTCCTGTGTTACGCTCGTGCCGCCGCCGCCGACCGGTTTGTCCGGATCTCCATAAAAGGATGGCACGGTCACCCACCCAAGCTTCTGGACACCGCCGGGCAAATCCCTTTCCACTAGTTCGCCCGTCGCCGCTTCTTCGGTCAATCGAACTTCTTCCCGAACCAAACTAATGACCTGTAGATCGAACGGGCTCTTCGCACGGGAGGAAAGAAACTGTAGACGAACAATCGATCCGCTTTTGCCAATGACCATCTCTGTGATCTCATCGAGACTAGAATGCAGGACATTAATAATCGGTCCGTTCCCCTCAGCGACGCCGATAATCTTGTCGCCGACGTGCAGTTTTCCGCTGCGAGCCGCGGGCCCTCGGAAAAAAATTCGATCGATTGTTGCGTACCCATTTTTCATGCGAATTTCAGCGCCAGCACCCGAGATAGTTAATTGCATATCAATCTTGAATTGATTTAGATCCGACGGGCCAAAGTATTCGGAATGAGGATCGTACGTCTGCGCTACCGCTTCGAGAAAGATGCGAAGAACTCCCGCATCATCCTCGCTATCGATCCGGTTCCGTAATTCACGATAGCGGCGCCCTATCCCTTCAGGTCCTTGCGCGATCCCGTCCGTGCTAAGTTTTGCCGCTAGCAATTCGCTCTCAATCCGGTCCTTCCATACACCGTCCGCTTCGGAGGCGTTCAGAGGCCATCGCTCCTTCCTCCGATCCAAAATGAATGTTCGATCACTCTCGAAGTTATAGCGAGCTTTCAAAAGTTCGTCGATTTTGGCAGCGCGCTCGTCCACTCTCTGCCTGAAAATCGCAAAATATGTTTTTCGCGGGAGTCCAATTACCAAGCAGAATATCATCGTCAAGGCTGGAGCCGTAATCGTTCCGGATCTGATCAATATCTTCCTGAGTGAAAAACAGTTTGTTTAAGTCCAGGCTTTCGAGATAGGTCTCCAGGATCTGCTTCCCCATGCCGGCGTCGAACTTGTGTTGGGTGTACTCGGCTTGTTCGAGGATCTGGCCAACCGTTGCCACTGTCGCTTGCAAATTACCATCTCGAGGGTGGTTGCCGGCCTCCGAAGACAAGGAAGCGAGAGAGCAGAAAAACACCGCCAGGACAATGCGCTTGCCTTTCATGACATGACGAAAAATCAAGAAATCTCGAAAGGAATTGCCACTTCTGAATGGCTCTCTCGCAGTCAGTTCCCGGGCCGCCAAATTGAAGCCGAGATAATAAGAAAAGAGACGAGCTATTCTAGCCACGGTTACACAAACCTGCTTAGTTCAGAAACCAGGCGTTGCAGGAGTTCAAAGGACCAACCTGACCGCAATCGGCTCCTGATCCGCAAGAATCACGCGAAATCAGAATTGCGCGCTGAAAGGCCCTTTTAAGACGCTGCGCGTCGGTTTAAATGCCTCCAACACCAATTACTTCTGCTGGGTGTCAGTGACGCGATTCTCCGTCTCCGGCTCAGGAACTTCGGCTCTATGTCGACTCATGAATTCATCAAGCGCGCGCCGGACGGTATTTCCGAAACCAGCTTCTCTAAAGCGATACTCCAGATGCTCGCCGACCCATTCGAACAGCGCTTGTCGGAGAATCTGCAGTTTCTTTTGGCCGCCGACGACGGATTGCGTCCGCAGCCAATCAAGTTGCTCCGGTGTCAACCCATTCTCGACCGTAGGGTTAATTTGGTCGGTTTCGTCGTCCCCGAGCGGGTGTGTCTTGTCGCTATTAGTCATCTGGTAAATCGCCTGGTATCCCTGAGTGCTTTCAGCGGCCACCCACCTGATCGGTTCCGCACAACAACACCAGCAGAAACCATGCGAAACGTCGCGTCCACCACGTTATCGCCGGGCAGAACCCAATCCGGCCCGAAGGCGCTCAGTTTCCATGTTTTCTATGAATTCCAACAAATTGAGATTTGACCGGTGTTTTCGACGCAGGGACCGCATCCTGGGGATCGATGCGGACTTGGTCCAAACCGAGCCAGCATTCAGCAATTTCGGGGACAGAACACTAGCTCTCGCCAGAGCTCGTCAGACTTACTGAATCACCTGAGACAACCGGGCGCTTGCCTTCCCTTTTCCGTCTGGCGTGCAGTTCCTTGTTGACGCATAGAAACATCTGCTCCGCCAGCGCGTCGGTTCCAACATGAAAATTCCTGGCTCGCTCGAGGATGATTTGCTCGGCCTTGGTCAAACGCTCGGCCTGCAGGAGATACTGGCTCCAGGAAGGCACCATGACTTCGATCCGATAGGTGTTCACGCGTCCCAGATCTTCGTGCAGCCGCCAGCTAAACGCCCCGTTTCGCAGATACACCGTCCGGGCATGCTTCATGGTTTCCAGAAACTCGCGGCTGCGGCCACGATCCACTTCGATGTCATAGTGGATGACAACCGGTCCATCGTTTGCTTCCGGAATGTTAAGTATCTTGTGCGAGAAACCGGTCACCGGAACGACGGAGAGGTCAATGCTTTTGGTAAAATTGATGGAAAGCGGGATTGCGGCAATCAGGCTGACAAACAAGAGGATGGCGCCGCCGATCAGCGTCCGATTTGGTCCGTAGATCGCTGTCATCGTTCCCCAAAAAATTCCCCCGAGAACCATCGCGCCTTGTGTAACCATGAAGAAGGTCGCATTCATTCGGGCACGCGCCCAGTTTGGCATCGCGCGTTGTCCTGCCACCCAGAGTTCTGAGGCGCACAACGTCCAGCCGATGCCGGCAAGACCGGCCACCAGAATGAAGAGCGTTTGATTCCGGACGAACGCCATCAACACGAAAACCAGCCCGAGCACCAGATTTGCCGAGACCGTGAGAACATTTGGAGAAAAGCGCGTCTGCAACCAGCCGAGCAACAGCAACGCAGCGATCACAGATCCGACGCCGATCGCGCTGAACATCAGTCCGCAGCCAAGGGCGTTCAGCTCGACTTCCTTCAAGCCAATCACGGGCATCAACGCGGGAATCAGTGAAATAAAAAAGGCAAGGAGCGCGTTCCGGAGCAGCACAATCTGAATCCCGGGGGAATGCCGAACATATCGGATGGTAGTCAGAAACGATTCCAGGAAGGTCTCTAACGGCAGCTTCGTTTGCACGACTGCCGGCTTCCATTGCATCACGGCAAAAGCGACGAGGAGAAAGCAGACCGAATTCAGACCAAAAATCCATTTGGCGCCGACGAGAGGCAGCAGGAGACCACCTACGGTCGGTCCGACCACCGCCGCAATATTGAGTTGCAATCCGCCGAGCGTGTTCGCCGAAGGAAGTTCATTCTTGGAAACAACTTCTGGCAGAATCGCCGGCCACGTGGGCGCGGTAAATGCGAAACCGACCCCAAGAAAAAAAACGCTGAGCAGAACGAGATAGGGGTTCAGTAAGCCGAGCCAGCCCAATGCGGCGAGCGCTGCGGCAGCCATGGCAAGCCACAAATTCATCACCCAGAGCAGCTTCCGGCGATCCACGATGTCTGCCAAGGCGCCGGCCGGCATGATAAAAAGGAAAAAAGGCAGCGAAGCAACGGCGGACATCAGCGAGAGCAGCAAAGGGGACGAATTGAGCTTGTACATCGCCCAGACGGCCGCACAATCATGCGCTGCGACGCAAATTCCGGACAGCACGCTCGCAAACCAAAGCTGACGGAACACTCCATTCCGCAGAGCGACCAGTGGCGAATCTTCCATAGTGCCGGTCAGACCGGTGGGGATTGCCTAGGCTATCCAATGATGATCGCGCCGAACATCATAATCTTTCTCCTCCTCCTTCTAGTGCTCATCCTTCGTCGTCGTTCTCGATTTCTTATCCGTTGCCTGCCTGAAGCGGTTGCAATACGGAGAAGAAAGCCGCTATCGACGTCGCGACAGGGCGTATCTCCTGGCAGCGAGGAAAATCAAAAACGACGAAGGAGACGAGAACGGAGGAAATCGGCTAGAAGCCGCTGTGACCGGGGAGCCGGTCGCAGCGGCAAACTTCGATTCCTCTCTAGTTCACTTCGGCCCTCTTGCTAAAGCACCGGCTTTTTCGGTTTATCTGTCCGCGCTCAGATTTGGAGCACGCGGTGAAGTGGCAGGCGGGCGATTAGCGAGTGGAACCGATGAGGAAGCAGGCAAGCTTTGCAGGATTGCTTCTACGGAGTTGAGCGCGTCCACGAGGCCAAAGCCGTCGGGCTGGTTATAGCCTGTTCCCGGGCCATTAGGGCTAAAGAAATTGCCGGAAATCACGTCCGCGGCCGTACCTTTCACTGTCGCTGTGAATGTGGCGCCCGCTTTCAGAGAGTCCGATGAACCGCCAAACGTTCCGGTTTTTGCCAGATCCTGGTCGAGAGTGAAACTCAGAGAGTCCCCTGGTTTAAACGTTCCGGCCTTAAAGGTTACGACCAATTCTGGCAGGCCTGGGGAACCAGTCTTCGCAAAGGTTACATCGGCCGGACTAATTCCGATCGTATTTCCAATCTGGAGTGCCGGACTGGTGCCCGCAGAGGTGTCAAAGATCAGCCCGGCTTTCTGGCCGTCGATCGTCAGGGAGTCCAGGTATTCCTTATCCTGGCCGATGTATGTAACCGTGAAGTAGTTAGGACTACTGAAAACTTCGCCCAGGGCCGAGATTGTCACAAAGCCGCTGCGGCCTAGACCGACCGCTTGCGCGAAAAGGGGCGACAGATCCCGGGGCGGCGCGGTACCTGCCAGGATCCCGAGCACAGTAGGAGCATCGATGGTTCCGGGGCCACCTGCCGCCTGAATCATGAGCGCCGCTACTCCCGCAACGCTCGGCGCCGCTGCGCTGGTGCCGAAGAACGCGAAGGGTGTATTGAAATATTGCTGGCCAAAAAAAGTGGTGGCGACGCCGTCCACCCCGGCCACATCCGGTTTGGCCCTTAGCTCCGGCGTACTCAGACGATTACCCGATTCGTCAAAATAGATATTCACGGGTCCGGGCGAAGTGTAGTACTCGATTTGAGGCTGATAAGGCTTCTTGTCTGTCCAATCATAAACGTAGGCTGCAACGGCGATTGCCCCGTTTGCGGCCGCGTGGCCGTATACCGTGGGCACGTCAAGCGGTGCCGCATGGAAGTATTTTCCGATCAGCTGCCCGTCCGTAAAACTCTGAATTGAGAGCTGATGTTGTGCGGGGGGTGCCGGCGCTTTCGGATCAGTTTTCTTCGACTTTGTGATAGCGATCTGGTAGGTCGTACCATTCGCTAAGCTAGCGGTCTGTTGATACGCCTCTTTGATCGAGAACGGATCTGCGGTGCCGCTCAACGCTGGCAGAAAATTCCCGCTTTGGTCGAACACTAGCAAATTAAAGTCGGTGGTTATGCCGTGATCCAAATCGAATGCGTCGTCCCATTGTAAGAAAAGCGCATACAGACCGGTAGGATCGGTAAGATTCGTGACGTCGGTCGACACCTCAGCAGGTCCGGGGTTCGGATTCCAGTTGTGCCAACCGCCGGCGGTCAGGCTATCACTCACGTTGGTGAGCTTCAGGTTTCCGTGACCACCCGCCGCGCGGACCTTCGAGTCGGGAATCGCTTCGAAAGGTCGCCGATATCCGTTATCTCCAGCGTTGCCGGCCGATGAGCAATAAACTACTTTTTTGCCCGGTGCGTCAGTGCTGCTAACCACCAGATTCACCGCTTGCGCAAGATAACCGTCTGAAAAGACCGGTTCGTCAGAATAACTGACGTCATCCACAATGACATCACAGTTCGCCTGTGTCCGCAGGGCCATTATGTTGTTCGCAAAACCTATTTCGCTCGCGAACGCGGTGGCAAAGGCAAGGTTGCAATGGGGTGCTTCGTCATAAACGATCTGGCATATAGCTCGACCCTCGTCTGTTCCGCCGAATCCGGAATTGGTGAAATCCTGGAGAACATTGACACTTTTCGGTAAATCGCCGGTCGCTGCGTCCTGCTGGGCGGTTGTCACAGGCGGACTTTGCGTATTGAGGTAAGCAGTATTGAAGCTGTCCGAGAGCACGCCGACCGTGATCCCATCACCCTTGTAGCCGAGTTTGTTCACCAGATCGGTTCGCAAAACCACAGTGCCCTGCGAAGTAACCTTACCGACCCATGCCTTCGGGGGGTGTTCCGCGGTGAGATGGCTAATTCCAGCTGTCCTGGCCAACGTTTCGATCTGTTCGACCGGCAAATAAGCGGCAACGATCCCGTGCCGATAGCTTTCGATCTTGTCGAGAACCTTGGCATTGAGTGAGGTCAAGACCCGCTCTATAGCCTCCATCGATTGATTTCCATCCAGATGAACGTGGACCAGCGCTCGGCCTTCTTCGTCAAATCTGGCTAACGTTTGAAGGCGGATCCCGTCAGGCTGTGCCACGGACGCCGCGAGACCTTTCGAGCTTGCGGACGACTGACCGTTCGCACGCGGGAAGTTGTGGACGTAATCGACCAGATGCTGAAGGCCGGAATCGATATTCGCAACTGGCAAAGGCTCAGCACCGAAAGTGGTTGATATCGAGCTCGGGAAAAGAGCTCCCAGAAATAAACAGCCGAAGCTCAGGAGCACCGGACTGAGAAGCATGCGGAACGATTGCCGCGGAAAAGTGGTTTGTTTTCCCATTTTTGTTGAAACCCTTGATTTTAAGCGATGTGACCGACAAAGATGCCAAAATTGGATCTACCCAAGACTTAAGAATCTTAAGCAAAACCGATCAGATCTGCCGCCTTCGTTACAATCCGCCCGATCAAACAAGTGAATTGGAAAGGAAGACGCTTCTGAAATGAAGAATTTGCCGGGATTGCTTTTTTTCTGCAATCCAAAATTTCGCACAATTGCGAAGGCAGTTTGCAGAGTGCGAGAATCTCTTGAGCGGGTTACCCCGTGAAACGTGCAGCCAGCCACTAGTGCACCAAGTCCGAGGCTGGTTTAACCTCGGACTTGGTGCACTAGGCGTAGTAGGGTCGCAGCTTCGCCGACATGACTCCGACGCGCAGAGCGGTTTCTATCGACCGCTCAGGTTCTTTTGTCTGGCCGTTTAAGGCGATCACTTCCCCTGCTTTCAGCGCAGCGATCGGTACCCCGTCGCGCAGCAGAATCCTGTGAGCTGTGATCGCGGCGATCCGCGGCCCAGGCGTGAGGACGCCGACAAGGTTCAACGGGTCTGCCGCGCTGATGGCAATGAGTTCGCCTTTGGGTTTCGCTTTGCGGATCGAGCGCAATAACCCGATGGCCTCGGGCCTCGCGAATTGTTCACCGCTCAAGCCCCCAACGAAGTAACCCCCTCTCACCTCGCCGCGTGCTTCAAGCCGTCGAAACACGCGGAGCAGCTCGAACCAGGAAACGTGCAAGGATTCTTTCTCGCCAATTTTTCGCGAGACCACGCCATATCGGCGGAGCAGGACTCGGGCGAAAGCCTCAAGAGATTCTTCGCGTCCGGCATCTGACGGCGGTTCCGATTCGACACCCTTGGCAGGCGTTCTCCGCAGCAGCGACCATCGTCCGCCAAATTCCACGCTTGTGACGCTCTTAGGATGTCTCCGCCGCTGAGCACCGCCAAACGGCGCTCGTTTCTCTTCCGGCAGCAGCAGCGCGCGCAGCCCTTCAAAGCCATCGGCCGTGACGTAACCGTACGCCGCCAACTCGGCCAGTGCCAGTTCGACCCGTGATGGCAACAAACGGGTATGTCTGACAATTTCGGTGAAAAACAGCGCGCCGAATTGCAGCAAGGTCTCAAGCGTCTGTTGTGCGTCTGGTGAAAATTCCCCGGAGTCAGAGATCGCAGCGAGCGCAAGCCAATGTCGCAAGTTCTCGCGCGCAAAGAGGGATATCGGACTGGATCGAATCGGACCAATGGCCCGGACATTCCGCGTCTCCGGCGAAGTGAACCGACCCCATCCGATCCGACCTGTGAAACAAAGCTGATCGAGTAACGCCGGAGCATAGTCACCCACCCGGAGCCCTAGCACTTCGGGCTCCCAGGCGGCTGCGGGCAATTCACAGCCGTCCAGCAGCCCGAGCACTGCTTCGAGGCCATCGACACCGAGGGCTCGATGTTCCGGATCCGCTCTCTGCCATGCCAATAAAAAACGCTGATACTCGGCGATCGAAACAGGCTGGATCTCCGCCCGCAGCTTGTTAAGGGTGAGCCGGTGAATCCGAGCCAGCAAACGGCGGTCGCACCATTCGATCTCCGCGACGCCTGGATGAAACTGGCCTCGCAGGATGAAACCCTCGGCTTCCAGTGCCAGGAGAGCGCCCTGGATTTCTGAGGGAGGCAACCGGAAGAGCATCGCACAACGCATCCGCGGTGATCGGACCAGCCGCTTCCATTCGTCCCCGCACTAGCTCGCGAACGGCCTCGGCGCGTTCCCATCGGCGTTCTCGCTCTGACCGCGGGTCGACCAGTGGAGGCTCGATACTGCATCCAGGATAGATTGTCTGGACCATCGCCAACCGCTCGGCGGCCACCCAAAACACCCGAGGCGAAGCGAGCTTCCCGGCGCGCCTTTCGGCAGCGAGCAAATCGAGACAGCCAGTAGAGTCGGGCGCCAGATTTTTCGCTTCATCTTCCGTCAGCGTGCCCAACAGAAGCAAAGCCTCGTGCAGTTCGTCGGCATTCGTCACGCGCGGCCAGGCTTCTTCGCAGACTTTCTTGATAGCGGCCACATCGAGCCTCCCAAGGCCGTCACTGGCAGACAGGTCGCCTGCCCGACGCGTGTAAACCGCTTGTGTTCTGCGCTCTTCCAACGGCGCGTTATCGAGAAACGCGTAGGGCTTGGCATGAAGAATCTCGTGCGCCAGCGGCGAAGGTTCCGGGAGATCGAAGCCCAGGCATTGAACCGCATCGGTTTCGATCCGTTCGAGGAGCTTGGTCAAGCCTTTGATGTCCATCGCCTCGTTCAGGCAGTCTTCGATTGTTTGTTCGACAAGCGGATGCCGAGGAACAACGCGGTCGCCCTCGATATTTTCCAGACAGGCGAGCTGGTCAGGAAAAACTGCAGCCAAGAGGTTTTCCGATTCCATGCGCTGCAGCGGCGCAGGGATTTTGTGCCCTCCCCGTTGGCGCGGCAGAGCGAGGGCGCGCGTCGCATTCCAACGCCATCGTATGGGAAACATGGGCGCATCCAGTAGCGCTTGCACCAGAATGTCGCGTACGGTTTTGCTGTTCAGATAGGCAAAAACCTCGGCCAGCGGAAAGGAGTGCTGAGTGCCCAGCGAGAGTACAATCGCATCATCGGTCGCCGCCGCCTGCAACTCGAAATTGAACGAACGACAGAACCGCTTGCGCAATGCCAGCCCCCAGGCGCGGTTCAGCCGGATGCCGCACGGCGCGTGAATGACCAATTGCATCCCTCCGGACTCGTCAAAAAAGCGCTCCGACACGAGCTTGTCCTGAGACGGGATTACTCCCAGGGCTCGATACGCAGCGCCAAAATAATCCGCAAGCTGGCGCGCTCCAGCCTCAGAAAGTCCAGGCTCCGCCTTCAACCAATCGACAAGGTCTTGTTCCGCTGCTGTGATTCCCGGCTCGCCGCGTCCCGGTGCCATCTCGAGCTTACGTTCAATTTCCGAACGAAAGGCGGAGACTGCCCGCGACAACTCCGCGGTGCGTCCAGGCGCCTCACCCAGCCAGAAAGGGATGCCGGGGGGTTGGCCTCGCGCATCTTCGACCCGCACTATGCCGGAATTGACCTGCAAGATCCGCCAGGAAGCGTTGCCCAGTTGAAAGATTTCTCCCGCCATACTTTCAATGGCAAAATCTTCGTTCACCGTCCCGATAAACGTTTCTCCCGGATCCACCATGACCCGGTAATCTGCGTTATCGGGGATTGCGCCGCCGGAGGTAAGCGCCGTGAGTGAGGCGCCACGCCTCGCGCGGACCCGATGGTTGACGGCATCGTGATGGACTAAAGCGCCCCGGCGTCCGCGCCGGGTGCTGAAGCCCTCCGCCAGCATTCGTAAAACGTCATCAAACTCTTCGCGAGAGAGATCGCGATAAGGATAAGCCGACCGCATCCGCTCGAAGAGCATCTGTTCATCCCAATCCTCACAAGCAACACAGGCGACCATCTGCTGGGCAAGCAAGTCGAGAGGTTTCTGCGGGATCTCGATGGCATCGAGTTTCCGTTCGCGGATGCTGCGCAAGATCGCGACGCTCTCCACCAATTCATCGCGGCTGAGCGGGAACAAACGTCCTTTCGGTACTCCCAGGCGACGATGGTCAGCGCGGCCAACCCGTTGCAGGAATGTTGAAATGGAGCGCGCGGACCCGATCTGGCAAACGAGATCCACGGAGCCGATATCAATTCCAAGCTCCAAGGAGGCGGTGGCGACCAGGGCCTGCAGCTCGCCCGCTTTCAACCGGCGCTCTGCTTCAAGGCGCAGCCCGGCCGCAAGGCTCCCATGATGAGACATCACCTTGTCGCCGCCGAGACGGTCGCATAAGTGTCCGGCGACACGTTCCGCGAGACGACGAGTATTCACAAACACGAGCGTCGTTTGATGGGCTTCAATCAGGGATGCCAGCCGACCATAGACCTCTGTCCAGACCTCGTTGGACATGACCGCCTCCAGCGGCGCACCTGGCAGTTCAATGGCCAAATCCAATGCCCGCGAGAAGCCGCAATCGACGATTGTGCAGCGCGCGTTCCCCGTCCGATCGACATTCCGTGTCCCAACCAAAAAACGCGCCATCTCTTCAATCGGCTTTTGCGTTGCCGACAACCCGATTCGTTGAAACGGGACTTTCACCAGGGCTTCCAACCGTTCCATGCTCAACGCCAGATGCGAACCGCGGCGATTGCCTGCGAGTGCGTGTATCTCATCCACGATCACCGTCCGCACGGTCGCCAAAAGCTTTCGACCACGCGGCGAAGTCAACAGCAGGTAAAACGATTCCGGCGTGGTCGCCAAAATATGCGGGGGCCTTCGGGTGATGGCCTGCCGTTTTGCCGCCGGCGTGTCACCGGTTCGCACCTCTGCCCGCACATCCACCTCTCGACCGTCGCTGACGCGCAGCGCGTTCCGGATGCCAGCGAGCGGTTCTTCGAGATTCTTATGAATATCGTTGCTGAGCGCTTTGAGTGGGGAAATATAAACTACTCGCGTTTCATCATTGAGCTCCCCGGCAAGCCCTTCCCGAAACAATTGATCGAGTGAGGCCAGGAATGCCGCCAGCGTCTTCCCCGAACCGGTCGGCGCAGCCACCAGCGAATGGGCCCCCGATTGAATCGATGGCCAACCTTGTCGCTGTGGCGCGGTCGGCGTACCGAACTTCTGTTCGAACCACTGCTCGACCACAGAATGGAATTGGAACGATTGCCTCACTCCGGCAGACTAGCGCGAAAATTCCAAGAAGTCAGGAGCGGGAGTCAGAACTCAGCATTCAGGAGGCAGGAGTTGCAGAATGGACAAACGCAGCAGTGTGCCCGCGAGTTCGAGTCGCGCCAGGGAATCCTGCGACTCCTGAATTTCTGAATTCCGATACGTGAGAAGAAACTTTTGCTCGGCGGCCAACGTCAAGTTTCAGAAAAGTGATCCGGAAACTCGCCGTCCAATTCTGTATTCCCTGACTTCCCGTGAATGACAAAATGCCGATTCAGAGCTCCTCCTTAACACGCCGTTCGGAACTGTTCAAAACTGTTGGGGTTGCCATTCTGGTCCTGGGCTTTATCGGGGCCAGCATCGTCTATTGGAGAGGAGAGAAACAATCTGAAACGAGCTCTCGGGATGGGCAAACCGCTGATCCCGAACGCTCCTGGAAAGATGGCTCTCTTTCGCCCGAGGAGCTGAAAGGTTTTTCGCGGCCCATAGAAATGAATTTTGGAAAAGTGGCTGTGCTCTTGGTGAACTGGCTGCTTCGGTGGGAGGAGCTCAAGCCGCATCAAGTGCTGGCGGCCGCGATCGTGCCGACCGCGATTCTGCTGGCAATGGCCTGTTTCCGGATCGCCAGACGTTTGCTATCGGAGCGAATTTGAGCCATCGGAACAAATGAGCTTGGAATTTACGAAGTCATTTCTCCGGAAGAAGGTTGTTCTTCAGTGCAAAGGCCTCACCTTCTGGATCCTGGCCGTCGGGAGTTGTGTGGTCTGCAAAGGCGGTGCGGCGCAGCCGGGGAAGGAAGTCCGCAGCGAGGCTGATCTTCCACGGAAAAACTTTTCAACCAGCGGATCCGTCAGCAGCTTGCTCCAATCCGACGAGGCTGTCTTTGCGCCGCTGCTCCAACAGGCAGTTGTCGATATTCATTCGCTTCTGACCGATTATGATATCAAGGATCGCGCAACGTTGATTTCGGTGCTCTCCGCAAAACTGGCAACCCAAGAACTGAAAGGAGAAACCGACGAGGCTCTCCAAACCATTGACGCACTTCGAACACTGCAACAGAAGCCTGACCTCAAACTGACCACAGGCCTTTTTGATGAGGCACTTCTGAAGGCTCGGAAGAAAACGAACGCCACTTCCGGGCCTGTATACGAGCACGCAGTCGCGTCGATCTACCAGGAAGCGGTGTCCGCGCTCCCATGGGATGTGGTTCAAGATTCCGTGAAATCGGCACGCAATACATCCGCCTTGCTGACCGAAGCGTTCCTGCTGGGCAAGGCTCAGGAAGATTTGCAACCGGAGGTCGACAAATCCGGAGGGTTGGATCGCCAGTCTTTCTATAGCCTGCTTGATTATCGGGTGGCCATTCAGCTGAAACTTCCTGCCAACGCGATTCGGTCCGGCATTTTAGAAGCCTACGTTGCCGCGCATGACACGCAGAAGCCGGATATCTGGCAAACGCGTGATGTTACCCTCTCCAAAGACGATCATTTGACGGAAGTGCGGGTCGGTATCTTCGATTCGGGCGTCGATACCAGCCTTTATCCCGGTCACCTCTACGTTTATCCGAATTCAAAACCGTATCCCTCCCAAGGGTTGGCCTTCACCGATGAGGGTTACCCTTCCAGTGAAGCTCTGGGACCTCTCTCTCCGGACCAGAAAGGCATTTATGCAACCGTGCAAGACGATCTGGAAGCGCTCTCTGACCTGCAGGCAGGAATCGACAGTCCGGCGGGTGCCGCCTTCAAAAAGCGGTTGCCGCAGCTTTCCAAAACGGACGTGGAGAAGATGTTTAAGGATCTCGATTTTTTCGGGAACTATGCGCATGGGACCCATGTTGCCGGAATCGCGGTCGAGGGCAATCCAGCGGCGCGAATCGTCGTATTTCGTTTCAATGACAGCCTGAGCAGGGGACTCAATTTTTCACCTAGCAAAGAATGGGTCGAACGAATGGCAGCCGACTTTCGAAAAATCGGCGCATTTTGCCGCGAGCAGAATGTCAGAGTCGTGAACATGAGTTGGGGTGACGACCTGCATGAGTTCGAGGAATGGCTGGCGCGCACGAAGTCCGGCCAAGACGCCGATCAGAGAAAAGAAGAAGCCGCAAAGCTTTTTGCCGTCTGGAGGGAAGCGATTAACGACACGATCCATAGTGCGTCCAATACCCTTTTTGTCACCGCAGCAGGAAACTCGGATAGCGACACCGGATTTCTGCAGGATGTGCCAGCTAGTTTGGAGCTGCCTAATTTACTCACGGTCGGCGCGACCAACCAGGCCGGGGACGCGACAACGTTCACCAGCTACGGCAAAACAGTCGTTATTTACGCGGATGGATTCCACGTCGACAGTTATATTCCAGGCGGACGCCGCGTTAAATTCTCCGGCACATCCATGGCTTCGCCCGCCGTCGCGAATCTCGCCGCAAAACTCTTTGCGATTGATCCAACCTTAACGCCCGAAAAGGTAAGAGCTTTGATCCTCGATGGTGCAGATTCGAGCGAAGATGGCCGTCGCAAGCTGATGAACGAGAAGCGATCAGTCGAACTCGTCCGGCTCAACAAGGAAAGAGATCAGCATGAAGCAGGAAAATGAAAGCCTTGCTAATCGCGCCCTGCTGTTCTAGAAAACTTTGATGCGTTCCCTGATTATAGCTATTGTCATCACGGCGTTCGCGGCGGCACCTTTCGTTCGCGCCGCGGATACGACGCCTAGTCCCAGCCCAACTGCGTCGGCTTCTCCTGCCAAGAAGCATTCGAAGAAGGCCAAAGCAGCTGCTGCCGCAGCGGCGACCCCAACCCCGGCGCCTCCGTCCAACATGGCGGCGACCGCTGAAGCAACACCGGCGGCGACTCCTGCTGCCAAAAAGCATAAGGCACCGGAGCCGCAGGCATCACAAGCTCCCGGCGGAGGAAATGGCCAGGTTTGGGTCAACACTGAGTCTCATGTCTATCACAAGGAGGGCTCGAAGTGGTATGGCAAGACCAAGCATGGCAAGTACATGAGCGAAGCCGATGCGGTGAAGGAAGGCGATAAGCCCTCAAAGAACGAGAAATAGTAGCCAGCGCTCCGGCCTCATTTTGCTCACAAATCTCTAAAAATTTGTGAGCCATAAAGAACGGACAGGTTATTCCCTGTATCTTCCGTAACCCTCAGGAGGCGCCATACGTCTGGAGAAGTATTGAGAACCAAGCTGAAAAGAATCGCATTAGTGCTCCTGGCGCTGGTACCTGCCGCGAGTTTATACGCGCAAACTGCGGATCCGAGCTCCACTGACAAACCACGGCCTCTGGCGCCGCAGGCACAGGCCCAGGTGAAACAGCCCTTTTGGGATCGGCTTGAACTGACCGAGGATCAAAAAGATAAACTTAAGCAGATCCGTGAGGCCGATCGCGACAACCTGCGTGCCGCGTGGGCGGAAGTAAAGATAGCGCAAGAATCGCTACACGCAGCACTCTTGGCGAATCCGGAAGACACCGCGGATATTCAGGCAAAAGCGACAAACCTCGCGGATGCCCTCAGGACGAAGTCTGTCCAATGGGCGCTCCATGAGGCAAGAGTCAGTCAGGTGCTCACACCGACCCAACGGGTTACCCTTTACGAGGCGACTAAGAATCACATGAATGGGGTGCATCGGCATGAGGGCTGGTCGGAGAGCGGCCATTGGCAAGAGCGTCATCCTGAAAAGCGGAATCAATCCGAGCGACCTGCGGCTCCGGCACCATCGGCTAGCGCGGCTCCCGAAGCGCCCACGAATTAGTCTTAGTCTAGGCTAACCCAGGTTTTTGCGGGCATCAGGACCTAGTCATTAGTCTGGAACGCTAGTCCCGTTACTTTCACCTAAGGTCCCCAAACCAAGGCAATGCATAGGCTTCCAGCCTGTGTGCCGCACTGATCGAGCGACGGCTTTAAGGCTCTCCCAGGGCGTCGCCAGATTTTACAGGGCCATGCGCGTGCTCTCTCGGCACAGGCTGGAAGCCATCCTACATTGCTCTGCGTCCCTGACCGGCACTGTTTGAACCTCGAGTGAACGGTTTTTGAGTTAACCCGCAACAATCGGGTTCAGCGATCGCTGGACAGAGGCGCCGTGCTCATTGCAAGGTTAAGGCTAGTCCCCACGCTTAGATCGGAGATTCTTTCGGATTCGGGAACGAAAATCCCGGAACAGGGACGTTTTATCGCTTATCCGATGCAATAAACGCGGGTGCTCCCTGAAGAACCGCGTCCCCAGGTCGTGGCACGCGCGCTGCTTAATACCTTCGTAGCCGCGAACAAGAAATCTGCGGTTCAGAGAAAGAAGAATTACGAATTTATGAAAAAGTTCCTATTAGGTTTGCTTGCAGTTTCGGCAATGCTTCTGCCGATGAGCCAGAGCGCGCAGGCGCACTGGGTTTATTATCATCACTACTACCCGTATCATCACTTCTATGCGCGCCACTATTGGCACTATGGATATTGGTATGGCGGCTTCTGGCATCCAGGTTACTGGGGTTGGGACCCGGCTCCAGTCGTGGTGATAGCCCCGTATTAAATCCCCTTTTTTTCGATGCAGCGCCGTTCCATAGACTTCCGATAGTAGGCGGGAGATAGAACGGACGCCGCGGTGAGCCCCCTGAATTCCAGAAAAAAGGTTTGATGGAACCCGCGAGAATGCTCGTACGGGTTCCAGTCCTCCGGTATGGATCAAATTTTCTGGAAACGCTTCTCGACATTTCGGAACGACTCCGTAGATGAAAGTTATGGCCAAATACGCGCCTCTGGCGGTTCTACTTTTTTGCGCGTGGTCCGCTGCCCGCGCAAGCGACAAGATACCGATCTCGGCCGTCCCGAGTCGTGTCAGAGCGGCGGTCCAGTACTACGCCCCAGGGGCCCAACTGATTGAGGCCAAGGTGAACCAAGACCGCGTTTATCGAAGGGTGTATAGTTGCACTTATTTTCGAAATGTACACTTGGGTTTTATCAAGCTGAGTTATCGAGGGCAGCTCCTCGACATCGATGAAAGTTTGGTCATCGAAGATGTTCCCCCGGCCGTTCAAAAAACGATCCGCAAAGAAACAAAGCAGGGCCTTATCAAGAGGATCAAATTAGATGCGTTATACGGCCGGGAGGTTTATAGGGTGAGATCGTATTATGGGAACTCAACAAATCTTGAGATTTCGCTTACCATAACGCGATCGGGCCGTATCGTGGAGCGAAAAGTCAGCCAAGGGTTGTTTCCCTTCTAGCGTCATCCGTCGATTTCCTGAGGAAGACGCCACTCAGAGAGAGCCATTCGCGCCCTTTTATTCCAAAGGAATCCGAGCTCGCGGAGAGCGGCTTTCGAGTCTACTCCTTGACGTACTTTGTCGCCGCAACTATTCTCGGCGTTTTATGAATAGAACGATGCGGTTTGTCCTCCCGCTGACGATGCTGGCGCTGCTCGCCTTCCCGCATCGAGCCCCCGCCCCGATCATTTACCGGGAGGGTGAAGGTTTCAGCTCGGGCGACCTGAGCGACATCGAGATAAAGAAAAACGCGGAAGAACAGTTTAAACTCGCAGAACGATACGAATCAGCGGGCGACTACAGGCGCGCCGGCGCCTCGTATCGGCTTGTGGTCCGCCGATTTCCCCGCTCCGACATTGCGCCAGAGGCCCAGTTTAAATCGGGCCAAATGCTCGAGAAGGATGGGAAATTGCAACGTGCCTTTTACGAGTATCAGGCCTTGGTGCAGAAATATCCCAGGAGTCCGGATTTCGAGGCCGCGCTGCAAGCTCAATACGGTATCGGCAAAGCCTATCTGGACGGAAAACGGATTGATATCTACGGGGTGCCAACACTTCCCTCGATGGCGAAGGCGCAGGAGATGTTTCAAAAGATCGTGACCAACGCTCCTTACGGTCGGATTGCGCCCCTGGCCCAATACGGGATCGGCCAGGCTCTGGAGAAAAGCGGTTCAATCACCGCAACCGTCAATGCCTATCAGCAGGTGGTGGATCGCTACCCGAATAGCGACGTCGCTCCGAATGCCATGTATCAAATCGGCTATGTTTACTTGCAGGCAAGTCGCGAGACTGGCTACGACCAAACAGCCGCGGTGCGTTCCCAGGAAGCATTCGAAGACTTTCTTCTCCGGTACCCGAACAGCGAAAAAGTGCCCCAGGCTCAAGATAACCTGAAGACCTTACAAAGTCGCAAAACGGAGAATTCGTACACCATCGCGAAATTTTACGATAAGCAAAAGAACTACAAGGCGGCCTACGTTTACTATAACGAGGTAGTCCAGCAGCAACCTGACTCGCCCGATGCGGAAAGAGCAAAGCAGCGAATGGACCAGATCCGCGCTAAAGTAGGTGACCAAGCACTCCAGATTGGCGCCAAGGAAACGACTACCGCGCAAGGCGGACTCGATCACCCGAAGCTTCAGGCGCAAGCTGATACCGCGGGGAGGCCGGATTTCGTGGGCCCTCCGCCTCCGACTCCAACCCCGGCACCGACCCCCGCCGCGACTCCCACGCTCGAACAGCCCGCGCCGGAGCAGAAACCAATGCGGACCGCTCCAAATGACGTCACGCCTGCCCCTGTCGAACCCGCCCTTCCCTCCCAGTGATCGGTCGATCGATAGCCAGACAATTGCTCTGCATTCTAGTGGCGTGCTTTGCCGGGTGTGCTGGCTACTCCCTCGGTCCGACTCCGCCCACCTACATGAAAGGCGTCCATCGAATCGCCGTTCCAATTTTTAAAAATATAACGATCGCTCCGGACATCCAGACATTAGCCACCACGACCGTGATCAAGCAGATCCAGGAGGATGGAACCTACGAGATCACCGGAGTCGATGAAGCTGATGCGATTGTCGTCGGTACGATTGAATCGGTCGAGCGCACCAAAGCGCGTTCGCTCCAGGGAAATGTGCTCGCCTCTTCCGAATTTAGTTTGCGGATAACGATCGAGTTCCGCATCGAACGACCGAATACCTCTCAACTCATGGCTCAGAAGAGCATTGAAGGGGACACCAACTTCTTCGTCGGAAACGATACGGCTGTCCAGGAGCGAGAAGCGATACCGCTTGCCGTCCACGATGCCGCTGTCCAATTCGTGAGCTTTCTTTCCGAAGGGTGGTGAAGTTTTTTCGATGCTCTTTTTAGTTGGATCGCCCATCGGCAATTTGAACGATATTACGCTCCGAGCGCTCGCTGTTCTGAAGGAGGTCACGCTTGTTGCGGCCGAGGACACGCGGCGTTCTTCTATTTTGCTGAAACGCTTTGAAATCAGCAAACCGCTCGTCAGTTTTCACGAGCACAATGAAGCCAGGCGTACCAGCGAACTCATCGAAAAAATGCGCGCCGGCGAAAAAGTGGCGCTCATCACGGACGCCGGCATGCCTTCGATTTCGGATCCAGGTTATCGGATCGTCCGAGCCTGCATTGAAAACGGGATCCAGGTGGAAGTCGTCCCTGGCCCATCCGCCGTGCTGACTGCGCTTGTCGGTTCTGGTTTACCGACAGACAGATTTTATTTTGGCGGCTTTCTCCCGGTGAAGAGCGGCCAGCGCGAGAAGGAACTAGTCGCCGCATTGGCTCGGGAAGTTACCTCGGTCTATTTTGAATCGCCGCACCGTGTTATTCGGTCTTTGGAAGTCATTGCCAAAGAGGATCCGACCCGTTCAATTTGCGTGGCTCGGGAGCTAACCAAACACTTTGAGGAATACCGCCGTGGGGACGTGACCACGGTCCTTTCGCACTACGCAGCCCATCCGCCAAAAGGCGAAATCACACTGGTGATCTCGGGTCTACGCTAAGAATCACAGCAGGCAGAAGAGAACTCAGGAGTCAGGAGTTACAGGAGTTGCAGAATAGATAACCGAAATCAGTTTCGGGGGCTACGTTTCTAAGAATCTAAGGGTTCCATGCCGCATGGTGTTTTCCTCCTGAACTCCTGCAACTCCTGAGTTCTCTTCTAGCTTTATCGCGGGGCGCTCGCTCGCCGGATCCGGTTCATGATCGCCTTCCCGAGTCCAATTTCCGGTACCGCCTCAATAAAAATCTGTCGGATGTTCAACCGATCTATTTCTCGCAGCAAACTAAACAATCTTTGAGCAGCAATCCGCAGATCCCGCGTTTCGCTCAGGGACCGAACGATCAAGAATTTTTCGGCGTGCCGGATCGGTCCCCAACAGATGAGAGCAGCATCGTGTGCGTTCGGGCCAATCGCATCTGGTTCAAACAGTTGCAGGAGTTTATCCGGTGCATAATGACTTACCGTTTGGCCGGGTGCCACAATTTTTCCCGTTCCGGCAAACTCTTCGACGGGCGCTATTTCGGTTAGTTCTTCTTCGCTCACGGCACCTTGCCGCAAGACCTCAATCTTATTGTCCGCCACACGAACGATTGTGGATTCCAGGCCCACAATCGTAGGGCCCGCATCCAGAATCAGCGGAATCCGGCCGCTCAATTCGTCGAAAACATGTTCTGCCCGAGTCGGACTGACGCGCCCAAAACGGTTGGCGCTGGGTGCGGCCAAAGGCTTTCCGAAAGCCTTGAGAACCTCCATAAATACGGGATGGTGCGGCATTCGGATCGCCACCTGCTCAAGTCCGGCAGTCACCAGGTCAGGCACGAGATCGGATTTGGGAAACAGGATGGTTAGCGGCCCCGGCCAAAAGCGTTCCATGAGCATTTCCTGAACGAGACTCGATTTTCCAGGTGCGCGAGTCAATTTGCCGAGCCATTTCTTGTTCTCCACGTGAAGGATCAGCGGATCAAAAAAGGGGCGCTCTTTTGCCTCGAAAATCTTGACCACGGCCTCCGGTGCTAGTGCATCGCCTGCGAGGCCGTAAACAGTTTCTGTGGGAAGCGCCACCAGATCTTTTCGATTTAAAATCTCGACTGCCGCGGCAACGGTTTTGTGCAAATCCGTCCGAGCATCAAGAGTCACCGTGTTCACTGAATCGTTCACTCGAGCTCGGCATTCAACACCTGCTCAGTCTGTTTGCGCCGGAACTCGATGAGCTTTTCTCGTAGTTGAGCGCTTTGCAGGGCCAGGATACTGACGGCAGACAAGGCGGCATTTTTAGCACCGGCTTCGCCGATCGCAAGTGTCAGCACAGGAATCCCCGCGGGCATTTGAACAATAGAAAGCAGTGAATCGACTCCCTTCAAGGCTCTGCTTTCGACTGGAACCCCGAGAACCGGGAGATGAGTGTGCGCGGCCAGCATGCCTGGTAGATGCGCGGCTCCGCCGGCGCCGGCGATGATGACCTGCAAACCTCGAGCGGCGGCATGCTTAGCAAACTCGACTAACAGGTCTGGCGTCCGATGAGCGGAAACAACTCTCGACTCACTCTCAATCCCAAACTCCCGGAGCAAATCCGACGCGTGATGCATCGTGGACCAATCGGATTTGCTCCCCATGACAACGGCGACCAGGCACGGATCAGACATAGCAAAAACAAAGCGATGCGAGAAGAAGAACGCAAGATGTATCCTACTGGAAATAATCATGTTGCATTCCTCTTGACGTTTTTCGCGTGACCTCCCTATACTGGTGGCCTTTTCGAGCCAAGCGCTTAGTTGGATGAAATTTCTGCTGTTTTAGCAGGAGTCTGGGTCCGGGTGGTTGGCTCGTTCTGTCGATTCTATGGCTAAAGGCACAGTTAAGTGGTTTAACGAGAAAAAAGGCTTTGGGTTCATTGTTGACCCAGAAGTTCCGACCGACATCTTCGTTCATTTTTCCGTGATCCAGGCGGATGGATTTAAAACCCTGAACGAAGGCGAGAACGTAGAGTACGAATTGTACCAGGACGAAAAAGGAGCAAAGGCTAGAAACGTTGTAAGGGTCTAAGTATCAAAATTATTCATTGCCCGTTACGGCCGTTTGCATCGAAGCTGTGGCGGCTATGCATCTCCCTGATTCCGTCCGCAACATCATTCTGGTCGGTTTCATGGGATCCGGGAAGTCTTCGGTCGGAAGGGAAATTGCTCGCCGGCTGGGGTTTCGATTCATCGATACCGACACAACGATCCGCCAGAAACACAAAAAATCGATACCCGATATCTTTGCCTCTTTCGGGGAGCCGTTCTTCCGGGACGAAGAAAATAAGGCGCTGCGAGATTTGGAGAACATCGAGCACGTCGTGGTCGCCACAGGTGGAGGTATCGTACTGCAGCCTCGTAATCATCCCCTGCTCCGTTCGCTCGGTGTTGTCGTCTGGCTGACCGCCACCGAGGAAGTTATCTGGGAGCGTGTCTCTCGCAACCAGAACCGTCCGTTATTGCGAACCCAGGATCCGCGAACCACGATCAGCAACCTGATGGCGACGCGCTACCCGTTGTATGGTTCGCTCTCCCATATTATCGTCGAGACGTCTGGTCTGACACACCAGGAGGTTGCGGATCAAGCCCTGGCGGCGATATGCCTATGGCCGACCGCCCGAAATGAAAACCGCAATTAGAGCGCTCGCAAAGGAACACGGCTTTGACGATTGTCGGTTTGCGAGAGCTGCTCAGGCGACTCACGCAAAACAATATTTCTCCTGGCTGCAATCCGGTAAGCAGGGCGAGATGACCTGGTTAGGTCGTGATCCGGCCAAACGGGCCGATCCGACTCGTGTCCTGGTGGACGCCAAGACGGTGCTAGTCCTGGCTACGAACTATTTCCAGGGAAGGAATCCCCGCTCCCAGCAGGGAAGAATCGCCCGCTATGCGTGGGGCGCCGACTATCACAAAATCATGCTGCAGAACATGGCTCCGATTGACGCTTTTCTGCGGGAAAAAGGCGGATCCCAAAAGTGTTACGTCGATACTGGACCAGTCCTGGAGCGTGACTTTGCCACCACTTCCGGACTTTCCTGGCAAGGCAAAAGCACCATGTGTTTGAACGAACGTCTGGGTACTTGGTTTTTCCTTGGTGTCATATTGTCCACGCTCGAGTTTGAACCGGATCCTCCCGTCAAAAATCGCTGCGGATCGTGTACCCGATGTATCGATGTCTGCCCGACCCGGGCCATTACCCTTCCCTATCAATTGGATGCGCGACGCTGTATCTCCTACCTCACGATTGAAAACAAAGGCACCATCCCGATTGAATTCCGGTCCGCGATAGGTGATCGAATATATGGCTGTGACGATTGTCTGGAAGTCTGCCCCTGGAACCGATTCGCTCAAAAAGCGGGTGAGACCAAATTCCAGCTCCCGAACCAGCTGAAGACCTTGACGTTACGTCAGCTCGCAACAGTATCCGAGGATGAGTTCCGTGCTCTTTTTCGAGACTCACCCGTAAAACGTATCAAGAGGGCGCGGTTCGTCCGCAACGTCTGTGTCGCCTTGGGGAATGTGGGGACGCGCGAAGATCTGACCGTCTTGAGCAAACTGGCCTGCGATATCGATCCGCTCATCGCAGAACACGCCACGTGGGCCGTGGAACAAATTAAGGCAAGAATTCAGGAGTTAGTAAGTAAGGCGTCCCGCCTTACCTCTCCGTCAACAAACCGTCCCGGTTTGAACAGGTAAGGCGGGACGCCTTACTTACTAACTCCTGAATTCCCCCTTGTTGCCCCTTGCGTTTCGTGGCAAACGTCTTACTTATTTCCTCCTCAAAGCCGACGTGGCGGAACTGGCAGACGCGCTGGACTCAAAATCCAGTTCACGCAAGTGAGTGTGGGTTCGATCCCCTCCGTCGGCAGAGCCTTCGCTAGAGCCAGGACATCTATGCCAATCCTGCTTAACCAAGGGCTTGAAGCCTGCTGACGGACTCCGGGTGAATCGGTTAAAGAAATTCCCGCAGACCTCATTGAGCTTGACTTGCTGGCCGCTCCCCCGCTCAGCTCGTGCCGAGCGATTTTTGTACAATACTACTGGTTGAGTTTAGGAGGCTTACGAATTAGGATGCGAACCAGTGAAGCTCTCCAAAAGGGGTGAATACGCCCTGCGCGCTTTAATTGATTTCGGTGTGGCTCAGGCTGTCGGGCGGCCTTTGCTCCAAGTGAGCGAACTGGCTGCCAAGGAAGGGTTACCGGTTAAATTCCTCGAACAAATCTTAATGCAGCTCAAAGCTGCGGGCTACCTGGAGAGCCGACGCGGCAAACACGGCGGTTATCTGTTGGCGCGTCCGCCCGAAAACATTTGTATCGGCCAAGTGGCACGACTTATCGACGGTCCGCTGGCACCCATCGCCTGTGTCAGCCAAACTGCTTATGAGCGGTGCAGTTGTCCGGACGAGGAACATTGCGGTCTGCGCATGCTCATGCTGGATGTCCGAAATGCCATCGCAAACATTCTTGATCGGTTCACCTTGGCTGATGTCGTAGAGATAACGATGCGGAAATTGCGCAAGGACAAGGTCTCGACACCCTTTTTTCTCGATCCATTACTGAACCGCCCGGTTTCGCCTCCAAGGACACGCAAAGCGCCAAAGAAGGTGAATGGCCAAACGGTGATCTGAACCCGGCAACTCTGCGCTTTCCCCGCCAGGGTGACCCGAACTGCTCTCGCAAAGAAATCGCTTTACTCGAGCGATTTAGTGTGGTTTAAAACCCGACCACATCAATAGTCTTTCCCTTTTCTTCCCATGGTCTCCATTCGCTTCAGCTCCATTTTTACCGCGATCTTCCTGCTTACCCAAGGTGCTGTGCTCCCCGAGACGATCAGTCTCCTCAACGTCTCGTATGATCCAACTCGAGAGCTCTATCAGGCTTTCGACGAGTCTTTCCAAAAGGCGTATAAGGCGAAAACTGGGAAAGATGTCGTCGTTCAGCAGTCTCACGGCGGATCCGGGAAACAAGCGCGCTCCGTGATCGATGGGCTTGCTGCAGATGTAGTGACACTGGCGCTGGCCGCAGATATCGATGCGCTGCACACTCACGGGGATCTTGTGCCGGAGAATTGGCAAGCGCGCCTTCCGGACAATAGCTGCCCTTACACCTCCACGATCAATTTTCTGGTTCGAAAAGGGAATCCAAAGGGGATCAAGGATTGGGATGATCTGATCAAGCCGGGCGTACAGGTTATCACTCCCAACCCAAAAACATCCGGCGGAGCTCGCTGGAATTTTCTTGGCGCCTGGGGGTACGCGGTTCGTAAATACGGGAACGACAAAGCGAAGGAGTTTGTGACAAAACTCTACAAAAACGTGCCCGTCCTTGATTCTGGCGCTCGCGGTTCGACGACGACGTTTGTCGAACGAGGTCTGGGAGACGTTCTGATTGCCTGGGAGAACGACGCGCTGCTTAGCCTGAAAGAGTTTGGCGCCGACAAATTCGAGATTGTTTACCCCAGCATCAGCATTCTGGCGGAACCGCCCGTCAGCATTGTGGATAAGGTTGTTGACCGAAAAGGAACGCGGGAAGTGGCGACGGCGTATCTTGAATATCTGTACACGCCGGAAGGACAGGAGATCGCAGCCCAAAACTTCTATCGGCCCCGGTTGGCGAATATCGCCGAGAAATACAGCAAACAATTTCCGAAAATTGAACTTTTTACCGTCGACGATGCTTTTGGGGGTTGGACTAAGGCGCAGAGGACCTATTTCGACGACGGCGGTGTTTTCGATCAGATTTATCAACAATAAAGATCTCGGGCGGGGATGGCCCCCGATCGAGTGATCGGGGGCCAATTATTGAACGCAGAAACGAGCAATCACTGTGGCTACGCATGCGAACGCTATCAGCCCCTTCTCATCGCTCCAGCTTTGGTGGGAGAGGCGAATCTTACCCGGGTTTGGCCTGACGCTTGGCTGCACCCTTGTTTACCTGTCGTGCATTGTCCTCATCCCGCTTTCAGCCGCTTTTCTCAAGGCCTCCGGGCTGGGATGGGAAGCCTTTTTCCGCGCGGTTTCCTCTCCTCGCGTTATCGCCTCTTATCGGGTCAGCTTCGGTACATCGCTTGTGGCCGCCGCCATCAATGCGCTATTCGGTGTTCTGGTGGCCTGGGTCCTGGTCCGCTATCGTTTTCCCGGAAAACGAATCCTGGATGCCATCGTCGACATCCCGTTTGCGTTGCCAACCGCGGTGGCCGGAATTTCGCTCGCCACGATTTACGGCCCGAACGGTTGGCTCGGCCAGCCGATTCTGGCGATGACCGGAATTAAAATCGCCTACACAGAACTCGGCATCCTGGTGGCTCTCGTTTTTGTCGGGCTGCCATTCGTCGTTCGAACCGTGCAGCCAGTGCTGGAGGATCTCGATCTTGGATACGAAGAAGCGGCTGCCAGTCTGGGCGCCTCCAGGCTGCAAACGATAATTCGCGTGGTTGGTCCGGAGCTATTCCCTCCACTCGTCACGGGGTTCGCGTTGGCGTTCGCCAGGGCCGTGGGGGAATATGGTTCTGTTATTTTCATTGCCGGAAATATGCCGATGAAGACGGAGATCGTTCCGCTTCTGATTATTACCAAACTGGAACAGTATGACTATCGCGGCGCGACGGCGATCGCCGTCGTTATGCTGGTTGTCTCGTTCCTGCTCCTCCTGGCCATCAACGCGCTTCAACGATGGTCAAACGCCGGCCGGGTTCACTCATGATTGCCGAACGTCCACGGCCCCCAAAAGGTCGATCTGCGGTGCGAGAACCCGTAGCGGTTCGCCTGGCGTTGATCGCTGTCGCCCTGGTGTTTCTCGGGATTTTTGTGCTCCTTCCGTTGGCGGCAGTTTTTTGTGAGGCGTTGAAGAAAGGTCTGGGCGTCTATTTTGCCTCATTCAACGATTCGGCGGCGATCGCTGCCATCAGGCTGACCCTTTTCGTTGCGGCGATCGCGGTTCCCTTGAACCTGATATTTGGGGTCAGCGCCGCGTGGGCTATCGCCAAATTCGATTTTCCTGGCAAGAGTCTGTTGGTAACCCTCATAGACTTGCCATTCGCCGTTTCGCCGGTGGTCGCCGGTCTGATTTACGTGCTGATTTTCGGCGCTCAAGGCTGGCTTGGCCCATTTCTGCAGGAGCACAACATCAAGATAATCTTCGCGATTCCGGGGATCGTTTTCGCGACGATCTTCGTCACTTTTCCGTTTGTTGCGAGGGAACTGATTCCGCTGATGCAGGCGCAGGGCAGCGAGGAAGAACAAGTGGCGCTGTCGCTCGGCGCCAGCGGCTGGCAAACCTTTTGGCGGGTAACGCTGCCCAACGTACGGTGGGGTTTGATCTACGGAGTCATCTTGTGCAATGCCCGCGCAATGGGAGAATTTGGGGCAGTTTCCGTCGTCTCTGGCCATATCCGAGGTTTAACGAATACCCTACCGCTCCACGTGGAAATACTGTATAATGAATACAATTTCATAGCCGCCTTTGCTGTGGCGTCGTTACTCGCGGTGCTTGCGTTGATTACCCTTCTCGTCAAGAGTCTTGTGGAGTGGCAGGCCTCCGCTCAACCGGCGTTTCAGGAACCGCAGGCTTATCGATGAAGATAGAAGCGAAACAACTGGTGCGGACTTTCGGCGAATACCTCGCCTTGGACAACGTCTCGCTCGAGATCAAAGACGGAGAGTTGATCGCCTTATTGGGTCCGTCTGGCTCG
This sequence comes from uncultured Verrucomicrobiae bacterium, assembly GCA_963846195.1. Classification (GTDB taxonomy): domain Bacteria; phylum Verrucomicrobiota; class Verrucomicrobiia; order Chthoniobacterales; family JAFAMB01; genus JAFAMB01. Next base: position 226,162 of record CAWJVG010000020.1, read on the forward strand.
GGCAAAACGACTTTGTTGCGAGTCATTGCCGGTTTGGATTTTCCCGACTCGGGCAGTGTTCTATTCGACGATCAAGATGCCACCCGGTTGAGAATTCAGAAGAGGCGGGTCGGTTTTGTTTTTCAGAATTACGCGCTCTTTCGTCACATGTCTGTTTACAAGAATATCGCGTTCGGTTTAGAAGTCGCCCACGGAAAGGGCCGGCCGGCACCCGCCAGGATTCGAGAACGCGTATTTGAACTCCTCAGTCTCGTTCAGTTGACCGGATTCGAAAACCGTCTGCCCGCGCAATTGTCCGGCGGGCAGCGCCAGCGAGTTGCCTTGGCGCGCGCACTTGCAATCGAACCCCGTATTCTCCTGCTGGATGAGCCGTTCGGCGCTTTGGACGCGATGGTCCGCAAAGAACTTCGCAGCTGGGTAAAGCAACTCCAGCGCCAGCTCAAGATTACGACCCTTTTCGTCACCCACGATCAGGATGAAGCGATCGAGATCGCCGACCGTATCGTGGTTATGAATATCGGCCGTATCGAACAGATCGGCACGCCCACGGAGGTCTGTGAAGATCCCGCGACGCCTTTTATTTGTGACTTTCTTCGCGGGCACGCCCTTGCCTGACGCAAGTAACTCCGGGGTTCGGGAGCTAGTAAGTAAGGCGTCCCGCCTTACCTCTCCCTCAGCAAACGTTCCGGTTTGAACAGGTAAGGCGGGAAGCCTTACTCTGGAGTTTGGACGTTTCAAAAAGGTAAGACGCCCCGACGGGCCTTTGTTAAGGAGGCATGACGCCGAGTCGATGGTAGATGCATAGGCGTCCCGCCTGGGTTCTGTTCTCGGCGCCCACCGCAACGCTGCCAAGCCCCGGTCAAAGAGGGCTGCTCTTCGTTCGCCGCAAGCTTCGGTTTGCCGGCGCGATCCAGGCTAAGGCGGGACGCCTTACTTACCACGCGGGAGCAACGCTGGTCCCGGATTTTCGGATAAAGACCTTGTTCCCGTATTCTGCAACTCCTGACTCCTGAGTTCTGAATTCTTCCCCTAATATTTCAGAATCTTCGCCAGAAATTGACGGGTTATCGGCGACTGGGAGTTGTCGAGCACCTGTTCCGGCGGACCGCACTCCACGATTTCACCGCCGCTGAGAAGCGCAATCTGATCTGCCACGCGATGAGCAAATCCCATTTGATGTGTCACCAGCACGAGGTCTCGTCCTTCTTCTCGTAATTCTTCGATCACTTCCAGGACTTCGGCAGTCATCTCGGGATCCAGAGCAGAGGTTGGTTCATCGAAGAGCAGCAGCTTCGGTTTGATCGATATGGCTCGGGCGATTGCGACCCGCTGTCTTTGACCACCCGACAATTGCGCCGGGCTCTTCTGGCCATGCTCCGAGAGGCCGAATCGTTCGAGAATGAGTTCCGCCACCTGGCGAGCGTCGGCCGGATTGTATCGATGCACTTTTTCGAGCGGCAGCGTGATATTCTGCAACGCTGTCATATGGGGAAAGAGATTAAATGCCTGGAACACGGTGCCAACCGTTCGTCGATGCGCCATCAATTCCTTTTCACGGTAAATGATCTCTAGGTCGTTTAAATAAAGGCTGCCACTATCCGGAATCTCGAGGCCTGCAATGATGCGCAGAAGGGTCGACTTGCCGCCGCCAGAAGGGCCGATAAGCGCCAGCGTGTGAACATCCTCGAGATCGATATCGACGTTCTTCAAGACGATCTGCTGCCCGAAGGATTTGCAGAGATTCGTCGCTCTAAGTTGCATACTGAGTCCGTTTTTCGAGCCACTGCGTCCAGAGAGTGATCGGCAGAGTCAGGATGAGATACCCGATCGCCAATGGGATATAACATTCAAAATTACTGTAAGTTAAAGCTGAAACTTGTTGCGCGTTCCAGGTGAATTCCTCGATCGAAATCACGGAGAGTAACGAAGAATCCTTGATCAAATTGGCGAACATCCCGGCAAGTGCCGGCAAGATAATCCGGATCGCCTGCGGAAAGATGACGTAGCGATAGGTCTGGGATCTGGTCAGTCCAATGGCTCGCGCAGACTCCAATTGGGAATCCCCGACACTCTCAATTCCGCCGCGGATAATCTCGCTGATGAACGCCCCGGAAAACAAAGACAACGTGAATAACCCAACCGTAAACCGATCCTGGAAATGAAACGCATCCGCGATGACATAGAAAGCAAAAGAAATCTGAACCAAAAGCGGAGTGCCCCGCACCAGTTCCACATAAAGCCGACTCAAGGCTCGCAGCGCGAGAATGCCTGATTTCCTGGCCAAGGCGGCGACTAGCCCGATCAAAGTACTCAGAACCAGGGCGAGCGACGAAATTTTGAGGGTGTTAAACCAGCCGCGCCAGAAAAAGTTACTGTATCCGCCGACCGTATCCCAATTCCAGTTATAGCGCAGCTGGCTGAATGAGAAAAAACAGAGAAGAGCCAGCAGGAGGAAGGCGAGTCCCCAATTCAGGCATTGGATTTGCCAGGGGATCGGTCTGACTCGTTCGTCCGGTGAAATCCAGAACCAACTTCGTACGGTGTTTATACTCACGTTTCAGGCAATAGTCGCGTTGATTTTATGTAGGCAATCCAACAGATATGGGACGAGCTGCTTTTTTCGTGAGACGACGTTGTTAAGCTCAAAAAGATTCGGCGCCAATCTCGGGTAAGTAATCGTATCCAGAAACTCGGGCGGAGCTGAGATCAGGAGGAGCGAGTTTTGGGTGTTCACATCCGTGACGAGTAGCGCGGCGAAAAGGTTTCCCTGTTTTGAGCGATAAGCGTCTAAGGCGTCGAGGAGGCTCGTCTGCTTCTCGTAAAAATGCGAGAAGCCCAATTCCTCGATTTGGGAGACGCTGAACCTGGAGCCCTCTTCAGAGTAATCCTTGCAATCAGCCAGAATGACTTCACTCGGGCCTAAGGTGAGTAATGGCGAACCGACCGCAAAGATACTCTCGGCAAGCTTTGCCGGGTGAACGCCGGCGATCGTACTGAGATTCTCGAGCACCTTCGCGTCGATCGGAGTCGCCGTTGGCGAGGAGAGATTGAGAGTATCGGAAATGAGCCCAGCCATCAGCAAACCCGCGATCGGCCGTTCGATCTCGATCCCGTGTTGATTGTAAGACAAGGCGACCAGCGTGCTGGTGGAACCTACCGGGTTATTCCAGAACAAGATCGGGATGTCAGTGTTAAAGCTTGCCAGCCGGTGATGGTCAAGCACCTCAACGATCTGTAGCTCCTCTGCGCCTTTCACCGCTTGCGAGAGTTCGTTGTGGTCCACGAGAATCAATTGCCGCGGGATTGGCTTGATAAAATCGCTCTTCGTCAGAATCCCAACCAGACGTTTGTCCCCCTCCAGGATCGGGAAAACGTATTCCGAGGAGGCGGCAACGATATGCCGAGCGGATCTCAAGGAGGTTTCCGGCGACAAACTCGAAAACTGCGGTTCGATCATCGATTCGATCTTCGCTGCCCCGCGCGCCAGCAAGACGGTCGTCGCCGTATCATGTCTGCTCGACAAAAGCCGCACTCCCGCTTCCTTCGCCGTTGAACGGACCTTGGCCGAAAGTCCCATTCCTCCTGTGATCACGAGCGCCAGGGCGTTGTTCGTAATAGCCTCCAGTTGAATGTCTTCCCGGTCGCCGACAAAGACGATCGTTTCTTCCAACGGATATCTTCGGAGTCTCTGGCCAAACGAGGCCAGGCTCATCGCCGCTACCATCAGAATGACTTTTTGCTGGCTATCCGTGGGGGCGCCGACGAGGAATTCGCCATCAAAAGAATGGGCGATATCAGAAATCGATGCGAAGATTTCCCGTGAAGCAGGCGCCTCCTCCCGCTGCGGAAAGAGGTACTGGCTAACTTTCCAGCCTGAGAGCAATCCAAGACAGCGGTCTTCCGCATCGACAACCGGTAAACCGCGAATCCGCTTTTTTTCGATCGAATTCATCGCGTGATAAATCGATGAATCGTGCGCGACAGAAATAATCTGCGTCTCCATGACATCGGCGACTCTCGGCGAGACATCGCTCAAAAATTCTGGAGCGGGCACGCCAAACGTTTGCAAGACCAGATCAATTCGTTCGTTCGTATTCCCGGCTCTCGCCGCTATGACGTTCTCTGCTCCCAGTTTGCGCTTCAGTTCGGCGTAAGCGATTGCCGAACAGATTGAGTCCATGTCGGGATTTCTGTGACCGATAACAATAGTTTGCATTTGCTCTGCCTGGTTGAGGGATATCGACGACTTTTGCAATTGGGACCTGAAACTTTTACGAGGTTCAATACAAATTCCGTTTCACATGCATCCGGAGTCTGGGCCTAGGGCGTATGGTAACAAGGCGTGGTGCAGAGTCTACGGTGGGAAAAAATAATTGACCGACCGGTTAAATCGGCGAAATTATTATTTGAATTCACCCGCACCTTGGGGGATTATTCGTTTGTAAATTTTTACGGATTGTTCTGGGGGGAACAGCAGCCCTTCGCATCCAGCGGATGCGGGGGGCTGTACTCTTTAGAGAGATGCACCGCGGATCGTACCTGGTACCCTTATTGCTCTTGCTGGTTTTTCTGGCTCTCGCTATCACCGGCAAATTGATCGTCGACCAAACGGCCGCCTGGCCGGCGCGTTTGGTCAATACAGCCTCCAATCAGGCATCAGTTGATGCTGGTAAGGTCCGCGATGCATTTATCGATCTCTTTCAACTGCAGCCGAGGATTTCCGTCAATGAAACAACGGTCTTTGGCGAAACGAAACCGGCGCTCGAGCTGGCAGTCGTTGATCGAGACACCGAGATCACGCACGACGCTGCCGAGACTTGGTTTGGCAGCACCAAGACCATTCGAATGCATGCAACCTATCGAGTCAAAGCGGGATTTGATTTGTCCAAAAAACTTGAAGTCAGTGTCGCGGGCCAGGAAGTGAATATCAAGGTCCCAAAGGCCACGATTCTCAGCGTCGAGACGCTTTCTCTTGAGGTCGACGAGCTTCGGGATGGACTCTGGAATAGAATTGAGCCGCAGGACATCGATCGCGAGTTGAAGAAAATGCCTGAACTGGCTCGAGCAAAGTCCTCTTCGCTCCCGGATGAAGCGGAACAAACCTTCCAACGGTTGCTATCGGAAAGACTGGTTGACCTCCATGTCCATATTGAGCATCAAGCGGACTCCGGAATTGAAAAATGAATCTTCCCGGCTAAAGAGAGGGATCATTCCAGAATTTATATGCCTGAGGACCCATGGGTAACTTGCCGATCGTAGCGATCGTTGGACGCCCCAACGTCGGGAAATCCGCGATTTTCAACTGCCTGGTCCAAAAGCGCATCGCCATTGTCCACGATCAACCGGGGGTGACGCGCGACCGTCTGGTCGCGGAGTGCCTCCTCGGCTCGCGTCCGTTCACCGTCGTGGACACCGGAGGAATCGAAGGCAACGGCGACACCGAATACGAGGACCGGATCCGGGCGGAAGCAAACCTGGCAATGGAAATGGCTGACGTAATTCTTTTCGTCGGGGATTCCAAAGATGGAGTTACGCCCGTCGATCGCTCGCTGGCAAAGCAGCTTCGCTCTGCCCGGAAGCCGGTGATCTTAGGTGTCAATAAGATCGATCACCCAAAGCAGGAACTGGCGGACACTGAATTTACCGAACTCGGATTCTCGGACATCATCCCGATCAGCGCCGCCCACAATCGCGGAATCATCGATCTGATCGAACAGATCGAGAGATATCTACCGGAACCACCTCTCGAAGAGCCAAAAACGGAGCCTGGAGCCCCAATTAAACTCGCGATCATCGGGCGGCCGAACGTGGGCAAATCCTCCTTGATAAACGCAATTTTGCAACATCAGCGCACCGTCGTTAGCGAAACGGCGGGAACAACGCGAGATTCCGTCGATGTGCCTTACCAGCGCGATGGAAGGGCCTACGTCCTGATCGATACTGCGGGCATTCGCGCGCGACGCAAACATAATACCTCTGTCGAAGTTTTCAGCGTGATGCGTTCGGAAAAAAGCATCGCGCGGGCCGACATTTGCACGTTGGTCGTTGACGCCGTGGAAGGAGTCACCTCGCAGGACAAAAAGATCGCCGGATTGATCCAAAAGAATCACAAGCCGTGCATCGTCATAGTGAACAAGATTGATTTGGTCAAACCTCCTACCCGTGTCCGCGATTTTTTGGACACACTCCTCGGCCAGATCCGAGCAAACCTTTTCTTTCTTAGTTATGCTCCGATTGATCTCGTCTCCGCTCAAACCGGCGAAAATCTCGATCGCCTCTTCGGAAGCATCGAAAGGATCCAGAGACATGCTGCCCGCTCGATCGGTACCGGGTCACTAAACCGGCTACTCCAGGAAGCTATGGCCGCGACTCCCCCTCCGCTCCGCGCTAACAAACGATTCAAGTTGCTTTACGCGACCCAGATCGACAAAACATCAAACCACCTTGTGGCGCCACCAACGTTCGTGCTTTTCGTGAATGATCCCGAGCTGCTGACAGAGGATTACAAACGCTACCTGGAGGCCAGAATCCGTGAACGGAACGGTTACTACGGTTTGCCGATTATCATGCGTCTCAGGTCGAGACACTAGCTCAGCAATTCCACGATCCGGTCGCGGCATTTGGTCAGACGTTTGTACCGGAGCATATCCTCAGGCATCGATTGCAAGTTTTCTGCCAGAAGTTGTGCGGCTTCGCCCTGTTGGCGAACCGCTGCCAGCGTGAGGTGATAGATCCGGATCGCAAACAGGACACGACTCGGGTCGATCGAGAACAGAGCCTGCCATTCCACGCGAAGAAATGTTGCGGTCAGGTCGCAACTCGATCCGATCTCGGGGATCTTTTCCTGGGGACGTTGATTCATCTGGCTGGAACTCGTCAGGCTCCAATTCGACCGCTGGTAGCATTCCTCCGGTTTGAGATGCACTAAAAATCGTTCGACACTCGGACCAAGCTGAGAGTTCAGTCCAGGGACAGGCGCATGAGCAAACGATAAAGCGCGATCTAGTTTTTCTTCCAGGCTCCATCCGGTCGGAAAACAGACACATCCACCGATGACTTTGGCCGATTCCTCTCGGCGTAACAAAACAAAATCTGGTTCCCAGGCAACGCCTAGTTCCCGAAACGTCCGCGCATGATTAACCTTCTCAAAGGATCCTGCAAAATGTATTACGGAGACGCAGTCCGCCTCCGTTGGAGGCTCACAAACAAAGTCTTGAGGTCGGGTGTCCAGCAGCGCGCACCGCTGTTTCAGAACTTCAGCCGGACCGCGGTTGGCAAAATATTCCTCGGGCTGCAGTCGTTTCAACGCCATCATCGCCCGATATCCGTTCCGGCTGAACAACCCTTCCAGCGTCAGACTTTTCGGCAAAGGAGTTTCGCCGTCCGGTTCCATGGATGCGCTACTGCCTGGGTGCCGGGTGCGGCGCCGTGGAGACCATGGGTTGACCCGGAACCAGACTAACGCCGGAAGCCAGAAGACTGACCAAGGTGTCGGTGGCGGGTTCGGGAATCAGCGTGATTTCTGTGTTCGCCTTGATCAATCGTTCCACTTCCAAAGTCGCGAACACGGCGTCTAAAACGTCAGGGTCCTGCCCAATTTCCCGCAAAGCCTGGCCTATCATTTGAGGCCGAACTGACCTTGCTTTGGCGAACTCTGTCGCGGCTTGTCGTTCGGCGGAGCTGGTGATGATGTCCACCTGATTCGTCCCGGCCTGCCGTATCGCCGAAGTGACCTGGCGCAATCGGTTCACGACCTTCTGTTCGATTTGACGGATCATCAGAATATCGCGAAAATGTACTTTGCGAACATAAACCGAACCCAATTGATAGCCCCACTCTTCTGCCTTAGGTGACACCTCCGCGCGTACGGTTCGGCTCATCGAATGGCGGCTTTCGAGCATTTCATGCAATGGCAAATTGCTCAGGTTGCGTACAGTTGCGTTAGCGACATTCGCCCGCAAAGAGCCACGAGGATCCACATTCTTGAATAGATAATCCACAGGATGCCGGACCCGCATTTCATACCAGACACCCACACCCATGGGTGTCCCTTCTTCGGTATTGACCGGATTGCTTCGCAGGTATTCCTGATCAAGACGCGTATCGATCTCGTGCACCTGGCCAAAGAATCGAACCAGCGCAGCTTGCGGACCTAACTGCAGCCAAAGGAAATGAAACCCTGGCTCTGAAACCACTCCAAGAACACGCCCAAACAGCACGTACACCTTCACCCTGCCTTCCATTACGGTGGTGTAAAAGTTGATCGTCCCTAAAAACACCAATAAGATTGGAACTGCTATCCAGCAGACGATGAACGTGACTATCAATGCGAATATGAAATTCATCGTACTAATTTTTCGCTCGCAGGATAACGCGTCTTGCCTTCGAAAACAGGTCGAGCCGGATGTTCCGTATGTAAGCCGGCAATGCTTGCACCCCGCTTTGTTTCAATTCGTTTAACTGTTGTGCCATCCACCGCAACGGTTGAACCTCGGCCTCCGCGCGGTTCGTTTCAATTTCAACCGCTCTCCTGGATTGCTCGATGCGCTGATCCGCATTGGCCTGCGCGAGGCTGATGTTCGAAGAAACCTCGTTGTGCACAGTGTTAATTGCCGCTAATGCTGACTCAATGTCCTCCGGCGGATCAATCCCGGTGATCAGTGAGGCATCCAGGATCATTCCATATCGGGCACCGGATGAGATACATTGTTGATCCATCTGGACATTGAGATGATTCAGGTTCTTCCGAAGATCGTTGATCGACACCCCCGCCTTCGCCAGAGTTTCGTTGGCCTTTTCGATCAATGGCTGATCGGTTTCAGGCGGCGGCGGGGCTTCGTAATTCGCGATCCGTTCTCTCAAGACAGAGACGAAATACCCGATGACATGGGCGATTGGTCTCTTAACGCCAAAAAGATAGGCATAGAGATTCTGTTCACACACGCGATAACGGATCTGGCCTGATAAACCGATGTTCAGTTGATCTTTTGTCACGGCCTCGAGGACAGTCCCTTTTTGATTCGCTTCGGGTGAATCGGGATCAAAAGCAACGTTCACCGTCTGGATTGACACCGAGACCTTAAACACGCGTTGCCACGGCATCCTGAGATAAGGGCCGCCGGGCCCGATCACACGGACTTGCGGATAGACGTAGCGCTCCTTTTCTTCGGGACGGAGAGTCTCGGCTGTCGGCAGATCGAGACTCGTCCCTTTACCGATTCGTTCCGCTCTCCCGAAGTTCGTGAGGACGGCGCGCTCATTTTGATTGATCGTGTAAATTCCGCCAAGCAAACAATAGCAAAACACAAAACCAAACACGCCGGCGACTACTCCAAGAACAATCTCCATGGTGAGCGGTTTATAAAGAAGTTGCAGGGATTGAGCAAGGCGGAATAGGGTCAGCCCATGTCGTCTGCAGCTTACCAGCAACTCTGTGAACGTTCCCGGGAAGTCTATTTGCTGCGGTCTGTGGCCGGGGTGCTGTCCTGGGATTTCGAAACTTATATTCCTTCGAAAGCTATACCGTACCGAGCGGACCAACTCAGCTACCTCGAGGCAAAAGCACACACGCTTTTTACCGAGCCTTCCGTGGGCCATTGGCTCCAAGCGGCTGAACAAGCCGGATTCGACCCGGATTCGGAGGAAGGCGCAAATATCCGTGAATGGCGGCGATCCTACGATCGTGCGACCAAAATTCCAGTTGCGCTCGTTGAAGAATTTGAGAAGACACGGACGCTCGCTCGGGAAGCCTGGGTTCAGGCGCGGGCGCAATCTGAATTTTCCTTGTTTGAACCGCATCTGGAAAAAATCGTCGAACTTACGCGTCAAAAGGCGGATCTTTGGGGATATGATGGATCGCCATACGACGCACTTATCGACGACTACGAGCCGGGCATTACGGCCCGCGAGATAACACCGGTCCTGGAACAGCTCCGGCTGGCTTTAGTAGACCTTTTGGGTCAGATCGACGACCACGCTGTCCAGGACCATTTTCTGGATGGTCATTACCCGATCGATGGCCAACAAGCATTTTCCAGGGAGGTAGCCGCCGCCTTTGGTTATGATTTTGCCGCGGGACGTATCGATACCACCATGCATCCTTTTGCGACAACTCTGGGTCCGTTCGATCAGCGAATCACCACTCGTTACAATCTAAAACATTTCGAGGTGTCTCTATACGGAGTCATGCACGAGACCGGCCATGCCCTCTACGAGCAGGGTTTGCGCGCGGATCAGTTTGGCTTACCTTCCGGCGATGCTGTTTCCCTCGGAATCCACGAATCCCAATCAAGACTTTGGGAGAATCACATCGGCCGAACATCCCAGTTCTGGCACCTCTGGCACGCGACGGCATGCAAATATCTACCAGACCTTGCCCGCTATTCGCCGGAAGCGTTGGCGAACGCTGTGCAACGCGTCTCCCCATCTTTTATCCGTGTAGAAGCGGACGAAGTGACGTACGACTTGCATATTTTGCTTCGGTTTGAAATAGAGCTCGCGCTCATTGAAGGGCGACTTAAGGTCACCGATCTCCCTGAAGCGTGGAATACCCGCTTCCATGAATTGTTTGGATTGATCGTCCCTGACGACGCGCACGGCGTCCTACAGGACGTCCATTGGAGTCTCGGTTCCCTGGGATACTTCCCGACCTACACCCTTGGTAACCTGAATGCGGCACAGCTGATGGCTGCGGCTGAAAAAAAGGTTCCCGGCCTGTTAGATCAGCTTGCTCAAGGAAAATATGCGCCGTTACTCCACTGGCTGCGCGAAAACGTCCATCAGCACGGCCGGCGATATCTGCCCGCCGAACTAATGCTCAAGGCCACCGGCGAGCCGATGCAGGCTCGCTACCGTGTCGAGTATCTGCGAAACAAGTATTTGGGCTAAGTTCGCTACGCGAAACGTCCCGCTTTACTTTCTTCAAACCCAGACAACCGAGAGGATCAACCGACCGGCTTGTTGCGGCACACCGTTGCCTGCTTGAAAACCGCAATTCTCCGGAGAAACCGAGTTGTTGCCTGCGGAGAACTAACGTATCCTCCCCCGCGTGTATCGCCGAGTAGGAGTTGCCACAACTTTTTCCCCACGCTTCATGGCAGTTCTTGCCGAAGCAGCTCGTGTTAGCCGCTCTCTTCCCGCGCCGCTTTGTCTGATCCACGCGGACGAGTTCACCCAGGAAAAAGAGGACCGATTCCGTTCAGCTATAAGCGATCTCCAGCTCGACAGCGGCTCCGCAATTCGGTTTGAGCCGGGAGAACCGGCCGAAGGCATTCTCAAGGTGCAGCGAGAAGAAGATATTGACCTGCTAGTCGCCGGTGCGATGGAAACGCAGAGCGTGCACCGCAATTTTACCGGCGATGTGGCCCGCGAACTTCTTAGGCGCGCTCCTTGCGACCTTCTGCTATACACTGAGCCAAGAGAAGACCCGAAACCCCCGGAGAGTATCTTAGTGGTGGTCCCGGATTTGTCGAGAACAAGTCGCGAAGTCCTTGGCGCGGCGCTCAATTTCGCGGAGAGAAGGGGTGGTCGCCAGATCACGATCCTCCACGTTCAAACCACGTTCGCCGAGGCAAAGGAGAAAGCTCTCGGAGTCGGCAATGGTACTCTGTCAGCGGAAGAAACGCTGGAATCCTGGACACAAGAAGAAGCGCGCCCAAACTTGGAACTGGACTATCATCTTCTGCGCGGAAATACGGGATTTACGGCGTGCGAGTTCATCCAGTCTAGCGGCACAGACCTCGTGGTCATGCCCTCGCAAATGCCCTCCTCGGAGAAACCAGTATTCGCTCCCGCCCTGGACTGGATTATTCAAGTCATCCCTGGCAATTTGTGGGTCATCCGTCAGAAGCAAAAGCAAGGGCCAGCGCTTCCTTCTGAAAACTTCTAATGCAGCAAGTCTGAGGCTCGCAAAGTCCGATAACGATCCCGAGCACGATGTCCGGAGACAGGCTGGAAGCCTAACTTACATTCCGACTATAGGCGCGCGCATTCTGCAGGAGCTCTCTCAACACGAACGGCAAAATTCCACCGTGACGATAATAGTCCACCTCGATCGGGGTATCGATCCGCAGAATCAAAGGAACCTGTTCGATCTTTCCGTCCTTGCGCCTTATCTGCAAGGTGACCCCCTGGCGCGGCCGAATGCTCTCACCAAGGCCAAGAACACTGTACGTTTCGGAGCCATCAAGGTTCAACGTCTGCGCGTTAATCCCCTCCGGGAACTGCAATGGCAGGACCCCCATCCCTACGAGATTGCTGCGGTGGATTCTTTCGAAACTGGCTGCCACCACCATTCTTACTCCGAGCAATCGGGTGCCCTTTGCAGCCCAATCCCGACTGGAGCCGGTGCCGTACTCGTGTCCGGCAATCACAACGAGAGGGGTCCGTTCTTTCTGGTACTGAGTCGCAGCGTCGAAAATCGACATTTGTTTCCCGCTCGGGTAATGGATGGTTACTCCGCCTTCGACTCCAGGAACCATCAAATTCTTGATCCGCACGTTCGCGAACGTTCCACGCGTCATCACACGGTCATTCCCTCGCCGGCTCCCGTAACTATTGAAATCGATCGATTCAACTCCGCGATCGATCAAGTACCTCCCGGCAGGCGAAGTCTTCTTGATCGCACCAGCTGGTGAGATGTGGTCGGTTGTCACTGAGTCGCCAAAGATTCCCAATGGCCGGGCGTCCCGGATCTCGTCGATTTCGCTGATTTGCATCGAGAAGTTTTCGAAGAATGGCGGCTCCTGGATATAATCACTTTTCTCATCCCAAGCGTAAAGGTCACCCGTCGACGAAGTAATCTCATTCCACTTCGGGTTCTGTCCGGCAAAATCCGCGTAGAGTTGCCGAAACACTTCCGGCTTCAATGAGGACACCATTGCGCGACGGATTTCTTCCAGAGTCGGCCAGAGATCCTTGAGATAGACCTCGTTCCCTTGCTGATCGGTTCCAAGCGGTTCGTGGGCCATGTCGATGTTCACCCGCCCGGCCAGCGCGAACGCAACCACGAGCGGAGGCGACATCAGAAAATTCGCTTTGATATTTTGATGGATTCGCGCTTCGAAATTTCGGTTCCCCGAAAGGACGGCGGCAGCGACGTAATCGTTGTCGGTCACCGCTTGTTCGATGTTCGGATGAAGCGGACCTGAGTTCCCGATACAGGTCGTGCACCCGTAGCCGACGATGTTGAATCCAAGCTGGTCCAGGTAAAATTGCAGCCCGGTTTTTGAAAGATAGTCGGTCACCACGCGCGAACCCGGGGCCATCGACGTCTTAACCGTCGGATTCACCGTTAACCCCTTTTCCACCGCTTTCTTCGCGAGCAAACCAGCACCTAGCATCACGCTCGGGTTACTAGTGTTCGTACAACTGGTGATCGCGGCGATCAATACACTGCCATGCCCCACCTCGCCAGATTTGCCGTCGCTCGCTGCGGGAGGGGGAGGCTTCGACCTGTTGACGGACACCATAGTCCGCTTGGAAAAGAGTTCCTCGCTTTTTCCGTAGCCCCCTTCCGCCACTGGTTTGACGAACAAGCCGCGAAAAGTCTGACCCAACTCCGCGAGATTAATCCGATCTTGCGGACGCTTCGGACCTGAAACACTCGGCTGCACCGTCGCCAGATCGAGGTCGATATCCACACTATATTCGATTTCACCTTTCTTAGGCATGCCGAACATTCCCTGTGCCTTAAAATAATTTTCGAAGCGTTCACAGGCTTCTTCCGACCGCCCCGTCATTCGAAGATAGTTGACCGATTCACTGTCTACCGGGAAAAAACCCATCGTCGCTCCATACTCCGGAGCCATGTTTCCGATTGTCGCGCGATCGAAAAGCGGCAACGTCCCCGCTCCTTCCCCATAAAATTCCACAAATTTGCCAACCACCTTTCGTGCGCGGAGCAACTGAGTCACGTGCAGCGCCAGATCAGTTGCGGTAACCCCTTCCCGAAGACGCCCGCTCATGTGAACCCCGACGACTTCCGGAGTCAAAAAATACACCGGTTGGCCGAGCATTCCTGCCTCAGCCTCGATGCCGCCTACTCCCCATCCAACAATGCCAAGACCGTTAATCATGGTCGTGTGCGAATCGGTTCCGACCAGCGTATCAGGGTAAAAAACTTCCCCGCGCTCGGTTGTGCAACTCAATACCCCTTTCGCGAGATACTCCAGGTTCACCTGGTGCACGATCCCGATCCCTGGCGGTACGACGCCGAATGTCTTAAAAGCCTGTTGACCCCATTTCAAAAATTCATAGCGCTCCCGGTTACGCTTGAATTCCATGTCGAGGTTCAAGCCAAGTGCCTCGGCAGAACCGGCGAAGTCAACCTGGACAGAGTGATCGACAACAAGATCCACCGGAACCAGTGGTTCGATAATCTTCGGATCTGCTTTCAGCTTTGCCACGGCCGCTCGCATCGCCGCTAGATCGACCAGCAGTGGGACACCGGTAAAATCCTGAAGAACAATTCGTGCGACCACAAACGGAATTTCTTCCTTAGCCGGCTCTTTCGCCTTCCAGTTCGTCAGCGCCACGACATCTTTCTCAGCAACCTTCTTTCCGTCACAGTTCCTGAGCACCGATTCGAGGACTATCCGAATGCTGACAGGCAACCGCGAGACCTTTCCGACACCAGCTTCCTCCAGGGCCGGCAGGGAATAATAAATTCCTTTTTTGCCTTCACCTGCGTCAAAGGAGCGGATCGTATTATTCGGGATCATAGGTTTGGATTAAGCTAGTTCGTTGAGTTTCGCCTTGATGGCGTCGAAATTGGGAAGTTGCCTTGGATTGTCAGAGCTTTCGGCATATTGAATGACTCCATTCCGGTCGATTATAAACGCCGATCGCTTTGGCACCCCTCCCATCGGCAGACCGCGATCGGGCGCAAAACTATCGTAAGCGACATCATAAGTCTTCGTCACGACGTGGTCGTAGTCACTTAATAATGGCACCTTGATTTGCTCCTTTTGCGCCCAGACCTCGAGCGAAAACGGGCTATCGCCACTGATTCCGTATACCTGGGCATTCACTTCATCGTAGTCGTCGAGCCCAGCGCTGGTTTGACACAATTCGGCTGTGCAAACTCCCGTAAAAGCCATCGGGAAGAAGAGCAGCAACGTATTCTTCTTTCCAAAATTGTCACTGAGCCTAACCAACTTCAGACCGTCGGTCGTCTTTGAGCTGAGCGAGAAATCCGGAGCCTTTGTTCCAATAGAAAGTGCCATATTCCTTGAGCTGTAAAAGTCTGCGGCTTGTCCCCCTGGCCGGAAAATTCACTATAGGAATACCGGGAATCCGGGTCAATGGGGAATAGCACATGCGGCAGGGAAACTGGCACTGCTGATACAGCGCGGGAGCAAACCCGCCGCAGCTCCGTATCTTTCCAATTTCCAGCCGGCCCCTGTTTTGACAGGTCTGGTCAGAAGCCGTACGATGTTTTTTACGTCTGGACTCCAAATTGTGGGATTCTAAAAGATCATGAAAGTGACGCGCCGCAAATTCTTGCAAATCTCCGGGGGGATCGGCGTGTCGCTGGGAATCCCCAGCGCGGTCGAAGTGGGGTACGCGACCCGCGTTGAACCACTGCACGTCGTCACAGAAGAGCTCACTATCCGGATCCCGAACCTTCCAACTCCGTTCGAAGGCTTCAGAATTGCCTTCTTCAGTGATATACACCTTTACCCCTTCACCCCGCTTCAAGTTGTTCAGGACGCAGTTCGACTCGCCAATTCCTTCCGGCCCGATCTCGTCATCCTGCCCGGAGACTTTGTCTGGCGATCCTTGGGAGCGGTGTTTGATCTTGTACCGGTGTTGAATCAATTGAACCCGGCACAAGGAACTTTTGCTGTCCTGGGAAATCACGACCATCGGAAGGGGCCGGAAGTCATTGCCGCTGCTTTGGCGCAGGCAGGCGTCCGATTGCTGCGCAACGAGGGAATCACCATCCAGCGCGGCGCCGCTTCGATTTATCTCGCAGGGATCGATTCCGCTTTCGGCGGAGCACCGACCCCGGTTGCAGCATTTGAAAAGAGGCGAGGAGCGCTGACAACCATTGTTGCAGTGCACGAGCCCGATTATATTCGCGATCTTGTTCCGCGATTCCCAGTCGATCTTCAACTCTCAGGCCATAGTCACGGCGGTCAGGTGCGATTGCCGGTTGTTGGCCCTCTCATCCTGCCGTCGATGGGAGAAATCTACAATATGGGTTTATATCGAGTCGGAAATGCCCAGCTTTATACGACTCGCGGAATTGGGACCATCCACGTCAACGCGCGCTTGAATTGCCCGCCTGAAGTCACCGCGATTACGCTCCGAGCCTGAATCAACGTAAGCAAACCGTCCCCGGTTTGCCCTGGATCGGAGGCGGCGGAACGGGATTGCGAAAATCTCACCAGCGCTCGCCTCGGCGAGATTTTCGGGCCCCCGGCATGCTTTTCGCAAGACTCTCTAACGTATTGTGCACGGCTTCCAGGCACGCTTTCGCTCCGCTTAATCGCTTCGAGCGGTTCCAGCGTTCGACCTGTAAATAGGTGCTGCGCGCAATGAACAGGAAGGCTCCCAAGCTCATTCCGAATACAAAATATTGCATACGACTCTCTTTCCTTCCCCTGTAGTACAGCACAATCCGTGCCTAACTTGAGCCAGCAACACTTCGCAACTCTTACTTCACTTTTTGATTGGTTGGCGGCCGGCTCGTGGAAGTACGCACTCAAGTTCGCTGGCTATTGTCCGTACCTTCCTTTGGGTGCGAGCCATCCAGGGAACGGCGAACTTGCATCTGCGCCAATTCCCACCCCCATTTGAATCCATAACAAATTGTCGAATGGAGGAGCCGGTCCAGGCTGGGAGCGCCTCTTAAAGAGTTGAACGAAACCGTCGATAAACTAAATAACGATGCGAACTACAAGGCGAAACATCACACGCACTGCGTGGCGTCTCGCCAAATGTTATTGGACATCGGAAGAAAAGTGGTCTGCGTGGGCACTGCTGGTCGGAGTGATAGGGCTCAATCTGGGCAATGTCTTCGTCAGTGTACGGATCAACGAATGGAACCGCTCGTTCTATAATGCGCTGCAGGCCTTCGATCGGGAGGGATTATTCCAGCAGCTTGGCAATTTCGGCATTCTGGTCTTTTTTGCTATTTCGATGTCGGTCTATAGCCTTTACCTCAGTCAGATGCTCCAGATCCGGTGGCGGCGCTGGTTGACGAGCCGATATCTAGACGCCTGGTTGGCTGAGCGGGCTTATTATCAATTGGAATTGGGAGGCAGGACCGACAATCCCGACCAGCGCATCGCAGAGGATTTGAACCAATTCACCACCTATGTGCTAAGCCTTTCAGTAGGCCTGATCAGCTCGGTGGTTTCCTTGATTTCGTTTCTGATTATCCTGTGGGGATTGTCCGGACCGGCCGATATTGCCCTTGGCCCATGGACCACCGTGCATATCCCCGCCTATCTGGTCTGGGCGGCGTTACTCTACGCGGGCATCGGAACCTGGCTAACGGTTAAAATCGGTCGACCGCTGGTGCCGTTAAATTATGCGCATCAGCGTTTTGAGGCCGATTTCCGCTTCAGTCTGGTGCGCTTGAGAGAAAACGCCGAGAGTGTCGCCCTCTACGGAGGCGAAGCGGTCGAGTTCAAGCTTTTCAAAGAGCGCTTTGGCAGCGTATTTGAAAATTTCTGCCAGATCATGAAGCGCCAGAAACGGCTGACCTGGTTTACCCTGGGCTACGCACAGGTGGCGGTGATCTTTCCGGTGGTCGTGATTTCGCCGCGTTACTTTCTCAAGCAGATCGGGCTGGGCGGCCTGATGCAGGCCGTCAATGCATTTTCCTTTGTCCAGAACGCCCTCTCCTTCATCATCAATTCCTACGCCGACATTGCCGCATGGCAAGCGGTGACCGAACGGCTACGCGGCTTTGAGGAGCGTCTGGAGGCGGTCCGCCAGGGAATGGGAGCGCCCCGGCAGATCGTGCTTCAACGCGCAGGTGTCGGCCTTGAACTTAAAGAGCTCGACATTGATACGCCCGAGGGCGCCCCTCTTTTGCGGGCCGTTAGCTTTGCTCCTGTGCGCGGCGAGGCGCTGCTGATTGCCGGTCCCAGCGGTGCGGGCAAGAGCACTTTGTTGCGTGCCATTGCCGGAATCTGGCCCTACGGAAGAGGCCAAATCAGGCTTGGCAAAGGCCCCATTCTCTTTGTGCCCCAACGGCCTTATCTACCCTTGGGCAACCTGGCCACTGCGCTGCGTTATCCGTGCACCGAACAAGGGATGTTCCCAACCTCAAGGCTAGAGGCCGTCCTCGAGAAGGTTGGCCTCGGCTGGCTGACAGCCGAACTGGACGACGTCCAGAACTGGTCTCAGCGCCTCTCACTCGGTGAACAGCAACGGCTGGCCTTTGCTCGCATTCTGTTAGTAAAGCCGGCACTCCTGTTTCTGGACGAGGCCACCTCGGCTCTCGACGAGGCCTCCGAGGCCAGGCTCTACAGCCTGCTGCGCACCGCTCCATGGCAGCCCACCATCGTCAGCGTCGGCCACAGAAGCACACTGCGCAATTTCCACGACCAGGTCCTGGATGTCGCCGCCTTCAGTCCCTCGTCCGAGCATCTCCTCTTTGTCCCCGACCTCTTCCTCGAACCGCACTCAGCTTTTGTTGCGCCTGCTCTTCCCGCATTCGTCGACCATCCCGTTCGGCTACCGGCGCTATAGTGCCGCGTCCCGAACGTTCTGGATAGTGAATCATTCACTTCCATCGGACAAAAAATTGGGCTAGCAGTCGATCCGGTGATTCTGGAAACTATATCTGCAAAAATTGTGCTTAGTCTAGCGATACTTCTGCTAATGGTTAGCCGTGAAACAGGCAAACACTCCTGCAGAAAATTCGACAAACGATGAACAGCTTTTGGACGAACTGCAGCGTCGAGCAGTCCTCTATTTTTGGGAAAATACCGACCCTGGTACCGGATTGGTTAACGATCGCGCCAATAACTTTCAGGCAGACGATTATACGGCGGCTTCCACTGCAGCTACTGGATACGGGCTCGTTGCCCTGGCGATCGGCGCGGAACGCGGCTGGTTAAACCGCAGTGAAGCCGCTGCACGGGCACGCACCACGCTTCGTTTTGTGCTGACTATGCCACACCGGCACGGTTGGATGGTTCACTTTATCGACAGGCGGAATGGGCAACAAATCTGGGGAAGCGAATATTCGAGCCTGGACACTGCCCTTCTCGTGGCAGGCGCCATCGTGTGTGGCCAATATTTTGCTCGCGACCCGTCGACCATCGACATTTCAATGCTAGCTGACGCTCTCTATCGAAGAATTGACTGGTGGTGGATGCTGACGAACGACGGCGCTCAGCCCGATAAGAGTATCCTGGCGCACGGTTGGAGGCCCGAGTCTGGTTTTATAACCTATAACTACGGCGACTACAGCGAGGCGATCTTGCTCTATTTGCTTGGGCTGGGTGCCCCGGTCAATCCGCTGCCGAAGAGGACGTGGGAAGCGATCAAGCGTCCCCTGCAAACCTATGCCGGGACGGAATCTCTCAAGGGAGGGCCAATATTTATTCACCAAATGCCGGCCGGATATTTCTGTTTTCGTAACCAGCGCGACAGCCTGGGCTTTGACTATTGGGCATCATCGACCAATGCAATGAACATCCACCGGCAATATTGCTTAGACCGGGCGGCGGAAGTGCAAACGTATGCGCAAGGCTTTTGGGGCCTCAACGCCAGCGATGGCCCGGACGGATACGCTGTCTACGGCGCAATCGATGATTCCGACAACGGCACCGTGTCACCAACCGGCGCAATCTCCTCCATAACGTTCGTTCCAGGGCTGGCTATTTCCACTGCGCGCTTCCTCTACGACAAGATGGAACACTCGCTCTGGGGTAAATACGGCTTCGCCAACGCGTTCAACATCGATCGGAACTGGTTCAGTCGCGATGTGATCGGGATCGATCTCGGCATGGAGCTTCTGTCGATCGAAAACCACCGAAGCGGCCTAGTATGGACGCTAATGGATAGTTTCCATGCCAGCCTTCAGGCGCATCGGGCGGCTGGATTCCATCTAACGCTTGAACCGGATCCCCGACCCGTTCATCGCGCAATTGACAAGGCAATTCCGACGTAACCTCTGCCTCCATTGGAATGATTCGGACTAAATTTTTTAAGATCGCGGTGATGATTAGCATTATTGCTCATTGCCACCCGTAGCCAATATTCCTACCCAAATAACTAAAAGTTTTTGCGTGCTTGCGAGAACCGAGTAGTATCACGTAATTAATTAACTAAATGAGCTCAGTCCATTATTCATCCAAGAACTTAGCGCAGGCCGCTGAAATAGCGGAAAAAATTGAATCACTCGAAAAGCAACTCAGCCTTTTGCTCCAGGGAGGAAACTCGATAGCGGAAAAGCAGAGCACGCCAAGGTCAGCAGCGAAGCGTAGAGTTTCAGTGCCGAAAAAGGTCGAATCCGCAGCTCCTAAAGCCACCGAAGAGGGAAGAGGAACGCTACGACCCGCAGTAGTCGCGATTCTGAAAAAGAGCAAAAATCCGCTGAAGACCGCGGATATTTACGATGCGCTCGTCGCCCAAGGATACAAGTTTACTTTTAAAGAAGCGAAAAAAGTCCTTGGAATTCGCCTCTATAAAATGCTAGGTGTGCAACCGCTCGGCGGAGGACTCTTCAAGGCAAAATAAGAAATCGGCAAACAAAAAGGCGCACTGGCAGTGCGCCCAGCTCGCTTCACTGGGCAATAATTGTCTCGTCCGTTATCACTTGATGAGCGTTTCCTTCTTTTGCCTGTCCGGTCAGTAGCCATAGTATCAGCCCGATCGCATTGAGGGCGAAAGCTGCCACCGACAAAGTAAGAGGATTGATCGATACGGCTGCCGAGATCAGCCCTGAGACAGTCGCGTTCACTCCTAACGACAAGAAGGCTTGCATGGACGATGCGGCGCCGCGTTGTTTGGGAAAGCGCTCGAGCGCCAACAAGGTG
Organism: uncultured Verrucomicrobiae bacterium; assembly: GCA_963846195.1. GTDB lineage: Bacteria > Verrucomicrobiota > Verrucomicrobiia > Chthoniobacterales > JAFAMB01 > JAFAMB01. Next base: position 247,167 of record CAWJVG010000020.1, read on the forward strand.
AGAAGCGGCTGATTGAGAGCCATCCCAAAAGCGTGGACACCGATCGGTAGTACGGCCCACGGTAAGGCAGGATAATGCAGCACTGCTGTCATGGCAGTGTTCGCAATCCAGGCCAAGATCATTATTCCAAACCCAACGCGGAGAACTATCGAATCAGCGAATCGCCCGGAAGTCTTCATTGCAACTCCCGAGCCTGTCACTATCCCTGTCACCGCAGGCACGAACAGCCAATAAAATTCGCTGCTTGAGAGATGCAGAAAATCGAATATGAATCTTGGCGCCGATGACACATAGAGGAACAGCGCTCCAAAATTGAGAGCGTTACTCATCGAGAACAGCATGAATTGATGGTCCAGGCTTATCCGGCGATAGGTTTGGAGGAGTGATCCGAAATTGAAACGATGCCGGTGATCGACTGGCAACGACTCTGGCAATGTTAACCCAGCGACCAGCAGCACGAGACCGGCAAAAAGGCCAACTGCCCAAAACACCGCGCGCCAACCGCCGAAACCACACAGGAAAGCGCCGGCAATCGGAGCGATCGCAGGCGACACGGCAAAAATCATCATCACTTGCGCAATCATTCGTTGGGCGACCGGTCCCGCTGCCAGGTCCCTGATGATAGCTCGGCCGACGATCACACCGCCACCGGCAGAGCACCCTGGATCAGACGCCAGGCCAGCAGAATCTCCAGGGAAGAGCTGAGCGCGGCACCGGCAGATGCCAGAACAAAGACGACCGTCGACCATAGAACGACCGTGCGCCGACCGAGAGCGTCCGAGAGCGGTCCGTGAAACAAGCTCATCAGGCCAAATCCAACGAGGTAGCAGCTGATGATCTGCTGCATCATCACCGGATTAGCTGCCAATTCCTTCGCAATCGCCGGGAACCCAGGAAAGATCGCATCAATCGAAAACGGTCCGAACATCCCAAACCCCGCAATGAGAAACGCAATGCGGCGGGGCGGCCGATCAGTTCGCGGCGCTGGCATCTTGAGAAGTCATTTTCGCAAACATAGTCGGTCGGAGATTAGGCCTGAAACAGAACTCAGGAGTCAGGAGTTACAGAATAGGGCGACAGGATCGCACGTATGCGCAATAGTTGGAGCTCCGCAGCTATTGTTTTGTACTAGCAGGTCATTCCTCCTGAACTCCTGCAACTCCTGAGTTCTAAGTTCTTACACCAACGCCGCGTGCAGAATCTCCACGGGATGTTGCGCGATTCGTCCCGTACAATCTTTAATTTGGTGCCTGCAGCTCGTACCGGGAGCGGCGATGAGCGTTCCGGCCGGCGCGGAGCGCACAGCCGGCATCAGCACAAGTTCGGCTACCTGCAACGACAGGGCATAATGCTCCTCCTCGTAACCGAATGACCCGGCCATCCCGCAACAACCGGAGGAAATGAGTTTGACCTTATAGTTTGCTGGCAACTCGAGCGCTTTAACAGTGGCAGTGAGCGACGCCAACGATTTCTGGTGGCAGTGACCGTGTACCCTAACCTCACGCGACTCGTTTGTGAACGCCTCGGGACGAATCCGGCCGCAGCCAGCCTCCCGCGCAATAAATTCGTCGACCAACAGAGCCCTCTTGCCAAGTTCCCGCGCGGCTTCTTTCAAGTGGCTAGGAACAAGGTCAGGCACTTCATCCCGGAACCCAAGGATGGCCGACGGCTCAATGCCGATCATCGGCATTTCGTCCGTGACCACATTCTTTAATAGCTCGACGTTCCGAATCGCCAGGCGTTGAGCGTCACGGAGGAGACCCTTGGAAATCTGTGCGCGACCGCTGTCGACGTGGTTGGGAATAACGATTTCGTAGCCCAACCGGTTCAATAGTAGTACCGCTTTGATGCCGATTTCGGCGTCATTAAAATTAGTGAATTCGTCACAAAAGAGAAAAACGCCCCCTTTTGGAAACGATCCCCCCTTTTTTGCGTGACCTTGGTACCAGCGACGGAGTGTTGTTGCAGGCAATCGCGGCATCGAGCGCCCTTGCGCAAAGCCTGCAAGGCGCTTGAACCACCGAGCCGTCACACGGTTGGTGACCAGGAAATTGTAAAGCCCGGGCGCCAGTTGAGCTGCTCCCATGGCGCTCGAGAATCCGGCCACCAGCCTCGAACGGAACGGTATGCCGCGCGCGTCGTAATACTGCTGGAGCCACTCGGCCTTGAGACGAGCGACGTCCACGTTGGATGGGCACTCCGATTTACACCCCTTGCACGAGAGGCAGAGATCCATGACCACCGCGATTTCATCACTGTCGAACGGATTGGTTTTCGTCGAACGAGTGAGAACTTCGCGCAAAACATTGGCCCGGGCGCGCGTTGTATCGCGTTCGTTGCGCGTGGCCATGAAACTCGGACACATCGTACCGCCCATCAGGTGGGACTTGCGACAGTCGCCTGAGCCATTGCATTGTTCTGCGGCGCGCAAAATCCCGCGGGATTCCGTAAAACTGAGCACCGTAGAGAATTCGCGCACAGTTTGACCAGGTTCATAACGCAAGCTTGCGTCCATGGGCGGCGTGTCAGTGATCTTTCCCGGATTAAAGATCCCGGCGGGATCCCACACCTGTTTGATCTCCCGGAAAAGAGCATAGTTCTTTTTCCCGACCATGAAGGGCAAAAATTCCCCGCGCAATCGTCCATCTCCATGTTCACCACTCAAAGACCCGCCGTAACGCTTAACAAGGCGAGCAACTTCCATCGCGATGAGACGAAAAAGCTGGCGGTGCTCTTCCGTTTTGAGATTCAGGATAGGTCGAAGATGCAGCTCACCCGAACCCGCGTGTGCATAGTGAACAGCAGAGAGACCGTGAGCGGCGAGAATAGAGTCAAACTCCCGAACGAATTCGGGTAAGTCCTGCGGGTCGATCGCAGTGTCCTCAATCACCGCCACCGGCTTCGCATCGCCTGGAAGGTTGGAAAGCAAGCCCAGGGCCGCTTTACGGAGATTCCAAACCCGGTTCTGCTCCGCACCCCAGATCACGGGATAATGGTAACCAAGGCCGGCCGCACGCAGCTCGGTTTCCAGACTTGTCGCGAGCTCGACGACCTCCTCGCGGGTTTCGCCCGCCAGTTCGATAGCCAGGATGGCGCCCGGGTCCCCCTGAACAAAAAAGCGGTTCTGGCGTTGCTCAATGTTAGTTTTGGTACATTCAAGGATGTTGTCATCCATCAGCTCGCAGGCGCGAGCCGAGTGCCGCAACGCCACCAGATTGGCACGCAAAGCTTCGTCGATCGTGACGCAATGCACGCATACCAGGGCGGACTCCCGCGGTAGCAACGGCTCGCACGAAAGCGTAATTTCGGTAAGGAATGCTAGCGTGCCTTCAGAGCCGGCTAGCAGACGACAGAAGTTGAACGGCGGCCCGCCGGACACAAACGGCGAGCATTGGGCGAGCAAGTCGATCGCATACCCGGTGTTCCGGCGATGAATGGATTTCTTGGGGAACTCGCGCGCGATTTCCGCACGGTTCTCTGCGCTGCCAAGCAGGCCGCCAACTTTGCGATAGATAACGGCTTCCAGTGTGTTGCTCCGGAATTTTGCCGCGAACTCTTCCCCCGACAGCGGCCCAAATTCCGCAATGGAGCCGTCGCTGAGAACCGCGCGCACCGAAATTAGGTGATCGCGCGTGCTACCGTAGACAACTGAGTTCGCACCGCAGGCATTGTTGCCAACCATACCCCCGATCATGCAGCGATTTTGCGTGGAGGTTTCAGGTGCAAAGAAAAGTTGATGAGGCGCCAGCGCCAAGTTCAGTTCGTTGCGCACAACACCGGGTTGCACTCGGACACGGCGGGTAGCGGTGTCGATTTCCAGAATGCGAGTCAAGTAACGAGAAATATCGACGACAATCCCGCCGCCGACGACCTGCCCGGCCAACGAGGTGCCGGCCGCCCTCGGAATCACAGATGTTCCATGCTCGCGCGCGAATCGGACCAGTTTACAAATATCGGTCTCGGTCTTTGGTAGCGCGACGGCTTGCGGCATTTCCCGATAGACGGAGGCATCGGTCGCATAAAGCATCCGCATCGTCGCATCGAAATAGAGATCGCCTTCGACTTCGGCAGCCAGGCGCTCCAAGTCGGAGGGGCTCGGTCGCGTCATCCGTTCATACATACGCCCGCCAGAATAGTGAGTCGATAGGAAAGCGGAAAGGAGGTAGAATTCAGAAGTACTGGAGGGCTGGAGTACTGCGGGGGTATCCAGAATCAAGTTCTCGCAAGTCAAGTGATGTTCCGAATTCCTCACGTAAACTCAACGATTCCCGCATTCTGCAACTCCTGAACTCCTGCAACTCCTGACTTTCTTTCTGACTTCTGACTTCTGACTTCTGACTTCTGATTTCTTCCCCATTCGTTCTCCCCGCTTTAAAAAAGATCTCGTTTCCAAGGTGAGGAAGAGGCTATTGAGTTTGGGCATGCTGGCACTCTCTTTGGGACTCGGCCAATGAGCACAAATCCAACCTCCATCTGGCTAGCTCTTCGGAACCCCGTTTTTTGCAAGCTCTGGCTGGCTAGCGTCGTCTCTGGGTGTTGTGTCTCGGCCCATGACATGGCCGCGACCTGGGTTATGAATACGATGACGCCGTCGCCTTTGTACCTCTCGCTTTTATCCACCGCCGCGTCCCTGCCTTTCTTTCTGTTTACGTTTCCCGCAGGCGCCTTGGCAGACATGCTTAATCGCAAAAAACTCTTATGCGTGATGCATATCTGGCTCTTTGTGGCCGCTGCCGCGCTTGCGCTACTGGGCTTGCTCGGGCTCCTGACTCCAATGGTCGTGCTTGTCGCAGTTTTTCTCCTGGGAGTGGGTTTTGCCTGCAATGCGCCGGCCTGGACGTCCGTTATTCCTGACGCCGTAACAAAGGAGGAACTACCTTCGGCCGTCACGCTGGGCGGTGTGCAGATGAATATCTCCGGAGTGATCGGGCCCGCGCTGGGCGGCTTGCTGCTTCCCCTCATCGGAGCAAACGCCGTTTTCGCGGTCAATGCCCTTGGTTTTCTCCTGGTATTTGCGGCGATCTTAAGCTGGCACAACCCCCGAAAACGATCGAGAGCCCCCACGGAGAGCATGCTTGAGTCTTTTGTTGGCGCTCTGCGCTACGTTCGTTACAGCCGCGGAATCCAGGTCGTTTTGATCCGCGCTTTGGTGTTCTCCCTGTTGATCTCTGTGATCCCGGCTCTCCTTCCGGCCGTCGGGCTGAAGGCCCTTCACCTGACCTCCTCGCACCTGGGGATTCTTTTCACCAGCATGGCAATCGGTTCGCTCTTAGGCGCAGTATTCGCCGTCCCATGGGCCAGAGCCCATTTTACTTCAAACGAGGTCACGATGCTCGCAAGCCTGCTGATCGCGGCGGTCTACATCTTGATGGCCGCCATCCGCAATCTTGAAGTTTTTATGGGGGTCGCCGCCCTTGCGGGCCTCGGCTGGACGCTGGCGGCTTCCGAGCTTTGGGTGGTGGCTCAACAGGCGATGCCGGGTTGGACGCGTGGGCGGCTCAACGCGGCGACGCTGATGGTCTCACAAGGTGGGATCGCAATTGGCGGCCTCGCCTGGGGCGCTGCCGCCGCATTTACAGGGTTTGAATACACGCTCCTGCTCGCGACCTTGCTTGTTTGCTTCAATCTTTCGATTGCCGGTCCGCTCTCGATCGACTTCATCAAGGCGCTCGATGCCGAGCCGTCGCTCCCGCCCCGCATTCCGACGTTCCCTACGGCGCCTGGCCCCGACGATGGACCGATCGCAGTGGTCGCTGAGATAAAGGTCGATGAAGAAGATCGTAAACAGTTCCTTGAATTGATGCGCGAACTCCGCCTCGCCTATCTGCGCAACGGAGCATCCAGCGTTCGACTATACGAGAGCCTGGCCGACCGCTCTCTTTTCCGGATGGAAGCGGTGTCGCCCACGTGGCAAGAGCATTTGGTTCTGCATCGCCGCATGACCAGAACCGAGCGAGAAATCCTCGATCGCGTTTTGCAATTACACACCGGCGACGAAGCCGCCGTTTTCCATTATATCTTGATCACCAAAGAAATCGCCAGTCCAAAGCCGCGCCTCTTACCATCCTGACCCGCAAGCTTCTCCTATGGCGGCCAAGCTCGTGGCGGGTTAAGCGTGTAACGCACCGAAGTTTGGGCCCGTAATAGCTGAACCGACTCTCTCACTTCGCTGGCGGTCTGATCGATTAACTCCGCTGGAACAGTATTGAATTCAAACATTCCATAGTGGTGCGCAATTATCGATTTAATTTCAGCTTCGACGCAAAGTTGGATGGCTTCTTCGAGTGAAAAGTTCCCTGGGATGCCCTGGCTTTTCCGGAAGTTGTCCCGCCCATTCACAGGCAACAATGCGACTTCGCAGCCCAGCTCGTACAGCCGCATTGCGAGCCCGTCAAAAGGAATACTATCGCCAGAATGGTAGATTGAATGATTTGCGGCGGATAGCAAGAAACCAAGGTAGTGATGCCGTCCAAGTGCGTCCCGCTGGAATTCCTCATGTGCGGCCGGCAAAGGGCATACCTTAAGATCCGCTGCCAGTATGATTTGCTCTCCCGCGACTGCGCCTATCAATCGATCGGGAGCGATTCCGAGCGTAAGGGCATAGTCTTGTTCTGGCGCCGGCACAACGAACCGGCACTCCGAATGCCTCTCTGCGAAGTACCTGATCGTATCCGGATCCATATGATCTCCGTGCCGATGAGTGCAAAGGACAAAGTCTAGTCTGGAAATTTCGTCGGGCCGTAAGGGCAGTTTCATTAGCCGCGTATGCGGCAATAGCTTTCCGGCATATTTCCCAGCCAGGGAATCGGAAAGGTAGGGATCAATCATCAATTGCCAGTTTGCCGTGCTCAACACGAAGCCGGCTTGCCCAAGCCAATAGAAGCTTAACTCCGCCTCCTTCTTGTTCAGACGATCGGCGAGCGGTTCAGTGAACTCTTCGCTAAATATCGGGCGCTTGAGAGGCTCCCGCATTCTGCAACTCCTGTAATCTTCGCCAAGCTCCCAGATTCTCTAGCTCCTGAACTCCTGCAACTTCTGACTCCTGAGTTCCGACTCCTGCAACCTCTCTGATACTTGAAGTTGGCCACCGCGCAAAAGTTTCTTCTCAAATCTTCACGCGCGCTAGCCCGCGGGCTGCTCCTGACTCCCGACTTCCGATTTCTGACTCCTTCGCCCCATGGTGCACCACTCCATCATCCTGTGAAATCTAGCGTTTCCGCGTCAGCATGAACTCATTCCCTTCTGGATCGACGCACATCGCTAGATGCGGTGGCTCACCCCCTTCGGGCTGAGGCTCTCGGCTCAAGTGGCCGCCACCGGCTACCACCTCCCCCGCGCCAGCAATCACGTCTGGAACCTGGAAGGTCAGCCCCGTCCAAGTCCGTTTCCCTTCTCCGCCGCTATGGATACCGATCGTCGCTCCGCTCACGACCACCTCGTTGATCACCTCCGACTCCTTCACGACCTCACCGCCTAATACATCGCGATAGAATCGCACCGCACGCCTCAGGTTCGCCGCCCAGATGACATACTTTACACGCTCTACTTTCATTTCTTGAATGCTGACGAGTACATTATCCCGCGGAAGTCAGTGTAGCACAGGCTGTATTGGCAAAGCGGGACGCTGCCCATACAGCGCTCAAGCAAGTAAAGTCGTCTTTGTTTGAGGTGATTCCAATCGTAATCGAACTCGAACTCGATCGAGTACGAGGACGAGTTCGATTACGACCCTGACCTTGACACTGCTAGTCCCCGACTGCCTGCTCGTTGCCGGGCAGGGCACCGGTCATGATAGCGACGACCTCGCCCATCGAATGCTGCTTTGGAGTCGTGAGCGCGACGCGTCGACCCAACCGCATGATGTGGATGCGGTCTGCAAGCTCGAAAACGTGCGGCATGTTGTGACTGATAAGGAGCACAGGAAGTCCGCGATCCCGGATTGTCCGGATCAGGTTGAGCACTTCGCCGGATTCGCGAACGCCCAGAGCGGCCGTCGGCTCGTCCATAATGACCAGGCGCCGAGCAAAAATGGCGGCCCGAGCAACCGCTACCCCTTGACGCTGGCCGCCCGAAAGATCTTCTACAGCGCTCTCAATCGATGGAAGGCGAAACTTGAGCTCTGCCATTTCTTTCTGCGCCTCGCTCTTCATTTTCCGCTTGTCCAGCAGCCGAAACCAGGAACCCAGAATCCCCCGGCAGCGCACCTCTCTACCCAGAAACAGGTTCGTCGCGATGTCAAGAGCGGGAGCGACGGCCAGATCCTGGTACACCGTTTCGATGCCGCGCTTTCGCGGATCGAGCGGACTCGTGAAGTGAACCGGAACTCCGTCCAACAATACCTGACCTTCATCAGGCACAACCGCGCCACACAGAACTTTAACCATGGTGCTTTTGCCAGCTCCATTATCGCCAATGACTGCAAGCACTTCACCCGCGCGCAGTTCAAGATTGGCTCCGTCGAGCGCCGTCACATGCCCATAACGTTTAACGATGTTGCGCGCTTCCAGGACGATATCTCCTTTGGCCGGCGCCTTAAGACTATCGATCTGAGCGCTCATCGTTGCTTGCCTCGAGAAATCTGGTCGACTGCGACCGCACTGATTACCAGGACACCGGTCACCAGATCTTGCCAAAGCGGGTCAAATCCGGAGAGCGTCAGGCCATTGCGCAATACAGAAACGATCAAGGTTCCTACGAGTGTGCCCCAGATGCTCCCGCGCCCCCCGAAGAGGCTGGTCCCGCCAATCACGACGGCCGTAATGCTATCCAGATTTCCGTTCTGCAAGGCGTTCGGATCAGCGTTCGGGATGCGGCCTAGCGCGAGCCAGGCGCCGATCCCGTACAGGAACGCAGCGAACGTGTAGACGGAAAGCAGTCTGTTCTGCACTGGAATACCGACCAGCCGGGCAGCGAGACGGTTGTTGCCTATCGCATAAACGTGCCGCCCCCAGGCCGTCTGGGTCAGCAAGTACCAGACCAGTACGTATAGGCCGAACATAATCAACATCCCGTAGGTGACGCCGCTGCCATCCACAAGGAAACTGTTTCCGGTCCAGCCCAGCAACTCGTCGGTCACCGGAAAGGAGCCGCCTTGCGCAATCAGGCGAGTCGCGGCGGTCACGATGCCAAGCAAACCAAGCGTGACAATAAAGGGTGGCAACATCAACCGACTCACCAGCAACCCGGCAAATAGACCAACGAACGAACACAGGAAGATCGCGAGGAGAAGACAAAGTGCCGGATTGTGAGCGTCGTTGACCAGTCGTCCGGCGACAATCGTCCCAAGCACTGCGACGGCGCCGTTGGCCAGATCGATCCCGCCCGTCAGAATGATCATCGTCTGGCCGATTGCGAGGGTCCCCACAATCACGCTCTGCTGGATGATCAGCGACAAGTTGCCGACTGCAAAGAACGTATGCGTGCTCAGCGAAAATATGGCGCAGAACACTACCAGGACGGCAAGCGGACCAAGCGCCGGAGTCGCGATGGCACGGCCGAGCGTGACCGTGCCACGATTGAAGGATGCAGCGGCGTTTGGGGACATGAGCGATCTAAACCAAGGGCGGGATGCAATCAATTGCCTTCCGGTCTAGCCCCAGCAATTCTCGAGGCCCCACTTCGTGTCCTTCGATGGCAGATCGGAAAAAGGCTTGTCAGTGATCAGTTCCGCACCAGTATCGATAAATCCACTCGGTTTCTTTCCGGTCTTGGCGAAATCAATAATGTAGTCGACGCCGCGAACAGCCATTTTCTTAGGAAACTGCATAACAGTAGCGGCAATCTTGCCGTCTTTCACGTATTGAACCCCAAGTCGACCGCCGTCAATGGATGTCAAAACGATATCTTTCTGCTTGCCGGCCTTCTTGATGGCCGCGTAAGCACCTTCCGCCGCCGGCTCGTTAATCGTGTACACGACGTTGATATCGGGATGAGCGGTGAGAAGGTTCTCCATGGCCGTCTGGCCTTCATCCAGCGCCCCGTGTGTATTCTGCTTTCCGACAATCGCCGGATCCCCTTCCTTGATGCCAAAACCCTTAAGGAATCCGTCATGTCGCTGATTGTCTACCGAGCCTCCTGGCGTTCCGTCGAGCATTGCCAGCTTCGCGGCCTTACTCCCGAGTGCCTTTCTCGCATATTGCCCTTGAAGAACACCTGCCTGGAAGTTGTCCGTTGCCAGGGTCGCGTCCACCGCGTCCGGAGGATCGGTGGCTGTGTCCAGACCGATGACTAGAATGCCCTTGTCGCGAGCTTTCTTGACCGCGCCAAGCACTCCGGTGGAATTGGACGGCGTGATCAGGATACCCTTGACCCCGGCGCTGATGAAGTTTTCGATTGCTGCGACTTGTCCTTCGTTATCCCCGTCAAATTTGCCGAACCGCGCGAGGAGCTTTGCGCCATGCTTTTCGGCCTCAGCAGTAGCTGCCTGCCGGAGTTTGACGAAGTACGGATTGACCTCAGTCTTGGTGACCAATCCGATTAATATTTCGCCGTTGGATTCGGCGGAATTCGCGGCGGTTGTCAAACCGGCGAAAGTTGCGAGTGTTGATAGCGCGAGAGCGCCGAAGGCAATCCCCAGCCCGTGCCGGGTACGAGCTGAAGTCTTTGTGGTCGTCGGTAACTTGGATATTTTGGGTGTTTCGCCGGCGTTCAGTTCGCCGGTGTCCGCAACGCGGGAGGTCGTAATACGCATGTGATTAGCCTTTTTTCTGGTGGTTGTTTTTCAGTGTGGGGAACAATCGGAAGAGATTCTCGGCGCCGGAGAAGGGTAGCAGCCCGCAGCCCCGAGAACTCCCTGTCGCAAAGGAGGTACAGTGCTCAGTAATCCTGGGGAGAGTTGCATAAGAAGATTCCCACCTTTACGCAACCCTATAGGGGAGGGACCGAGATCTCTGGTTTGCTTGAATAGGGGGAGAGTAAAGGAACGAAAGTGCGCCAATAGTCCGCTACGACTTTGGAAGTGTCAAATTCATAAATCGGGGCGATTTAGATAAAAATTGACTCGCACCCTCCTCCTTTCAGAATAAAGACCGGCGGCAGTGAACGCTCGGTCTGGGCCGGAAATCCATCCCCCGGGGGTCCGAATGGAGCATTGACCGAGAAAGGCCGGGCAACCGTAAAGAGAAGAAGGCTTTTATGCTCATTGGAATCGACTGGGGTGGCACCAAAATCGAAGGTATTGCCCTCACGGATCAAGGAAAGGAAATCGTCCGACTCCGCGAAAAGACGCCCCGCCATGATTACGATGGATGCATCCAGATCATCGTGAACCTGGTCGGCCGGATCGAGCAGGAAACGGGGCAGACTTGTCCTGTCGGAATCGGCATACCCGGATCACTTGAACCGAGATCCCGACTTGGTAAAGGTGCAAACTCGACATGGTTGCTCGGTCGCCCGGTCGAGCGCGATTTACGAGCGGCGCTCGGACGCGAGATCCGAGTCGAGAACGATGCCGATTGCCTTGCTGCCTCGGAATCAGTGGACGGCGCGGGCGCGGGCTTTCATGTCGTTTTCGCCGTGATCCTCGGGAGCGGCGCGGGCGCCGGAATCGCCATCGGTGGGCGGGCGCATCATGGACCTAACAACAGCGCCGGCGAATGGGGACACAACCCCTTGCCTCTCCCGGATCTCACAGAAATTTCTGGAGAGCCTTGCTATTGCGGCAAACGCGGTTGCCTTGAGACTTGGGTCTCCGGGCGAGCGTTCGAGGCGGACTACGCACGGCATACGCCGTCCGATCTGACGGCTGCGGAGATTATTACCAGAATGCGCGGCGGAGACCGCCTTGCTCGTTTGGTCTGGCATCGCTACATCAATCGTGTCGCGCGGGGATTATCCGTGGTAGTCAACACGCTGGATCCGGACGTTCTTGTCATGGGAGGCGGCATGTCCAATGTCGACGAACTTTATGTCGACCTTCCACCCGAACTCGCGCGTTACATTTTTTCGACGGTGTTCGAAACGCCGATCCGTAAAGCGCATCATGGGGATTCGAGCGGCGTACGGGGTGCCGCATGGCTCTGGAAGGAAGATTAAGCCTAAAAACAAAGAAAGAGATGGATTCTTTTTCGATCAACGAACGTTTCAAATTCGGCCGCCATCTCATCCTGCAGGCTGGCGACATGGCTCTGAACTATTTCCAGCGGCTCGACACGTTGAGTGTGCATAGCAAAGGTCCGCAGGATATGGCGAGCGAGGCGGACCTCAACACCGAATTGCTAATTCGAGACCGCCTGAAAGAAAAGTTTCCCGAAGATGCCTTTCTCGGCGAGGAAACCGGGCAGACCGAGTTCGCTTTGGGGCAAGGGATCTGGGTGGTGGATCCCATCGATGGCACGCAGCCGTTCATCAGTGGCCTGACAGGGTGGTGCGTGTCGATCGCTTTCGTCCTCAATGGGATCCTCGAGATCGGTTTGGTTTTTAGTCCCGCCCGTGGAGAACTGTTTACGGGATATCGGGGCAACGGGGCAACGCTGAATGGAAAGGCGATTCGAGTCAGTGAAGCAACTCAACTGACGGATGGCATTGTCGGAGTCGGCTACTCGCCACGAGTACGGCCCGAGGAATTTTTAGCGCTTTTCTCCAGGCTGCTGAATCAGGGCGCGATGTTCTATCGGGACGGTTCGGGGGCTCTAGCGCTCTGTTATGTCGCCGGTGGACGCCTGATCGGCTATGTCGAGCAGCACATTAACTCCTGGGACTGCCTCGGCGCCCTGGCGATTATTCAGGCCGCAGGCGGCACATTCAACGATTTCCTGTCAAACAACGGGCTCTGGAAAGGGAACCGGCTGATCGCTGGTCCTCCGGCCCTCTATCCTGCCCTGAATCTTTTGTTCAACTAGTGCACCAAGTCAGTGACTGGTGTACTAGAGCTATACCAATCCTTGCGGGTCAGCGGCAGACCGCTGCGGCCTCTGTCGGGCTTGACGAGCAGGGTTTGGTAGACGTTCAATAATCCTGCTGCAAAACTGTAGGCTGATCCGGACAGGAACAGACGCCATACGCGGTAGGTCGGCTCCTCCACCACTTCCAATGCCTTATCCCGGCGCGATTCCAGACGTTGCGCCCACTGGCGCAGTGTCAACGTATAATGCTCGCGCAGACTTTCCACATCCCGCGCTTCGAACCCGACCTCTTCGGCGTAACGCAATGTCGCGTTGATTGGCACGAGGTCGCCGTCCGGAAAGACGTACCGGCTGATGAAATTCGGACCCTTCGGCACCGGGTCGATCGGACGGTTGGCTATCCCATGATTCAGGAAGACTCCACCCGGCCGCAACAGGTTCCAAGCGTGTTGGAAATAAAGTGGGAGCTGGCTCTCGCCGACGTGCTCAAACATACCGACACTGACAATTTTCTCAAAATCGCTTGTTCGCTTCAGGTTGCGGTAATCGCACACCTCCACCCGGCACCGTTCCTCCAAGCCGGCCCGCTCGATGCGCTGATTGGCCAGTGTGGCTTGATTGTCGCTCAGTGTAATGCCAACAGCTTTAACTCCATACTTTCGGGCGGCATGAATAATCAGACCACCCCAACCGCAACCAATATCCAGCAGGCGCTCGCCAGGCCGCAAACGTAACTTACGGCAAAGATAGTCGAGCTTGCGCGCCTGGGCGGTGTCGAGAGACTCGTCAGCGGTATCAAAATAAGCGCAGGAATAGACCATTTGTTCATCCAGCCAGAGCGCGTAGAAATCATTCGAAACGTCGTAGTGATACGTCACCGCTTGCCGATCCCGCTCGATGCAGTGAGGTTCCCCTGATAGTTCGGCCGGTTGTCCGCGCTTTCGCCGCAGTCGATCCAGGCGAGGAAGACCAAGCAGGTTCTTTCCGATGCGCAATGCCGTAACCGTCGGCCAGGTGCGGCCCGCCAAATAGTTAGCCACTGGCATGGCCGCCTCGATTTCTCCCACCACATCAAGATCCCCGCTGATATAGGCTTCGCTCAACGAAAGATCATTGGTGTTTGTCTTTAACATGCGCCGCAATGCATCCGGATGCCTAACAACCAGCGTAAAGCGAGGAGAACCGCTCTCCGGCCCCCATTGGCTGCCGTTCCATAAAGAGATAGCAAAATCCCGAGGATGATAGTCGTGCAGCAACAGGCGGAAAATCGCCATCGCTTTAGGTGCGGCATTGTCTGCGGCCGATATTTGATTCGTCAGTTGGGTGAACATGGCTGGTCTCGTCTGACTGGATTCCTGGCGGGAATGTTCTCCCGGAGGCAAAGAGACATCTATAGGGACACACTCAAAAAGTGTCCAGATTAGAACATGAAACCTGTCTACCCACCGAATTTGATTCGGGTCCTTAATGCAGGAACCGCAGCGCAAACAGCAAATACAAAAGCGATTTATTCGGACCCTCCATTCGAAAACCAACGAAGTGCAAGCGCAACGACGCCTCCCTGCCCATGGAGAAAGGACTAGTAGGCACCGAAATTATGAAAATCCTACAACCTTGAAAGAAGTTCGCCTCGCGCTCACTTGGTAATTATAGTTATTGCACCTAACACTATATTTTTAGGAATCTCCCTACGGATTGACTGGAACTCTCCTTGCTGGCGTACTGGAGCATGGAGACTGGAGCACTGGAGCACTGGAGCTCTGGAGGGCTGGAGGGCTGGAGGGCTGAGCATAGCGGCTCTCCAGTTAAGTTATCTTTGTCAGTTTTCTTCGGTACAAACTGGATTAGCGGGGATACCGCGACTCCTGACTCCTGCAACTCCTGACTTCTGCCTTTCTGACTCCTTTCTTGACAGCTCTGCAAGCCTGTCGCAGGAATCTCCATGCCATTACCTTCTGACGAAAAAATCATCGCACTGGGCGAGGACCTGCTTAAGCAGTTCGACGCGATTTTCGGACTGCACCCAGGTTTTCGCCCAGCTCATGCGAAAGGCCTTCTGCTCGCTGGAAGATTTACCCCGGCGCCCGAAGCTGCCTCCTTGACACGGGCGCCGCACATTACCCGCGAGTCCACACCGGTCACGGCTCGGTTCTCGAACTCGACGGGCGTTCCGGTGATTCCGGATAACGATCCAAACGCAAATCCGCGAGGGCTCGCGATTCGGTTCAATCTTGCCGAACATGTGCATACCGATATCGTCAGCCATTCGACCGATGGATTCCCGACCAGAACGGGTCAAGAATTTCTCGAGTTTCTGCGGGCTGTTGCTTCGAGCGATCCGGCTAAGCCCTCTCCATCGCCAATCGAGGTCTTCCTTGGGACTCATCCAAAGGCCCTCGCATTCGTGCAGACTCCAAAGCCCGCTCCGTCCAGCTTTGCCAGAGAGACCTATTTTGGGGTGACCGCGATGCGGTTCACCAATGCGGATGGTGTGAAGCGCTATGGGCGCTATCGAATCACGCCGGACGCCGGGAACGACCACCTGGATGACGCCACGACCAAGAGCAAGGGCGCAAACTTCCTTTTTGATGAGCTCACCGAGAGGATCGGGCGTGGTCCCATTAGCTTTCAGCTTCTGGTGCAGGTCGCGAACGAAGACGATGTCGTGGACGATGCAACGATTCACTGGCCTGAAAATCGGCCCTTGGTTCCTCTCGGCAAAATCGTTCTCGCGGCTCTGATTCCGGACGACCCTCATCAGCAGAAGAAGATCATCTTCGATCCCATCCCCCGAGTCGACGGGATCGAGCCGTCAGACGATCCGCTCCTGGAGTTGAGGGCCGCGATCTATTTACTGAGCGGCCGCCGTCGCCGGCAAGCACCGGAAACGAGCGTCGGATAGGCTTACTGGGAAGTTGTCAGTTGTCAGTGTCAGTAAATGCGAGGCATGTCGCTCATTAACTGGGTCAGCTCCAGTCATCTGTTTTCGGGAAGAGTCGCCACCCACACCGGCGTCGTCTCCCGCAGACATTGACACTGACACTGGCACTGACAACTGGCAACTGCACTACCCCCCAAGAGCGGCCAGCAAGCTCTCTAACTCAATTGTCACGATCCTGGTTGCAGAATCGTTCAATCCGTACGGTAGCACTAATTGGTCTCCGTGAATTAACGCTCCGCAGGTATACACGACGTTGGGCACGTACCCATCGATCTGACCGGCTGCCGGTTCCAAGAGCGGCTCTTTGAGCCGGCCGATCACCTTCAGGGGATCGTCCAGATCGAGAAGTGCGGCGCCGATGCAGTACTTACGCATCGCTCCGACGCCGTGAGTTAATACCAGCCAACCGGCCTGGGTTTCAATCGGCGAACCGCAATTGCCGATTTTTGCGAACTCCCACGGCCAGGTCGGCTGCAAAAGGAGTTGTGGATCATCCCAGAAATAACGGTCTTCTGAAAACATCAGGAAAAGATTCTCGTCATCATAACGCGAAAGCATCGCATAGCGCCCCTTCACTCTTCTTGGAAAAAGCGCCATCCCTTTGTTCTCGATCGCTGAACCTGCCAGGGTACGGATACGGAATTGAACAAAATCAGTGGTTTCAATCAGTTGGGGGAGGATGTGACGGCCGTCATACGCCGTATACGTCGCGTAATAAGTCGCGCTTTGGTCTTCCTCCACAAATCGGACAAAACGGGCATCTTCGATTCCATTCGTTTCGTTGAGGGAGACCGGAAAGATAACACGCCCAGACAAGGGAGTCGCGGGGTCGAATTTGATCTCGTAATTCGATTCGACAAGCCAATGCAGGTACTCAATCGTTTGCCGGACCTCCTC
This sequence comes from uncultured Verrucomicrobiae bacterium, assembly GCA_963846195.1. GTDB lineage: Bacteria > Verrucomicrobiota > Verrucomicrobiia > Chthoniobacterales > JAFAMB01 > JAFAMB01. The sequence continues at coordinate 263,847 of CAWJVG010000020.1, forward strand.
CGAATGGGGCTGAGCTTCGTGCGACGCGCGCTGCATCGCGTCGTCCAGATCCGAGCGCGAAAAATTGGCGCCAAGCAGATTGATCACGGATCTCGACCAATTATTCTCCAGGCCGTGGTCGTACAGTTTATGGAGGAAAATGCTTTTCGGGTAAGTTGGCTCCGGCTCGATCTCGGGCGCGACGACTAGCCCGGAAGATTGCTCAATCTCAACAGCGTGATTCCGGCGGATGATTCCGGTCCGGAATTCTATGGAAGAAATGTGACCTTCGCCGACCGCTCGTAGACTGAGAATGAAGCGAAGATCTCCGGTCTCCAGGTTCGTCTGGTCCGGGTGCGGAACGATCGAAGGGTTAAACAAGGCCGCGGATTCTATTGCATATTCTCCCGTAAAATAGGCGCCCAGCAGGAGCCGTCGGTCGTCTGAAAGAGAAGCCTCATCCGGCAGATAGGCCCGTATTCTGTCGAACTGGCATAGCCACGATCCGTTCAGGTCCGCGTGTCGCATGCCCAATTCGGAACGAAGCCGATCCAATTGGATTCCGACCTCGATTTCGCTGAGGGCGAGAACCCGCTCGACAATGCCTCTGACACGACCCGGCCCGGTCGGGACAAACGGTCGATTGAGGACCCGGCGGGCGGTCGGCCGAAAGTCGATTCCGGCAGGGATGAGCTTCAGGATTTTGATATATTTTGCATCTCGCTGGCGAGGAGCGGTTGCGACTGATGCATCTCGGCCAGTGATAATTGAAAAGCAAGGGTGGATTCGGCCCCTTGGTTTTGGTTTACGCGATCCGCATGCAGCGCGTCACGACATCCGCCTGTGGTCGGATCGTAGAGCGATTGCCCCAGGTCGTTCCGTCCAAGAAACCACTCAAAGCACCGACGCGCTGCGCGGTGCCAGGTGAGGTCGCGAGTCAGCGCATAAGCTTCCAGACAGGCGGAGATCATCGCGTGGGCCTCTAACGGTTGCTGGTCAAAGCGGGCATATGCGGCGCCGCGTGTCCAGAAACCATGACAGCCAATCGGCGTGAAATCGCCGGACTTTGATCTCTGGGCCTCAACGAGCCAGCGGAGAGATCTCAATCCTATTTCTACGATGTCGCCGCGCGAGGTCCAGTAACCACTCAGGATCATTGCATGGGAGAGCTTGGCATTGTCGTAAGTGGCAACGGGCTCGAACCATATCCACTCGTCCGAGCAGTTATTTCGAAAAAGCGTGGCTAGGCGTTCCGTGAGTACTTCTCGCAGTTGCTTCGCATTTCGATCGCCGGAGAACGCCCGCAGATATTCGTGAATTGCAAGCAGCGCAAGCGCCCACGCCCGCGGTGACGTGAACTTTTCGACCGTCGGCAGCCCGCGCTGGAAAAGCAAAGCGCATAGATTTCGATGGCCGTCGTTCAGGGAGCGGCCCAATGCCGTGCCCGCAGCCCAAAGCGCGCGCGCATGGCTGTCCTCGGAGCCTGAGCGTTCCAGCCATCCACGTTGATGGCTCATAAAATTTCGAAACCGACAGCTTTCCTGGTCAAAAGCGTGCCACAAAAACGCAAGATAAATGCTCGACAATCCCTCGAGTTGCTTCTGCACGACTCGACTGGTCGTTTCCTGGAGTAACAGCGTCAGGATGAAAGCGCGCGCATTGTCATCTGTGCAGTAACCTTCCGCGTAGTTCGGCACATTGAATACGGCATGTTGAAAAATGCCTGTGTCATCGGTCATGCGCAGCAGATGATCCAGCTTCAATGGCGGCAATTCGTAAGGCCGATTATCCAGCGTTCGAATCGCGAACGCTTTCCGCGGCGGCTTGCTCAAATTTGCTCGGGCGCGTTGGAAGCTTTCCATGTGCAGCTTCGCGACCGCCGGCCAAATCATCCCTCGCCCTAATTTCCAGGCTCGTTTCCGTGTGGCCGTCATCAGGACCGGATTGCAAAGAAATCGATTCACACCCTTTGCAATTGCTCCGGGGTCAGAAAACGGGACCAGGATCCCGCGCTCCTCTGCCAGCAGCTCCTTGGCATGCCAATAGGGTGTGGATATCACCGCCTTCCCGGCGCCGAATGCGTAGGCCAGCGTGCCTGAGGTGATCTGAGACTCATTGAGATATGGAGTGATATAGATATCCGCTGCGCCGATGAATTCTTTCAGTTCTTCCTGAGTAACGAAACGATTGTAGAAAATAACATTCTGTCCCACCCCGCGATCTTCTACCAGGCGTTCTAACTTGAGCCGGTACGATTCTCCGTCGCGGGCAATCAGATTCGGGTGAGTCGCACCCAGGACGATATAAACAACATTAGGGTGCTGCGCGAGAATCGATGGCAATGCCTCGATCACATGCTCGACCCCTTTGTTAGGCGACAGCAACCCAAAAGTTAGCAGCACTATTTTTCCTTCAACTCCAAACTGGTCTTTGTTGTAGTTCGGATCAATGAACGATATATCCGGGATGCCATGGGGGATCACGTCAACCTTCTCCCGCACGACACCAAAAATTTCCTCAAGGTAATCTTTGCCGCGATCGGACATCACGATAAAGCGATTCGATAGTTCGTCGAGTTGCTTCATCACGGCACGCTGATCCGGACTTGGCTCACGCAACACGGTGTGCAATGTCGTCACCACCGGCATATGAAGGTCGCGCAACAGAGCAAGGATATGGCTCCCCGCAGGGCCGCCATAGATGCCGAATTCATGTTGAACCGACACAACTTCAACGTTGTTGATGTTCAGAAAGTCGGCTGCCCGGCGGTAGGAATCGAGTTCGATCTCGTCAATCTCGAATCGTATCCAGGGTGGATAGTCATAGCCTTCCGGACGATCATTGACCGCGCCTACGATGCATTCGCATTCCGGAAATTCCGTGGCGATGGCTTCGCAGATGTGAGCGGTAAAGGTCGCAATTCCGCATCGGCGAGGAAGATGATCCCCCACGAAAGCAATTTGTTTAATGGCGGCGGCAGGTTGCATAGAGCTAGCATCCGTTCAGCTCTGAGGCAGGAATCCAGAATATTTTAACTTAGACTTCAGCTCAAGATCCGCACTGTTCCACGGTCTCTCTGGCTACGCGAGCTGACCGTTGCGCATGGCTAGCCGTAGAACGCTGGTCGCAGCGCGAATCTCTCGACGAAGGTCGACCAGCATTTCACGCGTTACCTCCAACTGTTGAGCTCTGCGCAGAGCCCAATTTTGCGCCACCGTCTCCAGTCGCTGGCGGGCGGTGGTCACATAGAGCACGGCCATCGCCGTCAGACCTGGGTCGGCGAGCTTCGTCGCAAGGCGCCGCTGCGCTTCATTGAGCTCGGAAAGGACAATCTTTTCGGTCGGTACACGCTTGAGCTTGCCGGCCATGCCCAACTTTGACAACGTCCAGATGATCCATTTCGTGGGGTCAAATTGCCATGGCTTCACGCCATTGCGGTAGTCGTACTGAAACTCGTGATGATAGTTGTGGTACCCCTCCCCAAAAGTCACCAGCGCCATCAACCACGAATCACGAGCGCTGCATTTGGAGGAATAGGGTCGCGTCCCAAGGTAATGACAGAGCGAATTGATACAAAATGTACAGTGCTGGAGGATGACAACGCGTGCAACCCCCGCGATCAGAAAACCGCCCAGGGCGGAAACCCAGCCACCCCAGACATAGCCAATCGTCGCCGGCAGGACAAACGCTACGCATGCGCCAATTAAATGGATATAGCGATTCTGCCACCTGACGAGCGGATCCTTTTGCAAGTCAGTCACGTTGTCGAAGGGGGGCGGCGGATCAAGCTTGAACAGCAGCCATCCAATGTGCGCATGGAAAAGGCCCTTCGAGATGCAGTAAGGGTCATCCTCGTGATCAACGTGCTTGTGGTGATTGCGGTGCTCGCAAGCCCACAGGAGCGCGGAGTTTTCAAAAGCGCCCGCTCCAAAGATCAGCGTGAAAAGGCGGACGCTCCAATGTGCCTGAAATGTAAGATGTGAGAAAAGCCTGTGATAGCCAACGGTAATTGAGAATCCGCACGCGCAGAACATCACAAAGAAAAGCACGATTTGGAATAGATTGATCCCGAAGAAAAAAATGTAGGCCGGCACGGCCGTAAGTGAGAGAAACAATGTTCCGATAAGGAACGAACTGATCAGCCAGTTGACTTTATCGAAAGGAATTCGTGCGAACATAGAATAGTTGAGACGTCAAAGTCCACCGCAGTTCTCGACTTGCGAAGTAGAGCGATGAACCCTCATCCTGTTCACCCACGGCGCCCCTTTAGTACACCCTTTCCCAAGAAGCCACAAGCGGCAATTCCAAGTTCTCCTTCCGATCTGGGCATGGTGTTTCTTATGGCTTAGTGAAAATCGGTTTGCTATCCTTCCTCGAAACTCAAGTCGCCCTCTGATCTGTCGAAATGAACGGAGGGGAGATGACGCCGCGTGTGGCCTGAACAGAAACAATTGTGGAACCGCAACCGCAGAAGGACGAACCAGGGCTTCAACGTCGGGAGATGGCACCCAAACCAGGGAGACGCGACGCCGAGAAGCAATCGCTCGCTGACAGCAGAAATCGAGGGACGGCATACATTCCGAAACCGGAGTTCGCCGAAGGACAAAATAAGCCGGCGCCCAGAGGAAAATGGAAACGCTGGGTAATCCTTTCGATTGCCGTCGGGCTCCTGGGATTTGCGGCGATCGAGATTCCGCCGTGGCTGCAGCCGCATGCCCAAACTGATTTTGTTTTGACCTCCGCGGACATTGATCAGGTGGCGACCGGCAATGCACGAGAAGCATTGCGAGCCGGTCAAATACCGCCGGAATTGGCAAGGTACCCAAAGCAAATTTTGCAGCGAATTGCGGACGGTGAAGAATCACTCTATACAAAACGCCTGTTGCCGCCGGAGGCTGCCGAAGCGCGTGTGCATGTCGCTGTTTCACAGGGTGGCGCCATTCTTGGTGAAGAAGTTTTGACACCCGAACATCCCACGGGACAATCATTTCCGGCTGGAAGGGATTCTCCTGTACAATTCCATTTCACCGTGGAACAGCCAGGGCCCGCCCACCAGGTTACTTGTTGGGTACGATCCGAGAATTCCGGAGCGATTCATACAAAAGCGATGGGGCAAGGAGAAAGCGACGATTTGCAGGCGAGAGCACAATGAAGACGCCGATGCATTCCGAATCTCGCACGATCGTTTCAGTAACGGAGACTACCATCAATCCTTACATGCTCATCATCGTTGTCCTGGCGATCGCGGGCGCAATTTTCGGGCTCAACAAAGTCAGTCCCTGGTTCATGCCGGTCGTTTTTTTGGCTTCATGCGTGGGCATGGGTCTCCTGTTCCGGAATCACAGAAAAGAGAGCCTGCGCGATCGAGGAGAGGTTGTGGTAGCCGACTACGAAAGACTGGCAGCAACCGATCTGACCCGTTATGGGCCGTGGTTAAAGCAGAATGTTCGCGGGCAGGACGAGACCGTGGATGCCGTGGTGAACGAGTTGCAGCGAAGCCTGTCGCTCGCACGCGCTGGCCGAACCTTGGGTGCCTACATGCTGGTAGGTCCGACAGGTACCGGGAAAACTTTCCTAGCGCAATTGATCGCCCAGGCGCTTTACCCTAACTCCGAACCGGTGATTCTCCGGATGAATCAATACAAGCATGCAGATGACGTTTATACGCTCCTGGGTCCGCCCCCAGGAAGTTCCGGTTTTGAAGTCGGTGGCTCACTCACCCGTCCGGTTCTGGAGGATCCTTTCCGAGTCATCGTGTTGGACGAGCTCGATAAGGCGCATCGCGATCTTCAGCACTGCTTGTATGACATTCTCGACACCGCAAGTTGCCGCGAAAAGAGTTCTGGGCGCCTAGTTGATTTCAGTAAATCCGTTTTTTTTGGGACCTGCAACGCCGGGGTCGAAGCCATGCGGACCATTCGGACCCAGACCGTCGATCCCGCCTTCTGGCTTGGCCGTGCGCGTGATGCACTTGTCGAGGCAGCCGGATTCGATCGAGCTTTCCTGGCGCGTTGGACGGACATTTTTCTGATGGACGAACTCGCTCCTTTGCATGTTGCAGAAGTCGCTTGTCTGCAGCTCCAACGCCATTGGCGGCAATACGGAATCGAGGTTCGTTACGTCGCACCGGAACTAATCATGGCCGCGGTGGAAGGAAATGAAGAGTTCAAGAGTTACGGGGTTCGCCAACTGGGTGCTTACATCCAGATGAAAACCAACGATGGGATTGCCAATGCACGAAAATCTGGAGCCACCCAGGTCAATCTGAGCGTGGACGAACGCGGAACGCTATGCGTCGTGCGGGCTAATTCGAATATTAGTCCTGCATGAACTGGCAGGTACTTCTACGTAACCAATGGTTCCAGCTATGCCTCGCTGCAGCACTCTGCTCAGCCGGTGCCGGAATTTTTGATCTGGCAACCGTTCCAGCGAAAAATTCGCAGCCAGTTCCGGCGCCTTCGCCGGCGCAGTATATCACGCCCCGCCCTTCCGCGAACCCATCGCCGGTTTTTGTGCTGCTTCATGCGAAAAAAGCCGGCCATTGGATTGTGGATGCATCTGGAGCCACCGATTCCGACAGCAGCAATCTCAATCAAGTCGTTGAAAGTGCTGCCAATGGCGATGCGATCACTCTCCGTCCCGGTCGTTACGAGGCACGTCTGTTAATTAATAAAGATCTTGCCTTCGCAGGCGAAGGCGCTGCACCGGCCAATGCCCAGTTATTCTTAAATCGAGATCAATCGAACGTGGTCCACATCGAGGCGGGCCATGTCACTTTTTCGAATCTTCAGATCGAACAGGATTTCAATACCTCTTACTCCGCTCTTGATTGTGAGATGCACGCCCATGTTGAGCTCACGAATTGCCTGGTCACGTCGAAATCCGCTTACTGCGTTTCAGTGGGGAACGACGCGCAGTTGGACGCGCGCGATTCCGCTTTTAGCTCCTCTGAAATCGGCTGCGGAATCATCTATTCTGGGCGAGCTCACGGTGCCGTGACGCGCAGTCACGTCTTCGGGAATAAATTTGGTCTTGAAGTCCAGAATCAATCGCATGTCAGCGTCGATAGCTGCACGTTCCAATATAACGGAGATCAGAACGGGTACGGCACTGTCACGAACGTCGACGGTAGTGGTGCGACACTTGAAGTGGTGCGCTCTGATTTCTTACAGAACTCCGCAGGTATTTACGCGCAGGAAAGCGGAAGCCTGACTATGACCGGCTGTACTCTCGAAAATAATGGACTTAGTCTAGAGGCCCCCCATGTCACCGGCGGCTTGATTTGTATTGAAACGGCTGCCCAGGCGACGCTGAGCGGCCTTGTCTGCAAATTCAATAAGCAAGGGATCTCCGTACTCGCTGCCGGAAAGGCCCAACTGAACAATGTTAACCTGTCCGATACGGGTATCGTCACCAACAATGCTCAATATATTGCCTTCTGCAGCACAATTTATGTCAACGGTGACGGTACTACGGTTTCGATTTCGAAGTCGGCGATCTCTGACGCCGTCTATAACGGTGTTGTCGTGTTTAACGGAGCAAAAGCAGTGGTGGAGAATTCTTCCATCAGCAACTCTAAATTCAATGGCTTCGTTTTCGGATCTGATGACGGTACCCCCGGCTATGGGACGGTGACTGATTGCACGGCGTTCGGCAATCACGTCTCTGGAGTTTTCGTACAATCCAAAAGCTCGGTTGAGATAATCGGAGGTGAGATTAGCAACAATTTCAATGCCGGATTCGAAGTTCTCGGGAGTGGCACTGTCGCCACATTGAATAATCTTTATGTGCGAAACCATCCGATATCCGGGATGATGGCTTACTCCGGTGGAATGATCACCGCGAAACATTGTACCATCGAAAAGAACCAATTTGGCGTACAGGCCGGACTTCCGGACAGGGGGCGAGAATCCGGAGGGACCATCTATCTTGAATCTTGCGTCGTACAAAACAATAGCGGGTATGGAGCGATTTCTTGCGCGGGATCCGTGATCAATTTGGCTGGCAACAGATTTCAGAATGGGCGCTCCGATTACCTCCGGGAGTCAGGAGGTGTCATTCGAAATGTCGGGAACTAGTGCATCAAGTCAGTGACTGGTGTAGTGGCGTTGCGACCAAAATGGGCCGCCGGCAAGGCGGTCCGAGCCGGACTGGCGGTAGAAGGAGCATATCTAGATCGATACGTGACTGAGGAGCAACGCGGCCGCCGGCCCATTTTCATCGCAACCCTCCGGGCTGCGCGTCTTTTGACCGGCTGCTTTGTCGCTCATCGGTCAAAGACACCACCGCGGGTATTCTCCCTCTTCGCTTCGCGCATCCAGCCAAAATTCGCAGCAGCGCCACTACACCAGTCACTGACTTGGCGCACTATTGGGATGTAAGCAAAGCGTCCCGCTTTGCCCTGGAGTTTGGGCATTTCGATGACGGATTTCAGGCCGCCGCGCGAAGTGCCGCCCGCTCCTTCAGCGAAGAGGTAGGCACGGCAGCCAAATAGTTGGGTGCTTGGCCTTCCTCATCGTACTCGTCCTCGTCGTCGTCCTTCGTCCTCGGTATTGGATCGGGCCTGTGAAAGGCTTTTCTCAGTGCCGGAAACCGCCGACCGAAACCAGAACCGAGGACGAAGGACGACGACGAGACATCTGAGTTGGTCCGTCAACAATTTTTACGATTTTATTCACACACGTTTATTCACAGTTTGGTGGGGTGTGTCAGGCGATAGCTTGGGCGTAGTCTGAACCGCGAGTTTGGAGAGCTTGGAAGTAGCGCTGGGGATCGTACGGGGTGCGCTGTTTCCAACAAGCGAAGAGGATCCGGATCCATTTAAAGGTCACTGCGCGCACAGCGGCATGGTGACCTTTGCCGCGGCGGCGTTGGGCTTGGTAACAGGCTTGGGCCCAAGGGCAATAACGGATGGAGCATTCACCGAACTCATGGAAGCTTTGGCGCAGGAACTTTGGGCAGGCACGGCGGCAGTGGACGCTGGCATGCTTGCCGGTCTTTTTTCCGCTGGCGATGCGCACCGGGCCAATGCCGCTCAAACTCAACAAGTCGCCGGCCACTTCGAACCGGTCGCGGTCGGTGCCGAAAGCCGTCAACAATCGTGGGGCCAGTGCAGGCCCGGCTCCGGGCAAATTGTCAAAGAGGAAGCGGTCGGGATGAGAGCCAAAAAGTTCAGCAATCCGCCTTTCGTACTCAGCGATGAAAGGCAAAAGACTCTTGAGCTGCTGGGCCAGCAATTTAACTCTCAGGGCGTTGGGTCTGATGATGGCCAGGTCAGTGGTCAAGGGCTTGGCTTCCTTGATTAGGGCCAGGCGCTCGAGGATTTTCTTTTCCTGGCGGCTGTTATGGCCGTAGAAGAACTTACGCAGCTTGCCTGGAGAGACTTTCTGGAGCTCTGCTAAAGTCTGCCATTGCACGAGCAGATCGGCCGCCAGAGCAGTGGTGAGATCATTATCGAGTATTTGGAGCGCCAGAGGAAAGTAGAGCTTGAGCTGACTCTTGATTTCGTTGGCCAGCTCGGTTCGTCGATCGACCGCGTTGCGTCGACCTTCATTGAGAGAAGCCAATTCACGGGTCAACTGATCATCAGGCTTCCAGGCTTTGAGCCGATCGCGATGGCACATGACCAGTTCACTGAGCAGATCGGCGTCGGGCCGATCATCTTTGGCGCCGCTACTGAAGAAGGTTTTACGATAATAAGCCAATTGGCTGGGATTGATCGGATAGAGCTCGAAGAGCTCATAAACCATCAAGTGGTAAATGAGCGCTCCCCGGCTTTGTTCAAGGCAGACAAGCACTTTACCTTTTGCCCCGAAGCGCTCGTGCATCTGAGCGATCCAATCGGCTAAGGCGTTGATTTCACTTTTAATGATTTGATGTTCGGACTTGGCCGGATCGCCGACTGAGCGTAGAACCACATCGTGTTTCTGATCGGCCCAATCGATGCCGACAAAGGCAGCCACTTGGGGGCTAAGCGGTTGCTCGGAGACAGATTCGTTCATATTCGAGGGTCTTTCAAGTGGGGTAATGTCGTTCGCGCGGCCCGAGCCGGATGCGAATTCCTTATAGCCAGACGTAATCGTCTCAAGAGACGATTCGTCCTCATCTGAGTATTCGTTGCCCGACCCAAGCACAATCGCCAGGTTCGAAAGTCTCGTCGAATTCATCTTCTCTGAAATGGACGAGAATTCGTAACCTGCCGATGCGCTCGCAGCGAAGTTATTCACAATCCGGGGCCGCTCACGCTCGAAAGCTGGAAAAAGGCTTTCGTCCCCGGCTCGATGAATAACTTCGGACCTACTATAAGGACGAGTATGATTGGGAGACGATTGGGAGGCAGCCAGGATGGAAGCCTGTGTTACATTGCGGGCCGCACGACAACCTCGCCATTCTCACCAACGGCAAGTTGCACGCGGGTCGCCCCGCTATCCTTGGCGTCGATCAACTCCATCGCAAACATATCAAACAAGATGCGTTCCAACTCACGAATACCGAAACGACTTACCTTATCGTTGGCGATCAAAGCCTGCATGATCAACTCCGGCGCAACAAACTGAATTCCGAGTCCATATTCCTTCGCTAGCTTGGAGATTTTCAGCAGAGCGATCTCGGCGACAACCATTCCCTCCAGCGGTTGGAAAACATACACTTTATCAATACGTCCAAGGATTTCCGGGCGAAAGACTTTCGATTCCGCGAGATATCCCTTCACCGCGTTGATCATCTCGTGATAATCCGTTACCTCTCTCTGGATTTGACCGATCTCTTCAGCGTGCGCGTTGCTCGTCAGGATGAAGATGCATTGTGAATAGTCGACCGCTTTGCCGCTTCCCTGCTCGGTGAGTCGCGCCTCACCCATGAGCTGCAGAAATAGATCGAATACCGGCGGATAGGCTTTTTCAATTTCGTCGAACAGGATCAATCGTCGTGGATTCGCCATAACCGGTCGAGTGAGCTGCCCCCCTTGCTCAGAGCCGATATAGCCGGTGGGCGAACCGATCAGTCGTGTCTTCGATTCCGGCCCATTCAATTCCGAACAATCAAAGCGAATCATCGCTTTTTCATCCTTGAATAAATATTCGGCGATGGCTTTTGCCAACTCGGTCTTTCCGGTTCCGGTCGGGCCCAGAAAAATCAGATTGGCGATGGGTTTGTCCTTTTGTTGCTTTGCCGCCTGAAGACGGATGAGTTTGGCCACATCCTGGAGAATCGGATCCTGGCCTTTCACTCTGGAACGAAGGTGTGCCAGCAGACCTGCCTCATCAATCCGGGTAGTCGATCCCGAATTTTTTTTGGCCAGCATCTCCTGCAACCGGCTCCAATCTGTCATATCATTTAAATCGGCCATATAGCCCCCGAATTTTGAATTTCAGTCATCCCGATCCCGTATCGAGTGAATCCTAGTGTCCCGCTCCCGAAATAGCATGCGTTTTGTTGGGCTGCAGGCGAAGCGTCCTCGCTTTGCTCTGGAATTTGGACATTTCAAAAAGGTAAGACGCCCCGACGGGCCTTAGGAGGGAGGCATGACGCCGAGCCGATTGTACCATAGGCGTCCCGCCTGTGTTCTGTTCTCGGCGCCCACCGCAACGCTGGCAAGCCCAGGACAAAGAGGGCTGCCCTTCGTTCGCCGCAAGCTTCGGTTTGCGAGCACGATCCCATCCGGATCAGGATCCGTCCGCCCGCTCTCGAGATCGAAGCCGGCGCCCGGGGACACACAGGCGAGACGCCTATGCTACTTTGGACTGACTCCCGTGCCGACCTCTTAGCTGAAGGAACGGGAGGGCCGCGAATCGAGGAACAGGTCAAATAGTTGGGTGCTTGGCCTTCCTCATCGTCCTTATAGTCGTCGTGGTCGTCCTTCGTCCTCGGTTCTCCTTTCGGTTGGCGGTTTCCGGCAGTGCGAAAAGCCTTTTACAGGCCACGATCCAATACCGAGGACGATTGGGAGACAGAAAGGACTTAAGGCCCTCGGGGTGTCTTACCCTCTTGAAATATCCAAACTCCAGAGCAAGCCGTCCCGCCTTGCCAGGTAAAGCGGGACGCTTTACTTGCGTCAGCCTCGAATTGCGCAGGGGTAGCCGCTTTCTAAGTGGCTTTACAGCGCGAAAATATCACAAGCGCTTTTGCTTTTGATATTTTCGGGCTATGGAGTCGTCCAAATGATGCGTCTGCTGCAAACAGTCGGCCAAAACAGTCTGGCGACCGTCGCTGGTCTTGGTGATTTTGCCACATTCGCGTCGCGAGCAGTGGCTGCAGCGCTGGCTACGCGCCATCTGGGACGCCGTTGGATACGGGCAATTCACGAACAGGGCGTCCGATGTCTGCCGGTCGTGACGATTGTGGGATTGTTCGCCGGGCTCGTCCTCGGGCTTCAGGGCTACTACGTTCTGGCGCGCTTCGGATCGGCGGGCGTCTTGGGGACATTTGTCTCACTGACGCTGACTCGGGAGCTGGCGCCCGTGCTAGGAGCCCTCATGATCGTTGGCCAAGCTGGCTCCGCAATCGCGGCGGAAATCGGTATTCATCGCAACAGCGAACAGATCGACGCTCTCACCACCATGGGGATCGATCCGCTTGGCTATTTGGTCACGCCTCGCCTCTTCGCGGCGTTGGTTGTCTTTCCGATCCTGACCGTGGCTTTCACCCTGGTCGGATTGGCGGGCGGATATCTCTCCGGCTCCCTGTTGCTTGGATTGGATAGCGGTGTTTACTGGTCTGGGGTTCAGACCGCGGTTCGGGTCGCAGACGTGCGCGAGTGTCTGACGAAGGCCCTTATCTTTGGTGTGATTACGATTGCGATCTGCTGCCATAGCGGCTTCACCACACATCGGCGGACCGGAGTTTCCGGGTCCCGCGCGGTGAGCGTTTCCACCACCCGAGGGGTCGTTCTGGCGAGCATCGCCACCTTGGCGGCGGATTATTTGATCACCTGCTTCCTTGTATGATCAGTGCGTCGCTTCCACCCATTCTGGAGGTCACCGGTCTGCGTAAGCAATTCGGCGAGCACGTCGTGTTGGCCTCGGTCAACCTGGTAGTGCCTCGCGGCAGCATCATCTCCGTGCTCGGACGGAGTGGCACAGGCAAATCGGTTCTCCTGAAATGTCTCGCCGGCCTCCTGAAACCCGACGCTGGCGAGGTCCGCTTCGAAAATGGCTTGCTGGACCGTTTTCGGCGCCGCTGCAGCTACTTGTTCCAGGGCAATGCCCTGTTCGACGCACTGACCGCGCTCGAGAATGTCTCGCTTCCTTTGGAACAAACGACTCGTTTAAGCCGGCGCGAGATCGCGCAAGCCGCTCGCGATGCATTGAAAAATCTCGGATTGGATAAGTTTACAGATCATTTTCCATCGCAGATGTCCGGCGGAATGCAAAAACGCCTCGCCCTCGCCCGGGCGCTGGTCACTCGCCCCGAGTTGGTGCTTTTCGACGAACCGACGGCTGGTCTGGACCCGCCGGGACGCAACGCCGTTTTCGAGATGATCGTGCGCTACCGGCAGAAATTTGATTTCACGGCTGTGGTGGTGACGCACGATGTCCCCGAGGCGCTCGCCGCCAGCGATCGCGTCGCCGTGCTCGATGAGGGCCGAATACGTTTCGAGGGCATGCCATCCGAGTTTGCCGCCTCGGACGATTGCATTGTTCGCAGCTTTGGCGACAATATTGCCAAACTCCGTACCAGTCTCGACAATTAGCTCGCTTATCGAATGAAGCAATCCAACATCGAATTGTCAGTCGGCGCGTTTGTTCTTCTGGGTCTTGCTGTAATTGTCTGGTTCGCGATTCAGGCCGGCGCCGACGAGGCCATCGGCGGTTCCACCTATGAATTAAACGCCAGATTTACGAATATCGGCGGACTTAAGGCCGGCAGCCAGGTCTTTATCGCGGGCGTCCCAGTCGGGCGCGTGGAAAAGATCAACCTGAACTCTCAGTACGCCGCCATCGTTCGTTTAAACGTCAAACGAGAGGTACGTCTCCCCTCCGACACCATCGCCTCGATCAAAACCAGTGGGCTCATCGGGGACAAGTACGTCGCACTTTCTCCGGGCGCCGACAGCGAAGATCTGCCTCCTGGCGGCACCATTACAGACACCGAGTCAGCGATGGATCTGGAATCGATCATCAGCCGTTTCGCCTTCGGAAACGTTTCGTCATCCCCTGCGCCCTCTCCCTCAGCCTCCAAATAATATGCCTATGGATCTGACCCACCGCATTCAGACATGGACTCTGTTGCTACTCCTCGTTGGTGCCGTGCGGCTCTCCAATGCCGCATCGGTGGACGATCCGGTGGCCATGCTACGTGCTTCCACCGACGAAGTTCTCTCTATCGCGTACTCCGGCCATGGAAGCGAAAACCTGGCCGCCCGGGTACGACCGCTCCTGGAGAAATCCTTCGCCTTTGACCTCGTCACCCGCCAGGCGATGGGGCCCGGATGGCGGCAATTTTCCGCAACCGACCAGAAACGGGTCACCGAGCTCTTTACCGAACTCTTGATCCGGACCTACTCCTCCCGCGTCGTCGGTACGCAGCGACCAAAAATTACCTATGGCTCACCCGCGGAACTTGGGCCTGACCGCCGCGAAATTCCCACTCGCGTCACCATGGCCTCCAGTAGCGAGCCCTTCGCAGTGGTCTATCGAATGATAAAACTTCCGGCGGGCTGGCGGACCTATGATGTCTTGATTGAAGGAGTCAGTTTCGTCGCCAACTATCGCGCGCAATTTGACGAAATTATCCAGAACGGCGGCGCCTCTGCTGTTATCCGGACCCTCGAAACGAAACTCGCCACACCCGCAGATTCTCACTCGTGAAACACTCGATACTCACTCTCTTCGCGTTGTTGCTCTGCCTGTCGGTTTGCGCTGCGACAGGGAAGCATTCCGCCACCCAGCCCGCCCGCACCACCGCGGCACCGGTCGGTGACGATTTTTCGAACGTCCCCGTGCAAAAAGTAAATGATCCCCTGTTGCCTTTTAACCGGACAATTTTCGGTTTCAACGACAAGCTCAACAATTACGCGGTACGCCCCTTTGCACATGGTTATGCCAAGGTGGTCCCTCTCCCGGTCCGCACTGGCCTTACCAATTTCTTTGATAACCTTCAATTTCCTGTCCGCTTCGTTAATTCGGTGCTCCAGGGTAAGATCACGCGTTCGGCCCAGGAGACCGGCAAGTTCGTCGTCAACAGCACCGCAGGGCTTGCCGGCTTCATCCGAGTCTCGGACCACATCTCGGGTCTTGCCGGCATCCCAGCCGAAGACTTTGGACAAACCCTGGGCGTTTGGGGAATCCCGCCTGGTCCCTACCTTGTCGTCCCGGTGCTTGGCCCCTCGGATTGCCGCGATCTGGTCGGCTTCGCCGGGGACTACGTTATTTCTCCCCTCAACTGGCACGCCCTTGGATTCATTCACTGCGCCTATATCAGCAATGCTGCCAGCCTTGCCCTCTCTGCCACGCGCTATGTCAATGGGCTCCCCAAAGCCATCGACGACTACGACCAGCTCAAGTCCGGAGCCGTCGATCCGTACATCGCAATACGCGACGCTTATCTAAGCTATCGCGCCGCCCAGATTAAGAAGTAGTGTGCGCTGTCTGAGAATCGTAATCGAACTCGTCCTCGAGATCTTCTTCCTTCGCGGCCTCGGCCCACGGAACTGCCCTCCTACCAGGCAATCTAAAGATCTCGAAAAGGATCTCCAGGACGAGTTCGACTACGATTGATTGGGGACGAGGCTGCAAAGCCGGGCGCTATGCTTACCTGGACCAAAATGAATGGCCCAATGAAATATCCCCCTCCCCCGACGCGCGCTTTCTTCCTATCCGCTCCGATAGGGAACTATTGTCGCAATATTGACGCCGGCCAGAAAATACTGTTTCTCCGCGGGTTCCTCTGGAGGCGGGGCGTCCGGAAAGGAAAGCGTGTCGACCAGGAACTTCTCGTACCGCTCTCGGTAAGCGTCCGTCCATTCTTGCCGCGCTCCCTCCCACGTGAGCTGGCGGCCTTTTTCGCCTTCGAACCATTTATACTTCCGGATCTCTTGCTTCACGAGATAGCTGATTCGGTAGAATGGATCTGCATACAAGATCGGCGGAATCTCAACGTGTTCTTCGGTCTCCAATATCTTACGCATAGTAGTTGGTTAAAAACCCGCCGGCACCTTCGCAAGGAGCCACGCCCTCACGAGAGGAGCCGGAAAATGGGACGGCGGCTTTCCGGACCTAGAAAGCGTATTTGAGACCAAAATTGGCCTGCATGAAGTTGTTCTTTGGGCCGTCCACAATCTCATAACCGGCGTCAGAAAAGATCCCGATATGGGGAGTGAAACGATACTCGAATCCCGCACCAAAATTCCTCAGGACGCTGCTGTGATGATTGCTCCCGCTCGTGTGGACAAATAGGCCGCCGACACCCGCATAGCCGTAAGGTGCGAGCTGAAGTTTAGGAAACATCAGATCCACCGGATAACGCAAAGTAAACTTACCATCAATCTGGTGACTTGAGATCATCGCCCGGGATGCTATTTACGAGGTCGCCGTCAATTCCGAATCCTGCATACAACCACGGGAAATACGTCAGACCGATACCCCCGCCCCATGCATGGTCTCCAATTGCACGACGATTATATTGAACGAAGTGTCGTAGGTTCCAAACAATCCCAGATCTAACTCGTTGGCTCTGAAGTAAGAGGCAGGTGGTGGCGCAGCCGTCTGGATGAGATCCTTCGAAGAAACTTCGGTTTCTCCAGCGAATAGTCACGATTGCTTGTGAAAAGACCACGGCAGCGGTTAAGGCGATTGCTTTATTCATAAAGTGCGACTGCAAATCATCCTTGGCAGACGACTAATAACCATTAATTTCCCTATTTATCATAACAACTGCCAATACTATTACACACTCGCCACAGTTGTTTTCTGGTATACCGAGAGCGTTATAGTCCCGCCTCCTCAGTAAACGAAAAATCCCAAGGACGAGTTCGAGGGCGATTACGACTGGCAGACGAGAATGACCGCTCGAATCGTCATCGTCCCTGAGTCTTCTGCCCGCATTACCCCATCCCGCGCGGCGCCCTGCCGGGCACTCCTTTTCAATCTCGGGGAGCCAGATGTTAGCTTCGCGCTGCTCGGTTCCGGCCCGCCCTCGAAACGCCGAAAGCTGGTATACGCAAAGACAACGGTAACCCGTCTTGAAGAGTATGGGAGCATCTGTTGAAGCCAGGCTATCATTGCAATGTTAGTCAGTCGGTCCTCTGATGCCAGCCTGATTGAATCGTCCTTCCTGACACGACTAATAAACCGCAGTTGGGAACGATCCTAATAAGAAAGTCCAATATGGATAAAATGATACTTATAAGCATCTTTATCGCAGCCTTAGCCACAGGTTGCGCCGACCACGAGCGTGCCGCGGCAGTTCCGTCTCCTCAGGCCTCGATCGGTTTCATCAGCGCATCGCATATGGGCCCTGGAACAAGAGTGATTATCAATCTCTCCGAACAGCGAGCATACTTGCTAGAAGATAGCAGAATCAGTTTAATCTCTCCCATCGCTTCCGGTAAGCCAGGTTGGACAACACCAACGGGTAATTTTTCGATCATTAGCAAGGATATTGACCATCGGTCTCAAAGCTTCGGATCCGTTCTCGATTCTTCAGGCAATATCGCAAACGGGAACGCGACTCCAGGCAGCTATGTAGCTCCCGGCTTCCACTATCGACCCGCTCCCATGCCATTCTATATGCAATTTGGTCAGACTCTTGGTATGCATGCCGGCTATCTGCCAGGTTATCCCGCATCCCACGGGTGCGTGCGGATGCCTCGAGATCTCGCCGAGCAATTCTTCGAACGGGTCAACGTTCGGACGCCGGTAACAGTCGTCGGGAACGCTCGCGACCTGACTTCCGTCCGAAAGGCCATCCCACTTTTCTCGACGCGCTAACTTGGCGGTGCAAATCGCCCAAGCACTTCCGATGGCCTCAGAGTCTCGGCGCGAATAAAAGACAAACTATCGCCTATGTCGGGGCCGAATTCACTCCAGGTCGCCGCGTTTATCTCAAGCCGCTACAGCCTCCTGGCTCTTAGCCCTAAATCTTCGTCAGCTATTCATGATCTTTTGCTAACGAATCCTTGTGCTTTTCGGCGGCGTTCGGAGAACCCCAATACATAACCACCAGGGCTCTGGCCATGAGCGACCTCAACGATGCTGAGCGAAAGGTCGCAAGGTCCGTCTTTATCCGTCCCGTTAAAGTTCTTGTGCGTGACTGGCATCTTGTTGATCATCGTATCCGTGGCATGAAACTGTTTTTCTCGTCGGTTACCATTGGACTGTTCAGCTTCTTTCTCTGGAGTGCACTTAAGCCCTCAAAGCCTCAAACGGGCAATCTTATTAAGCCACCGCGGACTACGGAACAATCTTTAGAAAGCATGGACGACCCAAAACTGCCACCCTTACGAGATCCCTGGGATCGAAAATGGCAAATTTGAGACTTTTTGCTCGAAAAGGCTCGGCCATGGAAGGCAAGCTACTGAACTAGTGCATCAAGTAAGTAACTCGGGTACTAGTCAAAGATCCAAACCGGGATTAATGCGATCGGCAACCAAACCCACCAAAACCTCCAGAGACCGACGCTTAGAAACTCCCGAACGCGACAAGAATCTCGTTCAGTGAGCAGCAACTTCCGTTTCTGCAACTCATCCACCCTTCCCTTGAGCGCCAACTCTCTGGTGCTCAATGCGCTGATCCGCTTTCGAGCCGCTTCAAGTTCAATGCGCAGGTCGCTCTCGGCAACCGTCCGAAAAAGCAACCCTGCGGAGTCGCGGAAACGATTCATCAATTCGTCACAGGTCCCTTGTATTTGGCTTTCGGGAGTCAGACCAGCATTTTTGAGCGTTTCAAAGGCTTCCTCAACAAGCTTGCATCCAATATCCGGCGACCCAGCGCAGACCGGTCCTGGCCGTCGACTGGGGCCGTTCGCAATAAACCTTTCCACGTCGGCCGCGGCACGGTCGAAACTCCGAACCGGGCGCAATTCCAGCCGGCGAAACGCGTCTTCCAAGGTTCCTCTCCAATCGCAAAGGCAATCTTCGTAGTTGATGAAACAACGGTTCGACCCTCGGGTGAAAAACTCCGCATTAAGGTTTTGCAGAAACCATAACAAAAGACTTCGCTCTTTCGGGAAGCCGTCTCTTCGCTCTAACGAGTTTGCAACGTCGATCGGATTGCGAACCACATGAATAAACGAAGCATTTCGTTCGCAAAGGTAGGGCAACCAGAACTCGATCAGCATCGCTAATCGCGGGTCTTTTAAGACCCACGTTTGTCTCCCGGAGAATCCTTCATTTAGGAGAGCCCTGGCTTCCGCTCCAAAGACCTCGCGCAGATCAGTGCCGTGCACGCGGTAGGGCAGCAAAAAAGCGTCAGACCAACTGGCGCCTAAATGCGAGAGGATCCGGTCGTTCAGTCGCACGACGGATTGGTTTTCCCAATAACCGGTGGGATTGAATTCATTTGGCTTCAGAAGATCGGATCCCAGATCAAAGCCGAGAAACCGCAGGATACCGCACAGCGCCGACGTGCCACTACGGTGCATCCCCAGAACTACAACTCCCCGGCTACGATCAGAGTGTCCCAAAGTAGCTAAGTATCTGGCAGTTTCCGCGCCGACTCGTCAAGAACAACGTTTTTCTCGCACCAGCGGGCGATCGTTTCGTCAGGTTCCCAGATTCGTGTCCTTGCTGTGCGGAAGCATCACCTTGACGGCTACGCTTCCGCTTGGTCGGCGACAGCACTTTTTTAAAGACGGAGAGCGACGAGACTACGGCCGAAAAATGGTCGGCTCCTTGCGCCGGAAATCGGTAAACAAATCGCTCAGTTTAATAACCCCCATCAGCAAGATTACCGGCCCCAATAACCAGGAAACGAGCCTCACCAGGACATGATAAAGTATCCTGGCTGGAAAAGTGTTCGAGACAAACCCGGCCACAAACGCGATTCCCGCATAGAGAAAGGGTCGTTCGGCCATCTCTTTTTTAAGCTGATTTAGTCCATATTCCAACTGCTTTTGGAACTGCCAATCGCCCGCCTTGGAAGGCTGTTCCGAGCTTGACGTGACATTCGGGTGCGAGATTTCCATATTCAAAAAAGATTAAAAAATGAACGCCTTTGCTTCTCGAAGAATGGAAGCCAATGCCGGGCACTGGCGTTCGAAATATCTTCAACTGCTGATTTACCCGCTTCCAGGCTCTCTTTGAGCGGCGTCGCTATTTTGCGACCGTTCTGCCTGATCCAGGCGGTCATTTCCCGCATCCAGTCTTCCAGGATGCGCTGCCGCTTCGACGCTTCCTCCATCCGAGAGAGCCGGTATCCGACCAGCAGGCTGATAAGAATCGATCCTGCCAGAATGATCGAAAAGGTCTTGGCGGGCTCTCGTTGTACCTGGGACGTTATTCTTTCTTTGGCCTGGGTGCCTAAATCAGTGACGGTTTTCCGAAAGGATTCAACCGTGGGCTCAAAATTCTCATTCATACCATTTTACTCCTTACTTTTGCCGCACCATGACGTTTTTAATGATATCGGGATTCAGCCCTGGTCGGCGACGAATTGCTCCGAACATCTATCCTCCATTCGCTGCTCCGCGGCGCGTTGGACGTATCTCACCAACCCGGACGCTGCGTATTTTGGCTGGAGGCGTGACCTAGTACCTAATTGCGTAAGTTCTTTATATGTTTAGTAACTCCCACTTGATGGACCTGCGATTTAGTCCATTCGAAGGGAGCCGCGTCGCTATTGTAGTTTTTGATGAATTCGTCGATCGCATGGCGCAGCTGAGCAACACTGGTAAAGTTGGCTCCTTGCAAGGCTTGGCGGCTCAAGATACTAAACCAAATCTCAATCTGATTGAGCCAGGAGGCGTGGGTTGGAGTGAAATGAAAATGCACATTGGGGTGAGCTCTCAACCAACGATCCTCTTTTGGCTTGTGGCTGGAAAGATTATCCAAAACCACATGAATTTCCTTATCGAGATGTCCGGCCAAGACTCGGTTCATGAACTCGAGGAATTCCCGGCGACGCCGGCGCCGGTAGTGGCCGGCCTGAATTTGGCCGCTGGCAATGTTGAGAGCGGCAAAGAGGGTTGAGGTGCCATGGCGCTTGTACTCATGACTAAAACCCGTCAGCGCCTTGCCATTGGGCAGTCGGATCCAACCTTGCGCCCGTTCCAAGGCTTGAATGGCTGGTTTTTCATCGATGGCAAAGATGAGCGCATTCTGGGGAGGATTCAGATAAAGACCCACAATGTCGGCGGCCTTGCGCGCAAACTCCGGGTCAGTGGAAATGCACCAACTGTGGCGCCGTTCCAATTCGATGCCTTGTTGGCGCAAAATGCGCCAGACTTGATCGGGGGAAACATCGGCCAAATGCTGGGCAATCAGCCGCCCATTCCAGCGCCCATAGCCCGCCGGTGGGTTTCTATCAAGGAGCTCCAACACCCGTTTGACTGTGACTTCATCATATTTGGCCGGCTTTCCACTGCGCGGCGCGTCCTCCAATCCAGCGATTCCGTGACGCAAAAACCGCCGGCGCCACTTGCTGACCGTCACCTCGGGAATGCGCAAACTTTTGCCAATCTCACGTCCACTGCAACCTTCTGCCGCCTTGAGAATAATTTGACTCCTTATTTTAAGCCGATGTTCCACTCGCTGCGCTCGACTCCAACCCTCCAACAGCTTGCGATCTTCCACATCTAGTTCGATTCGACCCGTTGCCATCGGCCCATCAAACCATAATCTTTAATAAATATAAAGAACTAAGGCAACTAAGTACTAGTGAAAGTCTGGTGCACTAGTCGCCCGGTTTCAGGGATTCAAAGGTTTCGAACAGGGGGACCAAATCGATCACCTCGTTTGCAGCACCCTTTAAACCGGTGCCGAGCGTCTGAGGGGTTGCGGCCACTTCCACCCGAATCCCGCGACTTCGCAGCTGTAAAGCCAGATGTGCAAAATCAGCATCGCCGGTGACCAGGACCACGACCTCGGGACGCATCTCCACGGAAAGCTCCACCGCATCGATCGCCATCAACACGTCGACGTTCGCCTTGTAATGCTTGCCGTCTCCCGGTGAACCATCTTTGGCGACGACCAGGAACCCATTGGAACGAAGCCAATGCAAGAACTTGTTCTTCTTATCTCGTTCGGTTTGCCACTCCGGTATTGGAGGGGGTAATCCGGCGTAAATGACCATTTCGATCAACTCTCGCCCTGGTCGGCTCGTGCGAGATGATCGCGGAGCTTTAGCCAGTCAAGTTTGCGGCCAATTGCCCGCACGGAGCTGACGACATTGGATTCATCGACAAAAACCAACACTCTCGGAGTTCGCATTTGATTACACACCTGAATTCCGATTTTGAAACCACGGATTTCACCGAATCTGTCGATTACTCCCTGTCTTCGGTATTTGATACGAGCGCATCTCCAATTATTTCTGACTTGAAAGCGCATGACCGCAGCTTGCGCAAAACCGATCGTCAGTTTGAGCCGGCGCGCCGCACTGCGTGCAAAAACGCTTCGCGGATTGCCCCTCCTTTTCGCGGGTTCCCAAACTCATGTGCATGTCGCCCATCCGCATTTCCATTGGTCGCATGCTCCCCATCGGTTTCATCGGCTCCATTGGCTCCATCGGTTTCATGGGCTCCATCGGTTTCATGGGCTCCATCGGCTTCATCGCGACACTTTCATCCGATTTCTTCAGCTTCCGCCTTTCCGCATTTTCCAGGTCTGGCTCGCTGCGCATCAACTGGATCTGACTGCCGCGTACTCGGATAAACTCCACGCCGCTTTTGCTTTCGAGGCGCAGCACGAGGGTTCCGCGGGTAAGAAAAAGTTCCGGCGTCTTCGACCATTTGCCAGTACTGAAGACCGTGCTCTGACTTTGCTGTTGTCCCTCGTCATCGCTGCTTAACGCGACAATTGTGTTGCCGCCGTCATTTTGTACGATGAGACGTTGACCGTTTTCGAAATCGTAAGCGTACGTCATGATTTTTCTCTGTTTCGGGTCCTGATTGATTTTTTTGGGCCGTGCCAAGCGTCAGTCCGCGTGAATCTTAGCACAAATCCGGTTGGTTCCCAGGGTGGGAACCTTGCTCCCCAATCGTAATCGTCCTCGTCCTCGTCCTTCGTCCTCGACTTCTTCGCCACCAAGCTCAGCATTGGTCGCTTCCTCCGCTTCCACACTCTTCTCTCACCGATCCGCATGAGCCAACAATCGCCAAGACGAGGTCGCAGGACGAACACGAGACGAGGCGATTCTGGCAAGGCCTCAATTGTACAATTCGTCCCTCAATTCCTGATGCTGAGCGTTCTGCGCGTGCTGGCTTCGCTAGTCACCGATCCCCAATCGTAATCGTCTCGTCGTCGTCCTTCGTCCTCGACTTCTTCGCCACCAGCTGAGCATTGGTCGCTTCTTCCGTTTCCACACTCTTCTCTCACCCGAGCCGCATTAGCCAACAATCGCCACTCCACCAGACCGAGGACGAAGGACGACCACGACGACGAGGACGATCAGCAAAATAAGGACTCAACTATTTAATTTGTCTCATTCGATGCTGAGCGTTCTGCGCGTGCTGGCTTCGCTAGTCACCGATCCCCAATCGTAATCGTCCTCGTCGTCGTCCTTCGTCCTCGAGTTCTTCGCCACCAGCTGAGCATTGGTCGCTTCTTCCGTTTCCACGCTCTTCTCTCACCCGAGCCGCATTAGCCAACAATCGCCACTCCACAAGACCGAGGACGAAGGACGACCACGACGACGAGGACGATCAGCAAAATAAGGACTCAACTATTATAGTCACTCAGTTCCCGAGCTGAGCGTTCTCGTCCTCTTCCAATCGTAATCGTCCTCGTCGTCGTCCTTCGTCCTCGACTTCTTCGCCACCAGCTGAGCATTGGTCGCTTCTTCCGTTTCAACGCTCTTCTCTGACGCGAGCCGCATTAGCCAACAATCGCCACTCCACCAGACCGAGGACGAAGGACGACCACGACGACGAGGACGATCGCAAGAGTCAAGCAAGGAACGCTCATTGGGAGTCGGGCGGCGTCGTTTTAACAGGTTTTCTATGAGCAGAGTACCATTTCCATCGACCATTCACTTGATGCCATATACGTCGACCGTTATCGTCGTCCGAGGGATCATTAATTTCCAGTTTCTGTCGCGGATGTTTCTCGGCAGGCGTTGGCGGTACCTCAGGAGTGGCAGTTGGCGTAGGCGACTGTTCAGACATTGGAGTTGGTGTCGGTTCCACGACTTGCTCCTTGGTAACAAATTTTGTTAGCGTCCAATAGGTCGTTGGCCCGCTTAAAAAACGAAATTCAGCGGGACTTTCCGAAGTCAACCCGGTCGTTAAGACAACGATTTTTTCATTAGAATTGGTCTGTTGGCTAACGTGTCCACTATTAATTAATTTGAGAATGCTTTCGTTATCCCTAGCCGCCGAGAATTTGACTACTTCCTCCAGCGTGTTCTGCGAATCGAAGTAGACCGAGCCGCTGACCAGGGTATCCGCGAAAGCGGATCCCGACGCAGCGAAAAATGCGATCAACCAAAATTTCATTACGCCCATCATACCAGACTCATTTCGATCCGCCAGCGACGCGTGAGATTCATGGAAGGACGACGAGGACTCTGAGTTGGTCCGTCAACATTTTTTACGATTTTATTCACACTTTTATTCACAGTTTGGTGGGGTGTGTTAGGCGATAGTTTGGGCGTAGTCTGAACCGCGAGTTTGGAGAGATTGGAAGTAGCGCTGGGGATCGTAGGGGGTGCGATGTTTCCAGCAAGCGAAGAGGATCCGGATCCATTTAAAGGTCACAGCGCGCACAGCGGCATGGTGTCTTTGCCGCGGCGCGTTGGGCTTGGTAACAGGCTTGGGCCCAAGGGCAGTAACGGATGGAGCATTCGCCGAACTCATGGAAGCTTTGGCGCAGGAACTTTGGGCAGGCACGGCGGCAGTGGACGCTGGCATGCTTGCCGGTCTTTTTTCCGCTGGCGATGCGCACAGGGGCAATGCCGCTCAAACTCAACAAGTCGCTGGCCACTTCGAACCGATCGCGGTCGGTGCCGAAGGCCGTCAACAATCGTGGGGCTAGTGCAGGCCCGGCTCCGGGCAAATTGTCAAAGAGGAAGCGATCGGGATGAGCGCCGAAAAGTTCAGCAATCCGCTTTTCGTACTCAGCGATGAAGGGCAAAAGACTCTTGAGTTGCTGGGCCAGCAATTTAACTCTCAGGGCGTTGGGTCTGATGATGGCCACGTCAGTGGTCAAGGGCTTGGCTTCCTTGATTAGGGCCAGGCGCTCGAGGATTTTCTTTTCCTGGCGGCTGTTATGGCCGTAGAAGAACTTACGCAGCTTGCCTGGAGAGACTTTCTGGAGCTCTGCTAAAGTCGGCCATTGCACGAGCAGATCGGCCGCCAGAGCGGTGGTGATATCATTATCGAGTATTTGGAGCGCTACAGGAAAGTAGAGCTTGAGCTGACTCTTGATTTCGTTGGCCAGCTCGGTGCGGCGATCGACCGCGGTGCGTCGACCTTCATGGAGAGAAGCCAGTTCGCGGGTGAACTGATCATCAGGATTCCAGGCTTTGAGCCGATGACGATGGCACAGAACCAGTTAACTGCGACCGATACAGCATAGGAACGATCATCTTTGGCGCCGCAACTGAAGAAGGTTTTCCGATGATACGCCAACTGCCTGGGATTGATCGGATAGAGTTGAAGAGCTCATAAGCCAACAAGAGGTAAATGTCCGCTCCACGACTTTGCTCAAGGCAGACAAGCACTTTACCTTTTGCCCGAAGCGCTCGTGCATCTGAGCGATCCAATCGGCTAAGGCGATGATTTCACTTTTAATGATTTGATGTTCGGCCTTGGCCGGATCGTAGACTGAGCGTAGAACGACATCGTGTTTCTGATCGGCCCAATCGATGCCGACAAAGGCAGCCACTTGGGGGCTAAGCGGTTGCTCGGAGACAGATTCATTCATATTTCTCAGAAAGGGGGTAATGGTCGTTCGCGCGGCCGAGACGGATGCGAATTCCTTATAGCCAGACGTAATCGTCTCAAGAGACGATTCGTCCTCATCTGAGTATTCGTTGCCCGACCCAAGCACAATCGTCAGGTTCGAAAGTTTCGTCAAATTCATTTTCTCTGAAATGGACGAAAATTCGTAACCTGACGATTCGCTCGCAGCGAAGTTATTCACAATCCGGGGCCGCTCACGCTCGAAAGCTGGAAAAAGGCTTTCGTCCCCGGCTCGATGAATAACTTCGGACCACTATAAGGACGAGAACGATTCGGGCGCAGGGTTCTGGGGGTAAATCGTCCAGGCAAACACAGGATGCTTCGCGCTTCGCGAGAAAACAGCACGGCTCTTCGAAATCGTCGTCGTCCTCGTTCTCGATCCCCAACCGTTGCCGGCTAAAAGGCCGTGCGGCAAGAGAACGCGAACGAAGAAAGCCGATCACTCGTCACACCGATCTCCCCCTCCATGAGGGTGACTATCTGCTTAGCGATCGCCAGGCCCAAGCCGGTGCCGCAGTATATGCGCGTCGCCAACCCGTCCGGCTCAAAACGCAATCAAGGCCTTCATAAAGTCGTCCGGCCGATCCCGGGTAAGAGCCAATGCTTCGTCAAAGCGCTCGAATAACACGGTACGGGTTAGCAGCGGATCATGGATCCAGAACTCCTGACCTCATTGCGGCAATGGTTTCGCGAATGCCTCGAATGGAGATTGCCGGATCTCTCTCGTGCGCGTTGATGACATCCAGTCCCCGCCAGTTCCAGAGCCGCAGATTGATCTTTGTGGCTTCCTCCTGATAATATCCCTCGATGATTAAACGACCGCGGATCCCGGTGATCTGAGATGCGAAATCGAGTGCTTCATGTTTGCCGGTCGCTCGGCCGCCATGGGCGGATGCGACGTTCGGTTCTCATATCAAAAGAGCCAGTTCTAGGCGCTCGAACTCTCAGAAAGGAAAATGATCAGCTGCGCGGTCCGACGCCACGATAGGAAAGTGTTTGCCATGGAAAGAAATTGTATGGTGGCCAGAAATAATACAACATAACTTTTTTAAGTTTCCATTATTCGAAAGTTCGTCACTCCAATCATCGAATCGGTGGGCACACCCGCGCGAATCACACCGTACCCTACGGGACGGCTCTTTTGGGGTGGCGCTGTCCCAGGCACTTCGTGCCAGGCTACGATCGCACCGTCCCTCCGGGACATTTCGCAACAGGCTTTAGCTAGCTAGCGCTGAATCGCGGTCTCCACCCTGCTCGGCGTTTTGCCAACTTGGGATGGAGTGGGTAGTTGCGAAATATCCCAGCCACCTCCGAGCGACTTAATCAACGCTACGGCGCCCGTCATCTCTTCAACTCGAACAGTGATCACTGATTGCTGGTCTGAGAGCAGCGTTGTCTGCGCCGTGACTACATTGACGTACGGATCTATGCCCGTTTGATACCTGCTCATTTCAAGCTTCAAAAACTGCTCGGCGGACTGCTCGGCTTGCCGTTGCTGGATTAATTGTTTCGACAGAATTCGAACCTGCGCAAGAGCATCTTCAACCTGCTGGAATGCCGTCAGCACGTTCTGCCGATAGGCCGCCACATCTGCATTATAGATCGCGACATTTTGGTGGATCGTGGCGCTGCGCAACCCCGCGTCGAAGATCGTTTCGGAGACCGAAGGTCCGATCGACCAAGTGTAATTAGACGCATTGAATAAAGTACTGACTGTCGAACTTTGAAACTGACTAGCGCTACCCAACGTGACAGTGGGATAGTAGGCGGCATAGGCGATCCCGATCTGCGCGTTAGCTGAAGCCATCGTCCGCTCCGCGGCCGCAACGTCGGGCCTCCGCTCGAGCAGTTGTGACGGGACACCGATCGGAATCGAGGGCGGAGCAGCGTCGAGGGCTTTTGTCGGAATGGAGAAATTTGACGCTACTCTCCCGATCAGAACAGCGATGGCGTGCTCAAACTGGGCGCGCGCAACGCCTAGGTTCGTCGCTGTAGCCTGCGCATTTTGCAACGTGTTCTCAGCCTCTACGACCGAGATTTGATCGGTAATTCCCGTTTCGTATTGCGCGCGGTTGTAATCCAACGCTTTCTGGTCCGCCACGATTGTATCGTTGAAGAGCTTTATCAGAGCGTCCTGCCCGCGAATTTGGAAGAAAAAGGTGGCTAGACTAGCCTGTTCGCTTAAACGCTCATTCTCCAGATCGGCCGCGCTGAGCTGGGCATTGTATTGAGCTGACCGCACGGCGTTGCGCACTTTCCCCCAAAGATCCGGCTCCCAGGAGACATCCAAAGCCGACAGGACCGCGGTGATCGGTACCGTAGACCCGGTGCCGGATCGCGTATAGGACGCGTTCGCAGTCAGAGTCGGATAAAGCTGAGCTTTCGCCTCAGCCACCAGAGCCCGCGCTTCCATAAAGTTTTGAAAGAATTGTTTAATGTTTTGATCGTTAATGTTGACTTGCTCTTCCAGAGCATTCAACTGCGGATCTTTGAAGATCCGCCACCATGGCCCGCGGAGCATCGCGTCTTGAGGTCTGGCCACTTTCCAGCCTTTGGCATCTTTGAACTGTGTCGGGCTCTCCTTGTATCCAGCCGGCGGGGTCTCCGCAGTAGCGACTGGCGTCCGGTATTTCGGCCCGACCAGGCATCCGGCAAGAGTGCAAAGCATCAGGCAAAAACAGACTTTAATCGTTCGTTGGAAGAGTTCATCCGGTCGGGAATCGGCACTGATAGACTTATACATCGGTTGCAACAGCCCTGTCTCCTTGGTGGAATACATCGAGCTTTTTGCCCTGCATGCGCAGCTTGAGCCGATCAAACTCCAGGTAAAGAACTGGTGTTGTATAGAGCGTCAGTAACTGACTCACCATGAGTCCCCACACAATGCTAATCCCAAGCGGTTGCCGAAGCTCGGACCCTGTGCCAGTTCCGAGAGCGAGCGGGAGGGCGCCGAATAACGCTGCCATGGTTGTCATCACGATTGGGCGAAACCGAAGGATGCATGCTTCAAAAATAGAATCCGCAGGACCCTTTCCTTCCTGCCGCTCCACCTGCAGGGCGAAATCAATCATCATGATGGCATTCTTTTTGACAATGCCGATAAGCAACACAATACCGATGATGGAAATTACGTTAAGATCTACTTTGAAGATCGTTAATCCCAGCATTGCGCCCACGCCCGCCGAGGGCAGCGTGGAGATAATCGTCACGGGATGTATCAAATTCTCATAGAGAATCCCGAGAACGATGTAGACGGCTAGCAGCGCCGTCGCGATCAAGATAGGCATCGTGCCCATTGATTGTTGGTAGGCCAGCAACGTGCCCGCAAAAAAGCCCTGGATGGTGGTCGGGGTGCCGAGCCGTTTCTGCATGTCGGCAATGCGGGCGGTGGCATCGCTCAAAGAGACGTCCGGCGCCAGGTTGAATGACACCGTGACCGAAGGAAACAGGCCCGTGTGATTGATCGCAAGCGGGATAGTGTTGGACTGACTTGTCGCCACCGCAGCAAGAGGGATGTGCCCCTTGCTCGAGGTTGTCAGGTAGATGGACTTGAGTCCCTCCGGGGTTTGCCAATACTGGGGAGCTACTTCAAGGATCACGTAGTACTGATTCAACTGCGTGCGGATGACGGACACTTCCGATTGTCCGAACGCGTTGTAGAGCGCCGAATCCAGCGACTGGACCGTGAGCCCGAGCTTTGCGGCTGTGACGCGGTCGAACGCCAGCAACTCATCACGTCCGCCATTCTGCTGATCTGAATTGAGATCCTGCAGTCCGGGCAGATGTTTCATCGCGTTGAGCAGGGTAGGTCCCCATTGGGCGAGCTCTTTCGCATGGTCGGATTGGAGCGTGTATTGGTACAATGCATTACTGCCTCGTCCGCCAATACGCAGATCCTGTGCAGCCTGTAGGAATACTGAAGCGACCGGCAGCCGGTTCAATTTCGGACGCAAGCGATTGATGATCTCGGCAGCTGCAACCTTGCGTTCGGACAATGGTTTGAGCGCAATGTACACGAAACCGGTATTCGTCGCGCCGCCTCCTCCGGTGAACACAATGACGTTTGCAACCGCGGGATCACTCTTGATCACATTCCCGATCTGCTGAATGGAATAGTTCATCGCCGCAAAAGACGAGTCCTGGGGACCTTGTACTCCACCCGTAATGGCTCCCGTGTCCTGCTGCGGAAAAAAGCCCTTCGGCATGTTGAGAACCAGCACGACGTTTAGCGCCACGGTGAGCAAAAGCACGATGAGCGTGATGGCAGGATTGGCTAAAACCCATTTCAGGCTGTGCCGGTAGAGCGACAACACCCATTCAAAAGCGCGTTCGCTGGCCATGTAAAGCCGACCATGCTTTTTCGTGCGCTCGTCTTTCAACAGGTAAGCGCACATCATAGGCGTCGTGGTCAACGAGATGACCATGGAAACGAGGATAGCTGTCGAAAGGGTAACGGCAAATTCCCGAAACAAACGGCCCACAATTCCACCCATCAACAGCAGGGGGATAAACACGGCAATCAGCGAGACACTGATGGAGAAGACCGTGAAACCGATTTGCTCGGTGCCCTTGAGCGCCGCCTCGAATGGCGCCATCCCCTCTTCCAAATGGCGGGTGACGTTCTCCATGACCACGATGGCATCGTCGACCACAAACCCGGTCGAAATGGTCAGTGCCATCAGGGAGAGGTTATCGATACTGTATCCGCAGAGATACATTACTGCACACGTACCGATGAGCGAAACCGGCACAGCAACAGCGGGAATGAGCGTCGCCCGGGGATTACGCAGGAAGACAAACACCACCACGATGACGAGAACGACGGAAATCATAAGCGTCCGTTCCACGTCCGTGACCGAGGCACGTATCGTCGTAGTACGATCGAGAACGATCGTCACGTCAATCCCTTCCGGGATGGAAGCCTTGATCGAAGGCAATTCCGCCCGCAGCCGGTCCACGGTTGAGATGATGTTAGCGCCAGGCTGCCGGAAGATGATAAGCGTCACGGCGCGTTTGCCGTTCAGATACCCGCCGGCCCGGATGTTCTGTACGGAGTCCGTCACTTCGGCAACATCCGCTAAGCGCACGGCGGCGCCCTTGTTGTAACCGATAATGAGCGGTCTGTAATCCGCCGCGTGGGAGATCTGGTCATTGGCAAGGATATCCGCTGTCACATCGCCGTCCGAAAATTGGCCCTTGGGCAGGTCCGCGTTCTGCAGGCTCAGCACGGACTGAACATTCGCCATGCTGAGACCATAGTTGGCCAATTGCCTGGGGTTGACATCCACGCGGACCGACGGCAACGCGCCACCCCCCACGTTCACCTGGCCGACGCCCTGGATCTGCGACAGCTTTTGTTGAATTACGGTAGAGGCTTCGTCGTATAACTTGGACGGCCCGAATTTATCCGACGTGAGACCGAGGATCATGATCGGTGCATCCGCGGGATTGACCTTTCGGTAGGTGGGATTGGAAGGCAGGTTAGTCGGCAGATAAGTCCGCGCCGCGTTGATGGCGGCTTCAACGTCCCGTGCCGCGCCATCGATGTTGCGATTCAGATCAAACTGAATGGTAATGGAGGTGGTGCCAAGCGAACTCGACGAAGTCATTTCGGTCACGCCCGCAATATGACCAAACTGCCGCTCCAACGGGGTGGCGACGGACGAAGCCATAATTTCGGCACTACCCCCTGGCAAGCTGGCATTGACCGAAATGGTGGGAAAGTCCACCTGCGGCAGGGGCGACACCGGCAGTACCGTATAGGCAAGTGCCCCGGCAAACGCAATCCCCACCGTGATCAGGGTTGTAGCCACTGGACGGCGAATGAACGGTGCAGAAATGTTCATCCCGGCGCGGTGCGACCCGGCTCGCCTCGAGTTTCCGGTCTGGCCGATTTACGAGAGAAGCGGTGTGAGAGACTATCAAAAAAGATGTAAATGACAGGCGTGGTATAGAGCGTCAGCACCTGGCTGAATATCAGTCCACCCACCATCGAGATACCAAGTGGACGGCGTAACTCCGAACCGATCCCTGAGCCGAAAGCCAGCGGTACACCAGCCAATAGCGCGGCCATAGTGGTCATCATGATCGGGCGAAACCGCAACAGACAGGCTTCGTAGGCGGCCTCTGTCGCATTCTTCCCACCCTCCCGCTCGGCCTGGAGCGCGAAGTCGACAATCATGATGCCGTTCTTTTTTACGATCCCGAGCAGCAGGACCAGCCCGATGATGGCGACCACACTGAGGTCCTGATGAAAAAGAATCAGCGCGATCAATGCGCCCACGCACGCAGACGGCAGCGTAGACAAAATGGTGATCGGATGGATAAAGTTTTCATACAAAACACCGAGCACGATGTACACCGTGACAATGGCCGCCAGAATCAAGAGCGGCTCATTCGTCAACGAGGCCTGAAAAGAGGCTGCAGTGCCTTGGAAGGCAGCCTGAACGCTGGCCGGCATATGCATATCTCTCTGCACTTTCTCGACCACCGAGATGGCGTCACCAAGCGAGGCATTTTCTGCGAGATTGAACGAGACTGTGATCGCCGGGAACTGCCCCTGATGGTTGATGGAGAGAGGCTCCGTCGTGTTCTCGAAGTGGCAGAATGCGCTCAATGGCACTTCATTGCTGATGGCCGAACTGTTCGAACCGGCAGAGCCTGCGCCGGTGCTGACCATTTTCGCCGATAACGCATTCGAGGGAGGCGCTAAGGTATTGGCCGCCGGGGTATACTGCGCTGTTCCGGTCAGGGCATTTGACCCAGCGGCAGATGATCCAGAGGCCGAGAACGAAGTCGAGGCTCCTGTACCGCTGGCACCGGAAGATGTATTCGACAGGATGTAAAGGTGATTCAGTTTCTCCGGGTCTTGCTTGAAGTACGGTTCGACTTCCAGCAGGACATGGTACTGGTTGACTTGTGTGTACATCGTATTGATCTGCCTTTGACCAAATGCGTCATACAAGGTGTTGTCGATGGTCGTCGGTGCGATGCCTAGCCGCGAGGCGGTCACCCGGTCGATGTCCAGGGATACGGCAAGTCCTCCGGGTTGTTGATCGGTAGCGACGCCTTCCAGTTCGGGCAATTCCTTTAACCGATCCACGAAACGGTTTGTCCAGTCATTCAGTTCGTTCGCATCGGGATCTTCAAGGGTGTACTGGAATTGCGCGCGACTGACCCGATCATCCACCGTGATATTCTGGACAGGAGCCATAAACAGGTGGATTCCCTGAACCTGCTCCAGTTTTGCATCCAGTCTCCGGATCACGTCGGACGCGCTAATATTGCGCACTTCGAGCGGCTTTAGATTGATCGACATTCGACCACTGTTGATGGTCGTGTTCGTCCCGTCCGCACCGATAAACGAAGAGAGGCTTTCAACGGCTGGATCTTGCAGAATGACCTTTGCCAGATCCTGCTGTTTCTCCGCCATCGCCCTTGAACCTATGGTGGGCGGCGCCTGCGAAATCCCCTGGATGACACCGGTGTCCTGCACCGGGAAGAAACCTTTTGGAATAATGATATAGAGGTAGATCGTGAGCATCAGTGTTGCCACGGCAACCAGGAGCGTTATTGGCTGATACTTGAGGACGAACTTGAGCGTCCGCCCGTAAAAGGCAATCATGCTTTCAAAGACACGCTCCGAGGCCCGAAAAACTCGTCCCTGCCTTTCTTTCGGATTGTGCCGTACCATGCGCGAGGTCATCATCGGCGTCAGCGTCAGCGAGACCACGGCGGAGATGACAATTGTCACGGCGAGCGTGACGGCAAACTCCCGAAAAAGGCGCCCGACCACGTCGCCCATAAATAACAGCGGGATCAGCACCGCGATGAGGGACACTGTCAGCGAAAGAATGGTGAACCCAATTTGCTCCGCCCCCTTGAGCGCCGCTGCCATCGGAGCCTCACCCTCTTCAATGTACCGTGTGATGTTCTCGATCATCACGATGGCATCGTCTACCACAAACCCGGTGGAGATCGTCAGCGCCATCAGGGACAGGTTATCCAGGCTGTATCCAAGGGCATACATGACGGCGAAGGTTCCGACCAGAGATACCGGCACGGCCACGCTCGGGATGATGGTGGCCATAAGATTTCGCAAGAAGAGGAAAATGACCATCACCACAAGGGCGATCGTCAACATCAGTTCAAACTCCACGTCCGCGACCGATGCATTGATGGCGGTCGTGAGATCGGTAAGCGTTGTCACCTGAATGCTTGCCGGCAAGCTGGCCTCAAGCTGCGGCAGCAATTGCTTGATGTTCTTGACGACGTTGATCGTGTTGGCCCCTGGCTGGCGTTGGACGTTCAAAATGACCGCCGGGGTCTCATTCATCCACGCTGCCTGTTGGCTATTCTCGACCCCGTCCACAATCCGGGCGACGTCCGTCAGCATGACCGGCGCTCCGTTACGGTAGGCAACGACGACGTTCCGGTAATCCTTGCTGGTGATCAATTGATCGTTGGCATCGATCTGAAAATCCTGGCGTGGCCCGTCGAAATTTCCTTTGGCCGCATTCACGCTGGTTTCCGTCAAGGCCGTGCGCAAGTCTTCCAGGTTAATGCCATAGGATAACAGCGCCGTCGGGTTGGCTTGAATGCGGACTGCCGGCTTTTGCCCTCCACTGATGCTGACCAGACCGACTCCGCTGAGCTGCGCAATCTTGGGTGCGAGGCGGGTATCCACCAGATCCTCCACCTGGGAAAGCGGCATCGATTTTGAGTTGACTGCCATGGTCAGCACAGGCGCATCGGCTGGATTCGTCTTGCTGTACACTGGCGGCGACGGAAGATTGGCCGGCAACAGACTTTGCGACGCGTTGATTGCAGACTGCACTTCCTCCTCGGCCACGTCGATGTTCAGACTGAGATTGAATTGCAAGACCACCACGGCAGTGCCCCCCGAACTGATGGAAGTCATCTGATTCAGTCCCGGCATTTGACCAAATTGGCGCTCCAGCGGTGCCGTCACCGTGGTTGCTATCACACTCGGACTGGCCCCCGGATAGAATGTGACCACTTGAATCGTGGGATAATCGACTTCCGGTAACGCAGAAACCGGGAGCTGCATATAGGCGACAATACCGACCAGGAAGATGGCGGCCATCAACAACGAAGTTGCCACTGGCCGCTGGATAAATGGACGAGAGGGACTCATGTTCCCTTGCCGCTCGGCTTCTGGGGCGCGGGTGGCTTGGTGGTCGCAACGGTAACCTTCGCGCCGTCTTGTAGCTTGTCGAAGCTACTATTGGCAACGACATCTCCAGGGTTGATGCCTTCAACCTGCGTGAGGCCATTATCGGTGACCCCCGGCTTGATGTTATGCAGGTGAGCGACGTTGTCCTGAATTACATACACAAACGATGTTTGGCCATTTTGTTGAATGACCGCCGACGGAATCAAGGTCACGCCTTCCAGCGTTTCCACTAACAGTCGCGCGTTGACAAATTGATTTGGGAACAATCCGAAATCGTCATTATTGAAAATCGCGCGCACCTTCACCGTCCCCGTGGTGGTATCAATCTGGTTATCCAAAGCCAGCAACTCGCCACTCGCAATTTTCTTCTGCGCGGTCCGATCAAAGACGTCGACCGCCAGCTTGACGTTCTTGCGAAGCTGAACCTGCACCGCGCCGAGGCTATCCTCCGGAATCGTGAAGATGACCGTGATCGGCTGTACCTGCGTAATGACTACCAGCGGATTTGCGGTGCTGCTTGCGCCTGCTGTCACCAGGTTTCCCGGATCCACCAGACGCAGACCCACCCGCCCGGAGATCGGCGCAGCGATATGACAGTAGTCAACCTGAAGCTGGTCAAACTGCACCGTTCCCTGATCGATCTTTACGGTCCCTTCGTCCTGCCGCACCAGCTTCTCCTGATCATCCAGGATTTGCTTGGCAACGGCATTGCGCGCCCATGCGGCCTGATAGCGCTCCAGGTCCATCCGGGCTTGTGCCAGCACGTTCTCGTCACGTTGGAGCGTCCCCTGCGCCTGCAAAAGGGTTGCCACGTACTGACGATCATCGATGTCCGTCAAGTGATCTCCCTTCTGCACGAGTTGACCCTCCTGGTAGTTCACCGCAAAAACCACCCCGGTCACCTGGCTGAAGATGGACGCTGTATAGACCGGAGTCACCGTTCCGATCGCGTCCAGGTAAACTCCAATGTTACCTTTTTGCGCGGTGGCGGTGGTAATCGTGATTTGCGCCACCGGGCGCGCTTTGGACTCCTCCTTGTGGTTGAAAGCCAGGTAAAACGCGCCGGCAAGGAGCAGCAGCAACGCGGCCCATATGAGCACTCGCAACACTCGACTTCGTGAACGGCCTTCAGTCGGAACAGCTTTGATGTCAGCAGCAGTCTCGATGGCGAAGATTCCGCAGAGTTCCATTCCCCGTCAATGTGAATAAATCCCCTTTTCTAAAAAAGAGAGTGGGTATAGTGCACGATTGGGCCCCGTTCGCAAGGCGTCCGGAGCTCTTCAGCCCTGCCTGACACCTCGCTTTCTAAGGAGCGACATGCCTAAGATTGCCCCCCAGGTTTCGCCATTCAGTGACCCGTTTTTGCCTGGACGCCGAAACGATATTGCGATTTGCCTCGAGCCGTTGTTCAACGCGGCCTATTCTTGGATCGAGTAACCCTCCTCAATTTCATGACGCAATCACTCCCTTTCTCAACGACCAAACTCGACACTTTGCTTGAGCAATGCGGCGCCGATGCTCTCTTGGCGTCGTCTAAGCACAACGTCCAATATCTGTTAGGCGGATACCGTTACTTCTTCTTTGAGCACTCGGCTGCCATCGGGCTCGGCCACTACCTGCCGGTGATGGGCTACGTAAAGGGCCGTCAGGATCTGGCCTTCTACGTAGGCGGCGGAGATGAGGCCTGGGGCATTGAGGTTTTTCCAATCTGGCCCGATCGGATTGCCACCGTCTCTTGGGACGCCCGCGAATCGGCGCGAGTCGCGGCAGAATTTCTTAAAAGCGCCGGTCTTGTTGCTCCAAGGATCGCACTGGAATTCGAGATCTGGCCGGTAGCTGCCTGGGAACTTCTGCGCACTGAACTGCCAAATGCCACTTTCCTCGATGCGACTGAAACGCTCGAAGAACTCCGCGCCGTAAAGACTGAAGTCGAACTGAATCATATGCGAAATGCCGCAGCCGGCATCGTCGACTCAATGCTGGCAACTTTTCACTGGGTCAAGCCGGGCGTCACAGAAACGGATATCGTCCAACAATTGCGCGTCGAGCAAACGTTGAGAGGACTTGATTACGAGTTCGCCTTGATAACGACTGGGCCGACATTTGGACGCGGACCTTCACGGCGTAAGTTAGCCAACCAGGAAATCCTATCGCTGGATACCGGGGGACGCTATCAAGGCTATCTTGCCGATATGGCGCGAATGGCGGTTCTCGGCGAACCCACGCCTTTAATGAAGGATCTTTTAGACGAGATTCTCACGATTCAGTCGGCCGCTCGAACCTCCATCAAGGCAGGGACGCTTGGTAACGAAATTTACGCAAACGCCCTGCAGTCGATGGAGTCCTGTCCTCACAAAAATGAGATGCGATTTGTCGCGCATGGGATAGGGCTGATAGCCCACGAAGCGCCGCGGCTGACCGCAGTCGGCCCGGTTCCTTACGCGGATAAGCATGCGCGGCGGCCCCTGGAAGCAGGGATGGTGATCTCCATCGAGACCCATGTGAAGCATCCTGACGTGGGCTTTGTAAAGTTGGAAGACACTGTCGCGGTCACTCAGTCGGGATGGGAAGCGTTCGGAGACTGGGGCAGAACATGGAATGTGCTGAACGTATAGCGACCCTTGTTGGAGAGATTAACCCTGCGGCAAAACATGGTCATGATTGCACTTCAGTGTGAGTGTTTCTACCCAGGGTTTAAACCCCATACCCAGCCACTGACTTGGTGCACTAAAGCCTGGGCCCCGGCGAGTTTCGTAGTGCGAAGCTACGTTTTTGTCGTTCGATGTCATCTTCGGAATAGCGCTCGATCACCTTTTCATAGGCACTGTGCCAGGTATTTTCCGGCACTTCCGGATGACTGTCGTCGAACAACACGACAGCGCCATTGGACTCCATGATCGCGTCGAGCAGATTCAACGTTGCGGCCCGATCCATCCAATGAAAGGCGCGTTCGATCGTGGCTGCCTGGAACGGACCGAGCTGCCGGCCAAGGTCATAGGAACTCCCTTGAACATAATTAATCTTGAAATGACGTGAAGAAGCTTCCTCTCTGGCGATCTGAAGCATCTCCGGTTCGGGATCAATTGCTGTCACCTCCCCTACGAACGGCGCAAACGCCATTGCGAGTTGACCGGGCCCGGTCCCAAGATCCAGGACCTTGTGCGTGGCATTCAGACCGCATAATTCTACAACTCGCCTGATGAGCAACGAAGAATATGCCCCGTCGTCCTGACAGATAGTATCTGGCTGCTGATCGGAAACGGCGCTGCGGTAAAGGAGATTCCATACAACCATTTCAACCTTCCAGCCGCTTGGATCAATGCAGAATGAGGCTTACCCACCACAAGCCTATCCAATACTTTTACGGTTGGTTCCAAGTTGCTTCTGGATATGGCTGGAGATACGACCAGCCAACCGCAGGAGGTTAAAAGGAGTATGGGAGAATCCGGCGGACCTGAGTTATTCTTGAGAATCAAATGTAAGAAAGAACCGTCGACAATACCTGAAGACCCGGAAATTCCGTCGCGTATCAACATTAGATCTCAAGTAAAATGTATGAACCTTTATCGGGTAACAGTTAAGGATAGACATGGGAATATCTCGGACTTTGAGAGATCAGCAATTAAAATACAAATGGCTGCGCAAGGTTACAACGGCACGTCCGAGATTACAAAAATTGAACGCCTTGACCGTATAACTGGAGAAGTTCTCGGAGGGATCTATAATGAATAGTCAGCTTTCCTGCTTGAAATAAATCAAGAACCGGATGCGGCGAGCCTTCAAAACCCTGCTGGAGAATCCAAAGAGAAGTGGTAACGCTCGGTCTCAATCGCGAGGCAAGCGGGAAGCCGCCAGAAAACAGCCGCCCGCCGCAAGCATTGAGAGCACGGCGATCGTGATCGCCAGGGGCCTGGGTTCTCGGAGTTTCGTGGCCGCCCGCGACCATTGTTCCATGATCAAGCCAAAGGTGCCAACGTACGTCTGGACTTCTCGCTGATAGACGCGAGAATCGTATTGCGAATGCAGCGGATCCTCATCGTCGCTCCCCGAACCCGCTCGTAAACTTCGCCAGTAGATGAACTCGCCGCCGCCCATCCCGCACAGCAGGATGAAGACCCCGATATAATTGAGCAACGAACGCCGTGAGATCGGAGACTGCATGATCCTCTCTCAAAAACTCACCCCTGCCGCGCCAAAAGCAAGCCGGCAGGTAGGTAGATGATTTGAGTACCCTTTCTGCCCACAACTGTCGCATAACCCAGGAGCATGGCCGTTGGATTGACCATCCTGCCGAATCCTCACGAATCCACGGCTACGGTCCGGCTTCGCTGGAACTTGGATTTGATTAAGATCAGTTCCCCCAAGACTTTTGTTCTGCTGACCGATACTCTCGGTGTCATCTCTTCGGCAATTCTCGCTATTTCCAAGTTCAAAAACTCAATTTCCGTCTCATTTCCATTCTTCAAGTCCTGCAGCGTCGAAATGAGTTGGCCGTCGGATCGCTCGCTGATCGTCAGCAATTGTTCCATTAACGCTGTTTCATTCAAATCCAGGCCTACGCGCTTAGCCACCTCGACAGTCTCCCGTACGATCTCCAATGCTATATCGGCAACTTTTTTGTCACGGCAAAATATTCCGTTGTCCACCTCAAGAAGCGGACAAATGGCATTAAAGGCTGCATTCATGATCGCCTTCTTCCATATCTCTTCCTTGATTCTGTCTTCCACCCGGAATTGGAACTTAGAGGTATTCAACAACGCTACGATATCCTTCAGTTCTCGAGAGTCGCCCTTAACGGTTCCGATCGGCGAAGCAGTAACCGATCGAAACCTGAAGAAATTCTCTTCTCTCCCTTGACTGGTTGCATACAGAACGCACCGGTAGATTTCGGGAAATTCCGAATCTATAAACGGCGATTCCACTCCGATTCCATTTTGCATGACGATGATCGGACCGGTCGCCTGCTTTCGTTTGAGCTCAGCCGCAAGGAGTCTATTTGCAGTCGCCTTTGCGGTGATCACGATGATTCCGTCTGGCACACTCTCGAGCCTGGAAAGAGACACCATTTCGACCGGAGCCTCAATTGGTGCGCCTTCATTGTACTGAACAGCGATTTTTGCGGTGTCCCAGGAGTGCTTACTTTTACTTGTACGAACGGCAGTCACGCTTCTCCCGCGGTGGATGAGACTCACCGCCAGGGACATGCCAATCGCGCCAGCTCCCACGATGTAAACCCTTCTGGATACGGAATTCGGATGAGATGGTTCCATAGTTCAACTGGATGGTATTTTTGCTCACCAGATGGCCAAGGGTGTTCGCGAAACATTCCGTGGCCGCGGTCCAAATCCATACACTTGAAAAGATTCCCCGCAAGCCCGGGCTTCAACCGGAGCCGCCCAACCGAAGAGCTGTTTGGAAATCAGCGCGGCCAGACAAAGCAGGGTCGCTGTCACGGTGAACAAAGACGTCTCAGCCTCACAGCCTTGCGCGACTTTCTCGGTCACTCCCAGGCACTCTTCCACCAGATCGGCGGCCACCGCGAGTCCGTTTGCCTCAGCGATCGC
Organism: uncultured Verrucomicrobiae bacterium; assembly: GCA_963846195.1. Lineage (GTDB taxonomy): Bacteria > Verrucomicrobiota > Verrucomicrobiia > Chthoniobacterales > JAFAMB01 > JAFAMB01. The sequence continues at coordinate 304,641 of CAWJVG010000020.1, forward strand.
TTCTGCAGTCTGCGTGCATTGTCCCGGTAAGTGGAGTCGCTTAGCGCCTCATTTAACAGTGTTGAGAGGTGGTCAGCGGTCAGCTTGTCGAGCGAGGTGACTACACCGGTTTGCTTTTGCGCGATGCTCGCGGCGACTGGTTGCACCGACCTGTCGCAGATTGAATATGCGGACAGGCAATCCAATGAGGTGGCCGTCCGAACAGCGATTACGGCAAATGGGACAAGAAACCGCCGATCTGTCTAATCCTGGTGTCCACTGCCGAAAACATTGGACAAGAGTAACCAGCTAGCAATCCGCATCTAGTTGCGGCGTGGATTTTTTGGTCTAGTCGAGGGGTGAACGAAAACCAGGAAGTCCGGCTACGGAGGCGGAGGAGCCGTGAGGAAATCAAGCGGCTGGTAGTCGCATACGAAGCCAGTGGAGAGCGGGTGAGGGATTTTTGTCGGACTCACCATTTGGCGTGGAGCGTCCTGCAGCGGCACTTGAAAAGGCGACGCCTGGGCAAGGTTGAATCAAAGGAGGTCCAGCGATTGGTTCCGGTGGCATTGCTTGGAGCGAAAGGCCACGGGGACACACCGAGGCCATGCGCTTCGGAGGTGGTGTTATCCAGGGGACGGAGGATCGAAGTGCGACCGGATTTCGATTCGGGCACTTTGGAACGACTGCTGAACGTCTTGGAGAAAGGATAGGCCGTGTTTGGAATCGGACCGGCCACCAGGATCTATCTGGCCTTGGGAGCCACGGACATGCGTAAAGGCTTCGAAGGTCTATACGGATTGGTGCGCGATAGGCTCCAACTCGAACCGCTGAGCGGGCATGTCTTTATCTTTTGTAACAAAGCACGGAACCGGACCAAGGTATTGTTCTGGGACGGAAGCGGCTTATGGATTTGCGCGAAACGATTACAAAAAGGGTGCTTCAGCTGGCCGAGCGAGGACCAAGAGCAAGTGCGGGTTAGCCTCAGCCACGAGGAACTGGCGCTGCTCTTGGGCGGGATCGAAGTGGGGCGGACCCGGCGCAAAAACTGGTATCGAAAAGAGCTCTTGGCGAACGAAAAAGTGGAAGAAAAAGCTGGTGATTAACACCGAATTTTTGTTAGTTATTACGTTACTTGAACGACAGCTCCCATTCGCTCCCAGACCTAGATCCAGTGCTGATCGAGCGACTCAAAAGCAGCGGGCTGGAACCACTTTTTGAGAAGCTCAACACTTCCTTGCGCTTAAGCCAGGAGCGGTCGGCGCGGCTGGAAAGAGAGAATCAACTTTTGCGTCAACTTCGACGCTTGGATCTGCTGGAAAAATATGGTCCCGCCGGGGAACAACTCTCCGATGAGCAGCTGGAGTTATTGGAGTTCGAACCTGGGGTCAGCAGTGCAGAAGTAAAGGCCGAGAGTGAACGCGAGCAGCTCAAGTTGCCGCTCAAAGAGTCCCGGAAACATCCTGGCCGCCAGGAACTGCCGGCCCACCTGCCACGGGTCGAAAAGATCATCGCCTGCAGCCCAGAGCAATGTATCTGCGGCAACTGCGGTAAAGAAACCGGGGTGATCGGTTACGAGCGGAGCGAGCAACTCGATGTCGAACCGGCCAAATACTTCGTGGTGGTGACCAAGCGCGAAAAGCGTGCCTGCAAAGACTGTGAAGAACAAGGCGTTGCGCGGGCGCCGGTTCCGGTTCGGATTATTGAGAAGGGCTTGGCCAGTGATCGAGTGATCATCGACACGGTGGTTAGCAAATACGCGGACTACGTACCGATCTATCGTCAGAGCGCAATCCTGAAGCGCGAAACCGGGATCGATCTGTCCAGAGCCACTTTAGATAGTTGGGTGATGCGGGTGGGTGAACTTTTGCGTCCGATCACTGCGGCGATGGGTCAGGAATTATTGAGCGGCACCTATCTCCAGGCCGATGAAACAACGGTGGGAGTGCAGATGCACGATAGACGGGGAAAAAATCATCAGGCTTATCTCTGGCAATACAGCCGGCCGCACGGCCCGGCGGTGTTTGACTTCCGAATGGGTCGGGAGCGAGAAGGGCCCAAGCGGTTCCTGGGCAACTTTGCAGGCATCCTCCAAAGCGACGGGTACGGCGCTTACGATCAAGTGGGTGGAAAACAGCTCATTCATGCCGCGTGCTGGGCGCATGCCAGGAGAAAGTTCTTTGATGCAGTCAAACTCAATCCCAGAGATCAGACCTCGATTCGGATCGTGGCGCAGATGGATGAGCTTTTTGCCATCGACGCCCAGGCCCGCCAAGAAGGCCTGAGCCAGAGCGATCGTCACGTTCTGCGTTTGGAGAAAAGCCGACCGCTCCTCGAGCAGATTAAGGCCGGGATCCAGGCAGCACGTGTCGGTGCACTGCCCAAGAGCGCTCTGGCCAAAGCCTGCGACTACACGCTGACGCTTTGGACTCGGCTCAGCCGTTTCCTGGAGTATCCGGAGTTAGAACTCTCCAACAACCTGGCCGAAAACGCGATGCGTCCGATAGCTCTAGGACGCAAGAATTGGATCCACCTCGGAAGTAAGGAGGCTGGACCACGAGTAGCCGCCATTATTTCGATTGTGGAAACTTGTCGTCGCCTCGGCCTACCAGTTCGCGACTATCTGGGCTCTGTACTTCCGGGGTTGGCCGACTTTCCCATCAATCGAGTCGCTGAACTCACGCCCACCGCTTGGGCTGTCCGCAACTGACCGTCAAAATCCTGCGACGCCGTCAACCGCGCCGATAGTAAGACGCTTACGGACAAGAAGCGGCAGCCTCCTATTTCAGCGCTGTAGCTAACACTTTCACTTCGCAATATTCCTTACAAAATTAACCGTGAAAAAGACCCGCCTTCCAAACACCCTCTTTTTGATCCCTGGTCGGGACATCCTTAGAAATTTCATGGCACTCCTTCGATTCACTGAGGCAGATGCATGCACCCTCCTAACTGCGTATGGACTTCATGCTCTCGAGGTGGATTACCTGCTGAACAACCGCTCGAACGAAGCAACGAAACCGGCCGGAGGTTTCACGAAAGAAAAGAAGCAACAATGAATACTCTTACAAGAATGAAGTCTTTTACTAATATTGTCGTCGAGCGTGAGCGCGAGGCAATCGAAGTGTTCGGGCCAAACATTCAATTTCTGGTCGCACCTCAACCGAGTGATGAGGCTCCGTGTATAATCAAAGGAACGATTCCTCCGGGCGTTTTTGTGCCGATGCATAGCCACCCCGGAATCGAGGCCTTCTTTATGCTCTCAGGGGATGTTGAGGTACTTTCTGACAAGGACGGAAAGACTCATTGGATCGGGGCTGGCCCTGGGGATTTCATAGAAGTTCCGAGCGACGCGAAGCACGGATTCAGGAATAGATCCCAACATCCGGTCATTCAATTGATCACCACCACCTCCAAGCTTGGACGTTTCTTTCAGGAAGTAGGAAGACCGATCACCCAGGATCGACTAGTTAGTCCGCCGTCTCCCGACGAAATTCAGCGCTTCCTAAAAGCGGCCAGGCGTTACGGCTATCGGTTAGCGACTCCCGAAGAAAACGCTGCAATCGGCATCTCTCTATTCTAGCGGGCTCCAGCCAAGCTAGCTATTACAATCGTAATCTCGAACTCGTCTTCGAATTCGTAAACCCAGCGCATGTCGAGCCGGTCGGCGCTGTCGATCCCTTTTTTCTGCGATTCCAAACGGTGGCACCGTCCGAGCCAGGGACGGCGCGTCCCTCCCGGGTTCAGGCAAGGCTCAGGCGGAGCTTCACCTGCCGCGGACGGACCACATCGAGCCCATCTGATGGTCGCGCGGGAAGACGATTATGGCAGCTGGGATACAAAAGCCCGTCTCTGAAAAGGCTGGTGTCTGCTATTGCAAATCATACTATTTGGACTGCAGAGCCAGCTGCTCCTGCAAAATCAAGAATTGGAGCAGGCAGTATGAGGAGTTTCATAAGAACAAAAGCTCATCGAAGAGATGCGCAAATGGGAAGCGAGGCTCGATGCTGGGGCTCCCGCTCCTCTAGCCCAGGCGGCGGCAGATAAGAAACCACCATGAAAAATTATTTAACGCTTTTAATCGCCCTTTCGAATTGGTCGTTTTGGTTGGCCCCCACGGTGTTATGTGCGCGCGAGCCGCAAACCAAGGTGGAACAAGTTCTGCAGGCGACGCAATCGTGGGATAGCACTCCCTACGCCAGCTATCCCACCGGGCAACCGCAGGTGACGGTGCTCAGGATCACAATCCCGCCCAACACTGCTTTGCATTGGCATCGTCACCCAATCATCAGCGTTGGCTACGTGCTATCCGGACGCCTTACATTGGAAAAACGAGATACTGGAGAACGCACCACCCTGCGGGCTGGGCAAGCGGTGGCGGAAACCGTGCAAACCACGCATCGTGGTTTCACGACCGATGAACCGGTCGAGTTAATTGTGTTCTACGCAGGACAAGTTGGGGTACCGCTCACCATCAATGAAGAATGAACTAGACCGAACAGTCAAATTTAGCTTGACCAATTGATATTTGAGTTGAATCGTCCTGCGAGTTTGACCGTTCGGTAAAGTCATGAAGCGTTTTCTTCACAGTTCTTTCGCCCCCCGGATGTCTGCTGTTCTTGATCGATTCCGGGAGCTTGGCGATGGGTACTATTTTTAATGACGTTTGCGTACTAGTAACCGCAGCATTTGCGCTCACTCTGGTGCCGGGCTTTAGGCGGCCAGCGCGTTCTTTGCTGTCGAGACGCGATCAAGGAACCGCCCTACTGGTCTTTTTGGCTCTCGGCCTCGTCGAAGAAGTGACTATCTCACACGCCGGTTGGCTCAACGAACGAATCGTGGCGGTATGCGCCGCTGGCCTGGTGGCGGGCCCCTGGGTGGGACTGGCTGTAAGCATGTTTGTCACCTGGCTGGCAGTCGCACACGACGGCCTGCCGTTGGGTTCCATCGCAATTTCCATGTTGTGCGGCGGTTTGGTCGGAGGATGGCTGTACCGATGGCGTCCCAAGCTGGCGCAACACCCGCTAACGGGGTTCTGTCTGACCTTGGGGGTGTCCTTACTGCGGATTGGCCTCATCTTCTTTCACGACCCCAGCTCGCGGGCGGCCCTGCGCCGGTTGGAGGATCTCGGAATGGCCCCTGTTCTGCAAGGTCTGGGCACGGCGCTGATTCTCGCGATCGTCGAACAGGTACGCGATCGTGATCAGCAAACCCGAGCAGCGGCTTCAGCGGAGGCGCGCGCCATGCAGGCGCGCATGAACCCTCATTTCCTGTTCAATGCTTTGAACGCGCTGGCGGCGCTGTCAACAGTAGCGCCACGGGAAGTGCCACGCGCGGCGGGACGGCTGCGCCATTTTCTGCGGGCCAGTTTCGATCAGCAAGAGCGACTGCTCGTACCCCTGGAAGAAGAGCTGGCAGTGGTGAGTGCCTACTTAGATATCGAGTCGCTGCGACTCGGTGACCGGTTGAAGGTGGAGCAAACGAGCGATTCGGGTTTGTTGAAAGTTTTAGTGCCTCCTTTCTGCTTCCAGCCGCTGGTAGAGAACGCGGTCCAACACGGACTCCATTCCTCGTCGCGAGCCGGACGACTCCAGCTCATGGTCCGTTCGACGGGAGAGTGGCTTGAGCTGAGCGTAAGCGATGACGGCCAAGGTGTGCCTGCGACCGACGTCGAACGAGTTTTCTTCGGAGAGCGCCCGCGGGTCCACGCGCTGGTGCTGTTACGCAGGCGGCTGGAAGGTTTGTTCGGGCGCTCGTTTCAACTGGAGGTGCGCAGCGAAACTGGCGAGGGCACCACGGTGACTATGCGTATTCCATTGCCAAAGCGGTCCGGAGTTGGCCTGCAATCGCCGAAAGTTCTCACCTCGGATCTCCCCGAACTGGCATCTCAATAAGATTACTTTCATGTGGATCCGGATCCGAGCTGCTATTATCGAAGACGAGCCCCTGGCCGCCCAGTACCTGGCGGCCCTGCTGGACGATACCTGCCAGGTAGAGGTGGTCGGTTCGGCCGCGGAAAGCGAGACCGGCCTGCGTCTTTGTGCCGAGCTGCGGCCGGACGCCGTCTTTCTCGACATTAATCTCCCGGGCAAAGACGGTGTTTCGCTGGCGACGCAACTGACCATGCTTCCGCAGCCGCCACGGCTGGTCTTTACGACGGGAAATGCGACCCGGGCCACCGACGCCTTCCGGCTCGAGGCGGTGGATTATCTTTTGAAGCCATTGGATCCGGAGCAAGTCGCGCTGGCGGTCAATCGCCTGCTGGCGTATCTCCAGCCCTTCCAGTCCGGCTCTTCCCCAAGTTCCGGCGATCACGCCAATGAACGCCCAACACCCGAAAAAATTCGTTTTACTGGCACGGCCAACGAGCTCCTGCCGGTCAAGGATGTCGACCGCGACCAGATCCGGCTGCTCGCCCGTCGCGAGATTGCAGAGCCAAGGCGATGCGTTCGGAACCGGGAAATACCTAAACTTCTCCGCTGATCAGCCGTACTATCCGTATAGCCCGTAGCTGCTGAAGCATTCACACGAGTCAAATATGGACAATCTTTGGTTTTCCGATCCTGTCGTCGTCTGCTTCGAGTTAGCGGGCATTGCGCTTGTCGCATTGACCTTCTGGTTTATCAAAATGGACCTTCATCTCAGGCCCAAGAAACTGAAGAAATTGCCCTGATTTCCCCGAGTTGGAGAAAAATAGCCTTCGTACAGGGCAACACGTTGCGGCGACGGTCGAGGCTCTGACGGAATTCCTGAAATCCGGTTGCGAGCATGTCCGTTCCGGTGGTAAACGGCTTAAGGTCCAAAGGCGGCGGAGTCAGGAGAGCGTCGCTGGCGCCCAACTGCTTCAAAAGGCTGCGATTCGGCTGGCCAAAAGGGAGATGCCCTGATTGTATTCCATAAAATGATGCTCATTTTGATCGATAGACCATGAAGCTGCCGAATATTTTTGCGAAGAATTCAGCTCCTGTTTTGTACGCGGCAGGAAGCACTATTTTTGAAATAGGTCAGCCTCGCGATGCGATGTACATCGTCCATGAGGGTGAAGTGGAGATCAAGGTTGGTGACAAAATAGTTGAAACCGTGAGCGTCGACGAGTTCTTTGGCGAAATGGCTCTCATCGACGGCGGGAATAGAAGTGCAACAGCCGTTGCGAAAACAGACTGCGCGCTTGTCCCCATCAACGAAAAGCAGTTTCTTTTCATGGTTCAAGAAACCCCATTCTTCGCTCTCCGCGTTATGCGAACGTTAACCGCCCGATTGCGCCAAGTTAACCGTCGGATGTTACAGTAGGATATTTGTGGACGAGGCGGACATCCTGAGAGCGTCCTTGCCGCTCAACCGCATGCGCTAACCTGGTTGCTCAGGACGGTGACAAATGCCGGGACGTGACCGCTTCGTTTTCTGAGATTTTGATCCCGATTGCAGAATTTCTGCGTCGCCCTACTTTGCGGTAGGAACCTTGAAGGAACATTGGTGCAACTGCCATGACGAAAGCCGACCTCTCCGACATCTACCGAGACTACATTGCCTGCCTGAACAAACAGGATTGGCCGAATCTGGGGCAGTTTGTTCATGAGGAAGTTCATTACAACGGCGAACGGATCGGATTATCAGGCTATCGCGAGATGCTGGAGGGAGACTTTCGTGCGATTCCAGACCTCTATTTTGACATCCATTTGCTGATTTCCGAGCCACCTCGCGTAGCGAGCCGTCTGAGCTTCGATTGCATGCCGAAAGGAATCCTGTTTGGCCTCCATGTAAACGGGAAGAGAGTCTCGTTCACCGAAAACGTCTTCTATGAGTTTCGAGACGAACGGATCGAGAAAGTATGGTCGGTCATAGACAAGGCCGCTATCGAATCTCAGCTTTAGTGCGAAACCTACTTTACCCACGATACCGGCCGAGGGTATCATGATTCCTGACGCTTCGCGGGACGCTGCCAGAATCGAGTCCAGGAGCGTCCGCCGGGCACCGTCGGAGAGGCTGGCGGGTCGACCGGTGATAATTTTGGTGCTGCCTTGGGGGAGTCGATCGCCTTCTTCACTGCTTCGCAGATTACTTCTCGCGAGAAGGGTTTCTCCAGGAAATTAGATATATTGAGGTTCTGCGCCCTCAACGCGACGGCGGCGGGGTCATACCCCGAGATTAGAATGATTGGAGTTGCACCCCATTTCGAGCGAATGCGTTCCGCGACGTCGAGCCCGCTGCCGTCCGGCAATTTGAAGTCGATCACATAGGCATCAAAAGCTTTTTGCTCGATAGCGCCGAGAGCATCGGTAACGGATTGGCTTGTATGGACTTTGCACTGTTCATTGGAAAGCATCCGCTGAACGATCTGACAGACTGCAAGGTCGTCGTCTATCACTAAAACGTCAGTAATATTCATTTGGATTTAGGAGTTACGGGTGGATCTCTCTATGACTCTCTTTCCCGTAAATCCCAAAAATTTAAATGAAAGCGATTCAGCCAGAATGTGCCGGAGCGCCCATACACACGTCATGGAAACCCCATCAACGCCGCCGCCTATAGCGCCAGTTGTACTCGAAACGACACCCGACGGTGTCACTCACCTGAAATTCACGCACACGGACGGCCCCCAGACGGAAGCCGGAAGCTGACGCACCCTTCGCGCCATCTCATAGATAAAAATTTCTCCGGGATATCCTGCAGCTCGTCGGCCAACGGCCTTTTCCATGGTGCCGACCATGTCCGACAAATTTGCGGAACATTCCCAGAAGGCGGCTGGGCCTCGCGCGGCAACCAGAGGGCACAATTTCACCATCTCCAGTTGAAGAGAAACTCGGGACGCAGACCGCTCAAATGGCGTCCAACTCGCGTTTTCATGGTTTCAAATGTCCTTCGGCGGCAATAAGAGCGTCGCATAGAGCACGGATTTCCTCATCTACTTCTATCGGGTCGCAAACGGTGCGGGCCACCCTCTTGTCGCAAAAGATAAGCGTATTGCTTCCGGAGACGGTGGATTGGTGTCTTCACAGCTCCGAGTAAGGTTTAACAAGCACCTATTTCCAAAGCGATCTGCCCTTTGAGAAAACTAACCAGCGCCAGTTTGGCTACAGCCGGCACGAACGTCCCTTTTGTACATAAGGTTCGACGGATGATGGTTAGTTGGATGTACCAAAATATACCTTGCAGGTGAAGGCGCGAAGCATTTCGCACTTACTCAAAATGTCGGCCCACAAATTCGTTTGAAGTTGGACCGCTCAGGAGGAGCGGCTTCGCATTGATCCACTGTTGATGAAGGTGGTTCCTTGAGAAAATGGTTGGCATCGGTGCCAGATGCGGCGCGCTCGTGATTCAAATTTCTTTCTTTTCAAGAAAATATCGTAGCGACGGTTCTCGAAACGTAAATATAACATTCTTTTCTTCGCGGCGTTTGTGTACCGGGTGACCCGAGGGATGTGAGTACATCCATCCGTCTGTTATGGAGCGAATAACAGGCACAAAGTTGAGGTTATCCGAAGTTAGGGATCCGCCATTGGACGGGACCAGGTCCATCCGACTGGTAAATTTAGACTGACTTAAAGATGAAGCCAGTCAGCTTTTAAAGAGAAAATTATCGACGAACATCAAATTCCAAGGGAACTAGACAAAGCGACAAAGATAAAATGAAAGATGCCCCCTGCAATGTCAAAGAACCAGCCAGCGCGAAGATTGAAGACTTCCGCCAAGGCTCAGTCCAAAAGGCAGAACAGCTTAGGGAGGCGGCGCAAGGCAAGGCTCAGGAGTTCACAGGTGCTGCGGAAAATACATGGTCGGATGGAGTCTAGGCGAAGAGTTGGCTGGTTGAAGACGAGTCTTACGTACGCGACAATCCAAGTCGGGCTATTTTGATTCTTCTCGGCGTTGTCGTTTATCTGGCTTTCTCCTTCGAAAATGACTCATGGAGTAAGACCCTATCCAAGGTACCCGAGCCTCGGTGCAATCGCCGATAGATTCAATGCGGGACCTGATCGCTTTCTTTGTTCGTGTATATTCAGATTCAGGGTCGCAAGGCCGTTTTCCCGACGAGCTTCGCGAGTTTCAAAAGGATCGTGAATGGTTGGAGCAACCTACAAGCAGCGGATAACGGCTGCGCTGACCAAGGTAAGATTTCAGTTGCAAAACGAAGTCTCGCGCCTGAGGCGCACCCTCGAAATGAAACAGCACTTTCTGGGATCAATCAAAAATCATGTGGGAGTGGGCCAGCGGCGCCGCTATTTTCGGGTGGCTCTGTCTCGCGTCCCTGGCGTGAAAAAAGGATCTATATTTACAGCTCGGGTACAGCAGATCAAATTCTTCATAACGGTGGACCGCTAGGCAAGCTTGCGGGCATTTTCAAATCTTCAAACCCATTATCGCGCGTACCTGGCTAAACTATTGGCGGAGAAGGCTAAACGCCGGAGAGCAAATGATTAGAACCGGTTGAAGGCGGCATACCGAAAAAAGTGAATTGCCGGGATCGCAAGGAATTATGGCAAAGAGATCGGATTCCAAAGAAACCAGAAAGCGGCGAACTTACGAGCGTGCAGCTTACCTTTCGGGAGAGATCCGGCCTGCTTTTAAGCCAGAACCACCGGAAAGCGGAGGTGGAATATTCTCATTGGCCCTAGAACTCCTTGGAGCGGTCGCTGTTAGCTTGATGCAACGCTCCTTTAAGATCTGGCGCGCTGAGCTTCTTGTGACGCTCAACAATCCTGAACCCCGTTCCTCCCAGGCACTCTCCAGCAGGACTGCGCTGAAAGATCTTACTGACCTCTCCGAACACCGTTTCGATGTCTATTCCGGATAGAGTCGAGGCGGAAAAGCCTTACCAAAAAGGGATAGTCGCGCTTTTCAAAAACACCGCGAGTGAATGGATCCAAGACAAATGTCCTCAGCTTGGTGCGGCTCTGGCGTACTTCACGGTTTTTTCCTTGGCGCCTCTGGTGCTAACGTGTGCCTGGCGGTTTTCGGATTGATCTTTGGTGGCGGCGATACCAGGCCCGCCAAAAGATAACCGAACAATTGCAGTACTTGATTGACCCGAGTGGAATAAAGGTCATTCAAGACATCGCCACGAACGCGTCGAAGCCTCAGGCCGGCATTATGGCGACGATGATCGGAGTCGTCGTGGCTCTGTTTGCGGCGCCAGCGGAGTGTTCGGTCAATTGCAGGAAGCCTTGAACACGATTTGGGGCGTCAAACCTAAGCCGGGGGGCAGATTGTGGGGCTTGATCCGGACGCGTTTCCTTTCCTTTGCTATGGTCGGAGGTGTTTGTTTTCTGTTACTGGTGTCTCTTACAATCGAAACTCTCCTCAAAGGGTTCAGTGCTTATATAAGGAACGTGATGCCT
>CAWJVG010000021.1:0-11107 GCA_963846195.1 uncultured Verrucomicrobiae bacterium
TAGTTTAAAAACAGTTTGTTTCGATTCCTTTCTTTTAAAACGGGGCGGTTGCTTTGGTACGCTAAATGCGGCTGTCACTGATTGGCACAATCAGCACCGGGCATCTCGCACGCCGCAAAACGCCGTCGGCGACGCTGCCGAGGAAAAGATGAGAAAGCGCGCCGCGCCTATGTGACCCGAGTACAATTAGATCCACGCGAGAAGTTTCCGCCTGGTCCAATATAAGATCGATAGCCGGACCCTGGAGATCCACTGTCATCGCGGGCAGTCCGGTCGCAGAAATCATCTCCTGAAGGCTTGCCAAACTTTCAGTGTAGTCGGGTGAAGTTGGCGCTTCTTGTGTCGGCGGTATCGGGATCGCATCTGGACCTGGTCCGATCGATAGTAGCTGCGGTGTGGGCTCTGACGCGTGCATCAGGATGATTTTGCTTTGGAACGGCTTCGCTAAATGAACCGCTGCCTTTACGACTTTCAGAGTCACGTCCGAAAAATCGACGGGAACAAGAATTGTTTTCATGATACTTCCATCGACACAAGAAGCAACGAGTGGCCCAGCACGTTACGACACTAGCAGTCAAGAATTCAAGAAGTCAGAAGTCAGAAGTTCAGGAGTTGCAGGAGTTCAGTAGGTAAAAAAACTGGATACTCGGCTTGATCGACTGCAGGCAATGCCGAATTCCCTATCGCGCGGTCCGACGCTGACTCCTGAACTCCTGCAACTCCTGACTTCTTGGTGTCTCGGCTTCTTGCGTCGCATAGGCTGGAGCATTCGTTTGCGGCGTTGGACTTTCCGCATACCCGGCGGAAGTTAGACGATGGATGATCTGTTTGGCGCGAGCGATGGAGAGAAAGCTGCTCTCGATCCGAGCGCTCCGCTTGCGGCGCGAATGCGACCGCGTTCGCTCGAGGAGTATGTGGGACAACAACACATTCTAGGGCCCGGCAAACTGCTTCGCCGAGCGATCGAGTCGGATCGGCTAAGCTCCATTATTCTTTACGGGCCACCGGGAATCGGAAAGACGAGCCTCGCGCAAATCATCGCCTCAACCACAGAAAGCCACTTTGAACGGCTGAGTGGAGTGGAAAGTTCAGTCGCTGACATCCGTCGGGTTGCTGCCGCAGCGGCGTTGCGGCGAAGAACAAACAGCAGCCGGCGGACCATACTGTTTATCGACGAGATCCATCGCTTTAATAAAGCTCAGCAAGACGTCCTTCTGCCCGACGTCGAAAACGGGAACGTGCGCTTAATTGGTGCAACCACGCATAACCCTTTCTTCTACGTTAACAGCCCGCTCGTATCCAGATCACAGGTCTTTCAACTTGAACCGCTTTCCCGAGAGGATCTGGTTAGGGTGATGAACCGGGCCTTGGGTGATTCAGAACGCGGCTTTGGCAAATTGAAGATCGAAGCGGCTCGCGCCGCGTTGGAGTTCCTGGCAGAAGTCAGTGACGGCGATGCGCGCCGCTGTTTGAATGCACTCGAGATTGCTGTCCTCACCACGCCACCGGGCGAAGGCGGACTAATCCAGCTGGACCGGGCTGTCGCTGAACAGAGCATTCAGAAGAAAGCAGTCGTGTATGATGCCGATGAAACCGAGCATTTCGACACTATTAGCGCATTCATCAAGAGCATGCGCGGCTCGGATCCAGACGCTGTGCTTTATTGGCTCGCGAAAATGTTGTATGCGGGAGAAGACATTCGTTTCATTGCGCGCCGTATTGTAATTGCCGCGAGCGAAGATGTCGGGATGGCGGATCCGAATGCCTTGGTCGTCGCTGTGGCGGCGCAACAGGCGGTAGAATTTGTCGGTTTGCCAGAGGCACGGATCCCGCTGGCGCACGCCGCTATCTACGTCGCGACCGCACCGAAAAGCAACCGGGCCTACGAAGGTTTCAACAAAGCAATGGAAGATGTCCAAGCGGGTCGAATCCTGGCCGTGCCAAAGTACCTGAGAGGGAAGGGTTCGAAATTGCTTGGCGAAGGTGCCGGGTACAAGTACGCGCACGATTTCGAGGGAGGCTACGTTCCTCAAGCGTATCTGCCGGAGGGCCGAATCTACTATGAACCGACCGAGAATGGATTCGAGCGACGGGTTAAAGAGCGTTTAGACTACTGGCGCCAGTTGTTCGAACGTGACAAAAGAGACGATTCATCGCCGGAATAGGTTCGCTGCCCGCAACGAGAAGAGATATATGAAAAGCCTCTGGAACGACGCAGAAGGCGCCGACTGCAAAACCGAGATCGCTCAAAGGGTTTATACGTCCAGATTGATTGGGCGCGAACCCTCGCTGGTCTTACACGGAGGCGGGAATACCTCGGTCAAGGTAACAGAACCGGATGTCTTTGGCGAACCGACGTATTTGCTCTACGTCAAGGGAAGCGGCTGGGATCTAGCGACGATCGACGCCGCCGGTTTTGCTCCGGTGCGTATTGATCATTTGTTGCGGCTGGCCCGTCTTCCGCAGCTTTCGGATAGTCAAATGGCGCAGGAACTGCGCATCGCAACCATCCGCGCAGACGCGCCGGCACCCTCGGTCGAAGCGATCTTGCACGCCATTTTGCCCTACAGATTCGTCGACCACTGCCATGCCGACGCTTTGATCGCAGTGATGAATAGTCCCGACGGCGAGGATCGGATCAGGAGTCTCTACGGTGACTCGGTCGTGATCGTGCCTTATGTCATGCCAGGGTTCGCATTGGCTAAGCTTTGTGCCGAATTGTTTCCGAGCCGCATGAGGGCACATACGAGCGGAATAGTGTTACTGAATCACGGGTTATTCACGTTTGGCGATGACGCGAGGAGTTCGTATGAACGCACGATCGAGCTCGTAACAAAGGCTGAGGACTTTTTATCAAAGCTCCACGGTGTCGCAAAGATTGATATTCTCCCGGTCAGTCGCTCCTTTGTTGGCGGTCGGACCACGATAGCCGAGTTAAGACGGGAAGTATCTCGGGTCGCTGGCAAGCCGATGATTCTCGTCACGCATCGGGACGACACCGCGCTTCACTTCGCGCAAAGGCCGGATCTACCGAGAATCGCGTTGCGAGGCCCGGCCACTCCGGACCACGTGATTCGGACTAAGCGCATTCCGATGATCGGGCGAGATGTCGATTCGTTCGCTCTTGAGTACCGACTTTACTTCGCCCGGAATGCGGCCAGAGTGAGCGGCCCACTGACGATGCTTGATCCGGCTCCTCGGGTCATTCTGGATCCGGAACTTGGGATGGTCGCAGTGGGTGCTGACGCCTTGGAGGCGGGTGTCACAGGTGATATCTATCGACGCACGATCGATATGATTTTGGCGGCTACTTCGCTCGGTGGCTGGCGATCAATCTCGGAGGAAGATGTTTTCGATGTCGAGTACTGGGAGCTAGAACAGGCGAAATTGGGAAAGACAGTGTCTGCCAAGCCTTTTCGCGGCGAGATCGCTCTCGTTACGGGTGCGGCTTCGGGAATCGGGAAGGCATGTGTCGAAGCTTTCATAAGCCGCGGCGCAGCGGTGGTTGGTGTCGATCTTTCGATCTCGGTTGAGTCTCAATTAGTCCGAAGAGATTATCTGGGAATCCGCTGTGATATCACTGACGAGTCGGCGCTCCAATCCGCGTTCGACTTGGTCGCTGAAAGGTTTGGTGGATTAGACATCCTGGTATTAAACGCAGGAATTTTCCCGCCGAGCCGGAGGCTTGCTGAACTCGATCTCAAGACGTGGAATCGTACAATGTCCGTCAATTTGGATGCCAACGTTTCGCTACTCCGGTTTTCGCATGAGCTTCTCCGATTGGCTCCCGAGGGAGGGCGGGTGGTGGTCAATGCATCTAAAAACGTGCCTGCTCCGGGTGTTGGTCAGGCCGCCTACTCGGCTTCGAAGGCTGCTTTGACTCAGTTGGCCCGTGTCGCTGCGCTCGAATGGGGAGTCGACAGGATTCGTGTTAACACGGTTCACCCCAACGCTGTGTTCGACACGGGGATCTGGACAAAGGAAGTCTTGGAGCAGCGGGCCGCCAGTTACGGGATTTCAGTCCAGGAGTACAAAACGAACAATATCCTCAGAACCGAGATCACAAGCCGCGACGTCGGAGAGGTCATTGCAGAATTGTGTGGTCCGAGCTTCTCCAAGACAACGGGAGCGCAGGTTCCGATTGACGGCGGCAACGAAAGGGTCATCTGAGGTTGGAAAGCTTTTCACCGGAATCGCCCAACGCTGCGAACTCAAACGTCGAAACCCCCTTTGCTTCGCTATGCCATCTACATCAACAAACAGCCTGCATATAAAGCTCGATCGCGATAATATCCAGGCCGCCATTTTTGACATGGATGGTGTGGTCATCGATTCGGAGCCTACTCACGAATTGTCATTGATTATCACCAGCGAACAGTTGGGAAGGAGGATGTCCTGGCAAGAAACAAAACAATTCAAGGGATCGACGGAATTGGACTGTGCCCGGCTCCTGATAAAAATGACCGGGACGAACGAACGAGATCTTGAGAAAATCGGCCGATTACGACTGGAGGCGTTCCGCACTCACTATACTGAGGTTAAGCTTGTTGCTGGTGTGCTCGGGTTTCTCGAACTCTGCAAAGGAGCGGGATGGCCGATGGCGTTGACAACCTCTGCACCGCGGGAGCTCCAGGAACTGGCTTTCGGTCAGTTTGATTTGTCCGGATACTTCGGAGTCGTGGTAACGGGTGATGACGTCAGTCAAGGTAAACCTCATCCTGAACCTTACTTGAAAACGGCCGAGAAGCTTGGCCGCGCGCCGTCTCATTGCGTTGTCGTTGAAGACTCGACGAACGGAGTCCGCTCCGCTAAGGCCGCCGGCTGTCCGACAGTCGGTCTGGCAACCTCATTTTCTGCGGAGACTTTGGCCGCAGCGGGCAGTGACCTGACGGTGGCAACTTTTTCAGAATTACAAAAAGCGCTTTTTGGTGAGCGATTGGGCTAGTGTCCTGTCCCGAATACAGGTCGGTGTTCTGCCAGGCTCACAAATCCCTAAGGATTTGTGAGCGATGCAGGCTTGCCAGAGCTGGATCTTTTGGCCAATCGAGCAGTGCGGCGGTAAATAGGCGTGCGCCGATTAAAAGGGCGTTCTCATCGATATCGAACGTCGAAGTATGGAGGGGTGTAACTCGTTCCCCGACCGCTTTCACGCCGAGGGTTAGCATGCAGCCTGGCACGACGGGTAGATAATCGGCAAAGTCCTCACTACCCATGCTTGGTAGTTGATTGGTCACAAGGTTATCCGTTCCCAGCAACCGGCGACCGACAGAGGCGAAGAGAGTGGCGATGCGCGGATCGTTCACCAGACCCGGTAACAGGCTCTCGAATGTTGCGGAGACCGTTGCACCAAAGGCTTGCGCGACTCCGGCGCATAGCCGCTGCACGGTTTCACGTGCATGCGTTGCGACCGAAGAACTCATCGAGCGAATGGTTCCTTGCAGCGAAACCATCTCGGGGATGACGTTCGCCGCATGTCCGCCGCTAATCACTCCAATTGTCACTACGATCGGGTCGCGTGCGTCCGTCTGCCGTGGAATTGCTTGATAAATTAATGTTACAAGGTGCGCCGCGGTGGCAATCGGATCCACTGTGGTGTGCGGACGCGCACCATGACCTCCGCGTCCCCGTACCTCGATCGTGAAATCTTGACAAAACGCTGTCCGGGGGCCCGCCGTCGCTCCTGCTTGTCCGACCGTCAAATTCGGGTCAACGTGAAGGGCGATGACGGCATCGACGCCTTCGAGGGCTCCATTTCTCACCATTTCGTCTGCGCCGCGGCCTGTCTCCTCAGATGGTTGAAAGATACTTCGCCAAGCCACCGGCAGCGGCCGTGCACGATAAAGGGCGAGTGTCGCCCCGAGCAGGATCGCAGTATGCGCATCGTGACCACATGCGTGCATGACGCCGGATTTTCTTGAACTGTACGGGACCTGATTCTCTTCCTGAATTGGGAGGGCATCGATATCCGCCCGAATAGCTACGACCGGCGCTCCCGCATCCGGTGACTCGACGATGTCCGTGACGATACCGCGCTTTCCTGGTGCAACCTGATGAGGAATTTGTGCGGCGGTAAGCCGTTTGCTCAAATAAGCTGTGGTAGCGAATTCTTGCCCGCTTAGTTCAGGGCGCTCATGAAGATGGCGCCGAAATTGAGAGAGCTGAGGCGCGATCCGTTTAAGTTGCGCGTCGACTCGCTTCAGAGCGAGGTCCTGCTCTTTGCCAGATTGATGTTGATTTGCTCGATCGATAACTCTTCGTATCGCCAATGAGGAACACCGTCCAGAATAGATTGAATTTTTGAGCTGATCGCATTCAACTTCCATATGGCCGGTCCACATCTTACCTGGCTCGAGCTTTTGATTCGATTGGGAAGCGCCCTTTTACTTGGCGCTCTAATTGGTGCCGAACGCCAATGGCGACAGCGGACAGCCGGATTGCGTACTTATTCGCTCGTATCGATTGGTGCGGCACTATTCGTCCTGCTGGCGGCGCTGACCGGCATACGGGAGGAGGGGACGCGGATAGCCGCGCAGGTGATTTCCGGAGTCGGTTTCCTCGGCGCTGGCGTTCTGATGCGTACCGGGCTCACGGTGCACGGATTAAACACCGCTTCAACCATTTGGTGCAGTGCAGCAGTCGGAGTACTGGCGGGGAGCGGATTTTATGCGGCTGCCTTTCTGGGAACAATTTTTGTCCTGATCATCAACATTTTTCTGCGCCCTTTGGCCGATTGGGTAGGCCGGCACTCAAAAAATAAGACTGAACACGTGATTCAATACAGCGTACAGCTAGTGTGCCGAGACCGCCAGGAGAGCAGGGTGCGCACTCTATTGATCCAACTGCTCACCGGTTCTCCGCTCATCCTGCAGGAGGTCGAAAGCGCGGTAGGAAATGAAGACAAGCACACAGTGATCAAGGCGACGCTGACAGCGGCGGATCGAAACGATGCTCAAATCGAACAGATTACAAGTCGCTTAAGTCTCGAGCGGGACGTCATAGGAGTTTCATGGCAGGCGTTGCCGACGACGAACGTCGAATAGAGCGCTAGCCCGCAAATCTCACACGCCATATGCATCCACACGCTCATTGCAGGCTATTCTCTGCGATATTGCGTGCTATCGCGGATCAGTTTTTCGTCCACGCCAATGATGCGGCTGCCCTGGTCATCATGCTCCACGACGCAGGTCAGCTTGGATTTGCCGGTCAGGTGTTCATCCAAGTTGTCGAATTTAAATCCATAAACGGCAGTCACCTTAAATACGCCGCGACGTTTTGGGATTTCGAACAGGTCGATCGTTTCCACTGGGCCGAACTTGCGCTCCGGCCACAGTCGGTAGAGGGAGTTGATTTCCCTCAATGCCTGTGCCCGTGTCCGCGCGTGTCCGTAGTAGAAGACGCTAGGCGCCAGATACCTGCCCCGCGCAGCTGGATCATTTTTTTCACCCGCTGCGATGAACGCTTCAACTAAGTTAATCAGCTCCGTTGCAACTTCCGGTTTTTCCGGCGGAGAGAGTCGATGGATTTCGTGTTGTTCTTGAGCCAATTTGCCATCCGCCAGGGTGCTGAGGAACATTAAAGCGGTTGTGAGTAGCCAAACTCTCAAAGACATGTCGATTTTGAGTTTTGAGTTTTGGGTTTTGGGTTTTGAGTGAGACCGTTTCGAGCCCGGACCATCCCACCACTCAAAACCCAAAACTCCAAACTCCAAACTCAAAACCTTATTGAACGCATGAAAACTTTCTTTGGTTCGTTTTTCGGTGCCCTTTTTGCGATTCTTTTTCTGATCGCTGCGGGAGTAGGTGGATGTATTGCAGTGATCGCGCTGGTCAGCGCTTCGGGAAAAGGTCCGACAGTGGCCAGCAACTCGCTACTGGTCCTTGATTTGGCCGTACCGATCATGGATGCACCGCAGGAGTTCGATCCGGCCCAACTGCTGGCAGGCTTATCCGAAGATCAACAAGAAACCCAAGTCACTTTGCGCGACGTCTTGCGAGCGATCAGCCTGGCGGCGACCGACGATAAGATCAAGGGCATCTTTATCACCGGGAATCTTGTGCCGATCAGCAACTATGCATCGAAATATCCGGCCCTGAAGGAGGTCCGGGAAGCCTTGGAGAAATTCAAACAATCCCACAAACCGGTTTACGCGTATCTCCAGTTTCCGTTTGCGCCATCCTATTACCTTGAGTCGGTTGCGGATCAGCTTTTTGTGGATCCTCAGGCTGAGTTTATTTTGCGGGGACCTTCCACTTTTCCGCTCTACTACGCGGGAGCGCTTAAGAAGTTTGGAATCGGCGTCCAGGTCCTCCGAGTCGGGAAATACAAATCGTTCGTCGAACCGTACATTCGCGAAAACATGAGTCCGGAAAATCGGGAGCAATTGGAGAAGCTGTTCGGAGACATTTGGAGCGAAGTCACCGCTAAGATTGAAGAGGCGCGTGGTCTTCCGCCTGGATCGTTCCAACAGCTTGTTAATCAAAACGGGCTGATCGACGGAGAATTGGCGGTCAAAAGCAAGTTGGGTACAGAGCTGGTTTCTCTGTCTGAGATTATGGATCGGCTCAGGAAACAATACGGGGAAGATGAACAGCACAATACATTTCGGCAGGTAACGGTTTCTTCTTACCTGGGAGCGCTGGAGCGAAATCCCAGGGTAAAGTCTGACACTGGATCAAAAATCGCGATCGTCTATGCTGAAGGCGAAATCGTCAATGGTGAAGGAGGATCGGAAGACGTCGGAGGCGAGCGATACGCGCGGGCCATCCGAAAGTTTCGGTTCGACCCCGACGTGAAGGCCATTGTCCTTCGTGTCAACAGCCCGGGTGGAAGCGGGTTTGCCTCGGAAGAGATTTATCGGGAATTGAGAGCTGCGCAGGCGGTGAAACCGGTAGTCGTGTCAATGGGTGGCTACGCGGCATCCGGCGGTTATTACATCTCGACCGCGTCCAACCGTGTCTTTGCCGAGCCCACCACGATCACGGGCAGTATCGGCGTTTTCGGGCTAGTCATAAATTTTGAGAAGATCGCCAACGATAATGGAATCACCACCGACTCCGTCACGACGACCATCCCGTTGGCAACGTTGTTTGACCCGATCAAACAGAAGTCGGACTCGGATTTAGCGATCTTGCAAAAGAGCGTAGACAAGTTTTATGACCAGTTCCTGGAGAGAGTCTCTGAAGGGCGACATATCCCGGTCGCGCAGGTAAACGAAATTGCTCAAGGGCGGGTCTGGTCCGGCAGTGAGGCGGCAAAATTAAAATTGGTGGACGAGGTGGGCGGGCTCAGTTCCGCTATCGCATACGCCGCAAATCTCGCCCACCTTGGAGATCACCCGGCGATCACCGAATTCCCAGAACGCAAGGATCTGAGCGAGAAGTTAAAGGAGTTATTCAAAACAACCCCTCGGCCCCCTGTGGCCAAGCTGGACCCCGTCGGCCAATGCGTCAATGAGCTGGCGAACGAGTTCAGAGACTTACGGGCCCTCAACGATCCCGAAGGGATTTACGCGCGGTTTCCGACCGATATTCGATGAATATCGGGGCGACTTATATGCTCGTAAACGCCCGGCCGCTCGAATATTGCTGCAACCTCTGCTCCATACCTGACAGCTCCGTCTTCCGATCGTCCCGCCCGAGCATTGAGATTGCCAGCTGTTGGTATTTGACCGCGTCCGCAAAATTACCCATCGCGGCGGCTGCTGCGGCCAATGTGTCGATTGAGAACGCATTTTTCCAACTGCTGAGCTTACAGGCCTTCATCGCGATGGCTACTGCTCGCCGGCCGTCCCTGACTCGATTGTCCTTTGAGGTCGCAAGCATCCACGCTAAATCATTTAACGTAGTTGGATCATCCGGCTGTAGACGAACCGCTTGCTCAAGGGACTTTTTCGCCTCGTCGTAACGGCCGTAGTCCATACAACTCCGTGCTTTGCTCTCGTAGAGTTCTGCCAGAAGACCGGGGGAGACATTGCCTTTGCGCGCGAGATTAATGCTGGTGTCGATCTGCTTTAGAGCTTCAACACCACGCCTTGCGAGGACGAGAACCGCCGACTTTAAGAAGTACGACCGCCAGTTGTTGGGATCCGTGGCAATGACCTGGTCGATGACGGCGAGCGCTTCGTTAACTCTTCCGGATTCCGCAAGTTTGAACGCGTCATCCAGTTGGGCTTGGCCGATCGTCATCCGCTGCTGCCAAATTTCACCCCATCCAGGTTGACTTTGCGCAAAAGCGGGTTGCGTACTGCCAAGGTAAAAACCTGAGGCGAGAAAAACTAACCACCAAAGCGCCGCCGATCGTGTAGTATTCATGTCTGAACCATGCAACAATTTGATAAGCTCCTAATTTTTGCGGTTAGCTGGATAATCTACTCTGCATCCGCCGCTTTTCCTAGTGTAAAGGCGAGTGAACAAGAACCACCGACCTCCGGGATCACGCTGAGCCGAAGCACCGGTAACCATCTCTTTGTTTCTGTTCGCGTCAACAATCGGCCTGCTTGGTTTGCGGTCGATACGGGCGCTGCGCTGAGCATTGTGGATTCCAATAAGGCGAAGCTTTTGGGATTATCGAAAAGCAATCGCGTTGTGCGGGTGCCCAAGCAGATCGAGGTGAACAACCGCATTGTTCCGGTGGCGGTTGTCGACAGCCTTTTTGTCGGACCCGATAATCTTGGCTCTGGTCCGGTTGCATTGATCGATCTTCGTGATTTTCGGGCCAAGCTCCGTGGTTCGGGTCATCCGGTGCCCATGGATGGGATCATCGGCCTCGATATCCTTCAGCGGTATAATGCAGTGATCGATTGCCGGAACCAACGCATTTATCTCGTCGACCCGGGTAAGGATGCGCAGTCGATCATTAAGATTGCGAAGAAAGGCAGGTATAATGCCGTCCCGATGCGTATCACGCATTCGGGTGCGCTTGAGGTGGAAGGTAGAATCGGCCACAACCGGTACAGCTTCGTTGTTGATACCGGGGGATTTGCGACCCTGGTTCCATCGCAGGTGGCCAGGCAGAATGGCATCCCGGTGATTGGGACAACAGTCAACGCAAAAGGGATTCACTCCAAAGAACGCCCAGTCGGTGTTACGATCGCGCCTGAGTTTGACTT
>CAWJVG010000022.1:0-19636 GCA_963846195.1 uncultured Verrucomicrobiae bacterium
GCTCCTGCGCGATCCGGCGTGGCACGGCCAATAGACGTGAAATGGCATTGATGCGGCCGCCAAACGGCTATTTCGCTGTTTTTAGCCGTGCCACGCCGGATCGCGCAGGAGCGCGTCCCTACCGGGTCCGAGGAGATGCAACAAAACCGCTTGATAATTCCCTATTTGTATATAGAGAAGTAGTTCAAATGCTAGCCGCCTTAACTTTGAATCCTTCGGAAATCCGTTCTCTTTCCGCAGAGTTTGAATCTGCCTCACCGACCGAGGTCCTGCAGTGGGCCTTCGATCATTTCGGTACTCAGGCTGCGATCGGTACGAGCTTTCAAGGGGCAGGATTAGTCACGATTCACAAGGCTGTGGCTGCCGGAATACCCGTCCCGGTCTTCACGATTGATACCGGATTGCTTTTTCAGGAAACGCTGGAATTGAAGGCCCGCCTGGAACGCTTTTTCGGAATTGTGATTGAACCGTTGGTGCCGGAACTCAGCGTGCCGCAACAGGCCCAGGAGATCGCTCCTGACCTCTGGAGCAGCAATCCGGATTTGTGTTGCACGTTGCGCAAGGTCGAGCCGCTCCAGAAGAAACTTGGTCAGCTCGATGCCTGGATTACCGGGCTCCGTCGCGATCAGTCGGCGGGGAGATCTAAGACGCAGATTTTGGAGCTTTATGAATTTGATCGACTCCGGGAGAAAAACATCTTGAAGGTCAATCCGCTGGCTCGATGGTCTCGGGAAGAAGTCTGGGATTACATCCGCTTACACGGAATCCCGTACAACCCTTTAGTGGATCGTGGTTTTCGCAGTATCGGGTGCTACCCCTGTACGAGCGCAGTGATCTCCGGGCGGGATGAGCGTGCTGGACGCTGGACTGGATTTGACAAGACCGAATGCGGTATTCACACTTTTCTAGGGGAAAATATTTAGAAATGGAATCCAGATTTGCGCACCTCGATGCGCTGGAGAGTCAGAGTATTTACATTTTGAGGGAGGCTTACCGCAAATTTAAGCGGCTGGCGATGCTATGGAGCATCGGCAAGGACTCCTCGGTTATGCTGTGGCTATTGCGGAAAGCGTTTTTCGGGCATATTCCGGTTCCCTGTGTGCATGTCGATACGAGCTACAAGATTCCAGAGATGATCGCGTTTCGGGATCGGCTCGCGAAGGAGTGGGGTATTAACCTGATTGTCGGGCAGAATCGAGAAGCGCTCGAGCGGGGCGAAACATTCCCGAATGGGAGGATTACCCGTGTCGAGTGTTGCAGTCTTCTCAAAAAGGATGCTCTACAGGCGATAATTGAAGAAAAAGACTATCAGGCTGTCATTGTTGGCATTCGGCGTGACGAAGAAGGAACCCGGGCAAAAGAACGATATTTTTCGCCACGCGACAAAAACTTCGAGTGGAATTTTAAGGATCAGCCGCCGGAATTGTGGGACCAATTTAAGACCGACTTTGATCCGGGGACGCACATCCGCATTCATCCTCTGCTGCACTGGACTGAAGTAAACGTGTGGGAGTACATCGACCGCGAACGGATAGAGGTCGTTGATCTTTACTTCGCCAGGGACGGGATGCGGTATCGTAGTTTGGGCTGCGCACCCTGTACGAAACCAATTAAGTCGAGCGCACGCACCGTTCCGGAGATTATCGAGGAGCTGCGCCATACCAAGATTTCGGAGCGGAGTACTCGCGCTCAGGATCAAGAGGCGGAGGACGCGTTTGAACGGCTTCGAGCCAGTGGGTACATGTGAGAACGTCGGACCCAACGCCAAATCCGGGTGCTCATGCGCTACGCATCGTCATCGTCGGCCACGTCGATCACGGAAAATCGACCCTGGTAGGGCGCCTTTTGCATGATACCGGCTCGCTGCCCGATGGTAAATTCGAACAGATTCAGGCAGTTTGCCAGCGCCGTGGAATGCCGTTTGAGTGGGCATTCTTGATGGACGCTCTGCAGGCGGAACGAGACCAAAACATCACAATCGACGTCTCACAAATCTGGTTTCGATCCGCGACGCGTTCATACGTTATCATCGATGCGCCTGGGCATAAGGAGTTTCTCAAAAACATGGTAACTGGCGCTGCGGATGCAGACGCGGCATTGCTGCTGATTGCGGCGAACGAAGGTGTGCAGGAGCAAAGTAAGCGGCACGCTTATCTTCTGAGCATGCTTGGCGTAGATCAGGTGATCGTCCTGATCAATAAGATGGACCTGGTGGATTTTTCCGAGTCTGTTTATCAGCAAATTGAGGAGGAATACCGCGATTTTCTTGGGAAACTCGGGATCCAACCTCTTAGGTTTATTCCAATCGCGGCTCGTGAAGGACTGAATCTGGTCGAGCCTTTGAACGGTGTTGCGAAATGGTACTCAGGTCCGACCCTTATGCGCGCACTCGACCGGCTTCCTCCTCCTGCCGCGGAGGCTGACGGTCCCCTCCGGTTTGCGGTCCAGGACGTCTATCGATTTGATGAGCGCAGGATTGTAGCCGGCAGAATAGAGTCGGGAACTCTCCGAGTAGGCGATTACATTGTCTTTTCGCCCAATAACAAAAGTTCCAGTGTGGCTTCGATCGAGCGATGGAATGCGCCCATCAAGGATTCGGCATCGGCAGGAGAATCGATTGGGGTTACGCTCACGGACCCGATTTTCGTCGAACGCGGGCATATCGGCTCGCATGATACTAAGACTCCGATCGAGACGAATCGTTTCCGGGCACGTCTATTCTGGATGGGCGACAGGCCCCTTTCCATTGGCAGGCGATACAAGGTGAAGCTGCTTTCTCAGGAGGTCGAGTGCCAATTGGTATCGGTCGATCGCGTAATCGATGCGACGTCTTTGGACACATTTTCAGGCTTAAGACTTTCGGTGGTTAAAAATGAGGTGGCGGAAGTAACGATCCAGGCACGATCACCGCTGGTAATGGATAACCACGAAAGGGTCGCAACATCTGGTCGCTTTGTAATTGTCGATCATCAGGATGTGGCCGGCGGTGGGATTATCTTCGGAGGAACTTACGTCCATCGGGAGCCCGTTCAGAGCACAAACATCTTTTGGTCCGAAGGCACGATTGATCATCGGATTCGAACTGAAAGAAACGGTCATAGAGGCATGGTCGTATGGCTCACCGGGTTGTCCGGTTCGGGCAAGTCGACCTTGGCCCATGCCTTGGAAACGAATTTATTCAGCCGCCACATGCAGGTCTATGTCTTGGACGGAGACAATATCCGCCACGGCTTGAACTCTAATCTTGGATTTTCGCCGCAGGACCGGGTAGAAAACATCCGTCGCGTTGCCGAAGTCGCAAAGCTGATGGCGGATGCCGGACTGATTGTAATCACTTCCTTTATCTCGCCTTACCGCCTGGATCGTACCCGTGCGCGAGAAGTGATTCTCGGTGCTGACGTGGAATTTATCGAGGCTTACATCGCGACTCCGTTGCACGTGTGCGAGCA
Organism: uncultured Verrucomicrobiae bacterium; assembly: GCA_963846195.1. Classification (GTDB taxonomy): domain Bacteria; phylum Verrucomicrobiota; class Verrucomicrobiia; order Chthoniobacterales; family JAFAMB01; genus JAFAMB01. The sequence goes on from CAWJVG010000022.1 coordinate 3,450, forward strand.
GCGGGATCCGAAGAAACTTTACAAACGCGCCCGTTCGGGTGAGATAAAGGACTTCACCGGGATTGACGCCCCGTACGAAGTGCCTGAGAATCCTGAAATCACAATTTATACCGACCGCGAGTCTGTGAAGGAGTCTGTCGGACGATTGCTGGATTTTTTGATTCCCAGGCTACAACTGGATGTTGCGGAGTACGAAATTTAGTGTCGTGTCATTGAAATAGACTGGAATTTCGCAGCAGGACGCTAGCTCTCCCGGTCATGCAAACGATACATGATTGGGAAGCAAATCTTCGCTGTTCTGATAGCTTTTACTTTCGCGCTTCGGACCTCCTCGCAGCAACTCCTCCCGCAGGCGGATGAAACTCCGCCGGCTCCTGACTGGAGTGAGAAAGTTGACCTTGGTCTCTACAGCATGGCCTGGTCTCCGAACAGCGAGTTGCTGGCTGTCGGAGGTCGAGGCACCGTTCGAATCTATCGCTTGCCGAATTTCTCAATTGAAAGGACGTTCGATACCGGCCAAGAGGAGATTTGGGCTCTTGCCTGGTCGCCAGATGGAACCTTGCTGGTATCCGCTGGAAAGGATGGCACTGTGCAGTTTTGGCACGATGGGCAGTTGCAGAAGAAGCTGTTCCAAGGTGGATGGATTTTGGATATCGGCTGGAATCCTGATGGCAGCTCGCTTATCGCAGTCGACTACACTGGGCTTGCCAAGGAATGGGATGTGCAGGGTTATCTCCGGGCCTCCATTCAACTCGATGGCGACGGTTTGGGTGTCGACTGGTCGCCAAAAGGCCGTTTGTTCGCTGTGACGACAGGTCAGGATGGCAGCCGTTTGCTTCTCTTCGACGCAGAGTCGGGCGTGTTGCGCTGGCGTCGCCAGGACGTGCTGGTGAACTATGCTGCTCCCTTCGGATACGGATTGGACGAGGTGAATGGGGTACGCTACTCGCCTAGTGGCAAGTGGATCGCTACGGCTCACCAGGATGGCCGGATTCTTGTCCGATCCGCCGCAACCGGAGACGCGGTATTTGCCGCCCAGCTACATCCTTCAGGGATGGGAGGAGCAAGGCGCGTGGCGTGGTCGTCGAAGGGTGACTGGCTCGTTTCGTGCGGAGAAGATGGCCAAGTCAACTCTGTTGAGTACCCCAAGGGAAAACGGCGAATTGTGCTGCTGATGACCGACAAACCAGTTTGGTCCGTTGGGTGGTCTCCCGATAACAAGTGGATCGCGGCGGTCGGCGACGAGGGGCGCGTATGGATCTGGTCCACGAGCGTCATCGAGCCGTCTACTGAAGCAAAAGAAACCGGCAAGAGCGAAAAGAACGCGCATCCAAATCGCGCTAAACCAAATTCGTCGCCAAAACGGCACAGCCGGGAGAAGTTTTCTCCTTTTGATTGGTTCCACGGGCACTCGTCGTAAAGGGCACAGCGGGTCAGCGGGGTCAGCGGGTTCAGCGGGTTCAGCGGGGTCAGAGAGCTTCAGACAACTGGCAAGCTGGCGATAATAGACTGCGTGATTCGTTTCGGATGCCTTTAGTTCCACGAGTACCATATTTTCCACGATGAGATCGGCGCGAAAACCTTCATCAAATTCTAGATTTTTGTACTTGATTGGTATCGGCACCTGCCGTCGCACGTCGAATCCTCGCTGAACCCGCTGAACCCGCTGAATTATCAGGCAGTAGCTGACCTCATCTCTGCTGACCTTCGCTGACCCTGCTGCTGATGCTCCAATCGGGTCTACCCACCGACCATGTTCTCGGATGAGATCAACCAATCGATCGACCGCTTCGGCTTCGGGGATATTGAACTTCAAAGGCTTCTTGCCGACGTACAAATTTACCTTGCCCGGAGCTCCGCCCACATAACCGAAGTCCGCGTCGGCCATTTCACCGGGGCCATTCACGATGCAACCCATTATTGCGATCTTTACTCCTTTTAGGTGGTTCGTCGTGGCTTTGATCCGGGCCGTTGTCGTTTGCAAGTCAAAGAGGGTACGCCCGCAGGACGGACACGCTACATAGTCGGTTTTGAATATCCGGGCGCCGGCTGCCTGCAAAATGTTATAGGCTAACCGAAGCGACTGACCGGGTGCCTCTTCGCCCTGGACCAGTATAGCGTCTCCAATTCCGTCGCAGAGCAATGCTCCCAGGTTGGTCGCCGACTCGAGAAGAGTTTCCAGGAAGTCGCGGCTCGGATCAAGGGAAGGACAAAGCGTGTCCTTCAACAAGATGGGATGTCGTTCGTCCAGCTGGGCCGCAAGCAACCGATAGGCGGTAATCACGGGCAAATCGATTTGGTCCTTGACCGTCACGAAGCGTGCATCAGGGAAGTCGTTGAGCGCGATGATCGACTCAGAGTCAGTCGGATCGACCTCCACCAAATTCGCGGATTCCAAGACGCCTTCCGGCTGGAAATCGCCCATGTTCTTGAGCTTATGCGCGATTTTGTCGAACGTTCGTTGCCGAACGAATACGCGGATAGTCTCCTCGCCCCCTAAATCAACACCGTTCACCCCTATTTTAGCAGAGGCCCTCTTCTCGTACGCAAATGGGTCAAAGGGAAGAGTGCGCCCGTGTCGCGCTGTTGGTTCGAGGGCACGATTGTCGTACGGTGCGATCAGAGCCCGGGCGACAGGGATTTCGTGCACGCTATCCTCTGTCAGAGAAACGCGGACGGTATCGCCAATTCCATCGGCCAACAGGGAACCTATCCCAATCGCGCTCTTAATGCGGCCATCTTCGCCGTCTCCGGCTTCCGTCACCCCGAGGTGAACCGGATAATTCCAATCCGGACCCGCCTCCAGCAAGCGGGCCACGAGCAGACGGTAGGCAGCAATCATCACCTTCGGATTGCTGGCCTTCATCGAAAAGATCAGATCATGGAATTGGAGATCACGCGCGATTCTGGCAAACTCCAGAGCGCTCTCAACCATTCCAAGCGGTGTATCCCCGTACTGATTCATGATCCGATCACTCAGAGAACCGTGATTCGTGCCGATCCGCAGACTGATGCCGCGCTCCTGGCAGAGCCGTACCAACGGAGTGAAACGTTCACGGATCCGGTCCAGTTCAGCGCAATACTGCTCATCACTGTACTCCTTGATGGCGAATTTCTTGGAATCGGCATAGTTCCCAGGGTTAATACGCACCTTTTCCACCCAGAGAGCCGCTTCCATCGCAGCCTCTGGTTTGAAATGGATATCTGCGACGATCGGCACATCACAGCCTCTCTCCAGTAATCCCCTTTTGATGCATCTTAGGTTCTGCGCGTCCTTGACCGTCGGTGCGGTAATTCGAACAATTTCGCAACCGACGGCGGCCAGTTCCATGGTCTGCCGGATGCAGGCTTCGGTATCCATCGTGTCGCAGGTGATCATCGACTGCACCCGAATCGGATGGTGACCGCCCACTCCGACTTTGCCGACTCTGACTTCGCGTGTTAACCGGCGCCGGTAATTAAACGGATCCGCGCAAAATGGAGTGTATTTCATTGATTCTCGGGTGGAGCTGGTCTGGCCGGCATCGTGAATTTTGCTTTATGATTTGAATTCCAAGGCAAATCTTGGGCGTCGTAGAACGAGACATAGAGCATGAAACCGATCAGTAGAAGAGCGCACGCGCCCTGGACCACCTCGAGTACCCGGATGTTGATAGGTCGTCGCCGGATTCCTTCGATCATTGCCAGGACAATGTGGCCGCCATCCAGGATAGGGATCGGCAGAAGATTGATCAACGCCAGGTTGACGTTGAAAACGACGCTAAACCAAAGCGCCAGCTGCCAGCCGAAATCGCTGTCAAATAGACGGTAATAGGTCTGCATGATCATGATCGGGCCGCTGATGTGTTGCAGTTTAATGTCGGACTGCGGCGACAGGAGGGCACCGATCGTGTTGCCGATGGTTTCTACGGCAGCATAAATTTGTTCAATCGGAGAGATGTGAACAACGGTCATTTTTCCGCCCCCGTCCCAGACGATGCCCTCTGAGTCCGGGGCAAAGCCGATTCCGATAATCGCTTTGTTCTGGCCGTCCGGAGTCGCTGGGAGAAGCCGCACAACTCTTGTTTCAGGACCATTGGCGATGGTCAGAGAAAATGGTGTCGCAGGGTTTGCCTCGACCCGCTTAATAATTTCCATTGGGTCGTAAATCGGATCATCGTTCAGCGCCAGGATACGATCTCCGGCCTTAATTCCGGCAACATCCGCCGGACTGTTCTTGATCACCGCGGACACCACGGGACGCGATGGTGCCATCGTAAAATTAGCGGTCTTCCCATCTCGCAAAACAGTCAGCGGCAATGGCTTGCCCGGATGCGCCTGGGCCCATTCCAGAATGTGTTGCGGGTGATAAAGTTTCTCGCCGCCGATGGCAAGTATTTCGTCGTTTGGCTCGATCCCGGCCTGGGCAGCGACGGAGCCTTCCGCGACCTTAAACACGATTGGCGTAATTGCCGGCGCGATCCCTACTTGGCGAAGCGACCTCCTTTCCCAACCCCTGGTCTCCGGCCGCGTATAGCCTGAGTCGAGGGTCAGCACCTTATCGCCCCGCCGAATTTTGAACGGAATGGTTTCGCCTTCACTGCGGACAACATACCAAGTGATACTGTCTACTAATCCGGCAAAACGGGAAACGCGGTGACCGTCGACTGCCAGGATTACGTCGCCGGGTTGGAATCCCGCCTTCGCGGCCGGTTCGTCGGGCACCACGTAGCCAACGGTTGTGGTCGCCTCAGCTTCGGCGGTGGGTTTGCCGACCGCCCAAACAATTACTGCGAATACCAGGGCCAATAGAAAACTAAAAAGTGGGCCCGCAAAAGCGACGATGATTTTGTCAAGCGGACCCACCGCTGGAAGATCCTCGCGCGTAGTCCCGGCCTTGCCTTCGACAGCCTCCATCGGAGCCATCTGCGGCAAAAGCACAAATCCTCCAGCGGGAATCCAACCGATGCTGTATTCGACCCCTTTGACAGTCTTTTTCCAAATTGGACGCCCGAACCAAATCCCGAATTTGTCGACATGCAATCCGCGCCAGCGAGCGGCCAAAAAATGACCCAGCTCGTGCACAATGATCAGCAGGTTGAAGATGAGAAGGACCTCAAAAATCGTGAGGACGACACGGAAGATGTTCAAAATCATAAACTAAGGATTACCTAAAGCTCTGCGCACGAATAACCGGGCTTCGCTGTCCGCCCGGATTATATCATCGAGGCTGGGGCTCGCCAAATTTGCGTTATATTCCATTGCACTATGCACCAATCGCCAGATTTCCGGGAATGGAATTTGATCGTCTAAAAATGCTTGGACTGCCACTTCATTCGCGGCATTCAAAATCGCGGGTAAAACGCCGCCCGCTTCGCCCGCTTTTCGGGCGAGGTTCAGGGCCGGAAAGACGTCGTATCTGGGTTCTTCGAATTCGAGGCTGCGTACTTCCGCCAACCTCAGCGGCTTTAGGCTATGCGGTACTCGCTCGGGCCACGTTACGGCGAATTGGATTGGAAAACACATGTCCGAATGGCTCAGCTGCGCGAGGATTGAGCCGTCCACAAATTCGACCATCGAGTGCACGATACTCTGCGGATGAATCAGCACCTGGACCTTTCGCATCGGCACATTGAACAGCCAACGGGCCTCGATCATTTCGAGCCCTTTATTGAAGAGCGTCGCCGAATCTATGGTGATTTTCTGGCCCATCTTCCACGTCGGATGTCGCAGGGCCTCCGCCTTGGTGACATTGTTGAGCTGGTCGGCAGGTAGTCGCCGGAACGGACCGCCAGACGCAGTCAAAATCAGATTTTCTATCTGCTCGCTCCGTTTCCCTTCCAGGCACTGAAAAATTGCGTTGTGCTCGCTGTCGACCGGTAGGACGAGCACACCTTTGTTATTTGCGTGCGTCATGACGATCTCACCTGCCATCACCAAGATTTCCTTGCTGGCAACCGCGAGATCTTTCCCGCAGTCGATCGCAGCCAGGGCCGGCCGTAGACCGGCGGTGCCGACAATGGCTACAAGAACCAGGTCAGACCCTGCAAGTGTCGATAGCTCAATCAAGCCTTCTTCGCCCACGAAAACGATTGGTTCGTAATTTAAGGCGCGCCGCAAGTCGTCCAGTGAGCCCGGATCAACAATACAGACGGCCTCAGGTCTCAACCGGTTGGCAGCTTCAGCCAAACTCGCAGAACTGCGCTTTGCAGCCATCCCGACAATCTCCATGCGGTCTGGCATAGTCTCGGCAACTTTGATCGCGCTTGCTCCGATTGATCCGGTCGATCCAAGCAGGGTAACTCGGCGTTTTCTCATCGAACCAAAAATCGTAAATAGAAAAACAGTAGGGGGGCAGTAAACAATAGACTGTCTATCAGGTCCAGCATTCCGCCAATCCCGGGAAGCAACGCCCCGGAGTCTTTGACGCCGGTACTGCGCTTGACAATCGATTCTCCCAGGTCGCCCACGACCGCCGCAAGTCCGATCAGAAGACCGAGGATCATCGCGTGAAAGAAATTCAACCATGCGAGCTGTTTAGGAATCAACATGATCATTAGAAAACTCCCTGCGACCGCAAAAACCAGCGATCCAATAAAACCTTCCCACGTTTTGGCGGGGCTGATGTGCGGCATCATCTGGTGCCGGCCGATCCGGCTCCCGACCAGATAAGCACCCATATCAGTGAACTTGGTGACCACGACCAGATAGATGACATAAAATTGGCCGAGTGTGGCGCCTTGTGGCGTTCTCGGGACCACATAAATGATCTTGGTCATGAAGTTGAACAGCCAAGCCACGTACATTAGTCCGAAGAGAGTGTAGGCCATCGCTTCCAGCGGAGCATTTTTCCCGGTCGGCCGAAACATTTGGCGAGCGAATACCCCAAACAGAAAGACCAGCAGCACAAAATTTTCGAAATCGTAGGCTGCGGTCGGGCTATACGTGCGTAGTGCCAGGAAACTGCCGATGAACGAAGCCGCTCCGCAAGCCATCCCGAAAACCTTAAAACAGCGCATCCCGGATCGCTCGATCATTTGAAAATATTCCCAGAGACCCGCCATCCCGAGCGATCCGATGAGCAGCACGAAGATAGTCTCGTTCCCGGTAAAGAGCACAACAAGGGCGATTGCCCACATTGCTGCGGCACTGACTAATCGCCGGAAAAATCGACTCATTGGCAAGGGAATGCGCGCAGACTGCCACTAGAAATCCGGGGCATCAAGGCTCAGCTTATCTGCGCCTTGATGGCGCCGATCTTTTGCTCAAGGGCCTCGATCTGGTCCCTCAACGGCAGGTGACGTTTGGCTTCGGCCTCGCAGAAGCTTTCCAGCGGGGAGAACGTGAGGCCGACTTCGTGATAGAATGCGTCAATGGCGTGTCTCAGTTGAGTCTCGACCGCTCGTGCGAGATCCTGGCGCTTTTCATTCATTTGATCCCTGTATTGGCGGAGGATCGTTTTCCGACGCCAAACGGCGTAGATTGTGCCGGTCAAGGCTGCCACCCCGGCAACGGTGCCGGTGACATCAAGCAACGCCGTGTGCGTGAGAGCGGCGATGACCGTCGCGATCCCGCCGGCTGCAACCACGCTGCTCGGCACTCGCAACCAACGAGCCGTTTCTCCGAAAAGGCGCCGCAGCTGTTCCTTTATCTTCGCATCTGACATTTGCTCCATCAAGGTGAGCTGAAGCCGTTGGAGCACCTCTTGACGCTGGGTTAGAAACCCGGGAATCACCGCGCGAACCTGCTTCTTGGAATCCTCGCCAAACTGGACGTTTACCTTGTCTTGGAGGTCTTGCCAGATCGCTCGGAGATCCAATTCCAAAAGGGTTAGCGCATGTTCGATCTTGTTCTGGACTTCTTTCTTGACCTCAGTTTCGACATGGTCTTGGAAATCCTTCTCCCAACGCCCACCAGAGAAAATCATTTTGAGGGTCTGCCCAAAAGTAAGTCGTTCCTCTAACACTTTTTCGCCCCGCTCGCGGCAACCATCGTAAGCTTGCTCGATCTCCCGGATAAATCCGCCCACCTGCCGCTGCGTCTGCTCCTTCCGCGCTTGGAATACGCCGCGAATCGACGCCAATTTTTCCTGATCCGACTTCAGTATATCCAACGAGCCTTGGAGTCGCGCCCTCAATCCTCCAGTCACAACTTGCGCGGTCTGTGCGACCGAACGCAGCTTTCCACCGCGTTCCTCGCTCTGTGAAACAGTTTTAGTAATCCAATCTTCCAGAGGCCCGAAGTTACTTTCGCTCCACAAGCTGTCTACATTCGCCTCCCGCGAGGTTTTTGCCAGGAAGGCCTTTTTTGCTGACACCGCAAATATTGGACAACTTGATCCTAAAATTTGCAAAATCGTTTGATCGAGATGCTTGGCGATCGAGGCGACCTCATCCGGGTTCCTCAGGTCCGACTGTTGGATCACGAAAACGATATTCTTCTTCCACTGGTGACCGATTAAACGCAGGAAATCCCACGCCGAACCCCCCCACGGGTTCGTTACCGAAAAAACAAACACGATCAGGTCGGCCATTGGAACAAAATTTTCCGTAATATCCTGATGATTTGCGACGATCGTGTTTGTTCCCGGGGTATCGACAATGTTGAAGTCTTTCAGAAAATCAATCGGCCTGTAACGGGCAGTTACGTGCTCGGATACTTGGACGTCGTGTTCGTTGTCGCCATACTTAAAGACGTAAATGCGATCAGTTGCCGGGAGGACGTCGACCTTACAAAAGTCGCGACCGAAAAGCGCATTCAGCATCGAAGACTTGCCCGCCTTGACCTCGCCGACAACGACAAAGAGGAATGGCTGGCAAAGGTTCGTAGCGAGGCTTTGCAGGTTACGCAGTGTAGCCTGGGGCGCGCCGATTTGCTGCGCAAGTATGACTAACGACCCCAAAGCGGTCCCGAGTTGGGAACGGAGATCGAGGTATTTTTCGCCGACCATCTTCAAGGGAGGCTCTTATTGCCCTTCTCCGTTGGGTTCTGTCTTAGCGGAGTCCGACTGAGTATTTCCTTGCTGGCTCGTGCGCTGAGTTGCCGCTTTAGAATTTCCCTTTACGGGCGCGGTTTGGTAGCTCTTTACCGGTCGCGGCTGTTCGCCGCCCGAATTTGCGGCCGGTGCCGGCGACGGCTTCGGCTTATTCATCGCGATCAACTGTGTTACCGTGACGAATTTGTAGCCCTTGGCGATCAAACCATCCAAGGTGGCCGGCATTGCATCGACCGTCTGTTTGTGTATGTCGTGTGACAAAATAATCGCTCCCGGCCGAACCTGGCTCAAAATCCGCTGCGTTATAACCGATGCTCCCGGCCGTTTCCAGTCGAACGGATCGACCGACCACAGAATGATACTCAAGCCGAACTGGCTCTCTATCCATTCTCGTTGGCGCGCAGTGATCGCCCCGTATGGCGGTCGAAGAAGGGTCGGGGTAAACCCGCTTGCTTCCTTGATCGCGTCTTGAGTTTTGTTGATCTCAGTCGTCACGCGGTCATCAGAGAGTTTGGAAAGTTGGGGATGGGTCCACGAGTGGTTTCCCACTTCATGGCCATCTGCAAGGATTTGTCGCACTATGTCCGGGTTTGAGGCGGCATTCTGACCGATCAAAAAGAATGTGGCCTTGATATTGCGTTGCTTCAAAATCTCCAGCAATCGCGGGGTGTTTGCGGAACTGGGCCCGTCATCGAACGTCATTGCGATATAGGGCTGATCGACGCGTACCTGGGTGTAGGTCGCTGGTTTTGACCCGGGCGGCGCCGGAGTCGGGGTGGAGTTGACGTCCTGTGCATTGACCGTCAGGGCGCTCAAACAGGTAAGAAGAAAAGCAGTCGCTCCAAAACGCATAGTCTTACGAAAATCGCTCGAGAATTGTTTTCAGTTTTTTGATCGTGGCCTCTGGCCATAGCCTTCGATCAGTTACAAGGGCGCTATCGAGTGCTCGATGTTCCGGCCAATCTGGTTCCGGTGGAATCCTTCGGATGACCCTCGGGAGGATCCTTCGAGCCGCTTCTGCATTCGCCAGCAAATGCCCAATCACAGTTTGGGCGCTCACCGGTTCGTCCTCGATTTTCCAACAGTCGTAATCGGTTACGAAATTCATCGAGGCAAGCGAAATCTCGGCCTCTCGCGCCAGCTTGGCCTCCGGGAGGTTGGTCATGCCGATGATATCGAAACCCATTTTTCGATGAAATTCTGACTCCGCTCGCGTCGAAAAGGCAGGTCCGTCCATGTTCACATAAGTTCCTCCGTTGTGCACGGTATAGCCTAGTTCTGAGGCTTCCTGAGCGATGATGGTCCGGAGGTTCGCGCTGGTTGGATCGGCAAAGCCGACGTGGGCAACTATTCCATCTCCGAAGAACGTCCAATCCGAGCGCCGACTGGTCCGATCAAAGAATTGTGAAGGGAGAACAATGTCTCTAGGCGCATATTTCTCGTCGAGACTGCCGACAGCTCCCACGCTAAGGATCCATCGAACGTTCAATGACCTGAGCGCGAAAATATTCGCGCGATGGTTCAATTCCGTCGGAAGCAGCTTGTGCCCACGCGCGTGCCGCGGCAAAAAATAGACCGGACGGCTATCGACGTAACCGTAGACGAGACTGTCTGAGGGCTTCCCAAAAGGCGTGTCGACCACGATTTCCTGGATACTCTCCAGTCCGTCAATTTGATAAAGGCCGCTGCCTCCAATCACTCCAATTGCGGGAGTTCCGTCACTCATGCTGGCGAACAGTAGGGGTTGAATCGCAAATCGTAAACCCAGAACGTTAGCCCTTTTGTTCCACCGTGATCGCAACAATATATCTGCTATTTCGGGGACAGGACACTAGTTCCGGCTCAGCTTATCTCCGGCGCCCAGCAGTTCGCCGATTTTCTGATCAAGCTGTTCGATCGGAACCTCCGTACTGATAACGGCTCCTTCCTGATTGATCAGCCACATTTCCGGGATCGCGCTTACGCCGTATTTCGTCGCCAGCTCGGTCTCCCAGCCTTTGCCGTCGAAGTATTGGGGCCAGGGGATTAATTTCTTCGCGACAAAGTTCGAAAGCGCTTGTTCGTCTTTGTCGAGGGAAATCCCGAGGATGGTTAGACCCTTATCTTTGTATTTTTGGTAAGCCTTGCGAACTGTTGGCATCTCCCGAATGCAGTCTGGGCACCACGACGCCCAGAAGTCGATCAGCACGACCTTGCCGCGTAGCGCCTGGGTGTCGACTGTCGATCCGTCCGTAGCAGTGAATCGGATGTCCACCGGCTTGCCGATCATTTCTGCTTTCAACAGTCGACGTCTTGCCGCGTCTGCAAGGTTTTGATCCGGCGCCTTCATCAGGTCTTCCAGGAGCGCCATTCCTTTTGGATGATCAAACCGAAGCAACAAGCCGGCTCTGGCAAGTTGGAGCGAAATGATTCGCGGCTCCGCCGGATTCTTCTCGATTAGACTGGCAATTCGTTCCTCAAGGTTAGCCGCTTGGTCGGGTGCCGTGATCAGATCCGGATTGTCCAGCCACTGAGTGAGGATTATGCGTTGCACATCGTAACGCAAGCTTGCCGGCAATGTTGGATTGTTGATGATCATTTTCCCGTCGAGTTCGTTCTCTCGAATGAGTGCCATTCTCAGTTCGGCGGATTCCGGGAAATCGGTCGTGGCAATCTTCCAAAGCATCGCTTCCGGCTCATGAAGATCGTTGGGAAATTGTTTCACGAAGTCGACCGCAGCGTCGTGCAGCATCTTGGCTCGAACGGCGTAGAACTCGGCAGCATTGATTCCGATCGGTACTTTCTCGCCTATCTTGGTGTTTAGTTCCTGCAGATGCTGCCAGGCAGTGTCTGCCGCGTTCTGAGCGTCTGATACAGAAATTAAGGCAGAGATGCACGAAAGAACAAAGAAGCGCATTGGCATAACTAGCCGTTTGGGAGCTCAGGTCAAGTGCGGGAGCCAGTGGCTGGTGGCTGGTGGCGGTGGCTCAGCGGCTGGTGTCTGATGGCGGTGGCTCGGAGCGCCGGATCCTTAACCAAGCGGTGATCTGCAGTGTCGAAGGCGCGACCGGATTAAGCTGGAGTGGAGCGAAGCGGATCCCAGGAGCCTGACTTAAGAGCGACGAGCGCTGAAGGCGCGAGCAGATTTGCTGTGCAAAGCGCGACCCCGAACCTAATTTACGCGCCGTCGAGCGCTGCAACCCCGAGGATTCTCGCGAAGGACGACGCCGAGCCGAACTAGTCTAATTTCGGAGTTTAGGTTAAACTAGCGCGTCTCCACCCGCGATCACAACGCAAGCTCAAGTTGATTCGGTACTACGCGCCGAAACGCGGCGGTGCTAAGTTCGCGGTGCACCCGATTCAGCCTGGAGCGGCGGCAGCTTACGTGAAACATTTGCCCGATTTGCTCAGCCAGCGGTCCATCGCCGCGCATACGCTGGCCGAACTCCGCGGTGTTCAATTTCCCGTTCCGGATTGAGCGGATTTGGCCTAGTATCTTGTCTTTCCGATCCGGAAAATGGTTCTCCAGCCAAGCGACAAAAATCGGTGCCACGGCGAGAGGGAGCCGAACAATCGTGTAACAAGCGAATTCTGCTCCGGCTGCCGCTGCCGCCTCCGCGATTCTCGGGATTTCGTGATCGTTGAGACCCGGAATAATTGGCGCAATGTTAACGCCGACCGGGACACCTGACGCATGGAGCTTGGCAATCGCGTCGAGCCGGTGCGCCGGAGTCGACGCGCGAGGCTCCAATACTTGAGCGAGCCGCGGGTCGAGCGTCGTAATCGAGACCGATACGGCTGAGGCTTCGACGCTGGCCAACTCTGCGAGATAATCCGCGTCTCTGGTGACCAAGTGATTCTTTGTTATGACAAAAACCGGGTTGCGGAACTCCGCCAATACCTGCAAACACGACCGAGTGATTTGGAGCTTTCGTTCGATTGGCTGGTAGGCGTCAGTTACGCCGCTCAGGGCGAGATGTTGAGGAATCCATGAAGGACGCGCTAATTCAGCGGCCAGTAGCGCTGCGGCTTTGGGTTTCACCATAATCCGACTTTCGAAGTCAATGCCCGCCGAAAACCCCAGGTACTCGTGGGTCGGTCTCGCATAACAGTATGCACAGCCGTGCTCGCAGCCACGATACGGATTAAGACTCGCGTCAAAACCCACATCTGGACTGTTATTATAGGAGATGATGGTTCGGGAATCATCCTTAAGGTATTGAGTACGGACCGAACGCGGTTCGCTGTCCGGTTCGCACCAGTCCTCCAGTTCGTAATGGAGCGCTTCGAACCGGTTCGCAGGATTGATAGTTGCTCCGCGTCCCCGGGTCTGATTGCCTGTCGGCCCTGTTTCCATAGTGAAGGGTCCTTGCGATTCAAGCGTCTTGCGCCTGTGAGAAAGCGATCACCGCTCCCGCAAAACTCAAAACTCAAAACTCAAAACCCAAAACTTAATAATAGGTCGGTTCATTTCCGGGCTTCCACTTGATGTTGCAACCGACGCTGGCTTTTTGATCGGGCTTAACCGGCCTGCCCGCAAGAACAGCGTCGATCGCCGCTCGCAGATCTCGACCCGTCAGCGGCCGATTGTTGCCCGGACGGCTGTCGTCCAATTGACCTCGGTACACCAGACGGTGCTGTGAATCGAACAGAAAGAAGTCGGGAGTGCATGCCGCTCGGTAAGCTTTAGCAACTTCTTGTGTCTCGTCGTACAAGAGCGGGAAAGGAAGTTCTCGAGCCATCCCGGCAATTCGCTCCGGCGCATCGTCCGGGTAACGTTCTGCGTCGTTTGAACATATGGAAACGATGCCCAACGGTTGATCAGCGTAATCCATCGCCAACTGTATCAGTGCCGGCTTTACGTGGAGCACATAGGGGCAATGCTTGCAGATAAACATTACCAGCAACGCCGTGCGTCCCTCGAAATCTCCCAAGGTCATCGTTTGGCCGGTTAAAACGTTGGGAAGTGCGAATTGCGGAGCATTCCGACCCAGTTCTGTCATCGTCGAAGGTGTTGTAGCCATACTCATTTGAACATATATCAACAAGCAAGAACAGAACTCAAGCACTCAAGAATCCTGGAATGGGAAAGACAGCAGTAAATCGCGGTTTCTTCTTGAGTTCTCGAGTCCTTGAGTTCTTGAGTTCTTTTCCAAGTCACCGATTGCTCCCCGCCACTAATGCTGCCATGGAAGAATGGGGCACCTCCCGCGGTCGAACGACCATGATTCCGGCGAATTTTCTGTATCGATAAAGATAGCTGTGAAGCGGAACGTCGATGATCACCCTGCGTTCATCCTTCGACGCGTGCATGAAATGTAGAACACCCTGGCGATCACGATAAGCCAGCCCAACATGCTCAGTAAAGCCCTCCGGTCCTGCTCCACTGATACAGATCACGTCGCCGCTCTGAATTTTGGACTCGATGCCCGGCACCTCGCTCTTGGGGATGTGGTAGATTGTTCGACTTGAGATCCGGTTTTCTATCTGGCGCATTTCCGGAACAAGCTCTGGATTGTTTCGAAGGTATCGTGAGCTCCGCCAATACTTGCTCATCTCATTGAGATACCGTCCTCGCATGGGAATGCCCCCGAGGGACCGAGTCAGATTCTGCACAAGCCCCCGACGTTCGTTATCGTCGATCCAATCCTCGAGATAATGCAGGCGAGATGTGTATCTCCCGTTACATTGGCCGCCCCGATAACGGTCGAGCTCAATCATCGCCAGTAAGTCTTGAGGCGTGTAATTACCTGTCTTGAGTTCGAGCATTCGGGCGAAGCCGAGCGCTATCTCGAAATAGGTCCAGCAATCGACCCCGTTCAAATTTACCGAGGGAGACTCCGTGTGATTGTCGATTTCCAAAGTGAAATTCACGTAGGGAGTCCCCAGAAGTGCTTTGCCGACCGCGACGGTTCGTTCTCCGAGCGGCAACGAACGCCAGTTGTCGCTTTCGGCCTCTTGAACTAAACGGTCAAATTGAGGTTCACCCTTGAATACTTTCGAATAGGGCAAATCAACGGCTCCGTGGGCCTCGAAGAGAAAACCGAGCACGAGAAACAGCGGTGCGAACAGAACAACCGGACGCATAAATCAGACGGATGTTCGACCTTCACCCTCAAGATTTCCAGAGAAATAGCCCGCAAAAAATAAAGCAAAGGGCGAAGCGACGAGCTCAATGCGGGCTATAAAGCTCTTAAACCGACGCTGCGCGTCGGTTTAAGAGCCTGTTTTAATCTGAAAAGCAGTGGAATTTTTCTGGCGGAGCCGGAGAATTCTGCTGCCAGAGCCTGCATCGCTCAAAAATCTCTAAGGATTTGTGAGCGATGCAGGCTAAGGCGATGTATTTGCGGGATGCACATTACCCGCCTAGACTCGGTCCATGACTATCCAGGAAAAGATCGATGCTGACCTGAGAGAGGCCATGCGGTCTAAGGAAGTAGAGAGATTGTCTGTGTTACGAATGGTAAAGTCAGCGTTAATGAACGCGGTGATCGAAAAGCATGGAGCGGGAGGGAAGTTGTCTGATCCGGACGCTGTCGCGTTGATCAGAAAGCAGGTCAAACAGCGCCATGACTCCATCGAAGGGTTTGAGAAAGGTGGACGCGCGGAACTCGCTGCTAAGGAACTCAAGGAAATTGCGTTTTTGACAGAATATCTACCAAAGCCTCTCGCGGAGGATGAGCTTGAACAACTAGTGAAGGCCGCTGTTGCGGAGGTCGGAGCGACTTCAAAGGCGCAGATGGGCGCCGTGATGAAGGTCGCGACTGAAAAGGCCGCAGGGAGAGTGGACGGCAGGACCCTCAGCCAGGCAGTACAGAAAGCGCTGCCCTAGTGTACCGTCTCGCATATAATGGTGATGTCGTTGCGTTCAAAATGGGCCGCCGGCTGGGGAAGCGTGTCGGCGTATTGGCGTATCGGCGTCTGGGGAAGTAAGACCGCTTTTCGACCCGGCTATAATGATCAGGAGGTCTCGACGGAGTTGATGATGCTTTGCAAACGCCGATACGCCGACACACCGATACGCCGATACGTTTCCCATACCCTTCCCGTATGAATTCCGCCATTATCGTAGCAGCTGGCAGAAGTCAACGTATGGGCTTTGATAAATTGTTGAGTCTGCTGGGCGACAAGCCGGTCGTTGTTCACGCGATCGAACCGTTTCAACAGTGTGACATCGTTGACGAAGTGATTCTAGTCGTTAGCCCGGACCGGCGCACCGAGTTTCAACAAGTCG
>CAWJVG010000023.1:0-82220 GCA_963846195.1 uncultured Verrucomicrobiae bacterium
ACTTGGAGATGGTCCTTGAGCATTTCCCCCTGAGGGCTGTTTCTCTGCAGGTGAGGCTGCGGTTGCTGGTTTTTCGCCTGCCCCGGATGGTGAACCGCCGGGAGTCACGGTAGGTTTTGCTCCAATCAAATTTGCCGGAATGGATTTCTTTCCTGGCGCTCCTGAATTGGGTGACGCGCCCGGGGCGGCGTTTTCGTTAGGCGGCCGCGCGCCGGGCTTCAGTAGATTGGACGGTGCTTTTTGCCCAGCAATCGCTGCCGGAGAGCCGGATGCCCGGGGCGAAACGGTTGCTCCCGCGGTTCCCGTAACCTGTCCCTGGGTGCCAGTCTGCTGACTCACAAAAGGCGTCGGGCTAGGAAGACCTTTTGGCGGCGGATTTTGTTCTGCAATGGTCTTTTTGAGCTTCTCCGCGTCTTGGGATTTTACTCCCTGCCATCCTTTGTTGACCTGAGGATTTGCCACCCGGGTTTGGACAGCCGGCGGGTGCGTTGCTTGCGTCTGAAGGATAGCAGGCGGCGCCACTACATTGAGCTGATTACCCTTCAGGGCTTGACCATAGTTCGCCTGATTGCCGGCTGCGGGACTAAGCGCAATTTTAACCTGCTGAATATTCTGGTTGGTCTTAGCGGCCACGGTCTGGACCGGCGGCCCGAAGTTATTGATCACGTTGTTATTGGTGACAATATTGGTTACGTTCCTGGTCTCGCTGATGATCTGAACGTTTCGCTCAGATGGCTCGATGTAGTTCGCGTAGCTGGCTTCATGCCAATGAGAATAGTTAATAAAGACGTAGGCAGCCGGCCCGACGTCATAATAGGAGTCCGACCAGGAGGAGATCGGTCGTTGTTCGGAGTATTCTGCTTCCGGCGGGAGAGGGGCCCAGCCAACGTTTTCGTCACTTTGCCTCCAGGAGACCCAAGCCGGAGCCCATTGATTTCCGGGGATCCAGCACCATCCGGTCCCGTCAATATTAGTCCATCGGCCATAATGATAGGTAGCCCAGCCGAAACGCTCGTTTGAATCCCAATACCAGCCGCGGTCGCTCCAAACCCAATGTCCGTCCCGGTAAGGCCGCCAATCCGCAGATACCCGCGGCCGGAAACAGTAACCATAGTTGCCGGCTTGCACCCAGTTGCCTTCGTCGGAAGAGAGCTTCGTATAAAAAACGTCGTAGTTCGCGTTATTTGATTCGGCAGCCTGAGCCTGGCTCTCCGGTTGTGCCACGGCACTGGCTTGTTCCCGGGTACCGCGACTTTCAGGCACCGCAATGAACGCGGTGGTCAGGCTGTCAGTCGTCGTTCCGTAGCCAATGATCCACCCGTTGTCATTGACGGCATAAGCCACATCCAAGGAAATAAATCCAGACTGAGAGAGATTGTTCGCGAGCTTGTCGAGTTCGACTAACTGCCCGTTCTTGTAAAGAAATGCGCGTTTCTGATCAGCGCTATCGCTCTCGCCGACGATATCACCGGAGTTGTTAATCCCGCGGGCGTAACTCGCGTTCTCAAAGCCCGGCAGAGTGCCTAGGTCCTTCACTTGCGTATGGTCAAAAACGAATGCGTGAGCAGGTCCGTTCGCGGTATCGCTATCACCCACCACCAGGCCATTCTTGTTGATGGCGAACGCCTCCCCATTCGTTCCGCCTAATGTACTAACGTCGGTCGTATTACCGTTCACGTCCACAAAGGCGTGGAATGCGTTGTTGCCAGCGCTGTGTCTGCCGACGATCTGACCGGCGTCATTGATCGCGTAAGCAGTCTCAAGGGCATCCGGTTCGTTAGAGGCGCCAAGGCCAAGATCTTGAACCGAGTTTTTGGAAAAAAGCACCGGCCGATGATTCTGGCTGCCACTTTGGCTATCACCGACCGCCGCCCCACTACCATTGATACCAAATGCTTCGCTCGTGGAGGCACCGTCGAGTGTACCAAGGGAAGCGATTGGCTGGTTTCGCGACGAGACGAATGCCAGGAGATTTCCGTTCCCGTCCTGGCTGTAGCCGGCGATTTGTCCAGCATCGTTGATGGCGCACGCGGCATTGATCTTGCCGCCCAGCGAACCCACATCGGTCAACGTTTTATCCGAAGAGGAATAACGGAATGCCTGATAGTCATCTCCTTTAAAACTATAGCCGACGATCTCGCCTTTATTGTTTATTCCAAGGGCTACGCTATTGGCATCCTGGGCCGTGGGAATCCGAGTAATTTGATAACGGAGTTGCGCGAAGACTGGGGGAGCAAAGCAAATTGCGCAGATCAATCCGACGGATTTCAACAGGAGGAATGTTCTTGAGGCCCGGCCTGGCGTTTCATCGGCATGGGTTTTAATCAATATTGTGTTTTTCATATCAGCGATACCGCACGATCAACCTCGTTCTGTCCAATCAGGGGACGAATAAGTCTCTTACCGCGTTTTCGTTGCTTTCAGTCTGACGCAGGCTAGAGCATATTATTCAACCAGCCCGATTCGGCGGTCTTGGCTGTCCCGCGTGCTGCCGAAACGATAGCCCATCCCGAATGGCGGCGGACCAAGCGAAAAAGTTGATCAGCCGCCAGGAGAAGTGATTGACCACTACTAGCGGATTGGGCAAATCCGGAGACGACAGTCAACCCGTGAAGAAAAGTATGGGACGCTGATCGAAGCGGGCGACACTTACCAATGGCAAGCACCGTGGTCACGCCGCCGCCTCGATAATCTGCCGGAACGTTGCAACCAAGGAGGTATACGCAGTGGCGTGCTGCTCGATAGCCTCGCCCTCTTTGTTGAGCCTCTCCCATACTTTTCTCGACGGATTGGTGTTGCCTTTAGGTATGTTCATTCAGCAAATCTGTCGATTGACAGGGCATCCTCCTCAAGTGGGTTGCCGTCTGTTTGTCATACCCGCTGCCGCTCTCGCTCGAGCCGCTTCCTGTTCTCCTGGGGATGGTAATCATACGCAAACTAGAACGGTAACTCGTTTACGACAGTATGCAGACCTCCCTGTTCTCTATGCTCTCTTTGCACGGAGTGTGGCAACAATAGCAGCGAATTATCGAGACAGTTGCGTTCCCAGGTATATACCAGCGGCGTAGGCACCGAAGACTTTCCCTATTTCGTCACGCACCCGGCAAAAAACGGCGAAAACCTCTTCATCACTTCCCGTGGCTTTGGCCGGATCGTCAAAGCCCCAGTGGTACCGTTTCACCATCCCGGGAAATATCGGACACGCTTGGTCGGCGTACCCGCAAACCGTGATCACCGTGTGCACTTTAGAATCGAGGAATTCGTTAAGGTGCTTAGAACGGCAAGCAGAAATATCGATTCCAATTTCTCCCATGGCACGAATCGCTAATGGATGAACAGATCCGGCCGGTTTCGAGCCTGCACTCTCAACTCGAATGAGATCGCTGGCCTGGCGCTCAAGAATGCCTTCCGCCATCTGGCTTCGGCATGAGTTTCCGGTGCAAAGGATTAGAATCAAAGGCTTTTCCATGCTGATAATCCCAATTCCACGGTTTGCATTTTACTCTCGTACCAAGGAAAAACGTTGCGGAGCCATTTGAGAAAGCTTGCTGAGAGAATCGGCTGACCAGCGAAAAATTTCTTGACCTCCGCAATGTTTCTATTATTGCAGAAATATAGAGAAGATGCAACGCCTAATGGATAAAAAACAGAACCTCGAACTGATTACCCGCTATGCCGATATATTCTCGGCCATGGGAACAGAGTCACGCTTGCGGATCATGCAGCTTCTTCTTTCGGCCCATCCGGAGGGGCTGATTGTCGGTGAGATCGGTAGTGAACTCGGAATTCCCAGCTCCACCCTTTCTCACCATCTTGAAAAGCAAAAAAACGAGGGTCTGGTGAAGGTCCGGCGTGACGGGACCTTTCTCTGGTATTCGGCCAACACCGAAGTGCTCCAAGAGTTGCTTGGCTTCTTGTACGCGGAATGCTGCACGCGCAACAAGGCTATCGAGCCGCGCAAGATTGTCTCCATTTGCAAGTAACGAAAGATATACCGATGAACACACCGAATATTAAAGAAGTTGTCAGGGATAAGTATGGGCAGGCTGCCTTGCGAGTCACATCAGGCGCGGTCAACCCCTGTTGTCGTGACGATTCTTCTGCGTTGGAAAGGTCCTGTGATCCGATCACCGCAAACCTGTACGATGCGGCCCAGGAAGGTGAAGTGCCAGGTACGGCGCTCCAGGCCTCTCTTGGCTGCGGCAACCCCACTGCTCTTGTGGAATTGAAGTTCGGTGAAGTTGTCCTCGATCTTGGCTCAGGTGGCGGCATTGATGTGCTGCTTTCCGCTCGCCGTGTCGGGCCGGCAGGGAAGGCTTACGGTCTCGATATGACCGATGAGATGTTGGCTCTCGCAGAAGAAAATAAGCGCAAAAGCGGTCTTACCAATGTTGAGTTTTTGAAAGGCGAAATCGAGAACATCCCGCTCCCTGATAATTCGGTGGACGTCATCATCTCGAACTGCGTCATCAACCTCTCCGGCGACAAGGACCTCGTGCTAAAGGAAGCGTTTCGGGTGCTCAAACCCGGCGGTCGCTTCGCGGTATCCGATGTTGTTGTGCGGGGTAACGTGCCTGCTGAAATCAAGGAAAACATGGAGCTTTGGGCGGGCTGCGTCGCCGGTGCCTTGAGCGATTACGAATACGTGACGAAACTTGCCAAAGCCGGTTTTGACAATATTGATATCGAGACCACGCGGGTTTACAGCATCGAAGACGCGTGGGCTTTCCTTTCGCGTCGGGGTCTCGACGTCGATGCGCTGGCTAGAGACGTGGAAGACAAGTTTGTCAGCGCTTTCGTTCGAGCGAACAAACCCGCCACAGCCTGCTCTACAGTCGGCTGCGGCTCTTGAAATGGCTTCCAAGCAAGTCCCCTAACATCCACTCTGTTGACTATAAAATTGAAGCCACCGGCTGACTCAAAATATCCAGCTCATTCCCCCGAAAAAGCCGCGTCTTGGTCCGAACTGCGGCGCAAAAACACCGATTCCGGTACCGTTTCTCAGTTCGTAGCTTTGATCGAAGAGGTTGGTGACGTCGAACCGGAATTGAATCCGTCCATATTTCTCCGGGAGATGAAAGGCATGGGTGAACCCCAAATTCACAGGATAATACCCAGGTAGTTCGTCGGTGTTCGCGAAACCACTTCTCAGGCCGCTGCCATAGAGGACGTCAGCATATACGGTAGTGTCTTTATAAGTGTAAGAGGCGCCGGCAGAAACCGTGTAACGCTGATCATGATCCAGGAAGATCCAGTGGTTGCGAGCGAAAGCAAGCTCGTCAGGTCCGAAAAGGAATTGGCCGGAAACAATATTTTCCCCGGTTCCGCGTTCGAAACCGAAATTGGCATAGGCGTTAAAGCCTCCTTGGGTGTAGTTCGCCGTGATCTCGGCGCCATATTGATTTCCTTTGGCATAGTTAAACGGTGAAAAGATCAAAGCGGATCCGAACTGGCCTTCGTCAATCAGGTTCCGAGAGATCTTGTAGTAGCCGTCAACTCCCATCGAAAAGGAACTGGTAAACTGTTCTGTCATCCCGGCATCAAAATAATGCGCGCGTTCCGGTTGCACTGAGGAACTTTGCGCCACTGCGGATTGGTTGGATGTTCCGACGAACTTATTGATGCTTTGTGACTGAACGAGCTCCAGCGGAGGCGGCGTAAAATAACGTGCGTAGCCGGCATGAAGAGTCGTACTCTTGGTCGCTTTGAACACGACGTTTACTCTTGGGCTGAGTTGATTTGCATGAGCGTATTCGTCCACCACGTCGAAGCGTGCTCCGAAATTGACGGTCAGCGGTTCAAAGATCTTCCACTCGTCCTGCAGATAAAATCCGTAGTAGGCACCCGTCTTGCGCTGGTTGTCCACAATGGTAAAGGGCACATCGGAGGTTTGACTTCCTGAAGCGTCAACCGGAAAAACCTGGTTATTTGTTTGGACATTGGCAGATTCAACCGTGAGGAGAAACCCGCCTCTCAGGACGTTGGAATCATTGATTGCCCAGCTCGCATCAAGCTGAATCCCGTTGGAAAAGATGCTTCGGTCGATTCGTCCTGCCAGACCGGTGAAGATGAGGTCACCTTCGTCATCTGGCGTAAACAAAGTCGCGCTGTACCGAGTAAATGCCGCCAGTTGCAAGGTGACATTTTCAAAAGACTTTTGGTACGCGAGAATGGCAAATTCATTTTGCTCGTGCTGATTCTCACTCAGGAAACTGGAATTGGAATTCTTTGGGCTGGCCCCAGCGAGTGCAAAGAGTGGCATCTGACCCGGGTTAGCGGGAATCTGAAAATCGGAGTAGGTGCCACTCATTAACAGGCTAATCCGACTCGAATCGTCGATGAGATAGGAGAGCTCCGCGAACCCTTTGTACTGCTCGGTATAGTCGTGGATGGCGTGGTAACCGCCAGTCGGGTTTTCGATTCCGAGGTCATTCTGGTCGTAACTGCCAAGTCCGTAAAAACTGAACCGACCTTCCGACCCTCCAACTTGGAAACTCGGAGAAATAGTCTGGTGAGAACCGCCGTAATAAGAGACGTCTCCCCCGTTCAGGTCGACCCCGTCTTTCGTGTGAATGTCAATGATGCCGCTTGTTCGGAAACCGAACTGAGCCGGGAGTGAACCGGTAATCAAGTCGACACTTTTTACTAGATGGGTACTGATTTCCTGTCCAAATCCGGTGATCCCTTCGGGAATAAGGACGTCATCGATTCGAAATTGGAGGTTGGCATGTTCATCGCGGACATGGAGCTGTCCATAGGAATCCTGGGCCACTCCTGGAGCCCGCAGAATGACTTGATTAAATGGTGTATTGGCGCCTTGAGATTGAGTCTGAATCTGTTGTTGGCCGATAGAATATTTCGTGGCGCCCAGGTACGGAACAATCTGGTCCCGAGCCTGATCGAGCTGCCCAATCACGACCACCGGGTTAAGTTCGGTGGAAGAAGGATTCTGTTCGCTCTGGGCCGGGCTGGCCGCCGGCTGGCTTTCAGCGGTCTGCTTTTGATTGCTTGAGTCGCCAGAAGCCGCTGAGTCTGGGCTGAGCGACGGGCCTGTTTGAGAGGAAGCTGGAGAGGGGTAAAAACTGGATGCTAATAACAGAAAAATAAAATATAGTTTCATTGGTCGTTTGCACGTAGTTTGAAATGACGCAAGAGTCAGTCGGTGGACGACTGGCTTGCCGTGGGACCTAATTTGGATGGCGATATGCGGAGTGAGGTATTACTCCATACCGCCGCCGACGTAGTGGGAGTTAGTTCCGCAGAGGCGGAGCATGTTCCAGCATGCGACAACTCAGAAAAAAAGATCCGAAGGATTGGGTCTCGTAACTCTGATCGACAGGCACCGGGACCAAGGCCGGCTTAGCAATGACGATTGGGTCGATGGCCGGCTGCTCGACCTGGCCGGCCAGTAACATGGTTACGGCGCAGTCGTGGTGCTCATCGTCTGCATCATGGTGGACGAGCTCGTGCAGGCTTGGACAGACTGCCAGGACCGTAGCCCATTGAAGCATCGCAACCACCAACAATGAGACAATCTTCGGAGCGGTGCCTGCGACGGAATTCTCTTGGGCGCCAGGCCGTTGGCGTGGTGCGCACCAAATATGCCGGGCTGCCTTCACAGTGCTTTGCCGTGCGTGCATCTGAGCAGGGACGTTCCTACTGATTGTAGCAGGAAGAAATTTCATGTAAAACTATAAAGATTGGGCATTAAGATCTGTGCGGGTGCTATCGAATGGTCACAAGCGGGATAATCTTTCAATTGCTGCAAAGTATTTGCAATAACAATATTGAAAGATCCAGGTGTTTAAAGGTGTACCGTTTTCCGGTTTGCGACTGCGAAATCGTACCAGATGGGTGGCGAATTCAACCATCTCAATGATGACGCTGTCGGGAATCCTAACACTCTGTAGTAACGATGCTGCTAACGCCGATTGAGAAGGTTCGAGATCGGCCGGGCAGAAAATCAAAATTTCCTCTAGACAGCCAAACGTAATATCGTTATAACAACATAACGATGCAACCCTTGGACCGAAACGGAAATATCCCGCTCGTCTATCAACTGGGCCAGGCGATCCGCGACAAAATCGTGCGCGGAGAATATCGTCTGGGCGGGTCGATCCCGACCGAAGATCAGCTCCAGAAATTCTATGGTGTGAGCCGGACCACGGTGAGACTAGCTCTCGCCAAGCTCGTTAACGAAGGCTATATCCGCCGCGAACAGGGGAAAGGCACTTACGTGAATCCCCAAGGCCTTGTCACCAAGGGTAAGCCCAAGCCGCTTTCGAGAGACATGTTTGGTGTGAAGAGTACCACCCAAATCATTCAGTCGGCGGGGATGAAAGTCAGAACTGAGGTGCTGCGTTTCGCGCGTGAGCTGCCCGGCGAGGACGTCGCCGAAAGGCTTGGGGTCAATGCGAAAGATCCGGTGCTGCACTTTGAGCGCGTTCGATATGCGGATGATAGACCTTTAGTTCTGGAAAAGAGCTGGATTCCCGCGGCGCAATGTCCGGATCTGAAGCGAGAAGACATCAAAGATTCATTATACTTGGTTCTCTTCAAAAAATACCATCATCACATCGCGGCCGCCCACCAGTCCCTAAGAGCAATTTTGGCCTCTGAGTTAGATGCCCGAATTCTCGATCTACAAATTGGCGAACCCATTATGCTGGTGCACGGTGTCACATACCTCGACGATGGCCGGGCGATTGAAGTGCAAGAGTCACATTTCCGCGGCGAGTCGATGGAGTTCATCATCGAGCTCGGAGAGCACTCTCAATATGCGCGTTTGATGCCGCATTACT
Organism: uncultured Verrucomicrobiae bacterium; assembly: GCA_963846195.1. Classification (GTDB taxonomy): domain Bacteria; phylum Verrucomicrobiota; class Verrucomicrobiia; order Chthoniobacterales; family JAFAMB01; genus JAFAMB01. Next base: position 8,802 of record CAWJVG010000023.1, read on the forward strand.
TGCTGCGGCGCAAAAGATCAAGCGCCATAAAAGCGTTCGGATCCACGGCGTGAAACTGAGTGATCTCATGTGGATCCGGATCCGAGCCGTTATTATCGAAGACGAGCCGTTGGCCGCCGAGTACCTGGCGGAACTGCTGGACGACACCTGCCAGGTAGAGGTCGTCGGTTCCGCCGCCGAAAGCGAGGAGGGCCTGCGTCTTTGCGCCGAGTTGAGGCCGGACGCGGTCTTTGTCGACATCAATCTGCCGGGCAAAGACGGTGTTTCGCTGGCGAAGCAACTAGCCATGCTTCCGCAGCCGCCACGCCTGGTCTTTACTACGGGAAACGCGAACCGCGCCACCGACGCCTTCCGGCTGGAGGCGGTGGATTATCTTTTGAAGCCGTTAGACCCGGAGCAGGTTGTGGAGGCGGTTAAGCGTTTATTGGCACATCTGCGCCCTTTTGAGTCTGGCCCTTCTCCGCTCACCGGCACACGCGCAGACTCGCTAGCAACGCCAGACAAGATTCTTTTTACCGGTTCAGACACCGACCTCTTGCCGGTCAAGGATGTGGACCGTGACCAGATCCGCTTGCTCGCCCGCCGTGAGGTTGTAGCGGTGCTGCGACGGGATCGGCGCACGTGGGTCCACACGGTGCGGGAGGAGTTTGCCACTTACTATCCTTTGGCTGATCTAATGCGGTGGCTAGGCGGCGATCCCTTCGTCCAGATCGGAAGGCATGCCGTAGTGAACCTCCAAGCAATCGAACACGTCACTCATTACGGTGACCGGCTTTACCGAGTGCGACTGCGTGACCGAGTTGGAACCGAAATCACGGCCTCGCGAACGGGCGCTTCACGGTTGGCCGGGGTCTTGAAGACGCCGCGCTGAAATTCCCTTACCGTTTTTCGAGGATTTATTGAAGGAGGATGCGTGCGCCTAGCTATCCGCGTACGGGCCTTATGCGTTCAAGGGAGCTCGCTTTCAGGTCAACGAATCTATAAGGATTTTGGTGTCTGAAGACGGCCTCGCTGATTCCTTTCAGTCTTTTCGACCTGGTGCTAACCATTTCTTAATTTGAATTTTGCTTTTCGTTGCAGACCTCCTGGAACCGCTCTGCCGACGCCGGTTCCCGCGCCCCCGGCACCAGCGCAACCTGTTGCATGGACTGGCAGGGTTGGGCCTGGGAAGGTTGAGCTCCGGGATTGTGGAGCTCCCGGTCAAGGTCCTGGCGAGCTTTCCTGAACTCATTCATGCTCTGCCCGAGGCTTCGCGCCAAGTCAGGCAACCTTTTTGCCCCAAAAAGGACAAGAACGATGAGCAGGATGATCAATAGATCCGGTCCACCTAGGTTCCCAATGCCTAACGCAAGTATGTTCATTACTATAAGATACCGGCCTTCGTTGAAGTTTATTCCCAATTCCGTGTTTCGGTGCGGCAGGAATAATTTCTGATCTCAATCGGTATGGACCTGACGTTGCATTGATGCTAACGGATTCAGAGCCAACCATTGGAGGTGGGAAATGTTATTTTTCCAGATCGATTGTATCTCAATGGTGCTGGAGGAAAGAATAATATGCGAAGGCCGAGAAATCCGTTGCTGTCGTTTTTGTTTGTCCTGGCGCTCGTGCTGCCCTGGTTGATGTTTCTCTTGCGGCCTGGCGGAGCCAGTATCGGACACGCCCTATTTTGGTTTGCGTTGCTTTTCTGCCTGCTGCTGTTGTGGACGCTCAGCGCTGCGCAAAGGCGTATGGCGGCAGCGCTTGCCCCCGACCTTGGTCCGCGAATGTTGAACGAGGCTGAGCAACCGGAAATCGTCCGTCAATTGATGGACGTTAAAATTGCGATAAGAGAAAATGGGGTGCAACTGTTTCGGGGCCCACTGCGCGATTCCGCTTCGGCGACCTTCGAAAAACTGAATATAACGCTCGGCAAAAGCTTTGTACCCTTGGTTCAGGAAGATGAACAACTCGGCACAAAAATCGTTTTAATTCCGAAGCGGGCCGAAGAAGATATTGCACGGAAACCTGTCCGACCCTGGTTGCATTGGCTTCTTTTCGGTCTCACCGTGATTACGACGACCTGGGCTGGAGCCAGTCACCAAAGTGTCGATCTCGCTCAGGAGCCGGGGCGACTTACCGTCGGTTTACCTTACTCCATTGGATTACTTTTGATTCTCGGGGTGCACGAATTGGGACATTTCTTCATGGCGCGTCGACATGCGATGGATGTCACTCCCCCATACTTCATTCCAGTACCCTTCGGACTAGGCACCTTTGGCGCTTTTATTCAAATGCGGTCGTCTCCTGCGAACCGGAAGGCCCTCTTTGATGTTGCAGTTGCCGGACCGCTGGCCGGGCTCGTGATTGCAGTTCCGGCGCTTCTTCTCGGGCTGCAATCTTCAAGTATTACTGCAGGCGGCGACGACACGCTGTCGCATGGGTTTCTGCACGGAGCAACGGTGGGCTCGTCGATACTGTTTACGGTGCTCACGAAGATCTCGCTAGGAGACGCTGCTCAGTACGGAGCACTTGTGCACCTTAGTCCGTTAGCATTCGCGGGTTGGCTGGGATTATTTATCACAGCACTAAACTTGTTGCCGGTGGGCCAGCTCGATGGTGGTCACATTACGCGCGCCATGTTCGGTTCTCGGGTAGGCGTTGCCATTAGCAGCGTGGCGATGTGGTCGTTGTTTTTGCTGGCTTTGTTCGTCTGGCCCGGGCTGATGATGTGGGCGCTCATTGTGTTTTTCATCGCCGGCCGAGGTGCGCCTCCTTTGAATGACGTCACACCCTTGGACGCCAGTCGCATGGTGGTGGGTTATTTTGCCCTGCTAATTCTGATACTCATCCTCGCACCAATGCCGCACTCTCTCTGGGATATCGCAAATGATGTTTGCCCCTACCTGTGAGTCAGATAGTCGCGAACTGGTAGACTGAGGAATCACAAGTTTCCAACTCGTTAATAACGGGTTAGTGGCAGAGCTCCGTCATTGGTTGCCTGCAAGATCAAGTGAATAGTCTGCCCGCGTGTTGCATTCTTCGGCATGACCACGAATGTCCTCAGTGAGTTCGCATTGGCTATCAGCAGAACGTCGCAGCAAGTGCTTTCGCGGAAATTCCGGAATCTAAAATCCGGCAATCTGGCGTCCATGACCTCTCGGCAAGAAACCTCCTTTGCCTTGATTCTTTTGGAGAGGGGCTGTCAAGCATTCTCAGCTCGCTAAAGGACGTCCAAGTAGTGGCCGAAGCCGCTAACGGGAAGGAAGCCTGCGAACTCTATGATCAGCATTCTCCCGATGTCCTTATCGTCGATCTCCGCATGCCCGAGAAAGATGGGCTACACGTTGTTAGTGAACAGGCACCGAAATTAAGATCAACGTCATGGCCGCTGGATGAACCGGGGCCGAACGATTGCCCACGATCAGGTAGCCAACCGCCCCTCCAAACAAAGCAAGGGACAACCCGATTGGCGCGGCCATGAGTAGACAGATTAATCCTTCAGCCGCCAGGGCGAGTAAAACTGCTCCTGCGAAAAGAACGGGAAAAATCGCCACCGTCAGGCAACTGGGAAGATCACGCCTTTGCGGACCGGCATAAATCAGAACTGAGACCAAACCCATGACAAAGGGAAGAGCCACAAAAAGACCCCATCCATAATTCCCCAGCGCCCTGGTGGAAATAACCGCCAAACCTGCGCCTAGAATACCCACGATAACCGTGCTCAACAGAGCGCTTCCCACACGGCTGGTCGGTAACCAGGCGGTCCAACCGCGGCGGACGGTCGGCAGATGCCGCCCTCGTCGCTCCGGAATCGCGCATAAAACGGCAAAGAAAATTAGGTTCAGAATGGGAACGAAAAAGAGGATGCAAAGGCCTAGGGGCAATTTCGCCGAACGAAGACGCCACACCGTCAGCACAATTCCCGCGAGCAGAAAAGGCAACGAAGTCAGGACCAGTGCGAAATAAAAACTTTGCTCGCTGGGTGGTATGACACCGACCGAGGCGTAGCCGTGGGGCTGAATGTAATTCCAAAAGTACCAACGCCGGTTGAATCCCCACCAGGCAATCGCACGATCCAGATTATATTTAACTGCCATCAATCCGCAGCCCCACAAAAAAATACGGCCGTCGATCCATGGAACCTGCAGCCTTCATCCATTCCTTCGCAATTTGGTAGAGATTCATGTTTCCTTATTTTAGAAATTAGAGAGGCCAAGGTATGAGAGCCGGTATTCGAAATCCTCGACATGAGGAAGATAGATAAGGCCTTTTCCGATAGCCTCAAACGCCGGGCAACGCGATACCGATCCAGGATGTGCTGCTCGTTCGCATTGAACCACTTGCCCGCCATCGACCTCATGCCATCCGCGCCATCCGAGACAACGCGTACCTTAGTCTCCGGGCCTCGCCCTCTTTGTCGTGTTATCGCCTGAACGTGTTGTTTGGCACGGCATCCTGGTCCCGGACGAAGAAAGGTTACCAGGATCGCCCGGTTGCACTTGTCTTTCAGCGTATCGGCCGGCGGCGCTTCTAAAAGCGCCCAAGGCCTGGCCGTCGCTCAGGGCCGGCGTTTTGTCTTCGCTCGTTTCGGTTTTCGGGCGTTTGGTGGACTGAAGCGAGGTCGTCGCATCGCTCAGCACCTCGCCACCAAACGGACGATCCGGCGCTCCTTTCCAGCCGTGGCGACCATCAGGGTAAGACGCTCCTTTAGCGCGCGCAGGACCAGATCGCCGATCTGTCGCTCGCGGTTTTCGTACGCCCTGTGCTCGCAGCAGTCGTCCAGGACGAAGCCGACGAAGTCGCCGAAGCAATCGAACACCACCTCGCAGACTTTGCCGGTGAACTCCTCCCGGTTCTCCTCGCAGGGCTGGCGGACGGGCCGGGGCGTTGGGCGATAGCCGCCTAGCGATGGCGGGATGGCGTTCGCATCGCCGCCCAGGCCGTCCACGCGTCCGGCGATCTGGCCGATGTAGCGCAGCAGCACCGGATACCAGCGGTCGGTCTTCGGCATCGCCTCCAGCCGTGCCTTCATGATCGCCAGGATGGTCTCCTCGGCCGGCAGCATCGCCTCGCGGGTGGAAACCGGGATCTTCACCTGGAAGGAGCCGACGATGTAGCGCTCGTAGGCCGGCGTGGCGGCGACGGCAGCCACCGCCCGCGCGGGCACAATCCCCGCCTGCGCAGCGGATCCACGCGGGCGGGTGTGGACGGTGCCACCGGTGGCGGTTCGCCGCGCCACCGTGATCTGCGGTGTCGCCGGTGGCGGTGGCGGCGGCGGTGGCGGCGGTGGGTTGCGCAGCGGACGCTTGCTGATCCGCCGCACCACGATGTCGAACTCCTCGCCGGTCGCCACCGTCAGCGGCAGATCGACGGTGAACAGACCCGCGAACCACGCGCCCGTCCCCTGCGGGATGGGCACAAAAGTCGCGCCCTTGATGGTCTTGACCTCGATCGTATGGGCGTCGGCAGCCGTCAGCGGATGCACGCCGTACATCCAGGAGGCGAGCTTGATCACCTCCGCACTCGACACGGCCGGCCAGTAGATCCGCGCGATGGAGCCGGGAGGAACCTCGCCCCAGTCGATCATCAGTTCGTCGGGCCGCCCGGCCAGCGGACCGTGCGCAAGCGGCGCGGTACTCGGCTTCACGTCGAAGGTCTGCGGAACCCGGTGCGCCGAGGGCGGCCCGGGATTGTCGGTGGTGGTGACCTGGAGGTTGCGCTGGGCAAGCTGGCCGCCGCTCTCGGGGGTCGGCACGCTGCCGCCCACGGTTTGGATCGGTGCGCCGGGGTAGGCGATCTGCGCCACCAGGCAATGGTGGGTCCCAGGGAAGGCATTCGGCAGGGCGATGCCGTTCACCGAAACAGCGCCGTCATTGACGTTCAGGAAGCAGCCGAAATAGCTCCACTGCGAATCGCCCTGCTCGATGGTGATCGTCAGGTTGTTGGCGCCGGTATTGGTGAACCCGCCGGTCTGGAACTCCGGATCGTTCGACACGGTGAAGTTTGGCTGAGCGCTGGTAGCGAAAAACGGGATGGTGTGGTTGTCCGACGGCGCGATCGGCCAGAGCGGGTTGCCGCTGGAATCGTCTTTGCTGAGGTACGTGTAGGTCGGGTCCCAGCCGGTGTCGGCGGTCTGCGTACTCCACAGGCGGAAGAACACCCTGACCCCCGTTGCCGCGCCCGCGGACCCCTGCGAGCCCTGTAGCCGCACCCGGGCGATGGCGAAGCTGTAGTTGTTGTAGTTGTTTCCGCCGATGGTCGAGAACGGCGTGACCGAGGAATCGGCCGTGAACTCGGTCTGCTGCTGCGGAATGATGTTGCTGCTGGGCAGGAACGGGTCGATTTTGGTGGGATCGCCGTAGCTTTGGTTCAGTTGCAACAGCAGGGCCTGGATGTAGGTATAGGCGCCGTTGAAGTCGAAGGTGCCTACGCCGGAACTGTGCTCGATGAACTGCGGGCCACCGGAGACAGGATACTGGTACTGCGAAGCGGGTGACGCTCCAGGAGTGGCCGTGAACACCCTCAGATCTTCGCTGAGCCAAGGAACGTTGAGCTGCGTCGGGTCGGCGGGATCCTGCACGACATTGGTGAAGTACGGATCGGCCCCGGCCAGGAAGAAGAACTCGGTCGCCGCCGGCCACGGTTTGCTCAGCACGGTGATCGACGAATTGACCGCCGCGGACGTCTCGCCGTTCGCCGGGAATGTCCCGAGCGGCTTGGCGAACTTGACGTCGAAGGCAAACACGATCTGCTGCGGGACCTTGGGATTGGAGCTCTGATAAAAGATCGTGGACGGCGTAGCGGTCGGTGCGGCCGTGACGCCGCCGAAAGCGATGGTGGGCGGCGACGGGACCGCTCCGGCCACGATGTTCTGGCTGAAGCCGTCGAGTGCCAGGTAGATGCCGTCCGGATAGGTTCCCCCTTTGCCGATGATGTCATTGATCTCATCGTGGCCCCAGGTGTTCTTGCCGCCAAGGAAGCTCAGCGTGCCCAGCGGCCACGGGTTATCCGAGTTCGGTCCCGGGATGAACGCGACCTGATCCGGCGGGAAGGCCGCGGCCAGCAGGCTCGCGAAGTACAGGAACGGATCGGACGTGTCGCCCGTCAGGTTCCGGTACACACCGCGCAGGCATGAGCCGCCGATCAGATTGTTGCTGGAGTCCAGACCCGGCGCGCCGCCGACGATGCCCGCGGCCGCGAAACCAAGCTGCTGGGACAGATAGTAGATGAACAGCAGCGAACCGCCGGTGCCGGGGCCGTTGCCCGCGAACGGCAGGGTCGAATTGACGTAGTCCGTACGCGCCCCGTAGTGCGTGGTTCCATCGAACTCGGTGGACGCGGGGTTGCTGGCTGGCAGCGAGCTGTTGAGCCAGGCGTCGGAGCTGCCGTAGAAGATCGGACTGGCTCCCTGGCCGATACTGATCTGGAACTGGACGGTCAGGAACTGCGACAGCGCCTCGCCGCAGCTCTCCTCGTCTCCCACGCCCGCCGAGTACCCCCAGCCCTTGTGCTGGGCTGACATGAACATCTCGACGACTTCCATCACCATGGCGGTCCGCACCAAGGTTGCCGGGGCAGTCGTGCCGGGATTCAGCTTGAGCGGCCACCAGCTCGCGCTCCAGCCGCCCAGCGCGGTGACGTACGTCGGGATGGGCAGGCTGATCGCCTTGGTGATGTCCACGCCAGCGAACTGTGTCTGCATCCAGTTGAAGTCGGCTTCGCAGCTGGCGATCACCGAGTTGGTCCTGGCGGGCTCGATACCTCCCGGACCCCCCAGGGTCTCGTCGTAGAAGAACGAGTAATGCGTCGTGACGCCGCCGCCCGTCAGACCCGTGGTGACGCCCCACTGCGCGTACAGGGTCAGGTTCCCCGGCTGGCTGGGGAAGTTGAAGGTCGACCCCGAGCCGTGGATCGTCCCGCCGCCGTTCGCCGCCGTGCTCCAGTAGAGGAAGACCGCGCCGGTCCGCGACAGGTTGCCGGTGACGATGTTCTCCGGGTTGCCGTTGGAATCGTCTTGCTGGTGCGGCGCCGTGGTGGAATCGCTGATGGCGACATTGACGGGGTTGCCCGAGGCGTAGGTGTTGGAATCAACCGGGACCTGACCGCCGTCCGAACCGTTCCCGTCATAGACAACGTGAGCCATAGCATCCTCCGCTGGTTGAACACCAACTTAATTTCTGGGACTCGCTAAACATGAGGAACTCCTTGGATCAGTTACTTTTATCTGCTGCTATCAAAACTCGCGCGACACACCTTGACCGAGCGCCGCCTGAAATTATTGGCGTAGGCGGGGGAAGGAAAGACGTGACTAACATTGTTCGTATGAAATACGAATTACTAGTTTTAAAACGTAACTCTGAAGCACCTGAGATTGCGAACACAAAGTGCGCATATTACCCGAAAGTGTAATATCGTCCCGGCCTGGGGCCAAGAAAGTACCATCAAGTGTCAGTTCGGCATCACAACGGGGGTTTCGGTCTTTAAGTTAACGGCCAAAGGTGCTGCGATGTTGTTGAGTCGCTCAAAAGTAGCTGTTGTAAGTAAGGTTCTGGCCTTACCTGTTCGGTCCGCGGTGCCCGGAAAGTAAGCCGGGACGGCTTACCTACTCTCCGTTAACATTAGGAAACAAATGGAGTTGATGAGTACTAACGCGTCCGCCAAGGTCCGCTGTCTTCCTCTTGTTTGCCTAAGCGAACTTCGGTTAAAGGCACTCTTACTATCGGCGCGGTTGACGGCGTCGGCGTTTCCTGCGCAGGGCTCATAATACTAATTATGGGAACTGCTAACCGAATCCCGGAAATCGGCTTGTGAAAAAAATCGAGGTGACCTGCGCAGGACGCCCCGAGCGATCAAAAGAGATTCCCCAGGTCGATTATGACATCTGGAAACGCCTTTAGGCGATCGTATCCTTCGGAGTGGATCTCCTCGGAGTAGGTTTTGCCTTGATTCAGCCGGTGTATCCTGACCACCTTGGCCGCAACATCCACGATCCAATACTCCGGAATTCCCCCTGTTGACTCCAAGCCAATAGACTAATGGCCCCAAACCGTTTCATTCTTCGGTCTTAGGGATTGGCTTTACAGATACTTTGAACCCTGTGCCGATCTTTCGACCCGGGCCAGGTTCAAGGTCGGAATTTGGCCTCAGTTGGCAGTCCATCATACGGACTCCCAGCGGCGGGCGGACCATCGCGCCAGGAGAAAGAGGACGAATCCGGAGACGAGGAGGACGGACACTTCAGGGCCGAGATGGCGGACCGGCTGGTCACGCCAGAAGACTTTTGTATATCCCTCGATGGCCCACGAGTTGAACGTAAACAGGCCGACATTCTTCATCGCGTCGGGCATGAGGAAGCGTGGGAACATGCTGCCGCCGACGGCGGACATGGTGAGGACGATAAGAGTGGAAAAGGCAGCGAGCTGAGCGCGGGTGCGGGTGACGCTTGCCAACAGTATTCCGAAAGCTGCCACGGCAAAGGATGTGGCGGCAGTCATAACGATGAATCCCGGAAGGTGGGCGAAGAGGTCGAGGTGAAAGACGCCCGCGGCCCAGAGGAACATGACCGTGAGTTGGAGGAAGGCGAGCAGCATGGAGTAGATAAGCTTGCCGGCGAGGAGAGTGATCATTGTGACGCGGGCGGAGATGACGCGATCGAGGGCTCCACTGTCAGACTCGTCGAGAAGGCTGCCGGAGGCGCCGCTGGCGGTGAAGAGCAGGAACATGACACCCACGGCGGCGGCGTAGTAGGAAATCATCGGGCTGCGCTTCTTTTCGCCAACGACGTCGCGCACGTTGACGGAGACGAAGCCGCTGAAGTCAGACGTTGTGGATTTTGTGGCGGCCGCGCTGCCGGTCTGAGCAGCGTTCGCACTCTGCTGGTCCTGAAACCTGCGGAGAGCGGCTAAGCTTGCATCCATTCGCTGGCGTTGCTGAGGGGTGAGACCACCAATTTCCTGATCGAAGTACTGTGAACCGGCGGTGGCCATGATGGCGGGGAGCGACATCATGACGGTCTTTTGCAGCATGCCGGCGAGCACCCGGGCGGCGACGGGATCGGAACTGTCGTTTAGGATCTGGAAGGTGAGGCGCGAAGAGCCGGGGCTAAAGGAAATGGGATGAGAAGAGAAGCCTAAAGGGATGATGAGCGCGGCGGGTGCCTCGCCTTTGCGGACAGCGGCTTCAGCTGTGGTGGCAGTGTAGTCCGGGGGCGCGGGGTTTCCTTTAGTTGGCTTGGGATGCGTGGCAGCGTCAAGAGAAGGCTCACGGAGCAGGCCGCTGATAAGGGCGCGCGATGCGGAACTCTTATCTTCGTCGACGACCAGGACGCTGACGCGCGGCGTCGAGGAGCTGCGCATGTTGCCGAAGACGAAACCGAAGATGGTGAAAAAGGCGACGGGCAGAACGAAGGATAGGATGAACGCGACGTGGTCGCGGCGCAGCGAACAGAAACCGGTCTGCACGATGGTTGCAATCATGCGGGCCATCATGAGCGGAGTTCCCTTCCAGTGAGGTGCAGGAAGACGGATTCGAGATTGGGCCGCTGCAGCGTGACATCGAGGATCTCCAGTCCGTCGCGGCTGGCAGCATCGAGAAGGGCGGCGATTTCGGAGGGCTTTTCGACGGTGCAGTGGACGGCGGAGTCCTGAGATGTTCCGCCGTGCGCGGTAGCCCAGGCGCTGATGTCTGCCTGAGGACGGTCGAAGTGCATGGTGACGGAACTGCGGGAGCCGAAGGCCTGTGCGACTAGAGATTCCTTGGATCCGAGGGCGATGATCTGGCCGTGATCGATGATGCCGACGGTGTCGCAGAGGCGCTCGGCTTCCTCCATGTAATGCGTACCGGATACATCTCTCCAGCGGCCGGTTCTGCCACTCCAGCACGTGACGTCGGACAAAACCCGGTTTTGCTCGGATGGCGTGAGGCTGTCCAGCGGCTTTGAAACCTCGTTTGCGGCCTGATAGTGTTCTATCTCCGTCTCATCGTATAAACAGTGACTGATATAGACCCAAAGGATCACAAGCCCTTCTTTTTTTGCCGCGTCCAGAAGCGGTGGCAGCTCGTGCTCGGCGATAAAATCAGATTCAAGAAAATAAGGACTCACGAGCAAGACCGCAGCCGCATATTACCCGAAAGTGTAATATCGTCCCGGCCCTGAAGCCAAGAAAGTACCATCAAGTGTCAGTTCAGCATCACAACGGGGTTTCGGTCTTTAAGTTAACGGCCAAAGGTGCTGCGAATGTTGTTGAGTCGCTCAAAAGTAGCCGTTGTAAGGTAAGGTTCTGGCCTTACCTGTTCGGTCCGCGGTGCCCGGAAAGTAAGCCGGGACGGCTTACCTACTCCCCGTTAACATTAGGAAACAAATGGAGTTGATGAGATTATATGTGAAGGCAATAACATGAGCGATAACAAATGCTTATAACAAATGGAACGATCTATTCGGTCGGACAACCGATTGCGTCGATGGGACGCCCCGATTCTCTCTTAAAGGCGCAACATCCTACCTGTGCGAATATGACGGTTACTCAAGAGGACACGAAGAGTTGGATCGGATCATTAAGCTTCCGGAAATAGTGAACGAAAGTCGTCCCTCGTTCCGGTCATTCTTCACGAGTTCGACAGTCCTGGAAAATTTGAGCGAAGGCGGCCCGGACGTGCTGTGCGCTCTTCTTGCGCTGCGCAGCCATTTCCAAAGCATCGGCTACACAGTGGGCTTGTTTTCGATCTTTGAGCCGAGTCGATTTGTCAACCAAGCGTCCTTCACTATCACGAAAGAAGGCATGCCAATATTTCGAAGCTGGTCTTCTGTGGATGCTTGATTTACGATCCAGACAAGTCCCGGAGTATCCACTTTGTTGACATATGAAATCGAAGCCCGTCCCCAACCCCCGCCAGTTTTCAGGACCGATGCTAGATGGACCCGAGAGAGCTCCCAGTCGTGGAATGTTGTACGCGGTTGGTTTTAAGAAAGAGGACTTTCAGAAGACAATCGTTGGCGTGGCATCCACCTGGAGCATGGTCACGCCGTGCAACGTCCATATCGACGGGTTAGCTCGTGAGTCGGCGAAGGGCGTAGACGAAGCCGGGGGAAAATCGATCATTTTTAACACCATCACGGTTTCGGATGGCATCTCGATGGGGACAGAAGGCATGAAATACTCCATGGTCTCCAGAGAGGTGATCGCAGATTCGATTGAAACGGTCGCGGGCTGCGAGGGCTTCGACGGACTCGTGGCAATCGGGGGTTGCGACAAAAATATGCCAGGCTGTGTGATTGCCCTGGCGCGATTGAATCGGCCCTCGGTGTTCGTTTATGGGGGAACGATCCTCCCAGGCTGTATCGGGAATCGGAACCTCGACATCGTCTCCATATTCGAAGCGGTGGGCGCTCATTCCAACGGAAAAATATCGGACGGTGAACTGGAAGAAGTCGAATCATGTGCGATTCCCGGACCCGGCTCTTGCGGAGGGATGTACACTGCGAATACGATGGCTTCCGCGATTGAGGCCCTTGGCATGAGTTTGCCCAATAGCTCTGCGCAGGCCGCGATCTCAAAAGAAAAGCTCGCTGATGCGGCTTCCGCCGGGGCGGCGGTAGTGGAACTGGTTAAGCGCGGGATTCGTCCGTCCGACATTATGACGAAAGAAGCGTTTGAGAATGCGATGACGGTTGCCATCGCACTCGGCGGTTCGACCAACGCGGTTTTGCACCTGCTGGCGATGGCCAATGCGGCGGGCGTCAAATTGAAGCTCGACGACTGGACACGGATCGGCAAAAGAGTTCCGGTATTGGCCGATCTCAAGCCGAGCGGAAAGCACGTGATGTGGGAACTTGTCCAAATCGGCGGGATCGTTCCGCTGATGAAAATGTTGCTCGGCGACGGTCTATTGCATGGTGACTGCCTGACGGTGAGCGGGAAAACGGTGCAACAAAACCTGGCAAAAGTGGAGGATTATCCCAAAGGGCAGACGATCATTCGCGGGTTCAAAGATCCGATCAAGTCGAGTAGCCACCTGGTCGTTCTCTATGGGAATCTTGCCCCGGAAGGCGCAGTCGCCAAAATCTCCGGCAAGGAAGGACTTCGCTTTGCAGGCAAGGCGCGAGTCTTTGAGTCTGAAGAAAAGGCGCTGCGAGCGATCCTGGACGATAAAATTCGGAAAGGGGACGTTATTGTCATTCGCTACGAAGGTCCAAAAGGGGGACCTGGAATGCGCGAAATGCTGGCTCCGACCTCTGCGATCATGGGCAAAGGACTAGGAAAAGAGGTTGCACTGATGACCGATGGAAGATTCTCGGGAGGCAGCCACGGGTTCGTTATCGGACATGTGACACCGGAAGCATTTGTCGGAGGGCCGATTGCGATCATCAAGAATGGTGATTCGATCGAAATCGACGGCGAGAAGAAGGTGATCGACTTGAAGGTTTCGAAGACCGAAATTGCCGCCCGCCTCAAAAAATGGAAGCAGCCGAAACCGCGATATGTCAAGGGCGTCCTGGCGAAATACGCAGCCCAGGTCAGTTCAGCGTCGCTGGGCGCAGTCACTGATTAGCTACGAGGTAGTTCGGCAAGCCACTACTCTGGGCTTCGACCAAAACCTAACCCCAACCCATGGCCTCTGATCCTATCCGCCTGGCGGTCGTCGTCATTGCGATCCTCGCATTGATTGTTCTCATTACGAAATTCCGCATTCACCCGTTTATCGCATTGATACTCGCCTCGTGGTTTCTCGGAATTGCTTGCGGCCTCCCGCTCCTGGAAGTCATCAAACATTTTGAAAAGGGCTTTGGTGATGTTCTTAGTTTTGTGGGGATTGTCATAGGACTGGGCGCGATGTTAGGAGGAATTCTAATCTCGTCGGGGGGAGCCGACGTCCTGGCAAATGATCTGATCGCTCTTGGTGGGAAAAAATGGATCCCCTGGACAATGTTTTTGGCTTCCCTGCTTATCGGGCTTCCTTTATTTTTTGAGGTCGGTTTCGTTCTCCTGGTGCCGCTCGCCTTCGTCATCTCGAAGCGAATGGATACACCTATTCTGAGAGTTGGGTTACCGATGTTAGCGGGCCTCTCGATCGCACACGCGCTTGTTCCACCCCATCCGGCCCCGACTCTGGCAGTCGCCACTTTTCACGCCGACGCTGGAAAAACAATTCTCTACGCCATCCTGGTCGGGATTCCGACCGGCATATTGGCCGGCCCTGTCTTCGCGAACTTTGCGGCAGGATGGATTCATTCCGGATCGACCGCTGCCGTTCTATTCCCCGGTCCGGAATCTACTGTGGAGGAGGCGAAGCGAGCGGAAGGGCGATCATTGGCTGAGGCAGCACCCTCGCTCCCGGCTGTGCTCACCACGATTCTCCTGCCGCCCGCCCTGATGATGTCTCGCTCGCTGGCCGACGCTTTTCTTCCCGGGGAAAGTTTTCCGAAAAGTTTGATCGATTTCGTGGGAGATCCAATTGCTGCCCTCCTGATTGCACTTTTCTTCGGGATGTATGCTCTTGAATTGAGGCGAGGGCATTCCATGAATCGTCTCGACGGGATTCTGAACAAGAGTCTGGGCGCGATCGCCGCCGTGGTCCTCATCGTCGGAGCCGGAGGTGGTTTCAAAGAGATGCTGATCGCCACCAAAATCAGTGAACTGATCGGCCACTGGGCTACGCAAGCGCACATCTCGCCCCTTTTACTTGGCTGGGGCGCCGCCGCCGTGGTCAGAATCGCAACCGGTTCTGCCACCGTCGCGACCATCACCGGGGCAGGGATTATGGCTCCGATCGTGCAGGCAAATCCAACCGTCAGCAAGGAGTTGATGGTCCTGGCGACAGGGTCCGGATCGATCATCTTATCTCATGTAAACGACGCGGGCTTCTGGCTGGTAAAGGAGTACTTCCAGTTGAGCCTTCCAGACACCTTCAAATCCTGGACCTTGATGGAAACCCTATTGTCGGTCCTTGGCCTGATCTTTGTGCTTCTGCTGAGTCTGGTGGTGTAACCAATCAAAGAAACGCCAAACGGCGTATCGGCAGAATGCGGTAGGCGAAGCGTCCCGCTTTGCTCGTTTCGCGTGCCTAGCGGGGGAAGCTGTGATTTCCATGGCTACCTAAAGTGTCACCAATCGGCGATGACGTTGCCGGATCGGCTTTGTGTTCTGAAGAGTTGACGCCTTGGCAATTCGTTCCAGCCAGCGCGGCATTTCGGTTCCTGAGAAACGGGTTGGAGCGCACTTTTCAATTATAAGATCATCTCCAGCGACTTCCAGCAGACCCCAGCCAAGGGGTGCCTCTTGTTCTGCAAGCAAACCGTGCGGCGTCACGAGATAGTGAAGATTCCCAAGTCTGTACCGGGTCATCGCGTCGAACTTGGTGTTCTCGAACAATTGACGCTGAATGCGGGCAATCTTCTGGATCGTTTGCCGGTATGGAGCGTGATTGATGGCGCTGAAATCAAACGTCGCCCAGTCCGGAAACAGCGAATCGGAGGTTCGAAGAGACGGATAATGAACCGCTAAAAGCTGCTCCAGTTTATCCCGACGCTCCTGCAGGACTCGCAACCTTACCTTAAGTTCGCTATGGCGCCGATTGTCGCGGTCAAGGTCTTCCCGGCTCCGCTTGCACTCGAACACCGCAACCGTTGAATCGCTCTGCCTCCGGTCCAAACGGATGCCTGCGACGTCGACCCGAAACCGAGATCCTGGAGCACGGACCTCCATTGCGGAACAACGGAACCCACGGTCATATGCCCAAAGGAAAGCCTGTTCCTTCAGGCGTCGATGCAATTCCGATTCGCCGCAAGTGTCCTGTTCCCCAGATCGCATTTGTTTTGCCGGATCAAGATAGCCCGCCGTCAAGCAGGCGAATCGTCTTCGCTTCGCTCGGTTCTCAGGAAGTAAAGTGAGAACGATTATTTCTGGTAGCCGTCTTTTGAGAAACCGTTCGCTCCCCCGAGATAGACCGCGACGTAGTCGTCAAATCGCCCGTAGAAATGAACTCTTGGAAGCTCAGTGACGGTGTATAACCGTCCATGAATGATCCGGCGCCGCTCGGTATCGTAAATGACGATTGGGACCAAACGCTGATTATCCGGCAGATTCACTCCGTATCGAGCGAGCCGCTGCTGGGCATCCCGAAGGGACTGCGGTTCTTTGCGCGCCTGATCCTCCGTCAGGGGGCCCGCACCGACCGCCACCAAACGGATTGCGAGTGCCTTTTGCAGATTCGCTTCAGACAACGAGTTGAGCAGCGACTCCGCCGTCTCCGTTGCCTGCGTCTCTTGCTGCGCCGTCAAAGAATAGCGCCCCGCCACGACGTTATTTGGATCCTCGACGAGCAACTTTGTTTTCGCGCCTGCAAATTGCACGCAGAACAGAAGAAAACCGGCGATCCAGCATCTCATGATGCGGTCGAGAATAGAGACGAAGAGATCTGGCAGGCAAGCATGAAGTCGGGAGTCAGGAATCAGAATTCAGGAGTTGCAGGAGTTCAGGAGTTGCAGAATGGGACGGCCCTTCGGGCCTATGGACGATGATTCCCGCTTGTACCCGATAAATTACCCCGGCGAGTCAATTCGACGCCCGAGTATTGCCGGCTTCTGCAACTCCTGAATTCATCGGAGATGACGGCGACGACCGAGCACGTCATCTTGGAAAAATCGATGTAGGCGTTGGAAATCGGTGAGGCGATCGCAACCGTCTTTTCTCGAATCTCTGTAATTCGCATAGAAGCTTCCAGATGCAAAATAGACTACGCAAGAGTGCAGTGGAGTAGTAAAGAGTCTTGTTATGCAATCCTCTCTCACATTTCGATTCAACAATGCCACGGAGGTGCACCGACTCGGCTACGGCGCGATGCGATTGACCGGCCAGCCGGGCAATTTCGGGCCTTACCAAGCTTGGGAAGACGGGAAAAAAGTACTGCGGCGCGCACTCGACCTAGGAATCAATTTTATCGACACGGCCAGAGCTTATGGGCCTGGTTGGAACGAGAGACTCGTTGCGGAAGCCCTGCACCCCTACCCGGAAGGACTCTTTATCGCGACCAAAGGCGGGGTAGTAAAAAAATCGGCGACGGAGCGATACCTGGATGGAAGTCCCAACGGGCTGCGACGTGACTGTGAAGAAAGTCTCAAAAACTTACGCGTCGACTGTATCGACTTGTACCAACTGCATTGGGTTGATCCAGATGTGCCGCTGAGGGATTCAGTCCTGGGTCTGGCGCGGCTCCAGGAAGAAGGAAAAGTTCGGCTGATTGGCCTATCCAATATCACCGTCGAGCAGCTTGAAGAGGCGCGGTCCATTGCTCAGATCGCCTCGGTGCAGAACCGGTACAGCGTCGGTGAGCGCCAAGGAGATTCGATCGTGGATTATTGCGCTCGCGAAGGAATTGCGTTCGTGCCGTATGGTCCTTTGGGAGCCGATCCGATGAAACATGGCGCGCCGCTGGCCTCTGCCGAAGGACCTCTGGCCGAAATCGGCCAACACCTGGGAGCGACCACGACACAAGTGGCTTTGAGCTGGCTGCTTCATCGCGCCCCCAACATCCTTCCGATCCCAGGCACCACCTCGATCGCCCACCTGGAAGAAAATGTGGCAGCGGCTAATTTGAAACTTACAGAGGACCAATTTCGGCAGCTTTAGCCTGCGGTGCTCGAGCGGCAAAGCGGGACGCTTTGCTTACCTCATTACAACGTTTGCAGGGTGGCGCTTAGCGCTTCGAGCAGCGGCTTCATCGTCTCGACGGTTTCATCCCCCATGTTCGAGATGCGAAATGTTTTGCCCTTGATCTTTCCATAGCCGCCATCGATCTGGAATCCGTGTTCATCCCGAACTCGTTTTGCGAAGGTTGCGACGTCGATCTCCCGATTGTTTTTGACACAGGTTAACGTGACTGATCGATACCCGTCCTGCGCGAAGAACTGGAATCCGTTGGCATTCACCCATTCGTGAACGAGGCGATTCGTCTGGATGTGACGCTCAAATCGATGATCGAGACCTTCGTTGAAGATATCTTCAAGCTTCGACCGCAACGCATAGATGTGCGGAATCGTCGGAGTGCTCGGCGTCATGAAATCCTCAGCGTTTTTCTTGAATTCGAAGAGGTCAAAATAGTAGCCGCGATCATTGAGTTGAGCAGCTCGTTCGAACGCCTTCTCAGAAGCCGCGAACAGCGACAATCCCGGAGGCAGCGCCAACGCTTTCTGGCTTCCGGTCAGCATGAGATCAATGCCCAGATCGTCCATCGGGATCGGCAGAGCCGAAAAGGACGAAACCGTGTCGACGATGAAGATCACATCCGGGTATTTCCGGAGGACATCACTGATTTCTTTTAACGGGCTCATGACGCCCGTCGAAGTTTCGTTGTGGATCAGGGTAACTGCATCAAACAGGCCGATCGCAAGCTGTGCGTCCACTTCACCGGGATCGATCGGTTTACCCCATTCCACCTGGAGAGGAGCGGCTTGTTTGCCGCATCGCTTTGAGACGTCGAACCACTTATCGGAAAAGGCTCCGCACATGCAGTTCAGGACCCCTTTCTTCACCAGGTTCCGTATCGCGCCCTCCATAAGGCCCCAGGCCGACGAGGTCGACAGGAATACCGGTTGCCGGGTTTGAAAGAGCTGCTGAAGCCCTGGGTAGACCGCTCGATACAGCGCCTTGAAGTCAGCGCTGCGGTGTCCGATCATCGGACCGGTCATGGCAGCCAAGGTCTTTTGCGATACTTCCACCGGGCCGGGAATGAAAAGCTTAATCGTCTTGGTCATCGGTTCCCGCTGAATCTCGGAAAGCCCCCGAAAAACTCAACTTAATTTTAGGAAGTCAGTAAGCAAAGCGTCTCGCTTTGCCTCTTTAAGTCGGGCAAACTGCGACGGTTTGCTTACTACCCTGGCCACAAAAAATGTTCCAGTCGCAAACGGGTCAGCCGATTTTTCGCTTCTTCCGCGCGAGCACCTTGGGTGTTCGACAACTTCTCATAAATTGCGGCAGCAGAACTCCATGAGCGCCGGTCTTCCAGGATCTGTGCCGCATCGAACCCAGCCCGAAAAAACCAGAGTTGGTCGCCGCCGTCTTCCGCTGCGAGCACGTCATAATAATTGGACAACGCATCATCCAGTTTGCCTAGTTTTTCAAAGCATTTCCCTTTCTGATAGAGTGCTTGCTGCTTCCACTCCGTTGGCAATCCCTCGCTTGAAAGCAGAGTATCAAACGCGCTGATCGCTTGCTGATAGAGCTTTGGGTCATTTGCTGCCAGGGTGAACAGGGATTCGCCTTTCCCATCGAGCGCCTGGTAACGGATCTCCAAAGGTGGATTTTGGGTCAGTAGATCGTCGAGCAAAACGTTCGCTTCCTTTTCGTGTTTCGTCTGGCGCATGGTGGTGGCCTGCTCGAGGCGTGCCTGGAATTTTAGTGGTCCGCCGAGCTTGTACACATCCTCGAAGAGCGAGATGGCACGATCGACAGAGGCGGAGTTCAGACTCTTGCGAGCAGCTTCCCCGGCCAGAAAAAGAGCGGTTTCCACCAATGGCGAGTCAGGAGACTCCTCGCTGACCAGCTCAAACTGGGTCTGTGCATTCGGAAAATCATTCTCCCGGAAATAGAGTTCCCCGAGTTTCAACCGCACCTCAGCCTTGGCGGGCGAGTCCGGGTATTTCTGAAGATAATCCTGTGCCAGGGCCTGCACGGACCGCGCGTTTTGGGAGGGATCAGACGCCGCGATGAAAAATTTGATCCGATCTGCCTTTTCGTCGACCGACGGATCACCTGTGGTCGCGATATCGCTCAAGGCTTTGCGCGCACCGTTCAAATTGGGCGGTTGCCCGTTCATTCGCAGCTCCGCCTGGATGAGGTGAGCTTGAGTGTTTTGCGGGCTCTTCTGGAACAGCTTTGTAAATTTCTGAAGTGTTTCGTCTGCTGAGGCATTGCCGGCTTTTGCCTCCATCAATCCCTTGGCAAAAAGCAGTTCTCCGATGAGATTTTCGTGCGATTTCCGCTCTTCAAACTCCTGAAACGCCTGATCAAAAGCGGAGGTATCGCCGAGCTGAAGACTGCAGATCGCCCAATTGAAAAGGGTATTTTGCCGATCGTAGCCGAACTTCAGGGCAAGACCATGAAAAATGTCTCTTGCCGCAGAGACATTTCCGCGCAAATAATTCGCCTCCCCCAGGAGATTGCTGACCCGGAAAAGATCCTCGGGCGCGAGATTGCGGGACCGACCAAGCAGGTTTTCAAGTTGTTTGATCGCATCGTCGAAATGTCCGGCTCCGATCTGGTGATCTCCGAGAATCAGGCTGGCATCGACGGCCATCGGGTGATCAGGAAATCGTTCGACGAGATTCCGGCAGTTCTGCGCCGCCTCGGTTATCAGCCCCTGTTGAATGTGCAATCGCATCAGATAATAAAGGGCGTACGCGGAACGATCGGGCCCGGAGGTCTCCGGGCTTTCTGCGGCCCAGCGTGCGAGCTCCGAAGTCTCCGGGTTATTTTCCCTGGAATAGATCTCGAAAAGATTTCGAAACAAATCACCGAGAATCGCGCTTCTGGGCTGGTCCGAAATCAGTTTTTCCAATTCGTTTTCCGCCTCCTCATATTCCTGTCTTTGTACGAGAACTTTGGCTAATCCAAGCTGCGCTACCGCCACGATACGGAATGTCCGATCTTCCGGCTCTTCGAGGACCTTGTTGAAGGAGGCGTCGGCGTCTGCCAGTTTGCCTTCTTGCAAGGCGAGCTCGCCTTCGAGACAAATTTTTTCCACTTCGGTTTTCCGAGTGTTGGCTTTCAGGGTCGAAATAAGTTTCTCGGCCTCGGAGAGATTCGATTCGGAGAGATAGATCTGCGCCGCGATCAGTTTTGCTCTGGGATCTGACGAAGGTTCATCCGCGACCAGCGGGCCGAGCGTCGTCAGAGCGGCTTCCAACTCACCGGTTGCCATCTGCGCGTCTGCGAGCCCTATCCGAGCTTCGACCGAAAACTCGTTCGTAGCGCTGGCGAGTTCTGCGAAATATTCGACAGCTTCTCTCAGCCTTCTGGAGCGCAAAGCCTCCTGGGCCTTGAGAAAAGTCGCTTCCGGCCCGGTCGCGCCTTCCAAAATGCGCGCTGCTTCCTCCATTTGCTGGGTTTCAATGAGGCACCGGGCAAGGAGGATCCTCGCGATTTGCACACGAACCTCCGGCTGTTTGTCTGCCAGAAATTGGCGGAGTTTTGTGATGCTCACTTCCGGTATCCCGGCACGATGCGCCTCGATCGCGTCATCGAGTAAATCCGCACGGAGCGAAGTAAATGCGAAGGGGAGGCAAACCAGAATTGAGAGAAGTGGTCTCATTCGGGGGCGAGGACCCGTTTCAGGAAGCGGCCAGTGTGACTGGCTTGGACCTGTACGATCTGTTCCGGGGTTCCCTGGGCGATGACTCTACCTCCTCCCCGTCCTCCTTCGGGACCCAGATCGATGACCCAATCAGCGGATTTAATGACTTCCAGGTTATGTTCGATAACAATCAACGTATTTCCCTGATCGCGCAGCTTCAAAAGAACTTCGAGCAGCTTTTGAATATCTGCGAAATGGAGACCGGTCGTGGGCTCGTCCAGAATGTAGACGGTTCTTCCCGTCGCTTTCTTGGCCAGTTCCGCCGCAAGTTTAACGCGTTGCGCCTCGCCGCCGGAGAGCTGAGTTCCGGATTGTCCGAGAGTGAGATAACCTAGCCCAACCGCCACCAGCGGTTCGAGCTTATCAAAGATCGCCGGAACGTTGCGGAAAAATCGGGCCGCTTCATCGACAGACATTTTCAAGATGTCGGAGACATTCTTCCCGCGGTAGGTGATCTCGAGTGTTTCGCGATTGTATCGTGCGCCCCTGCAGATTTCACACTCCACATAGACATCCGCCAAAAAATGCATTTCGATTTTGATGACGCCGTCACCCTGGCAACTTTCGCATCTGCCGCCTTTAAGGTTGAAACTGAACCGTCCGCTGTCGTATCCACGGATACGGGAAGCGGGCAATTGACTGAAAAGTTCGCGGATCGGTCCAAACGCCCCGGAATAAGTGGCGGCATTTGATCGCGGGGTCCGGCCGATTGGACTTTGGTCAATGACAATCGCCTTGTCGACCTGGTTAATCCCTTCGATCGAACGATGTGCGCCGGGCCGTTCTTTCGATTTATAAAAGTGGCGAAACAGCGCCTTTCTGAGGATGTCATCCACCAGCGTGGATTTGCCGCTCCCGGAAACGCCTGTGACGCTAACAAGGCAACCCAAAGGGAATGAAACCGTCAGATCCCGCAGGTTATTTTCCCTGGCCCCGACGACGGTGAGCCAACCGTCTGCGCCTGGTTCTGGAATGCGATCTCTATTGTACAACAGACCCTTGGGCAAAACTCTGCCGCGCGGTACTGGAATACGCAGGGCGCCGGACAGATATTGGCCGGTCAGCGATTCGGGATTCCCTTCGATCTCGTGAATGGAACCGCTGGCAACGACTTGACCGCCTCGCGGCCCTGCCCCAGGCCCAAGGTCAATGATAAAGTCGGCTGCGCGAATCGTGTCTTCATCGTGTTCGACGACCACTACCGTATTTCCGAGATCGCGCAAATGTTTCAGAGTCGTGAGCAGCCGGTCGTTATCGCGTTGGTGGAGGCCGATGCTCGGTTCGTCCAGCACGTAGAGAACACCTGCCAGCCCGGAACCGATTTGCGTCCCAAGGCGAATCCGTTGCGCTTCTCCTCCTGAGAGCGTGCCGCTTTCCCGGTTCAGGGTCAGGTAGCCGAGCCCGACTTCAACAAGAAAAGTGAGCCGGTTTCGAATTTCTCTCAGCACTTCTGTTGCCACCGCCCGCTGGTACTTGGAAAGAAAGATGTTTTCGACAAAGCCCTTCGCTTCCTCGATCGTTAATGCGCAGAATCCGTGAATATTCAGCTCTTTGTCGTTCAAATCCCGGATCGTGACGGCCAGGATTTCCGGACGCAGCCGCGCGCCCCCGCAAAGCTTGCAGCTCCGACGCGCCTGGTAGCCTTTGAGCCGGGTTCTGGTAAACTCGCTCTCCGTTTGCTGGAAAAGATTTTCCAATTGCGCGATGACGCCTTCAAATGATCGCTCGACGTTCTTTTCGCCAAATGTGAATTGGATCACCCGGTCTCCTGTGCCATTGAGCAGCGCTTCCTTGAAAGAAACGGGCAGATCGCTGTAGGGAGTTTCGAGGCTGATCCCAAAAGCATTCGCCAAAGCCTTCAGTTGCGCCGTGTAATAGGATTGCATCCTCTTGGTGGCTTTCCTCCAAGGGGCGATCGCACCGCCGGCGAGGGACCTGCTCTGATCCGGTACGACGAGGTCAGGATCGAAAAATCCTTCGGATCCCAATCCCTGGCATTCGGGACACGCGCCGGCGACGCTGTTAAAAGAGAAATGTTTCGGCGTCAGTTCAGGCAACAGAAAATCCGTCTTCGGGTTGCAAAAGTGTGTCGAGTACGGAAGATCGTCCCAGCCTGGATCATCCGGGCGTTGGCGGCTGACGATGATCCGGTTTTTCCCCCACATCAGGCCGGTATCGACTGAGTCTGCCAGCCGACTGCGGACCCCTTCGCGAATCACAAGACGGTCAACGACGATCTCTATGGTATGGCGTTGCGTCTTAGCCAGACGGATCGGTTCTGGTCGGGCTAATTCAAGAACTTCTCCATCAATCCGAACCCTCACAAAGCCTTCCCGCTTAATCTTTTCGAGCACGTCCCGGAATTCTCCCGGTTCATGCCGAATGATTGGCGCAATAATCAAAATGCGGGTTTCTTCCGGGTACGCGAGGATCTGGTCGACAATCTGCTGGGGCGTTTGCTTGAAGACCTTTTCGCCGGTGGCTGGATCGTGCGGCTGTCCAACGACCGCAAACAGGACACGGAGATAGTCGTAAATTTCGGTAGTCGTCGCGATGGTTGAACGAGGGTTGGCGACGGAGCTTCGTTGTTCGATGGCTATGGCCGGTGAAAGTCCTTCGATGAAATCGACATCCGGTTTTTCCATCTGGTCAAGAAACTGCCGGGCATAAGCCGACAAGCTTTCGACGTAGCGACGCTGGCCTTCCGCATAGAGTGTGTCGAACGCCAGAGAAGATTTTCCAGAACCGCTCATGCCGGTGAACACGACGAGTCGCTCTCGAGGAAACTCGACACTAACGTTCTTCAGATTGTGTTGGCGGGCCCCTATTATACGAATCGTCTCAGCAGCCATCGGTGGAAAGCCGGTAAACAACCACCAAAGCATAAGAGTCCACCTCCGACTAGTGGCATTGTGGCAGAACACGGGTTTGCGGACGAGGTAGGCGAACCGTCTCGGTTTGCTCTCAAAGCGGGACGCTTTGTACGCAAGAAGCAAAGCGGGACGCTTTGCCTACGGCGCGCTGATGCCGAATTTCTGTAAACGACGGTAAAAGGCGCTTCGGCTGAGACCAAGATCTTTGGCAGCAAGCAGCGCGTTTCCGTTGTGTCGAGCAAGTGCACGGTTGATCAGAAAGAGTTCGGCCGAATCGAGATTCATTTCTTCGAGTTGTAGTGCTTTGGCAGCAGGCGTTCCGCGAATGCCTAGATCCGATACCTGGATCATGGGGGTGCGAGTGAGCAGTACGGCGCGTTCCATCACGTGACGCAATTCGCGTACGTTCCCCGGCCACGCATACGACTTCAGCGCGGCGATTGCATCAGGATGAAACCCGTGGATCTGTTTGCGGTATCGCTGCATCAGCTCCGTTAGAAATTCGCTGGCCAAAAACGGAATATCCTCGACACGTTCCCGAAGCGGCGGCAAGTGAATCTGAATTGTATTCAGTCGGAAAAAAAGGTCCTCGCGAAATTTGCCGGACTCGATTTCCTTTTGCAAATCGGCGTTGGTGGCGGTCAGGATTCGCACGTCTGCACGACGTGTTTTGGAGGAACCGACTCTCTCGAACTCTCCCGTCTCTAACACCCGCAGGAGTTTTGCTTGCTGATTTGCCGTGAGATTGGCGATTTCATCCAGGAAGAGCGTTCCGTTATCTGCGAGTTCGAATCGGCCTGCACGATCCGCACGCGCGTCCGTAAATGCACCCTTCACATGGCCGAACATTTCGCTTTCGAAAACGCCTTCGGGCAACCCGCCCATGTTCACCGTGATCAAGGGCTGGGCGGAACGTAAGGACGATTGGTGCAGCATTCGAGCCACGACGCCTTTCCCGGTGCCATTTTCCCCGGTGATCATCACGTTCGCATCCGACGGTGCCACTTGTTCTACCATCTCCCGGACCTGCCGCATTGCAGAGGAGGTAGCGACGAACCCGGTGGAAGGCGTCTGGGCAGATCGCAAAGCGCTGTTTTCCGCTTCCAGGCGCTCTTTCCCGCGGAGCGCATCGCGCAAGGCGATTTGGGTGCGCAGAATTGAAAGAAGTCGCTCGTTTTCCCAGGGTTTCTGCAGGAAATCCTTAGCGCCAAGCCGAACCGCCTCAACAGCCAGTTGGATGGACGCATACGCTGTCATCACCACCACTTGGATCGAAGGATCGATGGCGCTAATCTGTTTGAGCAAATCGAGACCCTCTTTCCCGGTCGCGATGTCTTGGCGATAGTTCAAATCGATCAGAGCGACGTCAAAATCTTCCTTCCCGATTTTTGCCACCACTGCGGCCGGCGAGTTGACCGTAACCGTTTGATAACCTTCCGCCGAACAGATAAACGCAAGAGCTTTTAAGATTTCCGGTTGATCGTCGGCAATTAACACGCGTGGAACAGGCATGACAATCCTCAAGAAAACTATTTTCCGCCGCGAGGTTCAAGCGGATTAGACATGATGCGGCATGTTGCGAGCAATGCAAAGTTTGACTGAGGTCTGAGCACGGGACGCCGAAATTTCTATTTTGCAGAGCTCTTGTGTTGCACAAACCGGGAAACTTAAGTAGAAAAAGGAAAACTCTTAATGAAGCGTTGGTCGTTCGTTTTGCTAGTGGCGGTTGCATGCGCACCCGGTTTTGTTTCTGCACAGGATACTGCCTACAAGGCTTTGCGGGTGGTGGGGTCACAGCGTGGCGAAAAGGCTTTGAGCCAGGTGACCGCAATTGTCGGTCAGTCAGGAAGACCGCAACCGGTCGCCTGGCGGGTAACGCTCGAGGATCCTGCGGCGCGTGGCGGCGAGCGTGAATTCGATATTGTATCCGGGCAGATCTCGTCTGAGCGGACGCCAGTCCGGTCTTCTGCTTCCGGTTTGCCGGCGATCGATTTAACGAAATTGAACCTGGATTCCGATGGTGCCTTTCGGACCGCTGAGACAGAAGCTAGCCGCAATCAAGTCGGGTTCGACAACGTGAATTACCGGCTTTCTGTTGATCGCGCCTCGGGCCAGCCGGTTTGGACCGTGGAGATGTTCGACTATGAACAGCGCCCGGTCGGGATCGTGCGGATCGCGGCCGGCAACGGGACATTGCTAAGCGAGGGCAGCTGGGTTTCGGAAGGTCGAGTAGCTCATGGTCAACAAGCCCGTCAACATTCTGATGCCGACGCGTTGGCCGGACCACCACCACCGCCCGTGAGCGGAGACGGAAATCCGCCGGCCGATTACCGCCAACCCGAGTACCAGGAGAGGAACAACGCTTCTTCAGAAGGTGATTCTGACGACCACAGCGGAGAAACTGTTGTGGAGCGCGCGAACCGTTATGGATCTTCGGTCGCCCAGTTCGGTCAAACGGTCGTTCACAAGACTACCCGCGTGTTTCAAACTGTCGGCGGATGGTTCCAGGAAAAATTCACCGGTCACAATACGATCGATCCGAAACATGGCCAGGACGATGACAACGACGAGCAGGAACCCTCCGAAGATCCCTACAGCCGGCCCGTTCAACCACGTGATCCGTACAATCAGCCTGTTACTCCACAATAGCAGAACGGGTCGTAAGTAAGGCGTCTCGCCCCTACAGTTTCCAGACGGTCTTTCCGCTGACAATGGTCCGCACAGCGCGGCCTTTCAGTTCCCAGCCATCAAATGGTGTGTTGCTTGAGAGCGAGAATGAGTCCTCTTTCCGGAAAGTCCATTCCAGCTCAGGGTTAATAAGGGTGACGTCCGCATCTGCGCCAGGGCCAAGCGTTCCTTTTGGTAAGCGGATCAGGGTTGCCGGGTTCACTGTGTACATGGTGATCAAGCGACTGAGATCGATCGCTTTCGTCCGATGAACAAGGATCGTGAGAAACAGCGCCAGTTCTGTTTCCAAACCGAGGATGCCAAATGGAGCCCGGTCAAATTCGACCTCCTTTTCAAAGAAAGCGTGGGGCGCATGGTCGCTTCCGAGCAGAGTGATCGTGCCGTCCGCCACCCCTTCGATTAAAGCTTCGATGTCTTCACGGGCTCGAAGCGGGGGATTCATTTTATAATTGGTATCAAAAGAGCTGACGAGTTCGTCCGTGAGAGCGATGTGATGAGGGCAAAGCTCTCCGGTCACCGGGACGCCGCGCGCGCGGGCGTCTCTCAGCAGCCTGACGCTGCCGCCTGAACTGAGGTGCTGACAATGGATCCGGGTGCCGCAGAGTTCTGCCAGGAGAATATTTCGTGCAACCACGATTTCCTCAGCGGTGCGCGGCCAGCCGGCCAGGCCCAGCACGCTGCTCCAGTACCCCTCGTGCATCACCCCGCCGCCCACCATGTTATAATCCTGGCAATGATCCATCACAGCGAGATCGAACATACAAGCGTACTCGACCGCGCGTCGCATCACTTCATGGTTTTGCACGCAATGACCATCGTCGGTGATTGCCACGATGCCGGCTTGAACCATTGACCCGATTGGGGCCATCTCTTCACCATTCAGGCCTTTGGTTATCGCGCCGGTTGGGAAGACGTTGACTAAAGCGGATTCCCGGATGCGATCTGTGATCCACGTGATGGTGCTCGCGCTATCGGCCGGCGGATCGGTGTTTGGCATGCAGACGACCGAAGAAAAGCCGCCTGCAGCCGCCGCTTGGGTTCCGGTCTCGATTGTTTCCTTGTGGGATTGGCCGGGTTCGCGCAGGTGAACGTGGATATCGATCAACCCTGGTGCCACAACCAAGTTGCGAGCTTCGATGATTTCGCATTCTCGATCGGGCGGCTGCGCGGAGATGCGACCATCCACCACGTACAAATCAGCAATCTCGTCCCGGTCGATCGACGGGTCGACAATCCGACCATTCCTGATGATCAGGTCCTTCATCGAACCTTTCTTGCCGCTGTGCTGCACAAGTAGAGGACCGCCATGCGCACCGCGAGTCCGTTGGTGACCTGAGCAAGAATCACGCTTTGCGGTCCGTCGGCGATATCGCTATCGATCTCGACGCCCCGATTGATTGGTCCAGGGTGCATGACAAGACAACTCGGTTTCAGCTTCGCTGCTCTGGCTTTCGTCAGTCCGAAGAAACGAACGTACTCGTTCAGGTTCGGGAAATATTCCTTGCGCTGCCGTTCGTGCTGGATTCGCAACAGGTTAATAACGTCGGCAGACTCGACGATATCGTCGATATGACGCGCCACTTCGACTCCCATTTCCTCAAAAGACCGCGGCACGAGCGTGCTGGGACCGACCAACGTGACTTTCGCTCCCATTTTTTTCAGGGCCCAAATGTCGGATCGGGCCACTCGACTGAAAAGAATGTCTCCGACAATCGC
Organism: uncultured Verrucomicrobiae bacterium; assembly: GCA_963846195.1. Taxonomy (GTDB): domain Bacteria; phylum Verrucomicrobiota; class Verrucomicrobiia; order Chthoniobacterales; family JAFAMB01; genus JAFAMB01. The sequence goes on from CAWJVG010000023.1 coordinate 37,406, forward strand.
GACCTTCAGATCTTCGATTTTTCCCAGTTGCTCTCGGATCGTAAAAACGTCCAGAAGCGCTTGGGTAGGATGCTCATGGGCGCCATCTCCGGCGTTGATAATGCTTGAGTCAAGTCGTTCAGCTAGAAATTTGGGCGCGCCCGCCGAGGTGTGACGCAAGACGATGATGTCGGCCTTCAATGCCTGTAGGTTAAGCGCGGTATCCTTGAGAGTTTCGCCTTTTTGCAAACTTGACGTTGTGGCGGAGATATTCACGACGTCGGCACTCAGCCGAAACGCCGCCAACTCGAAGGACGTGCGAGTGCGGGTACTAGGTTCGACAAAAAAGTTAACCATCGTCTTCCCGCGCAAGGCCGGAACCTTTTTGATGTCGCGGGAGCCCACGGTTTTGAAAGCGGCCGCCGTGTCCAGGATCAGTTCGATTTCACTGAGTTCCAACTCCCGTATCCCGAGCAGGTCTTTCCGGCGCCAGTTCGCCGTTTGCGGAAGGTCCCGTGCTGATTTTGGTTCGGCTATTTTCATGACCTCTCGAGCCAGACGCAATCCGGTTCTGAGTCAACGTTCTGAAGTTGCACTTTCACTCGCTCGTCGCTCGAAGTCGGCAGATTCTTCCCGACGTAGTCCGGCCGAATCGGCAATTCCCGATGCCCTCGATCCAGAAGTACCGCGAGCTGAATCCGCGCGGGACGTCCAAAAGAGCTGATCGCATCCATCGCTGCCCGACACGTGCGGCCGGTGAAAAGGACGTCGTCCACCAGAATGAGGGTGAATTCTTCAAGCCGAAGCGGAAGATGTGTCTCCTGAACGCTGGTGAGCCGGCATCGAAGGCTTAGATCGTCCCGATGCATCGAAATGTCGATCGCGCCCAACTCCGGCTTTCTCCCGTCCGTCGCCTCGATTAAATCCGCCAGGCGCCGAGCCAGTTCAACTCCGCGGGATGGAATTCCGATCAGGGCGAAGGTACCGGGATCCGGATTGTGCTCCAGGATTTCGTGCGCGATGCGTCGCAGCGCGCGCAAGAGCGCGTCGCCGTCCATGATCAGGATCGAATTTGACATTTCTGACCTTGGTGACCTCGCGGGATCACTTTAAAGGTGAGGATTTACAGTGCTCGGGGAGGGGATATTAGTGACACTAGACACCTTTGACCTGTCGTTGTCTGCGCTCCCGCCATGCGGATCGATGTTTCACGATCCAGTCGAGGAGAGCTCGCTCAAAGCCGATGTCATAGCCGGCTTTTTCGCTTTCAATCCACTTATGACGCAATATCTCCTCGCGCTCAGCCAAGAACTCCTTGTAGAGCACAGAATTTTTCACCAACTCTGTGGCGTCTTCTTTAGGGGGTTCCATTTACTCTAGGGGGAGTTTCAACATCTGGCGGTCGTAGTCAACCAGAATCTATGTGCGCGCTAACAGTCGCGCTCATCATCGGTTATTTGCCAGCGGGAAACTCGATCTTCTTGCGTAGTTGTTCGGCAATTCTGGCGAATACTTTAGAAACAGGATGCTCCGGATTCTCAAGCATAATCGGCATGCCTCGATCCCCCGCTTCTCTCGTCTCAATATTCAGCGGCACGATACCCAGAAGGGGCACCTTTAAACGCGCCGCCTCTCGTTCACCGCCTCCGAACCCAAAAATGTCGTAACGCTTCCCATCGCTTGGCGAGAGGAAATAACTCATGTTTTCAATAATCCCCAAGACCGGAACATTCACCTTTGCGAACATCGAACTGGCTTTGCGGGCATCGATCAAGGCGACCTCCTGCGGCGTCGTGACGATCACCGCGCCCGAGAGAGCTACCGTCTGGACAACGGTCAACTGGATGTCGCCTGTGCCTGGCGGCAGGTCCAGAACGAGATAATCGAGACCAGTCCAATCCACCTGACGAAGAAATTGTTGCGTTGCTCTGGTGACCATCGGCCCTCGCAGAATAGCTGGAGAAGTGTCGTCCAACAGCGATCCCATAGACATTAGTTTGATGCCGTAGCGTTCCATGGGAATGATCGTGTTTTCGCCGGAGGCCATTGGCCGTTCCTGTGTTGCGCCGAACATCAACGAGATACTCGGACCGTAAATGTCGCAGTCACAGAGGCCAACCGATGCGCCGGAGCGATTGAGAGCTCCCGCAAGGTTCGCGGCAACCGTCGATTTGCCGACGCCTCCCTTTCCGCTGGCGATCGCAATCACGTGGCTCACCCCGGCAATCTTCGTCGTGCTGGTCTGCCCGCCCGAAGCGACGTCCGGCGGGTTGGTGATATCGATCACGACTTTAACCGAGCGGACCCCAGGAATCGTGCTCAAAGCTTGATCAGATTCCTTTTTGAGGGTTTGCGCCACAGTCGGGTTGCTGGTCGCGACGCTCAGACGCACCAGCAGATCCGATCCCGCAATCTTGATCTCTTTCACCAGACCGAAGCTCACGATATCGCGGCTGTACCCAGGGAATTTGACGACTTTCAGGCGCTCCAGAACGAGTTCTTCGGTGAGATGCGACATAGTGTTCGTTTATCCTAATACGATCCACTCGTTAAGCCAAGGCGTTCGGGGAACACGTATCGGCGGGTCGGCGCAGTAAGCAAAGCGTCCCGCTTTGCTCTCGGGTTTGGAACATTTGGTAAAGCAGGACGTAATCGTCCTCGTGCTTGTCCATCGATCGAGTTCGAGTTCGAGTTCGATTACGACTATTGGTCCAAACCTCAGGCTGGAGTTTGGACATTCCGAGAATGTAAGACACCCGACGGGCCCAAGTCGCAGGCATGAGGCCGAGCCGATGGTAGCATAGGCGTCCCGCCTGTGTTCTGTTCTTGGCGCCCACCGCAATGTTGCCAAGCCCAGGACAAAGAGGGCTTCTCTTGGTTTGCCGCAAGCTTCGGTTTGCCAGCAGGATCCCATCGCGAATCAGGATCCAACGTCCGCTCGCTCTGGAGATCGAAGCCGGCGCCCGCGGACACACAGGCGAGACGCCTATGCTACTCTGGACTGACTGCCGTGCCGACTTCTTAGCTAAAGGAGCTGGAGAAATTGACCGCTCTCCCACCGTTAACGTGGTGCGTAATTCCGCCATGTCCGTCCTCCAAATGTCCAAACCCCAGGGCAAAGCGGGACGCTATGCTTACTGCGCTGACCCGCCGATGCGCCGATACGTTCCGCTAGACGTTACACTCGGGATGCGCTTGGTTAAGCGGGTTTTCAGATAGGATGAACTATTTTCCTTTTTCGCATCTTCTCATTGGGATGCCGCACGCTCGGAGGGTCCGAGTGGGATCTGCCTCCCATCTTCCGCCGGACGAGGTCTTGTGAGCCAGAGACATTTTGAGCCGCTGACCGGAGGCCGCGCGAAGATAGATTGGGGGATCACCGTTTTAATGCTAGCGGTGTTCGTGGTTGGCCTCATTTGGTTTACTCACGGAAACCGATATCCATCTTTCTATAACCCTGAAGAAGAGATCCGGGCCAGCCAGGTAATCACCGGAGACTGGGACCTGCATCGCCCGCTGCTGTCGGCCTTCGCTACGAAATTGTTAAAGGCGGTGTTGCATGTTCCCGACGACCTGCAGTCTGTTGTTCAACTCGGCAGAACCGTTTCCGCATTTTTCGCGATCGGATCGATCATCTGCCTGGCTCTCTCGGTTTACCTTCTCGGCAGTTCGGCGGCGGCCGCGTTGCTCGCGTTTTTGTTGCTCTGTCAGCACCAATTTTACGACCTCGCCCATACAATGAGCGAGAACAGCGCACTCATGTTCGGATCGAGCCTTACGCTTCTGGCGATCATACTGATCGAACAAAAGCCGACGGTGCCAAGAGCGTTATTGCTTGGTGTCAGTGTGGCAATTGCTATTTCTGCCAAGTACGTTGGAGCGCTATTATTTATCCCTGCATTGATCGCCGTTCTTCGCAGCGGAGGTCGAGAGCTACGGGTGAACAGAGTGATGGAATTCACCCTGGGTCTGTTGTTTGCCTTACTCCTTATCAACTTTGCCGCCGTAACCGAACTCCCTTCGACGGCGCTCGATGTGTTGGAGGATCTCGGCTCAGCGTTTGCCAGTACGCCCGACGGGTTCAAAAACTTGTTGCACGGCACCTATTGGTTGGCTTTGTGGCGGAACACTACGCCGGCCATTTGGGTTATGCTGGGCATTTCTCTCTCCGTTCTTTGGTTTCGGCGCCGCTATCTGACTATGAGCGAGATTCTTTTGGTTTTATTTCCATTCGTTTATTTCCTGTTGCTTTTATTTGCGCCTTCCAGCGACCTGCGCTTCATGCCAGTCGTCGGGTTTACCTACGCATTTGCGGTCGCTGGAGTTGCCTGGATGGCCGAACTCATCTCAGCAGCGGGGGAACAGATGAGGGGATGGCTGATGCCGGCGCTGTTCGCAGTCTGCCTGGCGGCTTGTTTTTTCGAGTTCCTGCGCGGCTATCCGTACTATGCGGCGTTCAACGTCGATGAACGGCTCGAAATGTTAGACTGGATGGATGGCAACCTTCAGCCAGGGAGCAAGGTACTTGCGGATCCATCCGTGCTTCTTCCGAAGCTTCTAGCGGAGACAAAGCAGAAATATCGATTCGATCTCCTGGCCGATGGCTTTCCGAAAGCGGTGGAGGATCAGTCTCTGCTTAAGCAGATTATTGCGGCGGGTGCCGACTATGTCGTCGCGTCCGCCTCGGACTACAAAAGCCTTTCCTCGCGGGGTGCTTCTGTTGCGAGGGTAAATAACCAGTCGCTCAATGCTACCAAGCAGTTCTACTCCGAACTGTTTAAGAAGGGAACGCTGATCTGGAGCAGGAGTCAAGGCCCTGTGCCCTACCTGCAACCTGGTCTTGAAGTCTATCACGTGCCAAAACCTCATTTGGTACGAAACGAGAACGAATCAAATTGATTCTCCGTCGACCACATGATGCCAATAATTAAGGGAGAGGTGTCCAAGAAGCGTCTTACCGGATCGAGATCTGTTCGGACAGCCGTCTCCACCATCTCCTATTTCGAAGATGGCCCACTTGACGGCAGCCCGGTATTCTTGTTGCACGGTTTTCCGGATGACCCGACGGGTTTCGACAAGGTCGTTGAGCGGATCAAGAATCGTCGCTTGCGCCTGATCCGGCCTTTTCTCCGTGGATTTGGCCCAACTGAGGTAAACGAGCCGGATGCTCGATCTGGAGAAGCGGCTGCTCTTGGCCAGGATCTGCTCGATCTGGCCGATGCACTCAAAATCAGCGTCTTCAAGGTGGTTGGTCATGACTGGGGCTCTCGTGCCGGACACGCCGCGGCAATTCTGGCTCCGCAGAGAGTCTCGAGACTTCTCGCGATCTCGTCGCCCTACTTCGCCAATCCCGACCTGCCGTTCCGCCTTCGTTTGCAGCAAACACAAGCGTTTTGGTACCAGCTCTACTTCCACACTCGGGAGGGAAAGCTCGCTCTGGAGCAGAAAGCCGCTGAGCTGGCAGAGCATATCTGGCGAACCTGGTCGCCAAGCTGGAATTTCGCGCCTGAAGAATTGCAATCGATTCTGCCATCTTTCAACAACGCTTTCTTTGCCGAGACGGTCGTAAGCTATTACCAGCACCGTTGGAATGTGGGCATTGATTCGAGGGTATACAAAGCGCAACAGGCTGCGCTTCGCGCTGCGCGCACCGTCGATGTTCCAACCCTCTTCGTCTGTGGCGACGCCGATGCCTGTTGCCTCCCGGCGATGTCGCGCAAGCTGGAGAGATTCTACACGGGAGGGTACGAACATATCGAGCTCGCAAGGGTCGGTCATTTTCCCCATCGAGAACAACCGGCTGCCGTCGCCGATTTGATTCTGGGCTTTGTGGATTCTTGAGGCTTAGTCGTCGGAGAAACAGATTGGCGATGAGCCACAAAAGCCTGCAAAATGGCGTTTCACCAGAAAGAATGACACCCAAAGCAGCCAATTCGATTCGGACGCTGGAGCAAGCTTACGCTTTTGTGCTTCGGGTAGGGATATGCGGGATCTTTTCTGACGCAAATACCGGATTAATCAGCTTATGGGATGTGACCGACCTGCCGGAGCGCGTCAAGGGTGAGAAAGGTTGGGGACAAAAGGTGATTGCGATTTGGGGTTGGAAGAACGAACTGCCGGCAATTTATCCTGACAAGATATTTTACGGGAAGATTCCACCAGGACGCGCCGCTTTGATGAGTATGGATTACTTGCGAACAGAGCATTATGGGAAATGTCATCGACCTGTTAAAGATTGCAGCCCGTTGGCGAATCGAATCTATCAAGTGATCCGATTCGATCCGATGACGACAGGCGAATTGCGAAAAGAAGTGGACATGACGCATCGTCCAGAGCGAGCGAAGTTCGATCGGGCTTTGCAGGAACTTCAGATTACGCTCAACATCGCTCGTCGAAACAGCCTGGACGATGAAAAGGACACCTGGGTGCTTTTCAGCGACCAATATCTAGATGTCGTGCGTTCGCTCGAAGATTGAGCTTGCTAATGATCTTGAGTGTCGCGGCGTACGCTGACTTTTCCATTAGACTGTACCGTTCCAGTTGCTTTCGACGCTCCGTCCAACGGGAGGAACCAGTTCGGTTATGGGGACACGGAACTGGCAGTAAAGTATCGCTTCGTTCAAGAAAAGGCCCGCCTTCCGCAGGTGGGGGTATCCTCATGGATCGCGATTTCCAGGATGGGCCATCGGCCGCCCTGACCCGCGGTGTGTTTAATATGGTAATTCTATTATTTATAGACTCCCGTCTTGTTTCAGTGTATTAAAAAGCAAGTTGAGATTTCTCGCATCTGAAATCCGCTGAATGGCCAAGGTCCGATTCCCCGTGATCAAATCAGGTGGCTCCTGGGAATGCGAATCGACCAGAACATCGGGACCACTTGCGTGAAGGACGGCTTGGTCCCGACTAAGGGGGCCAACTACTTAGTTTCCTTTTATGATCGGCTTCCTAAAGCAATTTTTTTCGACCGACGGATTCATGCCCCATGGGATGTGCTACGAGTGGGACCCGGTCGTCATTTGGTTGCACGTCATTTCGGACGGCCTCATCGCCGTCGCCTACTTTTCGATTCCGACTACCCTGTTCTACTTCGTCCATAAACGTAGAGACCTCCAGTTTAGCTGGATCTTTCTTTGTTTTGGAGTGTTCATCGTCGCGTGCGGCGCGACCCATCTAATGGAGATATGGAACATCTGGCATCCGGTATATTGGCTGTCCGGAGGCATTAAGGCAGTCACCGCGGCCTCCTCAATGATCACAGCGATCCTGCTCGTGCGTTTGATCCCGCAGGTGCTCTCTTACAAAGAAAACGACGAGGCGCTCCGACTCAGTGAAGAACGTTTTTCCACGGCATTTGAGCACGCGGCCGTCGGCATGGCCCTGGTGTCGCTCAATGGGCGGTGGCTCAAAGTCAATCAAGCCCTGTGCGATTCAATTGGCTACTCCGCTGAAGAACTCAGCGGCAAAACCTTCCAGGACATCACCCATCCCGAAGACTTGGAGGCCGATTTAGCCAAGGTGAAACAGTTGCTCGACGGCGAGATTAACTCGTACAAGATCGAGAAACGATACTTTCACAAAGAGGGGCGGATAGTGTGGGCTTTACTGGCAGTTTCCCTGCTCCGCGACAAACAAAATAAGCCCCTCTATTTTATCTCGCAGATCGAGGATATCAGCGAAATCAAGCAAGCGATGGTCCAGCAACAAGAGCTTACGGAAATAGCTCAGTCCGCCAAGCAGGCTCAGAGTGATTTCCTGGCTGTCATGAGCCACGAAATTCGCACCCCCATGAGCGGTGTTATCGGGATGACCGGTCTGCTTCTGGATAGCGGGCTGAATGCCGAACAACGCAACATAGCCGAAACCATCCGAACCAGCGGCGAATCGCTCCTGACTATCATCAATGAGATTCTTGATATTTCCAAGATCGAAGCAGGACAATTGTCCCTCGAAGAAATTGACTTCGACCTGCGCGAAGTGGTCGAGGATGCCATGGAAATGATGGCTAATCAGGCTCAAGCTAAAGGCATCGAACTGGTCGGCGGCGTGAATCCGGAAGCGCGTTCAAAGGTCCGCGGCGATCCTGGGCGTGTTCACCAAGTCCTAACGAATCTTATCAACAATGCTATCAAGTTTACGAAGTCCGGCGAAGTCGCCATCCGCGTGACAACGCAGGCGGAAACTGAAACAGAAGTTTACACGCGTTTTGAAATTAAAGACACCGGCACCGGCATTCCACCCGAGACTCAAGCTCGACTGTTTCAGACCTTTGTTCAGGCAGATAGCTCCACTTCGCGGAAATTTGGAGGCACAGGATTAGGGTTGGCCATTTGCAAGCGCCTGGCAGAGTCCATGAACGGCAGCATAGGCGTGGAAAGCAAGCCGGGCGAAGGTTCAACGTTTTGGGTCATATTGAGGTTCTACCGCCAGGTCGAAGCCGAAATACAGCCGCAAAACATCCATGAATTCGTCGATCTGCGGGTGCTGATCGTCGACGACAACGAAACCATCCGTCAATTCCTTCACCAGCAAATCATCGCGTGGCGGCTGCGTAACGGATGCGCTGGCACAGGAGAGGAATCGTTGGCGATGTTGCATCAAGCGGTGGCCGAAAAAGCCCCGTATTCGGTAGCGATCATCGACATGCAAATGCCGGAGATGGACGGCCTGGCCCTCGTCCGAAAGATTAATGCCGACCCATTGCTTGAAGCGACACGGCTCATCCTGTTGACGCCATTTGGGATGCCGATTCCGGCCGACGAATTGAAAGCCGTGAAGGTTGCTGCATGCTGCGTCAAACCAGTACGCCCATCCTCACTTTTTGATTGTATCGTCCAAGTGCTTTCTTGTCCTGCGAATGCCAGTGAGTCTCAGCTCCCTGAATCTTTTTTGAAGTCCACGACGTCCCTGTCACCGCGGAAAGAGCGTGTACTGCTGGCGGAGGACAACGGGGTGAATCAAGAGGTTGCTCTTGCCAATTTGCGCAAGCTTGGTTACAAGGCGGAGATCGCCGTCAATGGGATTGAGGTGCTCCTCGCTCTGGAAGGGGCACGGTACGACATTATACTCATCGATTGTCAAATGCCGGACCTGGATGGGTGCGAAGTCACAAAAGAAATCCGGCGGCGAGAACGAAGCGCTAACCGGACATGGATTATCGCGATGACGGCCAGCGCGATGATCGGCGAACGTGAGAGATGTCTTACGTCTGGCATGGACGATTACATAAGTAAGCCTCTACGCCGTGCGGAACTGCGCGCCTCGTTGGAGCGAAGTGCGGCCAGACCGGGGAGCCGTGTCGACCATGATGCTCGGCCTAACTTCATGGAGGACCGAGAAAGCAAACTCGCTGAATTGATGCCGGGCGCACCGACCCCCATCGCTGGCTTGCAGCCAGCCCTTGAGAGATCCGGCGCCGCGGATCTTTGCCGGGACGCCACAGAGCGACATCACACCGCAGCCGCGGTGGCCAGCGAGGGGAATCTCTTTTCCACATTGATGGACAACCTGCCGGACAACATTTGGTTTAAAGATCGCGACAGCCGTTTTGTGGTGGCGAATCGCGCGATGCTTTCCTGGACCGGTTTCAGGAATCAATCGGAAATCATCGGAAAAACCGATCAGGATGTCTTCACAGACGAGCATGCGAACGCCGCACTAGCGGACGAGCAAAGAATCATTGCGACGGGCCAGCCGATTGTGAGTGTTGAGGAAAAGGAAACTTGGCCGGACGGACACGAAACCTGGGTTTCAACAACTAAAGTGCCGTGGCGTGACTCGAATGGAGACGTGATTGGAATCTTTGGATCGTCGCGCGACATTACTGCCCGCAAACTTAGCGAAAAGAATCTGAAGGTGACCGAAGAGGCCGCAAAGAAAGCTGGCCGAGCCAAAAGTGAGTTCCTGTCCAATATAAGTCATGAGATCCGAACTCCGATGAATGGCGTTCTTGGCATGACCGGCTTGCTACTGGACAGCGCCTTGAATCCGGAACAGCGCGAGTTCGCGGAAACCATCCGCACCAGTTCCGACAATCTGCTGAAAATCATTAATGATATCATGGATTTCTCCAAGATTGAGGCAGGCAATCTCACCTTGGAGGTCCTCGATTTTGATCTGATCGAAACTGTCGAAGGTGCTTTAGACATGCTGGCGCAGCATGCCCAAGGCAAAGAGATCGAGTTGGCCAGTACGATCCTACCGGGAACCCCCGAACGACTGCGTGGTGATTCTGGTCGGCTGCGACAAATTCTCGTCAATCTTATCGGTAATGCCATCAAATTCACCGAAAAGGGAGAAGCAGTCGTCCGTGTTCGCAAAGAACGCGAAACCGAGACCTACGTCGTGTTGCGTTTTGAAGTTCAAGACACCGGCATAGGCATTTCGCACGAAGCGCAAGCTCAGCTATTTCAACCATTTAACCAGGCCGACGGCTCGTTCACGCGCAAATACGGCGGCACAGGCTTGGGCCTTGCTCTCGTCAAGCAGTTGGTGGAAATGATGCAGGGTCAAATTGGAGTGGAAAGCCAACAGGAAAGGGGCTCAACCTTTTGGTTCACTGCGCAATTTGAGAAGCAGATCAGCGCCGCAAAAGTTCCGGAAAGATGCTTTCGCGATTTATTCGGTTTCCGGATACTCGTAGTCGACGACAACGCTAGCACTCGCGAGATTCTTCGCCGCCAAATTCTGGCCTGGAGAATGCAGGCGAATAGCGCGGCTAGTGGCGCTGAAGCCTTGAAGCTCCTGCGAGCGGCGGCAACAGAATGCGAGCCGTACGACTTGGTTCTCTTGGATGTCCAGATGCCTGAAATGGGCGGTTTGACTCTGGAGCGCGCAATCAAGGCCGACCCCATCATTGCCGGCACGCGGTTCATCTTGCTCGCCGAATTCAGTAAGCAAATTAGCCCGGAAGGACCGCGAGCAGCAGGGATCACCGATTCCTGCTTTAAGCCGGTACGGCAATCCAGACTTTTTGACTGTCTCGCCAATATCCTCCTCGGACCTTCGACCGCATTGGATACTTTGGCGAAAGCTCTCGTTGAGCCCAATCTGCGGAAGGAACAAATACGGGTGCTCGTCGCGGACGACAACACGGTGAACCAAAGGGTCACCCTAGGGCAATTAAAAAAGCTCGGATACAAAGCCGACGTCGTTGGTGACGGCCTCGCGGTCCTGGCGGCGCTGGATCGCAGCCGCTACGACATAGTACTGATGGATTGCCAGATGCCTGAAATGGACGGCTACGAAGCCACTCAACGTATCCGCGCCCGCAAGGGCGATTTTCGCCAGCCTCATATTATCGCGATGACCGCTCACGCAATGCAAGGCGACCGCGAAAAATGCCTGGAAGCCGGCATGAACAACTACGTTAGCAAGCCGGTACAGTTGGACACGCTGGCAGCCGTGCTCGCCCTTGGGCTGTCACCCGAGGCAGAAGCGGTGCCGCTGAAGAAGGAGGTCAATTTTGCAGACGGCGCTCTTGAAAGAGCAGTGCGCGAAGAGGTCCCGCAGAGTCTTAAGCAACCTGGCGCAACGATTGGAGATTCATTTTTTCCTGAATCGATTGGAGCGTTTGAGCGCGATGCAGCCAGCCATCTCGGTGCGTTGCGATCGGCCATTGCCAGCGGCACAACGCGGCTCCGCGAAAAAGACCATGAGCCGCAGGGAGCCAGCCGTTCAGTCGGGGCGCCGGTCATGAGCGGGATCGGCAGATACGAAATTCAGTTTAACTTTCGTGATCAGTCGAACCAAACGACGTTTGTGAACGCCGGGAGTTATCACCAGGCTCGGGAAACCTTCGAAGCAATGTATTCTGGCGCCAGTCTCGGCTCTATTATTTACCAAGGTCCGAGTCGTGAGCTGAACTACATGCCCGTTCGGTCGGGGTCGGAGGTTGCTTTGGCCCGGAGCAAGTATTTGTTCGTGTCCCACATGGGATCGAATGACTCCAATTCCAGATGGTTCGAATTGGCGTTGAAGGCGTTTCAGGAAAGATACCCGAACGTGAAAGCGGAGTATTTATCTTCGGACGATTACAGCACGCCAAAATACGTTCAGCTTATCGAGCACGCAATATCGACGAAGCCTGACGGACTTGTGGTGTCGATCACGGACGCTACGGCCCTCGATGGTGTGCTGCGAAAGGCGATCAACCGGGGCATTCCGGTGGTCGCCTTCAACATTCCGGATGTGCGCGACCCTTCCGCGCGAATTCCATATCTTAGCTATGTTGGAACGGATATGTATCTGGATGGAAAGTGCGCGGGCGAACATGCTCTGGCGCATGCTAAGGCTGGCGAAATTCCAATGCCAATCCAGGTTCTCTGCGTCAATGAGTCTACCCACGATGGACTGATCGCGCGTTGCCAAGGAATGACTGATGCGATGAAAGCGGCCGGGATTAAAACGGAAACGCTTGCCTCGGACTGGGATCCGGCGCGGGCGACGAATATTCTGAGTGCGTGTCTGGCAAAGAATCCAGACGTAAATTACATTTATGCGGTGACCAGCGATTCCGGCCCGACGGTCTGGAAGGTCTGCAAAAAAATGGGTCTGCATCCCGACTTGGGAGACAAGGCACACAAGGTGACAATTATCGGCGTGGACGATAATCCGGTGTCACTCTCAGGCGTTAAGGCCGGTCATCTCCTTTCAACGGTCAGCCAAGGGTTCTGGCTGCAAGGCTATGTCCCGCTGCAACGACTCTACTGGTACCGCGAATTTGGGTATGCGCCTGGGAACGATGTCCTGACTGGTCATGGCATAATCGACAAAACCAACGTTGATGATTGGATAGCGTTAGTGCAGGGAGTGATCGGTGCGGACAATTTTCAAAGATATATACCGTGGTGATGCGCGAGCGGGGTCTTCTGCTCGTGTCACGCTGTGCGAAACCAGGACTCTCTGGTAAAACCAGATGAGGGCAAAAGAAGAGAATTCTGCTTCCGCAAAATCTCTCTTGTACCCGACACGGCCTGATCGACCGGTGGTCACCCGAGTTCGCTGTCGGGCGAGACGAAGCGATATCCTTCCTCCGTGTTCAGCGGCTGAATTACCTCAACCAGGCGGATCAGGAGCCTGGATTCAAAAGGAAAGACACCTTGCTTCGTCCTGCTTTGAGACTATAATAACCATATTTAGAAATAATGACTATAATATTGACCACTCACAGAAACCCGGGCTCGAGTTAAAACCAATATCCAGGACCTGGTGAACCAGAAAATAGGAAGCAAAAACGCTATTAAAGCTGTGAATAATGGCAAGTGGTCTCGGGGCTCTTTAACCGCTGGTGGTGTTCTCTGGGTTTCGCTTATTCTGGTTGGATTCCTGATCCTGGCTCAGGAGGAGTTTACTCCGGTGAAGGCTGCGCCATCGGTGAGGCTTTTCCCACCAGGTTCCGCTGTCCGACTTGCCTCAGGCCAACCGACTCTCGTGCTTTTCGCCCATCCCCGCTGTCCCTGTACTCAGGCAAGTCTCCATGAACTGGACGGTATTCTGGCAGAAACCCAGAACAGGAGTGTCTCTGTGACTGTGGTTTTTACCATTCCAGATGGAGTTCCCGCCGGTTGGGAACAAGGGGATTTGTGGAACTTGGCGAGAACTATGCCCGGCGTTGGTGTGATTCGCGATCAAGGGGGCCAGGAAGCTCATCGGTTTGACGTCGAGGGTTCAGGACATGTCCTGTTGTATGCCCCTTCCGGCAAGTTGCTTTTCAGCGGAGGGATCACCGGATCCCGTGGACACGAAGGGGACAACGAAGGCCAATCTGCGGTCGTGAGCTTTATTCTCAACGGTCACGCTCTTGTCAGTCACACACCCGTCTTTGGTTGTTCGCTGTTATGAACGGACCCCTTCGTAACGTTTCGATCTAGAAAAGCTATTCATGACCCAATCTGCGTCTTCTACTGGATTTTCAACGAACGGAGATAAGGCGCAGCCTGAGCTGGCTCGTTTTACAGCGCAACATTTTCAAGATCATTGTCAGCAGGTCTGGGTGCGCACCGACCGCATGTTTGCCGGCTTAATGGCGTTACAGTGGTTGGCAGGCATTGGCGTGGCCCTCTGGATCACTCCGCTAACTTGGATTGGGGCCACCAGTTCGATTCATGTTCACGTCATTGCCGCGATTTTTCTTGGAAGTGCCATTGCAGCTTTCCCGATCTTGCTTGTTTTTTTGCGTCCCGGGCAGACGATTACCCGCCATGTCATCGCCGTCGCTCAGCTGCTGGTATCCGCGCTACTTATTGATCTCACGGGCGGGCGGGTTGAGACTCATTTCCACGTTTTCGGCTCCCTGGCGTTTCTCGCTTTTTATCGGGACTGGCGTGTCCTTGTCACGGCTACGATTGTAGTGGCACTCGATCATTTTCTGCGCGGCACCTTTTGGCCGCAATCGGTTTTTGGGACGATAACCCCGGACTCGTTTCGCTGGATGGAGCACGCTGGTTGGGTGCTTTTTGAAGATGTGTTCCTTCTCATCATGTGCCATCAAAGCGTCGTGGAAATGCGAGACATCGCCCGACGTCAAGCGGAACTGGAATTGACCAACGACCGAATTGAACTTGCGGTGAAGCAGCGCACCTGTGAATTGGACCGAACCAATCACGAACTTCAGAAAGCCAAGGAAACGGCTGACGCTGCTAACGTCGCCAAGTCTTCTTTCCTGGCCAACATGAGTCACGAGATACGAACGCCCATGAATGGGGTGATCGGGATGACTGGGCTATTACTGGATAGCGAGCTCTGTGATGAGCAGAGAGGTTTTGTTGAGACCATCCAGCAAAGCGGGGATAACCTGCTGACGATCATCAATGAGATTCTTGATTTTTCTAAAATTGAATCGGGCTCACTGGAACTCGAACATATAGCCTTCGACCTGATCCCCTGCGTGGAAGAGGTGCTTGACCTCTTCGGTGCGCGATCCGCGGAGAAAAATATTGATCTCGCTTATCTCTATGATTCCCATACGCCGGTAGCCATCGTCAGCGACCCTACGCGTTTGCGCCAAGTCCTAATCAACCTTGTAGGCAATGCCCTCAAATTTACAGAAAAAGGTGAGGTTGTCGTGGAGGTCTCCAGTGAACGGCTTTCCCGCCAGGATATCCCTCAAGACAATGCATATCTTCGCCTCGTGGATGAAGAGAAATTTGAAGAAGAACAATGGACACGCCTCCAGTTCGAAATCCGCGATACCGGTCCTGGCATTCCCGCAGATCGTATGGACCGTCTATTCCAGGCTTTCAGTCAGGTTGATGCCTCCATAACGCGACAGCATGGTGGAACCGGTTTGGGCCTGGTCATTTCCAAACGTCTTGTTGAAGCGATGGGTGGAAAGATCTGGGTCACTAGCGTAAAAGACGCGGGAACGTCCTTCTTCTTCACTCTTTTCAGCAAAGCCACCTGTTCGCGTCGTCGAGTGAATTTTCTCGCGTCGTCGGCAGTGCTGAAAGATCGCCAAATTCTCATCGTCGATGATGGCGAAATTAATCGTCGCATTTTGCGCATTCAGACCGAGCGCTGGGGCATGATTCCTCAAGTCTTTGAGAAACCAGCAGCGGTCTTGTCCTGGCTTCACGGAGACCCCAGCGTGGACGTTGCCATCCTCGATTTTCAAATGCCCTTGGTCGACGGATGCCAACTTGCTCGGGAAATCCACTCGTTCGAGAAATACAAGGAACTCCCTCTCATTTTGCTTAGCTCGTCCCTTCCGTCCAAGGGCATGGGCATCAACACCAGTGACGAGTTCGCAGTCCGCCTGATGAAACCCATTAAACAAGCGGACTTGTTTAACGCGCTCACGACGGCTCTGGGAAAAATCAAGACGGTCACGAAATCGTTACGTCAAAACAAAGTCTTCGACCCCACCTTGGCTGCGCGTTTGCCGCTCAATATTTTAATCGCTGAGGACAATGTCGTTAACCAGAAAGTCGCGAGAGGCGTTCTTCTTCAATTCGGTTATCAAACCGATTTGGTTGTCAATGGAAAGGAAGCTGCGGAAGCAGTGGAGCGCCAAAAGTACGACCTCCTGTTTATGGACCTTCAAATGCCGGATATGGATGGTCTCGAAGCGACCCGCCATATTTGCTTACACACAAGCCGTTCCAAACGACCATATATTGTGGCGATGACTGCCAATGCGATGCAAGAAGACCGCGACATCTGCCTCTCTGCGGGTATGGATGACTATCTCAGCAAGCCAATACGCCCCGAAGAAATCAAAGCCGCCATCGAACGCGCCGCCACGCACTTGGGCTCCATGCTGTCGGAATCGGAAAGATCGTAATCACGCGTTATTTCTTGTCTAATCTTCCGACGCAACGACCACTTCCACTTGAGCTTCTTTCAGGGCCTGACCCAGATCACTCGGGGGTGCCTCATCCGTGACCAGTACTTGAATTCTTCCGAGCGGAGCAATATGGGCGAAAGAGCTGTGGCCGAATTTCGAAGCATCGGCCAGGACGATCGTTCTGCGCGCAGCGTTGATCATGGCCAGAATCATGGAGCATTCTTCGAGAACGGTTGTCGTCAGACCTTGTTTGATGGTAATCCCGCCCACGCCGATTACCGCAGAATCGACGCTGATGCCTGCCGTCGATACAAAGCCGACCGGACCCACCGTGACCTGGGCGTCCGCTTTGTATTCACCCCCCAGAAGGTAGACGTTACTGAAGCAATCGGGCGACAGAGCGGCCGGAATGCCAAGGTTATTGGTGACGACCGTGAGATTCCGTTTGTCGGCCAGTTCGGCTGCGAAGAGTTTCGTCGTTGAACCGCCGTTGATGAGCAAGGTTTCACCGGCGCCGATGAGACGGCTGGCGGCTCTGCCAATTCGTCTTTTCGCCGGGATCCGGGTCGCCATCCGCTGGGCAAATGTCGAATCCTGGTGGACGAGGTTATCCATCGCGACGGCACCTCCGTGGGTTCTTTGCAGGAGGCCCTGGCCAGCCAATAGATCTAGATCGCGGCGCACGGTATCCCCCGATACCGCAAATTGGCTTGCCAGTTCGCTGACGGTCATTTGACCACGCGATCGGATCATCTCAACCAATTCACGATGCCTTTTGGCAGGCAGCACATTTTCGCGGATTAAATCGTCAGAGTTCTCCATAGTCTGCGTAATAGGGCTGATATTCGCATATTTACAATCAGAAATCACTGAAAATACGCTTGACTAAGCATAGGATTGCATATTATTGAGTCGAAATATGCATAAAACAGCATCCCCCAGGAATGACATTCCGCAGAAATTATCTGTCCTGCCGGTTCTCAACCAGGATCCGTGGCAAGAAAATGAGGGTGTCCATGCGAATCCGAAGGCTGTGCTGGGCGTTGGCCGACGAGATTTTATCAAACGGACCGGTTTGGCCGTCGCCGGGTTGACGGCCGCCTCAACACTTTTGACATCGGTCCGACGCGGAGTTGCGGCGGGAGCCAAGCCAACCGAAATAACCTTTTCCAGCGCCAAATTTTTCGGGAAGGAAACGGTCGCCGAGGTTGTCGAGGGGTTCAACAGTTCGCAGGACAAGATCCATGTGACCTACAAGGAGCTACCTCCTCCCAGTTCTTCCACTGAAGTGCATCAAGGGCTCGTGCAACAACTGGCACGGCGCAATGGGGACCCGGATGTCTTCACTCAGGACATCATCTGGATCGCGGAATTCGCCGCCGCAAAATGGGCCCTCCCATTAGACGACTATTTCAATGCCGACGCCATGAAGGAATATTTCCCCGGCGTGGTCCAAGCCTGCACATGGCAAGGAAAGCTAACCGCTCTTCCCTGGTTCATCGACTCCGGCATGTTGTATTACCGAAAGGATTTGCTGGATGAACTCGGCGCCAAATCCCCAGAGACCTGGAGCGAACTGATTGACAGCGCCAAAAAGCTGACCGGTTCCGGGAAAGCCAAGTTTGGTTTTCTGTGGCAAGCGAAGCAAGCCGAGGTTTTGGTTTGTGATCTGGTTTCGTTCATCGGATCGAACGATGGCGCTATACTGCAACCAGATGGCAAAACGGTCTCCGTTGCGGATGATGCCGCGGTCGAAGCCGTTCAGCTAATGCACGACTTGATCAAACGAGATCAAATCACTCCGGAAGACGTGCTGAGCTGGGACGAGGAACCTTCTCGTCGCCCGTTTACCTCCGGGGACGCCGCCTTCTTACGGAATTGGTCCTATGTTTGGAAGACTTCACAGAGTAAGGAAGATTCCAACGTAATTGACAAAGTGGGAGTAGCGCCCCTGCCTCATTTCCAAGGAAAGAAAAGTGCAGCGTGTCTTGGCGGGTACCAATACGGGGTTAATGCGTCCACCAAGAACAAGGACGCAGCGATTGAGTTTGCTCGCTGGATGTCTTCGCCCGAAACGCAACTTCGGTTTGCCAGCCAGCTTGGGCTTTGTCCGACCCGGTCAGCTGTTCTGGACGATCCCAAGATTGCGCAGGAACAACCATTCATGCAGCAACTGAAGTCCGTATTTGTCGGGGCCATCGGCCGGCCGGTTACTCCTAAATACCCCCAGGTGACACTCGTTTTGCAATCGGCGATTTCCAGGGCTTTGACCAACGGGGATGTCAAAAGTGAGCTGAAGACTGCCAAAGAAAAGATCCAGGCGATCGTAAAAACCTGAGGTTGTTGAGCCTGTTTCGATGGCCATCACCGAAGTTCAGAGTCCTGTGACGACGCTAAAGCCGAAGGGGATTGGAATTGGCTTTTCGCGGCTCGGTCCGCTGGCGTTCCTGGTTCCGGCGCTAGCCTCGATCGGGGCGGTGTCCGTTTATCCGGTGCTTCTTGGATTGTGGCTTTCGTTTCGGGACACGACGCTGTCATCACCCACCGACAGTTTTGTCGGGATTGGCAACTACCTCCAGCTTTTTTCTGATAGCCAGTTCTGGAACGCCTGGATCCACACGATCGAGTTTACCTGCGCGTCGACGCTGCTCGAAACATTGATTGGGTTGATGATGGCCCTGGTTCTTTGCGAACGATTCAGAGGTCGCGGAATGGTGCGCGCGGCAATGTTAGTACCCTGGGCTATTCCGACAGTTGTCACCTCGAAGATGTTCGGGTGGCTGTTCGACGGACAAAACGGGATAGTGAACTACCTTTTGCGCACTGTCGGGCTTATCCAGCATAACGTGGATTGGTACGGCTCGCCTGATTTTGCGCTCACTACGATTATTATTGCTGATGTCTGGAAGACGACCCCATTTATCGCGTTGCTTCTTCTGGCCGGCTTGCAAACTATTCCTGGCTCCCTTTTGGAGGCGTCCGTTATTGACGGGGCCAACGCCTGGCAACGCTTCTGGCACGTCAGGCTGCCGTTGCTGGCTCCAACTTTATTAATCGCATCCATGTTTCGAGCGCTCGATGCCTTCCGGATTTTCGATCTGGTATATGT
Organism: uncultured Verrucomicrobiae bacterium; assembly: GCA_963846195.1. Lineage (GTDB taxonomy): Bacteria > Verrucomicrobiota > Verrucomicrobiia > Chthoniobacterales > JAFAMB01 > JAFAMB01. Next base: position 56,776 of record CAWJVG010000023.1, read on the forward strand.
TTTAACGGGTGGAGGTCCCGCCGATTCCACCGAAGTTCTTTCGACGCTAACTTACAAAAACCTTTTCTCAGCGCTCCAGGTTGGTTACGGATCCAGTCTTTCGACCATCATGTTCATCACAGAAACTTTATTCGCGGTTGTTTTCGGCCTGTTTCTGATTCGTAAAATGCGGGAAATCGGCCAATGATTCCTGTCACAAACTATCCACAGAAGCTGCCTCCAGGATTCAAAGTTCCTTCATGGGATCGCGTACTAGTCTACCTCTTTGCTATCTTCATCGTCTGTTGGTCGGTGGGGCCGTTCCTGTGGCAAATGTCTACCTCCGTGCAGCCTGATAAAGAGTTAATGAGCTCGACGCCGCATCTTTTTCCCTATCCGATAACGCTTGAGCATTTTGTTAATATATTTGTCGAAAAAAGCTTTCATCGCTATATCATTAATTCAGTTCTTGTTACGACTATTACCACTTTTCTCTGTCTGGTCTTTGGATCTCTCGCGGCGTATGCCTTGGCACGTCTGGAGATTCGAGGTCGATTTGGTATTCTTGGGTTTGTTCTGGGAGTCTCAATGTTCCCGCAAATCGCGATCGTTGCGCCACTATACGTCCTGGCTTCTAACTTCGGTTGGTTGGATACCTATCGAATTCTTGTCGTGATCTATCTGGCTCTGGGCCTGCCGTTAGTGATCTGGGTTTTATTCGGTTATTTCCGATCCATTCCTCAAACTATCGATGAGGCTGCGCGTATCGACGGGGCAAGGCCTTTGACGATCCTTTTTAGGGTGATTCTGCCGATGTCGCTTCCCGCAGTCGTGACGACTGGGCTGCTCTGTTTTATCGCCGCCTGGAACGAGTTCATGTTTGCTTTGGCCTTTACCTCCGATATCAATCATCAGACTGTGCCTGTGGGAATCGCAAACTTCACAGGGCTCCACTACGTTCCGTGGGGTGACATCGCGGCGGCTTCGGTAGTCGTGACACTCCCGCTGATCATAGTTGTTCTTATTTTCCAGCAACACATTATCAGCGGGCTGACAGGAGGCGCGGTAAAGGAGTGAAAAGCGATGACTGGGCAGGGGAGTACGGGAATCTTATCCAAAGATTGCCGACCTATATCCAGGGCGCCAGGCTGACGATCTGTGGGTTGTCTACCTTCATCGACGGATACGTTCGTCTCCATGAGGCGGAGGCGCTGTTCAATGCAAAGAAAGAAACGCCGGAAGAAGCGCTGGGACGAGAACTCTTCCGGAGAGCAAGCGCTGGCATTGGTGGGGAATTCTACCTGGATTGGCCAGAGGGTGGAGCGTGGGTGGAAAGGAATCTCAAGGTTTCCCGTTGGGGAATTGGCGGGAGCGGAGCGCAAGCGGCCCAGACGCTGGCCGTCCTGGGAGCTCCCGCCCTGATGAGCCTGGAAGATCGCGGTCAGCGGCAATTGTCTGTCATTCATCCGAACATTCTGGTGGCCACCAAAGGAGGCATCATCAAGTGCGGAGAGCTTCCGATGGCGGAAGGAGAAAAGTCCGCCCACTATATTTTTGAGTTTACGGCAGGAACGCTAGTGGGCCCGGTTGTTCTTAAACGATCCAGTCGAACGATCGTCCGCTTTGGAGATGAGCGATTGGATAATGACCCGAACTTCGCCCGCGAGAGTGTCGCCGCAGCGGCCAATGCGGGAGCCGGCATATTATCCGGATTTAATGAAATCGGCCACGAAACGATGGACGAGTCGCTGAGGGAGAGTGTTGCCCTGGCAGAAGCGTGGAGAGAGCGGGGGCTCAAAACGATCCATTTGGAAATTGGCGATTATGGAACGGTTGCAGCGAGGAACAGGGTGCTGGATCCCCTGGGCGGAGTGATCAGTTCGTTAGGGATGAGCTACGCAGAGCTCTGCGCGCTGTCGGTCGGTTCGCGGGACACGATTGGTAAAGCGTGCGAACTGGCCGAGGCAATGAATCTCTCGCGATTGTGCGTTCACTCGGACACTTGGGCGTTAACCGTCACGAGCGATGATCCGCAACGCGAGCTGGAAGCTCTTTTGTGCGGTTGTTTGCTGGCTTCTGTCAGAGCGGAGAAGGGATTCCCTACTCGGCCTGTCGAGATACCTGCACATGCAGAGTTTCACTCTCTAGGCTGGGAGAAATTCTCCCAGTCGGGCCGGCGATCAGTCGTCAGTTGTTCCGTTCCTTATCTTGAACGGCCGGCTGGAACGATTGGTCTCGGTGACACTTTTTTGGCCGGAACCCTCTTGGTTCTCGGTGGCAGATAGCGCACCAGAAAACGTTAGAACAAAAAACATCCCTATGAAGAAACTAGAAAACATCGATCCTGGAAAACTCCGAAGCCTTCAGCGCGTAACCACGGCGGACGGATTCTTTCTGATTTGCGCATTGGACCACTTGTCGGATTTTCAGGAGCTACTCGATCCCGATCCAAAAACAGTCGATTATCGGCGGACCGGCGACGCGAAGATAGAGTTAGTGCGTTCGTTAGCTTCCGAGTGCAGCGCATTTTTGTTAGACGCCCGATACGGGTTAGCCCAGGTGATCGCTTCAGGTGCTCTTCCAGGCTCGGTCGGTTTAATGGCCAGTATTGAGGACGAAGACTATAAACCGACCACCGTCCACCGGAAGACCAGGTTCCGCGAGAATTGGAGCGTCAAACAGATGAAGTTACTCGGCATCGATGTCTGTAAACTACTCTGGTTCTATCGACCTGATAGCGAAGTGGCCGAGCATCAGCGTACGGTGCTGCGTTCGTTAGTGCAAGAATGCGCAGAATTTTCGATTCCTCTGGTGGTTGAACCGATTTGGTTTGCGCTCGAGGGCGAAGAACCCAAGAGCGAAGCTTGGAAGCAACGCCGAGTCAGAGGAATTGTCGAAAGCGCTCACGAGGCGAACTCCTTCGGAGTCGATATCCTCAAAGTGGAATTTCCTGGTTACGTCGAAACTGAGGAAGGCAGAGCCAGAGCGCGCGAAGCCTGCAAGCAACTGGACAGCGGAGTGAGCGTGCCCTGGATGTTATTGTCGGCGGGGGTCGGTTACGAAGCATTCAAGACGCAGGTAGAGATAGCCTGTCGCGAGGGTGGATCGGGGTTTATGGCGGGACGTTCCATCTGGCGCGATGCTGCTTCGACTCATGATCCCGCGAAACGGGAGGCGGCGGCAAAAGACTCGGTGCGGCGTCTATCTGAACTGGCGGCGGTGACGCGGCGGTACGGAAGGCCCTTTGCGCCACGTCTCGAAGGAAAAGACCTGGTACGAGCTTTTCCTGAGTTTTGGTATGCAAAGTGGCACTGTTGACGAATACACTATGGCCCTATGCCATTTCGGGCGTTCAATTTAGGGGACAGCTTATACAAAGCGGTCGAGGAAGCCGGGTACACGGAACCGACTCCGATCCAACTGGAAGCGATCCCCAAAATAATGGCTGGGCATGACCTGATCGGAATCGCGCAGACCGGTACCGGCAAAACAGCAGCGTTCGTTTTGCCGATCCTTTCGCAGCTTTTTGAGGGCGGGAATTCGTCCCAGGCACACGGAATCCGTGGGTTGATCGTTGCGCCGACACGGGAGTTGGTTGTTCAGATCGAGGAAAATGTGCGGGTTTATGCCAAATACCTGCCAGCACGGATCGCCACGGTATTTGGCGGTGTGAGCGAACGCCCGCAGATCAAAGCGCTTCGCTCCGGTGCCGATCTTGTCATTGCAACCCCTGGGCGACTCCTGGATTTGGTCGGCCAACGGCATGGGGATTTTTCGGCACTCAGGTTCCTGGTTCTGGATGAGGCGGATCGGATGCTCGACATGGGCTTTATTCCCCAGATTCGACGCATCACGAAAATCCTTCCAAAGAAACGGCAAACGCTCCTGTTTTCAGCGACGCTTTCCAAAGAGATCGAGGCGCTCACGTACGAGTTCCAGCATAAACCCAAGATGGTGCAAATTGGACGACGGTCGAACCCGGCTGAGACGGTGACGCAACTCATTTATGAAGTGTCGGCAGGTCTCAAGCCAGCGCTTCTGATTCACTTGTTGCGCGATCCTTCCTTCGATTCAGTGCTCGTTTTCACGCGGACAAAACATGGTGCCGACCGAATCGCGAAGCGTCTGGGAGGAGCGAAGATCACGACGGCGACCCTCCATTCGAATCGGTCGCAGAACCAGCGCCTGAACGCCTTGAAAGCCTTCAAATCCGGAGAGGTCCGCGTGCTCGTGGCAACCGATATTGCGTCGCGAGGGATTGACGTGGATGGTATTTCGCACGTCGTTAATTTCGATTTTCCGATGCACCCGGAAGATTATGTTCACCGTATCGGGCGGACCGGACGGGCACAAGAGATTGGGGATGCCATCAGCTTTGTGACGCCGGAAGATCGAGATGCTCTTCGTTCGCTGGAGCGATTCATCGGACGCGGCGTGGTGCGGAAGAAGGCTGACGATTTCGATTATCATGCGGTTCCTGCTGCCTCCCCGGAACGAAGAGAGAATCGTTCTTTTACGCAGCGCAATTCGCCCTCTCCCGGGAATCGTAGCTCGCGGACGCAGAGCGGAGATCCGCGCCGGAATCAGCCAAAAGGTGGGAGACGTTTCAGGGGACGATAATTTTCGATCGGCGTTCCGGCCAGTACAACATGCCAGTCAGGAGGCCCCGCCAGAAAGTTGGCGGCGGCAAAGCCGATTCCGACATTCGCGCGAGAGGCTTGAAGGGCGAACCCGATAGGCCAGAAACAACCTAAATTTTTTCAGTTTCCGCATTCGAAATTTCGCCACTCCAATCATCGAATCAGTGCGTACACCTGTGCGAATCACGCCGTACCCTACGGGACGGCTCATTTGGGGTGACACTGTCCCAGGCACTTCGTGCCAGGCTACGATCGCACCGTCCCTCCGGGACATTTCAACGGCTCCATCACTCTGACCAATGGTGTGATCGGCTTGCGTCCGCAGAAAGGATGGGTGATGGCTGCCGGAATCTGCGGGGCCGTGGAAGCGTTGACTCGAGCGTTGGCAGTCGAACTGGCGCCCATCAGGGTCAATTTGGTTTGTGCAGGGTTCGTTCGCACCGAGTTATGGGGAAACATGCCGGAGTCTGAACGGAATGAACTCTTTGAGAAGGTCGGCCAGATGTTGCCCGTCGGCAGAGTCGGAGAAGCAGATAATCTCGCCGAGACCTATCTTTACCTGATGCGGGAACGTTTCAGTACCGGCGCCGTGATGGTGGTCGATGGCGGCGGCGTTCTGGTGTAAATACTGTCGGTCGCCGCCGGCTCGTTCCGGCGTGGGCCGCAAGCAGAACGCCGGCAAGCGTCGTATCAATGGAAATCATGCGAGTCGGCGATCTCGAGTTCCGGGGCAGGCAATCGATCAATTTGTTCAGCTCGAATATGAATAACGCCGGAGTGCTGTTGCAAGATGCCCTCGATTAACAAAAAGGTTTCCTGCGTGATAACCAGCCGGTTCTTTTCGAAAATCTGCGGACTGACAATAGCGTTGGATATGCCTGTTTCGTCTTCCAGGCTGATAAAGACAAAGCCTTTCGCAGTACCAGGGCGTTGCCGACAAATCGCCAGGCCAGCAATACGCAGGCGTGTCCCGTTTTCTCCAAACGACAGATCCGCGCTGCGCCAGATATCATTCGGTAAGGAGGTGCGGATGTAGGCCATCGGATGAGGGCCGGTCGTGAGGCGCATCGTGCAAAAATCTGCCGCCAGCCGTTCCACTGGCCGCATCGGAGGCAGTGGAGAGGTTATTTTCTCGGGAACATCGGGAAATAATTCTCCCTGATGAAGCTCGTTTTCGACCGCCCAGAGCGCATCGCGCCGATGCCCGATCAAAGGATTTAAGATGCCGGCTTTTGCGAGGATCCTTAATTCATCCCGATCGAACGTGGTCCGTTCACGAAAATCGTGCATGTTTTGGAAAAGTCTCTGCTGGCGCGCGTTGATCATCTGTTCGACGTGAGTCTGGTTTATTCCGTGCGTCAGGCAAAATCCGAGTTTGAGTGAGACGTCCGATTCAACGGTGCAGAACCATTCGGAGTCCATCACGGAGACTGAACGTATTTTAATCCCGTGGCGTTGCGCATCCTTGATCAAGGTTGCCGGAGAATAAAAGCCCATCGGCTGATTATTGAGCAACCCAACGTAAAACTCGGCAGGCCGATGCACTTTTAACCAGGAACTGGCGTACGAGATGAGCGCAAAACTGATCGCATGCGATTCGGGAAATCCGTATAAGGCAAACGAAGAGATAGCAGAGAGGATTTTTTCGGCTACTTCGTCGCTCACCTCATTGGCGCGGAGCGCATTACGCAACTTTTGCTCAACCCGTTGCATTCGTTCCTGTGAACGATGATAACTGAGCGCGCGCCGCAATTCTTCCGCTTCATCTCCAGAAAAGTCGGCCATGACCATGGCCATTTTCAGCATTTGTTCCTGAAAAAGCGGTACCCCAAGCGTGCGTTCCAAGACCGGAACGAGTCGAGAATCAAGGTAAGTAATTTCTTCTACCCCTTCGCGCCGGGCCAGATAAGGATGCATGAGATGACCTTGAATGGGTCCAGGTCGAATGATAGCGACTTCGATCACCAGATCGTAAAATTCTCTCGGCTTCATCCGAGGCAAAGTGGCCATCTGCGCGCGACTCTCGACTTGGAACAGACCGATCGTGTCAGCCTGGCAAAGCATATCGTAGGTGGCCGGATCGTCCTTTGGGAGTTTGGCCAGATCAACAGGATGCCCTCGCCGATCGCAGATCTCGATCGCGTCCTGGAGTGCCGCCATCATTCCCAGACCAAGCAGATCCACTTTCACGATTCCCAGATCTTCGCAATCTTCTTTGTCCCATTGGATGACGGTGCGCCCGGGCATGGTGGCGTTTTCCAGTGGGACGATCGCATCCAGTTGCCCCTCGCAAATCACCATTCCACCAGAATGTTGTCCCAGATGGCGGGGTAATCCCTGGATGGCGTGATACACCTGGAGAAACGCATTGACTCGAGGATGATCTGCGGGAAGACCCGCTTGGCGCAATTGATCGCCTGTTTCAAGCGTGTGTGGAAAATCGCCGCTGGCGTACAAACGGGAGAAACGATCCATGATATCTTCCGGCAGATTCAGTGCTTTCCCGGTTTCACGCATGGCGCTTCGGCCGCGAAAAGTAATGACATTGGCTGTCATCGCGGCACCGAGTCTTCCGTACCGCCTGTAGACTTCCTGGATGACTTGTTCACGGCGATCGCCGCTTGGCAGGTCCAGATCGATATCTGGCCAACCTTTTCGACCTTCACTCAGAAAACGTTCAAACAAAAGGTTGCCGCCCACCGGGTCGACTGCCGTAATACCCAAACTGTAACAGACCGCGCTGTTGGCTGCGCTCCCGCGGCCTTGAACCATGATATCCGATTCCCGGCAGTATCGGACCAGATCCCAAACAATCAGGAAATACCCCGAAAACTCGAGCTTACGAATCAAAGCCAGTTCGTGTTCAATTTGTGATCGAACACGTTCACTGATTTTATCGTAGCGTTGCCGAGCTCCTTCCCAGACCATTTTTTCCAGGAAACTGTCCATGGTTTCACCCTGCGGCACAGGGAACCTGGGAAATTGGTAACCAAGACTCTCCAGGGTGAATTCGATTTCGCTGCCCACAGCGATGGTATTCGCCACCGCATGCGGTAAGTCCGGAAATAATTCGCTCATCGCGGTCGCCGGCTTGAGATGGCGTTCCGGATTGGGCGCCAGTAATCGGCCTGCAGCATCGAGATGCGTGTGATTCCGCGCGCACGTAAATACATCCAGCGCAGTGCGGCGGTCGGATGTGCCGTACAACACGCCATTGGTCGCCACCAGCTTTAATCGATGGCGGTCGGCAAGCTCACAAAGTCGCTGGTTCAACCACTGCTCGGTACGAAGTGCGTGCCGCTGAATTTCCATAAACAAATGGTTCACCCCAAAAATTTCTTTGAGCGAAGCGATGCATTGATCAGCACGCGAAAAATCTCCGGTCATTAGAGCCTGATAGAGAGGACCCTCTTCATCCCCTGTCAAACAGATCAATCCCTCCCGAAATTCCGGCAATTCAGACCAGCAAACCGAACTTTCATTCTTGGGGGAACGAAGCTTGGATCGTGAAAGTAAACGGCATAAGTTTTGGTACCCGGTTCTCGATTGTACGAGCACCGGTAAAACCGTGTGGTCTTCCATCGTCAATTCGCTGCCAACAATCGGTCGTATTCCACATTCCTGTGCTGCCGCGTAAAATCGCGGTGCGCCAAACACCCCGTCGCGATCGCAGAGTGCCAGGGCCGGCAATTGCAGGTCAGCCGCCGTAAAAGCCAGATGCTCCGGAGAAGAGCTTCCTCGTAGAAAACTGAACGCGCTGCGAGCGTGAAGTTCGAGGTAGCTCGCTTCTGGAACTAGTGCACCGTCTCGCATGTGTGGTGATATGGTTGAACCTTCGAGACCATGAAATCCCAATCGTAATCGAACTGGTCCTCGTCCTCGACCTCTACTCTTTGACGTCTCAGGCAGAAACGATTTTGATCTTAGAAATCACTATCCTTGAAACCAACCGGCAGTGTTTTCACTACTGATCGAAGAGTCGAGGTCGAGGACGAGTCCGATTACGATTGGGAAGGGGAATTAAGAGGATAGCGCCGTGTTTCCTCAGTCATACACACCCGCCACTTCCCACTGGTCCTGTACTGTCGGTGAACGAGAGCTGTCGTCGTGGACGCCTGTCGTCCTTCGCGGAGTTTCGCGAAAATGCGTTGTTTTCTGGGCAATGCGATAGAGGCCCCCATTGTCGAGTGCGATATCCCACTCCTTGGTTTCCCAGTAAGTTCGATCCCACCAGTTGCCGGATAATTTCCAGGGGCCGCGAGATTCCAGGATCCTGCCGGAAATCAGACTGCTTTGCATCACCACGGGTTTGCCATCGCTCAACTCCACGCGGGCGGCAATCCCAGGTCGATAACGGCGTAGATCAGGCCCGGTTTTTGGGCGTCCGCCTGGGAGGAGGTTCTTTCGGGACCAGTCTAACTCCGGCATCAACATCTGCAGACTATCCGGCCGGTGGGTATCGATTCTTTGGGGTATGCCGACCTTTTCATTACCAACCAAAGCAGCTAGGCGCGCCAAGGTCTGAAAGAAACGGTTGGGATCTTTCAGTCCACCTTGAAACAGGTCAAACTGGTGACCGGCCGGCCTGCTCGGCATAACTTCCAGATAAAAACCGGTCACTGGCGCTGTGGTCTGCAGAGTCTCCAGATACTGGACGGCGATACCATAAAGCGTTTCCACATCCCGGGTCGGAGCTGGTATCATGAGGGTGCGAATGATCTTTTCTCCATCTTCCAAGGTGAGCATCAGACGCAGCTCAGCGATCAAAAGATAAATGGACTCGATGCGCAGCGTTAATCTTTCCAAAAAACGTCTGAGAATAAAGAGAAGAGGTTCCAGGGTTTCTAAACGTTGTTCAAAATCGATCGATTCTTCGAACACCTCGGACGGTTGAACCAGTTGAAGCATTTTGGTGGATCGTCCGGCAGCGCGATCCCAGAGTGAAAGAGCTTCCAGGCCAAGGCGTTGCCCAATTTCCTCCCGTGGTAACCGAGTTAATGCGCCTAGGGTGCGAACCCCCCAGTTTTTCAAAATATCCAGCAGGAAAGGGGAGGGATCCAGGGACTCCAACGCCAGGGATTGAAGCAGGTGGCAATCTTCTAAAATCTCCAGAATCGGGTCAGCAATCTTTGCCGCTTGAAGAGCGATCTCCGGATTCAAACCGACACCGGCCTGGGCTTTAAGGCCGATAGACTGAAGTTGGGCCAGCAATTCTCGTAGCCAGAGCGAATGGTTGCGGATTTTTTTCCCTTTTAGATCAAGTGTGCAAATCCCTGGAGCACTATTTTCGATAAAGGGAGAATAGCGGTACACCAGTTGGAGCAACGAATCCTGGAGATGCTGTTCGTTGGATGGATTCCGCTTGTACAAAACGAGTTCGGAAACCCGGGCAATCGCCTGACTGGTGGACATCCCGGATTGAACCCCAGCAAAATTGGCGGCATGGTTTAACTCGATGACATGCATTCCATCCTGATCCAAAAGAGCGGCGGGATTATCGCATGACGAGTCATCGAATACTCCTGGTTCGCTGACCTTGGGAATCTCCCCCTCCACCACCTCAAAAGAAAGTTGATCAAACGGCCGTTTCTCCAGGGCGGATTTCTCTAAAAAGCGTTTTTGGCGAGCGCATTGTAAAGCGTAAAAAGGAATATAAATAACTGCGAAACAGGTTTTTATACATTTATGCATACTGATATTCCTGCAGGGTTCGGGTACGAATGATCTCCAGAGAAATGAATTTGATCAGATCTGTTCTGGGAGCGGATAAATCCTCTATGCAGAGCCGGTGCATCGTAGATATCGTAATTTGTGCACTGCTTACGATTGGATGACGTGTAATGGTAAGCAAGGTGTTCCTGTTTTCCTCGATAATCCGCTGAAACCGGTACCAGGCGGACCCGGGAATTTTTCTGAGTTCCTTGTCCGGGTTCTCCTTGAAATCCAAAATAACCAACGACAAGTTGCCATCCTGCAGGATCAAATCCGTCGCTTTCAAGGCTTGAAGGAGGTTGTGACAACGGATCCAGAGCAAAAGTGGATGATCCATGGCAGGTTCAAAACAATCGTTACTGTCGATCAAGGCGACATACTGCGAGACGCTGTGCATCGCCTCAATGATTTCATGTAATACAATTGCTCCACCCGAGCTGGTGTTTGGAATCAGCAATTGAGTAATAGCGCCCTTTGGTAAACCGCCTCCCAAAAGAGAATCGAGCGGGGACCAGCCTGTAGGGATATACAAAGAACGCATCCTCGTTGGCCGCGGGTAACGTTCGGCTAAAATCTTGCGTAACTCGATGATTTTAGGCGAAACAGGCATAGTGTTCTTTTGAACACTATACGGTCATTTTCCTATTTCAAGGCCAATTTCAGGAGTCGGAATTCAGGAGTCAGTGCTGGAGAGCTGGAGTACTGGAGTAATGGAGTGTTGCAGTACTGGCGAGCGGTCGACTCGACGCCGTCTTTGCACTCCTGTAACACCTGAACTGGAATTCTCTTCCCTGCTAATGAGCCAAAGCCACGTCGCCGAGTGGCATTTCGTAGCTCTCAGAGGTACCACCGAATTTCGGATAGACAAACTTAGCTGCGGGACTCGTGGAACGGGTGATTCCGAACACCTTCGGTACGCCATGTTTTGCAACCACCAGGAGTGACTCTTTGAGCAGCAGTGATCCGAATCCCCGGTTGCGATACTCACTCGAGATACAGGGGCCGGAAAGCAGATGGTTCGAAATTTCCGCCGAGGGTTTGATGAGTGATGCGCCGATAGTCCGATTTCCGTGAGTGATCACCAGGCAATCGATCTCGCGATGACTGAATTTTTCTTCAAAGTCGTGCCGGATGCGCGGCAACAAATCATTCAACACGTCGTTCCAGCAGGTATCGAGCAGGAAACAGCTATTGATAACCTGCCAAGCCTGCGTTTTCTCATGTTTGGTAGCTCTTCTGATCGAGTATTCCTCTTTGATGAGGTAACTCGCACTGGGAAGCGTTTTGCTCTCCCACATAAAGCGCAGCCAGCCGACCAATTTCATGGTGGCTGCATGGTGGAGGAAAATCGGCAGTGAATCAAGCTTGGTGATGACGGACGATCGAGAGGTGAGGGCTCGATATCACCAAAAGCAGAAGCCTTTATCCCCCCTGTCAGGCAATCAGCGCTCTGCTGGTTTGCCGATATCCAGAATGACCAACTGAATTTAATAGAAAAACATCATCGTGAGCGATTTGCATCATCCTTTTTGCACGCCCACCAAACACATCCTATCAACGCGGAACCGAGAAACAGAAACATTCCCAAAGTCAACATAGCCTCTGGTGATGCCGGAATACCTGGTGAGAGTCAAAAGGAAACTGCACTTGGCGAAAACAAAATCGGGATTTTGTCCGGATCACTGCAAGGCGATGCCGAAGAAATCTAAAAAGAGCTTGCGGTAAACTTCCTGTTTAAATGCTGGTACCCATTCGATTTGAAATTCGCCTGGCTTAATCCAGCGAAACTGCACGAATTCAGGCTCGTCCATCGTGAGGTCGATATCTGAATCCGTGCCTGTGAACTCGATCAGAAAATAGGTTTGTTCCTGGCCATCGAAACCCTCTTTGGTTCGGCCGGGTGGGAAAACGTAGCGGTACGGCCCCTTCGACTCTACAACTCGGTAGAATTCAGGGGTCAGAGACACTTCTTCCTGCAGTTCGCGAAAAAGCGCTTCGTGGGCAGTCTCTGATTTTTTGACGCCGCCCTGCGGGAATTGCCATGCGCCTGCCACATTGGAGCGTTCTCCTATCAGGATCCTTCCGTCGGCCCTCTGGAGAATAGCGCCGACGTTTGAGCGATACCGAAGAGGTGCCATGGTTATTGATGGAACATGTCAAGCAACGATTTGACGGCGTCCTTGGCTTGTCCCTTGAACTCCTTGGCCATCTTGTCTCGGAAAGCGCTGATCAATCGCTTTGTTAAGTCTTCTTTGGGCTGATCTGGGGTTCCGCTGATGCTGACCTGCGCCCATCGCAAACCGTCTCTTTCCTCAACAAAGACCTTTTCTGCGGCGCCCGGAATCCATCCGAGAATCTTGGGTGAAAGTCCGATGAGCAGGTTGCCATCGAGGCGATCTGGAGTGATGGTTCCCGTCCCTTCCACGCGGATTTGATCCTGATAGCTCGCGCGGACGTCAGACAGTTCCAATACGTGTTCGTGATATTTAAGATGTGCCTCGATCGAATCGATTCGCACGTCATTCAGGCCGCCGAACTTCGCGAGCTGATGAAGGGTCACAAAAACGTTTGTCATGTCAAAGGCTGCGCCGGTAATTTTGACGAACCCGGTGACCTCGCCGTGTTCAAACCGATCGAGATCTCCAGTGTAAACGAGGTGGCCCGAAGCTTTTCCTCCCATATGCCACTCGGCGGGCAAAGCCTGGGTTGCCGTCAACTCAGCAAAATCAGCGGTGAACTGCGCGCTCAAGCCCCGTCCTGTGGAGACTTTCCCGGTCAGCTTAATTTCGCCGCCGCCTGGAATCAGGGCCTTGGCGTCGCGGATGACGATCGAATCCCGACTGACTGCAGCCCGGATATGGTCGACTTGCATGGGAGGGTACGATGCGTGCCGGGCATTTCCTCCGATGGCCGTGACATCCCATTGTTCAGGCCCCTTGAGTGTTGCGGTCAGCTTAGTCCCGACAAATTGGCCGGTATCCCCGTGATTCGTGATCCATTGGAGATCTGCGGAGGCCACATACACTTGTTCGATTCTGAACTCGGACGGCAGAAAATCGGGGAAGTTCAGGCTTTGCGACTGCTTCGTTGGAACGAGCGCTGGAGAAGATATTTCGGCCGGTTTTCTTCCGACCACCGCTTCGACTTTCTCAATGCTTGCGTGGTCAATCACCCATTTGCCTTTCAGGAGCTGTCCCCAGTCAAAGTGCGCAGAAATATTAGCGATGCGGAGCGAACGCAGCTTGCTTTTTCCGGTTCCCACGGCTGAAAAGCCCGCAGATCTGAACGAAGAACCCTCCCAGGTGAGAGGTTCGAATTGACCCTCGACGTGGAGCGCATGGCCGAATTTCTTGCCAAGCCATTCGCGGAACGAATCGCTTTGAATAAAAAAATGAAGACCGAACCACCCGGAAGAGAAGACCAGTATGAGCAAGACCGTGACGAGAATCAAAAGGCGAGTGCTTTTCACGCGAACGAGATAAAGGATTGCGGGGTGGAATTGGTCTCGGTTGCAGGCAGACGAATGTCCAGACTATTCGGTGATCTAGCCCTGACCGCAAGCGGAGTTGTGATGGCAGGAGTCAGGAGTTCCAGAATCTGTTTCTGCGTACTTGCGTTGAAAATGGACACCTCGCGAATCCAGAGTGCTCTCTTGTTAGGATTCTTCCACCCGAGGTGGGTTGCTCATGGATTCTGCAACTCCTGAACTCCTGCAATTCCTGGCTCGTGATTTGCTCCTTGCCGTCCGATTCAAGATAAAGCCGATCACTCCGAGCGGTGGCAGGATAAAAAGGTGCCAATAAGCGAGCGGGGGTGAAGAGGGCGGGTTTACCTTGAGCAGAGTCGAGACGCTTTCTCTTTCTGAGTTGTGCTCGATGTTGATTTTCAGCTTCCAGATTCCGCTCGAGGGAACTTGGACGACTGCGCCGTAAAGAAGTCGATTTTCTCCATGTCCCAATCTTGCCGGAATGGCGATAAGCGAGAGAGGCACGTTTAGAGCGCATGCCGGGGGGGACCATGCGTCTCTATGCGAGCTGTCGGTGGCTTGCTCACGCAAATCGAAAGTCACCTGTTCATCGAGGACGGGAATAAATTTCAAACGATCCTGAATCAGTACCGTCACATCGACCGGTCCAGCGTTCAGGATCGGCGGCAATGTGAAAACCGTCACGTGAAACGATCCGGTATCACCTTGGAACTGGATCGCTCCACCGTCCGCCCAGCTCGTTCCAGCGAGACAGAGCATCAATCCGAAAATGAGCATCGAACGCATGTTCAGGTGTGCAGGATTACTGGAGTGGTGGTGGAGTCAGAGGTTCTGGAATGATCACGCCCTCGCAAGTCAAGCTATTCTCTGAGGACTCTTCTAAGCAAACTGGAAATCTTCCGCATTCTGCGATTCCTGAACTCCTGCAACTTCTCTGAGACTTGACGTCGGCTGCCGAGCAAAATTTTCTTCTCAGATCGTTCACGCGCGTCTTCCCCGTGGGGTGCTCCTGACTTCTGAATTCTTCTTTTCCGCTAGGACATGATCGTCCCGCGCATATCCATCGGTTGAAAAATGATCCAGATCGCGACCAGGAAAAAGAGAAAATAAACCAGCGACCAGGGCGTGAAAATCAGCAGACAGCGTTTTATTGTGCGGTTATAGCGCTGCGCGACCCTCCAGCCGGCGTAGAGCGAGACAAGCAATCCCAGATCGAGGATCAGGATCTCAAAGTCAAGTAATTGGGGTATGGCCCACGATGCGATTCCCCAATTCGGCTTTCCGAGAAAGGTCATTTGGAAATCCAGGGCGATTCGCTGAATCACCGGGATTGGCATATGGGAGCCGGTAAAGAGATGAAAGACAAAGTGTGACAGCCACATGGCAAAGCCAAGGGGCGTCATGGTCATGGCAAAATCGGAAATGAATGGCTTCAGCGGGACTTGAAGTCTGCCCAGATGGCGGCTCAGAAATCCGGCGATCCAGACGATCAATCCAGGGATCAAAAACATCCCGAGAGCAAGGAACAGTGCAACGATCACAGGTCGCTGGAGATCGAACAAGAATTGCGCTCGGTCCAGCGCTGCGGCGACCGGAGCGATCATTCCCGCCGCGTTTGCCAGGGCGCCGAACACCAGGATTAACACGAGCACTGCGAGATCAAACCGGCTTGAGAATGGACCGATGGAGGAACGTTGTTCTCCAGTCCAGAGATCCTTGCCGGGCGTCACGGCGATCAGCCCAACGTTATCGTGCGGACACGCGTCCACACAGTCCATGCAGAACGTGCAATCCATGTTGCCTTTCTTTTTAGGCTGAAACAGCTTCAGTTCACACCCGCGCTGATTGGGTCTGCCTCGGATGCAATCAAAGGTTCTGCAGTTGCCGCAAACGTCTGGCTTCCGCACTTTTACCTCGAACGGGGAAAGCAACGATTGCACAAAATGGAATTGGCCGATTGGACAAACAAATTTGCAAAACGTTCCTCCTTGAAATAATCCATCAATCAATGCGGCTGCCAGGAAGTACGAGAGAACGATCCAGGCGGTCAGCCAAGGACTGTTCCAGAGACTGAACGCTTCGTAGGCCCAGAAAAAGAGAGCGAGTAGCAGCGCCGCCAGCCATTTGTTTCGCAACGCGCGAGGCCATGTCCACTTCCGTGGAAGCCACCTCCGCCCGAAATCACGGACCAGCATGAACGGGCAGACCATGCAAAAAAGATTTCCGGCGAACAACAGAGCGATCACCGTGAATCCGCGCCAGTGCGTCCAGGGGAGAATCCCGGCAAGGTTCATAGGACTAAGCTGTGGGCCAAGAAATCCGTCCAACAGAACCGCCATCGCGAGAAGCAGCATAACAACCTGCATTCCGCGGCGGACCGCTTTGGAACCCAGGCAACGGCCGAGAATCGGAATTCTGAACAGGTCAAAAAGTTGGTGAGGAGCGTGCGGGCGCAGACCCATCTTCCGAAGCAGGATGGCCGAAGCTGCTTCGGGGGTTTTCGTCGGCTGGGCGGCGACGTGGTCGGCAAACCGGAATTTTGACGTGTGCGACAGATACTGAATGGCAATAATGGCGGCCGGAAAGAGATAGATAATCGAACCCGGGACCCACATGATTGTTCCGGCAATCACCTGGTCATCGAGCGGCTTCGATCCCCACAATCGCGGGGCTCGTTCATATGTCGGGTAAAGCACCCTGTCATAGAACGTCAAAAACGCAGCCACGCCGGTATTTTGGAGATCAGCGAGGACAAGGTATGGAATCATCGCCCAGCGCGGCCAGTCTGGACGGCTGGGCCACGGCATGATGATGTGCCACCAGAACAGAAGTCCGGTGCCAAGAAAGCAGAGGTGTTCCACCTGGTGCCATCCCGGAGAGCTCAGCGCCAGTTCGTAAAACACCGGCAGATGCCAGAGCACGTTGGAGGTGGCGAAAACGATCCAGCAGACCACAGGATTAAACAAGAAACGCCCGATTCGTTTGAGCGGCGGCCAAATGAGAAACGGACCTACGACCTCGCGAGCGAGCACCCGCGGCAGACCAGAGAGGAGCGGAAGGTAAGGCGCTCCGGCCAGGATTAACGGTGGTGCCACCATCATCAGCAGGAGATGCTGAATCATATGAACCTGGAGCAGCAGCCCGCCGAAAGCATCCAGGGGCGAAGCGATGGCCACAAAGATCGCCCCGAGCCCTGCCAGGAATGAGAGCAGACGCCAGAAAGGAAATCGGTAAGGGACTCGAAACTGAAGAGCGATCCATCCACGGAGATAAACAATCAATGTGAGAAAAATCGCAACGGCCGGTCCGATCGGAAAACCCCACGAGCTGAAAACCGCGTTAGCCGGATCCTCCATCGACTTCTACTATAGCAGCCCTTTGGCAGAACGTGTTGGCGTATCGGCATGTTGCTGCATTCAGCGTCTGTTCGACCTGTCCCTCGGTCACTACTGCGGTTTTGCCGAAGCCCTCGGTGCCGAAGCCCTCGGTCAGGATCCGCTGTTGCCCAGGAGCGGAGGGGATGAAACGGGGACAGGTCAAATATCGAGGGGGGGACAGGGCAGGGGACAGGTCAACTATCGAAACCTTCAAGGGACAGCCAGGGACAGGTCAAATATCGAGTGAATAAATAATTTTCTACTACACTTTTATTATCTGTTGTGTACAGTTGCTCCGCCTTATGCGTTTCCCGCGAGTCAAAGCCGAGGGTCAGGGTGTTTACCACTGCATCTCTAGGGTTGTCGATGGCCTCTTGATCTTCGGTTCTGCGGGCGCCCGCGCTCTTGAGGCAGAGCAGTTTATCGCCCTCATGCGCCGACTGGAGGCTTTCAGCGGGGTCCGGGTCCTGACCTACACTCTGATGGCCAATCACTTCCATCTGCTGTGTGAGGTACCTGAACCCAGGCCTCTATCCCAGAGCGAAGTGCTCGAGCGCATCCAGGCCTGCTACGGCCCGGCCCGGGTCCAAGCCCTCCAGGAACAATTGGGGCGCCTGGCTGGGCAACCCGACGCCCTGGAGCAGTCCAACCGGCTGCTGGAACCCTATCGCAAGCGCATGCATGACCTCTCAATCTTTATCAAAGAGCTCAAAGGCCGCTTTGCCCAGGGGTTTAACCGCCGTCACGGTCGCTACGGAGCTCTGTGGGCCGAGCGTTTTAAGAGTCTTTTATTGGAAGCAGGCCAGGCGGTGGTGAAAGTGGCCGCCTACATCGATCTGAACCCGGTTCGAGCGGGCCTGTGTGCCGATCCCAAGGATTATCGTTACTGCGGCTACGGCGAAGCCCTCGGGCAGGGATCCTGCACTCTGGCCAAGGAAGGGATCAGGACCATTCTGGGTCTGGCGCCGAGCACCTGCTGGGAGCAACTCAGCGCAGAGTATCGCAAGCAGCTCTTTTTGAGGGGTGCGGTTGCCACCAGTCGCCATGGGCCGGCTTTTGATTCTGCCAAGACGCAAGAGGTTGTTGACCAGGAGCAGGGTCAACTCTCGCCCCAGGAACGGCTGCGCTGCAAAATTCGCTACTTTAGCGATGGGGTGATCCTGGGCAGTCGCTCCTTTGTGGAATTTCATTGCCAGCGGCTCAAGCAAAAGATCGGCCTTAAGCGCAAGAGTGGCCCCACCCCCTTAAAGATCCTGGGTCCAGCAGCGCTGTGGGTCTTTCGCAATCTGCGCGTTCGGACTTTCGGTTAGGATTTTCCGGCTCGACACACGCGAATCGCGCAACGGCACTCGAAACTCACCTTTCGAGATTGGCCGTGACGGGGAACCTTCCGGCCAAACGCCAGCCATGCCCTGGTCCGCGCCCTTGCTCCTACATGTGGCAGTCCGTGCCGACCTCCGCCAGGAAAAAGACGGACTCCTTTCCCGTTAGCTGGCCTCGGTCATCCGTCTTTTCGCAGGGCGCCGGACGTGACTATTTGACCTGTCCCTTTGATCCCCATCGTCGGAGGAACTCCCCCGGGGTCAAAGGGACAGGTCAATTGTTCCCCGCCCGGGAATCCCCAATAGAGGGATAGGTCAAGAATAGACTAAGAATAGAGGGACAGGTCAATGAATAGAGGGACAGGTCAATTGTTGAACCCTCAACCGCCCAATCCAGCGTCCATTCGACCTGTCCCCCGAGAATTCGTTCTTCGACCTGTCCCCCGAGAATTCGTTCTAAGAATAGGGGGACAGGTCAATTGCTGGGTCACAGGTCAATTGCTGGGTCAATTGTTGAACCCTCAACCGCCGAATCCGGCGTCCATTCGACCTGTCCCTGGGAACCCCCCTTCTAAGAATAGAGGGACAGGTCAATTGCTGGGTCACAGGTCAATTGTTGGGTCAATTGTTGAACCCTCAACCGCCGAATCCGGCGTCCATTCGACCTGTCCCACCATAAGCGCCTGATGCGTCTGCTCACCTCGTGATACGATGGCAGTTATCGCCGAAATCCCGACACTCCCCCCAAGGTTTCGAAGCAGATTCGTCAATCCGGTCGCTTCGCCCATGTTCTCACGTGACACTGTCGCCACCGAAAATGTCGTCATCGGAACGAAGCGTTCTCGCTTTTGGGCGGGTTCGTTCTCCTCGGATCGCGTACGGGAGCACGGATTTCCGTTGGTTCTACTTCGATTTGCTGTGTCATCTCACGGTCCCGAAGTTCCCCTTGTTGGGAGCTTCAATTCCACGCACAAAGATTTCGACGACGGTCGATATATAGGCATCATTGGAGTAGTTTCGAGGGAGGTATGCGCCCCGGAGCAGCATCCTCGCGTAGAGCGTGTTTTTAAAGGCGTCGAGTGCGCACTCGATGTTTAAATCACTTCGAACGACTCCCGCTTTCTGAGCATCGGCCAGGATAGAGACCGAGCGTTCGCGCACCCGGCGGATCACGTCGGCGATCATGGCCTGCATCGACTTTGGCCACCAGTGGCCCTCGGCCAGGAACACGCCCGCGAAGTCTTTGTTTTTATGCAAGAGGGAATGGTAGTGACGCGCATAGTTCTCGAGGCTCTCCCGCAGGTTCTCCTTCCAGGGGGAATGTTCGTCCAAAATTGCGGCCTCGGCAGCAAGCCCTCGCTGGAGCACGGCGTGTAAAAGCTGCTCTTTGCTTTTGAAATGGCGGAAAAGAGTGACTTCGTTCACACCCGCTCGCCAAGCGATCTCGCGAGTGGTAGCGCCTTGAATACCGACCCTGTTTAAGGTCTCAGTTGCAGCATCCAGGAGTCGTTCACGGGTTCGATCGGCGGAAGAAGTGATGAGGCGTTTGCGTACAAGCTGAGAAGCGGAAGGTCGCATGCAAGTACTTACCCGTTACAGCGGGCGATTCATATGATCCTGCGAGGCCAAGCGTGCTGGAGTGCGGCAGGTGTGAAGCTCGGTTGGCTCCATCGCTGAGTTGTTGGTTAGGTTTGGAATTGAAGCCTAATTCATACGGTCATCGCGCCCCGTTGCCTTCGATTCCATCGGTCCAATACTACCTCTCATAGGAGTCGCGAATTGGAGCAATATGAGTCGTGTCTCATATGTGTCAACAAAAAGATGAGCATAGACTCATACGATCCGGGCTCCGCACAGACGCCCCGCGGCCTCCCATTTCCAGCAAAGCCGCCAGCGACTACCTGCAGGAATCCCGCCAGCTCAGGCAATCTCTGACCGCGCTCGAGCGGCGCAACTTTTCACTATTTCAGGCGCGGCGACAGATAGTTTACCAGCGCAGACCTTATCTCGGCGACGAGCGCTTCTCGCTCGGCAGGCTCGGTGTCTAAGTAGAGCCACAACAATGCCCTCACCATTTGGACTGTAATTTCCGCGTAGCGATGCGCCTTGATCGGGGACATCCGTGGCTTCCGCGTAAGAAACAATACTACGAGCTGTTGTCGGAGCGACTCCTTGATATCGGCTGCGGGATTGGTCGAGCGCGTCGCGTCCATGAGTCGGATGATGGCAGGATGCTCCTCGATGGCCCTTATTGTCACATTGAGAAACTGATCCACGAGGCGACTCGTCGTGGTCTTTGCACTCACGGCGACCAGGCTTGCCCAGAGCTTCTTCAGCTCTTGGCAATATTGGGTCTTGATTGCCCGCGCCACGACGTCTTTGTTGGGAAAAAACTGGTAGAGCGATCCGATTGATGCTCCGGCGCGCTCCGCGATATCGCGCATCGTAGCTGCCTCAAATCCCACCTCCGCGAAGATCGCGGCGGCCGCTTCCAGCAACCCCGCCACCCGTTTTTCTCCCCGCTCTTGTATCGGAATGCGTCTGGGCGCAAGTTCGGTTTGTGACTCCATGCTCATGTCATGTTGGACAATGCAAGCTAACCATCACATTTACAACGTTGTTTTACTCGCTGACCACTATTTTCCAAGAGGAGCGCATTTAAGGAAAACCCATCTTTTTTCTCACACCTACTGCAAGCAACGGCAACACGCTTAGATGAAAGCAAACGAGGTCATCAGGATTGGCCGATACTTTGAGCCGCAGAGCTACTTACGATGCCTTCAACTCCGCCAGAGATCGTCTGTTTGATCGTTGGGTTCGCGAGAATGGCATGCGGGAAGCCCATTTCGACACGGCTTATGTCATCGAGCCGTTTAATTTGATCAGGGCTGAGACGTGTATTCAAAGAGCCCAAGTTATTTTCTAGTTGCTCAAGCTTGCTCGCGCCCAAGAGAACGGATGTCACTGTCGACTTGGAGAGAAGCCAGGCAAGCGCTACTTGGGCTGGAGACTTTTGAACTTCAGAGGCCACTTTCTTTACTTCATCTACGATCTGCATGTTTCGTTCAGTAAATTTGCCTAGGGTTTCAATGGCATTTTTTCTAGAACCCTGGAACCCGGTCGATCCGGATTTATGCAGGAGGTCTTCTCTAGAGTACTTTCCAGACAGAAGTCCGCTTGCAAGCGGAGACCATGGAACTACCCCGAGTCCCATTTCATTTGCCATGGGAATCAGTTCTCGCTCCGTGGTTCTCTCGATGAGATTGTATTCTATTTGAAGTGCTACAAGCGGAGACCATCCCGCGAAGATCGGCGATGGCTTGCATTCTTGAGATTTGCCACGCGGGAGTATCCGAAATTCCCACGTAGAGAACCTTTCCCGCGCGAACAAGGTCATCCATCGCTCGCAAAATTTCTTCGACAGGTGTCATACCGTCCCAGATGTGCAAGTAGAGCAGGTCGATGTAATCGGTCTTGAGTCTTTGAAGACTCGTTTCAACTGAACAAATCATACTCTTCCTATGGTTGCCGCCGCCATTGGGGTCGCCAGGATGAGTATTCATTGTGTATTTGGTGGAAAGCACGATTCGCTGACGTTTCTCTCCAAGAAATTCTCCCAGCATCTTTTCGGATGAACCGTTGGTGTAGAAGTTTGCCGTATCGACAAAATTTCCGCCGTTATCGATATAAAGGTCGAGCATCTTGCGGGCTGCATTAATTTCAATTCCCCAGCCCCATTCCGTGCCAAAGCTCATGGCCCCGAGAGCTAATTCAGCAACGCGCAGACCGCTTTTACCAAGCAAGTAATATTTCATAATTTGTCTCTCAGTGATTTAAGTTTGTTTCCGTGTCTGTACATATGTACCATCTTGTCATTAAGTGTATAGTATGTAAAGTACGACCAGACAAACTGGACATTTATTGCCGTACGCGTCAATCTTAAGAATATGGATGGGAACGAATCGGCAAGGCAGAAACACGTTCTTGAGATAGCGCTGACTGTCTTTGCTCGGCACGGCTTTAGAAAAACGTCCATTGAGGATATCGCGAAAGCGGCGGGCATCTCACGTCAGGGGATTTATCTTCATTTCAAAAATAAAGATGAGATCTTTAGCGCTTCAATTCAAAAAGCCTTAGACGATGGACTGCAAGCCGCAAATAGGATATTGGATGATGACCGCCTAACGCTTGAAGAAAAACTTCTTAAAGCATTAGATGAGTGGTTTGGCCGGCATGTCGGACTCCTTGATCCGGAGGCGTCTGATCTCGTGGCTCAATGTGAGCGCGTTCTCGGCGACGCTGTTGGAAGAAGTCGCTCTTCGTTTCAAAAGAAACTCGAGAAGGTCATTCTGGCGCGGTCTGCGAGGAAGACAAAGGGCGTTGATAAACGTGCTGCGACCATTGCCGACATGCTTTGCGCATGTGGAATGACTTGGAAACATCGTTGCTCTTCGCGGCAAGAATTCTTAAAGAAGATGTGCGAGGCAATCCACTTGTGCTGTCGAGATCTATGAGACTGCATATCTTTCCCGGCTAAAAAGCGGAAACTGCGAAACACCGGTTAGGAACAGGTCGTGAAAATGCTTCGATACGGTGATCACGACCCACTCAACGTGTACCGCGGCGACAAACGACAACAGAATATGCGAAAGACTACGAGACAGGGCGCAGGTATTCATAACACCGTCCAGGGTAAGAGATGGTAATGGTCCTCCAGAACGATCCGCCCGTCTATCGTGCTGGCTGATATGCGATCAGAACATGCGATTACCCCTTAAGGGCGCCTGAGACGATTGTTTTTCCAGAAAGATTGTCTATGAGATTAGTCAAAGGTTCACTTGCCGGCCTGGTCTTGGCCGGCATTCTAGCGATGATGCCCGCGGCTGCCTTTGCTCGTGGGGGCGGCGGTCAGGGTGGGAGAGGCGGAGAACACGCTTTTTTCGGTGGTAGTCACGCATCTGGCGGATTCACCAATCGTGGCTCTAGTCCGCGATTCAGCGGGACGCGGGGATATCCTGCTGGTCGATTTTCTGGTCGCGAGGATCACGGTCGCTTTGGTGACCGTGGCTTCCGTGACCATCGTATCTTTTTTCAACAGTTTTCCTGGCCTGTTTATTGGTCTCCCTACTATCCTTACGATTACTCCTACTTGGATTACGGACCGGATAACGACTATCAATCTGGGGACAATTCGGCCCCGTCTGTGCAACCGGAGTCCTTCAGACCCGCTATCGACCATGGCCCGGTTGTCGTCAGCGTAAACGCAGGCAACTCCCGCCCCATGGATTCGAGCCCCGATACTGCGTACACCAATAGCAGCTACAGTTCGAGCGACACAGCAGGGAAAGAAAGAATAGTCGTGCAGGATCCAAACGAGAAAATCGGACCGGGAACCGATCCAAGGACCTTCGTTCCTCCGGCGGTCCCGCAACCGAGTCAAACGGTTGCAAAAAGCGCTCAGACAAGGCCGCAAACGCATGTCGGGGCCTTTGGTAACCTTGTGCTGGTCAGCTGGCTTGAGGACGCTGGAAAAGATGTGATCTATGTCCAAAATACTGAGACGAACGACGTTCAGAAGATTACCTCTGAGCCAACTTGGACAATTTCCGGATCGTGGAGTTGCACCCAAACGCAGATCCTAAGCTGTTTGAAGCCGTCATCTCGAACGGAGTCCAAAAAGGACCAGTCAGGTTCCGTTTTTAAACTCCGGTGAATTTCCTTGACACCCCTCGCGCTCCACACCAGCAGCATCAGCTCATTTTCCCCTTCACTTGACATCCTCATCGACGTCTCATAGCGGCCTCAAGCCGGGGTGCAATAGCAGTAACTAAATGAAAAGGCACGTGACTGCTATACGAAGCTGAGACTTACTGCACTAGTGAGTTCTATCGGTTCGCCAATTCGATCCGAAGCGAGCTATTCGCGGTGATCGTTTGCCCCTTGCAAGAGACTGCCCAAGAACCGAATGGGTTCCTCGAGTGGCAGGTGGAAATTGTCCTCCAGAACGATTCCGGCCAACCTATCGTGCCGGCCGATATGCGATCAGAACATCCCATTACCCCTCAAGGGTTCCTGAGACCATAGTCTTTCCAGAGAGGTTGTTTATGAGATTAATCAAAAATTGACTTGCCGGTCTGGTCTTGACCGGCATTCTAACCATAGGGCCCGCGGCGGCTTTTGCTCATGGGGGTGGAGGTGGCGGGGGAGGCGGTCATGGATTGGGCGGAGGAGGTGGAGGTCACGCTTCTATCGCGGGTGGTCATCCATTTAGCCGATTCACAGAGCGTGGCTTCAGTCCGGAATTCAGGGGGATGCGAGTATTTTCCTCTGGTCGATTTTCTTGTATGCCGAGATGATGGTCGTTTCCGGGATCCCGACTTTGGGCACCATGGGAATTTCCGAGATAGGGACGAACGGCATCATCGCCATTTCTTCAACGATTTTGATTTCGTGGCGTTCGGTTTTCCTGATTGGTGGTACCCTGACTAACGGATACGTCGACTACGGATATTCCGACGAGGATGCGTATGACGATTCCGCATCGGCTTACGGTGACCAGTATTGCAAAATCTGGTGATGAAAATATAATGGGCGCTTTCCCGGCTGGGCTACTACCATGGCCCGATCGACGGAGTGATGGGCCCAGACGGTATGCGCGCAATTCGAGCGTTCCAAGAGGCACAGGGGTTGCCCACCACCGGACGGATTGACCCCGGCGTCTTAAGAGCTTTGAAGTCACCCATTCCGACAAGTCACCTTGCGATCGAATCAAAGAGCGCTCTCTCCGATAATTTTTAACCCAGGTTCTGAGTTTTCTATACGGCTGGCTTGGATTCTCCCCGCTAGAAGCATCGGAACGGCGAGCGCTGTTCGTATCGCCTGTTCAGGCATGCGGCTCTATAGCATCGCCGATCTGCTCTGGATTCCC
>CAWJVG010000024.1:0-18377 GCA_963846195.1 uncultured Verrucomicrobiae bacterium
GTGAGAGAAGAGCGTGGAAACGGAGGAAGTGACCAATGCTCAGCTGGTGGCGAAGAAGTCGAGGAGGAAGAACGACGACGAGGACGATTACGATTGGGGACGGGCCCTCAGGACCCCTGAGCCTCTTGCACCGTCACCGGCCTGCTCTTGTCCGGAAGCGTCGGATCGAGAAACGCGAGGGCATGCGGCGGCTTGATGACGCGCGTCCCTTCTCTTCGCTGTTGTTCTGCGATCTGTTCATGCAATTGCTGCATTTTGGTCCAGTGCAATTTGGGACGGAAATGGTGCTCCGCGTGGTACCCGTTGTTGAACCAGAGCGAATTGTAGATCTTTTCGTACGAGCTTACACCCCAGGCGATGGGCTTGTCCGGATTCCCGCCATAATGCAGGAAGTAGCCGTTCAAGTAGGACAGACAATGACCAATGTAGTAAAACACCAGGAAGAACAGGATAAATTTCCAGTTCAGGACGCCCATCAGGACAAAGAAGCAGACGAACGCGGCGATCTCGAAAACGCCCCAGTAGGCGTCCGCTTTACTCTTCCGTTTGATTTCCCCAAAAATCGCTTTGGGATCGTCTCGCAGATAACTGAGAAAAATGTAGCTCCAGACGTTCTCGGCCTCGCCATCGTGGCCGTGGCGGTAGATCGACAGCCAATCCACGGTCTCCCCTTCTTCGTCTGGCTTATCACTGTTCCCCATGTGATGCCGATGATGCACATATTTGTAGAATGTTTGGGAGAACCCAAGCGTCATCGATTCCATCACGGCAAACATCCGATTGAACGGACGCCACTTGAAATACGGGTTGTGGATGAAGTTATGCGAGATCCCGTTGATATTCCAGGAGACGCTGATCGAGTAGATGAGTCCCAGACACACCAGCACCCACCACGGCGCCGCTGGAAAGATCGCAAACAAGACCAGAACGTACGCAAAATGTAAAATCCCGCAAAGAGCCGGTAAGGCGTCCCATTTCGAGTAGGCCAAAATCTTCATACCTCGAAACTCATAGAGTAGTTCAGGCCAATTCGCCACCTGAAGTTCTAAAATCAGAACTCAGGAGTCTCAGGAGGAAGAACTCAGGAGTCAGGAGTTGCAGGAGTTCAGGAGCTAGAGAATCTGGGAGCTTGGCGAAGATTTTCCCAGGGAGATGCCTGTCCCGGGTTTTCGGACAAAGACCTTGATTGCGTATTCTGCAACTCCTGCAACTCCTGACTCCTGAGTTCTGAGTTCTTCCTCCTGACTCCTGCCTCTTACGCCCGGATGTCCCGGTTCTTGGTCTCGGGCACAAACAGCATCCCGATCACAAAGGTTACAAGAGCAACAATGATCGGATACCAGAGGCCCGCATAAATGTTACCCGTCGCCACGCTCACAGCCGCGGCAATAAACGGCAGCAAACCTCCAAAAATGCCATTGCCGATATGGTATGGGAACGACATCGAGGTGTAGCGAATCTGAGTCGGGAATAGCTCCACCAGAAAAGCGGCGATCGGTCCGTAGACCATCGTGACGTAAAGAACCAAAATAAACAGGACAAGAATTGCTCCCGGGAAATTGATTTTTGCCGGGTCCGCTGTTTTGGGATAACCGGCAGCGGCCAAAGCAGCTCCCAGCGCCTTGGCGTCATAGCCCTGAAGCTGGCTGGCGCCGATTGCGACAGTAAGGCCGGCACCCGCCTCCGGGGGCTTCACAGCAAAGGAGTACCCCCGCGTGTTGAGGTCCTGCTTGATCTTGTCCAGATCGGGACCGTCCGCGCCGGATACCACAATCGGCGCGCTCTTCAACGCTTCGGCGAGCGCCGGGTTAACGCAAACCGTAAGTTGATGAAAAAGCGGGAAATAGGTCAAGGCAGCCACAAGGCACCCGGCCATGATAATGCCCTTGCGCCCGATGCGGTCAGAGAGCCAGCCGAAGAAGATGAAGAAAGGAGTGCCGATCAACAACGCAACACCAATCAGGGTGTACGACGTTGTGAAATCTTTGAGGCTAAGCGCGTTCTGAAGAAAGAATAAGGCATGGAACTGCCCGGTATACCAGACGACACCCTGACCGGCCGTCGCGCCGAATAGTGCGAGCCAAACATACTTCGCGTTCGGCATCCTCATGAAACTGTCGCGCAACGGCGCTCTGGATCCTTTGCCCTGCGCCTTCATTTCCACGAAGAGAGGCGATTCCTGGAGCTTCAGACGAATGTAAATGGAGATCACGAGCAGGACCACCGAAAGCAGGAATGGGATTCGCCAACCCCAGGACTTGAAATCGTCAGCCGACAGATAATGGCGGCAGGTCCAAATGACAGCGAGCGAGAGAAACAGACCAAGGGTGGCTGTCGTTTGGATCCAACTGGTAAACAGACCGCGCTTTCCCTGAGGGGCATGCTCAGCGACATAAGTCGCGGCACCTCCATATTCGCCGCCAAGGGCCAGGCCCTGGGTAACACGCAGCAAAAACAGAATGATCGGCGCTACCCAGCCGATCGTCGCGAAAGTCGGCAGCACTCCCACGAGCGCCGTCGACAGACCCATCACCGTGATAGTAATCAAAAAGGTATATTTCCGGCCGACCAGATCTCCGATTCGCCCGAAGAAAAGTGCTCCAAAGGGTCGAACCACAAAGCCTACCCCGAATGTCAGGAGGCTGGTGAGGAGCGCTGTGACGGGATTCCCGGTCGGGAAGAACAGGCCGGCGAAAAAGACCGCCAAGGTCCCGTAAATGTAGAAATCATACCATTCGAAAACGGTACCCAAGGAGGATGCGACGATCACCAGGCGCTGTTTGGCTTGTAACTCGCCCGTGGTTAATTCGGAAGCGGAGGATACTGGAGTAGGCATACAGTTCGAGGGGGAAAAATAGCGCTTGCGGCAGACGAGACGAGCCCATCGGCTCGAACAACGTCAGCTCCCGGAACCGGCTTAAATGTCACCAGGAGAGGCACCCCATCTCGCATATGGAAATTGAGTCTTCGCGTCAAGACAAACCTTTTAACGTTCGGCGTTCAGCGTTCGGCGTTCAGCGTTCAGCGTTCGGCGTTCAGCGTTCAGCGTTCAGCGTTCGGCGTTCGGCGTTCGGCGTTCAGCGTTCGGCGTTCAGCGTTCAGCGTTCAGCGTTCAGCGTTCGGCGTTCAGCGTTCAGCGTTCAACGTTCGGCGTTCAGCGTTCAGCGTTCAGCGTTCAGCGTTCAGCGTTCGGCGTTCAGCGTTCAGCGTTCGGCGTTCGGCGTTCAGCGTTCGGCGTTCGGCGTTCAGCGTTCAGCGTTCGGCGTTCGGCGTTCGGCGTTCAGCGTTCGGCGTTCGGCGTTCAGCGTTCAGCGTTCGGCGTTCGGGGCGCAGTCAGGACATCGGCATCCGGCCTGCAGGAAACTGAAATGGTTCGAATATCTCAAATGACTGCGCTTCCAAACGCTGAACGCCGAACATTGAACGCTGAACGCCGAACGCTAAACGCTATGGGAAAGGATTTTTGACAAGAACTGCTGGGCCCGGTCGGTCCCGGGTGTGCTGAAGAATTCCGTCTTGGGCCTGTCTTCCACAATCTCGCCGTGGTCCATGAAGATGACGCGGTTCGCAACCTCTCTCGCGAAGCCCATCTCATGGGTTACCACCATCATCGTCATACCCTCTTCGGCCAACTTCACCATCACATCGAGCACTTCTTTGATCATCTCAGGATCGAGGGCTGAAGTGGGCTCGTCGAACAGCATCGCAACGGGATCCATGGCCAGCGCACGGGCAATCGCCACCCGTTGCTGTTGGCCTCCTGACAATTGCGACGGATATTTTTGAGCGTGCGCGGACAGACCCACCGTCTCCAACAACTTCAGCGCTTTTTCGGTGGCCTCCTGATTTCCACGCCCCAAAACCTTACACTGCGCTATTGTCAGGTTCTGGATGACTTTAAGGTGCGGAAAGAGTTCAAAGTGCTGAAATACCATCCCCACGCGCGAGCGCAGCTTCGACAGATTCGTCTTACGGTCACCCACGGAAATCGTATCGACCAGGATCTCGCCTTCCTGAAACGTCTCCAATCCATTGACACATTTGATCAAGGTGGATTTGCCTGAACCCGAAGGTCCGCAGACGACGACGACTTCGCCTTTGCTGACTTCTGTGCTGCATTGCCTGAGCACATGGAATTCCCCGTACCACTTGGAGATTTTCTTAATCGATATCATGAGGAAAGTCTCCCCTGGAGTGTCCGAACGAGCATCGACGCGCCAAAAGAAATGACGAAATAAATGGCACCGGCAAAAAGAAGCATCTCAACAAGGGTACCATCCCGATTTCCTGTGTTGTAAGCACGACCGAAAAACTCGTCCAGTCCGATGACGTACACCAGGGACGTGTCCTGGAAAAGAATGATCGCTTGAGTCAGCAGCAAAGGAATCATGCGCCGAAAAGCCTGCGGCAAAACAATCAAACGCATCGTCAGACCACGGGACATCCCAAGCGCTAATCCCGCCGAAACTTGCCCTGCGGAAACACTTTGAATTCCAGCTCGAATGATCTCGGCATAGTACGATGCCTCAAAAAGTGCAAAGGCCACAAAAGCGGAAAGAAGACGGATATCCATGGCCGGCCGGCCGATCAAACTGCTGATAAGCTGGGGAACCAAAAGGTAAAACCAGAGTAGTACCATCACGAGCGGAACGGACCGGAAACCGTTGACATAGAATGCCGCCAGGTTCGAAAGCATCCAGTTTTTGGACAAACGCAGCAGGGCAACCAGCGTGCCAAGAACAATGCCGACCAGGATGGCCACACCAGTGATTTCCAAAGTCCGCAACATCCCCTGGCACAAAAAAGGGAGCGCACCGGGAATTGAACTCCAGTCAAAATCGTACATACGGCTTCTTGTCCCGGAGATCGTTGCGTTGCGGACAGGAGTCGCAGGAGTTCAGGAGTCGCAGGAGTTTAGGAGTTACAGAAGACAAAACCCGGCGTCTCGAGAATAAAGCCTCGCAGCGTACCGCGAATGCGAAGCACAGGGACTCGACCGTCTGGCTAAAAACCCCACAAAACCATTCTGCAACTCCTGATTCCTGAACTCCTGGCTCCTGCATTAGCCTTTACCTCCGACATACCCGGGCAATCGAATCGCTCCCTCGAGAAACCTGGAGGCGATCATCACTGTAATATTAATGATCCCATAGAGCAGCGTTACTGCGATAAAAGCCTCGTACCAATGGGCCGTGAACTCCCCGAGTTGCTGGCTCTGCCGCGACAATTCCGCCAACCCGATCGTCGAGGCGACAGCTGAGTTTTTAATGGTGTTCAAAAACTCCGAGGTCAGTGTCGGTACAATGATCCGATAAGCAACCGGCAAGAGGATGAGCCGATACACCTGCAGCAGATTCAGCCCCAACGCCAAACCCGCGCCTCGCTGGCCGCGTCCGAGGGAATTGATCCCCGAGCGCACCTGTTCCGCCACGCGAGCCGCGGTAAAAAGCCCAAGACATAACACTGCGGAAATCAATTGCTGAAATAACGGACTGATACCCTGCTTAAACCATGTTCCAAATCCCGGAGTGATTTCGGGAAAAACGAAATACCAAAGAAAGAGCTGAACGAGGAGCGGAATATTGCGGAAAATTTCTACGTAAACAGTTCCGAGGGTAGAAAGAAATTTTCCAGGGAAAGTTCGAAGTATCCCGACAATCGAGCCGACGAAAAAAGCCAGAATCCAGGCCAGGATCGACACGATAAGAGTCCATTCAAGGCCGACAAGTAAGAACCGAAGATATGTCCCACTGCCGTCAAAAGCCGGTTTGAAAAAAATCTCCCAATCCAATCCGGCGCCAAGCTGTACCATATTACTGGAACGCTTTATCGTTAGGGCTCTTGAAAAGCTCCTTCATGTCATCACTCAACGGAAGCTCCAAATTCAAACCCTTAGGCGGGATCGGCGATTGAAACCATTTCTGATAGAGCTTCTCGGCGTCGCCTGAAGTCTCTGCTTTCGCGATCGTTTCATCGACCAGCGCCTTGAATTGAGAATCTCCCTTTAGCATCATCATCCCGTAAGCCTCCTTGGATTGTGGGGTTCCAACAATCACCCAATCCGCAGGCTTCCTCGCTTTCGCACGCTCTCCCGCCAGCAATGCATCGTCCAGCATGAACGCGACGGCACGGCCGCTCTGCAAGGTAAGGAAAGCTTCGCCGTGATCCTTCGCGCTGATGATATTCATCTTCATGCCCTGTTTCTCGTTCATCTCGCGAATCAAACGCTCGGAGGTCGTCCCGGCCGTTACCACAACATTCTTCTCCTTCAGGTCCGGAAAATCCTGAATTCCAGAATCCTTTTTCACCAGCATTCGTGTACCGATGACGAACATCGTGTCCGAGAACGCGGCTTGCTGCTGACGCTCAAGATTGTTGGTTGTCGATCCGGATTCGATGTCAACTGTCCCGTTCTGAATCAACGGAATTCGGTTCTGCGAGGTGACCGGGGTCAGTTTAACCTGCAGATTCGGCATGTTCAGCTTCTTTTTGACGGCCTCGACGACCAGCATCACAAGGTCTTGAGAGTAACCGACCACCTTGTTCTGATCGTCATAGTAGGAAAACGGTATCGACGATTCGCGGTGCCCAACAGAAATAGATCCGGCATCCCTGATCTTCTTGAGCGTCCCGGTTAGGTCATCCGCCCCCCAAGCCCCGTAACTTCCGGCGAGCAAACAGAGACCGGCAACAGCAGACAGATATTTCTTGATGGCTAAAACATTTCCCATGGCAGCCGGGAGTATACTTTCCCGGACTGGACTTTGTCGCGCAAAAAGCACATGAGTGGTCCTTGATAGTCCGTGGCACAGCACACAAATCTTTTACTCCGGATCCAAGGCTTGTCTGCCAGAGAATTTCTTGATGATTGAGCCGCCTTAACCCGTCTTCTACAGTCAGAGAGCGTATGAGAGCTTCTTGGTCCCTGTCCCTGATATGGCTATTCCTTCACATAGGGGTCTTTTGCTCGATCGGGCAAAGCATCCGGGTCGCGTCAGCGTACTACGGCTCGCCGAACGGGACCGGCGTCGATGTTACCCGTCGGGTTCAACAATTCGCCGATTACGGAGAGCCTTTTCGCGTTGGTAACGAGACATTGAGGATTGACCCCTCACCGAACCGCCCAAAGGCGCTGGTGGTGATCTACGAGGTCAACGGTCACCAGATTTCCGACAGCGTGCGGGAAGGCGACGTGTTTTATTTCCGGAACGGCTCGGAGGACCACGAACCTGCAATCCGAATCAGAAGCGCGACGTACGGTGCGCGAGGACACTATGTCGATGTCACCAACCGCACTCGCCAACTGGCGCGGAACCGCCAGCCTTTCACGGTGTCGAACGAAACTTTTGGAATTGACCCTTTGCCAGGTCAACAAAAATTGCTGAAGATCTCGTACCTGCGCGGAACTACCCATCGCACCCGGCAGTACGAAGAGGGAACCACGGTCGACCTCACCGTACGGTAGCGTTACTATCTCCTGGCGAAAGCCTCTTCACGCTTACGGCGTTCGATAACAAATGTGTTGTTGTCGCCATACAGCGCCCACGGACCGGGAGGGACTTCCTGGAAATCAACAAAGCGCCAATCCGTCAGGTCGCTGTCCCCAAGTTGCAAATAGTCCCGGATCGCCGGCGAGACGTCGAGCCCGGCTCCACGGTTCAGGTTCGGGCGAGGCCGGTCGCTGCCAAATACATACTCCCAATGATCACTGCGAAATGGCCCGACGTCCTCCCATTGGGCATAACACGTCCGATTCCCTTTTCGGATCGCCACCCACCGCCCCTTCAAAACGCTTTGACCCGATTTTTCAAATGTCTGACGGAACCATGGAATCACCTTGTACGACTCAGGTTTCGTGCGACCCCCGCTGACGTCATTAAACGGAAGAGCCAGATAGAAAGGATTTTGACGCGGAACGAAGCTCGCCGGAATGAACCCTCTTCGAGAACCCGCTCCCGGGCTATCAGAGCCGCCAAAATTCCTGGCCCAGTTTGAGTCCCAGGCACTGGAACGATTCGGAACCGGATTATTCCCGGACGGCGATTCGCCGATCCAGAAAACGGTGGTCACAATCTGTCCATGCCACGGATAAGTTACTCCGGCGGTCCGTGACGGATTTCCCGCCAGATACTTCGGTTCAATTTTGAAGAGGATGCTCTCCCGAAGTCTCATGGCGTTGTCGGTAAACCGTGTAGCGCTCTCGGATGCTGTCTGCCCAAAAGCACCGGTCGAGGCCAAGCCGCATATAAATATCCAGGGGAACCCGTTTCTCATAAAAAGCCCCCCATCCTAGGAGCCCTTAATATTGCTGTCAATGGCTGAAATTGCCCCAAATCTGCAAGGGATTACTCGTCAACGTCAGAATCTCGTCTGCGCCTTGCCACATTCCGCCTTCGAATGCATCAATTTAGGCCACATTCTCGGGAGTAAGTGTCAGTGCCAGTGCCAGTCTCAGCAATGAGAACAAAATCCGTCCATCTCGCTTCGTGTGCCACCCTACCGAATCGTTCTCGTCCTCGTCGTCGTTCTGGTCCTCGCGATTCTTTGAGTAGAAGACCTCAAATCCGAGACGCACGGCTTTCGTCGTTTGAGCGTCTTTTCTTGCCGCAATCGCCACTCCAAAACCAGTCATGAATCGCGAGGACGACGACGACCACGACGACGAGGACGATCCCGGTTAATACTTACACCGACACCGCCCCCTAGCCTTCCGTCGAGTCGAGTTCGAGGTAGGTCCGGGAGGTGACCTTGCCATTCAGGGGATCGAGCCGCTCAATGCGGATCTGTTTGAAAATCGTCTTTCCTTCGATCTGCTGGCCGGAAATTACCTCGAATCGCTTGATCGTTTTGCCTTGCAGGTTGTAGCCTTCGGCTTTGATCAGAGCGCCGCGATCCTTTGCGATCCAAAGACGGACCGAGCCGTACTCGGAGTTGCGAGCAGAAGGTTGCACGAGGACGATGGAACACGTAATCGTCCGGACGCGTTGTTCCCCCTCAAATTTGGCATTCTTCCAATAGATAAAGCGCAGCGAGAGGTCTTCGTAGGTGATGTCGGTACCACGCACAGGCTCACTCAATCGCGAACCGGACAGGACCTGTTGTCCCGCAGTTTTTTCGTCCGTCAGGACCGACCCACTTTCGGTCAGCTTTAATTTGATGGTTTCCGGCGGCTTAGTGAAGTTGTAGTCGAACTCCGGGCCTTTGAGCTGAAGCTGGAATGGGATGGGATCCCCATTTTCCGGGCGGAGCCTGCCGGTAAGCGTGCGGTCGATCTGTGCCTGCGCTGAGCGTATCTGATCAAGAATGGCGTTTGCATCTTGTGCCGTGCCCAGATGCGGGATGAGTGCACAGGCCAGGAGTCCGATGCCGATGAATTTCTTTGCTTGTTTCATCTGTCAGGTGTTCTTAGCTTACGCAGGCTCGGCGGCTCTGACATGGACAAAACTCTGTTGCTCTTCATTAATCGGGAATGGACGAATCCGTTCATGGACAGGCTGATGGCGAGCTTCACCAGCTTCGACGTCTGGATGCCTGTCTTTATCGTCGTTGCACTTGCCTTGTTGTGGCGCGGAAATTTCCGGGTACGAAGCTTTGTGGTCGTGACACTTCTGGCGATCGCTTGTACCGACGGAGTTTTTACCCAGCTCATGAAGAAGCTGGTCAATCGACCCCGTCCGAGCCAGGCGCTTGCCGAGGTGCGCGAGGTTAGTTTGGAGAAAACAAAGCCCGCAATCATCGGCGTTTGGAAGCCTGTTCAAGTGTCACTCTCCAAGCCGCCCGAGGGTCCGGTGATCGGGCGCTCATTCCCTTCCGGGCATGCCATCAACAACACCATTATTGCCACCCTGGCGATTCTCTTTTTTGGAAGGCTTGGCGCCCTCTACCTGCTTCCGACGGGCATCGTTTCCTACTCCAGGATCTATTGCGGCTCACACTGGCCAAGTGACGTCCTTGTTTCGATTGTCCTTGGGGTCGGCTTCAGCTTGATTCTCGCCAGTATCGCAAACTTGATCTACCAGCGACTCGCGCCAAAGTGGTTTCCAAACCTTTATCGCAGTCAAGTTTCGCTCTTTGGCAGGCCACGGGAATGAAGGCTCGCGTTTTTCTCTTGATCGGGTTTTTGCTCTTGTTGACTGGAATACGCTGGTGGCTCGGAGCGAATTTGGAACTCTCACCGGACGAAAGCTATCACTATCAATGGGCCCAGCATCCTGATGTCTGCTACTACAGCAACGGACCGGGAATCGCCCTTGCGATTCTGGGAGGCACTTCCATATTCGGTCCGACTGAATTCGGGGTGCGGTTCTTCAGCCCCTTGCTCGGTTTCTCCACTTCTTTAGTCGTCTACCTGCTGGGACGTAAGCTGTTTCGCGATAAAGTCGCATTCTGGTCGGTCGTGGGATTGAATTTGCTGCCTCTGTTTAACATTGAATCGGTGCGCATCACGGTCGATTCCCTCTCGATATTCTTCTGGGCAGCAGCGCTTTACCTGTTCTGCCTCGCTATCGAGCGCACGCCGAGATTCTCCATTTTCTGGCCGGCCACCGGGGCCGTCATTGGCCTGGGCTTCCTTTGCAAATTCGAGAACGCGCTCGAGCTCGTATCGATCCTCTTATTCTTGTTAGCGGTGCCGAAATATCGCAGCGAATTGAAGCGCGCCAATTTTTATGTTCTTCTCCTCTGCTTCGCGCCGTTCCTGGTGCCACTCATCTTGTGGAATCTCCAGCACGACTGGCTTGGGTTTGACCAATTGACCAATCAAGCCCTTCTGAATGTCCTGTTCACAAACCGGCTTTCGCATTTGAGTGAAGCCTTCGAACTGCAACTCGCACTCTATTCGCCATTGCTCCTGGTCATTGTGTTGATTGCCTTCTTCGGGTCGATCAGAAAGGCGTTTCAAAACAGTAAAATCTGTTTACTCCTGACCTTTAGCTGGCCGGTACTCCTCGCTTACATTTTCTTGACTTTACACCAGGTCGGCGATCCGGGTTGGGCCGCTCTTGCTTTCGTTGGCCTCGGGATACTGGCGGTCCATTACTGGCTGCAGGCAGCAAGCCGGAGAGTTCTGGTGAGCGGACTCTGTATCGCCGCCCTTGCATTGAGCGGTTTACAAGCATCGGTCGCCATGAATGCCAATCTGGCGCGCGCGATAGGCATCTCGTTTCCCGAGAGTCTCGAACTGAACCCATCAGAGCAGGGATGGCAAACAATCGCGGAAGCCATCGACAAATTTCGGTCCGGTTTCGAAAGCAAACTCGGAGCCAAGGTATTCATCATCGGCAACGAATATCGGACCTCGTCGATGCTCTCTTTCTACTTGAAGAACAAGCGCGTCGAAGGGCCGGGACACCCGCCAGTGTATATCCCG
The DNA here is from genome assembly GCA_963846195.1 of uncultured Verrucomicrobiae bacterium. Classification (GTDB taxonomy): domain Bacteria; phylum Verrucomicrobiota; class Verrucomicrobiia; order Chthoniobacterales; family JAFAMB01; genus JAFAMB01. The sequence goes on from CAWJVG010000024.1 coordinate 11,369, forward strand.
GAATCCCAGGACATCCAGAATGAGTTTTCATTCTGGCCTCGGTATGACGAATTTGTGGAGGCCGACCCCTCTTCAAGCCGCGATACCAGTTTTACCGAGGAGGCTGGAATCAATCCGTTCATGGATCGGACGGCCCTCTACGTGACCGATCGGCCCGAACCCAGTCCGCCGCAGAACCTGCAGAGCGCGTTCACCCGATGGGAACTCGTGGCTGTCTACGAGTTGAACCGCAGTGATCGTTCACTTCGCCAGATTCGGATCTTCGCATGTTATCAATACCAGACTCTGCCGCTGTGATGACACCCGAAGTTTCCGTTATTATCCCGGTCTTCGACGAGGAAGGCAGCGTCGCGCAGCTTCAGACGGAACTGGAAGCGGCGCTCACCGGTATTTCGCATGAACTCCTTTTCGTGGATGACGGCTCACGGGACCGGACCGTTGAACGAATCAATCGCACCCCAGTCGTGCGCATCCTGGAATTCGAAAAAAATACGGGCCAGAGCGCGGCGATGTATGCCGGGCTGGCGGCAGCCAGCGGCAAGGTCCTGGTTCTGATTGACGGCGATTTGCAAAATGACCCCCGGGATATTCCCAAGCTGTTGGCGGAGATTGAACGGGGCGCCGACCTGGTCTGCGGGTACCGGTTGAAACGCCGGGACACCTGGTTCAAGCGGTTTCAAAGCAAAATAGCCAACCGGGTGCGGAGCCGATTCACCAAAGACGGCATACGCGACACCGGTTGCACGCTAAAAGCGATGCGGCGCGAGTGCCGCCAAGCGTTGATCCCGTTCCACGGCATGCATCGCTTTATCCCTGCGCTGATCAAAGGGCTGGGCTACAAGATCACCGAGGTTCCGGTCAACCATCGGCCGCGCCGCCATGGCTCCAGTAAATACAATTTCGGGAACCGCGCGCTTCGCGCCACGATCGACATGTTTGGCGTTCGTTGGTTCCTTGATCGACAGATCAAATTTGCAATCAAAGGTGAGAGGCAATAGCCCGCGGATCAACAAGGTAAGACGCCGAGCGGATTGTATCATAGGCGCCCCGCCTGTGTTCTTATCTCGGCGTCCATCGCGACGCTGCCATGCCCAGGAACGGGCTGTTCTTCGTCGCCGCAAGCCCCGGTTTGCCGGCACCATCCCATCGCGAATCAGGATCCAACGTCAGCCCGCTCTGGAGATTGAAGCCGGCACCCGGGGGACACACAGGCGAGACGCCTATGCTACTTTGGGCTGTCTGCTTTACTCCAGCGCCGCCTGGGCGGCGGCGAGGCGCGCGACTGGTACCCTGAACGGACTGCAGCTTACGTAGGAGAGCCCGATACGGTGACAGAATTTCACGCTCTCCGGTTCTCCCCCATGCTCACCGCATATCCCTAGCTTGATATCCGGCCTGGTTTTGTGCGCCTGGTCGCGAGCAATTTCCATCAGCTTTCCGACTCCGGCTTGATCGATCGTTGCGAACGGATTGCTCCGGACAATTTCTAATTCCTCGTAGTGTGGCAGAAAACTGCCGGAATCATCGCGACTCATTCCCAGAGTGGTCTGCGTCAAATCGTTTGTGCCAAAACTAAAGAACTCAGCATCTTCGGCAATCTTGTCGGCCACGAGGGCCGCCCGCGGAATTTCGATCATCGTACCGACCAGATAATTGAATCGAGTCTTTTTTTCCTTGGCAACCGCCGCCGCCACACGGTGGACGATTTCGATCTGCAGCTTCAATTCCTTTGGAAAACCGACCAGCGGAATCATGACTTCCGGCTTCACTTTGGTACCCTTCTTTTGCACTTCGGCCGCAGCTTCAAAAATAGCTCTGACCTGCATCTCGGTGACTTCCGGAAAGGTGATACCCAGACGACACCCGCGGTGACCAAGCATCGGATTAAATTCGTGCAACTGTTCCACTTGGCGATGGATCTTTTCGGCGGGTATCCCAAGCTTATTGGCAAGGTCCTTCTGCTGCGCTTCCGTCTGAGGCAGGAACTCGTGCAAAGGCGGATCCAAAGTGCGGATCGTCGCCGGAAGCCCCTTGAGTTCTTTGAATATTCCAACAAAATCCTCGCGTTGGTAAGGCAGCAATTTTGCCAGGGCGACCTTTCGTTCTTCCACCGAGGAAGCGAGAATCATCTCCCGCATTGCGTCGATGCGATCACCCTCGAAGAACATGTGCTCGGTTCTGGTCAGACCGATCCCTTTGGCGCCAAAGGCAATGGCGGTTGCCACCTGCTCAGGAGAATCCGCATTGGTGCGAATGTCCAGTTTGCGCACTTTGTCGGCCCAACTAAGCAGCGCAGAAAACACCTGAAAGGTCTGGCTCTTTTTGGGATCGAGTTTCTTTTCTACCAAAACCTGAACCACCTCCGAAGGAGCCGTTTTCACTTCACCGGGATAGACTTCTCCCACTGTTCCATCTACCGAGATAAAGTCTCCATTTTTGAGCGTGACGTCACCGGCCGTCAAAGTTCGATTCACATAGTCGATTTGGAGCGCCGAAGCACCGCACACACAGACTTTCCCCATTTGCCGCGCCACCAGCGCGGCATGCGAAGACACTCCCCCCCGCGCCGTGAGGATCGCTTCAGCGGCGATCATTCCCCGGAGATCTTCCGGAGAGGTTTCGACTCGAACCAGGATCACCGGCTGCCCCTTGGCTGCCAGCTCCACCGCATCCTTGGCGTTGAAAACGATTTTACCGCTCGCAGCCCCTGGTCCAGCAGCTAGACCGGCGGCGATCTTTTTTGCCGTCTTCACGCTTTGCCGATCAAAAATCGGCGCCAGAAGATGGGAGAGTGAATCCGCAGGGACCCGCTTGATCGCATCTTCCCTGGTAATCAATTTCTCTTTCACCATTTCGACCGCGATCCGGACCGCGGCAAGACCGGTGCGTTTCCCATTGCGAGTCTGAAGGATGAACAGCCTGTTGTCCTCGACCGTAAACTCCAGGTCCTGCATATCGTGGAAATGTTTTTCGAGGATTCCGCGGACCTTCATGAGCTCCTTGTGCGCGGCTGGCATCTCCTTGGCAAGCACAGCCACCGGATGGGGTGTTCGCACGCCGGCCACCACGTCCTCCCCTTGGGCGTTGATCAGGTATTCACCGTAAAAAACCTTTTCTCCTGTGGCCGGATCGCGAGTGAACGCCACTCCAGTCGCGCTGCTATCCCCTCTATTCCCAAAAACCATCGTTTGCACGTTCACGGCTGTCCCCCATTCATGGGGAATGTTATATTTTCGCCGATACACGATCGCCCGATCGTTGTTCCAGGAGCCGAATACCGCGCCGATCGCGCCCCAGAGCTGTTGACGTGGGTCCTGTGGAAAGTTTTTCCCGCTGCGTTCCTTGATCAGCTGCTTAAATTTCTCAACCAGAATCTTGAAATTATCCGCGGTCAATTCGAGATCCTCTTTAACGCCAGCTTCACGTTTTACCGTCTCTATAATGTCTTCAAACGGATCATGGTGTTCGTTTGCCCGTTTTTGCACACCCATCACGACGTCCCCGTACATCTGCAGAAACCGACGATACGAATCCCATGCAAACCGAGGGTTCCCGGTCTTTTCGGCCACAATCTCGACCACCTCATCGTTCATCCCAAGGTTGAGAATTGTGTCCATCATTCCCGGCATCGAATCGCGGGCACCGGAACGGACGGACACCAGCAACGGGTTGCTGCGGTCGCCGAGCTTTTTCCCGGCCGATTTCTCCACTTTTGCCAGCGCAGATTCGACCTGAGCATTCAGGTCGGCAGGATAGCTTTTGTCGTTCTCAGAAAAATAGGTGCAAACCTCTGTGCTGATCGTGAATCCCGGAGGAACCGGGAGACCGATCCGAGTCATTTCATGCAGGTTAGCGCCCTTCCCGCCCAGAAGCGGTTTCATCTTTCCATGACCGTCTGCCTTGCCATCCCCGAAATAATAGACATACCGGACTTTTGGTAGAACGGCGGGTTTCCGGGTAGCTGGTTTTGTTTTTGCCGAGATTTTTTTGGAAGCAGCCTTCTGAGCCTTCTTCACGATTGTTGCCATAAAAATGATGTTGGAAAACGGGAATTGGAGGGACCGCAATGCGTCGTTCGCGGGAGAAAGGAAACTAGCGAAGACTCTCGTGGTGTCAATCGGCGTCGGAGAGCTCGCAAGCCAGCTTCTTGATCTGGAGAGCGATCGCCCGGTCCGTGAGGCACGCTTCAGGGGAGCGGAGATCGGCGCCCTAGCCTACAGGGGAGATATTTGAGTCGCGATTGTAACGCGTTGCAGTAACCCGGTAGCGCGAGGCGCTGCCGTCAAAAGTCAGTAGAGCCGGATTTATCCGTGCGCCGCTGCGACCCGGTCGGCACACTGCATCACTTCGCCGGCCATGGCCATGAACTCTTCTAAGCCCGTACTGGGAATAATAATCGTGTTACGACGGCCATGCGCTTCCTCAGTAATACGCATAAAACGACCGCGTTCGTTTTCTCTAAATTCAATGTAAAAGTGCTTACGTTCGACTTGGAGTTCTTTCGTGATAATGACGTTATCCATGATGATTTGGAGGGATGCCGGTAAAAACCATACGATATCTTATCAGGCAGGATTGAAGGAAGGATTCTCGTAAATGACACAAAAGCGCTTTGCGGTAAACAGATTAATTTTCGTCCGCAGACTCTTATTTGCAACCCTTCATTCTTTTGCCAGAAAGGCGAAATCGATTCGCTGCCTGAAGGAATCGACGCGAGCAACCCGCACGACGACGCGATCGCCTACCGCAAAACTCATCTTGCTGCGCCGTCCCGTGATCCGCTGACGGATTGGATCAAAAACAAAAAAGTCCTGATTAAGCGAAGATATACGAATCATTCCAACGACCAGTGCCTCTTTCAATTCGACCAGCAACCCGTAATTTCGGACCTCGAGGATCGTCCCCTCCAGCCGATGTGGTTTGCGTGCGAGTCCGGCAAAGTATTCCATTTTCTTCAGGCGGACGGCTTCCCGCTCCGCGTCTGCCGCAGTGCGTTCCGTCGCTGAGATGTGTTCACACGTCGATGCGAGGTCCCCGGATCGCAGAGGTTTTCCTCGCCGGTGCGGCAACATCGCCGCGAACGCACGATGCACCAGTAGATCTGCGTAGCGGCGAATCGGACTCGTGAAATGCGTGTAGTCGGTTTTGGCCAAACCGTAGTGCCCGAGCGCGTCGGGCGAATAAGCCGCTTTTCGGAGACTGCGCAAAAGGCCGATTTTCAATGCGGCTTCCTCTGGTCTTCCGACGACCATTTTCAAAAACCGTTGCATTTCTCGGCGTTGCGAAAGGTCGCCTACCTCAATCCCGTACGACCGGATCTGGTCCCGATAGTCCGCGAGTCTTTGCGCGTCCGGTTCCTCATGAATCCGGTAGACCGATGGAATCAATCGTTCCCTGGTTTCCCGGGCGACCAATTCGTTCGCCAGAAGCATCAACTCCTCGATCAGCTGATGCGATATATCGTTTTCCTCGCGTACAAGCCCTAACGCCTTCCCTTCGGCATCCAAAAGAACGCGCACTTCGGGCATGTCCAGTTCCAGAGCTCCTTGCTTGAAACGCCGTTCTCTCAAAATTGCGGCAAGCTGCCAGGCCCGATGGAGATCGCGTTCGATCGTGCTCACCGGTTCTCGCTGCAAAATGGCGAATGCTTCGCGATAGGTCAGGCGAGCCGACACTTCGAATGACTGTCGCCGCAAATCGATACGATTTGAGTCGGCCGGCTCGATCAAACTCCACAAACACTGACTTGGTCAGATGATCCTCGTTCGGTCGCAAGCTGCAAATCATGTTCGACAATCGCTCTGGCAACATCGGCAGCACGCGGTCCGGAAAATACACGCTATTGCCTCGACGCAGCGCCTCGCGGTCCATCGCAGCACCCGGCTTCACGTAATGTGACACGTCCGCGATATGAATCCCGATGCACCATCCGCCATGCACGTCGGCCACATGCACGGCATCATCAAAGTCTCGTGCGTTGTCCGGATCGATGGTAAACACCGGCATAGAGCGCAAATCCTCACGTCCGCGCAGATCACTCTCTGGAAGGTCGATGGGAATCTGGTCCGCTTCCTTAAGGACGGCATCCGGAAAAGCGACTGGAAGATCATGCTTCCGGACAATCGACAGGATATCGACCCCCGGCTCCTGTGCCCGGCCAAGGACCTCGATAATTGAGCCCTCAGGATTGAGGTGGCGATATTCCCATGGGTCCACCTCGACAACCACCTTATCATTCACCTGCGGGATGCGTGCCATCTGATCGGGCGGCGCAGGCACATAAATGTCGTGTACCAGAGACGGCTCATCGGGCACCACGTAATAGAAATTTTTCGAGCGTTGCAGCGTCCCGACGATGGTCCGGTTCGCCCTCACCAGAATCTTGATCACGCGCCCTTCTCGATTTGCGCGATTCCGACGCCCTCCGCGATCCGGGAGGACGCGATCACGGCTGATCCTCGCCACCACACGATCCTTGTGCATCGCCGTGCCCTGGTTCTCGGCCGAGATATAAAGATCTCCGAGGCCGTCGCCGGATTCATTAAGGAGATAGCCGAAGCCGTCCGGATTGACCTGCAGCACGCCGACCATCAGATCCGCCTCTTGCGGCACGACGTAGCGATCTTTCCGGATCCTGGTGATCTTCCCGGCGGTCTCCAGATCATTCAGGAGGCGCCGGAACCGTGATCGCTCGTTGAGCGGTATTTGCAGCTCTTTCGCGAGCTCAGATTTGTTCAGGGGCTGGTACCGCGTCGATCCGAGAAGTTCAAGCAACCGTTGTTCGGCTGGATTTTTTTTAGCGGCACCCATGGGTCCTAAGACCCCGACACTAAAGGCGTTCCAGCCGTAAGTCCATTGTTCTGAGTTGCAGAGCCAGTCAGATGCGCTACTATCGTTGCCGATCTGTCTTGAAGAAGAGTCGATCCGCCAAACGCGTGTTCGGCTCCCATGCGGGTGTAGTTCAATGGTAGAACGTGAGCTTCCCAAGCTCAACACGAGGGTTCGATTC